>NZ_JBHVVB010000003.1:230925-271533 GCF_042883835.1 Paenibacillus sp. NPDC058177 | reverse complement strand
GATCAGACGGCCAGCCCATAGAGTCACCTGAGTCCGTTAGCTTCCCTAGCGGTCGAATATATAGACAATAAGGTCTCTGGGGTCCGTTAGGCGGCGGTGTGAGCACCAGACTTTACTCGATACTTGCTAAAGTGACCTCACCAGATAGGCCTTAGCTTATGCAAGGAGTGTAACCAATCTTGCTAAAGTGGACCTCACCAGTGAGGCCATAACTAACACAAGGAGTGTAACGGACTGTACAGCCGCTATTTGCGATTACAACTGGGTTTTAGACATGTAACGGACTCCAGCGCCGCTATTTACTCCAAAACCTCGCATTTTGAACAGCCAGCCTGCCCATAGAGTCACCTGAGTCCGTTAGCCCCCCTAGCAATCCAGCATATAGATAATAAGGTCTCTGGAGTCCGTTACTCGGTGGGGCCAGCACCAGACTCTACTCTTTACTTGCTAAACTAACCTCACCAGAGAGGCTTTAACTAACGCAAGGAGTGTAGCGGACTGTATAGCCGCTATTTGCAATAAAACTATATTTTGGAACCAGTAACGGACTGCAGTAACTACTCGGCAACTAACACTCTATGCTCTCGTTACAACATCACCTTTTGCGGCAGGCGGATCTGAACTGTGGTCCCTATGCCCAGTCTGCTGTACACTTTTACGCCATAACGCTCCCCGAATTTCAGCTTGATTCGCCGATCCACGTTCGATATGCCATAGCCCCGTCCAGGCTTGTCCTCCAACAGTGTTTGTAACTTGTCTGGTCTCATCCCCATACCGTCATCGATCACGGACAGGATAATGTCGTTGTCCTCGATGATCCCTTTGATGTGAATATTCAGCGGGCTCTCCTGATTCCACACGGCATGAATGACCGCGTTTTCAATAAAAGGCTGCAAGGTCAGCTTCACCGTAGAGTAGGGCAGGATGGCTTCATCAATCGTATAGGTAATATTCAGCTGCCCTTTGAAGCGAATCAACTGAATGGCATTGTAGCTTTTCGTTAGCCTAATTTCCTCATTGATCGTCAGGATGCTCTTCCCCTTATTGAGAGAGATACGGTAGAACTTGGCTAAATTCAGGACCATATCCTGAATCCGTTGGTCTTGATGCTTGATAGCCAAGGAGGAGATGGAGCCCAGCGTATTGTACAGAAAATGAGGGTTAATCTGGGCTTGCAGCAAATCCAGCTCAGCTTCCTTGCCCAGCAGCTCTTTCTGGTACACCTCGGTAATGAGGCTTTTCAGGCGGTTCGTCATTTGCCGGAAAGCAAAATGCAGCTGTCCAATCTCATCATTGCCGAGCTGCTCGTCCTTGGTCGTAGTGAAATCGCCTCGCTCAATGCGCCGGATCATGCGGATTAACATGCGGATACGTTTGCTGAACAGCGACGCAGTGATATAAATAAGCAGCAGAGCCACGCCAATAAAGGCCAGCGAGATTTTGATGATCGTTTGCGATAATGAGCGGGCGTTCTTGATGATGCTGTCATACGGGAAGATGGACACTGTCTTCCAGCCGTTTTTGAGCGTATTGTAGACGGCAAAAGCCTTGACCCCGTTGTACGTAGTATCGAATCTGCCTGATGATGCCTCATCAAACTGATGGTCCAGCAGATCCGGCAAATTCGTGTTCAACAGCTGTTTGTCGGCGGAAGACAGGATCACACCGTCATTGTTGATGATAAAGATGTCTTTCCCTTCCCCGCCAGCCTCCTTCTCCATTAAGGAGTAAATTACCGATTCGGATATACTGAAGACCAGAATTCCGTACGGATATTGGTTGCGGTTATTATTAAGCTGCCTGGCCAGTGTGAACATGGCGGGACTATCCTGGGTTTGCGGCGAGGACAAATGAACAATATTACCGTAAGTATGCTGCAACTGCTTGAACAATTCTGTCTTTTCAACTTCCGGTGTAACCGGTTTGATATAGTAGTTGTCTTTGGGCAGCGATGCATTATTTGAATAAATGAATACGCTATCAAAATCAGGGTAAGCAGCCATCACTGTGTCAATTCGATTAGCAATGTATTTATAGACATCCAGGTAAGAAGGGTCATCCTGATATTCGCTTGTCAGATAACTGGCCAATCTACTATCCAAATAAATAGAAGCTGAAATATGTTCATAACTATCCAGCTTGTTCTCCAGATTCTTGGTGATCTGGGCGGTTGAATTCATCATATTGATATAGATTTGTTCTGTGAGCTTGGACTTTGTCAGCTCGAATGATATGTAGGCCAACAGCATCATTGGAACAATGGTGACCAGGACAAACACCAGGAACAGCTTGGAACGAAAGCTTAGATCCAGGAACGGCATGTAGAAGTATTTTCTATAAAACTGACGCATCGAAGAAGCCCTTTCTCTAAGGAGTATTTGGTGTACCTTAATGACTAACAGGCAGTGATATACATATTTTTCCTGACTCACAAAGACAAGTTTTCCAAGTTTATCATAGCAGACTGAATATCGAAATCCAACAATAGTTTGCGGCAAAACATCTTTAAAAAGCGGTATCTTTCGGAGGATTCAAGTATAGAAAGGAACCTGTAGCGGCCTTAAGATAAGGAGGAGAGAAGTAAAGCCAAGAGATGGCTAGGCATGCTGTGTAAAGAGAAAGGGAGGGTATTTGATGTATAAAGCAAGCGCTATCAAAACAGTCAGGGGCAACAGTCTGTGGTACAGACTAAAAGAACAAAAGTGGTTATTTGTACTTATGTTCCCTGCCTTTATTGCGACATTGCTGTTTTCTTACGGTCCTATGTTTGGATTGTATATGGCATTTACGAATTATCAGCCGGGTGGAGGATCATTTTTACATCAGTTCTTTGGTGCTGAATTTGTTGGCTTAAAGTGGTTTGAATATTTCTTTAGCACAGGAGATTTCTATCGGGTAATGCGGAATACGCTTGCAACAAGCTTGCTGACGCTGTTATTCGGATTTCCTGCTCCAATCATACTTGCATTGATGCTGAATGAAGCCAAACAAGGATTCTTCAAGCGTTTTACACAGACGGTTTCTTATCTGCCGCATTTTATCTCCTGGGTTATCGCAGCGAACATTGTAATTACACTGCTTGCCTCGGATGGAATGCTTAACAACTTCCTGGTTATGCTGGGAGTGATCAAAGAACCGGTAGCCTTCCTGCAAAATGGACCGTTGTTCTGGTGGATTATCGCCTTATCAAATATGTGGAAAGAAATGGGTTTTAGCGCAATTATGTACCTTGCAGCGATTTCGGCCATTAACCCGGAGCTTTACGAAGCAGCAAGAGTGGATGGAGCCAGCCGGTTCCGCCAAATGTGGCATATTACGCTGCCAGCTCTGCGCCCAACCATTGTAATTCTGGGAATTCTCGCAGTCGGTGGCATTCTGAACGCAGGCTTCGAACAGCAATACCTGCTGCAAAATAATACAGTCCTTGAATATTCGGAAGTTATCGATATTTATGCTTATAAATACGGACTACAAAACAGCATGTTCTCTTACGGGGCTGCCGTGGGGATGTTTAAATCAGTCGTCGCCTTTATTCTAGTAGTGATTGTGAATAACATTTCCAGAAAAGTGAACGACCAGGCGTTGTTCTAAATAAAAACAGGAGAGGAGCGCTTGCGATGGTTTCAAGTAGATTCGGAGATTATTTCTTTAAATTCTTTGTGTACCTCATTCTCACAATTGTATTGCTGGTTACATTCCTGCCTTTTTGGAACATTCTCGTTCTTTCATTAAATAGCGCGGAGGATACGGTAAGAGGAGGCGTCTACTTATGGCCAAGAGCGTGGACGCTGGACAGCTACAATCAGATATTGAAAGACAGTGAGATCATGAACGGTCTCTGGGTAACCGTGAAACGGACCGTGATCGGTGCACCGCTGTCAGTCCTCGTTATTACGATGCTGGCTTATCCGCTAAGCCGCCGGAATTTGGTAGGACGCAAAGGATGGAACCTTTACTTCGTCTTCACAATGTATTTTGCCGGTGGTCTGATTCCTTATTATATGGTTCTAAAAGCGCTGAACATGATTGATACGTTCTCCGTATTCATTCTGCCAAGTTTGATGAACGTCTTCTATATGATTATTGTACGGACCTTTATGGAGGGGTTGCCTTATGAGATTGAAGAGTCAGCAAAGGTAGACGGAGCGAACGATTTGACGATTTTCTTCCGGATTGTTCTGCCGCTGACAACGCCTGTGCTTGCAACCGTCGGACTCTTCCAGGCCATTGGACATTGGAATTCCTGGTTTGACTCCTATGCGTTCACCTACAGTTCAGACCTGAAAACCTTGCAAGCCGTACTCGTTAAAATATTAAGCCAGTTCCAGACCGGAAGTATGGTGTCACAGACGCAGATGCTAGCCAACTCGGCCAAGCGGAATGCCGTCTCAAGCGATACGATCCGAATGGCAGCGACGATGGTTGCGACCTTGCCTATCGTGCTTGTATATCCATTCCTGCAAAAGTACTTTGTCAAGGGTATGACTTTGGGTGCTGTTAAGAGTTAATATGGTTAAATAAAACCGAACGCCAGCTGGAGAAGACTTGTCCGGCTGGCGGCCCTGAAGGGGGGTGAGGTGACAGACTTGCTTGGTTGCTTGAACGACATGTAAAGTAACTTATTCAATGGGAGGAATTAGGGTGTCAATGATAAAGAAAAACAAATGGATGAGCGTAGGTATTACGGCTGCACTAGCTGCTGGTTTACTGGCGGGATGTGGTTCAAATGACGCAAAAGACAATACAAACCAAACGGCCGGAGACAATACAAAACAAGAGCCGATTACACTAACCTGGTTTGATTCTAATACAAAGGGAGAGCCCTTTACTGATGCTGTAGCACAGGAAATTACTAAAAAGACGGGCATTTCGCTCTCTATACAACAGCCTACCGGAAACCCGACAGAGAAGCTGAGCTTGATGCTTGCCAGCGGTGACTACCCGGACGTAGTGGTAATGAGCCGTGGGGACGCTTCACTCGATAAGTATATTACAAGCGGAGCATTCGTACCGCTCGATGAGTTGATTGAGAAATATGGTTCTGATGTGAAAGAAATGTATGGCGACACATTGACTAAAACACGCTATAAAGACGGCCAAAACTATTATTTGGCGAACTGGTATGGACTGGATAGTGATCCTGTCTTCGGGATGCTGATGAGAAAAAATCTGCTTTCGGAACTGGCTCCGGATAAGGCAGATGGTACTACACCACTCACAACTGACGATCTGGAAAAAATATTGAAAGATTTTAAAGAGAAACACAAAACTATTGATGGAAAAGAATCCGTTCCGATGACAATGAACGGTGAGAATATGGGAGCCAATCTTGGAACGTTCAAAGGTATGTGGGGCCTGAAAACCTACTACGATAACAATGGAAAATTGCAGTATGATGTAAAGGATCCGAAGTATCGTGAGATGCTGCTCTATGTGAACCGTTTGTATAGAGAAGGTCTGATCGAGAAAGAATTTGCTATTAGTAAAACGCAAACATGGATTCAAAAGCTGGCTACTGGCGCAGTATTCTCCTCACCAGGCGCTTATTGGGATCCAGGTAATGGTAATGCAGCTTTGAAGAAGGATGGCGGCGTAGATAACCAGCTCTTCCCGTACAAGGTTGTTGCACCAGGTACAGACCCTGCCCAAACAACATTTGGACCAAGAAGCTCGCTGGGATGGGATGCAATCGCTATCACGAAGAATAACAAGCACCCTGAAGAAACAATGAAACTGTTCAACTTCCTGGCAAGTGATGAAGGTCAGCATTTGCTGCTGTGGGGTCAAGAAGGAACCAACTACACGATGGTAGATGGCAAGAGAGAACCGGATCCTGCATTCTTGCAAAGCTTCAAAGATAACTGGGATGATACCGTGAAGAAGAGCGGCGTCCGCAAATGGCTGTGGTTCATCAAGAATGGTCTGGATCCAAACGGACAGCCTTACGATATGGCGGTTAAATTCCAACGCAACGAAGTAGATGAAATGGCGATCAAGAATCTTGGGGATTCCGTTTGGGATACAGCGGAATATGATAACCTGACTCCTGATGGCGGAACACCTGAAGCACTGACAGCTCAGAAGGTTAAAGATATTATGGAACAAAGCACTACCCGAGTAATCATTGCTCCTACTGAGGCTGAAGCTAATGCCACATTCGACAAGATGCTTGACGATATGAAAAAGGCTGGCGATGAGAAGGTAGAAGAGATTATCAACCAGAAGTATGAAGAACGTATGAAGCTTTGGGGCGGAAAATAATTAGCCCAGTTCTGAATGGATAAATAACCCGTAAGACGAACCTCTGCTGAGGCGACGGCTTACGGGTTATTTTTTTTGCTGTCCTTCATACCGGTGTTAAAATAGTACATTCTCTGCGGTAATCTACTACAAGAAATCAAACGCTTTAGCTGATACACTTTCTTTCAGCAATCAAGTTCCAATCATAACGACAAAAATCCAATCGTTGTTATATGGATGCGCTTACAGAACGGCACTATAATGACAATACAAGATGATTAACGTGCTGAAAGAGGTGATGAAATGCTTGCAAGACTCTCTAAATACCGCTGGCAATATGTAATGATTCTGCCGGCTGTAGTGCTGTTGTTTCTATTCAGTTATATTCCGATGGCCGGCATTCAAGTCGCCTTCAAGGATTTCCATATCGGGGGAACGATCTGGAACAGCCCGTGGGTAGGGCTGGAGAACTTTTCTTTCTTGCAGGATGACCAATTCTGGATTGTAGTGAAAAATACGATTTGGATTGCTTTACTCAAATTTATATTCGGATTCCCTGCGCCGATTATTCTGGCATTGCTCATTAACGAAGTCAGAAATAACGCTTTTAAACGTTTCGTGCAATCGGTCAGTTATCTGCCTCACTTCTTTTCATGGATCGTGGTGGCTTACATTCTACAGTCCCTGCTGACCCTCGATGGCGGTCTAGTCAACCAGCTGATCGTCAATATGGGCGGAGATCCGGTTTTCTTCCTTGGTTCGACCGAGTGGTTCCGTCCGATGATTGTGGCGAGCGGCTTGTGGAAGGAAGTCGGCTGGAATACGATTCTGTATCTCGCAGCAATCACGACTATTGACCCGCAGCTCTATGAAGCGGCGAAGGTGGAAGGCGCAGGCAGACTCGCACAGATTCGCCATATCACGTTGCCGGGTATGATGCCGACCATTGCGATTGTACTGATCCTCAGCATGCCGAGCTTGATTGCAGTGGGGATGGATCAGATCTATCCGCTGATGAATCCGGCCAACCAGCCGGTTGCAGATGTGCTGGATACGTACATTTTACGCAGCGGCTTGCAGCAAGGCTATTTCGGGATGGCTACTGCGATCGGTCTGTTATCTTCAGTGATCAGTTTGATTCTGGTACTCGTTACGAATCAGCTGGCCCGCAAATTCAATGGAGAGGGGCTGTGGTAGAGAGATGAAGACTTCGTTAAGAGATAGAACAGCCCAGGTAATCATTATTGTTCTACTGTCCCTGCTATGCGTATCGGTCATCTATCCGTTCCTGTATATGCTGGCAGTTTCCCTCAACGTAGGCAGCGATGCTGCCAAGGGCGGGGTGTATCTATGGCCGCGGGAGTTCACACTGTACAATTATGAAATTGTACTTGGCAACGTTGTAATCCGCCATGCCTACCTGATTACGATTGCCCGGACGGTGCTGGGAACGCTAATCGGACTGGCGGTGACGCTCCTGATGGCGTTCGGCATATCTTACCGGCTGCTGCCATTCAGAAAGCAGATTCTCGCTTACGTTCTGCTTACGATGCTCTTTAGCGGCGGATTGATTCCGCTGTATATTCAGCTGAACAATCTGTCTCTGCTGAATTCCTTCTGGGTATATATTATTCCGTCGGCCTTCTCAGCCTGGAACATGTTCGTTATGATGAAATTCATTCAGGGCATTCCCGAGGCGTTGATTGAGTCAGCAGAGATTGACGGCGCCAACCCGCTGCGCATTCTGTTCGTAGTCGTGCTGCCGCTCTCCAAGCCTATGCTGGCGGCCATCGGATTATTTACCGCAGTAGGTCATTGGAATGACTGGTTCGCCGGCGCATTCTATGTCAGCGATCAGAATCTCATTCCGGTGCAGACCTTCCTGCAGCAGCTCTTGTCCGCTCAGGATATCTCTACAGTGCTTGGCTCCAACAATAACCAGGAAGCACTGGCACGGGGAACGATGCTCTCCAACGTAACGTTGATGTCTATTAAGATGGCTACCGTAATGGTGAGTGCAATTCCGATTCTCTGTGTGTATCCGTTCCTGCAAAAGTATTTTGTCAAAGGGGTTCTGATCGGTTCCGTCAAGGGATGATGCAGCTCCTGTATTAGTGGGTATGAGGCAACAACAATATACCAATCTGTTATCCATGAGGGGGATAAATAGTGAATCTACGTGGCTGGAGAAATAAAGGGGCGGCGGTACTCAGTACTGCCATGCTAGTTTCTGTACTGTCCGCATGCTCAGGCGGTGCAGGCACACCTGGCACAGATGAAGGCGCCAGCGGTTCCAAGACATTCAAGCTGTGGCTCGGCTGGTCGGCGACCGTCAACAATGACAGCATGGTACAGAAGTATTGGAGAGAGAAAGAGCCGGGTATCAACGTTCAATTGGAGTCTACGCAGGGTGATGCCATGACCCAGTTAAATCTGAAGCTGAACACCGGCGGTTTTGAGGATGCAGCCATTTTCTCACGCGGAGATGTGGTGACCAATGCCATGATTCGTTCGAAGAGCGTTCTTCCGCTCGAGCAATATTTCGATATGCCGGACAAATATCCAAGTCTGGCAGCCATTCCTAAAGTATATCTTGATAAAATGAAGGATGCCGATGGTCACATCTGGTCGATCCCGACCTGGTTCGATCAGGATCCTGCAGACCCGTGGCCGGGCTGGGCTTCCTTAGGCTGGTTCGTCCGCAGCGACGTGCTGGAGCAGGTCGGCATGACCAAAGATGATCTGAAAACGATTGATGGTGTGGAGAAGTATCTGAAGCTGGCAGCAGGTCAGAAGGATGCATCCGGCAAAAATCTGCTTCCGCTCAGCTTCATGTCTGATGCCAATGACGAGAACGTTGTTCTCAGTACCTTTGGTGTGACCGTCAGCTCGGCAGGCGGTGTAATTCCGGTAGAGAAGAAGGGTAACGATTACGAATTCATCTATGACAACCCGGAGTACAAAGCGGCATACCAATGGATGAACAAACTGTACAGAGAGAACCTGCTTGATCCTGAAGCGATTACTGATAAGAAGGAACGCTACAAGGAGAAGAACAAAACGGGTCGGGTAGCTATGAACGTAGGCGGATTCTTCAACATGGACGCTTCCCTGTGGGAAACGTTGGATGGCCCAACCGAACCAGCCTGGTTCTATGATGTCATTCCTTACCCGAAAGTTCCGGGTGTTGACCATGTCGGTGCGAATCAAATCATTAATCCTTACCCGGCAAACGATGTATACATCAACAAGAACACCAAGAATCTGGATGCAATCCTGTCCTTCTTTGATTACACATTGCAGCAAAAACCAGAGCAGCAGCAGGTAGCGAACGAAGGACCAGCCGGAGTGTTCTGGGATTGGGTAGATCAGCCGCTGGGTAAATGGGTGTATACGGATGCCAAGTACAAAGAGCTGCATGATTCCGGAGACTCCGCCAAGAAAGCAAGTACGACACCGGAGCTATATGCGACCTCTTCTTACAGCAACAAATGGTATCCTTGGTGGAACTACGGCGTAACCGATCCTAAGGGCAGACTCAAGACGATTGAATTCACCGAAAGTATCGGTAAAATGGGCGGTGCCCGTGTGGCCGAGGACTATGATATGGTTAAAGCTAAACCGGGCGGTCTTTGGGAAAAGTATCTGCCGGAGCTGGAAAATGTGCGCAAGGAATACAAGGCCAAGCTGATCATGGCCAAGGATGAGGCCGGGTTCGAACAGGCCTGGACGGAATTCCAGGGTGCCTTGGAGAAGCGCGCACACTGGAGCGAGCTAAAGAATGAATGGCATGAGGAGTTGCAAGCTCAGGCAAGCAAGTAAAATGCAGCACCGCCGGATGACGGCGGCTCCTGTCAGGACATCGAAGAACGGGGACCTTCCTTTTTTTGGGGAAGGGCTCCCGTTTATTCCTGTTTTAAGACGGTTTTATACATGAGGGGATGGCGGGAGGAGGAACTTTCTTGAGACAATGGTTGGAGCGCAGGATTATCGGGTTCACACAAGGGATGGATCTGTACGGCAAAATTTTATCCATGTATATTCTAATCCTGCTGATTCCGACGCTGCTGCTTGGTAGCGGTGCCATTTACCTGGTCATTCAAAGCTTTCATAACAGCTTTCTGGCTACGGTTGATGAGGCAGTCCGGCAGACGGCGCGCAATGTGGATTTTGGCAAACAGAGCTATGATCTGTTAGCTGTCCGCACCGCCACCGACGGTGAGCTCGTGGCCCGGCTGGGGCGGGAATATACAGACCGGGCGGATATTGTGGATACGGTTAACTATGTGGATCGGACGTTTCTGGTTACAAGCAAATATTTGCCGGGAATCGCGGATTTCCGTATCTATCATACCAACGACACCCTGGTGCAGGACGGACAGCTGCTGTGGCGCCCGGAGGACCGTCCTCTGGCCGGACGGGATGAACAATCCTGGTTCGAAGAGGTGGTGAATTCCCCGGATTCACTGCACTGGGCTAGTGTTCCCGGTAATCCGAACCAGATTGTTCTCTCCCGTAAAATTATCAATCCGACGGGAAATATTCTGGGTGCAGTCTATATCCTGCTGAATTACGATGCTGTCTTCGGCGATTTGCTGGGTCAGCCGTTTAACGACAACGGGAGCCTGTATGTGATCGATAGCTCTCGTCAGATTCTGGCGGGGACAAACCGCGAAGTCATCGGGAACCGCATGCTGCCGGATGAAGCTGCCGGAGGGAAGGCGGCTAAACCGGTGAATGCCAATGTCTACAATCCGCATGAAACCAAAGCGATGGTGATCAGTAAGCCGCTATCTTCAGGCTGGCAGGTTGTTGCTGTCATTCATGCGAAATTTGTAGACGGCCAGAATTGGACTGTACTGATTCTGATGATCAGTATTATGGCCTTCTTCCTGCTCTTGTCCATCTTCCTGATGCTGACTATTATCAAGAACATCGTGCTGCGCATCCGCAGGCTGGGCAACCGGATGAGCGACCTGTCCCGCGGTGAATTTGAGGTCATGGTGCGGAGCTCCGGGCATGATGAACTGGGCGAACTGGAGAATATCTTCAATTCCATGTCTGGCCGGCTGGGCAAGCTGGTGCAGGATATCCGTATGGCTGGTGTAATGGAGAAGGAGCAAGCCTTCAAGGCGCTGCAGGCGCAGATTAATCCTCACTTTGTCTATAACTCGCTGGGATTGCTTCGCTGGCGGGCACTGGATTTGCAGGATGAAGAACAGCTTCGGATTATCGACGCGCTCACCGCCTTTTACCGGCTAACGCTCAATAATAACATCAGCGTGGTGCCGATTGCAGAAGAACTCCAGCATGTTCAGGCTTATATGGAAATTCAGCAGCTTCGTTATCCGGACCGGGTGCAGGTGGAATGGGAGATTGATGAGGAGGCGCTCCGTTATTTTACCGTCAAGACGATTTTGCAGCCGATTGTAGAAAATTGTTATCAGCATGGTTCCATTACCCGTAAGAAAGATGCCCTGATTATTATTTCTGTACGGTATGAACAGGAGAAGATCGCGCTAACCGTCTTTGACAACGGGAAAGGAATCCCGGCCGAGGAGCTGAAGGATGTCCGGGAGGGACGAACGGTGAGTAAAAATAGAAGCAACGGCTTTGGGACAGCCAATATTAAAGAGCGGCTCAGTCTTTATTTTGGCGGGGAAGCGTCATTTGAGATCGAGAGTGAAGCAGGCGAGTGGACGCTGGTGACGATCAAGTTCCCGGCTTGTACCGAACCAATGAGTCTGGGAAAGGATGTGTAGCATGCTGAAGGTACTGATTGTGGATGATGAACCGTCCAATGTCTATGGGCTGGTCCGTTATATAGAATGGGAGAGCCTTGGTTACGAGCAGCCGATGACTTGTGAATCAGGTGAGGAAGCGCTGGAGCTGCTTAAGGAGACGGCTTTTGATGTGCTGATCTCGGATGTGTCGATGCCTGAAATGAGCGGGATAGAGCTGGTAGCGCATGCCAAGTGGATGTACCCTCAGCTGCAGGTGCTGATGATTAGCGGATATAACGAATTTGAGTTTGTCCGCGACGCTATTGATGTGGGAGCTCAGGCTTATGTTTTGAAACCGCTTAAACTGGAGGAGGTCGCAAGCCGTCTGACTTCGCTGCGGGTGACGCTGGAGAAGATGAATGCGATTAAGGATCAGACCCGTGAACTGGAGCAAAAAGTATCGGAGAGTATCCGGGTGGCGAAGGAGCGCTTTGTCAGCGACCTCATTGCCGGGATTGCTCAGACGGAGGAGATGCTGTCCTCCTGGGAGCGGTTGTTGGAGCTACCGCAGATGGAGCAGGGGCTGCGGGTCATTGTCTTTGGTCTGGATCATTTTCTAACCTCGGGGCAGGAGGCGAGGGAGCGTGTTGTCCTTGGGGGGCTTTTTCGCAAAACGATTGATATCGGCCTATCCGACCTCGGTTCCCTGTTATTTCAGGGGCAAACCGCACCTGATGAGATCGTGGTGCTGGAGCTGAACGCAAGTCCCGAGGAACGTGCGCGGATGGAGAAGCAGTTTAGCTTTATCCAGGAGATGGTGCTGGAGCAATATGGATCCACAGTGACCGTTGGCTGCAGCAGAGAAGGCAGCGGCTGGGGAGAGGCTCAGCTGCTGTACAAAGAGGTCCGATTCATGATGGCTCAGTCGCGCCTGATTGCCGATGGGCAGATTGCCCGGTTTGAGCAGCTCGATTCTGCGGGCTTCAAGGATTACCGGCTGCGTGAGGAATTGATGCCCAAGATGGTGAAGCTGATGGAAGAGGGAGATGCCCCCGGCGTGTCTGGGCATATGCAATCCATCTTCGATTTGGTGCTGGGGCAGGAACCCATATCTTTTTCACATGTGCAGGCTTTCGGCATGAGCTTCCTTAGCGAGCTGATTCGGGCACTCAAGTGGCACAGCAAAACAGAAGGCGAAATCAATATCCTCATGTGGCGGCGGCTGCTGGATTGCAGCAGTACCCTGCAGATTGTTGAAGTACTGACCGAGGTTGTAGACCGTTATATGACCGAAGACCAGCATGATCAGCTCAACCAGCAGCGCAGTCTGATTCGCAGAATCGCCGTTTTTATCGAGGAGAAGGTGAAGGAGAACTGGACAGTAAAGCAGCTTGCGGAACAATTCAACCTGAATGCCAGCTACCTAAGCGTGTTATTCAAAAAAGAAATGGGCATCACCATCTCCGACTATGTCCAGGAGACCCGGATCAAGCTGGCACGGGAGCTGCTGCAGGACCCTAGCGTTAAAGTCTATGAAGTAGCCGAGCAGGTCGGTATCCAGACCTCGGCGTATTTCACCTACCTGTTCAAGAAGATCGTCGGCTGCACCCCGCAGGAGTACCGGAATTATCACTCTAAGGAGGAAGGGCGGGATAAGAGGTGAGCTTTTGAACGGTTCGAATCAGTACCGGCTTTTTCGGACCCCTCATATGATATAGAGTCTTTTACGCTTCAGTATGCCTGTTGCGCATCTATCACCCTTTATGTGTGCTGCGGTACTGCGAGGGCGAGCAACCCATAATCTTCTTGAACAGTCTGGAGAAATAGTAGGGGTCCTGAAATCCCAGCCGATGGCTGATTTCCTTGATGCTGTGATCTGTCAGGTCGAGATGCTGGCAGGCCAGCTGCACCTTGAGGCGCAAGTAATAATCGATCGGCGAATAGCCGGTCGTTTTTTTGAACCTGTGGGTGAAGTGCGGGACAGACAGGTTGCTCTCTGCCGCAAGCTCTTTGAGTGACAGATTATGCTCCAAATGCTCAGTCATAAACTTCACGGAGCGCTCAATATCGTGCTTGTTGCGTTGCTGCTGGCTAGTGAGCGGCTGAAGCTGCGAGAACTTCAGGATGGCCGCCAGATGACAGGCGAGCTGTGAGACATAGATGATATGGTGCAAGGTGTATCCTTTTTGCAGCAGCTCATAGCACTCATCGAACAGTTCTACGATCTTCAGGGATTTGTCGACCGGGATCGGAATCGGTTCACATGCCCCGTCGCTCCCCGAGAAGAAATCGGCGGCGTTCTCTCCTTTCATATGCCACCAGTAAATACTCCATGGATGCTCCGCGGAAGAGGCGTATTCATGCGCCATTCCTGCGGGGATAACGACTGCGGAACCCTTGTGCAGTGTCTGTGTTTTCTGGCCTTGCACCCTGTACCAGCCTTCGCCGCTGATGCAGTAGATAACGATATACGCTGCGCTGCCTTCCGGGCGTTCCCTGTAGTGATGCTGCGCCAGTGGAAAGTAGCCGATATCGGTTAAATGCAGCGGGCGGATCAGGGGATGCTGGGCATAGTCTCTAATAATATGATCCGGCAGGACGATTAATTTCTGGGCATTGAAGCCTTCCTCAATTCGTATATTTTCCATATATACACTATGCTCGAGCGGAATTTCTTTGTCAAATCTATCAATGGCTTACAATCATCATATAGTCCATCATCCTCATGAGATAGTCAATGGTGTCTATGCGTGTTCACTCGTAAGATAAAGGTAGCAAGTGAATCCCTTACAAGAGAGGATGGGCACCCGTGTCAACAATTCAAGAAGTGAAGATTTGGGAGGAAAGTATCGAGATTCCCACCTATGAAGTCGGACAGCCGGACAAGAATCCGATGTTCCTGGAAAAGCGGGTCTATCAAGGAAGCTCGGGACGCGTGTATCCGCTTCCTGTCATTGATAAAATTTACGATGAGAAGGTCATGAAGCCTTACCAGATAGTCTTTTTGGAAAATGAGTTCGTACAGATTCAGATTATGCCGCAGATCGGCGGACGGATCTACCGGGCGATTGATAAAACCAACGATTATGATTTTGTCTATCACAATCAAGTTATTAAGCCAGCACTGGTTGGCCTGACCGGGCCGTGGATCTCTGGCGGTATTGAGTTCAACTGGCCGCAGCATCACCGTCCCAATACCTTTGGTCCGGTAGAATACCGGCTGGAGCAGGGTGAAGACGGAAGCGCTACGGTCTGGGTCAGCGAGATTGACCGGATGAGCGGCACCAAGGTGACCGCAGGATTCACCCTGCATCCCGGCAAGGCTTATCTGGAGATTTCGGCGCAGATGTACAACCGGACACCGGAGCCACAAACCTTCTTATGGTGGGCGAATCCGGCGGTTGCCGTCAACGATCACACTCAGTCCGTGTTCCCTCCGGACGTAACAGCGGTTTTTGACCACGGCAAACGTGATGTCTCGCGCTTCCCGATAGCGACTGGCACCTATTACAAGATGGACTACTCCGAAGGTGTAGATATTTCCCGCTACAAGAACATCCCGGTGCCGACCTCTTATATGGCCTACAAGTCGGACTTTAACTTCGTAGGCGGTTATGATCATGGGGTACAGGCTGGATTATTGCACGTAGCGAATCATCATGTCTCACCGGGTAAGAAGCAGTGGACCTGGGGCAACGGCGAATTCGGCCAGGCGTGGGACCGCAATCTAACGGATGAGGACGGCCCGTATATTGAGCTAATGACAGGCGTGTTCACGGACAACCAGCCAGACTTCACATGGCTCCAGCCGTATGAAGAGAAATCCTTCAAGCAATATTTCATGCCTTATAAAGATATCGGCGTGGTCAAGAATGCTTCGATTGAAGCCGCTGTCAATCTGGAAGTGGATGAGACAGAACGCACGGCTACAGTGTTGGCCTATGCGACATCGGTCTTCGAGGGTGCCGTAATTGAGCTGAAGGGCCGGAGCCGCACCTATGTCTCCGATGAGGTGACACTCTCTCCAACCTCGACCTACAAGTCAGTCATCACGCTGGACGACGGCGACCTTCCGCATGATCTTACGGTTACGGTAAGGGATGCTTCTGGACGTCTGTTGATTGCCTACCGTCCGGCGAAGCCGTCCATTGAACAGGTCCCGGATGCAGCTAAGCCACTGCCGAAGCCGGAAGAACTGCTCACGAACGAGCAGCTGTATCTGGCCGGTCTGCACCTTGAGCAATATCGCCATGCCACCTTTGAGCCGGAGTCGTATTACCTCGAAGGGCTGAAGCGCGACCCGAATGATATCCGGATTAACACAGCTTACGGTACACTGCTGCTGCGCCGCGGGCGCTTTGCCGAGGCGGAGGGACATTTCCGCACCGCAGTGAAATCGCTGACTTGGCGGAATCCGAACCCTTATGATAGCGAAGCCTACTATCAGCTCGGGATGGCCTTGAAATTGCAGAACCGGAGCGAAGAGGCCTTCGCTGCGTTCTACAAAGCCGTATGGTCCGCTGCTTGGCAGGACAGCGGATACTTCTCGCTGGCTGGCATCGCTAGCGGCCAGGGGCAATACGGTGAAGCGCTGGAGCTGGTGGAGCGTTCGCTCATCCGCAACAGTCGCAACTATAAGGCGCGCCATCTGAAGGCGGCGCTGCTACGCAGGCTGGGCAAGCCTGCGAAGGGTCTGGCCTTTGCGGAAGAGACGCTGGCGCTCGATCCCGCTGACTTTGGAGCCGCCAACGAACGGTGGGCGGCACTGTTGGCGCTGGGCGAAGCCGCCCAGGCGGAAGCTGCGCTGGCTGAACTGCAGCGCTTCATGCGCGGCGATGTTCATAACACGCTGCAGCTGGCTGCCGATTATATCGGCTCGGGCCTGTATGAAGAGGCCGTGCAGGTCATGGCGCGGATCGCACCGGATGCGGGCACATCCGCCTATCCGATGCTGCACTACACCCTGGCCTATGCCTACGCACAGCTTGGCTCGGCTGAGCTTGCGGCAGCACACCGCCAGGCCGGCAGCCAGGCGCCTGCCGACTACTGCTTCCCGAACAGCCTGGTAGATCTGGCTGTGCTGGAGAACGCCATTGCGGCAAACCCTGCCGATGGCATGGCGAACTACTATCTGGGCAACTGGCTGTATGACAAGAAACGCCATGCGGATGCCATCGCCCGCTGGGAAGCGGCTGCGTCGCTCCAGAGCGATTTTCCAACGGTACACCGTAATCTGGCGCTGGCTTATTTCAACAAACGCAATGATCCACAGGCCGCACTCCAGTCACTGGAACGCGCTTTTGAATTGAACACAGCCGATGCCCGTGTCTTCTATGAATTGGATCAGCTCTACAAGAAGCTGGGTCGTCCTGCCGACTGGCGCTTTGCCAAACTGGAATCCCATTCGGACCTTGTCGGCAAGCGTGATGACCTGTATGTGGAGTTCGTGGCCTTGCTCAATTCTCTGGGGCGGCACGAAGAGGCCATCTCGGTACTGGAAAACCGCAACTTCCATCCATGGGAAGGCGGAGAAGGCAAGGTGACCGGACAGTATGTGTTCGGCCATGTGGAGCTGGGTAAGAAGAAATTGCAAGAAGGAAACTACGAAGAAGCGGTGTCCTTGCTGCTGAAGGCGCGTATCTATCCAGAGAATCTCGGGGAAGGCAAGCTGGACGGCGCGCAGGAGAACAATATCCTGTACTATCTGGGTAACGCGTATGAGGGCTTGGGCAACCGGGAGCAGGCCGAATTCTATTGGAGCGCCGCTTCGCAAGGGCTGGAGGAACCAGCGGGAGCGATGTATTACAACGATCAGCCGCCGGATATGATTTTCTATCAAGGGCTGGCTTGGCAGAAGCTACAAGTCGAGAAGGAAAGCAAACGCCGTTTTAACAAGCTGGTAGATTACGCAGAAAAGCATCTGTTCGATGAAGTGGAATTTGATTACTTTGCTGTGTCGCTCCCGGATTTCCTCGTCTTCGAGGATGATCTGAACAGACGCAATGAAATCCATTGCCGCTACATGCTGGGTCTCGGATTACTTGGATTGGGACGCACAGAGGAAGCCAAAGCCCGGTTCCAAGAGGTGCTGGCGCTGGAAGCCAATCATCAGGGAGCTTTGATCCATCTTAACCTGAGCTAGCGGCTCATAATGAACATCACTGACAAAATAGCGGCAGAATAATACTGGAAGAATACTAGCGGGTGTATACTGGAGGATGATTATTGCAGGGTCGTCTGCGATGATCATCCTCTGGTGGTCTAGAGGGAGGGATATCATGACACATTGGCGGGAAAGTAAAATCGAAGGCCATGACGCCTGGATTGGCGAATCGTCACAGCTCTTGGTCTGCATAGTGCCGGGGCTTGGGGCTAAAGCGGTGTCGCTACGGAGCACCCGGACCGGGCGGGAATGGCTATGGCGCAGTGAAAAAGCACTCGGGAATGAGGGATATGGTTCCCCTTTCCCGAATGGGGATGAGAGCGGCTGGGATGAGATGTTTCCCTGCATCGACGCTGGTGAGTATCCGCTGGAGCCTTGGCAAGGCCGGACCATCCCGGATCATGGAGAGGTTTGGTCTCTCCCGTGGGAAGCTCACAGCACAGGGGCCACCCTGAATTGCCAGGTAAAAGGTGAGCAGTTCCCATACCTGCTGGAGAAGACGTATTCCTTCGGCGCAGATGGTACGCTGCGGATAGACTATGCCGTCACGAATACATCCGCTGCACCGTTCTCCTTCCTCTGGGCAGCCCATCCGCTGCTGAAGGTACATGCGGGGATGAAGCTGCATGTGCCGAATGGTCTCGATGAGATTGAGATTTCTTATTCGGCAGAGGAAAGGCTTGGCGTTTTCGGGGACAGACAGCCTTGGCCTCTGGCCCCCAGCTTTGGCGGAACCGTCGATTTGAGTGTGACGGAAGCGAATGAGGGACGATTTGCCGAGAAATATTATTTCACCGGCAAGGCAGAGACAGGAGTCGCAGCAGTCAGCGATCCTGCGACTAGAGAGTCTATCACGTTCAGCTATCCCGCTGAACAGGTTCCTTATCTCGCCGTCTGGGCCAATTACGGCGGATTCGGCGGCAATTATCAGCTTGCGCTGGAACCGGCCACCGGACGAATGGACCATCTCGGGGAGGCCGTGCGGCGCAGCGAGGTCGCCGTTGTTGCAGGCGGCGAAGTGTACCGCTGGCACCTTGAGGTGAGTCTTGTTTAAACTGGGGAAATTTAATATATACAAGACGAATAAAAGAAATAAAAACTATATAAGCGAACGAAATTAACAAAAAGCGAAGATGAGTGAAGGGGAAAGTTTGGGACTGTAGGAGCGGGAGTGCTCGCCTGAAAGCTTTCCATAGGAAAGCTGGCAAAGGTAGCGTATGCCTGAAAGCATTCCATAGGAAAGCTCGCATCGAAATATAGATTGTCAGCAGCAAGACCTATAATCCATGGCTAATCAAATTCAGCGATGTCGCCAGAAGCGGTATATTTTCTTTCTCCAGTCGTCTTAACGGTGAATAAGAGGGGCAAATTCACAACTAAGAGCATTTTTGTACCTTATTTTTCTTGAAAATAGATAAATGAGTAAAATAAGTGCATTATTGTATCTTATTTTTCGAAAAAGTACGCTGTAATGGGGATTCTGGAAGATTTAAGGTACAATATTGCACTTAATCTCCATAAACCCTTAGCTGCAGAGGATTTAAGGTACGAAAATGCCGTTAATTACACTTCGGTCCTTCTTATATAAGCCCTCTTGTTCTTGGCAATGGTTGTTTTTTATGCGTTCTATATAGCGAGAAAGAATGCAAAGGGAAGGTTTGGAACTGTAAGAGCAGTAGTGTATGCCTGTAAGCTTCTATAGGAAGCTAGCATCGAAAGCGCACGACTGCAAGCTTTCCGCAGGAAAGCTCTCACCCGTAAGCGTAAGCATAAGCATAAGCTCACGTGATTTCGACCGCCAGAAGCGGTTCATAAAGTAGAAATCCGGGGACAACAGCGGCCGGAAGTCCAAACATCCACCCTAGTGGCGATCGAGCCTTACGTTTGGAACTTACGTTTGGAGCTTACGTTTGGAACTTACGTTTGGAGCTTACGTTTGGAACTTTCGTTTGGAACTTACGTTTGGAGCTTACGTTTGGAACTTACGTTTGGAGCTTACGTTTGGAACTTACGTTTGGAGCTTACGTTTGGAGCTTACGTTTGGAACTTACGTTTGGATCTTATGTTTGGATGTTAAGTTCGGATCTTAAGTTTGGAACTTAAGTTTGGAACTTAAGTTTGGATTTTAGGTTCGTCATATATAATAGAACAAAATAAAAGAAAAAGATCAATTTATACAGCAGGAGGGACACAGGAATGATCAAATGGCTGTTTATGAACCGGAGCATCCGGACCAAAATCGTATGGAGCAATATGGTGATTTCTCTCGTCCCTCTGCTGATTTTGTCCTATCTGTTTTACCAGACAAGCACCAGCTCGCTGGAGCAGGCAATGATCCGCAGCTCTGACCAGAACGCTGAATATGTGTCGGATAATCTGGACCAATATTTTCGCAATCTGTCCACCTCGGCACTCCAGGTCTACGGCTTCAAACGGGTCATAGATCTGATGGAGAACGGAACAAACTATAGTGACGCTAACATTATGGACATCAGGGAGTCGCTGGCGGGATACTATCGGCTTGTGGTTAGCAATAATGCCGATATTATCAAGATTACTGTGCTCGGAAGTGATAACACCGTTCAGGACAGCTGGTCCAGAGCCGACAGCTACAATGTCATTGCCCTGAACGATCAGGTTCCCCATTACCGGGAGATTCCTGATCTGCCTTTCCAGCACTCTCTGATGTTCACTTATACGGATCCTGTGATTGAGCAGGATCTTTTTGTGTATGCGATGACCATTTACGATCCTTTCTATAAGAAAAAGTTTGGTTCGCTGGTCTTTTATGTGAAGGGGAAAGACTTCTATAAGAAAATGGAAAAGTATAACCGCTCGCCGAATGTGATCGTCTTGCAGAATGAGCGCGGAGAGACCTTTTACCGTACCAGTGAGGCCTATGCCGGGGAGGTCAAGCCCTACATCCGTCCGGAGAGGATGATCGACAGCCATGCACACCAGCTGCATTTTTCGCAAAATCGTGAACTGCTAACCAGCACCTCTTACTTGGATCATGCCAACGTCGGACTGAGCGTCTTGTATCCCAGTACGGAGCTGGCGGATAACCGCAGGAACACGCTGCGAATTACCATTGTTGTGCTTATACTGGTCATGCTCGTCATTGCAGGCTTCTCTCTGCTGGCGCAGCAGTTCATCACAAGGCCGATTCAGTATCTCGGCAAAGCGATGCGTGCTGTCCGGAGAGGGAAATTTAACACCACACTAAAGCCCAATCGTTGGCATGATGATTTGTCAGAGCTGACGGCGAACTTTAACTTCATGACAGAGAAGATCCAGGAACTGATCGAGAAGGAATATAAAATGCAGCTGCGGAACAAGGAAGCCCAGTTTCTGGCGCTGCAAATGCAGATTAATCCGCATTTTCTGTACAATACGTTACAGACGATCGGCGGCAAGGCGGTGCTGATCGGGGATTATGAGATTCATGAGATGTGCCGCGCCCTTGGGGATATGTTCCGCTACAGCTTCTATGAAGGCAATATGGAATCGACGCTGGGGCAAGAGCTGGCGCATCTGAACAACTATTTGTATATCCAGCAGCTTCGGTTCGAGGAATCGCTAAAGACGGAGTTTGAGGTGCAGTCGGAGCTGATGGACTGCTCCATGATTCGTTTTATGCTCCAGCCGATCATGGAAAATACGATTGTCCATGCTTTAGGCCAAGAGGATCATCACCTACTCGTGATCGGCGTAACTGCTGTCCGTGAGGGGAAGGATGTGCTGATTGTCATCCGTGATAACGGAACGGGCATGGAGGAGGAGAAGCTGGCCGAGCTGCAAGCCGCACTTTCCAGTCCTTCGCCGGAAGTGTTCTCGGGAGTCTCTATTGGACTGAGGAATGTCCATGAGCGGATTCGGCTATTTTATGGCCCCCCTTACGGCCTTACGCTGGATAGCAGGTTAGGCGAGGGAACAACAGTGAAGATCCGAATTCCATATAAAAAAGCGGGGGCTGAGCATGTATAAAGTGATGGTCGTGGACGATGAGCTATGGGGCCGCAGGGCGATCAGCAAGATGATCAGCGAACTGAACCTGGATGCCGAGGTCATCGCGGAAGCTAGACATGGGGAAGAAGCGCTTAAGCTGATCGGGGTCAGCAAGCCGCATATCGTGGTTACCGATATGAACATGCCGGTCATGGACGGACTGCAATTTCTGGAGCATCTTCATGAGCACCACAGCGACATCCGGGTGATCGTGATCAGCGGGTATTCCCAGTTTGAGTATTTGCATGGGGCTATTCGTTATCAGGCCTGCGAGTATTTGCTCAAGCCGGTTTCTATCGGCGAATTGCGCAGCGCGATGATCAAGGCGGCAGAACTGAGCCGCACATACAGAAGTCATCAGCAGCAGAAAAAGGAAGCTGTAGATCTGCTCAAGCTGAAGCGGAGCGCTTTTTTGCAAAATGTCACTGCAGAAAGGATCACTAATCCATCAGACATCCTTAAGCATCAGGAAGAATTGCAGATTCCTTCTGGCCTGGAGCATTCCCGGCTGGTAGTGATGATGTTCCGGCATTTTCAGGAGACAGCCCGTACCCGGTTTCACGGCAACGCCGATCTGCTGATGTTCAGCATCGAGAACATTTTGCATGAGCTTTTGCAGGATGAACTGGCGCTGGTCTACAAATCGGATGATCGTCTGCGAATTTGCCTGGTCGTGAATGGGATGCTGACTACCGGGACACAGGGGCCTGCCTGGTTACCGGAGTTCCACAAGGCTGTTCAGCGGATGCTGAAGCTGGAGGTCTGCGCCGGACTCAGTCCGTCTTTCAGTGAACTAGCCGAGCTGCCGCATATGTTCCGTGCTGCCAATAAAGCCATCGGGGGAGCCCGGCTGCATGATTCCGGTTGCGGTCTATATCCTGCAGAGGATCAAATCGAGACCAGGGGCGGCGGTCTGCTAACTTCCTTTGATTTGCAGGCTCTCCGTCAAGCGGTGGCCTCCGGTAATGTGAAGGAGGTCCGGGAGCTACTGCACAATTATTTGACAAAGGTAACGGAATGCGGAGTGATTACGGTGAGCGAGGTTCAGCAGGAGCTGACGAGAATTATGGACGTGGCAGTCTCGGAGCTGAAGGTGATGGTATCGGCTTCTCCTACGGTCTTTGATCCCCAGTCCATCACAGGCATTATGGATGCCAGAGAAGTCACCTTGCTGCTGGGCCGCTGGCTGGAGGCGATTGAGGAGTACAGTACGGACCGGAACGAATCCGAATCAATCCAGATGATCCAGAGCATCGCCGCTTTTTTGGATGACCATTACTTTGAAGATATCAGTCTGATTGATGTTGCCACTAGATTTCATATGGACCCAAGCTACCTGAGCAAACTGTTCAAGTCGGTGACCTCAGAGAATTTCATCGAATATCTGACCCGCAAACGGATGGAAAAGGCGTGCGAGCTGCTGCTTGCTTCCGACCGGAAAATCAGCGATATCTCCGAGCTTGTGGGCTATGAGAATCAGCGTTATTTCAGCCAGGTGTTCAAAAAGAGCACGGGACAGACGCCTTCGGAATATCGGGACAGCCATCTGCGGCGGGACTGATTACAAAAATTTGAACATACGCTGCACCATTTATTTTATTACGGTTTCTCCCGGAAGCCGGTACGATAAAAGCAGGACATAAAGAGCCGTATAAGCTGAACTTAAGAATCACGTATCGCGAGCCGGCCATTCAGATTCTTAAGTTCACTCTGTATAGCGTCCAACGCTTGAACTAGATGAAGGGGGAAATTACGTTGAAAAAATGGATGTCCATCAGTCTTGGTGTCATGCTGCTGAGTACCTTGTTATCCGCATGTGGCGGAGGCAATAATACACCGTCTGCGGGCGGGAATGCCGAAGGCGCTCCCAGCAGTGGAGGCAATACGAATACGAAGTCTGAAGAACCGGTGACGATTAAGTTCATGCACTTCAAGAGCGATTTTACCGATCAGATTGCCAAGATTGTAGAGCAATTCGAGAGCGAAAATCCTAATATCAAGGTCGAAATACAGCCGGTCAAATACGATGATTACTATACCCTGCTCAAAACCAAGCTGGCAGGCGGTGACGTCATAGACGTCTTTACGCTAAATGCCGGTTTCAATACCCAGCTTTTTGCGGACGGCGGTTATCTGACAGATCTTACGGGCCAGCCTTTTTTGAACAACTTTGATGAAAGCGTAGTCAAAGGCCAGGCGACAGATGGCAAGAACTACGTGATGCCGCTGAATGCGAACCCGATTGCAGTGTTCTATAACAAAAAAATCTTCAAGGATCTGGGCCTGGAGGTTCCGAGAACCTATGATGCCTTGATCGCAGCCGCTGAGAAGATCAAAGCAGATGGTAAAACCCCGTTCGCTCTTGGCTGGAAAGACGGATGGACGATGACCATGTGGAATACCCGCGATCTGCCGAGCAACAGTGCCTTGGTAGAAGGTCAGCCAGATTTCTTTGAGAAGATTGAGAAAGGTCAAGCGAAGTTCGCAGACAATCCTGCGGTCAAAACAACCATAGAGCATGCCGCGAAGCTGTTTGAGCTCGGTAACAAGGATCAGCTGGGCGTGGACTACAACGGCGCTGTCGATCTTTTTGCTAAAGGAAATGTCGGCATGATGTATATGGGCACTTGGCCACTCCCGGATATTGAGAAGAAGAATCCTGATCTGTACAACAATGATTTGGGCTACTTTCCGTACCCCTTCAGCAACGACGAGAGTCTGAACAAGCTGGATTTTAACGCAGACGCATCACTGGCTATCGGCAGCAAGACCGAGCACAAGGAAGCTGCACTCAAATTCCTGGAATTCATGTCCAGCAAAGAGGGCGGGGATGCCTGGGTGGAGAACATCAAATCCTTGAGCTATGTTAAGGGAACCTCTACCGATATTGCCCCTGCCATCAAGGATTTGCAGCCGTACTTCGATAATGGTCAAACCTATGATTCCCAGCTTTATTTGGCGAAGACGACCATTGACTGGCGGGCTCCATTTGATCAGAACCTGCAAAATCTGTTCTTTAAGAAAGTTACGCCGGAGCAGATTATTTCCAATATGGACGACTGGTTGAGCAAGAACCATAAATAGCGCTCAGTAGACAAAGAGACGTGGGGGAAGGCATGGAGGAACACTCTGTGTCTTTTACCCTGCGGGAAGAAAGGATATGAGACTTATGGGGAATCTCCAGCGTGCCCTGCGAAAAGAGATGTGGTACCTTCTTTTTATTGTGCCGGGTGTTTGTCTGTTTATTATGGCGGTTGTTATTCCGCTGATCATGGGAGCGCGTTATTCTTTTACAAACTGGGATGGTGTGTCTAATAAGTTCGCTTATGTTGGCTGGGATAACTATGTAAAAGCGTATCAGGACCCCAGTTTCTGGGCTGCTCTTGGCAATACAGCCAAATACGCGCTCATACTGACGCTGCTTGTGAATGTGTTCTCTCTGTTGCTTGCGCTGGTACTGGATGCTTTTCTGCCACTGCGCAATGTATTCCGGACGATTTTTTTTCTACCGAGTGTGATTTCAATCGTTCTGTCGGGGTTTATCTGGAGCTATAACTACAGCACAGGGATTCCCCAATTGCTGAGCCACTTCGGACTGGATGTCACAAGCCCGCTCGGCAATCCTGATTATGCCTTGTTCGGGCTGATTCTTGTAGCGCTGTGGCAGGGGATTGGCTCGCCGATGATCATTTATATTGCCGGTCTGCAAGGTATTCCGCAGGAGCTCAGCGAAAGTGCCAAGATTGACGGTGCAGGGGTGTGGAAATCCTTCCGTCATATCACCTTCCCCTTGCTCGCGCCTTCAGTTACCATTAATTTGCTTCTGGTGCTGACCGGGTCGCTGAAGGTATTTGATCTGGTCTTTGTAACTACGAACGGGGGTCCCGGCTTCGCTACAGAGGTTGTGTCCACGTATATCTACAGAACTTCCTTTTCTTCCTTCCAGGGCGGGTACGGGATGGCGTTGTCCATGATGTTCTTCCTGATCCTGGTGATCGTTACAGTTGTGCAAATGTCCATTTCCCGAAGACGGGAGGTGGAGATGTAATGAAAAAGACGCGAATCGCGGTTTTTGTACTGATTTTGGTGTTGGCCTTGATTTTTTTGTTTCCTTTATATATTGCCGTATTGATGTCGGTCAAAACAGCCAAGCAAACCTTTGATTCTTTTTATGCTCTGCCGTCCAGCCTTGATTTTTCTAATTATCTGCACGCTTGGCAGACCTCGAAATTCCCGGTGGCGATTAGCAACAGTCTTATCATCACAGGTTTATCTGTGGTGCTGATTGTACTGGTATCTGCCTTAGCTGGTTATTCGATTGCAAGAAGGAACAAGCCTTTTTATAACATCATATTTCTGCTGTTTCTGTCGGGAATGATGATTCCGTTTCAGGTGACGATGCTCCCATTGTATAAGCTTGGAAAAACCCTGCATATGCTTAATACGCATTGGGGTATTATCCTGATCTACGGGGGATTTGGTATCCAGATGGGCGTGCTGTTCTATACAGCTTTTATCAAGCAAATCTCGCGGGAAATCGAGGAAGCGGCCACGATTGACGGCTGTTCTACACCGGGAATCTTCTTTCGTGTAATTCTTCCTTTGTTAAAGCCGGTGACGGCAACGGTGGTTGTGTTGAATGCACTGTACATCTGGAATGATTTTCTGCTGCCTTTGCTTTATTTACAGGACAATCAATACCGGACCATCCCGCTGCAGCAATATTTCTTCTTCGGTCAATACAGCAGTGATTTGAACCTGGCGTTCGCTTATGCGGTCATGGGAATGATCCCGGTCATCGTCTTCTTCCTGCTGATGCAGAAATTTATCATTAAGGGGATCGCTGCAGGCGCAGTCAAAGGATAACCTGATAAATGAATGGAGTGTTTTACGTTGGCGATTCAGTATTTGGAACAGGAACGAATTTTTGAAATCCGGATGAAGCAATCCTCTTATATTTTGGGCATTAATGAAAAAGATAGTGTGCAGCATCTGTTCTGGGGCGAGCCAGTAGAGGCACGCGACTGCGCGGGCCTGCTGGCTGCGCGCACTCACAGTTCCTTTGACGCCGACTTGAACGGCGAGCTGGAGGAGTACGGCGGTTGGGGAGGTAGCAGCTATACCGAGCCTTGCCTGAAAGTGAAATTCGGTGATGGGGTCCGTGACCTGAAGCTACAATACACAGGACATGAAATTGTCAGTGACAATGAACTGGTGATCATCCTGACCGATGCCCATTACTCGCTGCGGGTGGAGGTCTGCTATAAAGCAGTTATTCAACATGATCTGGTCGAAAGAGTTGTGAAGGTCACGAATGAAGAAGATCTGCCTGTGGGTATTAACCAGGTTATGGCGGCGGCGTGGTCGCTCCCGGTATTGCCTGCTTACCGGCTGACGCATGTCACAGGCCGCTGGTCTGGAGAATATCAGCTTCGCTCCCAGCTGCTGACCGAGGGCAAGAAGGTGCTGGAATCCAGAAGAGGATTCACGGGACCGCATGCCAATCCATGGTTCGCGATTGATGGAGGCCAAGCAACGGAGACTCAGGGCAAGGTCTGGTTCGGAGCCTTGGGTTGGAGCGGTAACTGGAAGATTGTCGCAGAGAAGTCCAGCTTCGGCCGACTGCGTATCGTCGGCGGGATCAATGATTTTGACAGCTCGTTCACACTTGCGCCGGGAGAGAGCTACACCTCGCCAGTATTTACAGGCGGGTTCGCTGCGAACGGCTTCGGGCAAATGAGCCGCAATCTGCATCGCTATCAAAGCGAATGCATCCTTCCAGGCTCGCGGATTAGAACAGTGCTCTATAACTCCTGGGAAGCGACGGAGTTCGCTGTAACTGCCGAAGGCCAAAAAGCGCTGGCCCGACAGGCGGCCCGAATGGGCACGGAGCTGTTCGTCGTGGATGACGGCTGGTTCGGTGGCCGGAACAGTGACCGGGCAGGTCTCGGGGATTGGACCGTCAACCCGGAGAAATTCCCGCTGGGTCTTCAGGAACTGATAGCTGATGTGAAAGGACTGGGCATGGATTTCGGATTGTGGGTAGAGCCGGAATCTGTCAACCCGGACAGCGATCTGTACCGGGAGCACCCGGATTGGGTCTATCAGTTCCCGAACCGTGAAGGGACATTGCTTCGCAATCAGCTGTTGCTGAATTTAGGCAAGCCTGAGGTCAAGGACTTTGTGCTTGATTTTATGACTGAATTGCTGAGTACCCACGACATTTCCTTCATTAAATGGGATATGAACCGGACGGTCACAGAGCCAGGGGTGCTGCCGCTGAAAGAGCATGAAGACCAGTCCGTGTGGATCAAGCATGTGGATCACCTGTATGAAATTTGGGCAGAGCTGAGACACCGCTTCCCGCAGGTGGAATTTGAGACCTGTGCCGGCGGCGGTGCACGGATCGATCACGGCATTTTGCGGTTCGCCGACCAAGCGTGGATCAGCGACAATACGGATGCCCGCGACCGCTTGAGCATACAGGAGGGCTTCACTTATGCCTACAGCCCATCCATTATGATGTGCTGGGTGACAGAATCGCCGCATGGTATGAACGGCAGAAATCTGCCGCTCTCGTTCCGCTTCCACAGCGCCATGATGGGCGGCCTTGGCATCGGAGCGAATATCGGCAACTGGTCCGATGAGGAAATAGCCGAAGCAGGGCGGTATGTGCAGCTGTATAAAGACATTCGTCATGTCATCACGGAGGGAAGCCTGTACCGGCTGTCCTCGTTCCGTGAAGGCGATATTTCAGCCAGCCAGTACATCAGCCAAGATGGACAGGAGAGCGTGGTCTTCGCCTTCCAGCAGGCCCAGTATTTCGGTTCCGCAGAGAAAAGACTGACTCTGCAAGGGCTTGATCCGCAAGGCGTATATCTCGTGCAAGATGAGAAGGGCGAAGCCGGTACGACATGGCATGGCTCCAGCCTGATGAATCTTGGCCTGCCGCTGACCCTGTGGGGCGATTACGCCAGCCAGCTGTTCCGCTTGACGCGCCAGTCGTAAGCGGGCGGATCTATGGGTGAAATGTGAAAGAAAAGAAGCGACCCCGATGCACGATTGGGGGCGCTTCTTTGCTTTATGGTGTTTTGCTAGTTGCTGTTATGGTGTTCTGCTACTTGTTGTTGTGATGTTTTGTTGCTTGTTGTTGCGATGTTTTGTTGCTTGTTGTTATGGTGTTTTGCTGCTTGTTGTTGTGATGTTTTGCTAGTTGTTGTTATGATGTTTTGTTGCTTGTTGTTATAAATAGCTGTGCTACAGCACGATGAGCCACACTATTCGCTGTCGGGGATAAGTGCTTGATGATTGATTTCTATAAGGGTTCATGTTGTTGTCTATATAAAACGCATTTGAAAACCAACGTAATTTCGAAAATGACTTCGACGTCTCAATAACGGGTTTCTTGTATCCCTAAGGTGCAAAATGAACCCTTGGTTCAAAAGGATTTCACTCATTCAAGTGACAAATACGCCGAAAAGCTCAACTTCACTCGATAGGGCATTGGAATAACGGGAATAACTCCTGTTATTTTGAATAAATTCTCTTCTTTTCTAAAAATAACTGGAAAATATCCCGTTAGTCACCTCAGATTAGACCATATTACGGATAAAAGAGGTTTTTAACGGGAGAAATTCCCTTTATTGATGACAAATAAGCTGAAAAGAAACAATTAACGGTATATTTTCCTGTTATCAAAGTCCTCTTAAGCTCGAACTTGGCCTCAGGTGAATAGTCCGGTGAAGTGTGGACCAAGAATTTCGGCCGCGCAACCGAGACGTTAGATTATTAAGTTCACACTATATAGCTATCACAATTCTCTTCTTAATGTGGGTACTTCACTATGGTGATTACTTCACCTGGCGCGGTCATGATCCGGCCCACTTCACCCAACAATGCAAGCTGTTCCCCTGACGAGAGTGTACATAGCGCACCATCTTCCCAAGGGATGTAGAAGGAGAGAGGAGCGCCAGCTTCGCTGATGATCTCAATCCATCTGGCTCACCATCGCCGAATGCAGCGCTGACCAGGAAGCCGCCCACAGCGCGCAGCGTATGGAATTCTGCGTGCTGTCCATCCGGCCAATTGGGGAAGAAGCGCAGGTGCCCGTTGTAGCTTTGCAGCAGGCATTCATTAATAACCGCAGGCAGGGAGAAATTCTCGAACCACACGCCCATCCGGGACATGAAATCGAAATTCTCTGTGTCTGTATAACGCCCACCACTCATTAGAACACGGTCCGTACAGGTTCCGTTCGGCAGCAGGCAATATTGGATTTGCCGCTTGAATCGCTCCAGATCCAATACACCAAGGCGGGCACCGGCAAGATGATAGAATACCAACTCATTACCTCCCTCATTGCGGTGATTAAGATAGGAATTCACTGCTGTCTGGTAGTCCTCTTCAGAGGAATGCAGACCGTGGTCTTCTCCAGGGAAGACGGTAGTGAGCGGAACAGGCACGTTATAGACGACCTCGGGATTCTCGCCTTCCACCGATACGAAGACGCGTCCGTTCCGGGATTCGGCTGTAGGGTAGGACGGGAAATGGTTAAGGATTTCTTCCACCTCACCCAGCAAATCAGCCTCCTCTTGTTCTGATCCAAGCACGACACAGGCTTGAATGAACGCCCGAAAAATAAACCTGGTCAATGTCAGGTCGATGAGGCAGTCGCTGTTTTTGGCAAAACCGGGTGTGATCTCGTACAGCTCCGGCACAACTGTCGGGAAAATATGATAATTCTCGTCTCCCCACTGTTGTCCGCGTGCTTCCGGGCGTTTCATATAATCTACCATGAACAGAACAGCTTCCTTAATCGGCTGGAAAGCCCGGTCACGCAGGAAGACAGCATCCATGGAGTAAAGATAGTGCCACCAAAGACTTTGCACAGACCACGGCGTTTCGCAGATTTCCCAGCCCCAGTGCGGTACAGGGTAAGGCATCATCGTCATTTCCACCGGATAGGCTGAGTGCGGGAAATAAGCTCCGCGCAGGCCGTAGTAATCTCGCGCCCAGGTTTGGCTGACGGGCAGTACGTGATCCACCATATCGACATAAGGCAGGTGCTTGTCGAGATGATTGCTGGAGAACGCCAGCCAGAAGGGCTGCTGTGTATTGTAGTTCATATGATAGTCGCCATGCCAGTCCGCACCGATTTTCCGATAGCTCCAGTTGGCGAACAGTCCAGGACAAGTAACCCCTTCCTTCACGGAGCAGTTGAAGAAATACAGATTCCGATACCAGATACGCTCCAGAAATTCATCCTCCAGTGCGACGGAGGAACGACTCCAGTATTCTCGCCAGAGTGTTGCTGTTACTTCTTTGGCTTCAGCGAAGCCGTAAAGCTCAGGTGGTGCCGCGGCTGCTGTCGCCTGAACTTCGCTGCTAAGACCTTCCCACAGCTCGACGCAGGCAATGAAGCCTTGCTGCTCTTGCTGCACTTCAGATTTATCCTGAGATAAATGATCCTGCGCGGCTGCGCGGATCTTAGTTATTGGCGTTGCTGCTGTCTCTTCCTCTGAAATGACCGGTTCGCCCGAAGTGTGCTCCGGATGCAGACTGGGCACTTTCGAAACGCCAGCCACACTGGAAACGCCAGATACGTCGAACACGCTAGAAACGCTAGAAACGCTAGAAACGCTAGAAACGCCGCAGACATCAGAAACGCTGGAAACGCCAGCCACACCAGATATTCCAGTCGCTCTAACCGCAAGCCGAAACGCCTTGTCGCTCGCCTGTCCGATATAAGGAGTAGGTGGTTGTTCCACACGCGGCAGTATCTGCGTGAAGTGTTGTAGTCCTGTTACGGTGTCGGTTAGACTTTCTGCTTGTGGGAATTCCGCCGGTGTTTCCGGGTCGGGAATCAGCTTGACCTCCGTGAACAGCGGAACCGCCATACCACTAGCGGCATCGGTTACCTTCATCCAGACACGGTCATGGTCTCCTTCTACGAACAACTCGAGCACGGCAGGTTTACCTTGTATCAAAAAATCAATCGTGCAACGCCCATCAGCAATATGCACAGTATGGCCCAGCACCTCGGCATTCCGCCGATCATACCGAAGCAGCAGCGAACCGCAAGGCATCGGCTTGGGATAGGCTTTGCGGTAATTATCACCGGCCATTTCACAATATTCCTTATACCACGGATTATCGGTGACTTGCGCCAGATCAGCCGGGAGAGCAGCGAACCGGTCAAACACCTCCTGAAAGGTCATAATCTCATCCTTATGCTCCTCCGCAATCCGGATATCCCACACATTGTTATGTCCAAAATGTAGCATCACCGCATCCGGTCGGGTCGTGACGACCACGCCCAATCCACCGTTGCCTAGCAAAGCACCTTCAAAAAAATCGGTTGCCGGTCCGTTGAACTTAATATCATGCAGGCTGGCCCGTTCATGGCCCATGTGCTTATTTTTTAACTTGCCAGCTTGTTTAACGTTCTTATGCATCTTGTGTTCCTCCCTGTCATGTCATGCTATTCACAGTTCCTAATGTATCTGAATGTCGGATTGCTGTATTTAGCGGGAGGTCCAATAGTTGCACGATTGGCGGATGAATTGATAGAGCCGGAGAAGTGTACCCAGGCTTCCCAATTGTACCTTTCGGCCAAGGAGGGAACACGGTAAGATCGAAATATAGAAAGCGCTAACATTATATAGCGCAATTGTTAAGTCGGCAGGGGAGGGGTACCTTGTTTCACCAAGAGTAGCAGCTGGTTCCGGAACAAAAACTCGGGCTTGAGCTAGAATATTTTTTTGAAAAGAATGTACTACTGCTTATCCTATCGTACTTTTGTATCGCAAATCTATCCGTAACTATTCTATCAACCATGAAGGAATGAATAACAAATGGCCAAAAATTCAAAGACAAAATCGGGATTTCCTTATGTTTTTACCGTGATTGCAATCAGCGTGCTTATTCTTGCCGGGGCGCTAATCTTTCTGAAAGGCTCGGGGACAGCCTCCGATCTGAAGGGGCTACCTAACTATACGGAAATCAAAGGGGATTATGACGCGAAAGGTCTGAAATATGAGAAGCAGCCCCATCTGGGTAGTCCGGACGCCAAGGTCAAAGTCATCGAGTTTGCGGACTTTAAGTGCCCGGCGTGTAAGAACTGGAAGCAGGCTTATTTTGAACGTTTTCAACAAGAGTTTATCGAGACCGGTAAGGTGGAGCTTTTCTTTATAAACTATGCTTTTATTGATCGTGATTCCATTATGGCCGCCAGTGCAGGGGAAGCTATTGCCGCACAGAACAACGAGAAATTTTGGGAGTTCATGAGCAAACTCTATGACCACCAGGGTGATGAGACCCAGATTTGGGCGACCCCCAAGTTCTTGAAGGATTTCGTTAAGGAGAATATCAGTGGTATCGACTATGACCGGTTTGCCAAGGATCTGGACGATCATACGTATATGCTTTCGGTAAAAGAAGACTTCAAAACAGGAGCGAACTACGGCGTGAACGGGACTCCACAGTTCATGGTAGATGGCAAGCTGTTACCTAGCTCCTCCTATGAGGAACTGGCTGCAGCTATCGAGTCACAACTTGCCGCCAAATAAAATCGCCTGGATTGACGCTGAGGAGACTATCCTGCGGAGGGCCGATTTGAACAAGCTATAGTAAATTGTATACAATGGTGTTGTTTGGTCACGCTTACCTTGATCAAGTAATTAAATGGAATATTGGAGGGACTTACCTCATGAACTTTACTTCCTTGCATCCCTATGTATATCTTGCGACCCGATACCCTTTTTCCAAAGGGCAGTCCAGTTCTCCGCGGATATGCTACACCAGTTCTATTTACTTGATCAGCGAGGGGTATGGCGTGCTATGTACGAATGGAGAGCGTACCCGGCTTGGTCCGGGTGCGCTCGTCTATCTTCCGGCCGGGCAGCCGCATGAATGGCTGGCTGATTCGCAGGAGCCAATGGTCCACCTATGCTGCTATTTCGATTGGTCCTATGTCGAGCGAGCGGCGGTTTTTGATACAGCTTGTCCAGTCTGTTACCCGCCCGAGCCGTTGTTGGAGGAACTTGTGGGTCCGCCATTCCCTTATTCGCTTACGGAAATCGTCACGGTGGAATCCGTGCGTGTTTGGCAGGAGCTCTTCCAGAACTTTTATAAAACCGCTAGCTTTACCAATGAGCAGACCTTCATGCGCAGCCTGACGATTCAGCGGAATTTCCAGACCTTCATCGATTACTTCCTGAATAGCTTGCTGAAGGACCAACAGATTCCAGACCGCAGGATCAGTCAACTGCTGGAGGTAATGGAGCAGGATTTGCTCCACGATGCTCCAAAACCGTTGGAGGTTTATTACACCAGTCTTAATATGAGCCGCGGGCATTTTTTTGAACTGTTCCGCAAATCTACCGGCTGCTCACCCATTCAGTATATGAATCTCTTTCGAATCGGCCGAGCGAAGGAAGACCTGCTCCACACCACACTCAGCATCACAGAAATCGCCGAAAAATATCATTTCAGCTCTGTGCATTACTTTTCCCGGTTGTTTCACCAGCTTACAGGTCAGTCCCCACGGCAGTTTCGTCAGAAGTAGATTTGGGCATATCCATCAGCACCCCTTAGTACTCATTGGATCTATTCCATGGGGCTTGAAGGGGTGTTTGCATTGTAATTAGTAGTAGGGAGATATTTCTAATAGTGCCTCCAAAGAGTAAGATGGGATGTTAGAAGAATGAAAGTGGAGGATAACAGAATGAATTACTTACAATTAAGCAAAGAAGTATCTTATGCACTTAGACATGCGCTGTGGGAGTACCAGTTGGAATTGGACCCGGAATGCTGGGTGAGAATGGAGCAGCTGTTGTCCGCTTCACGGCTGAAATCTGGTTTACTATCACGGTTTCCTCTGCTGCAACATATTCTGTAAGAGAATATGGGGAGGGGCGATTGTTTGGTGTTAACTTTGGCGGTAGCTAAGCATATGGCAGAAGTTGGGGAGCATAAAGCTCGGCAAATGGGAATACGGATTGCGATTTCAATTGTGGACGATGGAGGGCATTTGCTTGTCTTAAATCGGATGGAGCGAACCCGGATTGCCAGCGTTGAAATTTCGAAAAACAAAGCTTGGACAAGTATCAGCATGCAGCAGCCAACTGCGAATTTGAAACAGTCTGCGCAGCCGGGAGGCCCTGCATTCGGCATTAATACGACCCATGAAGGCAGACTCGTCATTCTTGCAGGCGGTATTCCGTTAAAAATTGGCGATCATTTCGTCGGCGGGGTTGGCGTAAGCGGAGGGAGCGCTGATCAGGATATCGAAATAGCGACTGCTGCCGTTCAAGCCTTTGAATCGATGGTTGCCGGGAAGTCGAATGGAGTCAACGTCAATGCCCGTATCGGCTCGTACCGGTATTAAGGATTGCGGACCGGATTTACATTGCAGAGCCTTCGGGTGACTGAGGTTCTGCTTCTGTTTGCGGCTGGACAAGCCGTGATTTTCAAACTTGGCGCTTGTATACTAGACTAAAGCTGAGCAGCAGGCAACCATTTGCCGGACTCTTCACATCCTAAAAAGCATCGCGCATAATCATATAATTGGTTCAAACGGAAACATCCCGAATGCTAGTATGCTAATTGGGATGTTTTTTTAATTCTACGGAGATGAAATGGAAATGTAGAATCACGATGAGAAAAGGAGGTTTTTCCATGATACAAGCAAACTGGCATACACCTTCCGTGTAGTCACCCGCTGCCGAGATGTTCTATACATGGAGCAGAGGAAGTGCTAGAGCGCCAGTGCCAGTCAATCCCCAAAGTAAAATTTATTAGCCAAAAATCAACGAAAATAGTTGACTTGTAACATTTTATTGTATTTTAACAGGATAATATTTAAAAAATGGTTTTTTGATGTCATTTTAATTGGTTCATCCCCGATTTTGCCCATTCTATTTCACAAATCATCCATCCTTCTGGCTCAAAATCACCATCCGAATTCATTTTTTGACCATATCGCCAGCCCTCCATATTCATTATTCTGTGGAAGAGATGCATCTCACCACCACCATAACCTAAAGTAGCGGAGGTCATGTAATGAAAAAATGGTTATCTTCTGTGCTGGTCCTCATGATGCTGGGGACGTCGCTGACCGCGTGTTCTTCCAAAGAAGAGACGGCAACGAACAGCAAGAACACAGGGTCAACGAATGATACGGAAACGAGCAATGAAGCAGTGACCTATCCTATCAAGACAGACAAAAAGCTCACCTATTGGGGAGAAATCAACGGTAACTTGATCGGGGTTGCAGCAACGCATGAGGATGTTCCTTTTTTTAGAGATTGGCAAAAGCAAACCGGGGTACTGCTTAAGTTCACCGCTCCGCCGACCGGACAGGTGAAGGAAGCACTGAACGTGATGCTGGCTTCCGGTGATTTGCCGGATATGATTGAATACAACTTTTTGGGCGACTTTCCAGGGGGGCCTGAGAAAGCAATTAATGACGGATACATTCTGAAGCTGAACGATCTGATCGACAAGCACGCACCGAATCTGAAGAAATACTTACAGGACAATCCTGATGTGGACAAAATGGTGAGGACCGACAGCGGTAGCTATTATGCCTTCCCGTTTGTGCGGGGTGACGATTTCCTGCGGGTGTTCCAGGGACCGATTATCCGTCAGGACTGGCTGGATGAACTAGGTCTACCGGTACCGGAAACTATCGACGACTGGACCAAGACACTAACGGCGTTCAAGGAGAAAAAAGGTGCCAAGGCTCCTTTTGCAGTCGTAAGCAAGCCGCGTTTCTTCAATGAATCTGGTAACGGTGCTTTTCTGGGTGCCTTCGGTGTGACGAGAGGTTTCTATCAGGAGGACGGAAAGATTAAGTTTGGTCCTTCTGAAAGCGGATTCAAAGAATACCTGAAGCTGTTCCGTCAGTGGTATGCCGATGGCCTGATCGACAAGAACATTGCAACCGCTGATTCCAAAGCCTTGGACGGCAACATGGCCTCCGGTGCAACCGGCGCATCTGTAGGTAACGCAGGCGGCGGGATTGGCAAATGGCAGCCGCTGGTAGAGGGCAATGACCCGAAAGCCGTGTTGGTGGCTGCACCATACCCGGTCCTGAACAAGGGAGAAACTCCGAAGTTCGGTCAAAAGCATCAGGCATATGCTTCTGAAGGAACGGTCGCTATCTCGACTTCTGCTAAGGACCCTGTCCTGGCTGTAGAAATGCTGGATTACGGCTATAGCGAGGAAGGCCGGCTGTTCTTTAACTTCGGGACAGAAGGCGTCAGCTATAACATGGAAGACGGTTATCCGAAATATACCGACCTGCTGATGAAAAATCCTGACAAGCTGGCTCCGGCACAAGCCATTTCGATGTATGCCCGCGGCAGCTATAACGGTCCATTCATTCAGGACAAACGGTATGCTGAGCAATTTTTTGCCCTGCAGACCCAACGTGATGCGGTGGGCATCTGGAAGAACACGGACGCAGCCAAATACAGCTTGCCGCCGATCACACCGACACCAGAAGAAAGCTCCGAATACGCAACGATTATGAACGATATCAACACGCTGGTGGATGAGATGACGCTGAAGATTATTTTGGGTCAGGAGCCGGTTGATCAGTACGAGAGCTATGTGAACAAAATGAATTCGCTACATCTGGACCGCGCTATTGCGATTCAGCAGGCCGCACTGGATCGTTACAAAGCACGTTAAGATCATCAGGATAAGAAGGAGGGGGCGTGCCTGCCCTCTCTCTCAAATTGGATAGAGGTGAGACAGCCATATGGCAAAAACACAACCCGCAGTGGGCAAGCAAGCGCCGGGATCTGCTAGAAACACCAACCGTTTTATCCGCGACTTCCGGATCAACAAGTATCTCTATCTCATGATGATCCCGGTGGTCGCGTACTATCTGATCTTCCACTATGCCCCGATGTACGGGGCGCTCATCGCCTTTAAGGAATATTCCCCCATGAAGGGGATTCTGGGCAGCGATTGGGTCGGACTAAAGCATTTTTATGATTTCTTCAACAGCTATTACTTCTGGCGGATTTTGAAAAATACAATCGTCATCAGCCTGTATTCGCTGATCTTTGAGTTTCCCGCACCGATCATCCTGGCGCTTCTGATCAACGAGGTGCGCAGCAAATCCTTCAAGCGGGTAGCGCAGACGATTACCTATATGCCTTATTTTATTTCACTCGTGGTCATTTGCGGGATTATTACCGACTTCACGAATGCAGACGGCATTATCAACACTTTGTTCACTTATTTCGGCTATGACGGTCAGGCCATGCTGCAAAAGCCGGAGCTGTTCCGTCCCATCTACATTCTGTCAGAGATCTGGCAGCGGATCGGCTGGGAGTCGATTATTTATATCGCCGCGCTGATGAGCATCGATGTGGAGCAATACGAAGCGGCCCGTATGGACGGTGCCAGCCGTCTCAAGCAGATGTTTTACATCACATTGCCAGGGATTCTGCCGACCATCTCCATTATGCTCATTCTGCGAATGGGGAACCTGCTTAATGTTGGCTTCGAAAAAATCATTTTGCTCTACAACCCGATCACGTACGAGACGGCCGATGTCATATCGTCCTTTGTCTATCGTAAGGGTCTGCTTGAATTCGGCTGGAGCTACAGCTCTGCCGTAGGTTTATTTAATTCAGTGATCAATCTGGCACTGCTGGTTACCGCGAATTATATAAGCCGTAAAGTGAACAAAAACAGCTTGTGGTGAGGTGAAACCCATGAAGGAAGAAAGCTCTATTTTCGATAAACTATTCTATGCTGGCATCTATGTATTTCTGACTTTTCTTGTTGTGGTCACGCTGTACCCGCTGCTGTATGTGCTGTTCGCCTCCTTTAGCGACTCCGCGCAGCTGATGGTGCATAAGGGGATTCTGTGGCGGCCGCTTGGTATTAATTTTGATGCGTATAAAAGCGTGCTGGCCAACTCCGGCATCCTGACCGGTTACCGCAATACGATGTTCATCGTGGTGGCCGGCCTTGCCGTTAACCTCGTCATGACCGCGCTGGGCGCTTATGTACTGTCCCGCAAAAACGTGCTGTGGAATAATGCCTTCATGGTGCTGATTATTTTTACGATGTTTTTTAATGGTGGACTGATTCCATTGTATCTTGTGGTCAAAGGGGTTGGGCTGCTGGATTCGCTCTGGTCGACGATCATCCCTTTTGCCATCAGCACGTTCAATCTGATCATTATGCGCACGGCCTTTATGGGCATTCCTGACAGTCTGGAGGAATCGGCCAAAATCGACGGGGCGAACCATTTCACCATCCTGTTCCGCATTATCATTCCACTTTCCATGCCGGTCATCGCCGTGATGATTCTGTATTATGCGGTGGATAAATGGAATGGTTGGTTTTATGCCTCCGTATTTATCAAGAGCCGGGAGCTGTACCCATTGCAGCTGGTACTGAGGGAAATCCTGATCGCCAACTCCACGGACAGCATGTCCGCCGGGGCCAGCGCCGGAGACCGTCAGCAGATCGGCGAAACGATCAAATACGCGACGATTATGGTGGCTACAATCCCGATTCTATGTGTATATCCGTTCGTACAGCGCTTTTTCGTTAAGGGTGTTATGGTGGGTTCGCTGAAGGGATAAGTGGAGAGTGGCGATATAAGCAGAGGCAGAGAGTTGGCGATAGTAAAGTGCTAGTGAACAGCAACAGTAAAGAGCTGGTTAATTGTCCAGAGCTGATAAGGATTAAATAAAACTATATAAGCCGAACAAAATATGCCCAACAAAAGAAAGTGACGAAAAGCGAAGAGGGAGGAGAAGTTTGGGACTATAGGAGCGAGCCGCCCGCCTGAAAGCTTACCTCAGGAAACTCCTACCCGTAAGCATAATCTGGCGCCAGAAGATTTAGCCGTTAGAAGTGGTTGAAAAGAGATAATCTTCGAGACAAAGCGACCGGAAGTCTAAATTATCCACGGTAGTGAGGTAGGGCCTATGATTGTTTCTCAAGCTACTTCCAAGCTGCTCAAGTAACTCAGGTAACTCAGGTAACTCAGGTAACTCACGCGAACTCAAGCGACTTAGGTAACGCAAGCAACTCACGCGAACTCAAGCAACTCACGCGAACTCAAGCAACTCAAGCAATTCAAGTAACTCAAGCAACTTAGGTAACTCAGGCAGCTCAAGCAACTCACGCGAACTCAAGCGACTTAGGTAACGCAAGCAACTCACGCGAACTCAAGCAACTCAGGCAACGCAAGCAACGCAAGCAACTCAGGCAACGCAAGCAACGCAAGCAACGCAAGCAACTCAGGCAACGCAAGCAACTCAGGCAACGCAAGCAACTTAGGTAACTCAAGCAACTCAGGTAACTCAAGCAACGCAAGCAACTCAAGCAACGCAAGCAACTCAAGCAACTCAAGCAACTCAAGCAACTCAAGCAACTCAAGCAACTCAAGCAACTCAAGCAACTCAAGCAACTCAAGCAACTCAAGCAACTCAAGCA
>NZ_JBHVVB010000003.1:111878-230827 GCF_042883835.1 Paenibacillus sp. NPDC058177 | reverse complement strand
CAGCTCAAGCAACTTAGGCAACTCAAGTAACTCAGGCGGCTCAGGCAACTCAAGCAACTCACGCGAACTCAAGCAACTCACGCGAACTCAAGCAACTCAGGCAACTCAAGTAACTCAAGTAACTCAAGCAACTTAGGTAACTCAGGCAACTCAAGCAACTCAAGCAACTTAGGTAACTTAGGTAACTTAGGTAACTCAGGTAACTCACGCGAACTCAAGCAACTCAGGCAACTCAGGCAACTCAAGCAAATTATGCAACTTAAGTAACTCAAGCCGCTCCCTGGCTACTACTCTCAAGCTGCTCCGAGTGTAAATAACGTCATTTTTGTACCTTAATTTTGTTGAAATGGATGATCTGAGCAAAATAAGTGCATTTTTGTATGCTAATTCTTCCTGATATAGTCCCAGGGCGACACTTTTCATAAAATAAGGTACAATATTGCTCTTATATCCTTAATTTTCCTCGAAACAAGAAATATAAGGTACAAAAATGCCGTTAATTTGGAATGCAGAATGAAATACCGTTGATCATCTTTATGGAGTCCAAGACAACTGTGGCCGAAAGCTCGTCTTTGCTGGAGAGCCACGGGGAACACTGTTTGAATTTTAAAATCCTTATATAACTAAAGTAATAAATAGTCATCTAGATAACAAGGAGTTAACGAGATATTAAAGGGCTAACGAGACATTAAAACTGCTGAGATAACAAGAATATCTAAAAGAAAAATAGAAAGGAGCACCTCAATTATGGAAACAACACAATATACCTTCGATGCTGCCGCAGTCTGGGGCAGACTGGAGCGCAAGACGACGCTTATGCTCCGCCTGATTGGCGATAAATCGCCGCATGTAGCCGGGAAAGACGGCAAGTATGACGATAAGCGGATCGACTGGTGGACGTCCGGCTTCTGGCCGGGGATCCTGTGGCTCATGTATGACATGACCGGCAAGGAAGCATACAAAGAGGCTGCCTGGAGCTGGGACGAGCGGCTGGAGCGGCTCATGCTGGAGCCGAATGCCTACGATCATGATGTGGGCTTTCAATTCTTGCCCACGGCGGTGTTCAAGCATCTGCTGACCGGCGATGCGGACGGTCTGCGCCGCGGATTGTTCGCGGCGAACTTTCTTGCCGGACGGTACAACCTGAAAGGCCGGTTCATCCGGGCTTGGAACGGCGACAAGCATGGCTGGTCCATCATCGACACCTCGATGAACTTGTCGCTGCTGTTTTGGGCTTCGCAGCAGTCCGGCGATCCCCGGTTCGCGCAGATTGCCCGGTCCCATGCGGAGACCGTGCTGAAGCACTTCATCCGGGATGACGGGTCGGTGAACCACATCGTGTTGTTCGACCCGGATTCCGGCGAGCGCCTCGAAGTGCTCGGCGGGCAGGGCCATGCCCCGGATTCGGGCTGGAGCCGGGGCGCAGCATGGGCGCTCTACGGCATGGCGAATACCTATCGCCACACGGGCGATGAGGTATTTCTGCATGCGGCGCGGCGAGTCGCCCATTTTTTCCTCGCGAACCTCCCGAAGGATGAGGTCGCGCACTGGGATTTCCGCGCGGCAGCAAGCCTTACTGGCGAGCCGCGCGACACCTCAGCAGCCGCCTGCGCCGCGTCGGGGCTGCTGGAGATCGCCGAGCGTCTGGCACCGGCCGAAGGCCGGGTCTATCGCGCGGCGGCGGAGCGCATCCTGGGGTCGCTGGATGCGCACTACAGCACGTGGGAGGATGATAGCCATGAGGCTATCCTCCTCCACGGCACCGGTCACAAACCGGCCGGTGAGAACGTGGACGTGTCGCTGATCTACGGCGACTACTTCTTCGCGGAGGCCATCGCCAAGCTGAAGGGCTGGGAGCACCGGATTTTTTGATGGCAGCATCGTATTTTTTTAGTTGTTGTCACCCGCACCCGCGCAGTTACTCTTCGCGGAGGCCACCGCCAAGCTGAAGGGCTGGGAGCACCGAATTTTTTGATGCCAGCACCGGATTTTTTGAGCTGTTGTCACCCCACATCCTTGTAATTACGGCCTTTTTCAGGCATAAACACCCATATGACAATGACCCGAAATGGAACCTTCCACTCGGGTCATTGTCATTTTTATCAATCCGTTTTAACTTTTTGAACATTCCCTCTGCTGAAATGATCGTTATAATAAGAATACGCCGAATCCAAATCATATCAGAAGATGAGGGGTTTTTTTGAATCTAAAATATTTGTGGGAGAAACGGAAAAGTATCATCGTTACCTGGTTAATCTCATACAGCGCCGTCTTGTTCGTGCCGATGATTGTCAGCCTGCTGGTATACACCCAGTCGAGTCAGGCGCTGAAAAGTGAGATTCATCGTGCCAATGATTCGATGCTGAGACAGGTTCGGTATACCATTGACACCCAGATTGATCTGATGAAGCGTCTGAATATGGAGATGACCTGGAACAACAAGCTCCAGGATCTGATGTATTCCAGCAAAACCCCGGGCGATGCCCAGTTCACGGTCTATCAATTGGTCAAAGAGCTGCGGATGTATCAGACCTCGTATGCCTCTATTGACGAGTTCTATGTCACCTGGGATCAAGACGGGTCTGTTATCCGGTCCGGTAATGTGCGCGATTTAGAAACCGCTTTCAATACGATTCACAACACCGGTTCCTTGACCTATGAACAGTGGCTGGATACGATCCATGGATCGGCGAATAACCGTTTTCTGCTGCTGCCTCATCTAGATTCGGCCAAACCGCAGACCGGCATAGCCTACCTGACCCACTTGCCGAAGGATTTGAACGGGAGGGAGACGGGGACGGTAGTGGTTATGGCGGATACCGCAAGGTTCCAGAAGGCCATCGAGGGCATATCCGGCTTCAGCGGTGGTCAAATCCTGGTCCTTAATGAAGAGAACGAGGTACTGCTGTCCAACCTGCCAGTATCCATCAATCTGGATCAGCTATTGCAGGATTTACCGGCCGACAGCGGCCAAGTCATGAATATTCCGGCAAGAGACGGGGATTCCGAGCTTTTTTACATTCAATCTTCCATATCTAAACTAAAATATGTCCTGATGATCCCGAGCAGTATTTATTGGGAAAAAGCGGAGTATGTCCGCAGATTCACTTATATCAGCCTCTTTCTCAGTTTTGTGAGCGCGGGGGTGCTGACCTGGTTCTTTATGCGCCGCAATTATTCACCGATTCAGCAGCTTGTACAGCTTCTGACAGACAAGAACTCTCATGAAGAACGGACCGACTGGAACGAACTGAGCTTTATTCAAAGATCCATCTCGAAAACCAGAAGTGAAAAGGAAAAAATCGCTCTGCAGCTGGAGGCTCAACAGCATGTGCTGCGCTCTAATATGCTCAATCGGCTTCTCAAAGGTAAAACAGATCCGCTGATTCCATACGAAGAGGCATTTGAGTCTTTTGACATCAAGCTGTTGTCAGAAGAGTTTGCGGTGATCCTGTTCATGGTGGAGAACGGTGAAAGTTTGTCCGCCCAGCTGCCAGGCATTGATCTGCATGAGAAAAGCAAGCTGATTCAGTTTATTATCAGTAATGTGGTGGAGGAGCTAGCCGAGCAATACCATCATGTCGGGTATACGGTGGAAGTAGATGATATGATGGTGTGTTTGGTGAATTGTGAAGAGCCTGAGTCCACTGTGTTCAAAGACGACCTGAAAGCTATTGCTGCGGAAGCGCAGCGCTTTCTGGCCAGCTATCAGATGGTACTGACGCTGTCCATCGGCGGCATTCATTCCTCCCTGTCAGGTATTGCTGAAGCGTACCGGGAGGCAGTAGACGCCATGGCCTACAAAATGGTGCTGGGCAAACAGGAGATCATTGCCTATGACGAAATTCGCAGAGAGACAACGGATCATTCACAGACCGGATATTATTATCCGTTACAGGTGGAGCAACAGATTATCAATCTGATCAAGGTGGGTGACATGGAGCAGGTCACCAAAATCATCGACGAAGTGACAGATCGTAACTTCAATCAGCCGGTTATTTCACTAACGCTTGCAAGGTGTCTGATCTTTAATCTTGCTGGAACTATGGTGAAGGCGATGAACGAACTTGGCGACGGGGACAGTAGCATATTGGGCGATAACCCTTTATGGCTGGATCAAATCATTGCTTGTGACACCATTCTGGAGATGAAGGCGGAGCTCCAGACATTGGTTGCCGAAGTCTGTACGTTTGCCGCAGCCAAGTTGGAGCAGAACGTCTCACATGAACGGGCAGAATCGCTGCGTGATCTGGTTCTGAAGGTTACAGCGCATATAGAGGACCAATATAGTAATTCCAATCTGAGCGTCAATATGATCGGTGAGCATTTTAACATGAAGGGCAGTTATTTATCGAAGTTGTTTAAGAGCCAGACCGGGGAAGGCGTGCTGGATTATATCAACAAATACCGGATCGGGCAGGCTAAGGAGATGCTGAAGACGAGGCAGGCTTCAATTTCCGATATTGCTAAGCAGGCCGGGTACAACGAGGTGGCGACCTTTATTCGTGTATTCAAGAAATATGAGGGGATTACCCCGGGCAAATTCAAGGAAATGAAATGACACATCCGGAAGAAAGGAGGACGTTTCATGAGAGAACAAAGAACGGAGAGCAATGGTGTAGAGAGAGTTGCTAGAGAACAATATACAGGAATTCTGGATGATCAGAACGAATCAACCAAGGATGGCAAGCGGGGGATAGTCGGTCAATCCCGGCACATCCTGTGGCTGCTGCTGTTGCTTGCGGTGTTGGGATCCTCCTGCAAGGCACAGGAAGCAAGGCAGCAGGAGGCCTCATTGCCATCTTTCGCACAAAATAGTATAGAGGCGGATATTCCCCAAGAGGACGGTTATCCGATCCATACGAATAAGACGCTCACGTATTGGGCTGAGCTGAATGGCAACGCCGGCAATATCAAACCTACTTTTCAGGATGTCCCCTTCTTTCAGGAATGGCAGCGCCGGACCGGGGTAAAGCTGGATTTCATTCAGCCTCCGGCCAATCAGGCCAGAGAGGCCATTAATGTGTTACTGGCTTCGGGGGATCTACCGGATATGCTGGAATACGAATGGGCCGGTTTTCCTGGGGGGCCGGAGAAGGCGATCAGCGACGGGTACATTTTGCGCTTGAATGAAGTCATGGACAAGTATGCACCTCATCTGAAGCAATATCTACGTGAGCATCCCGAGATCGATAAGCAGATTAAGACGGATAGCGGCAGCTATTACGTATTCCCCTTCATCCAGGGAGAAGAACAACTGCTTACTTACCAGGGGCCGATTATCCGCAAGGATTGGCTGGATGAGCTGGGGCTTCAGGTGCCTGTCACCATTGACGATTGGCATACCGTCCTGAAGGCCTTTAAGGAGAAGAAGGGGATTGCGGCACCCCTTAGTTTCCTGGGCGTCCCCAGCCCGCTATTCGGTATTGAGAGCGGGGCCTTTGTCGGGGCCTACGGGATTAAGAAAGGCTTTTATCTGGATCAGGGTCAAGTGAAGTACGGGGCAATGGAGCCTGGATACAAGTCCTTTCTGGCTTTGTTCCGAGAGTGGTATGCTGAAGGATTGATCGACAAAAATATGTCCTCCGTCGACACCAAGACGCTCGATGCCAATATGATCTCCGGCCGAAGCGGGGCCAGCATTTGGAATGCTGGTGCAGGCATTGGGATGTGGCAACCTGCTGTGAAGGACAAATGGCCGCAGGCCAAGTTCGTCCCGGCGCCTTATCCGGTGCTTCATGCCGGAGAGAAGCCCAAATTCGGGCAGCGGGCCAATGCCTACATGGGTAGTGGCGGCGTAGCGATTTCCAGCAGTAGCAAGAATGTAGAGGAAGCGGTTCGTATGCTGGATTACGGCTACAGTCCCGCAGGACATCTGCTCTTCAACTTTGGTATTGAAGGAATTAGCTATGAGATGAAGAACGGGTATCCGCTTTATACCGATCTTATCATGCAGAACAAGGATAGGCTGGCACCGGCTCAATCACTTGCCATGTATACGCGGGCCAGTTATTTTGGCCCTTTTGTACAGGATGCCCGTTATCTGGAGCAGTATTACTTCCTGACTGAGCAGAAGGATGCTGTAAGCATCTGGTCAGACACCGATGCCAAGCACACTATGCTGCCGCAAATCTCTAAAACCGAGAAGGAGAGTACTGAGTTCTCCGCAATCATGGCGGATGTTACGACACTGGTGGATGAAATGTCCCTGAAGATTATTTTTGGCATCGAGCCGCTAGAGAACTTCGACGATTACGTAGCCCAGATTAAAGCCCTGAAGATCGACCAGGCGATCGAGATTCAGACTGCGGCGCTGAAGCGCTATGTGAAACGGTGAGAGGGAATCAGTGAACGTCGATATAACAGAGAGATATAAAGATATAAGAGCTCTGCCGAAAAGTGGCAGGGTTTTTTCTTGTTTATTTGAGCCAAACTGGATGAGGTCCTGTTTGAAAAACCGGATGGTGTAAAAGTGGCGGTCTTGTCTTAAACTAATCATTGATAATAATTATCATTTTCATAAGAGGGGAAGAAAAACAGAGATGCGTAAAAGAAAGCTACATATGGGAATTGTTTTTACTATTCTGCTAAGCCTTGCTTTGGCTGGCTGCGGCAATAAAGATCAAGCGTCGGTTTCCGGCTCTAACACAACAAAAGGGGAGGCCGCTCCCACTGAGCAAGCTTCCAAGGCTGTCTCCATTAAGCACGCATGGGGCGAAACGGAGTTTGCACAAACGCCGCAAAAAATCGTTACACTGGATTTTTCCTTTATTGATACGTTGACTGCCCTTGGAGTGACGCCGGTAGGGAATGCAGGCGTAGGCAAGACCAAGGTTCCTGAATACTTGGCGGATAAAGTGACTGGAGTGGCCGATGTGGGAGAGCGCAAGGCTCCCAATCTGGAGGTCATCCAGTCCCTGAAGCCAGATCTGATCATTGCCAGTGTGGACCGTCATGCCATGATTCGGAAGGAACTGGAGGGTATTACGCAGACGGTTGCTTTTGATGATGCGAGTATTGATCAAATCATGAGCAATGTAACCACTATTGGAGAAATGCTGGGCAAGAGTGAAGAAGCCGACAAGGTGAACAATGGACTGAAAGCGAAGATTGCAGAAGTGAAGAGTAGTATGCAAGGATCCCCTTCGGTTCTGGTAGTCGGCTACTTCGACGATCATTTCACGGTGTGGATCAAGGATTCCTTTATCGGAACGCTCTTGACGCAAAGCGGCCTGAACTATGCTTTCAATGGAGAGATTACTAGTACGGAAGGCAAGGGCGAGGGGACGCGTATGGCACTGGAACGTTTGCATGAGCTGAACCCGGATTATATCATGATGTATGGCGACAGCACAGATAAGCTGAAGTCCAACCCGCTATATCAAGATATGAAGGCTGTGAAGGAAGGCCATCTTGTGAATGTTGACCGTGATCTATGGGCGCGTGCCCGCGGACCGATTGCAGCGGATAAGATTTTGACTCAGGTTCAGGATATCCTGAAGGAAAAAAGTGCATCCAAGTAGGGAGAGATCTCTTTTGAGTGATATCGGTTTGAAAAAAGAAGGGGAGGCGCGTAAAGCGCCCCCCTTGTGGTTGGTTTTCAGCATTTTCGGAGTGATTCTGCTTGCTATAGCCGCTGTCACCCTCAGCTACCGGGTAAAGGGATTGACCTGGTCAACGTTGTTCTCCACCACAAACGATGAAGTCTTGACTTACACATTGTGGTCTATTCGCGCGCCCCGGCTTCTCCTGTCCATCATTTTGGGCGCCGGACTTGCGGTTGCGGGCTGTCTGCTGCAGAGTATGACCCGCAATCCGCTGTCTGATCCCGAGATTCTGGGGATTAACCAAGGTGCTTCCTGCTTCGCAGTTATTGCCATCGTCGGATTTGGCGAGCGGGACAGCTCGGCTGTGATTCTGCTGGCTTCTTTATGCGGTGCCGGAGCTATCGGTCTCTTAATTTCCTGGTTATCCCGTTACAGTGGAAATGATGCCTCCCGGCTAATGCTGGCGGGTGTTGCGATAAGTGCATTCATGGGTGCTTTAACAACCGGATTTATTTTGCTCTTTGAGACGCAGCTTATCGAGATTTTGTACTGGATGGCCGGAAAATTGACAGGGACTACATGGAGTGACAACAAACTGGTCTGGGCACTGGATATTCCCGCCCTAATCGTGGCTTTTTTGCTGGCCAGAACGTTGAATTTGCTGGGGCAAGGGGAAGAGCTGGCCACCGGGCTTGGGGTAAATGTGCCCCGTGTCCGGCAACTGATCGGTGTACTGATCGTTGTTCTGACAGGCAGTGCTGTCGCCGTAGCGGGACCAATCGGTTTTATCGGACTCATGGTACCGCATATGGCGAAACGGCTCGGCGGTTTAGATCACAAGGTTATTTTACCGCTGTCCGCGATTATGGGAGCGGTGCTGCTGTCTGCTGCTGATTTTTTGTCGCAATGGCTGACTTATCCTGCTGATCTGCCAGTAGGTATTATTACGGCATTCATGGGGGTACCCTTCTTTTTGTACCTGCTGCGCCGTCAGCGGGAGGGCCATAGATAATGAAACTGAGAAAATGGACCCGTTTTGGGCAGATCGTTGCGTTATTGTTATTGCTGCTGATTATAGCGGCGGTCTTGAGTCTCCGTTTTGGAGCGGTGAATACACCGCTGCGGGAGATTTTGGCCGAACTGGCCGGCGGAGAACCGCTGGTGCTTAAATATCGCCTGCCGCGGCTGATTATCGCAGTCCTGACCGGGATCAATATGGCTGTCTCCGGGGCCATCCTGCAGAGCATCACCCGGAACCCGCTGGCTGCACCCGATATTGTCGGTGTCACCGCCGGCGGCGGTTTTGGTGCAGTGGTTGTGCTACTTGTTTTTCCGACATGGAGCGCGGCGGGACTCCCGATAGCAGCTTTTGCCGGAGCAGTGACAGCTGCTGTGATCGTCTACTTGTTCGCTTACCAGCGCGGCGGAATCCGGCCTACCCGGCTTGCATTAACTGGTGTATCCGTGTCTCTGGGCTTTCATTCGCTGATTACGTTCTTGATTGTCAAATATGCACTGGATTCTTCCCAGGCACTTGTCTGGCTAAAAGGTAGTCTCTATGCCCGCTCATGGCAGCATGTGGAGATGCTCTGGCCCTGGACACTGGGTGGAGTGATTCTCGCACTGCTCAGTCACCGGCAGATCAATACGCTGCAATTAGACGAAGATACGGTAACCGGTCTTGGGCTGCGTATCCAGTTGGTACGCGTGCTGCTGCTGCTTACAGCAGTAGGACTGTCCGCAAGTTCGGTGGCTGTCTCCGGCACGATCGGCTTTGTTGGCCTGGTCATCCCGCCGTTGTCCAAATGGCTTGTCGGTCCTGATAGCCGATTGTACTTGCCTGTATCAGCTCTGCTGGGCGCTTTGCTGGTTACGCTGGCAGATCTGGCCGGCCGCGTGGTTCTGCCTCCCCTGGAAATTCCGGCGGGAATCTTCACTGCCCTGATCGGTGCGCCTTACTTTATCTATCTGCTGCTCATTCGCAGAGCACAGCCAAACAAGAGCCGGTCCCGTTAAGGGCTGGCTCTTGTTTGGTTTGTTTGGTGTCATTTTTCTAGTATTTCTGCAATTCGGCGCGCACAGCGTCCGCTAGGCCAGTTACGCCAGGTACAATGTCCTGATCTGGCGGTCTGCTATAGGCCAGCCGCAGATAACCTGACTCAGCGCCGTATACCCCGCCCGGCACAAACGCTATACCTCTTTGCAGTGCTGCTTCCAGCAGCCTGCTTTCGTTGATCTCGCCCGGCAGCTTGCACCATAGATAGATTCCACCCTCAGGCTTGTTGAAGCTGACTATCCCAGGCAGCTCTCGCTCCAAGGCACTGATGGTTAAATTCCGCTTGTACAGAAGCCTTTGCCGCAAAAGCTCCAGGTGGGACACAAAGGCAGGCGAAGACATAAACTCTGCCGCAATATGCTGAGGGATGATGCTGAAGCCAAGATCCATCTGCCGTCTGGCATCGGCAAGTCGACTGAGGATAGACTTCGGGGCAACAATCCAGCCAATGTGCAGGCCTGGTGCAGCAATTCTGGAGAAGGAGCCTGTATAGAGCATACCGGAGGCTGTATCCTCAGATTTCAGCGGGAAGGCCTGTTCCCCGTTGTATCCGGTCAAGCCCAGCGGATCATCCTCTACAACCGGAAGCCGCAGCTCGCTGGCTGTCTCCAGCAGTAGCTTACGTCTTTCCCTGCTCAGCAGCGTTCCAGTAGGATTCTGGAAATTAGGGTTGATGAACAGCATCTTGATCCGATGCTTCCTGTGCAGTGTGCGCAGACTATCCGGGCAAATGCCCTCATCATCCACTGGCAGCCTGAATAACCGTAGTCCTGCTGACTGGAACATCGACAATGAACGGAAAAAAGAAGGCGACTCGACCCCAATGGCATCACCCGGTGACAGCAGGCATTGGGTAATTAAGTGCAGTGATTGCTGTGAGCCCGAAGTGACCATTATAGAATCCGGAGTCGTCTGGATGCCCCTATAGCGTGCAAGAAATTCTGCCAAGGCCTGACGTAGAGGAAGATACCCTTGCGGAAGATCGGGCCCTTCATGCGGAGAATAACGGTATTCGCTAATAATACGATTGATCTCGTCTGTCGGCACCAATTCTAGCGAAAGCTTTCCACTGGCAAAATCAATCAGCCCGGGATCATGCTCCAGTGCTTCGCGGACGCGGCGGAGCAGGGGGAGATTGGGCAGAAAGTTGCCGCTATCCGCGTAAGCCTGCCAACTCGGCGTAGGGGGCACACTTCTTTGTCTGAACGGGCTGACAAGCGTCCCGCTGCCTGGCCGGGTCTCGATCACACCCTGTGAGCGCAGCTCTGAATAAGCGAGCACTACCGTGCTGCGATTGACCTTGTACTGCTCCGCCAGCTTCCGTTCCGAGGGTAGCTTACTGCCAGGAGGGTACTCTCCTTGTGCTATTTTTTCTCCCAGAAGATCAGCGATTTGAAGATACACCGGTCTGTTGCTTTGCCGATTCGGTTTCCACATATATTTATCACCTGCCATTGCTAATCCTGATTAGGGTAGTTTTTTTCATTCTACACTATTTCGGTGGGGACTACCCAGTCGATCCATATTCCAGCTTTTGAGATAAATATGTTGCCCTGGAGTACAGACTTAACATCGTATTTAGTGTAAACTGAATGTAAAGTGGTTACGGAACAGTTAGTGTTTTTCTGAAAAGGCTCTTCATGTGAAGAGTTTTTTCCAATTTTACAGAAAAGAATGTGATGATGGTTATGCAGCTTCGCGCTCGTCTTCCGAAGAAACGTTTTCTAGAAAAGTACCTCTCAGGGGAGAGCATGGATTACCGGCAAATTATAGCGTTGTTTATTCCGGTTTTGATTGATCAGGCTTTCATTATCGGGCTCAACCTGGTGAATACCGCGATGATCAGCTCGTCGGGAGTAGCGGCGGTCAGTGCGGTCAATATGGTGGATGCGCTGAATATTTTCCTGATCAACGTCTTTGTCGCGGTTGCCACCGGGGGAACGGTAGTAGTTGCACAGTATAAGGGAAGCGGCAATGACCGAATGGTCTCTCAGGCGACAGCAGGCTCTGTCACTTCGGTGTCACTGATCGCGGTTGGCATTGGCCTTCTGCTGATGGGGTTCCACACGCCTATACTTAATCTTCTGTTCGGGTCAGCTTCGGCTGACGTACTGGATAGCGCGCGGGTTTATCTGATCGGCAGCAGCATCTCTTATCTGGGTATCGCTACGGTTCAGGCGGTGTGCGGAGCCTTACGGGGTGTCGGTAGAACCCGGGCGTCCCTGGTACTGTCGTTGATCATGAACTTGCTGTACGTTGTCCTCAACGTAGTTTTTATTAACCTGCTGCATATGGGTGTACTGGGAATGACACTTGCGATTAATATCGCCCGTTATGTGGGAATGGCCTGTGCCTTGTACTATCTGTTCAAAGTAGACACTGCACTACGAGTCCGCGTGCGCGACTTGTTCCATATTCCAATGACTATGCTTCGAAAAATCATGTTCATCGGCCTGCCATTCGCAGCAGAGCAGATGTTCTTCAATGGCGGTAAGCTGTTGACCCAAGTATTCATTGTCAGCCTGGGTACCTACGCCATTGCGACCAATGCTATCGCGGGTTCGCTCGCTATGGTGTTTCAGATTCCGGTCAGCGCGTTGTCACTAACCATTGTGACGGTGGTCGGTCAATGTATTGGACGGGGGAATGTCGCTGATGCCAGAAAGTTCATCAAGGCCTTTCTCTGGATCGGTTCCGGGTCGCTGGCGCTGATTGCCTTAATTCTGATGCCGCTGTTCCACCCGCTGGTATCGATCTTCTCGCCGCCACCGGAGATTATTCATGATCTGTTTGTGGTGTTGCTGGTCAATTCCATCGCACAGGTGCCGCTGTGGGCCATCAGCTTTGTCCTGCCGTCCGCGTTACGGGCTGCGGGGGACTCCAAATTCACTTCCATCACTTCAATGCTGACCATGTGGCTGTTCCGGGTAATTCTTGGCTATATTCTGGGGATCGTGCTCGGCTACGGCATTCTGGGGGTATGGCTGGCGATGAACAGCGAATGGGCCGTCCGCGGGGGTATTTTCCTGTGGCGGTTCCGCGGCAAGAAGTGGTATGCGCATAAGCTGATTTAAGAATCTGCCATAAGCTAAATAAGAGACAGGACAGAGATGGGTATAGCGGGGAGCTGCATAAAATATGTGGCTCTCTTTTTTGTATAGTAAATTGAAGAAAAAGGGATTGATCCTAATGATTTCATCGTGTAAAATAAATAATTACGCATAAATATACAGAGGTGATTTTAAAGAAATGGCACTATTACTTACCTACGTTCTATTAGGATTCTCTATCGCTCTTCCAGTTGGTACGATTACAATTGAAATGACGAAGCAGGGACTCAAGAATGGATTCATGCACGGATGGATTGTCGGACTGGGCGGAATGACCGTGGACATGTTGTTAATCATCGGGCTCTATTTGGGCCTGGCTTCGGTACTATCTCTTCCAATCATACAAGTGATTATGTGGCTGGTTGGTGCGCTGTTCTTATGTTACGTGGGCTATGACAGCATCAAGAATGCGAATCATGATATTTCACTAGCCGGAGAGAAGAACACCAAATCGCTATTTTCATCTTATAAAAATGGATTGCTCGTTGCCGTTTCGCCAGGTAATCTTGTGTTCTGGGTGAGCGTCTTCGGCACCGTGCTCGCGGATTCATTCGACCAATCCAATAAAGGAAGCTTCCTGATCGTCGGTTTGGGGATCATGCTCGGCATTCTGATCCATGACTTGGGCCTAATGACGATTGTAGCGACTACGCGGAGAGCGTTGAACCACACGGCCATCAAATGGGTGACAATTGCAGCGGGCGTAGTCCTGATCGGTTTTGCAGGTTATTTCTTCTATCAGTTTGTGATCAGTGTGAGACAATATTTCTAAGTGAGCGAAGCCCTAAAGGTAAATTCTTTGCAAACTAAAATGAATTTTCTGTAACGAAGATCGCAATAATAGCCGTGATTATGGGCCGGTTACTGTCAGCAAAGAGAGGGAGCGGCTTTTTCCCGGCTTCACCCGTGTCATCATCGGAATTAGAACTAACCTGTTATTGGAATTGGAGTGGAAGGCATCCAGTTCAGGATGTATATTAGTACTCGTGAAGTTACAAAGCAGTAAGGTTTCTTTCATAGGATCGTTACTTACCGCCACATCCTCCGTGCTAAGATGGTCCTAACATAAGCGCTATACACAAGGAGGAAGTTCACGATGACTTTGAAACAACCCATTCTAAAAATAACCCTTGCTGCTGCATTGACGACCGTAGTTGGTGTAGGGGCCGTTATAGCGAATCCAGGCCTTCTGCCTGTAAGCCATGCTGCATCCGCGAAAGCAACCGTACCTGCGGCGAGCTCGGCGTCAGAACAAGCCCTGAAAACCTTGAACAGCTTCTATAAGCCAGCGCTTAAAGGCCAATTCCCTGGCTCTGTCAGCGGACTGGCCGTGGGCAAGAGCACTCGTCAGGATGTTTATAAATTGATCGGCAAGCCTGAGCAAAAGGCTCCAGATGCAGATGCATTTGAAGTCTATCACGCAGAAATGGGCCATCCGGGGTATGCAATTGCCTATAAACTGGACAAGATTCGCGAAATTCGCTACCTGGGCACAAATGTTGAACGCCAGACCAACATCGGCGGCATCACGATGAGTATGCTGAAGAAAAATTGGTTTGCTCCGACCTCTACAACTACCATTAAAAATGGCAAGCTCAAACAAACAAAACTAACCTATGTTCGCGGTGATTATAAACTGGAGTTTATTTTCAACAGCAGCACGGATTTAGATCATATTAATTTGCTGCATTCTTAATGCACAAATAAGCAGGTTTTACCCCGGCTTAAAATACTATTAAAAGCAGAACAGCGCTTCCCTGGGGGCGCTGTTCTGTTGTTTTTTGAGAAGTTGTTTACTATTATTTGGGTGGTGAAGAAAAATGAGGTGAGTCCATTAAAATACATAGAATTTGGGATCGGCAATAAATGGCTGATTCGAACAGAGACCGAATTAAGTGATGGCACTGAAGTGGAGGAAAAAGGAATCGCCGGCCCCATCCGTTTCCAATCGGTGTACCTCAGAATCTGGATAAGGAAAACTGTCCTTATTCTCGATTTGAAGCAAGGGTTCAAAGTGTCAAGGAAACAGAGAAACGCATTTAAAGTGATCTTTGGGATTGTAAGCAAGATAGAATAGACCTATTTACTCTTCATAGGATAATATGAAGTGATCAAGAGCAGATAGGGGTTATTGGAAATTGAAGAAATTAATTGTTTCTATACGTCATCATCAATAAAGATAATGATGCTGTAGAATCTGAAAACTGGCCGAACTCGCCTGCGTACATAAATCGGTTATTTGTGCCTTTTGATATTTTTGAGATTAACTACGCTCAGGATGCGGAGTTAATCTATCAATATGGCAGTAAAAAAGATACTGTTCGTTATAAAGTAGATTTCTCGAAAATCAAGTAGTGTCTGCGCTCTATCACACCAGAATATCCCAATCCTTGAACACCGGCTGCAATCCGTTCTGATACAGCATCTCCCTGATTTCAGACACACTTCGACCGTCGGAGATCTCAAACTGAGGGGTGCCTCCGTCGCTAACGTGTCCGCCTACTGCGGTTGATACACCTGCCGACATTTTGGTTACGCCAAGATGGATGAGCCGTTCGCGCAGATGTGCTGGTTCGCGGGTGGAGAGGGTAATTCCGGCCCGGGGCAGAAAAAGGCGATACGCGAGTATAACCTGCACCAGCGCACTGTCGGTGACATCCGAATCGGGATGATAGTCTCCCAGAAACGGGCGGAACCTCGGGATCGACAGGCTGATTTCGCAGTCGGGATACTTGCTCTGCAAATAATTAGCATGTAGTGCTGTAATAAAAGCCTCTTGCCGCCAATCATGCAGGCCGAGCAGCGCGCCTATCGTGACGGAGCGATAGCCAGCCGCACAGCCTCGTTCAGGAGCATCCAGACGAGCCCTGAAATTACGTTTAGGGCCTTTTATATGTAGTTTTCTGTATGTCTCCTGATGATAGACTTCCTGAAAGAGTGTCAAGCTGTCCACGCCCGCCTCTCCAAGCTCATGGTACTCCTGAACGGACAATGGGTTAACTTCGATGCCAATGGATGAGAAGTGCTTCCGCAGTACCTGAACACATTCCTTCATATAACTGACAGGGGAGTCTTTAGGGGATTCGCCTGTCAGCAGCAGGATATGCCGAATGCCGGTCCCGGCAATCGCGGTTGCTTCTTTTTCGACTTCGTCCATGTCCAACTTCTTACGCGGAAAATCATAAATATAGCTGAAACTGCAATATTCGCAATGATTCACACAGTAATCCGATACATAGATCGGCGTAAAGAGCTGCATGACCTGACCGAATTGACTGCGGGTGACCTGCTGCGCTTTCTGAGCGATAGCCTCCAGATGTCTCCCGGCGGCAGGAGAGAGGAGGGCAAGCAGATCGTCTTCATTCATTTTAGGCTTAGTCAAAATGCGCTGGATATCCAGGTCCGTATATTCCGGGAACCGCTCTCTAAACGGGAAGCGTTCTAATTCTAGCAGTCTATCGTAGAAGCTCATGTTTTACCCTCCTATTGGCTTAGAAATCCGGTCAATGGCGAAGAAGCGGCGGCTTCCTGCTGTACCGGACCCAGCCCTGACAGATAAGCGAGTCGGCCTGCTGTTACCGCATTCCGGAAGGCAGCCGCCATACCTAGCGGATCACGTGCAGTGGCGATGGCCGTATTCAGCAGCACAGCGGCGGCGCCCATTTCCATGGCTTCCGCTGCTTCTGAAGGGCGGCCGATCCCTGCATCCACGATGACAGGCAGATCTACTTCCTCAATCATGATACCGACGAGCTCTTTGGTCCGCAGACCCCGGTTGCTGCCGATGGGCGATCCAAGCGGCATAACTGCCGCCGCCCCGGCATCCCGCAACCGCAGAGCAGCGCCGAGATCGGGGGTCATGTATGGGAGCACGACAAACCCTTCTGCGGCCAATACTTCTGTCGCGCGGATGGTCTCTATATTGTCGGGCAGCAAATAGCGCTGATCCTTAATGACCTCAAGCTTGATCCAGTTGCCCATGTCAGCCGCTTTGGCGAGCCGGGCGATGCGAATGGCTTCTTCTGCACTCCGGGCACCGGAGGTGTTGGGAAGTAGTGTCATACTGCCAGGGATATGCTGCAAAATATTTTCCTCACCCCACTCGGGATTGACTCTTCTTAACGCGACAGTAATGACTTCAGCGCCTGATGCTGCAATCACCTCGGGAATTAGTGTGTTGCGGTTATACTTGCCGGTACCAATGAACAAACGGCTGGTCAGTGCTTTGCCGCCAATCTGAAAGATGTCGTTCATACGTAGAACTCCTCTCTTAAAGCCAAGTTATTTTTTAGCCAAAATATCGATGATAGAGCGTACGGGCCACGGCGGTATCCGACGTGCCGTGAATGAGTACCCGGCCATCCGGGAACAATGCAATCCGGTGCTTTTCCAGTTCCAACGAAAGCATGTATGGATTTCTCCTAACTTCACCGTGTACTGCCAGCAGCTCTTCCCATAGTTCCAGATTCAGGAGAACCGCCCGGGCCGGCCGGATCTGTACGGTATCTCTGCCGCATAATACAGCGGTCTTGGACAGATTGGTCGCAGACAGGAAGGGATAGACCGCTTTCTCGCCGCAGCTCGGACAGTCGGCACGTTTAAGCTGCTCCGTAGCGACCGAGACATGCCGATTCTCCCACAGATCAAAGGAAACCAGCGTGCCGCGCAGAGAATCCTTCTGTCCGGCGAGCCATTTTAACGCCTCGGTCGTTTGGTAAGCGGCAGTCATCTGAACAGCTGGTTGAATAATGCCTACTGTGTCGCAGGTATCACCTTCCGCATGAAGCTCGTCAATCAGGCAGTGGAGGCAGGCGCTCTCTCCGGGGAGGATTGTCATAGAAATACCGCTGCTTCCTGTGCAAGCGCCGTAAATCCAAGGGATGCCTGCTTTGGCCGAGATATCGTTAATAATCATTCTGATTTCAAAATTGTCGGAAGCGTCGAGAATCAAATCGACTCCGACTGTATACTCCCCAATCTCTTCGGCGGCAGCATCGGCTACTATCCCTTCCACGGTCACAGACGAGTTCACGCTTCGTAATCTTTGTGCGGCTGCGATTGCTTTAGGTAGTCTCTGCTCCGCATCGGCTTCACTGTACAAATTCTGGCGCTGCAAATTGCTCCATTCCACATAATCCCGGTCGACGATTCGTATTCGGCCTACCCCGGCACGGACCAGCGTCTCGGCAATGGCAGACCCCAGTGCGCCTGCACCCAGAACAAGCACACTGGAGCGGGCCAATCTGTCCTGACCTTCCGAACCTATGCCATGAAAACGTACCTGACGGCTGTACCGCTCTTGTTCTTCCGCAGTCAAAGCCATTCTCTCAGCCTCCTCCTACAAAATGTACAAACTCTATCTGGTCACCTTCAGAGAGTGAGGTACGGCCATAAGCTTCTCTCGGCACGACTTCACCGTTAATTTCCACAAGAATTCGCCGTCCGCTCCAGGGCGATTCTGCCAAAACATCGGCAATAGTAATGCAATGCTCGCTTAGGCGAGTCGTTTTTCCGTTAAGTTGGACCTGCATATTTTCACCTCCTCTCAAGCCATGCAGTCTGAATGGCTGCGCGGTAAGCTTCTGCTTGTGCCGCTGGATCTGCTGCACTGCTAATTCCTGATAGTATGGCAATTCCTTCTGCACCGTGCCTGATGACTGCTCCGGCATTGCCCGGATGAATTCCTCCGATGGCAATGACCGGAACAGGGCACCTGGCTGCAGTTACTTCGAGGATGTCCAGCCCACGGGGGGGGAAATCAGGCTTACTAGTAGATTCATAGACATGGCCGAAAAGGCAGTAATCTGCTCCTTCACTTGCCGCGTCGACTGCTTCTTCTGGTGAATGGATGGAGCACCCGATGCGCATCTCTGAGACTAACGGCCGCGCCGCAGCTACAGGCAGGCTATGTCCTGCTAGCTGTACATTGCCAGCGCCTGTTGCAAGTGCGACATCCAGCCGGTCGTTGATGACGATGGATTCAAGAGGAATGCCTGCTTGCTGCATTTGATTTACGGCTTCGAGTAGCGCTTTGGCGGTAAGCTGTCTATTCCGCAGGTGGAAATAGTCAACGTAGGGGAGAACGGCTAGAGAAAGTCGCAGCCAATCGGCGAGCGGTATTCCTTCCGGGGAGATCAGATGCAGTTCAGGGCCGCTAACGGCGGGAAGTCGTTTTTTCATAAAAGGAATCTCTCCCGATTGTGTATTGGTGTTAATCTCCATCGAATAGAGCACAAAAAAGCCGCCTTCCTGATCGGAAGACGGCTAAGCATGACAACGGAAAACAAGCCACAAAATAGGCAAGACCGGACTCTTAACGCGCACTTCCCTACGCTGGTATTAACCAGATCAGGTTCAAAGGGTCCGAATGTTACATTCGTCTCAGCCTCGCGGCTCCCCTAGTGTCGGTTCGTATGAGATTGTTAATGTCACTATACACGATTATTCAGGGAGTTACAATTGGGAATTGGCATTGCGCTTGTTTTAAACGGAGGTAACATTGATGGAGATGTATTAACATCCATATTGAGCAAATATTAATTGTGAATAATGTGTAAATTAGAATCTCGGTGACAAGATGCGGAATATGTGCGGGTTAGATTGACAGGAATCGGGGCTGTGGATATACTTGAAATGTTAAAAAGCAAATGTGTAAAACGTTGATGAAATGGAGTACACCGGAAGATGGCTTGCACAGAGAACGGGTTCCTTTACGAAGATTGTCGTAATGGCTGTGAGAACCCTGGAGACAGGCCGGTGGAAAGCTAATTTCGGAGTGCGGGTACAAGTCCGCCGGGGGTTCCCGTTAACAGCCGCGACAAGGCGATCGTCTGCAATTCTCCTGCTACAACGGGATAAGGCGATAACCAGGGTGGTACCGCGATCTAATCGTCCCTGAATTTTCAGGGGCGTTTTTTTGTTTTCCATTTGTTTTTCCGAATAACCGTGATCTCAAAATTAAGCATAAGACGGGGGCTGTATATCATGAAAGCAAGTGAAATCCGTTCCAAATGGCTGCAATTTTTCGAAAGTAAAAGCCACAAAATCGAGCCGAGCGCTTCGCTCGTACCTCACAACGATCCATCGCTGCTATGGATCAATGCCGGGATGGCGCCGCTGAAGGCGTACTTTGACGGCCGTGAGATTCCGGAGAATCCGCGTCTGACGAACTCCCAGAAGTGTATCCGTACCAACGATATCGAGAACGTCGGTAAGACGCGTCGTCACCATACGTTCTTCGAGATGCTGGGTAACTTCTCCATCGGCGACTATTTCAAGGAAGAAGCGATTACCTGGGCTTGGGAATTCCTGACGGGTAAAGAGTGGATCGGCTTTGATCCAAACCGCATCTCCGTAACTGTATATGCCGAGGACGAAGAAGCTTTCAAACTGTGGAATGAAAAAGTAGGCTTACCTGCTGAACGCATCATTAAGCTGGGTGACGAGAACTTCTGGGATATCGGCGAAGGCCCATGCGGTCCTTGCTCGGAAATTTTCTATGACCGCGGCGAAGCTTACGGCAATGACCTGAGTGACCCTGAAATGTATCCAGGCGGGGAAAATGAGCGTTGGCTGGAAGTCTGGAACCTGGTATTCTCCCAGTTCAACCATAATAAAGACGGCAGCTATACACCGCTTCCTAACAAAAATATTGATACAGGTGCAGGTCTGGAACGTTTTGCTTCGATCCTGCAAGATGTAGATTCCAACTTCGACACTGACTTGTTCCAGCCGATTATCCAGAAGACAGCACAACTTGCTGGTGTAACTTATAAGGATAGCTTGGAGCAGGACATTGCACTTAAAGTCATCGCTGACCATGTGCGTACAGTTACTTTCGCTGTGGGCGACGGCGTACTTCCTTCTAATGAAGGTCGTGGCTACATTATTCGTCGTTTGCTCCGCCGCGCAGTCCGTTACGGAAAGACCCTGGGTCTGGATCGTCCATTCCTGCATGAGCTGACTGAAACAGTAGGCGAAATTATGGGCGTGTACTACCCGTCCGTTGTGGAGAACCGCGAATATATTGCGAAGATCATCCGTACAGAAGAGGAACGTTTCCACGAGACGCTATCCGACGGTCTGGCTATCCTGAGCGAAATCAGCAGCAAAGCCAAAGAGAGCGGCGCTGGTGTTATTGCCGGTAAAGACGCGTTCAAGTTGTATGATACTTACGGCTTCCCGTTCGACCTGACAGAAGATTTCGCTGCTGAGCAGGGCTTGACGGTGGACCGCGAGGGCTTTGATGCAGCGATGCAGGAGCAACGTGACCGTGCAAGAGCTGCACGCCAAGATGGCGGCAGCATGAAAATTCAAGGCGGAGCCCTTTCTGAACTGACGGTTAAAAGCGAATTTGTTGGTTATAATGACTCGGTAACTGAATCCAAAATTGTTGCGATCGTTGTCGATAACGAGTTGGCAGACCTCGCTGGCGAAGGCACAGAAGCTCAGGTTATTCTTGACACTACTCCGTTTTATGCGGAAAGTGGCGGTCAGGTAAGCGACACGGGTGTGCTGAGCGGCGGTTCCGTAACCGCGAAAGTCAAGGGATTGTTCAAGGCGCCACATGGTCAGCATGTACACCTGGTAACAGTAGAAGCTGGTGAACTGCGCGTAGGAGATACCGTTCGTGCCGAGGTAAACCGCGCCGAGCGTGAGGACATCGTGAAGAACCATACCGCGACTCACTTGCTGCACAAAGCGCTCAAGGAAGTGCTGGGCGGACATGTTAATCAGGCAGGATCTTTGGTAGAAGGTGGACGTCTGCGCTTTGACTTCTCACACTTCGGTGCTATTACGCCGGAAGAGCTCAGTGAAATTGAGCACCGTGTGAATGAGCAAATCTGGCGCGGTCTGGATGTAGTGATTGAGAACAAGCCGATTGACGAAGCCAAGGCAATGGGAGCTATGGCATTGTTCGGTGAAAAATATGGTAATATCGTCCGCGTGGTTCAGGTTGGCGACTACAGCTTGGAGCTGTGTGGTGGCTGCCACGTTAGCAATACTTCGCAGATTGGAATCTTCAAGCTGCTTAGCGAGAGCGGCATCGGCTCCGGTGTACGCCGGATTGAGGCTGTAACTGGACGCTATGCATACCAGTTCACTGAGAGCCAGCTGGATCTGCTCAAGCAATCCGCTGGACTGCTGAAGTCTTCCCTGAACGATGTGCCGAAGCGGATTGAAGCTCTGCATGGTCAAGTACGCGAGCTGTCGCGTGAGAACGAGTCGCTGCAATCCAAGCTGAGTGCTACGTTTGCAGCGGAGCTGACTGGCAGCGTGAAGACGGTTGGCAGCGGAACGCAACTACTGGCTGTATCTGTGCAAGCAGGCAGCATGGATGCCCTGCGTTCCACAGCCGACGAGCTGAAGAGCAAGCTGCCTGACGCAGTGCTTGTTCTGGGCGCAGCCATGGACGATAAAGTAAACTTTGTCGTAGCCGTACCTCAAGAGCTGGTGAAGCGCGGCTATCATGCCGGTAAGCTGGTGAAAGAAGTGGCTGCAGTATGCGGCGGCGGCGGCGGAGGACGTCCGGATATGGCGCAAGCCGGCGGTAAGGATGCTTCGAAGCTGGGCGAGGCTTTGGCCAAGGCTGAAGAATTGGTAGCAGCGCTGGGATAAGCTAGAGAGCGAACCCGGTCCAAAGGCCCGAAGCCCAAATTGCATTTGCGAAGACAGACAGCGGTACTGAGTCTTTCCTCTCAGTACCGCTGCTTCGTGGCCGGGCCATCTGATTTAGGCGAAAAGTGGTTTTGGCAATAGCTCAAAGACCAAAAATTTCACGTTTTTTGTAGATGAAATGCCAAAAAAAAGCGTTATATCCAGGCAGGATTTTCTTGTTGGGGCATGAATATGTTATGATGAGGGCAGCAAGTAAGCTGTACAGCAGCGAGTTTGCGAAGCCGCCTGCTACAGGTGATTTGCAGAAGGAAGGTGTCACATATGGACTCCATGGACAAAACAGTTAAATTCAATGTGAAGGGCGATGAGAAGGAAGCTTCTCCCGAGGAAATTCTGCTTGCGGTATACAATGCGCTTGTAGAGAAGGAGTATCATCCGATCAATCAGATCGTAGGATATCTTCTTTCCGGAGATCCGGCCTATATTCCCCGTCACAACAATGCTAGAAGTTTGGTCCGGAGAAAAGAACGTGATGAGCTGATTGAGGAACTGGTGCGGTTCTATCTAGCCAATCATCAGGTGGATAACGCCAAATGAAGAAGCTGGGTTTGGATTATGGCGACCGTAGAATCGGCGTCGCCGCGAGTGATATTTTCGGCTGGACGGCACAATCTCTGGAGACCATTGAGCGGCGCGGAGACGGTAAAGAGTTCGAACGCATCCGCGAACTCGTCAAGGAGCATGAGATCGGAGAAATCGTGGTTGGGCTGCCGAAGAACATGAACGGCACCGTAGGTCCCCGTGGTGAAATCTGCATAGAGTTCGCTGACAAGCTTCGGGAACAATTGGAAATGCCCGTACACCTTTGGGATGAGCGTCTGACGACGGTATCCGCCGAGCGGGTGCTGATTGAAGGGGACGTCAGCCGAAAGAAGCGCAAAGGGATTGTGGACAAAATGGCCGCAGCCCTGATTTTGCAAAATTTTTTGGATGCTAACAGTAAAAGGTGAGGGGTGCGCATATGACAAACGAACATATTGGCCAAGAAGAAGAACCGGAAATTATCTATATTCCCGATGAGGAAGGTAATGAAGAGGAATTCGAGGTCATCATGAAGTTTGAGGTTGACGGTTCGGATGCCAAGTACATGATGGTAGTTCCGCTGGATTCCGAAGACGAAGAGTCCGACGAAGTGTACGCCTTCCGTTATGAGGAAGACGGCGATGATCTGCAACTGTTCATGATCGAGAATGACGAGGAGTGGGCGATCGTCGAAGAGACGTTCAATACCCTGGTCGACGAGCTGGACGGGGGAGCAGAGAATGACTGAGTTGTCCGCTGATCAAGCGGTATGGACTTCCCGTCTTAAAGATGCGTACGGAGAGACTGTAGAACTGGAAGATGAGCAAGGCAAATCTTCCGTTTACGATATTATTGCGGAGTTTGAAGTCGGTGGCCGCGGTTACGCGGTGCTGGAGGGTTCCGGCAAGAACGGAGAATATGATATTCTTCGGATTGTAGTCTCGCCTGACGGGCTTCCTGAATTGGAAAGCATCGTCGACGATGAAGAATGGGAAGATATTTCAGAGCTGTACGATGAGCTAACTTTTCCAGATGAGGATTTGGAATAGGACGAGATCAGCGTACGTTACATTTACAGTTGGCATGAAGGAGGGCGGAGTATTCCGCGCTCTTTTTGCATGGAAAGCCTTAATTTAAATGGCTCTATTTAAAAATCAGAGGTGGATTATACGCTGGCGTTAGAGGTGAGGGCCAGAGGGATTCTGGAGAAACGGTAGTGTTCGCCTTTAAAGCCCGATTTCAACCTATAATTCCTTGTATAATCCAGAAATCAGGCTTTAATAGTGATCGGAAGAACCCTCTAGACCCGTAGCGCCTCCATGCAGCGTCAACCACTGATTTTGGTATAGAGCCATAAAATTATAGGTTGAATTTGGGACGATACAATTTTATACTTTATAGTCGGAAAGTGAGGAGATCCATTGAAATCCGCAGTCCGCACTGTGCTACTGATCCTAATTCTCCTGATTGCAGCAGGAGCTGGAGGAGCGTGGTACATTTGGAACGGGATGCAGCCGGTAGCTCCTGCCGGGCAACCCGTAACGTTCACAATTGAGAAAGGCACGGGCAGTGCTGGAATTGCTGACCTGCTTGAGAAGAATGGGATTATCCGTAACAGTCTTTTTTTTAAAGGATATCTGAAATGGACCAAGGAAGGCTCGAAATTCAAGGCTGGCACCTATGTGGCAAAACCAGGCGATACCTATGATGAGCTCATTGCACGGCTGAATGCCGGCGATGTTGTCAAAGAAGAGACCCTGATGTTCACCATTCCCGAAGGATACACGGCAGAGCAGGTGGCTGACAAGCTGGCTACTGCCTCTAAGCTGGATTCGGGTGTCTTTGTAGATCTTATGAATTCCGGCAAGGCGCTGAAAGAGGCTGACGTTCTTGGAATTCCGCAAGAGCCGGAGCTGCGTCATCGTCTGGAGGGGTATCTTTTCCCGGAGACTTATGAGCTGCCAAAGGACAGCAAGCCGCAGGAAATCCTGGAAGCGATGCTGGAACAGCTGGTGAAGAAGCTTGATACCATTCCGAATTGGCACGAAAAACTCAAGGCAAGAGGCCTCAGTCTGCATGAGCTGCTGACCGTCGCTTCACTGGTGGAGCGTGAGGTTGTAGTCGATACAGAACGTCCATTGGTGGCGGGAGTGATCTATAACCGGCTGAAAAAGGGACAGAAGCTGGAGATTGATGCCACGGTTCAATATCTGCTAGATCAACCAAAAGAAAGGCTGCTCTACAAGGATCTTGAGATTGAGAGTCCTTATAATACGTACAAGAATGCAGGACTTCCGCCGGGACCGATCTGCAACCCTGGTCTGCCGTCGATTCAGGCGGCGCTGGAGCCGCAAGCTTCCGATTATTATTTCTATGTCACGAAGAAGGATGGCAGTAAGGGTCATCTTTTTGCCAAGACATATAAGGAACATTTAGCCAATATTCAAAAAAGTAAACAAACTTCGCAGTAACGCATTACAATGGAGAGTGGTGCAGACTGTGGGCCTGGTCAAGGCGCCGCAGGGACATCACCGGCTTGTAAGCTGTGACAGACGTAGGAGGATTATCAATGAACAAAAAACCGGAGCTGCTGGCGACGGCAGCATCGCTTAAAGAAGCGGCAGCCTTGCTGGATGCAGGTGCAGATGCGCTGTTGATCGGGGATGACCGCTTTGGCATGAGGCTGGCTGGGCACTTCACGCTAGAGGACACCAAGGCAGTTATAGAGATGGCTCATGCGCGGGGCTGCAAAGTCGTTGCGGGGCTGGGCGGTCTGATGCCCAATAGTCTGCTTGATGAACTGCCAGCCTATGTAAAGGCTATAGGCGAGCTGGGCGTTGACGCTGTTGAATTTGGTGACCCGGCCGTGCTGGCTGCCGTGAAGCAGGAGGCGCCTGGTCTCAAGCTGCACTGGAACGCGGAGATGACTTCCACCAACTACGCTACGTCTAACTATTGGGGACGCAAAGGCGCATCCCGCGTTGTGCTGGCCCGTGAGCTGAACATGGACGAGATTACGGAGATGGTGCCGCTGCTGGAAATAGAGGCCCAGGTTCAGGTGCATGGAATGACCAACATTTACCATTCCAAGCGGAAGCTTGTAGCTAGCTATATGGCCCACCAAGGACGCCCAACGGATGGCGGAAGCATGGGCAAGGAGCGCGGTCTGTTCCTGGTCGAAGCGGAGCGTCCGGGTGAGATCTTCCCGATCTACGAAGATGATAACGGCACTCATATTATGAGTTCGGATGATATTTGCATTATGGAAGACCTGCATATCATGATGGAAGCGGGCGTGCAAAGCTTTAAGATTGAAGGGCTGCTGAAGCCGACAGTCTATAATGCTGCCGTAGTTCGAGCTTACCGCACAGCTATTGATGCGTATGCGGCTGATCCTGAAGGCTATGCCTTCCAGGATGAATGGCTGGATGAGGTTCGTAAGCTGCAGGACCCTGAGCGCGAACTGTCTTTCGGATTCTTTTATAAAGAGCAAGTGTATTAATCGTATAGACCCCGCAGAATGGGGAAATGGAGGGGAGAACAGGAATGAGTACCATGACCAAACCGCAGCATAAGGGCAAACGTTACCGTCTGGACAAACCGGAGCTCCTGGCTCCGGCGGGCAATTTGGAAAAATTGAAATTCGCCGTGCATTATGGTGCAGATGCCGTCTATATTGGCGGACAAAAATACGGCCTGCGTTCCAATGCTGATAATTTCAGCTTTGAGGAAATGCGCGAAGGTGTAGAATTCGCCAAGAAATATGGCGCGAAGGTCTTTGTGGCAACGAACATCTATGCTCACAATGAAGATGTCGCAGGGATTGAAGAATACCTGCGTAATTTATATGAAGCCGGCATTGCCGCGATCATTGTAGCCGATCCGGCTATTGTGGATACGGCACGCCGCCTGGTTCCGGGCCTGGAGGTGCATCTCAGCACCCAACAGTCTACTCTGAACTGGCAAGCCGTATCCTTCTGGAAGGAAGAAGGACTACCTCGTGTCGTTCTGGGCCGGGAGACAAGCCTGGAGGAAATCGCCGAGATTAAAAAACATGTGGATATTGAGATCGAGAGCTTTATTCATGGTGCGATGTGTTCCTCCTACTCTGGTCGTTGTGTGTTGTCCAACCACTTTACGGACCGGGATTCTAACCGGGGGGGCTGCTGCCAGTCCTGCCGCTGGAAATACGATCTGTTCGAGGATGCGCGTCCGGATGGAACTTGGGTGTCTGAAGAAGAGCAGGCAGAAGCTATGCAGTCACCTGAACGCCTGTTGCCAGGAGTGACCCAGCTTCCTCTGCATGAGCCACAGGACAATCCGTTCACCATGGGGTCCAAAGACCTGTGTATGCTGGAAAGCATTCCCGAGCTGATCGAGGTCGGCATTGACAGCTTCAAGATTGAGGGCCGGATGAAATCCATTCACTATGTGGCTACAGTAGTTAATGCGTACCGCAAAGCCATTGATGCTTATATGGCTGATCCTGAAGGCTATGTGCTGAAGCCGGAATGGCTGGAAGAGCTGAATAAAGCGGCGAACCGTCCGCTCAATACAGGCTTTTTCTACGATACACCGGACCATGAGGATCATATCTATGAGCCTGAAGAAAAAGCGGCTCCGTATGATTTTGCCGGACTGGTGCTGGAATATGATGCCGAGACAGGTACTGCCCTGATTCAGCAGCGGAATCACTTCAAGCCGGGACAGCAAGTGGAGTTCTTTGGACCGGATGATACCTTCTTCAAGCAGACGGTAGGAGAGATCTGGGACGAGCAAGGCAATCCGCTGGATGCTGCCCGTCATCCGCTGCAGAAGGTGCGTATGAAAGTGGATGCACCGGTGGCCTATTTTGACATGATGCGCAAAAGAAAATAAGAATTGATGTAAAAAACGGGACCAACCTCGCTTGAGAGAGGATGGTCCCGTTTTTTTCTACTCCCAAATAGGCTAAAAGTTACATACTCATGGAAAAGATTATTCAAAAAGCCTAAGGAAAAAAGGACTGTTTGCCGATATATAAGTCAGACAACGCTTACATATATCTCTAATCAAACTGGTGGGTGATCTAATGGGAACTCCGGAACAGGAGAGTAAGAGTGATGAGCAGAAAGAGAGAAGGATGAGAGTGGGAAAGAATGAGAAGTCGGTGAAAGAAAACACAGAGAAAAAGAACCAGCGTAAGGCCGGTGCATCCAGTATCGGCAAGCTCAAAGACGGCGTTAAATCAGGCGTAAGCATGAAAAGCGTGCTGCGGGGCTCGGTGAGTCAAATGAAAAAAGTGAATCCGTTGAAATCAGTCGGAGTCAAGCTGTTCCTGATATTTTTATCGTCCATCGTCGTAGTCGTACTGCTTCTGGGTTTGTTGTCGTATTCAAAAGCCAAAAGTACGATTAAGAGTAATGTCGCAGAGGCTAACCGTCAAACGGTTATTCAGAACTCGGAGAAGATGGATATTATTCTCAAACAATATGAAACTTTGGCGCTTCAGCTGTTTTTTGATCCGCAGATTCAGAATGATCTGACGTCACTGGACAAAGCGGATAACTATTACGATAAATTTGTGGCTTCAAGTGCAATCGGCAAGAAGCTATCGAGCCAAACGACCTCCGACTCCAACGTAGTCAGTATCTCACTGATTCCGGAGGAAGCGGCTTCCGATGTTATCACTACTGGTAGTTCGGGCCTGGTGCTTGAAGGTATCAGGGACACGGATTGGTTCAAACAGGCGGTTGAACGGACCAAGGAGTATAAATCGCATTATTCCGATACCGATGGCGCGCAGAATTACTGGTTCTCTACTGCAGTTGAGGGCAAAGGCGGAACGAATATCGCTATGGTGCGCTCACTCCGAAATCTCGGCGAGAATTCAGGATATGTGATGCTGCTGGAACTGAAGAATAAAATGCTGGAAGATGCCTTCAAGAGTGTCAAACTGGGCGATGGCGCCCGCATACAGTTGGTAGATCCTAACGGTATTGTTATCGCTTCTAATACACCTGCAGAGGATGGGTTAGAATCCAAGTTTGCATTCATCAAAGATAGCAAGACAAAGAATAAGAGTCAGGAAAATAAAGATGAAGATGGCAAGCAGGTTCTGGCTGTCTTCAATCCGATGACCAAAGCAGACTGGAAGCTGTCTGGCATTATTCCTACTGGTGAATTGGTCAAAGAGGCTTATCCAATCCTTCTGACAACCTTCTTCGCTGCCGGGGGCGCAGCCGTGCTTGCCATTCTGCTTGGCTACTGGATGGTCCGCATGATTGCCCGTCCGCTATCCCGTCTCAAGGATCTGATGGTAGAAGGGGCAAAAGGGGATCTGAGCGTTCGTACTGAGTATGCATCCCAAGATGAAATCGGCCAACTGTCCGCATCCTTTAATACAATGATGGGACGGATTACAGAGCTTGTAGCGCAGACGACGGAAACGGCGCGCGAGGTGCTGGAAACTGCCGGAGAGCTGGGCGATGCATCACGTAAAACAGCTGTGTCTGCTAAAGAAATTGCTGCGGCCACGGAAGAGATTGCTGGTGGTGCAGGCAGTCTGGCTCTGGAGGCAGAGCGCGGCAATGAATTGACTGAACTGATTGCTACGCAAATGCAGACCGTCGTGTACGCCAATTCTGAGATGGATGAAGCTGCACGTAGTGTCGGTGAGGCCAGCAGCAGAGGTGCAAATCAGTTGGAGGAGCTGCTGGGTCAGACAAGCCGTACCGGAGAGATGACAGGAGCGCTGGTTGCGCGTGTCAACAATCTGAAAGAAACGGTATTCTCTGTGATCAAGGTGCTTGATGTCATGAAGAATATTACTCAGCAGACGAACATTCTGTCCCTGAATGCTACAATTGAAGCCGCTCGGGCAGGCGAAGCTGGTCGGGGTTTCATGGTCGTAGCTGGCGAGGTTCGTCAACTCGCAGACCAGTCCAAGCAGTCGATTGCGCTGGTGGCCGGGATTACTGACAAAATCATGACCGAGATGAATGAGACGGTCGCGGTATTGTCTGAAGTTGCGCCGCTCTTTGAGGCACAAATGGGTTCGGTGAAGAACACCAGTGATATCTTCGTCTCTGTAAAAGATCAGATGGATGAATTTATTACAAGCTTGGAGTCTGTAACCTCCTCCATCAACAGCTTGAATCATTCGCAAGGGGTCTTGTCTGAAGCGATGGGCAACGTAAGTGCCGTTGCTCAGCAATCATCTGCTACTTCGGAAGAAGTGGCCTCGCTAAGTAGCGAGCAGCAGAATGTCAGCGATCAACTGGTATCGTTGTCCGGGAAACTGGAAAGTGTATCGGGACAATTGAAGGAAAAGCTCTCTCTGTTCAAAATATAAATAACCTAACTGAGAAGCCAGATTACCTACGAATACCTGTCACAGCCGCCTCTTCTCCGAGAAGAGGCGGCTGTTTTATATTTTCAGGGAGCGAACGTAAGCCAATGAAGAGTTACATTTCTGGTTGGCCGCGTACAACTATATCACAGCAGGTTCAGTGTTTTTGGTTTAAAATAGTAGTTTGTAATAATTTAAGTAACCTAATAACTGTAGATGATGGCAGGTGATCTGTACTGATGAAGTCAACAACCAAACAACGCAGCCTTCTTTCCCGGCTGCATCCCGCTGAATCTCTGGGACTGCGGCTTTTTCTCGTTTTTTTCATAGCTACTATGATAATAGTGCTCTCGCTCGGCTATACCTCCTATTCCGTTGCTGAGCAGACCATTGAAGACAATGCATTGTCTTCCAACCAGCAGACGGTCATTCAAACTGCGGAGAAGCTGGATGTTACCATGCTCCGTTACGAGGATAATTTGGGCCAAATCTCTTACAACAAAGAGATACAGCGCGCTATGAAAGAGGCCAGCCAGTCTGCTTCCGGGCTGTCAGTAGATGTTATTGCTGCAGAGCTAAGTAACTGGCTGTCGAGCGCCAAGGGCGTGCAGGCGGTGTATCTCATTCCTGCGAAGGAATCATTGCCGATTGTGGCTGCCGGGGTCAAGGATGAACCCTTTATGGAGAGCGCACGCTCGGCATCCTGGTTCAGCCAGTTGTCGGACAAGCCAGAAGGGCTATGGTTGACCAAAGAGATGAAGGGAGCGAAAGCTCCAGAGGTTTTTCATTATGCGAAAGCGATTGCAGGAGATTCCCAAGATTCGGGCTATGTTGCGATCAGTGATATAAAGGTTAGTGAGGTCGAAAAGCTGCTAGGCGAGGTGAATCTGGGGACAGGCTCTTACATTCAGCTGCTGACTGAAAAGGATGAGCTGATCGCATCCTCTGTGCAGAACGAGACGGACACTTATCTAAGTCTGGGGGGCACTTTATTTACAGGGCTCAAGCAAGCTTCTTCAGGCGCTCTGCCGACCAAGAATGAGGAGGGAAAGTCAATTCTGGCGGTATATGGAACGATGCAGAGTTCCGGATGGAAGCTGCTGGGTGTCGTGCCTGCCGAGAATTTAACCCAAGATGCGGTACGTATTCTGAAGACGACCTATATCGCGGTTGGCGCTGCCGCAGTCATGGCTATTCTGATTGGGCTGTGGATGGTGCGAATGGTCGCAAGGCCGTTGACCCGGCTCAAGGACTTAATGTTCCAGGGAGCTGAGGGGAACCTTAGTGTACGGACATCGTTCAAATCACGGGATGAAATCGGCCAATTGTCGCTCTCCTTCAATACTATGATGGAGCGAATTACGGAACTCGTCGACCGCACCAATGAGACCGCTCAGGAGGTGCTGGAGATGTCGGATGTCTTAAGCAGTGCTTCCCGCAAGACGGCATCTGCTGCTAAAGATATTGCTGCTGCTATGGAAGAGGTTGCTGGGGGAGCGGGCAGTCTGGCTCTTGAGGCGGACAATGGCAATGCCTTGTCCGGGCAGATCTCGGAGCAGATGAACAAGGTAACAGCGGCTACGCATGAGATGAACGGCAGGGCACACAGTGTTGAACAGTTCAGTACCGAAGGTGTTGCGATGCTCAAGGAACTCAAGAGCCGGACACAGATTACGGAGGAAAGAACCCGGACGCTGGTGAACAAAGTGAATAACCTCCAGACAACGGCTTCGTCCGTGATTCAGGTTCTGGATGTCATGCAGCGTATTGCGCAGCAGACGAATATTTTATCCCTGAATGCCAGCATTGAAGCTGCACGGGCTGGAGATGCAGGCCAGGGGTTCATGGTCGTAGCCAGTGAAATTCGTCAGCTTGATGATCAATCGAGAAGCTCGATTGCAGTGGTGGGAGAAATCACTGATAGAATCATGCTTGAGATGAATGAAACGGTCACGGTTCTTGACGAGGTGGCTCCAATGTTCGGAGAGCAAAGCGCTTCGGTACAAAGTACCAGCGATCTCTTCGTGTCTGTACAAGGGCAGATGAATGAATTCATCACCTTCCTGGATGCAGTTACGGGTTCAATTGACGGGCTCGGGGAATCGCAGCGAGTGCTTTCTGTGACAATGGATAGCGTCAGTATTATTGCTGAAGAATCGTCAGCAGCCTCAGAAGAGGTGGCTTCGCTCAGTGGCGAGCAGCAGAGTGTCAGCGACCATCTGGTGGAGCTCTCTGCAAGTTTGCAGAAGGCTTCCGCCAAATTAAAGACCAGCCTAGCAAGGTTCAGAGTATAGTTTCTGTTTAACCCAAAATGTGAATTTCACAAGAGCAGGCTCCAGAAGTTAGGGCTTGCTCTTGTGCTTGTTTATCACGTGGGGAAAGATTCTAATGACGAAAGGTGGGACATAATAGGGATAAGGAATCCTGTCAGGAGGGAAGGCAACATTGCGTACCAACAATCACCATCGTCGTCTGTTCAGCTCGCTGTTGATCTTATCCGCTGCCGTGGGAATATTGATCCTGCGGTTGGCTTGGGTACAATTCGTGATCAAGGATCGGCCTGTCCCTGGTACCCCATATACCTTGGCCAAGATGGCAGAAATCCAGAGTGAGCGTGAAACAGTGCTGGACAGTGGGCGTGGGCGTCTCTATGACCGGCACGGAATTCCTCTCGCCGGGGAAACGATCTGGACAGCCGCTCTTTTCCCGCAAGAAGAATTGGCGGCTAGTGTGAAGGCGCAGGTGGAGCGAAGTGAAGATGGCCCTATGCACCGGCTGGCGGCCATTTTGGGAGTCAGCTATCAGCAGCTGCTGAACAGAGTCGCAGTCCTGAAGGAACCTCTGCTATGGCCATCCCCTAAAGGAAAAGCACCTCTGGCGCTGTCCCCTGCCCAAGCCAATGAATTGAAAGAGCTTGATATCGATGGAGTGATGGTACTGCCGTTCGCGCGGAGGTATGACGGTCAGTTGTCAGGACAACAGTGGCTAGGCTACCTGTCTGAAGCAGTCCCGCAGGGGGGTGGCGAGTTAGCAAGTTCTTCAGGCCTCAGGATTCCAAGGACCGGAACGGATGGACTGGAGAAAACCCTGGAGCCGTTGCTCCGGGGTGTAGGTCATACCGAGGCGTATGTGCAAGTGGATGCTAGGGGAAACCGTCTTCCGGGCAGTCCGCTCAAAGTCCGTTCGCCGGGCAATCCCTACTACCCGTTGTCTTTGTACACAACGATAGACAAAAAACTTCAGGATGACATTGAGAAGCTGGCGACTCAGAGTGGCATGAAGGAAGGCGCGATTGTTGTATTGGACTCACGGAATGGGGATATTGAAGCTATGGTTTCTCTACCCTTATATAACCCGCAGGATATTTCGCCTCAGGGTGGAGAGTGGAATAATCGGGCGCTGCAAGCCGCTGTCCCCGGCTCCATCTTCAAGATTGTCACCGCCGCAGCGGCTCTGGAGGCCGGAGTTACAACGCCGCAGGAAGTCTTTACTTGCTCCGGCCAATATGAGAAGTACGGATTATCCTGCCTAAAAGGAAAAGGACACGGCCCCCTTACGCTGGCGCAAGGGTTCGCCGTGTCCTGCAATACTGTATTCGCCGCGCTCGCCGAACGTCTGAGCGGCGCGCAGATCCAGTCCGCCGCGTGGGCGCTGGGACTGGGAAGGGACATTGGCTGGCAGTCCGAGAATACGCTGGGACTGCCACTTCTGAGGCCGCTGGCGGGGGAGCAGCACGGGACGATTTTCACGTCCCTGTTGCCTGATGACAGCGGCGCAAGAGTGCAGACTGCCATCGGGCAGCGCGATGTGCAGGTCACCCCGCTTCAGGCCGCTAATCTGGTAGTGACCCTGCTACATGGCGGGGAGGTCACCGCTCCCCGCATCCTGCAGAAGGTCACTTTTGCGAATGGCCAGAAGCTGGAGGATTTGCCGGGACATCTGTCACCGTCCGGGACCGGAAGAATCTCAGCATCCACGACTCGGCTGCTGTTGTCATGGATGAGACAGGTGGTGACTGAGGGCACCGGACGGAGTCTGATGACCGCCCGCTGGCCGTTGGCTGGTAAATCAGGAACAGCCCAGACGCAGGTCAAGGGTGTTCCCCGCAATAATCAGTGGTTTATTGGCTATGGGCCTATAGACCAGCCGCGATATGCCGTAGCTGTGTCTGTTCAGAACGTGACTCCTGGAAGTGCCCATACAGCTACGAAGTTGTTCGGTCAAGTATTTGATTTGCTCTCGTCAACTTCAGGAGCTTGATCTGCCTGGCGTTCTGTTTCAGGATCGCTGTGGTCTGTCTTGGAGGACTCGGCTTCTGACCCGGATGCCGCGAAAGGAGAGACAATAAATTCTTCCTGCGGCAGGTAGATCCAACGCTGGAGGTAGCCCTGCTGGATCAATTCCTTGATCAGAATCAGCAGTATTGGGGACAGGATTAAGCCTGCTACGCCAAACGCTGACATGGATAAGATAACGAATGAGAGCATCAGGAAAGCGGAAGATACACCGATGGAGTTACCAGTGATTTTCGGCTCCATAATTTGCCGTTGGATTAACACCACAGCGAGAAGGACAATCAGACCGATCGCCATGGAGGTGTTCCCGATAATGAAGAGATACACGATCCAAGGAATCAAGATGGTCGATACGCCTAGCAGCGGGAGAACGTCGAACACGGCACAGACTAAGGCCATCGTCAGCTCATTACCGGTACCTAGGATGAACAATCCAACCAGAACGATGACGAAGGTGATGCTGATGAGAATGAGTTGGGCTTTGACATAGGCGCCGATCGCCTTAAATACATTCCCTTGCAGAAAAGCATAGGCGGTCTTAAGGGTTTTTGGCATCTTCTCATGGGCGATTTTCTTCCAGTCCTTGATTTCCATGCTGAGGAAAAAGGCCAGAATGATGGCGATTCCGAAATTTCCCATAAAAGAAGAGAACGAGCCCAGTAGTCCGATCATATACTTAAAGAAGATAACGAGCCATGAAGAGAGGATGTCGGTGGCATCCTTGAAATACCCGTTGATTTTATGGGTCAGATCCGGCGGCAGCGTGTCGACTTTATGTTGAAGATAGCCGGTAAGCTCCACGAAATGCTCTTGCACAATACTTGTATACCTTGGCAGGTTGTCCTGAAAAAGCATTGCCTGAGTCGTAATTAGCAGGCCAGCACCGAACAGCGTTCCTAGCAGCAGAACGAGGAAGAACAGAACGGAGACTGCTGAGGCGAACGGTTTGCCGAGACCTCGGCGATTCAGAAACCGTGCCAGCGGCTCAATAATGATAAACACGAAGAAAGACAGGAACACAGGGGCGGCTAAATGATACAGCTTGCTGAAGGAAAACATAACCAGATACACCGTAAGCACGATTAATCCAATGTCAAAGAACGTGCGCCAATATTTTTTGTACAAGGGGAGCATAAGATTTGAACGACTCCTTTTCCGATGAAATGTCAGGTCTTTACAACTTGAGTCCATTGTACACGATTTTACTTAAAAAGCGTCTATTTCTTTGATAGCTGTGTTAAAATAGGGGGTAACGTTTTTTTGTGCCGATGATAGATATCCGCAAAAAGGCGGTGAAAGCTATACACACTTGGCCGTATCGCTGTATCTGCTTGCAGACCTAAGGCGAGCCAAAGTCAACTCTGGAAAAGCGGGGAATAGACATGCAGACTTTGCTGCTCTGGTTGTTTTACATCTCATCTTTTTATGCCTTTATACCCGGTATTATCAGCCGTATTTTCGGTTACCGCGTGTTCCGTAAAGGAACCGGAAGCCATGAATTTGCGCTGACCTTTGATGACGGTCCGGACCCTCGTTTTACGCCGAAAGTGCTTGAACTTCTAAGGCGTTATGACGCTAAGGCTACCTTTTTCGTGGTGGGCTCCCATGCGGAGCGTTATCCTGACCTGATCCGCAGTATTCATGCGGAGGGCCATCTCATCGGTATTCATAACTATGTGCACAAGACCAATTGGCTGATGCGTCCGGCAACGGTACGTAAACAGATCCAGCGCACAGACGAAATTATTTACAGCATTACCGGTGAACACAGCACTTACTATCGTCCGCCTTGGGGAATTGTGAATTTGTTCGATTTCTCGAAGCGTCGCCGTGTGCAGATTGTGTTGTGGTCAGCGATGTTCGGCGATTGGCGTGAGAAGCAAGGGGCCGAGAAGCTCACAGAGAAAATGCTCTCCCGCCTTAATCCCGGCGAAGTGATGCTTCTGCATGACAGCGGTGCGACACTGGGTGCCGATCCTGATGCTCCAGGACTGATGCTGATTGCTCTGGAGAGAACCTTAGAGGAAGCTCAAAGACGCGGGCTGTGTAGTATCCGTATTGACCAGATGATCAAGACGGCTGAGAAATCGTCCATTCAGCAAATTTCCTTCGGAAAACGCCTGATTGTGGGACTATGGCTGGGCTGGGAGCAATTATTTCAATTCCTGTTTAAGTTAAGAACTCTTTCACCGGCCGAGCCTTTCCTGCATTATCGTCTGCGTAAGTATCAGGGGCAGCCGATCACTATGGAGGACGGAACCACGTTAAGCAAGGGTGATAAGGTAATTGAGCTACATGTCGATAACCGGGAGCTGTTCGAGCTTGGCATGCATTCCCGTTCCTCTGCCCAGCTTGCGATCCGCATGATTCGCCGGATGGAGAAGGATATGCCGGTACTCGCCGAGGAAATTGCCCATGACGAGGCGCTTATGGAAGCTAAGGCATTGTACGGGGTCAGCATGATCAATCGGGGACCGGAGAAATTCGGTTTCACAGTACTGGATATGCCCAACGGCTGGTTCGCCCGTTCCAGCAAGCTTTACCTGAGTCTGTTGTTAAGTGTGATACATCCGGCTGGTGGAGCAAGACTGAAGGAGCGTACCGAGGTGCTTGTGCCGAAGCTCATCCTGATGCCGGTGTCTGAATTGTTGAAACGGCATGATCAGAAGATGCAGCCACGTAGCGCGAACCGCAAACGGGAGCAGATAGAAGAAGAGAGAAGCCGCAGCAATGCTGCGGATGAAGTGGAACTGCCAGGTGCAACGGTTGTTCATTAATGTACAGGAATTATAGGTAGTATTATGGAAAAAGGGAATGCCTCAGGCCAGCATATGTTGGCTGAAGGTGTTCCCTTTTTATCTTTAGTTGCACAAAAAAAAGTCCCTCAGAGCAGAATAACTGCTGCGAGGGACCGCTTCAATGAGAATTACGTTCTGGCATGGCCAGGGACGTAATTAGATTTTTAATACGCCGCCATTACTAGCGTTGGTTACCAATTTGGAGTAACGGGCGAGATAACCAGTCTTCACCTTCGGCTCGAAGCCTTTCCAGCCTGCACGGCGTGTCGCAAGGGTTTCTTCGTCCACCAGCAGCTCGATCTTACGATTGATCAGATCCAGCTCGATGATATCGCCGTCTTCAACGAAAGCAATCGGTCCGCCTTCAGCCGCTTCTGGAGAAATGTGCCCGATGCTGATTCCGCGGGATGCGCCGGAGAAACGACCGTCTGTGATCAGGCCGACTTTAGCGCCGAGACCCATACCCACGATTTGGGAGGTAGGAGCCAGCATTTCTGGCATACCAGGACCACCTTTTGGACCTTCATAACGGATAACCACCACGTGGCCTTCCTTAACCTTACCGTTCGCGATGCCTTCCAGCGCAGTTTCCTGAGAATCGAAGCAAATCGCTGGACCTTTATGGTAGCCGCCTACGGAAGCATCAACCGCACCAACCTTGATAATGGAACCTTCCGGAGCCAGGTTGCCGTACAGTACGGACAATCCGCCCACTTCGGAATAAGGATTATCAAGTGTATGAATAACGGAAGTGTCCTTAATTTCATGTCCTCTTACATTCTCGGCCAGTGTCTTGCCGGTAACGGTAATGCAGTCACCGAACAATGCGCCTGGTTTCTTCAGCAATTCGTTCAGTACGGCGCTGACCCCGCCCGCACGGTCTACGTCCTCGATGAAGATATCGGAGGCAGGAGCCAGCTTGGACAGGTAAGGAACACGGTTTGCGACTTCGTTGATGCGCTCCAGCGGGTAGTCAACACCTGCTTCTTGAGCCAGTGCAAGAGTGTGCAGTACTGTGTTGGTGGAACCACCCATAGCCATATCCAGTGCAAATGCGTTATCGAGTGATTCGATCGTTACGATATCGCGTGGTTTCAGATCAAGTTCGATCAGTTCCATCAGTTGTTTCGCCGATTTACGTACAAAGTCTTTGCGTTCTTCAGCTACAGCCAGAATTGTACCGTTACCTGGCAGGGCAAGACCCATAGCTTCAGCCAGACAGTTCATCGAGTTAGCGGTGAACATACCGGAACATGATCCGCATGTAGGACAGCCGTATTGTTCCAATTCAAGCAGTTCAGCGTCGTTGATCTTACCGACTTGGTGCGCGCCTACGCCTTCGAATACAGAAGTAAGGGAGAGCTTCTTGCCTTTGCTGTCCACACCGGCCTTCATTGGGCCGCCGCTGACGAAGATCGTTGGAATGTTGACACGCAAGGCGCCCATCATCATTCCTGGTGTGATCTTGTCACAGTTCGGGATGCAGACCATACCATCGAACCAGTGAGCAGATACTACAGTCTCCAGGGAGTCTGCGATGATCTCGCGGCTTGGCAGAGAGTAACGCATGCCGATATGTCCCATGGCAATCCCGTCATCTACACCGATCGTGTTGAACTCGAACGGTACGCCGCCGGCTTCACGGATAGCTTCTTTGACGATTTTACCGAATTCCTGCAAGTGTACATGGCCCGGAACAATATCAATATAGGAATTGCAGACCGCGATAAACGGTTTGCCGAAATCTTCTTCCTTTACGCCGGCTGCACGCAGAAGACTGCGGTGCGGGGCACGGTCGAAACCTTTGGTGATCATGTCTGAACGCTTTTTCTTGACTGCCATTATGAATTTCCCCCCTAGTAAATTGCAAAATCTGATATAGTGGCGCATTAACGCATTGCACTCATAAGAGGCAAGGAAATGCGGTTTATAGAATTAACGGGGTCCAGCTTCTTAAAGAGAAGAGGGGAAGCCGTTTCTATAACTGCTTGCAATGAGCCAATGATGACTGTGAATGACGGCTGTCCGAAGCCGAACATGTCATTGTTAATAGTGAGTCTATCACAAACGGGTAGTTTTTTCTACCGATCTTCTATCAAGGATATCTGCTCTCCAAGACAAAAAGACCGCTCCTTCCAATGATATGGATAATCACCAATACCGATGTCGACAGAAGGAACGATCACATATTCTATTTTGGATATTGAGCTAACTTGCCTGAACGTTTTTATAACGACCGCCGCAAGGCTGCGCGCTGCAGATCAACCATCCAGGCAGTGGAAGGCTCCACCAGCGGGTGCAGGAGGCGTTTGACTGCGGGCTGGGCTAGTAGAATAGTTAGTAATATAGCTGTGCCAATCAGCACTGTAATTCCAGTCGCACCGCTGACCAGATTATATATACCGGATGCCGCTGCCAGGCGGATAATAAATCCGTGAAGCAAGAAGACATATAGCGTTCGGCGTCCCCAGTCAGTCATACGGCTCATTCGGTAAGGGACCCATCCGAGAAAGGTGAGGGAAGCAGCAAATTGCCAACCGTACAGCCCCAAACGGTACAGTCCGGCATACCACTCATGGTGGCCAAGCTGCATGTAGGTCATTGATCCATACAGCCAGCCATGTGGAAGAATATTTCCCCACAATCCGAGCGGGATCAGCAGCAGGATGGAGCAGACGCAGGCAGAGGTTTTGGCCCATTTGTGATACAGACGAAGGAAGGCGGGGAACGAGAAGTGATAGCCGATCACGAAAAAGGGCAGATATACAAAGGTGCGGCTAATGCTGAACCAGACACCGTCAAGCTGGAGGTACCCCACAAGCACACCCGCGATAATAGCAAAAGCTAACTGAGCGCCGAACTTCCATCCCCTCATTCCAATCAACAGCAGGCGCCAGAAGGCATGACTCGCAAGAAACCATAGAAGCAGATAAGGTGCGAAGAAGGAATGCTGAATACCGTTCACATGGAAATAGGTACTGTCCAGCAGGGAATATAGACTTTGAAAAATAATGTACTGTAATCCGATTTGCAATAGTAGACGGCGTCCGGCAGTCCCGTATAGATTTTTTCTGGCGAAATATCCGGTCACAAGTACGAAAAGCGGCATATGGAAACTGAAAATCCACAGATATAGTTGATGCATGGCACTCACCCCGCCTACCAGCGGTTCAATGGCATTCCCGATAAAGACAGTGACAATAAGCATAAAGCGCAGATTCAGAAAAAAGGTCTCCCCGCGTTCGTCCAGAGCGTCGTCTCCCATCTTGCTGTCCCTCCAAGCGTCTCCATTACTTTAATTTTAAAATACCGTATTTTATTTCTTTGAATTGTGATTAATATCACTAGCGTAAGCGTTGTCATCAAAGTGAATGTGGCGATGTGTTGAAGGTTGTTTGGAAGCACCGATTCAACTATAATTTTCATATTAAGAGGAAGCAGTATATGCAGAACCAGCCGGGAGTGGACATATGTGAAGGGTAAAATAACGAAACGCCGCGTGTTCGTCATCCTATTAATCATTCTCGTCGCTGCGGGGCTGCTTCTATGGAGATACTTGACGCCCTATGCACCTGAGCAGAGCGCTGAAACGGCCCTCATCTCAGGCGGGGGCATTTCGGTGGAGCAGAACGATAACTGGATATCCTTTGAGCCGGGTCTGGCTACAGGTGCAGGGGTAATTCTATATCCTGGCGGGCTGGTGGAAGCAGAAGCCTACTCCCCGCTGGCGAAGGCCATCGCCATGGCCGGGCATCCCGTGTATATCGCCAAGATGCCACTTAATCTTGCGGTGACGAAGGGAGATGCGGCGGAAGAGATTATCCGTGTGCATCCCAAGCTTACGTTTGTACTGGGCGGGCACTCTTTGGGAGGCGTTATGGCTTCCCGTTATGCTGCAGAACATCCTGGTCAACTTAAAGGTGTGTTCTTTCTGGCGTCCTATCCTGATGAGAAAGGCAGTCTGAAAGACACAACACTGTCGGTTCTGTCGATCCTGGGCACGGAGGATGGGGTAATCAATAAAGCCAGCTACCGCAAAGGACGCTCTTACTTGCCGGACAATACTATTTATTACTCCGTGGATGGCGGCAATCATGCCCAGTTCGGCAGCTATGGCAAGCAAAAGGGAGATGGTGAAGCCACAATCTCCGAGGAAGAGCAGCAGAGCCGCACGGTACGGGCACTGCTCGACTGGTTGAGTAATCTGGGCTAACCGATAGACTGGGGGACAATGACAACATGCCTTTATTACATGTGAATCATACGACTATTCCTTGCCAGGGCATTCTCTTTGACAAAGACGGCACATTGCTGGATATCCTGGCTACATGGGGACTTTGGGCGGAACTGGTTCTGCGCGGAATGGAAACGCAGCTTGCAATTAGGGGCAAGACGCTGGAAGGCGGAATATCTGGACTGCTCGGCACCATCCATGATGATAGCGGGAAGGTCATTGGTTATGATCCCTCCGGACCGTTCTCTATGGCAACGGCGGGAGAAACGGAGGGGCTGCTGGCGTGGCAGCTGTATGCCTCCGGCCTTTCGTGGAACGAAGCCTTAGCAAAGGTGAAGCATATCACCAAGGATGCGATGAATGAGCTGCGCAAGAGACAGGCGGCGTATCCGCTATCGGGACTGCTGCCCTTCCTTAAGCAGTGTGCGGATGCCTCGCTGAAGCTGGGGGTAGTCACTTCAGATGGAGTCAAGACGACAGCAGAGCAGCTGGAATGGCTTGGGATCGCAGCTTTTTTTCAGACGGTAGTGACGAGAGACCATGTGGTAAACGGCAAACCGGACCCCGAAATGGCGGAGAAGGCTTGCCTCGAGCTTGGCCTGAATCCCGGGGAGACCGTAATGATCGGGGACAGTAATGCGGATATGCAGACCGCTAAAGGCGCAGGTGTGTCGCTGGCCATCGGTATTGCGGGTCAAGACGGCGGAAGCGCACATCTGCTGGATGCTGATATCGTGATATCGGGCTTCCATGAACTTTCGATTTCTTCCTAAGTACAGTATAGAAAGGATGGACTGAATGCCCATGGATCAATTACAAACCTTGACTTCCTGGATCAAAGATAGTGAATCTATAGTTTTCTTCGGCGGGGCGGGTACTTCCACAGAAAGCGGAATTCCCGATTTTCGTTCTGCGGCAGGGTTGTATCAGACCGAGCATCAGTCGCCTTATCCCCCTGAGGAGATGCTCAGCCGTACGTTTTTCATGTCCTCACCGGACATTTTTTTTGATTTCTACCGCAGTAAAATGATTCATCCGCAGGCTCAGCCGAACGGAGCGCATCTTCTGCTGGCGGAGCTGGAGCAGCAAGGCAAGCTCAAAGCCGTCATTACGCAAAATATTGACGGTCTGCATCAGAAAGCGGGCAGTCGCCGGGTACTGGAGTTGCACGGTTCGATTCACCGGAACTACTGCATGGATTGCGCCCGTGATTACGAGCTGGAGCAGATTGTAGCGAGCAAAGACATCGTGCCCCGCTGCCCGGATTGCGGAGGCATTGTTAGGCCGGATGTGGTGCTCTATGAAGAGGAGCTGGACTATACGGTACTGACTGAGAGTGTGGAGGCCATCCGGGGGGCCGATTTGCTGCTGATCGGCGGCACCTCGTTGACCGTGCATCCGGCGGCTAGCCTGATTACTTATTTTCGCGGAAGAAATACAGTACTATTGAATGGTGAACCAACACCATATGATCGCCGTGCGAATCTTATCATCACAGATCGTATCGGTCAGGTACTTGGCAAGGTGGGGGAGTTACTGCGGGAGTCTTGATTGTTGTTTTTTCACAATACTTAAGAGTACAAGGGCTCTCTAAGGTTCAATTAGGGCAGTAAATAGTGAGTACGCTCGCAATTTAAGAGGGGTTTGAATAACGGGAAAACATAACGTTAATGCTTCCCTTTTCCGTATTTATTGATGATTAACGGGATTTTTTCCAGTTATATTAAAAAAGAAGAGGATTGCATCAAAATATCAGGAGTTATTCCCGTTATTCCCATCCCTTATCGAGTGAAGCTGATCTTTTTGGTGCATCTGCCACCTTCAGTAAGCTACAAGATGACCGTTATTGAGATGTCGGGGTCATTTTCCAAATATGTTATGTTTATTGGTGTGTTCTCATAGTAGTGTGTTGTTCGATGCGATCTATATAGACTGAGGAAAGTCGCTCTCCGCTCCCGAATGAATGCGGATTTACGCCGAGGGAGCATGAGGGGTGCGAAACACCCTCCCAAAGGTGGCACTGAAGATCAAACTGAATCTTAATCTTAGCGACTTATGGCAGGCAATAACAGCCCGTTTCCTTGTACAGAAACGGGCTGTTATTGTGCCTAATGTTAGCGCTGGGAGGAGCGCTTTGTTCAAGTGAAAATGATTAGCGCGAGGATTTGTCTCCCCGCCTCGCTGTGGCGATGCGGTAAGCCGTCGGGGACTGGCCGCAAAAGCGCTTGAACTGGCGCGAGAAATACAGCGCATCCGTCAGGCCAACCGAAGACGCTACTTGTTCTACAGACAGCTCCGGGCGTTCCCGCAGCAGCTGCCTGGATTTATCAATACGCAGTTTCAACAGATAGGTCACCGGGGATAAGCCCGTCTCCTGCTTGAACACGCGGGACAGGTAGGCCCGGTTATAACCCAGGCTGTCGCACATTTGTTCAATAGAGACAGGATGGGCATACTGGGAGGACATATAGTGAATCATCTGCTTCACGGTCCGCTGCACCTGTGAGCCCGTACCGGGCAGACGCGAGTGAGTGGATAAACGCTCTGCTGCTTCTCCTATAATGAGATACAAATAGCCTAGTGAGGTGAGATGCGCACTCTCCCGGTTAGCATTGAAGGCGCCCATCATCCCCGCTAGCGCATCGGGAATCACCCTGCCCTCGGCAGCGGCCAACACCGGCGTGTCTGGACTGAACCCGGCCTGCTGCACCAGCCAGTCGGCCTCCGCCCCGGTAAAAGCCGCCCAGCGGTAGCGCCAAGGCTGATTCGGGTCGGAGATATAGCTAACCAACTGGGCAGGATGGATCAGGAAGCAGTCCCCTTCGCCCAGTTCGTACTTGTGTTGTTCCGTATGAAAGCTGCCCGACCCTGATTCAATGAAGTGGAGCAGATAATAATCGTAGATCTTGGGACCGGCCTGATGCAGCGGCAGTGTCTGGCTCTCGCCAGCGAACAGTACATGCAGTGTTTGGCTGTCGTAAGAGACGGGATTAGAGCCAACGGAATAGGTATATGAATGGGAACTGGATGAATCCATAAGGCAGGACAACCCCTTTTATCGGCTGCTCGGAAAAATGTTGGTCAGCAGGCTGTGTTTTTAGTATTGATTATATCCGGAAAAGTCACATATATCCATACATTACACACATGATTGCATTATCAGACCAAGTCTGATTTTATTATAATATAAGCAGAAAGAAAGCATTACCAAATCCCGCGATCGCAAATAGTGAAAGGATGGAGTGGCATTTATGAGCATACAACAACTTAGCCAGAAGTTTATCGAAAAATATGGGGAGAGCAGCAAGGAAGCAAGCGTGTTTTACGCGCCGGGCCGTGTCAACCTCATTGGTGAGCACCTGGATTACAACGGTGGATATGTGCTTCCGGCAGCACTTGAATTCGGTACCACGCTGATCGTGCGTCCGCGCAGTGACAGCAAGGTCACTTTTGCATCGACTAACTTCCCTTACGAAGCATCTATAGATTTCAGTGATATTGGCAAGGCCAAGACCGGTGAGTGGGTGGATTACCCGATCGGCGTAATGGTTGAACTGCAGAAGAAGAACCAGCCGCTGACGCAAGGCTACGACCTGCTGTTCCATGGGGATATCCCTAACGGAGCAGGCTTGTCTTCCTCCGCATCGCTTGAGGTGGTAACCGCCTATGCATTCCTGACGCTCGAAGGCGGCGATACCGACACTGTTGAGATTGCCCTGCTCTCCCAGCGTGCCGAGAACCAATATGTTGGCGTGAACTCCGGAATCATGGACCAGTTCGCCGTTGCTAACGGCAAGCGCGATCATGCCATTTTGCTCATGTGCGATACGCTTGAATACAACCTGGTGCCTTTCGTGACCGGTTCCTATAAACTGATCATCGGTAATACGAATAAGCGCAGAGGCTTGGTGGATTCCAAGTACAATGAGCGTCGTCAACAATGTGATGAAGCCCTGTCTATTCTGCAAAAAGAAGTTCCATCCCTGTCCTATCTGGCCCAGCTCACACGTGAGCAGTTCGAGGCTCACCAGGACAAGATTGCTGACGAGACGGTAAGACGCCGCGCTCGCCATGTGGTGGAAGAGAACCAGCGCGTGCTTGATTCGGTAGAGGTGCTGAAGAACAACGACCTGAAGCAGTTCGGTCAATACATGAATGATTCCCATGCTTCCCTTCGCGATCTGTACGAAGTAAGTTGTACGGAGCTGGATATCATGGTGGAAGAAGCACAGCGCATTCCAGGTACGCTTGGCGCGCGCATGACGGGTGCAGGTTTTGGTGGTTGTACGGTATCCCTGGTGCATGAAGATGATGTGGAACGCTTTATTAGTGAAGTAGGCGCGGCTTACAAGGAAAGATCCGGTCTGACTGGCGAGTTCTATGTATGCGGCATCGGCAATGGCGTAGAAGAACTGAAGGGGGAGAAGTAAACATGGCGATTCTGGTAACGGGCGGAGCCGGATATATCGGTTCCCACACAGTAGCTGAGCTTCTGGAACGCGGCGAAGAAGTTGTAGTCATCGACAATTTGCTGACAGGACATCGCGAGGCATTGCTGGGCGGAAAATTGTACGAAGGCGATCTGCGCGACAAGGAACTATTGGCCAAGCTGTTCTCCGAGAACAACATTGAGGCGGTCATTCACTTTGCGGCCAGTTCCCTGGTGGGCGAAAGCATGAAGGACCCGGTTAAATATTATGACAACAACGTCTATGGCACCCAATGTCTGCTGGAAGCTATGCAGAAGGCAGGCGTGGATAAAATCGTCTTTTCCTCCACGGCCGCAACCTACGGCGAACCGGAAAAGGTGCCGATTGAAGAGACTGACCGCACCGAGCCTGCGAATGTCTACGGTGAGACCAAGCTGACCATGGAGCGCATGATGTCCTGGTTCGATAAAGTGCTCGGCATCAAATATGTGGCTTTGCGTTACTTCAACGCCGCAGGTGCACATGCCAGCGGCAAGATCGGGGAAGACCACCGTCCAGAGAGCCATCTGATTCCGCTGGTACTGCAAACTGCGTTGAAGCAGCGTGAGAGCATTGCCGTATTCGGTGACGACTATCCGACGGAAGACGGGACTTGTGTACGCGACTACATTCATGTCAGCGATCTGGCTGACGCCCATGTTCGTGCAGTGAGCTATCTGCGCAGCGGAAACGACAGCAACGTATTCAACCTTGGCAACGGGCTGGGCTTCTCCGTGAAGCAAGTCATTGAAACAGCCAAGAAAGTGACCGGCTTAGAAATTCCTGTAGTCATTCAGGAACGCCGTGCTGGCGATCCGGCTGTACTTGTAGCTTCATCCGCGAAGGCTCGCTCTGTACTGGGCTGGAATCCGCAGCATGCGGATCTGGACAACATCATCCAAAGCGCATGGAACTGGCATTCGGCTAATCCGCAAGGGTACGGGGAATAAGGGACGACTCCCATTCCCATGAACCGCAGCCTGTTTAAGACTGCGTTCACACACACCCTTTATGAAGGAGAATTGAAATGGACAACGAGAAGATAACGGCTGCTTCCGGGCAAGAGGCCCTGCATGCTATAGAGCAGTTGGTTCTGTTTGCTCTGCGGCAAGACCTCATCAAGCCTGCGGATATTGATTATAGTCGCAACCTGCTGCTGGACCAGTTTGGGTTCACTGAGCCCTTTGCTGGAGAAGTGGATCAGGCGGTGCTGGAAGGCCCGCAAGGTCCGCTGGACCAATTGATTGATTACGGCTTCGAAATCGGTCTGTTCCCTGAGAACAGCGATACTTACCGGGATCTGTTGGATGCCAAGATTATGGGCCAGCTAATGGCCCGTCCTTCGGAAGTGAACGAGGAGTTCAATCGTTTGAGACAGGAACAGGGCGTTGAGGCTGCGACGGATCGTTTCTATAAGCTGAGCATTGATTCCAATTATATCCGTATGGACCGCATCTCCAAGAACGTCTACTGGCTGCAGGAGTCCCCTTATGGGGACATCGAGATGACGATCAACCTGTCCAAGCCTGAGAAGAGTCCAAAGGAAATCGCGATGGCCCGGCTGCTTCCGCCGCCGGTCTATCCGAAATGCCTGCTCTGCCGTGAGAATGTCGGTTATGCCGGCCGGGTCAACCACCCGCCACGCCAAAATCTGCGCGTTATTCCGTTGGAACTGAATAAGGAGAAATGGCTGTTCCAGTATTCTCCTTATGTTTATTACAATGAGCACTGTATTGTGTTCCATCATGACCATGTGCCGATGAAATTGACGAAGGATACGCTGAAGCGCCTGCTTGGCTTCGTGGAATCTTTCCCGCACTACTTTATCGGTTCCAATGCCGATCTGCCGATCGTCGGCGGTTCGATCCTGACGCATGACCACTTCCAGGGAGGACGTCATACGTTCCCGATTCAGAAGGCACCGAAGGAAGATACTTTCAGCCATCCGGATTATCCGGGCGTCAGCATCAGCATTGTGAAGTGGCCGATGTCTGTACTGCGCATGAACAGCCTGGACCCGGCCGTGCTGCTGGAATGCGGCAATACCATTTATGAGGCTTGGAAAGCTTACAGTGACCCTGAAGCCGAAGTTTTCGCTTTCAGCGAAGTGGATGGCGAGCAGCAGCCTCATAATACGGTCACACCGATTGTGCGTCGCGGTGAAGACGGAAGCTTCGAGATGGATCTGGTGCTGCGCAACAACCGGACCAGCGAGCAGTATCCTGAGGGGATCTTCCACCCGCACCGGGAGATGCACCATATCAAGAAAGAGAACATTGGCTTGATCGAAGTCATGGGTCTGGCGATTCTGCCTGGCCGCCTGAAGGAAGAGCTGGATGCTATCGCTGGCATTCTTGCCGGGGATACGGCTTCTCGTGAGGCGTTAAAAGGTAATGCTGATCATCCGCTGGCGCTGCATGCAGCCTGGGTGGAAGAACTGGCCGAGCGTTTCGGCACTTCCCTGGAACGGGAAGCTGCTGTGAAGACGGTACAGAACGAAGTCGGTATCAAATTCACACAGATTCTTGAGCATGCCGGTGTCTACAAGCGCACTCCGGAAGGGCAAGCGGCTTTCCGCCGGTTTGTCGGCAGCTTTGGAGCACAGTAATCTATTCTACAATCTTGCGGGCAGGGATGCTTGGAGTCGTGAACTCCTCAGCATCCCTGTTTTTTATTACTCTTTTTATGTATTTCACAAGGATCATCTCCTCACAGCAAGGGGAATTCCTACTGTAGAGACGATGCTACTGTTTGTATATCTGGTTATTTTTCGTCACCGATTTGAAAGGAGACAGACAGAAGTCTATAATAGTGGGTGCATTACCAATTCAAGAAATTACGGAGGCCTGTACACATGCGGAATTTTGAATTCTACAACCCGACGAAGCTGATCTTTGGCCGGGATACCTTGGAAGCATTGCGTAATGAAGTTCCCAAGTACGGAAAGAACGTACTATTGATGTATGGAGGCGGCAGCATTAAGCGCAGTGGCCTTTACGATAAAGTTATTGCTCATCTCAAGGAACTGGATGTGCAGATTACTGAACTTAGCGGCGTTGAGCCGAATCCTCGTCTTTCCACAGTACATAAAGGGGTGGAGCTCTGTCATCAACACAACATTGACCTCATCCTGGCCGTAGGTGGGGGAAGTGTAATCGACTGTGCGAAGGCCGTTGCAGTAGGTGCCAAGTATAACGGCGATATGTGGGACTTCTTGGAACGCAAGGCGGTACCACAAGCTGCTCTGCCGCTGGGTACGGTTCTGACAATCGCTGCCACTGGTTCGGAAATGAACGGCGGTTCTGTTATTACGAACGAAGTTACGCAAGAGAAATTGGCTTGGGGCAGCATTCATGCTTATCCGGCGTTCTCCATTCTTGATCCCGTGCATACTTTTACCCTGCCTCGTGATCAGACTGTTTATGGCATGGTGGACATCATGTCCCACGTACTGGAACATTATTTCCACACAGACGGTAATACGCTCGCACAGGACGGATTCTGTGAGGGTCTGCTCCGTACTGTGATTGAAACCGGACCTAAGCTGGTGGAAGACCTTGAGAACTATGAGCTGCGTGAGACCATCCTCTACTGTGGCACTTTGGCGCTGAACGGAATGGTTAGCATGGGATTTGCCGGCGACTGGGCCACACACAATATTGAGCATGCGGTCTCCGCAGTATACGACATTCCACATGGCGGCGGACTAGCGATCTTGTTCCCGCAATGGATGAAATATAACCTGTCCAGCAATCCGGCCCGTTTCCGCAAGCTGGCGGTTAATGCTTTTGGCGTGAACCCTGAAGGCAAGACTGACGAAGAGATTGGAATTGAGGGCATTGAAGCGCTGCGCCGGTTCTGGGATTCCATCGGGGCACCGAAGACATTGGCCGATTACGAAATCGACGACAGCCAAATTGGCGTCATGGCAGATAAGGCGATGCGCTTTGGGCCTTTCGGCAACTTCCGTAAACTGAATCATGAAGATGTTGTAGAGATTTATACAATGGCGCTTTAAAGACACGCGCTATAGTATGAAATTAGCAGCCTGGGCTTGTTAAGAGCCTGGGCTGCTTTTTAATGCTAGGGACGTTCATTTTAACAAAAAATTAAACTAGAACTGAATATCGTACTCCATGTGTTTAGCTGTGTTTTGAGCCACATCTGTGCCGAGCAGTCGCTGAACGACGTGAAAGGCCATATGAATACCAGCAGATATACCTGCTGAAGTGACGATCTTTCCAGCGTCCACAAACTTCGTATTCTGTTCGACCCTAACCGATGGATAAGTCTCTTTCATTCGTTCGATGCTAGCCCAGTGGGTGGTGGCGGCTTTGTCCTCCAAAATGCCGGCTTCCGCCAACAAGAAAGACCCTGTACAGACCGAAGTCATGAGCTCTACCTCCGGGAACTTTTCCTGAATCCAGGCAATCACGTTCCGGTTATGCACTTCCCTACGAGTACCCATCCCTCCAGGAATAACGAGAATGTCGTATGAGGGCGCACTTGAAAAGCTGTAATCGGTGGTGACCTTTAACCCATTGCGGGCAGTGATCATTCCCCCCTGCTCAGAGACAGTCGTAACAGAGAAGGGTGCGAAGGCTTCGGGTGTGAAACGCTGGGTAACGGTGACGGCGAACACTTCAAAGGGTCCGGCGAAATCAAGCACCTCAACATCATCAAACAGGAAAATTCCTACTGTACGTACTTTCACGTTCATCACCCCTTCATGAATTTTTGCTATATAAGATGAACTTAAGATCCTAACACAAGGCTCGGTCGTCACTACGATGGAATGTTTGGACTTCCGGTCGCTGTTGTGCCCAGATTTCTTCTTTATAAACCGCCTCTAGCGGTTGAAATCTGGGCACAGCCTATGCTTCCGATGCCAGCTTTCCTAAGGAAAGCTCTCAGGCGATCGCTTTGCTCCTACAGTTCCAAACTTCCCCCTTCGTTCCTTCTCGCTTGTTGTTATTTTCTTTTGTTCATTTTATATAATTTAAAATATAGGTTTGAGCATATTGTATTATAATAATAATTGTGCGCCTATCGCTCTTAAGGGTTATGTTTGCAAGTGGAACAGGCATTACAAGCGTATTCAAAGGGATTCCTAGAAAAAAATCCAAAGTTTGTGAAACCAAGGGCGAACTTTTCACGTTTAATATAGTATGACAGTCCGGAACAAAGACGGGAGGAGAAAACTATGCAAACGCTGTATTTGGGCTGCTTGGCGCTAGGCGTCATTTTTGCCATAGTCAGCGTGTTGGTGGGAGATCTGATCGGAAGTGCACTGGATGGAATTTTCGATATTGTGTCCTTTGATTTTCTTAATCCCACCGTCCTGGCAGGGGCAGTGACCGTATTCGGCGGCGCTGGTATTCTGCTAACCCGCTACAGCACACTTGATAACGGGCCGATTGTTGCTTTATCCCTGCTGACTGCCGCATTCATGGGAGTGCTCCTGTTCCTGGGGTTCGTGAAACCGATGGATAAGAGCCAGACCTCAAATGGATTCTCTATGCAGGACCTGCCTGGAATGATCGGGGAGATTACGATCCCCATCCCGGCGGAGGGCTATGGAGAGATCATGGTGAAATTCGGAGCTGGCAACAGTTTGCATACGGTGTCCAGCTTTGACCATCGGCCCTTATTGGCCGGAACCAAGGTTGTTGTGATCGATGTCAACGATGGTGTAGCGCTGGTGTCAGAATTTGAAGAGAGAAGAGGAGTGGATATTTAATGTTTGAAATACCTGACTATTTGTTAATTCCTGCTGTGGTGGTTGGTGTTCTGCTGGTGCTTGGTATAGCGTTCTGGGCTCGCTACAAAACGGTTGGACCGGATGAAGCGATGATCGTTACGGGTTCATTTCTTGGCAATAATCATATTTCCGATGACGGCTCCGGCCGGAAAATCAAAATTGTCCGCGGAGGCGGCGCCTTTATTCTTCCCATCTTTCAGAAGGCTGAATTCATGTCCTTGCTGTCTCATAAGCTGGATGTAACGACACCGGAAGTGTATACAGAACAAGGTGTGCCGGTTATTGCCGACGGTGTGGCCATCATCAAGGTTGGAAGTTCTACTGAAGACGTGGCGACTGCCGCAGAGCAGTTCATGGGTAAGCCGATTGAATCCCTGAAGAGCGAAGCTCAGGAAGTACTGGAAGGTCACCTGCGGGCCATACTCGGTACCATGACCGTTGAAGAAGTATACCGTAACCGTGACCGGTTCGCGCAGGAGGTACAGGGTGTAGCGGCACGGGATCTTAAGAAAATGGGTCTGCAAATTGTCTCCTTTACTATTAAGGACGTTCGCGACAAGCACGGTTATTTGGATGCACTCGGGAAGCCGCGGATTGCTGCCGTGAAGCGGGACGCGGAGATTGCTGAAGCGGAAGCCGTGCGGGATGCGCGTATCCAGAAGGCCAACGCCGAGGAACAAGGGCAGAAGGCGGAACTGCTGCGTGATACAAATATCGCTGAAGCTTCCAAGGAGAACCAGTTGAAGGTGGCAGCCTTCAAACGCGATCAGGACACGGCGAAGGCGGAAGCTGACCAGGCGTACCATATTCAAGAGGCGCGCGCCAAGCAGACCGTGGTGGAAGAGCAGATGAAGGTTGAGCTCGTTCGTAAGATGCGGGAGATTGACCTGCAAGAGAAAGAGATTCAGGTTCGCGAGAAGCAGTACGATGCGGAAGTGAAGAAGAAGGCCGAGGCAGATCGCTACGCGGTAGAGCAGGCGGCAGAAGCCGATAAGGCGAAAAGAATGCGTGAGGCTGATGCGGTGCAATACAGCATCGAGACGCAGGCGAAGGCGACTTCGGAGCAGAAGCGGCTTGAGGGCCAAGCGATTGCGGATGCGGAGCTGGCCAAAGGTAAGGCGGAGTCCGAAGTTATCCGCCTGCGCGGTCTGGCGGAAGCAGAAGCCAAGGAGAAGCTGGCGGAAGCGTTCCAGAAGTTCGGCGAAGCTGCCGTGCTGGATATCATCGTCAAGATGCTGCCGGAACTGGCGGGCAAAATTGCCGAGCCGCTGGCATCTATCGACAAGCTTACAGTGGTCGATACCGGCAACGGCGAGGGCGCAGCCCGGGTCAGCAATTATGTGACCCAGCTCATGTCCACTGCGCCTGAAATGCTGAAGAGCGTCTCCGGTATTGATGTGGAAGAACTGATCAAAGGACTGACTCGCAAAGCTGCTCCGGCATCGGTGGGCCAATCACAATCTACTCCTGTGTCTGCCGTGGCTCCGGTAGCTTCGGTTCAAGCGCCTGTCACTAATTTCAAAGCAGCCGTAGAGGAAAAACCTGGGGAATAGAGAATATCTAATATAGTTGCAGTGAAATATGTCCGGCAATTTGCCGGACATATTTTGTTGTTCAGACGGTATCATCCCCGTGTTTACATACATAGCAACATAGCAACATAAAGATACCCAAAGGAGCTAACTGAATGAACACTGAGCTTGATATTAATAACACCTCTCCAGCCAAAGCCAGTCTGACACCATGGCTGGCCGTCTGGACTGCACCGCGCCGGACGATCCGGGGATTTCTGGATTCCGGGAACCCGCGCCGGAATATGATCTGGCTGTCTATGGCCGCAGGATTTCTAAGTGCGCTGGGGCGTGCATCTTCCAAGAACTTCGGAGACGAAATGTCACTGCCTACGATCTTCCTGATGTCCATCCCAGTGGGCATCGTCGTCGGGCTGTTTACGCTTTACGTAGGCAGCTTCCTGCTGAAAATAATTGGAGGTTGGCTGGGAGGGAGAGGCAGCCGGGCAGAGCTGCAAACGGCGCTGGCACGAGGTATGTTTATGCCGGCAGTCCTGCTCGGCCTGCTGTGGATTCCTGAGGTGCTATTCCTTGGCAAAGAGATGTTCACCTCAGAGATGCCGACACTGGAGAGCAACATAGCCGCACTGGTGGTTTATTTTACTTGCGTAGTCCTGGAGCTAGTATTTGGAGTCTGGGGTTTGGTAATCACCATGAAGGCTATTGGAGAAGCACACCGCTTCTCTGCCTGGAAAGCATTGCTTACTTGTGTAATGCCTTTCCTGATCCTGCTTGTGTTGTTTTTCCTAGTAATGCTAATGGTTCAGTAGGCCCTTCTTTTCCCTAAGCCTTGCTGTGGGGTTGGCTGCACATGTATAATCTACTAGTGCCCTTTAACGAAATGGCTGCTTCCAGCAGTGGGGATTCATAACTAAAAGAGGTGTCTTTATTGAGCAGTATCACCGTAGCCAAGGTATTGAATAACAATGTTATCATTGCCGAGCATCCCCAATATGCCGAAGTAGTCGTGATTGGTAAGGGGATTGGCTTTAACCGCAAAGTACGCGATCATATTAATCTGTCCTCCGTAGAGAAGATGTTCATTCTCCGCAGCCGTGAGGAGCAGGAACAATATAAACAGCTCGTCCCCCAAGTTGATGAGAGGCTGATTGAGGTAGTCCAGGAGATTGTACTTCATATCATGCATAGCAGCCGTCAGCCGCTGAATGAGCATATTCATATTGCCCTTACTGACCATATCTCATTTGCCATACGTCGCCATGAACAGGACATTGCCATTCATAATCCGTTTCTGTATGAGACCAAGGAGATTTATCCCGAGGAATACAGCATGGCTGAATATGCGGTTGACCGGATTAACGAGGCCATGGGCGTTACGCTCCCGGCAGATGAAGTGGGTTTCGTTGCATTGCATATTGTCAGTGCGATCAGCAACAGACATATCTCGGAGGTTAAGGAGCATTCCCAGCTCATCGGGGACCTTGTGAATCTGGTTGAGAACATTCTTGAGTATCATATTCCGCGTGAATCGCTGGATTACTCCCGGCTGGTGACACATCTGCGGTTTGTGCTGGAGAGATTGCGCCGGGGAGAAGCGGTGCTGGAAACGTCGTCACTAGATGGACTTATGAAGCGTGAGTATCCTGAGATGTATTCGTTATCCTGGAAGTTGACCAAGGTGATTGAGCAGCGTATGCGCATCCCTGTGTACCCCGCAGAGGTTAGCTACCTGACGATACATTTGCAGCGTCTGGCGCAGAAAAAAGAAGATGAGGCAGATATGCGGCAGAGCACTGACGGCCAATGACTTTTTTTGCAAAAGTGACTTGCAAGTTCAAATAAACGGTGCTAAACTGGGTTCAGTTAAGAAACAAAACAGAATATCCAACGTGTAACTGATACGATCAGGCATGAGTGATTTACAGTATTTTGGTTGTTTAATCCCCTGTTGGGGTAATCTAACTTTAGAGTTAGATTACAACCTGTATGCTGTATTGCTCATGCCTTTTTTGACTTTGTTGGCTTCTGTTGAATGAACATAAAGAAACTAAGGAAGTGACCACAATGTTCAAAAAGCTATTTGGCGTCCTGCAAAGAGTCGGCAAAGCGCTGATGCTTCCAGTGGCGATCTTGCCTGCGGCTGGCCTGCTTCTTGGGATCGGCAATATGCTGGTAAACCCTGATTTTCTTCAATACGTGCCTGCGCTGGAGAATAGCGTAGTTCAAGCTATTGCTAACGTATTGATGAACTCGGGGCAAGTAGTCTTTAACAATCTGTCGCTGCTATTCGCAGTCGGTGTAGCCATAGGTCTGGCTGGCGGTGAAGGTGTGGCGGGGCTTGCTGCAATCATTGGTTATCTCGTAATGAACATTACGATGGGTACGGTAGTAGGCGTTAATGATTACGTACTCAGCCAGGGCAACTTTGCTTATGCTAATGTGCTAGGGATTCCAACACTGCAGACCGGGGTCTTTGGCGGTATTCTCGTCGGGATTCTAGCGGCTTCAATGTACACAAGGTTTTTCAAAATCGAACTGCCATCCTACCTTGGATTTTTTGCAGGTAAACGATTCGTTCCAATCATGACTGCGGTTACGTCTCTGATCCTTGGCCTTGTCTTGACGTTGGTATGGCCACCGATTCAGCATGGTCTGAACTATGTATCGCAGAGTATGATCGATACAAACAAGACACTTGCCGCCTTTATTTTCGGTTTGATCGAGCGCTCGCTCATTCCGTTCGGCTTGCACCATATCTTCTATTCGCCGTTCTGGTATGAGTTCGGCAGCTATGTTGATAAAGCCGGCGATCTGATTCGCGGAGATCAGCGCATTTTCATGCAACAGCTTCGCGATGGTGTGCCGTTCACAGCAGGTACGTTTACTACAGGTAAATATCCGTTTATGATGTTCGGACTTCCCGCTGCAGCGCTGGCGATCTACCATGAGGCAAGACCGGAGAACAAGAAAGTTGTCGGCAGCTTGATGATTTCCGCCGCGCTGACCTCGTTCCTGACGGGGATTACCGAGCCGCTGGAATTCTCATTCCTGTTCGTAGCTCCGCTATTGTTCGCGGTACACGCCGTATTTGCAGGACTCTCCTTTATGACAATGCATCTTCTGAATGTGAAGATTGGGATGACGTTCTCCGGCGGTTTTATCGACTTTGTGCTCTTCGGGATTATCCCGAACCGTACACACTGGTGGTTGGTGATTCCGGTAGGACTGGTTCTCGCGGTGATTTACTACTTCGGATTCCGGTTCGTTATTCGCAAGTTTAACCTCAAGACACCAGGTCGTGAGGACAAGAGTGAAGACACCGAGGTGAATACGGCCAGCGTGTCAACCAGCGGAGATGATCTGCCGCGTAATATTTTGGCCGCCCTGGGCGGTAAAGAGAACATCACCCATCTGGATGCCTGCATCACCCGCTTGCGGGTCGAGGTTAAGGATAAAGGCGGGGTCGATAAGAACCGGCTGAAGAAGCTGGGCGCCTCTGGTGTGCTGGAGGTCGGTAACAACGTGCAAGCGATTTTTGGCACCCGTTCCGATACAATCAAGTCACAGATTCAAGATGTCATTAGCGGTAGAACACCGTCTCCGGCCACAGCTGACCCGCAGCCAGTTCTTGAGAAGCAAGCTGGTGAAGAGGGCGATGCAATTATTCCTGAGGATATTGTGTCACCAGTAAACGGGGAACTGCTGGATATTACGCAGGTGCCAGATGCCGTGTTCTCGCAAAAAATGACGGGTGATGGCTTCGCCTTCCTATCGGTTGACGGTAAAATCGCTTCACCGGTATACGGCAAAGTATTTAACGTATTCCCAAGCAAGCATGCCATCGGCATCATGTCTGATGGGGGCAAAGAAGTTCTTGTTCATATCGGTGTGAACACCGTTAAGCTAAAAGGGCAGGGCTTCACTATTCTTGTAGAAGAAGGGGATCTTGTAGCGGCTGGACAGCCGATTATGGAAGTGGACCTGGAGTATGTGAAGGCTCATGCGCCTTCCGTTATTTCACCGGTTATATTCTCTAATCTGCCTGAAGGTTCCTCCGTTACGCTCAAGAAACCAGGTAAGGTATCCATTGGCGATAAGGATATTATCACCATACAGTAATGTGCAATGGCCTGGCACTTCCTTTATAATTTAAAGGGAGTGCAAGGTCTTTCACCATAAATTAACTTATACCTAGAAAGCGAGTTGGATATTATGCAAACAACATTCAGAATTATCGACGAAGATGGAATTCACGCTCGTCCGGCAACAGCGCTGGTGAATACAGCTACAAAATTCAAAGGTACTGAAGCTTTTGCGGAAGCTAAAGGCAAGAAAGTAACCCTGAAATCTATTCTGGGTGTATTGTCCCTTGGTCTTGAAGCGGGCGACACCTTGACCCTGATTACTGAAGGCAGTGAAGAAGCAGAAGCTTTGAACGCACTTCAAGAAATCATGGTTAAAGAAGGGCTGGGAGAAGTTCATGAGTAAGATTTCAGGAATCGCGGCTTCAGCAGGGATTGCAGTAGCCCGTGCGTTTATCCTGGAACACCCGGATTATTCCATTGCGAAGACAGTCATCAGCGACACCGAAGCGGAAGTTGCCAAGCTGAATGACGCACTGGAGAAGTCCAAAGCCGAGCTGACGGCCATCAAGGAACGCACTTTGGCTGAACTGGGCGAGAAGAAAGCGGAGATTTTCGAATCACATCTGCTGATTCTTGAAGACCCAGAGCTGATAAGCCCTGTAATTGATAAAATTCGTGAGGAACTGGTCAATGCAGATTATGCGTTGAACGTAGTTGCCGCACAATTTATTGAGATGTTCGAGAACATGAAGAGTGCGTACCTGCAGGAACGCGCTGCTGACATGCGAGATGTAACCAAACGTGTGCTGAACCATTTGCTGGGCATTCACTATATCAGCCCAGCTGAGATCAGTGAAGAGACTATTGTTATTGCTGAAGATTTGACGCCATCGGATACGGCGCAACTAAATCGCCAGTATGTTAAGGGCTTCACGACTAACATTGGTGGACGTACTTCCCACTCGGCGATTATGGCGCGCTCGTTGGAGATTCCGGCTGTTGTCGGAACGAAGAATGTTCTCTCCCAGGTGAAGGCTGGCGATCTTGTGATCGTGGACGGACTTAACGGGGATGTCATTATTAACCCAACTGATGACGTAGTTGCTGAATATAAGAAGAAACAGGAAGCTTACAATCTGCAAATTGCAGAATGGAAAAAGCTTCGTGATGAGCCGACCGTTTCAGCGGACGGCAAGCATGTGGAACTGGCTGCGAACATCGGAACTCCGAACGATGTGAACGGAGTTATCGACAATGGCGGGGAAGCCGTAGGTCTTTACCGTACAGAATTCCTCTACATGGGCCGTGACAAGCTGCCTTCCGAAGAGGTTCAGTACAATGCGTACCGCACGGTGCTGGAGAACATGAAAGGCAAACCGGTTGTTGTGCGTACGCTGGACATCGGCGGTGACAAGGAACTGCCGTATCTGGATCTGCCGAAGGAAATGAATCCATTCCTCGGCTACCGTGCGATCCGACTTTGTCTGGATCGTCAGGATATTTTCCGCACACAGCTTCGCGCACTCTTGAGAGCAAGCGTGCACGGTGATCTGCGGATCATGTTCCCAATGATTGCTACGCTCGGTGAATTCCGTGCAGCCCGCGATCTGCTGCTTGAAGAGAAGAGCAATCTGATTGCGGAAGGCAAGGAAGTCTCCGAGAACATCCAGCTCGGCATTATGGTGGAAATTCCATCCACTGCAGTGCTGGCTGACCAATTCGCCAAGGAAGTGGACTTTTTCAGTATTGGAACGAACGATTTGATCCAATACACAATGGCCGCTGACCGGATGAACGAGCAGGTTTCCTACTTGTATCAACCGTACAATCCGGCTATCCTGCGTCTGGTTAAAATCGTAATCGATGCTGCTCACGCCGAAGGCAAATGGACCGGCATGTGCGGCGAGATGGCTGGTGACAGCACAGCGATTCCGCTGCTGCTGGGTCTCGGTCTTGATGAATTCAGTATGAGTGCTACTTCCATCCTGCCGGCGCGCAGCCAGATTTCAAAGCTGTCCGCTGCTGATATGAAGGAATTGGCTGCTAAAGCGTTGCAACTAGGCACTGCTGAAGAAGTGGCTGCGCTGGTGCAAAGTATCAACAAGTAAGATTTCGCCAAGGTTTTCCCGTTTTACTCACTTTTCCGAACTCTTTTGCCGGCCCTTCGGGGCCGGTTTTTTTTATGGGTCTGGGTACTCCGCCAATATTTTATACAGGTGAATTAATTTCATAAATCCAATTCGGATTGAAATCCGAATTATGAAATTTGATTCTGTTATCTGGCGGACTTTATACTTTCTATACAGCGTTTGTGTTTTTTGGACAACTTAAATGCACAGTGGTGTCCGCCGATAGTATAGTAGTAGGTAGGAAGTATAGTGATACACCCAGACATGTGAACTTACGGTTACATATTATAGAAATATGTAGGGGCCAACGAGTCATGAGTAGAAGCAAATTCCTGATTACTTATAGATGTCTTGCAGAGCAGTGCAAGTATTAATATGGCGTCTAATGGAAATATATGGACTTAAAAGCTCCTTGTTTCAAGACAGGGAGTGACTCAGGATGGTGATTACAAATGAACAGCAATTATATAAATGCAGAATCTGCGGTGGAACTTTACGAGGACAAGGATCTGGGTCTAACGTATACACCTGGGAGCAGTATATTTAAAGTTTGGGCACCTGCGGCCTTTGCCGTGTCCCTGGTGTTGTATGAGACCGGTGGAAATAATCTTCCGGAAACTGGAAGCGGCATCAAGGACAACGGTAAGATCGTTCAGATGCAGCGCCAGGTTACCGGCGTATGGCAAGCCACGGTTCACGATGATGTCAAAGGGAAGTACTACATGTACCGGGCTGTTTTCTCCGATGGAACCATCCGGGAAGCCGTAGATCCTTATGCAGTGGCCGTATCGGCTAACGGTACGCGGACAGCGATAGTAGACCTGAGAGATACCGATCCATTGCATTGGAACAGCGATATCTCGCCAAGATTGGCTCATCCGGCAGACGCTGTTATTTATGAGCTGCATGTGCGTGATTTCTCCTCACACAGTAGCTCGGGCATGCAGTACAAGGGACTTTTCAAAGCCTTCACAGAAACCGGACTAACGGATGCGAACGGAAATACCCTTGGTATTGACCATCTGGTCGAGCTGGGCATCACTCATGTGCATTTGCTGCCAGTGTTCGATTATCAGACAGTTGACGAGCTGAAGCAGGATGGCCCAATTGCGGCAGCGCCGCATTTTACCGACTATAACTGGGGTTATGACCCGCAGAATTATAATGTCCCGGAAGGTTCCTATAGCACTAATCCTTCTGATCCGGCTGCCCGTATCCTTGAACTTAAGGAACTGGTGCAGGCGCTGCATAGTCACGGGATCGCTGTGATCATGGATGTTGTCTACAATCATACTTTTTCGGTGGAAAAAGGACCCTTTGATGCATTAACACCGGATTATTTCTACCGTCGTGATGTGTATGGCCAGCTATCGAACGGCTCAGGTGTAGGAAATGAAGTTGCTACGGAGCGTCCGATGGTGCGCAAATATATTAAAGATTCCCTGGCCTACTGGGCAACGGAATATCATATTGACGGCTTCCGGTTCGATCTTATGGGACTGATGGATCGTGTAACGATGCGGGAGATTGCCGAGGAGCTGCGGCTGGAGATTAATCCCGACCTGCTGCTGTACGGCGAACCATGGACAGGCGGAGATTCCCCGCTGCCGGACAAAACGCTGAAGGGTGCGCAGCGAGGCAAAGGTTACGCTGTGTTCAATGACAACTTTCGTTCGGCCATTAAAGGGGATAGCGACGGTTGGGGCAAGGGCTTTGCCACCGGGGAATATGGTAAGGAAGGCGAGGTAGCGTCAGGTATCCAGGGGGCCATTTATGATTTTGCCGACTCGCCGGTGGAGACAGTGAACTATACTACAGCTCATGATAACCTCAACCTGTGGGATAAAATATTGACCGTTCAAGGCCTGCGCGAAAATGCCGCTCTGCCGGAACTGGAGAACGGTAGGCTGAAGAATGGAGGCAGTGTAGAGGCTGCTGTCGCTTTCGCTAATCCCTATGTCACTGTGGACAAAGGGGATGTTTTGAAGAATGAAACGGTTCGCCGTTCTCTTTTGGCCAATGGGATTGTGCTGACTTCACAGGGCGTACCGTTCCTCCATGCCGGGGACGAACTGTTGCGCAGCAAATATGGTGATCATAACAGTTACCGGAGCAGCGATGTCATCAATGGGATTCGTTGGGATAACAAGCAGGTATTCAAACCTGTATTTCAATATTATAAAGGCTTGATTGCCTTGCGGCGGTCCCATCCGGCCTTCCGCCTGCACGGACGTGAGGAGATTGAACGTTGTCTGGAAATTCTGCGCTGCGACAGCGGGATCGTATCCTATATACTCAAGAATCATGCGGGGGGCGACTCGTGGCGGAATATTGTTGTTATTTTTAACGCCAATCCAGGGACTGTAACCCTCTGTCTTCCAAATGTTGCTGAACGCTGGAATGTGGTGGTGGATCATTCTGCTGCAGGTCAAGATGCCTTCCGGCTGATTGAAGGCAGCGAGGTCGAGATTGAAGGGCTGTCCATGATGGTGCTATACGATGTGTACGGAGAACCGGGCCCCCGGTCCAAAGTGGTCGAGGTGCATTATGAGCGACCGGATGGCGATTACCGGGGCTGGAACTTGTGGGTATGGGATACAGGCATTCAGGATGGTCAGTGTGATTTTCGGACATTGGAGGATGGACGCGCGGTAGCCCGCATAGAAGTGATGCCGGAAGTGGAATCCATCGGCTACATTCTGCGCCTGAATGACTGGGAAGAGAAAGACGGGGAAGGCGATCGTTTTATCGATTGTCCTCCAGGGGAAGATGTCATCCGGGTGTTGATCCTTGAGCGTGAACAAGGGAACGGCGGGGCGACCGTTGAACATTTGCAGCTAATGACCTAATGGAGAACGGTTGCCTTGCTAACATGGGGGTGCCTAAGCGGAAGCGCGACTAAGAATGAAGTATGAATCAGAGTTAACTCAAAAAGGCTGTTCATCCGGTCCTATCGCAGTGGTAGTCCTGGTGAACAGCCTTTTAACTATCAGGGAGAAGCAATCTGCCGCCTCAGCCATTCTTTTGCACAACATATTCTTCTTCCATATTCTGATTGTAGAGATTAGACTGATTACCGCCGCAGCTCTTGGAGTAGTACATCGCAACATCGGCGGCATGCAGTAGTTCATTGATAGTGCTGCCGTGCTGCGGATAGAGGGCTACGCCGATGCTGGCCGAGGTGTGGAAGTCGGAGCTATTCTGTAAGGACCATGATTTGCTGAACAGATGAAGTACCCGTTTTAGCATTTCCTCTAGTCTCTCAGGGCTTGTGAAGCGGTGTAGTACCACTGCGAATTCATCTCCACCAATGCGGAAGGCCTGGCCCACGCCTTTGACCGTCTGCTGCAGCTCACCCGAGAGTAACTGCAGGAACTCGTCACCGGCAAGATGACCGAGTGTGTCATTAAGCTGTTTGAAACGGTCGCAGTCGAGCATTGCAAGGGCGACTTCCTGTCTGCGCTCCGGTGGCTGTGAGATCAGATTTTCCATGTACATGATGAAATGCGCTCGATTGGGGATGGAGGTCAGATGATCATAGAAGGCTAGCTTGTGCAGCCGTTCTTCATATTGCTTCCGCTGGGTAATTTCCCGGGATACCAGCATGAATTGCGCTGGAAAGGCACCGCTGTCCTGCACAGGTGTGACCTTGGTCTCCAGCCATACCCAATGCCCCTCCGATCCACGCATGCGAAGCTCTGAGGTCCGCGGTGTTCCCTGGACAATGCTTTTCAGCTTGGCCCAGGCGATTTCCGGCTCACGGATATAATTGGACAGAGGCACGCCTTTTTGTGGAATATAGCCCAGTATAGCTGAGTGGGAAGGGGAGGCGTACAGGATCAGTCCGTTCGGATCAGTCAGAATAATGAAGTCGGACATCTTCTCACCGATCAACTGATAGAGGTTCTGTTCCTCTAGTTTTTCATTTTGGAGAGTGAGGATTTTGCGGCCCAGATAAATAATGACCACGAGGAGTCCGGATAATAGAATTGTGAATAAGGCAAACAGGGTGACTTTCTTGCTTTGAAATTCATGGCCCAACTGTTCGGTATTACTCAGCCCTGCCTGATGAGGTTGATAGTCTGTACTAAGGATTTGTTCGGAGCTCTGGTACATATCGCTGTCCAGCAAACCCGAAAGCTTGCTGAGGCTGTTATTCAAATAGACCAGTGAAGCGATGCTGATGCCGATCAGAAGCACAGAGATTGAGGAGAACAATAGAATCAATTTTCTTCGTATGCTAACTTCGTACATACCAGCCACTTTCATTCACTCCTTCAAACCTATTCGCGGTAGGGACTTCGGCCTCACCATATTACCCAGTACAAATGGTAGTTTTCTTTACTATACCAGAATTTTCAAATCTCACATACAGGATTATCTATGATGTAAGATGCAGGAAGCATAAAGCGTTCATTGTTTCATCTGCTCTAAGTTTCAAAAATATTGAGGGGCCTGTTGCCTTATTCATATTCCGGCTTCTGAGACCTAGTACATAGTTTTCAACTAAGCGGTGTAGTGGATTGTCCATCTAAGCACAAAAAACTGTCACCTACCCATAATCATGGGAGGTGACAGCCGAACTAATAAGTCTTTAGACCTTGCAGGTGCTTAATCAACACGAAGTGCATGAATCGGCCGCAGTCTTGCTGCCTTATTCGCAGGCATCATTCCGAAGACCACACCGATCAACAGGGAAAAGAGGAACGATACCAGCACCATATTCCAGGCGATGGATACCGAGAGCGGGGAATAGTGGCCGAGCAGCCAGCTACCCCCAACTCCAATTCCCACGCCGATGATCCCGCCGAGGCCACTAAGGACAACGGATTCGATCATAAACTGGGCCAGAATATCGAGCTTCTTGGCTCCAATCGCTTTGCGGACGCCAATCTCTCGTGTTCGTTCGTTAACCGACACGATCATAATGTTCATGATGCCGATGCCACCAACCAGCAGCGAGATTCCGGCGATGCCAGCGAGCGCCATCGACAGGGTATTGGTTGTAGAATTGACTGTATCCAGCATTTGCTGGGAGTCGAATACGGTGTAGGCATTGGTAGCATTGCTGAATTTAGCAGCCAAAATGCCTTCAAGCCGGCTCTTAACCGTAGCTACAGTATCTGCTGAAGTGGTAGCTATCGTAATAGAGCGCACGCCTTTGCTTTGCAGCTGGCGTTCTGCTGTAGAGATGGGAATCAGGATCTTGTCGTCGTTGGAGCCCCCAAGGCTGCTGCCCTTGGTTTCCAGCAAGCCGACGATTTTGTAGCTGATGCCATTTAACTGGACAGTCTGCCCGACAGGACTATCTGTGCCGAACAAATCATTCGCTGTACTGGAGCCGATCAGAGCCACCTTTTGCCGATACTGGGTATCAATATCCAGCAGAAAACGTCCGGATTGGACGTGAAAATCCTTCACATCCTCATAGGAAGGTGTAATGCCCTCCACAGAGACACTGACATTATCCGTATTATGCTTGGCCGTCACATTGCCGCTGATTACCGGTGCTACATCCTTGACACCTGGTATATCGCCCAGCGCCAGCGCTTCATCGTAAGTGAGAGAGGTGGTTGCTCCGCGTCCGGTAATATTGACAGTCAATTGATTGGTCCCTAGTCCGTTCAACTGCTCGGTTATTTGTGAGGTAGTGCCCTGGCCTACGGATACGAGAATAATGACGGAAGAGACGCCGATTATAATTCCCAGCATGGTGAGCAGAGAGCGGACCTTGCTGCTGTAGATGCTTTTTAATGCCATTCTCATGCTTTGAAATAACTTCACCTACGCCTTCCTCCGATCTTCCACGAGATTGCCATCCTGTATGCGTATAATGCGGTTGGCCTGTTCGGCGATCTCCAGGTCATGTGTAATCAGGATAATCGTATGGCCTTGCTCGTTCAGTTGTCTGATCATTCCCATCACTTCCTTGCCGGTCCGGGTGTCGAGCGCCCCGGTGGGCTCGTCAGCAAGCAGGATAGGCGGGGAGCCTGCCATCGCCCGCGCAATAGCCACCCGCTGCTGCTGTCCGCCGGACAGTTCGGCCGGCCGATGGTGCATGCGGTCACCCAGACCGACCTTGGTCAAGGCTTCCTCGGCAAGCTGCCGCCGTTGCCGGTGCGATAGTCCCCGGTAAACGAGAGGGAGCTCCACATTTTCCACAGCCGAGAGCTTCGGAAGCAGATTGAAGCTCTGAAAAATAAAACCGATCTTCTCGTTGCGTATGGCTGCGAGCTTGTTGTCGGATAGCTTGCGGATCTCTTGTCCGTCTAGAAGGTAGCTGCCTGTATCCGAAACATCCAGGCAGCCGAGCATGTTCATAAGTGTGGACTTGCCGGAACCGGAAGGGCCGATAATCGCTACGAACTCGCCAAAGTTTATCGTAAACGACAGGTTCTTCAGGACGGTCATTCGCTCACCAGCCATGGTATAGCCATGACTCATGTCACTGACCTCGATTAGCGTACCTGATGTACTCATTGTCCTCCACCCCGAGTCCCTGTACCGCCACCGCCTGTACCAGCACCGCCCGTACCAGCCCCGGCTCCGCCAGAGCCGCCAAAGCCACCGCCGCCGTTTCTTCCGCCTCCACCGAAGCCACCGGACCCTGGAATACCGCCGGTCGCACCGCCGCCACCGCCGCCGAAACCACCAAAGCCACCGCCGCCTTGACCTTGCTGAGCTGCTGCGCTATTACCGGAAGAAATGACGGTTGGAATCACGACTTGATCGCCTTCTTTAAGGCCGCTGGTAATTTCCATGCGACTCTCGTCATGCAGGCCTACTTCAACAGTGATCATTCGTTGGGCAGGTGTTGTGCCAGTTCCAGTACTGGTTCCTGTTTTCGCGGCTTGCCCCATACCCCCGCGGGTGCCTCGGGCACCGCCACCGTAAGCTCCGGTTCCACTGCCTGCACCCCCAAAGCCGTCACGGCTCCCAGCTGCAGGCGTACTGCCCGAACCGGAACTACTACCGTCTGTTCCGTCAGGAGCTGCGCCGCCTGCACTACCTGGAGCCTGTCCAGCACCTGCAGATCCGGTGCCCTCCCCGGTTCCGGCCGCTCCAGAGGTTGCCGGCACGGCAACCATGTAAGTGCCGTTTCTATCCCGGACAGCTTCTATTGGTACGGTTAGGACATCTTTTTTCTCAGCCGTCGTAATGGACACTTCTGCTGACATTCCTGCACGAGCGCCCTTGGAATCTGTTAAATCTACCGTGACATCGAACAGAGATACGCCATTGGAGCTGGTGCCTTCATTGGCAATAGCGGTTACTTTTCCCTGATACTTCTTATCCGGCAAAGCGTCCAGCTTAATGGCGGCCGGCATACCGAGCTCGACCGACGGAACGTCCAGCTCATCAACCTGAACGACAGCGCTGAGATTGGAATAATCGGTAATGTCGATCAGTTCCGAGCCATCCATGGCTTTTTCACCATCCGAAATGTTTACCGCTGTGACAGTGCCGTCAATCGTGGCAGTCAGTGGAGCAGGCGGCACCATTGATTCCTCTACAGAGGCAACTTTATACTTCTGATTCTCGATATCTGTCTTTGCTTTATCAAGTGAACGTTTGGAGCTTTTTACTTGATCCTCTGGGGCACCGCTATCAGCCAGCTTGTGATACTGGTCTTGCTTGTCTTCGAGGTCTAACTGGAGGTTGGCCAGGTTGTTTTTTTCCTGCCGAAGACTGTCACTGAGGTCTGCTCCTTCGAACGTAATCAAGGTTTGTCCCTTTTTAACGACATCGCCCTCCTTGACTAGTACCTTCAGAACTTTGCCGGAGTCCTTGGTTTTGACCTTACCTGTACGGGGAGCTGTCACAGATCCTGCACCGGTAACACTCACCACAATGTCGCCTTTCGTAACTGAAGCTGTATTGAGGGGGATTTCGGCCAAAGCGCTGCTTTTGTCAGGCAGATAGGCGTAAACCAGCAGTCCAGCTGTTACGACCGCCGCTGCCCCAATGGACAGTAGTGCTACTTTCTTCTTCTTCATCGTTGTCCTCCATTTAATCGTTAAATTTCTGGATCATTACTTGCTGCTGCCTGAAAATATCAAATGTGGCTGAATGCTAGCTGAAAATTGCGGCCAAAACCGGCCTTTAACCTTAAAGTCAGCTTAAAGGAAGATAAAGATTTGCCCAAATTTGTCCGGCTTGCCAATGCCAATGAATTTGCATATAATAAAGTGACATATCTTTTCATAGGGAAAGATGAATGAACATTTGAAAGAACTGCCAAATGCAGTGATGGAGAAGAGTACGCAGTGCCTGACTTACAGGGAGGAGACGCCGTTGATTGAGAGCGTTTCTAAGGATGCAGAGCTGCTGAAGTTCACTCCGGAGCAGTTCCCTGAAATTATCCAAGAGGCTTAGGTCCTCTGGCAATGGGTAGGGGATACCGGCCGCAGACCGTTACTTCTGCATAAAGTGAGACAGAACTGTTATTAGTGAGGGTGTAGATTATACTCCTGAATGGAACAGGCTATGCTGTCTAACAAGGGTGGTACCACGGTCTTTTCGTCCCTTACCGGGAGGAAAGGCCTTTTTTTGTTGGCTTGGCTGACTACACAATGATTGAAGGGGGCTGTACACGGCCATGAAAGAAAAGTTGGAAGCATTGAAGGCTGAAGCGTTGGCGAAGCTGCAGGAGGTCTCAGACCCGCAGGTACTTAATGACTTGCGCGTGAAATACCTGGGAAAAAAAGGTGAACTGACAGAGGTGCTGCGCGGCATGGGCAGCTTGAGCGCCGAGGAACGTCCGGTTATCGGGCAAGTTGCCAACCTCGTCCGGGGTGCGATTGAAGAGATTATTGGAACCAAGCAAGAAGTTTTCCAACAGCAGGAGACACAAAACCGTCTGCAAGCGGAGAAAGTGGATGTTACCTTGCCGGGACGCCGTTTGGCGCAAGGCGGAATTCACCCGCTCAGCAGAGTGGTTCAGGAGATCGAAGATATTTTCATCGGCATGGGCTATCGTGTGGCAGAAGGTCCAGAAGTGGAGACAGATTATTACAACTTTGAGGCGCTCAACCTGCCGAAGAACCATCCGGCACGTGATATGCAGGACTCCTTCTACTTGACGGAAGACCTGCTCATGCGCACCCAGACTTCTCCGGTACAGATCCGTACCATGCAAGCCATGAAGGGTGAAGCTCCGGTCAAAATCATCTGTCCCGGCAAAGTATTCCGCCGCGATGATGATGATGCAACCCACTCCTTCCAGTTCCATCAGATTGAAGGTCTGGTGATCGGACGGAACATCCGTATGAGCGACCTGAAGGGCACGCTGCAACAATTCGTGCAGGAAATGTTCGGGCCAAGCACAGGTATTCGCCTGCGTCCAAGCTTCTTCCCGTTCACAGAGCCAAGCGTTGAGGTAGACGTGAGCTGCTTCAAATGTGGCGGCGAAGGCTGCCGTCTATGCAAGCAAAGTGGCTGGTTAGAAATCCTTGGTGCAGGAATGGTGCATCCGAATGTACTGCGTATGGGTGGTTATGACCCCGAGGAATTCAGCGGTTTCGCGTTCGGTATGGGCGTAGAGCGGATAGCAATGCTCAAGTACGGTATTGATGACATCCGTCATTTCTATAATAATGACATGAGCTTCGTGAAGCAGTTCAAGGGACTGTAGGCAATAAATACATTGAATTAAGAGGAAGTGAGCCGAAATGAAAGTATCAACGTCATGGTTGAGTGATTATATATCGCTGGATGGAGTAACCGCCGATGAGCTGGCTGAGAAGATTACGGCTGCAGGCATCGAGATCGACGGTGTGGAAAATCGTAATAAAGGCATTACCGGCATTGTTACCGGCTATGTCAAATCTAAAGAAAAACATCCGGACGCGGACAAATTGAATGTCTGCATCGTTGACGCCGGACAGGGCGAAGATCTGCAAATCGTCTGCGGCGCGAAGAACGTCGAAGCCGGACAAAAGGTTCCTGTTGCGCTTGTAGGCGCAAAGCTACCGGGACTCGTGATCAAGAAAGCGAAACTGCGCGGCGTGTTGTCCCAAGGGATGATTTGTTCCGCCAAAGAACTGGGCCTGAATGACAAGCTGTTGCCGAAGGAATTACAGGAAGGCATTCTTGTACTTCCGGAATCTACGGAAATTGGTCTGGATATTACCAAAGTGCTAGATCTGAACGACGAGGTGCTGGAGTTTGACCTGACACCGAACCGTTCCGACTGTCTCAGCATGATTGGTGCTGCTTATGAGGTAAGTGCGATTCTTGGCCGTGAGCTGAAGCTTCCACAGCCAGAGAAGGATATCGTGGAGGCGGGTGGTTCTGCCGCGAATGATATTTCCGTTCGAATTCTTAATGAAGAACTGTGCAGCCACTATACTGCTCGTTATATTACAGGCGTTAAGCCCGCTGCTTCCCCGCTCTGGATTCAGAACCGTCTGATGGCAGCAGGTGTGCGTCCGATCAACAATATCGTGGATATTACCAACTACGTGATGCTTGAATACGGACAGCCGCTGCATGCTTTTGATGCGGATACCATCGATGGAGGCATCCTTGGCGTGCGTCTTGCGGATGAAGACGAAGTGCTGACCACACTGGACGGGCAAGAGCGGAAGCTGGAGCCGCATATGCTGGTAATTACCGACGCGGCCAAAGCCGTGGCGCTTGCCGGAGTGATGGGTGGTCTGGAGACCGAAGTCACGGGCAGCACCGTGAATATCGTGCTGGAATCGGCTAAGTTTGACGGAGGCACGGTTCGCAAAACTTCACGCCAGCTTGGCCTTCGTTCCGAAGCCTCGCTGCGTTTTGAGAAAGAAGTGGATCCGAATAGAGTTATTCCAGCTCTTAACCGTGCAGCAGCGCTTATTGCGAAGTATGCAGGTGGTACGGTGCATGAAGGGATCATTCAAGCAGGAACTGACGTTGTGGAAGAGAAGGTCCTCACGCTGTCGCTGGATAAGCTGAACCGTTACCTTGGTACAGACTTGTCCCTGCTGGAAGTCAAAACATTGTTCGGACGGCTGCATTTCAAATGCGGTGATGCCGCACAAGGGCTGATCGAGGTGCAAGTGCCAACAAGACGCGGCGATATCAGCTATGATGTGGATCTTATTGAAGAAATTGCTCGTCTTTACGGGTACGATAATATCCCTACAACACCGATCGAAGGTCCTACCACACCGGGAACCTTGACCAGATCACAAGCGATCCGTCGTGAAGTCCGTCGACTGCTATCGCATGGCGGTTATCAAGAGGTACTGGGCTACTCCTTCATTCAGCCGGAACAAAGCAAACTGTTCCCTGCGTTGACCGGTGAGGGCCTGGCCGTGAAGCTGGCGATGCCGATGAGCGAAGAGCGCAGTGTGCTGCGCACCAGCCTTCTGCCGCAATTGCTTGATATTGCTGGATATAATACGAATCGCCGCCAAAGCGATCTGGCACTGTTTGAGATCGGAAATGTGTTCTACACGGAAGAAGAAGTGCTGACTCGTCAACCTCATGAGTTGCCGATGCTTGGTTTGCTGCTGAGCGGAACCCGTGCTGCTAAACAATGGAACGTGCCAGTGCAACCGGTCGACTTCTTCGACCTGAAGGGTGCTCTTGAGACCGTCTTCGACCACTTGGGGCTTACTGGCCGAGTAGTCTATGAAGGGGATGCGCCGGAAGGCTATCACCCGGGACGCTCTGCTTCGATCCTTCTGAAAGGACCTGAAGGGGCGGTTAAAATCGGAACGCTGGGCCAGCTTCACCCAGACCTGCAGCGTAAGCTTGATCTGACCGATACTTATGTCGCTGAAGTTTCGCTGCAGCCGCTGTATGAAGTTGCCCGGAATAAGCTGCAATATCATGAACTGCCAAGATTCCCAGGGGTAGAGCGGGATATCGCGGTGGTTGTAGACACAGCTGTACCAGCTGGTCAATTGATGGATTCCATCCGTGAGAACGGAGGAAGCCTGCTACAGAACGTACAGGTATTTGATCTCTATACCGGCGGCAAGCTGGAGAGTGGGAAGAAGAGCGTGGCTATCTCTCTGGTGTACCGTCATAATGAACATACTTTGACGGATGAAGAGGTTGCAGAAGTGCATGATAAAGTACTATTCGAGCTTCAGCAAACTTTTGGCGCAGAATTGAGAAAGTAGCAGGAATTGTGTAAAGCCGCAGCGAATCCATTAGAAACCGAGATTCGCCGCGGCTTTTTTTCATGCAGCAAACATGCGGAATCCCGGTTCAATCTACTGATTCGAGCATCATTTTTGCTAAATGATTAACTATACAGATACAATGGAAGCAGGGAGACCAGCTTAGAATCTGCACATATATAAAGGAGGGCACAATTGTGGCTATGGACCGGACACGTGTCGCCGTGGAGATATACGGAACTTCTTATAAACTTGTAGGAAGCAGTAGTGAATATATGAAACAGGTTGCAGACTATGTGGATGAACACATGCGTGCAATCTCTAAATCCCATAACCGGCTGGATACACCGCGCATTGCTGTGCTTGCTGCTGTACATATGGCCGAGCAGGCGCTTCAGGTGCAGGACATTAAGAACGAAGTGAAAATGCTGACCGGGGAACGCAGCGAACTGCGGGTGGAGGTTTCGCGCCTGCTGGAGGTGCAACGGGAACGGCAGGAGGAGTATGAACGTCTGGATGCTGCCGCCAAGGAAGAGGCGAAGCGGCTGATCGCTACGGCGGAGGAAGAGCGCAAGCGGCATTTGGAAGCACAGGAGCAGGAGAAAGCCCTGCATCTTCAGCAGCTGCAGGAAGCGGAGCAGGCTGCCGATGACGTCCACCGCAAGCTGACAGAGGATCTTCTGTCCCGTGAGCAGGAGCTTAAGGACTTGAAGGCTGGCTATGAGCAGGAACAGAAGGCCCAGCGGGAGAGTCACCGCCAGGAGCTGGCAGAAGCAGAAGCTGCCCGTCTGGCAGAGCTTGAAGATCTGAAGGCTACACATCTTCTCGAACTGGAGGGCATCCAAGAGGCCCTGGTACAGGAGAAAGGGGATGCACTGGCCGCTGCCGAGAAAGAGCTTGCGGCAACCCGAGAATCCCTTGGCAAAGAGCTGGAAGAAGTTCGAACGCTTCTTGGTCAGGAATTGGCAGATACGAAGTCTGCGCTTGGCAAGGAGCTGGAGGACACGAAGACTCAGCTCGGCCAAGCGTTAGAAGAAGCCAAATCGACGCTGGGCAAGGAGCTTGAAGATACAAAGGTTGAGCTTGATAAGGAACAAGCTAAGAACAAGGAGCTGCGCCAGACACAGGGAGCGCAGGAGCACAGACACAAGCAGAACGTGCAGGAGCTGGAGAAGCAATTGGCCGAACTGCGCGGCGGTACTGGACAGCTTCAGTCCAGACTGCGGGCTGCCGAAGCTGGAGTCAAAAGCGAACGAGAAGCGCGTCTTACTTTGCTGGAACAATATGAAGTTATTGTCAAGCGCGAGGAACAGCTCAGCGGAGAGCTTCAGACTGCAACAGCGCTTAGCGAGACGCTCAGTGGCGAACTGGAAGAAGTGCGTCAGCGTTATGATTCCTCGCAAAATGAAGTTGCAGTGCTACGAGGCTCACTTGAAGAAGCTGAGAGCGGCTTAAGTGCTGTTCAGGCAGAACTGCGTACAGCTAACGAACTGGGCGAGATGCTGGACGCTGAGCTGGAAGAAGTGCGTCAGCGTTATGAAGCCTCGCAGAATGAGGTTACAGTGCTGCGCGGATCCCTTGAGGAAGCTGAGGGCAATCTGAGCGCAGTTCAAGGAGAATTGCGTACGGCCAACGAGATAGGTGAAGCCTTGGATGTTGAGCTGAAAGAACTACGCCAGCGCCATATGGCTTCGCAAGAGGAGGTCGCGGTGTTCCGTGAGGCTCTGGAAGAGGCTAAAAACAGCGTGAGCCATGTGCAGGCAGAACTGCGCACGTCCACGGAGCTGGGCGAGATGTTGGATACTGAGCTGGAAGAGCAGCGCCAGCTTCATGTTACTTCGCAAGAGGAAGTTATGGAGCTGCGGGAACTTCTTACTGCTTCGCAAGAGAAAGTTAAGGAGCTAAGCGATTCACTTAAGGAAGCTGAGAGTAATCAACGCGTTGTACTGGAAGAATTGAGCACAGCTAACGAGCTTGGTGAGGTCTTGGAGACTGAATTGAAGGAGCTGCAGCAGCTTCATGCCGCTTCACAAGAGGAGGTTAAAGAGCTGCGCCAGCGCCATGCTGATTCACAAGAAGAGGTTAAGGAGCTGCGTGGTTCTCTTGAGGAAGCTGAGAGTAACTTGAGAGCGGTGCAGGAAGAATTGAGCACAGCCAACGAGCTGGGCGAAGTTTTGGATACTGAGCTGAAGGAGCTGCAGCAGCTTCATGTAGCTTCGGAAGAGGAAGTTAAAGAACTGCGCCAGCGCCAGGCTCTTGCGCAAGAAGAAGTTAAGGAGCTGCGTGGTTCTCTTGAGGAAGCTAAGAGTAACTTGAGAGCGGTGCAGGAAGAATTGAGCACAGCCAACGAGCTGGGCGAAGTTTTGGATGCTGAGCTGAAGGAGCTGCAGCAGCTTCATGTAGCTTCGCAAGAGGAAGTTAAAGAGCTGCGCCAGCGTCATGCTGATTCACAAGAGGAGATTACAGGGCTCCGTGAAGACCTGCAAGAATCCAAGGGCAGCCTGAGCAGTGTGCAGGAAGAGCTGCGCTCGTCCACAGAGCTAAGTGAGATGCTGGATGGTGAGCTGGAAGAACTGCGTCAGCGTCATGTTGCTTCGCAAGAAGAAGTTAAGGAGCTACAAAGTTCTCTTGAGGAAGCCGAGAGCAGTCTGAGTGCGGTGCAGGAAGCATTAAGCACAGCGAATGAACAGGGTGCAGTCTTCAATACTGAGCTGAAAGAGCTGCGCCAGCGCCATGCTGATTCACAAGAGGAGATTGCGGGGCTCCGTGAAGATCTGCAAGAATCCAAGGGCAGTCTGAGCCAGCTTCAGAACGAACTTCAGTCTTCAACTGATCTTGGCGAAATGTTGGACGCTGAGTTGGAAGAGTTGCGTCAGCGTTATACTTCGTCACAGAATGAAGTGACAGTGCTGCAGGATGCTCTGGAAGAAGCTAAGAACAGCGTGCTCCGTGTCCAAGAAGAACTGCGCTCGACAACAGAGCTTGGCGAGGTGCTGAATTCGGAACTGGAAGAGCTTCGCGAGCGTTATGATCTTTCGGTGAAGGAAGCCTCGGATCTGCGAACCTCCCTGGGGGAAACTGGTGACAGTCTGAGCCAGGTACAGCAAGAGCTTGACCGTGCTGCGAGTGAGGCGGTTTCTTATAGGGAGCTTGCTGAGAAGCGTATGGATGAAATCAATGAGCTGGAAATGAGTCTTCTGGAGACAGAGGACAAAGCTCAGGGGCTGAACCGCGATACCGAGAACCTGCGAGGCCAGTTGAACAGCTTGGTGAACAAGCTAGATGACGAAGTTACCCGGCGTGCGGAAGCGGAGCAGCAAAACGGAGTGCTGATCGGCGAGGGAGAGCAAGTGCGCAAGGAACTGGCAGCATTGCAAGTCCGTTATGAGGACATGATCTCACAGTATGATGAAGTTCTTCAGGACGGGGAGCGTCTTCAGGAGCGATACCGTCTGCTGGAGGAGGAACGCGAGGAGATGGCGGTCCGCCTCGAAGAGCTGTCCGAGGCCGGTCGCGAAGCGGCGGCTGCAGCAGCCGAGCAGCAGGATGTGCTAAAAGAAGCTCAGGATTACGGAGCTTCCTGGAAGCACAGATATGATGAGCTGGCAGCGCGCCAGCAGCAGTGGGCCGAGGCGGAAGCCAAGCTGCGCGAGGAGATTGAGATCTGGCAGCAGGAGGCCACAGAGGCTGAGGCGAAGCGGGAAGCGGCACATCAAGAGCATAGCACGGTACTGGCGCAGCTGAACGAGGTTGGGGAGCATTACGAGCTGGCGCAAGGCCAACTCCGCTTGCTCCAGATTCAGTCCCAGGTTAACCAGGACGAGTTGGACAAGCTCAATCAGGAATATCGCAGCCTGCAGGCGGAATATTCCAAGCTGCAGCTTGAATATAATGAATGGATTCAACTGATCGAGCAAGACAGTTGAATAACGGATGAAGGTAGAAAAGCCGGTCCCGACGCTTATGCGTGTGGGGCCGGCTTTTTTTAGACAAACAACGAATTCCACTTCCATATTCTGCAACTTTGTCCAGCTTCGAGTCGTCTGAAGATCGAGGTGATACCCATGAGACTAAAGAGTAATTTAGTACTGCTCCCAGCCATACTTGTTCTGCTGATTACAGGCTGTGGGGATGTGGAGAAGGGAAGCGTTTCTACATCAGCTGCTTCTGCTGGGTTGAAAGCCACTGAGGAGACTACTGAGGAGACTGCTGAGGGAGCAGAGCCGATTACAACGTCTGAGCCCCAAAGGGACTATAAACAAAATAACAAACAAAACTGTTCTTACGCTATTATCGAATGGGTAGATATCTTGATGATCAACGATATCAAATACGAGCGGAATTATGAAGGTACACAAGAAGTTAAAGCTGATCAGATCGGCAAAAAGGTAGGGGAGGTAGCCTACATGCTGAACGACAATGCTTGTTCTGGCCATATTACGGTGAATGGTGATGCAGCTTTTCTGCCAGTTGGCACTGAGATTTATGAACTGAAAGGATACCGGCCAGAGTTTCGGGTGGTGGCTAACCATTCCATCTATGAAGTGAGCGACAATCCCAAAGCGCAGACTATAGGCGATTTACTTGATATTGGGGGGAAGATTAGTAAAGTCAGTATTGAGAGTGGGAATGACGGCAGCCTAATTCGGTATTTTGATCCTGAGGCAGCGAAGGCTTTTGAAGAAGAGCTGTTGAGAATAAAAAAATCTGATTTTAAGAAGATCTATGCTGTAACAAGCCGTACGAAGAATGAATGGAAAATTTTTCTGCGTGTGCACCTTCAGGATGGCACCTCGCTGCGGATGGTCTTTTACCCGGAAGCCAATGCCATTCACCGGGGAGGATTTGGGACTGAGAAGCTGAAGGAGATCATCCTCTCGCAGAAATTTGCTCAGAGGAAATAGACTGGATTGTCTGCTGAAGAGACTAACTACGGTAAATAGACTGTAGTGACTGAGCGTGACAAGTGAGGGAAGTACGTGAGAGAAGTAATTGAGAGTAATAAGTGAGAGTAGTAAGTGAGAGAAGTAAGTGAGAGAAGTAAGTGAGAGTGGTAAGTGAGAGTGGTAAGTGGGGAGTAGTAAGTGAGAGTAATAAGTGATTGTAGTAACTAACTGCAGTAACTAGCTCTCCTCAAGCAGGCGCTTCAGCAGTCTGTCGTGGAATAACGGGAAAAACTCCCGTTAATATCGCATGTTGGAGCAAATGAGCAGTCCAAAGTGCGAAATAACAGGAGTTTTTCCATTTAAAATAAGGAATATTGATTAGTTTGACGAAATAACAGGAACAATTCCCGTTACTTCCATAAGGTTGACGCTCCCCCCAGTCCTCACTCCTCGACGATCACATTTGCAATCATGCCGGTGTGGCCGGCGCCGCACATGATGGAGCATGTCATTTGGAAGGTTCCGGTTTCTTCCGGGACGATGACCTTTGTATTTTTTTTGCCGCTTAGTTGCAGATTCAGCTCGGGAACGAGAATGCCGTGATTACCGCTTTCATTTTCGAAAATGATTTTGACGGGTACGCCCTTCTTCAGGTGGTACTCCTCTTGATCGAAGCTGTAGTTTTTGGCCTTGATGACGAGTTCGGTCTCAGCTTGAATTTCAGGTTCCTTTGCAGCGTTAGTGCTGCTTCCGGCGGCGTTGCTCCCGCTATTGGAGCAGGCGGTGAGAATCAGAATACAGAATAATGACATAAAAAGTGCAAATTTAGACTTCATTTTGCTCCCCCTCACCTGTAGAATGGTTAAATGTGACAATTCTGTAGACATCATAACTTAAAAATTTAGGAAGCGCTCTATAAAGTTGTGAAAAGTTGGTGAACAGAGGGAAGTATGCCGGAGATATATTAATCGACATTTTTCGCAAAATAATTGTCGAAGAATGCAAAAAAATGATGCAAAAACAATTTATATTTATTATAATGTAAACTATTATATCATGGGTTAGAAGTAGGGGATCCACATGATCGCAGCAACTGATTTGCTGAATGCGGAGGTCTGGCACCGTAAAATAATGAATGGGTATTGGATTGTGTTGGCTTTCATGCTGATCGCCCAAGTTCTCTTTGTGCTGTGCGAGGATCAACTTAGACTGAAGAGTAGTCCAGGGACTGAAAGCGGCTATTTGTTCATTGCTTCCAATATCCTGATTGTTATTTGTGTGGCTTCTGCGGAGATATGGCTGCGTTCCACTTTGCAGTATAACAAGCAAGCCATTGTTGGCTGCGGCTTTATCATTTCTTATTTGTTTTATTTTGTAATAGAGCCTTTTGTGGACGGTGCCCAGATGGCGCTGATGATGCCGATCATGATTTCGTTAATTTATTTTGATCGCAAGCTTCTGTACACATTGGGTCTTTTTAGCATATTCTTCTACGCTGCGGTATATTTCGGGCTGGAACGAGTGTACTTGAAGAAACCGTTGCTCGAATTTATTGCTATGGAGTTTGTTTTCTTACTCTTTTTACTTATGGCGCGGGCTGTGATTGTAAGGTCGAAGGAAACCGGAGAATACTTGGAGCAGCTGACGAAATCGGAACAGGGCCTGCTGGTAGAGCGGGCTATTTCGGACAAGTTGTTGAAGATTGATGCACTGACTGGATTGTACAATCACAAGACCTTTCATGAATACCTTGATTCCTTGCTGGAACAGTGCGAGAACAACGGGCTAATGCTGCAACTAGCGTTGTTTGATATTGATAACTTCAAGCGGGTGAACGATACTTACGGGCATTGGGTCGGTGATCTGGTGCTGAAGGAAGTCGCAGCCAAAGTGGGCGAGAAGATCGGGCTTAATGATTTTGCGGCGCGTTACGGCGGAGAAGAGTTTGCGGTTATTTATACAGACCGGAACTGTTCTGAAGCTTACAGTGCAGCAGAGGAGCTGCGGTTGACCATCGAGCAGATGGAGCATCCCTATGCCGGCGGCCATCCTATAACGGTTAGTATCGGCTTATGCCGTTATCAGCTTGGCGATGGTAAGGAACAGCTGTTTCGCAAGACTGATGATGCGTTGTATCAGGCGAAAAGATCCGGAAAGAACAGAGTCGTTACATCTTCTGTTGATTCACAAGAAGCTAATATCCTGTCCTATGGATAAATATGAACAGCCCCCCTCTCCCGTGGTAACCGGAAGAGGGGGGCTGTCTTCGTGCTTGAGGCAATCGTTATTTAGCAGCTTCGAACGGTGTGGATACCGGCAGAAACAGGTCGATAATACCGATGACCAGAGCTGCCAGAATCGCGCCGAGAATGGTAACACTAACACCGCTGACTACAAACTGCGCGATCCAGATAACTAGCGCGCTGACGAGGAAGCCGACAATGCCTCGACCAAACGGTGTCGCTTTGCCGCCGAAAATCCCTTCGACCACCCAACCAAGCAGGGCGATCACGAGGGCCAGAACCAAAGCGCTCCAGAAGCCGCCGATGGTGAATTGGGGAACAATCCAGCCGACGATGAGCAAGACAATCGCTGATACAACAAAACGGACTACATGACCTAAAAATCTCACTGGTTTAACCTCCTTTGGCTCAAGCTAAGGATATGTGCAGTTGTTATTATGACCCGGATACGGAATTAATATGTTGGGAAACGATACCCAAATAGCGAAAATCGCCCATATTCGGTATAATGGAATCATCTATGAAGGGAGTTGTGACTGTAATTGGACGACAAAATTTTGCATACGCTTGAATATCGCAAGATTTTAAATAAATTAATGCAATATACGCAGACCTCGATGGGGCGTGAAATGGCGGAACAGCTAAGACCTTCCGGTGATTTTGAAGGCGTAAAGCTGCTGCTGAAGGCTACCGATGAAGCCGCCAACGTGGATCGTCTGAAGGGCATTCCATCGTTTGGCGGAATTACCGACATCAAGGCGGCGCTGAAGCGGGCGTCCATTGGTGGACTGCTTGGAACGCATGAACTGCTTTCTGTCGGCTTCACAATTGGCGGAGCCCGCAGAATCAAGCGTTTTTTGGCTGCAATGCATGAGGATGAGGCTGTTGAATCTTTGTTTGCCCTCAGTGATCTTTTGTCAGAGCAGAAGCATGTAGAGGATGCCATCCGTGCGTGTATTGACGAGAATGCCGATGTCATGGATTCCGCCAGCCCTGAGCTGGCAAATATCCGCCGCGAGCTGCGCGGAGGCGAAGCCAGAATTCGTGAGAAGCTGGACTCGATGATTCGTTCCTCCTCGGTATCTAAAATGCTGCAGGATCAGCTTGTTACGATCCGCGGCGACCGATTCGTAATTCCGGTCAAAGCGGAATACCGTGCCCACTTTGGTGGTATTGTGCATGACCAATCCGGCTCCGGTGCGACCCTGTTCATTGAGCCTGAATCCATTGTGGCGATGAACAATAAGCTGCGGGAGACACGGCTTCGTGAGGAACGGGAAGTGGAGATTATTCTGCACCGGCTAACGGCTCTGGTCGGCGATATCGCGGAAGAGATGACTTACGATGTCGATATCCTGGCCGAACTTGATTTTATTTTTGCCAAAGCTCGTCTGGCCCGGGATATGAAGGCTTCCCAGCCGCGCATGAATGACCGGGGATACCTCAAGCTGCGCAAGGGGCGTCATCCGCTGATCCCTGCAGAGCATGTAGTGCCACTGGATGTGGAACTGGGGAACCAGTACAGCACGATTATCGTTACCGGACCAAATACCGGCGGTAAGACCGTGACCTTGAAGACCATTGGGCTGTTGAGTCTGATGTCCATGTCTGGTCTGTTCATTCCGGCGGAGGAAGGCAGCCAGATGTGCGTATTTGACGCGATCTATGCTGACATTGGCGATGAGCAGAGTATTGAGCAGAGTCTCAGTACCTTCTCCAGCCATATGACTAATATTATTTCCATTCTGCGTAAAATGACTCCGAAGAGCCTCATCCTTCTGGACGAAGTCGGCGCGGGTACGGACCCGGCGGAAGGATCGGCACTGGCCATCGCGATTCTGGAGAACATCCACCGGACGGAATGCCGGATGGTGGCGACTACCCACTACAGCGAGTTGAAGGCCTACGCTTACGAGCGAAAAGGGGTCATCAACGCCAGTATGGAGTTTGATGTACAGAGCCTTAGCCCGACATATCGGTTGCTGGTCGGCGTGCCTGGACGAAGCAACGCGTTTGCTATAGCAGAGCGCCTCGGCTTGCCGAGTGCTATTCTGGAGCATGCGCGCGGTGAGGTCAAGGAAGAGGACCTGCGTGTGGAGCACATGATTGCTTCGCTCGAAGAGAACCGCCTTGGTGCGGAGAATGAGCGGGAGAAGGCGGAGCATATCCGCCGTGAAGCCGAAGAGTTCCGCAGTAAACAGAAGCAGGAACTGGAGAAGCTGGAGAGCCAGCGCGACAAGCGTCTGGAGAAGGCCGAGAAGGAAGCCAGCGACATTCTGGACAAAGTGCGCAAAGAGGCTGAACAGATCATTAGTGATCTGCGCAAGCTGGCGCTGGAGGAAGGAGCTTCGGTTAAGGAGCATAAGCTGATCGAGGCCCGTCGCCGTCTGGATGAAGCTGAGCCCGCGCCGCGCAAGAAGGCAGCGTCCCGCACAGCGGTCAAGCCGCCTAGGCAGATTGGACCTGGAGACGAAGTGCGGGTTTACAGCCTGAATCAGAAGGGTCATGTTGTGGAAATGAGCGGTTCCAAGGAAGCAGTAGTGCAGCTTGGCATTATGAAGATGAAGGTGCAGCTGGATGATCTGGAACTGGTCGCTGCCCAGAAATCGGGCAATCCCACGCCATTGCGGCAGGCTACGACCGTGAAGCGTACGCGCGACGAGAATATCCGCAGGGAGCTGGATCTGCGCGGGGCCAATCTGGAGGAAGCGCTGCTGGAGACGGATCGCTTCATCGACGAGGCGTTCCTCGGCAATCTGGGCCAAATTGCGATTATTCACGGCAAGGGAACCGGGGTATTGCGGTCAGGCATTCATGATTACCTTCGCAAGCACCGGAATGTTAAGAGCTACCGTCTAGGCAACTATAACGAAGGCGGAGCAGGCGTGACGGTAGCCGAGCTGCAATAGCGAAGGAACCATGTGGAGGAGAGAAGGGTGAGCATGCAGGAAAATGTTGATCTTTTGCTGAGGCATCCGCTGGGGTCGCTGCTTGGCTACTTCACCGTAGCAATCTTGGGGCTGGTGGTATTCCTCTCCTTTTTTGAGATGGTGACGAAGTATAACTGCTGGGAAGAAATTCGCAAAGGAAATGTAGCGGCGGCCATGGCAACCGGGGGCAAAATCTTCGGAATTTGCAACATCCTACGTTTCAGCATCCAGGCCGGGGCTTCGATTTACGAGACGATGAAATGGTCGGTTGTGGGCTTTTTGTTGCTGCTGTTGGCCTATTTTCTCTTTGAGTTCCTAACGCCCGTATTTTCTATTGATGAGGAGATTGCCGCAGACAACCGGGCCGTAGGCTTGACCGCACTGCTGATCTCGGTATCCTTATCGTATGTTATTGGAGCTTCCATAATGTAGGAGGAAACCATGAAGATTTTAACCCGGGTCCTGTTTGGTTGCGCCGTTGCTTTTTTGCTCGGTGGCATCATATATGTGACGATTAATTAAATATTAAGCATGTTAAGAAGGAGATTTTAAAGATGGAAACGACTGTATGCCCTTGGTGTGATACCGAAATTGTGTGGGATGAAGAATTCGGACCCGAGGAGTATTGCCCGCACTGCAACAATGAGCTGAAAGGCTACCGGACAGTGAATGTCACCAGTGACGATCTGGAGGACGAGCTGGAAGTGAAAGAGGACACGGACGAAGAGTCTGTGAATGACGAGGACCTGTGGGATGACAGTGAAAAGGATGGCGTAGTGCCTATTTTCAACACTCTGGAACAGTTCCGGGACGATTACGATCTCCAGAAGTATGAACAGAACAGCTCAGCTATTCTGTCGCAGCAAGAAGAAGCACCGGAATGCCCGCAGTGCCATGAATTACTGTTACTGGCTGGAACGCAGGAAGTGAAGGAGTTCGATCCTTCGACCCCGGCTGTCCTTGGCGGACCTGTGCTGAAGGCCCCGTTCTCACTAAATGTATTCGTCTGCCCGTCTTGCTTCCATGTCCAGCACAATCTGGCACAGAAGGACCGGGTACAACTTGTTCGCAATTTGAGCATTGGCAGCTAGGGAATTGATCATTTCCTGCCTGTATGGGCATGATATTCAGAATCATGTCTATAGGCAGGGGGACAATCATGAAGGCTGCATCAATGAAGGTTCAGGCTTCGCTGCTGCTGGGAGTGAACGGTTTGTTTTTACTGGCGGGAGCGTTGTCGGGTACCTTTCTTAACGTTTATTTATGGAAAAGCCGTCAGGATTACATGATGATCGGCTGGTTCACTGTGGCCCAGCAGATTGCGCTGGGCCTTAGTTTTTGGCTCGCAGGCAAATGGGTCAAGGAGCACAACAAGATGAACGCTCTGCGGATCGGGATTGCCGTTTCAGGTCTTTTTTATCTGATTGTGCTGGGAATTGGCGGAAATGCGATTCAGTATATCTGGCCGCTAGGCCTGCTCCTGGGTGTGGCTATCGGATTATTCTGGCTGGCGTTTAATATCGTCTATTTCGAGATTACGGATGCTGCAAACCGTGACTTCTGGAACGGCTGGATGGGACTCTTGGGCTCGCTGACAGGGATAGTTGGACCTTGGGCTTCAGGGAGGTTAATCTCGTCTTTATCCGGAGACCGCGGTTATCAGATCGTATTTATGATCTCGCTCGGTATCTACGGAGCAGCGGTTGTGCTAAGCTTTTTTCTCAAAAAGCGCAAGAGCGAGGCGGATTACGGTTGGCTGGAGCCATGGCGGCAGCTGAAGGGTTCGGATCAGTGGCGAAGAGTGGCTGCAGGGCTTTTTTTTCAGGGCTTGCGAGAAGGGGTCTTCTCGTTTCTAATTGGTTTGCTGGTCTTTGTTGCCGCTAAGGAAGAGAGCAAACTCGGTCAGTTTGCACTGGTTACATCTGCACTCTCGTTAGTAAGTTACTGGATCGCAGGTAAATTCTTTAAGCCGACATACCGGTCTGCCGGTATGCTGATTGGCGGGGTGCTGCTGGTTGGAGTGATCACACCACTGCTGTGGCAGGTGAATTACGGAACTTTATTGATCATGGGAATGGGTACTTCGCTGTTTATTCCGCTGTATATGTTGCCGATGACATCAACCAGCTTTGATCTGATTGGAGCGTCTGAAGAGAGCGTGAGCAATCGGGTGGAGCTTGTCGTGCTGCGGGAGTTAAGTTTGATGTGTGGCAGAATACTGGGTATTCTGGTGTTCATTGCTGTGTTGTCTGTCAACCGATCACCGCGTACGATAACAGTGCTGCTGTTGGTGCTTGGTGCGGCACCGCTGGGAAGCTGGCTGGTCCTTAGGCGTTCTTTGTCCCGTCAGGAGGACAGGCATCCGGTCTAAAACGTTTTATTTTATTGTTATGGGAGAGGCCTACATTGGTCAAAAGAAAACGGATTAACAGCATGGTAACGACGATTGCTATCATGGTGTCCGCAGTGGTGTTTTCCGTACTGCTTGTACTGTATATTATCTTCATTAATCATATTTTACCCCAGACCCGAAAAGCATTGGAGGGCAAGGCCCTAAGCATTGCCCACACAGTTGCCTTGACACCGCTGGTGTCCAAGGGCCTGGAGGAGGGTGTAAGTAAGGATATTCAAGCTTATACGGGAAAAATCGCTCGTCGGAATGATAGTCTGTTCGTAGTGGTACTAGATATGGATAGTATCCGCTACTCGCATCCCGACCCGGCCCTTATTGGCAAGCCTTTTGTTGGCGGAGGACAGGAATTAGCGCTGCAGGGCGAGGATAGCATTTCGGTGGGCTGGGGGACAATGGGCAAATCCTTGCGCGCATTCGTGCCGGTATATAACGACAAAGGACATCAGGTTGGAGTTGTTGTCGTCGGCTTCTCCATGAAACGGGTACATGATATTATTAAGAAAAATGAGTGGACCATCATCTTGATCCTGTTATCGGGGGCCCTGCTTGGTACTTTGGGCGCTATTGTGCTGGGAAAAAAGATTAAGAAGATGATGTTCGGGATGGAGCCGTCGGAAATTTCAAGACTGCTGGAAGAACGCAGTGCTATGCTGCAATCAGCCCGTGAGGGCATCATTGCCATAGACGCTGAGGCGCGTATCACGTTGATTAATGTGGAAGCAGAACGGTTGTTTACGGCTGCTGGAATTACAGGAAAGGCTTTGGAATCATACATAGATGATTATTGGCCAGCTCTGCGTCTGGATAAGGTCTTGATATCAGGAGATGTGAAGCTGGATGAAGAAATTGACCTGAACGGGATTTCTCTGCTGGCTAACAGTTTGCCGATTCGTGTGGGCAGCGAGATTGTTGGAGCGATCGTCACTTTCAGAGATATGACTGAAATTACCCAACTTGCAGCGCAGTTATCCGGGATATCCGTATACGCGGATGCGCTGCGGGCAGGTGCGCACGAATATATGAACAAACTGCATGTTATTTTGGGTATGACCCATATGGGGATGTATGATGAGCTGCAGCAGTATATTTCCGGAACGGTAAGTAATTATCAGAGCGAGATTGGTTCCATCACAAGAGCAATCAAAGATCCGGTTATGGCGGGATTTCTGCTAGGGAAATTAAGCAGGGCCCGCGAGGACGGCATTAATCTTGTGCTGGAGGAAGACAGCTATCTGCCGGAGTCAGCCCAAGCGGAGATAACCCATGAGTTGATCACAATTGCCGGCAATCTGCTGGATAATGCAAGGGATGCCCTGAGCGATATGACGTCTGAAAACAAGGAAATACGGCTGGCTTTTTACTATGACGAAGGCCGTTTGATCTGTATAGTCAGGGACAACGGTCCCGGCATACCGGAACCGCTGCAAGAGAATATCTATACGCAGGGCTTCTCCACAAAAGGGGAGAACCGGGGGATGGGACTCCATCTGGTCCGGCGAAGTGTGAATAAACTGAACGGACATTTGCAGTTGCTTCCCGGTCATGATCCAGGAACGGTTTTTGTCGTAAATGTGCCGTATTTGACTAAAGGTGATGAGTCTAGATGATTAACGTAATAATCGTGGAAGATGATCCGATGGTAGCGAAGTTTAACCGACATTATCTGGAGCAGATGGATGGGTTTCGGTATACTGGCTGTGCTGCTTCAGTTGAAGAGGCTAACGTACTGCTGGCAAGCCAACAAGTAGATTTGATTCTCTTGGATATCTATATGCCAAAGAGTAACGGGCTTCAGCTGCTATCCTTTTTACGTGAACAAGGAAGTACGGTAGATGTGATTGTTATATCGGCAGCTAGCGATAATGTCAGTATCCGTAATGCCTTGCAGCATGGTGCAGTGGATTATCTGATCAAGCCCTTTGAGTTTGCTCGCTTTCAGGCGGCATTGACCACGTACAGGGAGAACAACCTGCTGATGAGGCATAGGAAAAATCTTAATCAGGAACAGTTAGATAAGCTTGTCCGGCATCGGGGTGAGACTGAGAAGAATTCTGTCGTGGTGTCTGCTGCTCCCGTGCTCCCTAAAGGGCTCAGTGAGAGTACCTTGGATAACATCTGGGAGATCATCAACGGGCTGTCGCAAGATTCCTTCTCTACAGACGATATTTCTACAAGAGCGCCTATCTCCAGAATATCGGTGCGCAAGTATTTGATGTATCTGACGGAGACCGGTGCTTTGTCTATGGAGATCAGCTATGGGGCGATAGGGCGTCCAGTATATAAGTACAGGGTAATATCAGAGGGGCACACAGGTGAATCTCCTAATATTTGAGTAGACAAGGTGTTTGCAAGAGGCTGTAAAGTTTGAAATTGCGAGAACCCCAGGTCATTACGACCTGGGGTTTCTTTAATTTTTTATATAAAACGAATAAAAGAAAGTAACAAAGAGCCAGAAGGAACGGAGGGGAAGGATTGGAACTGTAGGAGCGTAAGCGATCGCCTGAAAGCTTTCCATAGGAAAGCACGCATCGTAAGCCTAAGCTGTAGCCAGATATCAACAGCGACCGGAAGTCCAAACATTCACCGTAGTGACGACCAAGCCTTAAGTGAGAATCTTAAGTTTGTTTTATATAGATTAGTACAGAACGTCGCTCAGGATCAGCCTTTTGGATTGATCGTGTTGATATCATGGTTGTTGTTGCTCTTATTGCTACGTATTGAATACAGTATGAATAGTAATATGAACCATAACGGGGTAAACAATAAAGCCGGTCGTGTCTCTTCTGCGAAGAGCATTATGATGAGAATTACGGCAAACAACGTTAGGACCGCATAATTAATAGCCGGGGTGAACGGTGCTTTGAACTTGGATTTAGCCTGTAAGTCCGGCCGAGTCTTCTTGTACTTGATATGGCATACTAGAACAACACCCCAAACCCATATAAAACAAATTGCACTTATAGTAGTGACGATCCCAAAAGCTTGACCTGGAATGACTTTACTTAATAAAGTACCAACCGATATAACGAGCGTAGAAATAAATAAGGAGTTCCCTGGTACATGATTTTTATTTAGCTTGGCAAAATGAGGGGATGCTTGGTTCTTTTTGCTCAAACTATAAAGAATCCGGCTTGTCGAGAACATCCCGCTGTTGCAGGCGGAAGCGGCTGAAGTTAATACGACGAAATTAATAATTCCCGCAGCGATGGGTATTCCTATTAAACTAAAGGTTTTCACGAATGGACTTTCCGCCGGACTGAGTTCTGTCCATGGGTTAATGCACAGGAGGACAAACAGTGCGCCAACGTAAAAAAATAGGATCCGCAAAGGGATTTTATTAATAGCAGATGGAATGTTTTTCTCTGGATTGGATGTCTCCGCTGCCGAAACACCAACTAATTCCACGCCGACATAAGCGAATACCACCATTTGAAAAGAAAATAAAAACCCTGAGGCGCCGTTTGGGAAAAAGCCGCCATGCTCCCAGAGATTCCGTATAGTTACCGATCCTGCATCTGTTTTGAGTCCCATGATCAGCAAAACGATCCCAATGCCGATCAAGGCAAGAATTGTAATTACTTTAATTAACGCAAACCAAAACTCCAATTCCCCGAAATTTTTTACAGTTAATAGATTGAGCCCTAATAAAATGATCAGGCAGACGATGGCCGGTACCCACTGCGGGATATCAAACCAATAGTTCACGTATATGCCAACAGCTATAACATCAGCCATAGCTGTCATGATCCAGCAGAACCAATAGGTCCAACCCGTGATAAACGCAGCTCGAGGGCCGAGATAGTCTTCGGCAATGTCCGTAAACGATTGATAACCTGCCTTAGACAACAGAAGTTCTCCCAATGCTCTCATTACAAAAAACACAGCAATCCCCACGATTAAATACGTGATCATGATAGAAGGACCTGCTTGTTGAATCGCTTTGCCCGATCCCAGGAATAATCCCGTCCCAATGGTGCCGCCAATAGCGATGAGCTGAACATGCCGATTAGCCAGCTCTCGCTTTAATTCTGTTTGTGCCATACCTGTTTCCCCCTAAATGGATATAATGCCAATAAAAAAGAGACTGGATGTCATCCAATCTCTAGGTAAAAAGAATATTAAATAATACTTGCCCTGCTAATGATAATCAGCATGACAAATACATATTCAGTACTCTTCTGTCCTTTTGCCTGAGATTGTGAACCCTTCGGCGCCGCAGATTGCCTGCGGTCTCTCCAGAAGCTGCTCCTGCTATAGTGTGATCCATAGCAATCATAGCTTATGATTTATGAAGTTTATGTTTGTGTAGCGACGGTGTTCTGATATGCAACATATTACATTTAATGTGAATATCCGAACAGTGATAAAAGTCTCTCTGTCACGCAGATAGTATATTATAACATGAAATTCATTAAAATTATGAAGGATCTGTTACTTTAATGACGAAACGTTTTCTTTAATTACGTAAACTATCATGAACAGCACTTTTACGGTTATGATTAATTGTGAAAAAAAGCACAAGGGGGCAATTATAAATTATGAAAAAGAAATCAGTGGCTGCGCTTATTCTCATTCTCTCTGTTATGCTCGTGATCGCAGGATGCGGGAATAGTGGCAATAACAGCAGTAAAGGCAACTCCGTCAATAACAGCAGCAGCGGGAACAAGAATCAAGACAACAAGGATGCGGCAAAGGAAGCAACCACGGAGGCTGTTTCAGGAGCATCGGAAGCAAGCTATACACCGCTCGATCAACTGAAGGATACATACGATATCATTATTGTCGGTGGAGGCGGGGCAGGGATGTCTGCCGCGCTTGAGGCTAAAGCCAAAGGGATGAATCCTGTTATTTTTGAAAAAATGCCGGTTGCTGGCGGGAATACAACGAAGTCTTCTTCGGGAATGAACGCTTCTGAAACGAAGTTCCAAAAGGAGCAAGGTATTGCAGACAGCAATGATTTATTTTATGAAGAGAGCTTAAAGGGTGGTCATGATACGAACGACAAAGAGATGCTGCGTTTCTTCGTTGACCATTCCGCAAGTGCCATTGACTGGCTCGACTCCATCGGAATCAAACTGAGCAATATCACCATTACAGGCGGTATGAACGAGAAGCGTACACATCGTCCTGAAGATGGCTCTGCAGTTGGACAATATCTTGTTAAAGGTCTAGTGAACAATATTCAAGAGCAAGGAATCCCGCTTTTTGTGAACGCCGATGTCAAGGACATTACTGAAAAAGATGGCAAGGTCAATGGCGTCAAAGTCATCTTTAACCAAGAGGATGAAAAAACCATTACAGCGAAGGCGGTCGTTGTGACAACTGGAGGTTTTGGGTCCAACAAGGAAATGATCTCTGAAGTCAGACCTGATTTAGACGGATATGTAACAACCAATCAAATCGGCAGCACAGGTGACGGCATTCAGATGATTGAGAAGCTTGGTGGTGTAACTGTCGATATGGATCAGATCCAAGTTCACCCGACGGTGCAACAAGAAAAATCATATCTCATTGGGGAAGCTGTTCGCGGGGAAGGCGCTATCCTCGTATCCAGCGAAGGTAAACGATTCACCAACGATCTGGGTACTCGTGACAAAGTAACCGCCGCAATCAATCAACTTCCTGAAAATGCAGCTTTTCTGGTCTTTGATTCTGGCGTGAAATCCAGAGTTAAAGCAATCGAACAATATGAGAAGATGGGCTTTGTGATCCAAGCTGATTCCATCGAGACATTGGCCCAGGAAATGGGTGTGCCGGGTGATCAATTGCAAAAAACACTGGATACCTGGAACAGCTCTGTAAAAGGTAAAGAGGATGCCGAATTCGGCAGAACGACAGGGATGGATAACGACTTGTCCAGCGCGCCCTACTTTGCGATTAAAATCGGTCCCGGGGTTCATTACACCATGGGCGGTGTGAAAATCAACACCAACACAGAAGTTTTAAATAAAGAGGGTAACCCTATTACAGGTCTGTTTGCTGCAGGTGAGGTGACAGGAGGTCTGCATGGTCAAAACCGGATCGGCGGAAACTCGGTTGCAGAAATCATTATTTTCGGTCGCCAAGCGGGGATCAAATCTGCAGAATTTGTAAAAGCAAACTGAGAAATACACCATTCATCCATCATATTGGAAAATAAACAAAAGCTTGGACTGATTACAGTCCAAGCTTTTGTTGTAGGTGCAGTCACAATTATAATCAGCTCGTCTTTTCATGAAACGCTATGGGGTGAAGGTCTGGATGAACGGGTCAGTGAGAACAGTTCGAGTTCCGGCCTGTGCTTTCCACCAAGAGTATCCGTCAATAGCTCTGCCGCTATATTGCTGTAGGCAGTGCCGTTGCCGCCGTAGCCTTCAATGAAGTAACTATGCGGATAATCCGGGTGCGGCCCAATATAGGGCAGGCCGTCACGCGTTGTTCCAAATACGGCGCCCCAGGCGTATTCAACCTCTATGCCGCGGATTTCCGGGAATAATGCTTCCAGCTCCTCCCGTAGCCTTTTACTCTGGGAGAGAACTCTAACCTCGCGCTGCTTGTCATCAGTCAGTGGTTCATCTTTACCGCCGGCAATGATGCGTCCCTCCGGAGTGGTTCTGAAGTAAAGGTAGGGACGAGCTGTTTCCCAGAGCAAGCTTTGCTCATGCCATTTGGGAAGCTCTTTCAGGGGACGGGTCATGATAGCATATGTATTAATCAGTTCGGCACCCCGGTCCTTCTTCATCTCCTGTGTCTCATAGCCCATAGCAAAAATAACATTCTTCGCAAAAATCCGACCATGCCGGGTGTGGCAAATCACGCCGTCTTCCTTGAACTCATAATGCTGCGCTTTGGTCTGTTCGTATACACGAGCCCCGTTCTTGGCCGCTTGATGAATCAGGCTATGCACCGTTCGGAAGGGATTGGTCTCGGCATCTCCCCGGGAGTACAGGCCTGCTGGTTTGGCAAAAGAGTATGCCGAAGCAATCTGGTCCTGCTCCCAAAACTCCGAATGAAAGCCGTGAGCGGTCAAATTGCGGTGCTCTTCACGTAGGGTTGGTACATCCTCTGGCTTACTGGCATACAGCAAGCTGGAACGGGGAATGATCTGCGGGTCGATCTCCAGCTTGGCAGGGAGGCCAACAATATTGTCGAGTGCCTTCTGACACAACTTATAGAACATCACACCCTGAGCCTCTCCAAACGTGTTGATACAAGCAGTCAATGACTTGTCATTAGAGATCTGCAATAGTCCAGTGTTAGCGTGTGAGCTTCCGCCAGCTACGGCTCGTTTGTCGATCAAGAGCACATCTGCTCCGTTCACGGACAGCTGATAGGAAGTCATGGCTCCGCCCATTCCGCCGCCTACTATCAGACACTCACAGTAGGCATCTCCTTGCAACGCCGGGTAAGCAGGCGGATTTAGCAATGTATCACTCCAGGGCGTTTGCCCGCTGATTAATTTCATCGTCGATCTCCCTTTCGTATCATCGGGCGTAGTATTCGCAGGAAACGATGGACTCATGCATGTTTTGCCTGTGCTGGTTTGCGCTTTTTGGCACATAATGTGCTGGGCCCGGGGCATACTACTGTTGGTTTGAACCATCTATAAGGAGGGAAAACATCATATGCAATCTACACAAATGCAGGCACTCAGCGGTAAAGAGCTGGAATACATCGCCGACTCCATTTCTAATGAGGATTTGCTAATCAAGCAACTGGCGGCTACAGCCGGTTCTACACAGAATCAGGCCGTCCGCCAAATCTGCATCCAGCATATCCAGAGCCATACACAGCACATGGGCATGTTGACACAAATGCTGCAGCAGCACCAGCAATATGCCCCAACGCAGCCACAATAACGCTATTCCAACTTTAAGGAGGTTATCTTAGTGAACGCACAAAACGGATCATTTATGGCGGATGAGGACCTGATGAATACGGTGCTGGCCGACCTGAAACGGACGGTACGCGAATATACCACTGCCGCCACAGAATCTGCCTGTCCATCTGTTCGTCAAGCCTTCAACAATTTGACGATGGATACGCTGCGCCTTCAAGGGGATTTGTATACCCATATGTCGCAAATGAATATGTACACAGCTCCCTCCAAGGCCTTGCGTCAGGATGTGGACAAGCAAATTCAGACTGCACAGCAGACACAGCAAAAATGCCAGCAGTTTGTGCAGCAAAAAACAGGGGGAGTCGGCGACTATAGCCATAATCCCAGCGTGACTCATCAACAGAACAATTCACATAATTCTTACTATATGTAACCCGTCTCCCGGGCCTGTGAAGCAGCGAGTTATATCGCTTAAGCGGGCCCACCGGGTAATGCAAAGCAAAGGTTGATTCCCGAAGGGAACCAACCTTTGTTTTTTTATATTTCAGTATTCTCTTGATAATATACCCGTCCCAAACAACTTTCACAACCTTTTACTATGATGAAACGACCAGAATAGTAAGAGGTTAACGCCTCAAGACACTCCAAGGGGATGTTGAGATGTTAGATAAGTTATTTGAACTGATTGATAAAAATTATGGTAGGGATACTTTCTTTATGGGGTTGGCTTTCAAGTTCGATAAAGGCATAGCAATGATTGACAAGCACTTTGCAGAAAACATTGATGATGGCTTTGTAGTCGAATGGGTAAGTTTTGTAGACATTGAGAAGCCAGTATCAGTAATCTGTGAGGACATTTCCGAACTTTATACTCTACTTAGAGAACTTGCCCTGTAAATCTTTAGGGCTTTTCTTTTTGTCCAGGTAGTATGTCCACAGGGGCGCATCATTAACTTTTCGGTTGCCCCTTACTCTCTCAGTAGTCAATCTATCCCCTCAGATAGTTGCGGTAGGTGCGTACAAAAAGTTATTCGGTTCACATCGCTACTTATATTGGTGCAGAGGTGGTTTGTTTTGAAATGTAAATGTAGCCGGTTCATTACGCAACAGGCTAAGGTGTTAGCCAAAGTATATGAATCTACTGGCGGCCTGTGCATCCACTGTTTATCGGAGACTCTTAATGTCCCATATCAAGAACTATTAGATAGATACTCAGGAATATACGAATGCCGCCCGTGTGCGCAAGACAAGAAAAAAGAAGAGTTGAGAAGAAAATTGCTTGGTTTAGAGGGGTAAACACGAGGGATCAGCGGCACTTTCAAAATGATCATGGAGAAAGTCAAACAAGGAGATTGAAGTGGAGTGGGTTCGATAATGAGCGAGTACGTAAAGTGCATCAAATGTGAGTTCAGGTATGTGACAGACAAAGCAAGGGAGAATTTTTTAGCAGAAGGAATTGAGGGAGACCCCCTGCTTTGCCTTCATTGTATTGGTGAGGTTACTGGAAAGGTCATGAACCGTTTCGGGCACTTAGTAAATCCAGAAGATTTAGAAAGTGATAATCAACGTATGCAAGTATTACCACAGACAATCACAGGCTGCAGACCGTGCATGAAGAAAAGAGGAGTGTTATGAAGAGTGAAAGGCTTTACTTGAGAGCTACTCCTGAAACTAAAGAGTACCTTCAAAGCATTGCAGATAAATACTTTGAAGGAAAAATGTCTGCTGTATTTGACTACATGATAGAACGATTGGAGTTACGTTTGGAGAGCGTTGAATCTTAATGACTGATTTGTCTATCCGTAAGAAAGGTACACAGGGGGATGAAGCAATGGATGAAAATGTAGGCAGGGTTGTAGTTAGTGTTGGCACCAAGGGTAGTGGTAAAACGAAGAAGCTTATTAATTTATATGAAGAAATAAAAAGTGATGGGCTTCGTGTGGCTGTATTTAAGCCGTTTATGTCTCATGAGGTTGAGGAGGCTGATTTTGTATGCGCTAGGGATGGAAGAAAAGCTCCTGCCATCTCTGTTGATTTCCTAGATGAAATACCAAGGATAGCTGAAGAAGAATGCTTACAGGCAATCTTAGTAGACGAGATCCAGTTCTTTGAGGATTTCGAGCCATATAAGACACTCGAGGGATTGGCCATGTCCGGAATAGAAGTTTATGTTTTCGGTCTGGACGTAACATCTGACAATGTGACTTATGAAAACATAGGTGATATTTTAGCGCATGCAGATGAAGTTCACAAGTTACGTACTCCCTGTGTCCAGTGTGGTGAAGAAGCTAGAATTAGCAAATTTATGGGTGAACAGAAGGATGGGAATGTTCAATTACGTGAGCATGATGACTACGCCCCACATTGCCGTGCTTGCTTTTATGGTTGGAAAGAGAAGCTCGAGCAGATGAAGAAGACGGTTTCCCTAACTGTAGACAGTAAAAATTTCTTTTTTACTTGTGATATTGATATTGACCGCATTCGTGAATTAGGTTACGAACCTGAGAAGATTTCTGAACAACTCCTCTCACTTGACTCAGTTGTTGAGTTCATCTCCAAAATGAAGAAAGTGGAGTGATTAGTGCTCCAATGATGACCAGGGGAAAGGTTATACCTGACATGTAAAATTTACACTCTATATAGTAAAAAGATACATTCAAAAGATAAGAGATAAGAGATAAAAGATAAAAGATAAAAGATAAAAGATAAAAGATAAAAGATAAAAGATAAAAGATAAAAGAATAACATTAGGAGCAATCCTGCAGGTAGCATCGGACTATGTACAGGGCTTTGTTAGAGTGTTTATTGAATAACTTATAATGTACGTACAGAACAGAATCGATTTCCATAAAGTGAATACGTGGAAGGTAGGTTGTGTGAGGGCAAACTGGACTAAGATTATTCTTCCTAACTTGAGAAGGTAAACTTCGAGCATGTTGATATTTAAAAATACCGCTAAGGGGAGAAATGCAAAATGGCAGGTAAGAAATTGACGGTGGCCAAGAAGACGGCCCTCGATGAAAAAAAAACTGAGGTTGTAGAAGTTCCTGAAGTGTACAAAAAACCTAAGCAGACGATAGAGAGTCTCAAAGCAGAGGATATAGAAGGTGATGTAGTGGAAGAGTTCACTCAACAACTGTCAATCTTCGGTCAACTTATTTACAACGCTAGTAATGAAGATGTAACTCTAATTGTAGACAATCTGGGCTTTGGTGATATCTACGTTAGTGACAAAAATGACGTTCGAGTGGGCAATGAATCACAGCGATTGCTTTACAAGGAGCAACGGGCATTTAAGGCACAACAACTGTTTTTGATCTCAGCAAGTCAACCTGTTGCTTCAATTATTGAAATCAAGTAGAGCGGGAACCGAAACAGAATAACTTCGGCATTGATGGTGGCTACTTCATGTCGTAGGCGGCAGCTCTATCCAATAAAAGGGAGACGTATGGACAGAAATTAAATCTTCTTACTGGTTAAGCGAAGCCATAACAGCGAGTCTATCAATGTTCAAGGAAGCTGTACGTAGTGCGGTTAAGAGCGTACCCCTTTCAGCTTATATTGATTTACGAAGAGGATGTGATGCAGCATGAGGAGATAAATGTCTCTGATGTATATGCGCACATTCACACCACCCTTCGTGAAAACCCTGAGATTATAGTTATGCTAGGGTTGACGGATGAATCTGCTCTGGAAGACTCAGCTACCAAGATTCAGAAGAGGAAGAAGCCATAGGGATTAGTTCAGCACAACTTACCCTTGAAATCTTTCTACAAAAATCCGGGGCACAGAGGGGTGAATTACCTTGAGTACAGGTTCATTGTAGACTTCGATATCTACACTCAGGATGACGTTGAATTGGCTAGTAACATAGCTGACCAGAATACTCAACACTTGGACGACAAGTTCATGTTGGGGCTGAAGTAAGAAAGTGTGTTGAAGGGGAAATATGTCACAAGTGCTGAAGATGACACTGACCTAACAAACACTTACAAGTATTTCACCCAAATAGGATTCACTATTGGGATAGATAACTAATTGAAGGAGGTCTCTAAAATGGGAGTTACAAAAAATAAAAAAATGCTGATTAAAGGCGCAGGTAAGTTCATGGCTAAAATCCCGAAGTGTGATGACCTAATCACAATCGGTACACTGAACAACATGCGTCTGGACATTCAGATGGACATGCAAGACATTGAAGGCGGCGACACTAGCGTAGCGCTGGATACTTTGCTCCGTAAGAAAACGATTGATATCACTGCGGAATCGGCAAAATTCGATTTGAACTTGGTACGTCTCGTACTTGGTTCTAAACTTCGTGAGGGTGTTTCCGGTTCTGCTTATAGCATGGTTACCGAAACTGTCCTTGTTCCATCTTCCTCGCCTTACCAAGCTACACTGACTCAAACAGCACTAGCATCCCCTGCTGTTAAGGTATTTAAAGGAACAGTGGCTGGTGAAGATGTAACGGTTGACACTACTGTATCAGGAAAAACTGCGGTATTCGATATGTCCCTGGCAGGTAAGACTGTGGTTATCGTTTATGCTGTAGCACTTGATGGGGTAACTCAAGATCCTGATGGTTTCGTGTGGGTACTTGAAGAGAAGCATACGGTTAAGCAAGTAGGAACGGCTTTCACTGTTGATCTTGTGTACGGTGGATCTTTGAACATTGACCCTCAGATTTCCGTAAGGACTTTGGCGGGAAATAAGCTTCTTAAGAAGACAACTGGCGTCCCTACTGAATCGCAGTACACTGTAACAGGTGGTAAACTTTCCTTTAACTCTGCCTTGAAAGACGTAGATATTTATGTGAATTACAAGCGGAACGAAGTGGTTGATATCCTTGATATTACGTCTAAGGACATGCCATTGACTGTACACGTTGTTCATGACGGTCAGTTCGAGCAAAAGGATGGAACTATCCAAGGTTACCAAACCGAACTGTACCAATGCCGTGTGAAGTCTAACTTCACTCTGGATGCACAACGTCAACAAGCATCCACGCACAGTGTAACACTAACCGTTATTGACCCTGAACGCACAGACGGTAAGCTTGGTTCTATCAAGCGCTACGAAGTCGGTTCTATCACTGCCGAAGATTGCTAATAAAAAGACCCTCTTAAGAGGGTCTTTTTTACATACCAGGTGTTAGAGTGTAGGCCTACATACTTAGAATGTTCAGTGAGGTGACTGCACGGACTTCTCCCGCCATGTAGTTGCTTTGATTTCTTGGTTACCTTGGGGGAGAAAATAAAGGGGGCTATTTGAATGAGTGAACGTGATCTGGTTATCCCAAAAGCAGAAGACGGCATTTCAAAAGGGACTACAAATCAAGTTGAGGAGCAATCTTCGAAGGTGGAAGAGGAAGAAAAGAAGCCACTGACACAAGAGGAAGCCGATATTCGTGAGAAGGTCTTCTTTGAAGAAGACGAAAAGGTGCGTTTACGTGACGGAAAGACTTATTATATTCCTCCTTTGGGTTTGAAAGATGCAAGAACTTTGATGAAGAAACTCAATACCATTGAATCGGGCATTATCATTGCCAACTTAATTCCAGAAGATGGCGAAGATAGATTTGAAGAGTTGCTCGATGTACTTCTGATGGCATTTAAGCCTTATTACAAGCATATTACAGTCGAACATCTCGAGGAGTATGTTGATCTGGAGACGGCTAAGAAGATTATCGATAGCATGATTGGGATAAATGGGCTAAAAAAGTCAATGTAACCACTAAGGAAGAGGAAGAAGACTTCGACAGCAAGCCGCCTGTCGATTGGGCAAACATCTTCTTCAAACTTGCACACTATTGCAACTTGAAGAAGCAGGACGTGTGGAAGTTAACCTTGCCTCAGTTAGGTTACTATCTGGAACAATGCAATGAACACATTCAGTTTACTATAAAGGTTTCTACTATGTCGCTTGGCGGGTTGTTTGGTGGAGGAATTTCTTCTGGCGAACCTGCTGGAGAAGAGGAAGGACCTGATGGTAAATACGTGGATGGTTATAAAGTAGCTGACGCGGAAGACATGAATTTCCTCGCACAGTTATTGTAGACCCTCCTGCTCTGCTTCCTTCTAGGGAGGGGCAGGAGTTTTATTTTATTAGGGCAGGTGATATCGTGAACAACATTCAGTCAGATGTGATTTTAGAATTTCAGAAGTCCATAGATAACATGACTCGATTTGGGCAGGAAATGGAAACTCTCGATGCTAGGTTTGGGAAAATGTACCAACGTATTAACGCAATGAAGTCCTCACTTTCTGGCTTGCAGACACAAGTCTCACGCGGGTCTGGCGGAAATCTTCGTCAATCTCTGACCAATGAACTCAACAATCTTATTTCCGGTAATGGTATTGTCATGCAGCAGCTGGGTTCGGCGGGGTTAACCATCAAACGCGAGACTATTAGAGATGTACTCGGTAAGGTGGAGAATGAGATCAATCAAGAATTGCGTAAGTATGCTCGCAACATGAATATCGAAATCGATCCTAACTATGCAAGTGGTCAGAAACTTCCCATGAGTACCGAAGGCTTTAATGAGATTAACAAAGAAGTAGCCGGAGTCATCAAGTTGCAAATTAGCAATCTTGTCAATGCTATTCAAAGTCACAGTGCTAATCTGATTAAACCCGAAGCTTTGGAAGGTTTACAAATCACTGTAGGTAAAGAGACGGTAATGGCTTTTGTCAACAAAATAAAGAGTGAAGTCCTTCATAAGCTTGCCAATCCTAACATTGCTGAAGCAAGTGACCTGAAAATCACTAAAGCAGACTTAAGTAAAGTTGTAAAGGAAGTGAAAGAAAAGCTTCTAAAAGCAATTAATATGGATATTCCAGAAATGGGCGGTTTAGATGTTTATTCCAGTATCAAAAGGATTCCCAAAGAAATAGAGAGTAACCTGAAACAGTATGTAAACAGAACGGTTGAAGGTATCAATGGGGCGATTGCAGGTAAGGTGGAAATACCCATTAACGACCTGAGTATGAAGCTCAAAAGTATCATTGCGCAGGAGCTGGATGCTTCCGTAGAGCAGTTGAACAAACTAGGCACTGTCGATATAGGTTCGGTGCGCGGCTCTGAACTCAAGGATCAACTTGAGAAAGTGACGAAGTCCATTGACAAGAAAATGAGAAGTAGCATTACCGAAGAAATTTCTGGTGTAGTAAGGTCTATCAATGGCGTGGAATTCACTCCTGAACCTAAGCTAAAGCTTCATCTTGTCAATCAGATTAATCGTATCAACAATGCACTTATTAAGAAAATTCGTGAGCAAGTGGATGTTCGGGTGCAGTCAATCATTCAAGAGATTAATGATGTCCAGTCAAGGTCAGGTGGCTTGAACCGTAACGCTCAGATTCGTAACGCAGGCGACCTTGTTCTGACAGGGCAAAAAACAATCGTTAAAGCTGATGGAGGGCAGAGTAAGGATACAAGTGCTTCTACACCTACGTCCAACGAGAGCTCAATTCCTCCTAATTCAAGCAGTAGCAATGGATTGTTTGATGCTGTTACCAATACAATCCGACGCATCGTGCCAAGCAATATCGTTCGTGATCCCACGGCGATAATGAAACAAGGGGCGGAGATATTTAAGAACGTCCAAATCGAGCAGGTTAAAATGACCCAGAACTTGAAGCGGAAGGATGAATATAACAGGGACTCTCATGGTAATCCTTTGGCCAGTCCCAATATGGTAGGAGTAGCGAATGCTGTAAACGAACTTCAGACATTTATCAGGCAACAATCCATTTTATATGGAAATAATTACTATGATCTTTACAAGGTCGGTGGAATGGGTTCTAATTTTCTTTCTGATCCTGTTGAAATCAAGAAATTTGTGCAATTAACCTCTCAACTTCAGTCTGTTGACCCCGGAAGTAATCCTCTCAAAATCGCCAATGGACTTGAGAATATACAGGCTCAGTTTGGATTAGAAATGGCTGATATGGAAGAGAAGGTTGCCCGGCCACTTGCGGCTGTATCCACCATGACTAAAGCAAGCGTTGAAAAGCTGATTGAAGCCACAAAGCGTTCTGATTCTGCTAAGTCTAACTCCAATGTTGACCCTGAAACAGCAATCGTCTTGGCTGGTACGTCCATGCAAACAAAGGCCTTCGAAGGAGCAAACATCGGAAACTTTTACAACAGTATCTTGAATAGACTACAGCCTGATAACACAAAAAATAAACCGGATGCATCAGGGGCTGACCCTTACTATGGTAAGGACGATGCCGCTGTAGTCAACAGAATGCAGTCTCCTGAAGCGATGAAGAAGCTGCAAGATCTTGGATTGGCCTCAATGACTGAGTCCGGAGCTAAACTACTGGTGCCGGCAAACGAATTATTCAAGTCACTTGCCCAGAAGCTGTCGGGGGCTAATGACCTGACCAAACGTAACACATACGATACGATATTTGGTACTTATCAGTCATCAAAAGGTGCGGCAACCATGCACGAAATCATGAACACCTTTGGTAAGGTATCCGGTGTCACTGATAAAGAGCAGTATGACCAACTGATTAAGTCCTCTTTGAATAACCCTTTGGTAAATACAAACCGGGCTAAACAAAGCTATACTATAGCATTCGATTCACTGATTCAAGAGATGACACCTGCCATCAACAAAGTCTCCTATGCTCTTATTAATATGGCTGACAATGTAGCTAAAAATGCTCAGTTGTTCGCATCACTGGGTGACATAATGTCCAGCGCACTAATCGGTATGATGATGCTTAAAGGAATAAAATGGGGAGCAGCCAAGGTAGGTCCTGAAGTTGAGCGAGAAAAACAACGTACAGGATTCCTTAGTAGAGTCAATGATTTGAGTGTGCACAACAGCATCAAGACCATGAGTCGCAAGCAGATAGGCGCGATGCAGCAAGACCCGTTACTTGAGCGTTATGTACGTGACTTGAATGGGATGACGGAGAAGCAGCAAGACCACTTTAAGAACTATCTAACAGAGAAGGGAATTGTCGCTAAAGACCTGCCAACGTTGTTTACAACGATGGATGAAGCGAAGAATTGGGAACAGCGCAAAGATCTTACGGATACTGAAAAATTTGAGCGCACCAAGCAGTATCACAACCGTTTAAGCACTAGGCCTGAGTTGGCCAGCGTAATTAATCCTCACTTCCTTAACACGCTGAACTACAGTACAGCCAACCAAGGAAAGTTCAACAATTTCAGGAATCGCTATCAAAGTTACTCTTCCCTGACTGATAAAATGTCCAGCATGTCTCAAAGTGAGTTTCAAGGCTTCGAAAACCATTTGGTTGATCGTCAACGTAACGGATTACCTCCTATTAATAGTTTTGCGAAGCTATCCAGTGCAATGAAAGACTATGAAAAAAGTCAAAGACAGGTCGCTCAAGCAGCGCGTCAAGCAACGCCAATCTACGGAAGCCTTTCCCATGCAGTTCGCGGAATGAATTCTGCAATGTCCAGTACGGGATCTCTAAAAAATGGATTCAAGCAGTTTTTTAAGGATATTCAAGACTTAGGTAGAGGTGCACTGTCTTCGATCAAGAACTTGGCGGGCGGTATCGCTAAAATGGGCTTACAGATGGTCGCTGCAATAGCCTTAGGACAAGCAGCTAAGGGAATTTCTGAAGGTATGTTACTAACCGAAGACCAAAGATTACTTTCTAAAGCCGATACTAGAGAGAAGGATAATAAGTATCTTGCGAACATGCTAAAAGAAGCTGGAGACGGAGGATTGAGTAATCTTGCATTTTACGGAGGAGTAGCTAGAGGAATGGCTGGTAGTGCCTTAAACGGCATTAGCTCACTCTTTGGTGGAAATGCAGATGACGTAGGCTACTTTAAACTGAATAATGATATATCAAGCATACAGAGTCATTATGGTTTTAATGGTAATATGGGTGATTTTGCTAATTGGTTAAAGGATACTAAAGGACTAACGATGGAGGAAGCCGTGAACCAATGGTACACGGAATCTGGAAAGTCCAAGGAAACCGAAGCAATGAGACAGGAAGCTGCTAACAAGCAATATGAGGAAGCTCAGCTTAAAAAAGCCGAAGAAGAGCGAATTGAACGGAATGCCAAGGAGGCTTACGAGAAGAAGTACAAGTCAGGAGAAGCTAAGGATCCTTCCGTTGATGCCAATACTGTAATCCAACGCATTTCTAACAAGATGCAGGAGACGGAGGATAGTAACAAAATTGCTACGCTCGATGCTTTACTAGGCGGCATGAAAACCGACTCGGATGAGTATATTCAAATGCGTAAGAATCAGACAGCTGCCTTGCATGAGGTCTTGAATAATGAATTAGCCATCATTGATAAGTATATTGCCAACGCCAAAGAAATTATGGCTAAGGCTGACCCAAGTTCTCAAGAGTACGCCAACGCTAAGCAAACTGTGGATGATCTTACAGCAGAACGGGCTAAGATAGCCAAGGAAGGCGAGGCTAAAAATAAACAGGAAGAGTTCAATACCCGTCAAGAAACTTACGAGAGCAAGGTGAAGAAGGTCACCAACAGTTTATCGAAAATCGACCTTTTAGCCCAGGCCAAGGAGCTGGCGGCCGCGTATAACATGGACAACGGGTCGCAAGCCTATCTGGATACCATGAAGAAGATTACTTTGAACAAAATCTCTTCTATGAAGACTGAACTGAAAAACCTTAAGGCAATCGAAGCCTTGGGAGATCTCTCCACTGAACAAGAGCTGCAGGTTCTACAACTTCAAAACAGCATCGCTAGCGAGCAAGCAAGGATAAAGGAATACAATCTTGCTTCTATCGGTATCGGAAGAGCGAAGATTCAGGAGAACAACTCTAACCGGGAGAATGATTTGTTAGCTCTCAAGCTTAAGGCTGGAAACCCTGACGATTCTTCTTCGATTCTGAGAAATAAGCGCATAGCTAACGCGAAAGCCGAAGTGTCTGAAATCTCTCAAGAGATTAGAAAGCAAAGAGAGCAGCTTCCTTCTGCTACTGCGGACGAGGCTAACAAAATTAATGCAGAAATTCGCGAATTGCAGAAACAGTCTTTACAGACTCAACTAGGAATCTTGGATGAGATGAAATCTACTGCAGGTACTTTTAACATGCCTGATGGGGTAAGTGCAATGACACGCTATGAGCACCTTACCCGTGGCGGCACGCACAATACCACAACCATAGGTAATGGGGACGTAACCGTAAACATCACGCTTCCCAACGTAACCAACGGTATGACAGCCAGCCAATTGAGTCAAGTCGGTCAGTCTATCGGCCAAGGTTTATCGGTAGGTCGTGTGGGGGGGCTTCGTAGCCAACAGGCTATGCATCCACGCAACTACCGCAGTTAGTAATCTAGCTCCCTGTCTTATAATGAGATAGGGAGTTATCTTTTTTAGGGAGGTACGATCATGACACAACAAAATAACCTCTTCTCAGAGGACTCTGTATACAAGAAAAAGCTATTTTACGATAACGGGAAGCAATTTACTGAAGTTAAAGCACGGCTGATTAAGGAGTATAAGCCTCCGACACCTGCTTTGAAGACTCATGTCAATCAAACCCTAGCATCTTCAGCGGGGCTTATTCAGAGTGGAACATCCCACTACAGTGCTTCACTAACCCTTCTGTTTTACTCTAAAAAAGAGTATGCTGATTGGCTTCAGTACATTGGATCCCAGCATAAATACTATGATGAGAAGGGGACCATTTACGTTGGTATCGTGACAGGTGAGCCTGATATCAAGACAGCTGAGATGGAGTCCAAGTATATCGTGACTATAGGAATGTCGCTTGTCCGCAAGCAGGAATTCGAATACAAGTACATGACTGAATTCATTGACATTGATAACCACTGGGCACGACAGTACATTGATGAAATGCAACAACTAGGGATTGTTGCAACAAATTGGGATGCAGACGGGGATTCAGTTCTATACTTCCGGCCAGATGAAGCTGCGACACGAGCAGAGTCAGTAACATTACTTATGCGGACTTATAGATATGTTGATAAACTGATGAGGGGGTTCTAAGATGAAACGGTGGATTGACGTTGACCCGCTGGATTGGTTCTACCGCGATACCCTTGAGATGACAAGATTGAAGACTGACGGGACAGGTGATACAGATGTTCTGAGCGGGATGACCTATAACGTCTTCAAGACAGGTTATGAACGTATGGTTAAACGCTTCGTAACCGTAAATGGCCAACAGGATTTTCTTGTACCTGACTACAAATACCATGCGGAAAACCCTATGTTCGTGATAGTTAATGGTGTGGAGGTTATTCCTGAAAAGATTGAAAATGGTAAGGTTACCATGTCTAATCCCATGTCTGCGGGCATTGAGGTAGTATGCGTAGCTTACGGTATCCCTGATAAGAAAAATATAGGGTGTATGTATACACCTTATAACGCAGTGGGGAATTACCGGATGCCACACGCGACCTTGAAGAATGCGACTACATATACATTCAGTTTAAGTAATCCCCCAGAATCTTGTACGGTACTAGGTGTGAAGCTTAAAAGGATGTTTGTCAATGTTAGTGCGGGTAGCGACCCAGGGGTGGTAATCAGAAACGCCATAGGCTTCCAAAGGAATGTGTTCGTAATCCATAAAGGGGAAGTATACCTACCGTACATGTACAACGGTTTTCCTGCCGTCATTGGTTACAACGCTAAGATAAAAGGAGTTAATCGACGTACAAGTGAGACGGTGATCGTAGAATCGGGACGGGTCACTTATAACGACAGGTTCTTTGGTGATGTTCGTATTCGCCGCGGAGACTTCTTTGCACTCATGAGTCGCCTATACGAAAATCTGCACAATCGTTACACAGACCGCAGGTTCGCCTATAACGCCGCTCCGCAGCGGTATATCGTAGACAGAGCAGATATCGAAGCGAGCTGGTACAAGAATGACGTGCTGACCCTGCTAGATGAGAAATATCATGATGGTTGCTATGTGTTCCCGTTATACTCAGATGATAAGTTCGAACCGGAAGCATGTATTACAAGAGCGGAAGCCGTAACTTATCTGTGCAGATTCATCGAGTGGATTACAGAGAAATATAGATAAGGCGGGTGGGTGTAGTGGCTTATGTATCTAACGTTAATTACCCTTCAAAACAATTATTGCAAGGCATCATGGAGCGTGTAAATGCGCTAGGAAATGAGCCGAAGGTGATTGTAGAGTTGGACAAAACCTCTTACGTACGGGGATTTCGTAGAAAGTACGACGCAGTACAATATGTGTACGACAGTGCCGTCAGCGATCTTTTGTCCATCGACAAAGCAGAAAAGCTTACAGACTACAAAGAGGGCTCTGGTGAAGAGAATCCTGATCCTAAACCGATCGAGACCAAAACAGAACTCCGTAATGTCTCCTTCTCTATGCCGATAAAAAACAGCTCTACTATGAGTGGCAACAAAAACGACGCACTTCATGTAAACGGGATACGAATCACGGACTGGATTGATACTGACCCGCGATGCTCCCGCAAGCGACACAAAGGGATTGACCTTGACCTTGCAATGAATGACCCTGTTTACGCCGTCTGGACAGGTACAGTTAGGACAGCCAGTACACAAAACGGTTATGGAAGAGTCGTTTACCTTGACCATGGGAATGGGTGGGAGACACGCTATGCCCATCTTAACAAAATTAAGGTTAGCGTAGGAGATAAGGTCGAAGCAGGCGGGCTTCTTGGTCTTGGTGGTAATAGCGGACGTTCCATATCCAGTGGCGGAGGGGACGGTACTCATTTGCACTTTGAAGTACGTCTTAATAATATTCCACAGAATCCTGAGCCCTATCTTAGAGGCAAGAAGACTATTCAGGCGGCTTCGAAAGCGGCTGCACATATGATTAAAGATACTGAGATTATGGATGCTACAACCATCGAGGATTCTTCCACTTCCTATGCTGAATACAATATGGAAGCTACAGCTTATATTGCTTTTTGTAAAGGTTGTATTGGAATCACAAAGGGCGGCACGGACGTTCGTAAATGGAATAATTGGAAGATAATTGCCGTTGATCCGTCTATCATCCCATTGAAAAGTGTGGTAGAAGTCATTGTTGACGGCGTGAGTTGGGGTGAATATCTCGCAGACGATACGGGCGGAGATATTAAAGGCAATCGAATAGACATTCTTTACGATACAGAAGCGAATGCCCGCAAGTTCGGTAGAAAGCCTGTGGTAGTTAAGGTCAAGTCTTGGGGGGACGGGAAGAAGCGCAAAGGAAGTCCTGGTCCCACTTCTATCGGAGAGACGAGTTTAGAAAAGGAAATCGTCACGTACCAGTACAATAAGACTACTGCAACACAGACCTACTTCAAGGATTTTTCCGCCAAGAAAACAACCTTAGATGTTAAAAAGTATACCAAGACTGACGGATCTGTTCAAATGATGGTTACTGACGATGGAAAGCACATGAACGTTCTCGGATTTAATGGGACTAGTGGAGCAGGAAAGGCCAAGACCTTGGTATTTGAGCATGATTGGTTTAAGCCTGGAAACCTTAGCTGGGCATACTTCGCAGATCTGGAGATGGATGATGTGGTAATTGTCAAAGTGAATGATTACGAAGTGGTGCGAATCAACGGAATCAATGCCAAGAATGGAGTTGCTTATCCACCATCCATACCCATGCCGAAGGGTCACAATATTGTTGAGATTACGTTTGCAAATTCTTCAAAGGCATCAAGGGGCAAGTTCGGTATTTTGTGGCTTAAAGCTAAGGAATTTGATGTACAGACCGTGGAGACCAAGACCCTGTGGGATTTTGAAGATAGCATGAATAGTGCTAACAACTGGACACCCTACGGAACGGTTGTACAGAAGGATAAAGGTGACTATCAGGCAATATCTACTAGCGGCGGTGAAGCAGGTATTGAACGTCTTGGCAAGATTAAGGCTTTTCCATTTACCGTAAACTTCAAATTGAAAACTGTAGCGGGTACAAGCGGAAAACTCGTCATCGGTGATGGTACTAAGGGATTTCTCCTGAACATCAAGGATAACCAAATCTATACTGTGGGCGGTGGCACGTACACGCTGGACACTACCAAAGATTTCATTGAATATACAGTAGTTTGTCACGATAGAACTGACATTGATGTTTATGTGAATTTGAATGATACCTGGGTGAACACTGGAATCCGCGGAGCGGCATTCGATTACCCCTATCAAAGCAGAATTCTCTTTTCCGTAACAGCTGGGACGATCTACCTCGATAGCGTCAGATATGCGTCTAACGATTATGCTATAGAACAGTTTGCAACAGCCATTGGTGATACGTACAAGGAGAAGTGGTATGAGGTAGGAGATTTTGTTTATGAAGAAATGTACACCATTGAAGCGGACGTAATGAATTGGGAAGTGAATACTCACCTCGACAGTGCCATCAGTACCGCTAAAATTACGCTGAATAACTCATCTGGTATTTACTCTCCGTCTTGGGAGCGTAAACCGGAGTTCCCTGACGCATTTAGAACAGACAAGTCTCCACTGAGCTATTATGAGGAAGGAGAACTACGTCACGTAGTTAGCGAGTACACTCCCATTAGGATATACGCTGGATACGGCGAAGAAGTCGTCCGTGTCTTCACTGGCATGATTAAGGGGGAGATTGTAGAAAATTCTGCGGAGAAGACTATCACTTTTAGCTGTGTGGACAGGTTTGATATGCTTGAGGAGTTTGTCTTCTATAAGCCCATGCAGTACCCGCCAGAAGAAGCGTACGCAGGAGACGGCGGAGCATTTGCTTGGATTAAGTCAAGTATCGTAGAAGATATTGTGGTAGCATCTGGATTTACCAGTTGGAAAGTACATGCCGAGGATCTGGCAAGCCCTGACTATGTAATTGAAGATACGGTCTACACGGATGTAAATAAAGGGAAGAATACTTTTATGAAGTTTAATCCCAAGACAGGTGAACTTGAAGCGGTGAGCCAAAAGGATATCATGGAAGTCGGAGGTTGGCAGAATCCATTCGTAGCAAATGTCACATTTCCATTGGGCACGAATGCTTCAGACGCATTGCATTCATTAATTCAAGATTTACCGTACCGAATTTACTGCGACAGGTACGGTACGTTCAGAATGGAGAAAATGAACTTTTTGGAAGCACCGGATTGGGCAATGGTCTCTGGAATGAAGTGGGAGTTCATCGACGGAGAGAATCTGATGGATGTATCATCTTCTACTGACTACTCTCGTGTGAGAAACCATTTAATGATTTCAGGAACAGCAGGTATTGTGGAGCACTTCTTCGACAGGTCGTTGATAGTTGCTACAAAAGGTAATATCCGTACCGCTGGAGCTCAATTAGACTGGATTGAAGAAGTGGATGGTTCTTCAATGCGTGGGCTGAAAGAGGAAGTAGCCAACAAGATTTTCTTCGATTATAAGCGCCAGGCGAGAACCAAAAACGTAGTAGTCAAAGGAAATCCGTTGATTGAGATTCTTGACTCTGTTTACGTATATGATGCCAAGACTTTTACTGCCGACTACTTCTTGGTTAAAGGAAACAGGCTGGTAGGTAATGCCGATGGTATTCTTAACTACCTTGAGCTTACTTGGCAATCCCTTTCCGAAGCAGGATAACCTATAAGAGCAGAGAGCACTTACGTCTAAGACGCTAATTGTTCTCTGCTCTTTCTTATAATGCTGTAGAAGGTGAGGTGGATACTGTAGATAATAGAAATTTTGTAAACTCAAATGAAATTTATCCCATACTTGACTTGATTCGCAGAGAGATGAAGAAGTCAGGGATATATACGGGTGGCGATGACCTAACTATCATAGAGAGTCCAACAGAGCCTAACGTCATTAATGTGGAAGTCAGGAGAGAGATGGAAGGATTTACAACACTCGTAACGTCCGTGGTGTACACCTATGACAACGGAACGATTGAAATCCTGACACTACAACGTGACGATAATCTGATCGTATCCGGGTTTCTGATAGAGTTGACGTATCCTTCCGTAATTACAACGGAGTTAGAAGAGGAAACAGATATCGCATCTTTCAGTACAGTTAGAGGGACTATTATTAGGGAGAACGGATTATTTAAGAATCTGGAGCTCGAATATATAAAGGCGGTGTAGTAGATGTCTAATGGGGCAAACTTTGCGAGCTATTTGGTCGGAGGTAGGCTTGACCCGCCTTTCATGCCTACCAAAACTAATCCGTACATTGAGGGAATCATGATGGAGTCTAAGTCTGCAGGTAAGGCAGAACACAAGTTGACTCTCGAAGAGGATTGCGAATTGCTCTCCATTGCGGTAGGTGTGTCCAATTACGAAGCAAGGGACTACTGGAACCTATACGTAGGTGAGCAATTAGTCTGCAAGAATATTTACACGAAAGACTTGCCAGAGGGAATGTACCTTACAGCAATTATACCGTGCAAAAAAGGGACCCAACTACATTTTGAGTTCTTTAATGAGGGCGGCAAGCCTAAGGTTGCTTGGGTAAATTACCAAACGCTAAAGTAGAAAGAAGGTGAAAAATGGCAGATACTTCTTATCAACCAACCCCATGGATAGATACCATGATAAATGAAGAACACTTACTAGATGGTATTGCAGGTATATGTGAGAACAATGGTTGGACTAAGTTAGATGAATTTACTAAGGTCTCATATTCTAATAAGTTGACCAAGCCCACAATCAAGAGGGCATTCCTACCACTGTCAAAACCGGAGATAGACCTACCTAAGATTATGAACGATGACTACTATGTCTACCTTAACGGAGAAGAGTGCCCAACTTCTTATTACTCTGTTACTAACAACCCTGATGAAACTACAACTCTTACATTTGAGCAAGGTGTGTCGGGGAAACTTGCAGTCTATTACAGTGCAGTACAACCTACAGACTCTTTTGATTTCTACGTAGCAAAGCACCATATCCTGCGAAATTCATCCGGTAATCTCTTCGGTATGTCAATGCTTGCACACGTCAACGAGCAGATAGGCAGAACGGGCTGCAAAGTACCATTTGCTATTTATGACAAAGCGGCTGACTTTGGTACACAGCTAACCCCTCAAGACATGGGTATTTTCTCATGGGCTATCCAAAAGGCTGCAGATGATGCTCTTTATGAGAGACACACCTTGTATTTTTACCAACTTGAGAAATACATCGGAAATGGGAAGATGATTGTGGGTTGGGATAAGGATGCTGAACTAAAGAGGCTTGCATTGGACGTCGAAGTACAGACGAGCATGTGGGGGCTTGACGATAACGCAAATGCCCTCCAATTCAAGGTAACGGATAAGTTCCCTCAGATGTACCAATCTCCAATTGTAACTGCCCGGACGAGAATACCGCAACTTGAACACATGGATAAGCTGAATTTCATGGACGTGAAGTACACGAACTGGTGGGACGATAGTAAAGTGTTTGTCAAGGGTTTCGTAGATGGCAAGTCACTAATGCTTATAATCCTTGCGGACACTGCTCCTGTATGGGATAGCAACGCTGTACCCGCTATTCCACTTTATATGGGTGACATTGAAATAGGCGGTACGCCTGAAGAGGTGTCAAATAGGGAAATTACGTTTGACTTCCAAGGGGTGACCAAGAAAACATCAACCATCATTTCTAATAAGCCAATGGTGAACCACGGTTCCAATGTGAAGGTTTGGCTTATGGGTGACACTGACGGTGGTTTTGGAGACGAGTCGGTTACCTTGAGCATAGCGGGTGAAGAGATTGGCAGATTCAATACAAAATATGATATTGAACCTACTGATAACAAGCATGATGCGCAGTTTATGGGTACGTTTGATATTACTGGCATAGAGGGCAAGAACTCCGTAACCATTGAAGCGCTCAGCGGCAGTGGTGTTCATGGGTACAAACCAGTAGCGGCTAGGATGTGGCTAGAGGTTACCATAAACACAAACAAATCCACAGGAGATGCACCTTCAGTTCTGTTCTCAGGAACGGCGTACAATAAAGAGGGCGCAGCAGTGGATACTGTAATGAAGCAGTCTGCTAATTTGGACTATGATAACGTAAGCATCAAGCAAGAGATTACTATGCCTATCATGAAAGAATACCCAAGCTACCCTAGCAACGGAGTAGACTCCGTTATGGTAAAGCGCACCAAGTATGGTGCAAGATATCAGGCTCATTACTTATCTTGGAATGTACCTTCGAATATCATGCCGCCTGCTAGAGAGAATAGCAAGGGACAGAAACACCCAAGGGCATGGAATAACTATACAAATCCGCAATACAAGTATCAATTTAATCCATCTAGGTATAGTGATAAGGCACATTCATCCAGGGCCCTGCTTGTTCACCCTGAAGATGGTACGTTTGGAACACTGCGAAACGTTATTTTGGTATCTCCCTTAACTATAATGAATGGTGACGAGCTAAAGGCGGTAAAAGACCACTGCGATGAAGAAAACAAGTACGAAGTATACTCGTACTACTTGGTCGAAGGAATCTCGCCGCTAACCAAAAGACCCGCGACGGCTTTCAGACCTGCGGGACTAGGGATCCTTAAAGCAGGGTACACACTACCAGAAATTCCGCCATTACCTCCAGCACCACCTGCACTGGTCGCACAGATTGACCCTGATTACTCGGTAATAGAGGAAGGTGGATCAATTAGGTTTACATCCCTGTATAGCAAGCACTCTCCTAGCACTAATTTTAGGTGGGAGACAGCAAGTAGTGTAAATAAAGGAAGCTATTCGGTTGATAACGCAATCTACACCTTCAATCATGCGGGTACCTACACGATAATCTTTACGGTATGGAATGAAGTGGGTCAGAGAGGGACAGCAACAGCAAGTGTGTTAGTTAAAGCCAAGCCAGTACCACCTCCACCCCCACCTCCACCCCCTCCAGCAAACACATTGCAGTGTGGTAAGACCAATGATACGGGCGGCGGCGCTCGTACAGAGAAAGAGCATGAGATGGGAAGTAGGAGCGGCAATGTAGTTGTCACGTATGACATGTATGGTATAGCAGATAGGATGGATATTTACTATCAGAACCAACTACTCGCAAGCACCAACATGGAAGTATCAGGTACAGGATCACTTAGATTTGACTACAGTCCTGTAGGTGGTGTAACGCAGATAAAGGTAGTTATGACTTCGTCTTCCGGTTCAAATAGCAGTTGGAAGTATTTGGTTAATTGCCCTGTGTAGTACGGGGCTACCAAAAGAAAATAAGTGAAGGGGTGCAATATAAATGCCATTTATCGACACGACTCGCGCAACATTTACTCCACGGGTAACTGAAGCAGATATACAACCAAGGTTGGGGGATCTGCTGGCAACAGCGGGATGGAAGGTAGTTGCAAATTTTAAAAAAGTAACGTTTGACGCTAGTATTATGAGATCTACCTATATAGGTAATGACCAAAACAATATCTCTATTTATGTGGCAGAGCATTTTATCTACGCCAACAAAGAGAATAAGATGTTCGGCGTGGCAATTCTAGGTAATTGGGAACAGAACCTGGGCCAACTGAGGTCAAGTGGCAAGTCTCCAGATGGGGGAAACGCGAACCCTAATAAAGCGACACTTGCAGTGTTCTCTCAATGGGCGACTAATGAGTTTAGGAAGTACCGTTCCCCTCAAACCTTGTATATATACATGGTAGAGCAGTTAAGTGGACTGAAGCCTGCGAACGAAGACATCTGCTTGCCATGGAATAACACGTCAGCGAATGAATTGAAACGCGCGGTGCTGGATATTGAAGTAGAAGCAGCAGCTTGGGTAGGGAGCGGAACTAGTTCAGTATTTACGGTAGTAAAGGCTGAGGGTGGGCGTATGCAATCCCCAATCATTCAAGCAGGACTCCGTACTAACCTACTAGAGAAATACTACGAAGAAAGTATCCACTATCCGGTTCAGAACACCAACTGGTGGCATGATTCTGAAATTTCTATTAAGGGTCATCTAACGGATACAAGCTTATTCTTCATTATGCAGTGTGATAACGTACCTGCACCCGAAGGAAACCTTGTACCGATCATCCCCTTTTATTTTGGTAAATTGGACGCGGTAGAAGAAGGTGACAACGCTTATGCAATGTTTGCAGGTAGTGTGCCTATAGTGGGTACTGGTAGTCTCGATTCACAACTAAAGGCGATCGCTGAGTATGATTTTGACAACACCGCAACTCGTCAGCAGAATATCATGCCTTTGATGAAAACTTATCCTAAGTATCCTGCCAATGGATTGGATAATATCATGGTCAGCCGTGGTAAACTCGGTGCTCGGTACCAAGCATACTACTTGTCTTGGAACGCACCTGCTAACGATATCACACCAACCCGTTCTTCGGTAGATGGAAAGAAAGACTACCCGCGGGCTTGGAACAACGCTGAGAACCCGCTTTACAAGTATTCTTTCAACCCATCGAGATACAGTCAGAAGGTACACACCTCCAAACTGTACGTAATTCATCCCGAAGAAGGTGTACGAGGCGCATTGAAAGATACTATCGCATTGTCGGCTCTTTCCTTTAATGCCAACAAGCTTAGAGTCAAGAAAGAACATTGCCCGGACGAGTTCGATGTTTTCCGTTATTTCTTGGTTGAAGGGGTGTCCCCACTAACCAAAAAGCCAGGCACACAGTACAGACCTGCGGGTATTGGACTGTACTACAATACGGTCGATGATGAAGGTGTGGAGATAACCCCTACACCTGAGTGAAGCATTAAACAAAACAAGCCCTGCTGTTAAACGTGGTGGGGCAATTCTAAACAAGAGGTGATGTATGGTGAGTTGGTTTGATGGAGATTCTACGATTCAATTATTCCCACAAGACTTTGAGACTTTGCTAAACTCCAAGGGTTGGGATACATTTGTTAAATACCGTGCAGTGTCGGTAGACGGATTAAAGTTCGCTGATGTACGTTTGTTCCGGTCACTAGGTTCTGATAACCAAATGCGAAACTTCGGCATGGTGTACGGTTATGGTAAAAAAACAAGCCCTGCCTTGGGTGAACAAGAGTTCATCTCACAGAACTCTGTTCTTGGAGAACTGGTTAAGGATACTAAACTGAACACCAAGTACCAGTATAAGGTTTTCCCAATACTTAAGGATTCCGTCATCGTTTACAAGAATGGCTTAGTAGTATCAAGTTCGGATTATGTTCTGGATGAAGTAAATGGGACAATCACCTTTGCGGAAGCCCCATTGGCGACAGATAGAGTCAACTCTAACTACTCACCATCCCCTATTGCACCACAGCCAGTGAAGCGAATGTACTTTTTCACTTTTGATGACGTCCGGGGCGAGAGGATCGTACAGGGCATTAACGGCACAGTAGTAATTGGTGACCCTGAATCTATCCTCCCTGATGGAGATGGAAGCAAGAAAGTCTTCCCAATTCCGACTTCTACTACAATTAAGGAAGATACGGTACGTGTATATAAAAATCAGGTGGAGGTTGACGCAACTTCTTACACTGTTGATTATACTACTAATACTGTAACCTTTAAAACTGCACCGGATGCGGGAGCAGAATTACATGCTTCTTATATCAGGATTCTAAATGCAACAGGAACGCAGACATTGAACTACGGTGATATCAAGGTTAAGAACTTCGACCCTGATAAGGGTTCGGATTTGCTAAACTCAGTGTACTCGGCAATCTACTACATCTACCCATCGTTGCCTACAGCACTGTCCTTCACGCCATTACAGAATTTTGATAGAGGATGGCAGAGAGATAGCACGATGTACTATTGGGGCAACATTACCAAAGACCGCATCGCGATGTTTTTCCGGCCTGACCCAACTCCTGGCGCAGAGAACACATACTTTGCACCGTTGTACATCGGCCGGCTAACCACACTAGGTAAATCACCACGTAAGAACAACGTGATTATCTCCGGTTGCCGTGAAGCAGATGAGATTAAGTGGAAGAAGGACATGAAGCTAGGTGCTGTTTACGTGGATTACGGCGTACACACATCTAATGGTAACCGTGGCGTACAGCTTCAACAATCAATCGGTGGTACGTATTACCAGGAGCACTATCTGGCATTCATTACTCACGATAAGGACGTTGATGCAGGAGAATCCAGATTTAATCCATCGGTATATAGCGGTAAATACCATATCTCCCCAATGTATATTGTTCACCCTAACGATGGTTTTGTAGGGAAGCTGGATGAGTGTTATGCGGTTCATCCGAAGAACATCTCTCAGTTGGATGAATTGGAAGTCATTGAAACGGCTGATCATGAGGATTTGGGTAAAGGTGACGGAGTGAATTCAGTTTTCCATCTGGCTCATTCCCCTTCCTTGAAGGATGACGGTACGCCTTATAAACTGGACGTGATCATTGACTGTGAAACCCTTGTTCTAGGAACAGACTACGTCATAGATGCTGAGTTGAAGACGATCAAATTCCTAGAGGGGAAAACACCTGCTTTCGGCAAAGAAGTTCTTGCTACTTACGAGTACAAGCAACTTTACCGCTACACTCTTGCAGATACTCCGGTCAGCCCGTTCACACTAGCTAACATGTCCCCATTCGCTCCAATTGGGCTAGGTATTTTGAAAGAGACTCTGAAGAAAAACGCATAAACATAAATAAGGGAGGTGGCGGTGAGTGATGAATGGTAAGAAATCTTACCTAATCAGCTTCACCGCCCTTTTTTCTAAAAAGGGCTATGAAGTTACATTTGGTGTAGAGCAGATAATAAACTCAAACAACTGGTATCACCTGACCGCCCCCGTTAATTCTACGTACAAGACTTTGATCGAGGACACCATGAAAGGCGCTAATAAAGTTCCTCACTCAGCCACGGGATTATTCGGGAAGCTTACGAACGCTGATAACGTGACAGAGTATGAGGGGGTTGGGATCGATACGGCGATAGCGTCCATCGTATCCTATTTGTCCGACATCCATAGGTACTTTAGTGGGGACGCTGTGGTAATGTCTAGGACTGATTGGCAGAGAACAGGTCGTAGATTAGATAACACAATTGACGTTGGGTTAACCCCTATGGAATCAGGGCGGGAGACAGCGGATAACGGGGTCATTGATGACACAGAGATCGGTGCATTATATGACGTTAACATTGTGATTGCAGAGGATAATAGAGTCACGATGTCTTTATCAAGCAACACAGGTACTTCCAACAAACTTGAACATGCTGCAGGAAATAAGACCGGCACTATCATAGAAATCCCTGAGTTTTTCGAGTTCAAGTTGGATGCAGAAGAAGGGCGAGCAATTCTCTCAAGTATCTTACGCCAGCTACTTGAAGGTGAGATTTCACTGCTCAGTCAGGCGGACCTCAACTCTAAAATTAGTGACAGTATCATAGAGCACAATTCAATCGGTTCTGTTGTGATCAAGGATTCTGAAGAAATCAGCAATCGTTATGCTGAGATCGTCAAAAATTCTTCCTATGAGCGTATTGAAAATGCCGGTCTTTCTGTGAAGGACTCGTCCGTAACTAGGGGTGTGTTGGCGGATACTCAATTCCATGTTAGTAATCATATAACCATCAGTGCTGAGAGGGTAGAGGTAACTAAAGAGGCATCGGTAGGCGGCTTAACAGAAGCGATGATCGATATGGTATACAATTCCAATAATCATCAAATGGTAGAAAGCACTTCTGCAGGATTTGAAGTTGATGTTCATAGGCTAGTGTCGGTGGATACATCCGTCTTGGCGTGCATGGAAGATACGAAAATTGTAGATACCGTAAATGATGCTACTATTGAACAGACCCAGGGAGGTAGCCTGGAAGGCTACTTTGAAAGTAGTGATCTGGCTGATTATATAAAAGCAGAGTCATTGGTAAGCACTTCTGCCTATTTAAGCCAAGAGACCACGGTAGAAAACTACATGGAAATTGATAACGAAATCCTTATTGAATCTGAGATTGTACTGCTGGCTGTATCACAAGACTACATACATTCAGATACAATAATTAATATAACTTTACAAGGTACGGAAATGGCAGAACTGCAGCAACCCATTTACGATGGGAAGGTAGACGGTACTTTGACTAATGTAGAGAATAGGAGAGATGCTCTATTAGATGAAGTAATTTATTACGATATCCGTATAGACTCCCAACCTATCAACTTAACTGCTGTAGATACATATGAGAATAGTTCTCAATCGAATGAATTAGTTAGTGTGGAGGTTAAGGGGAAGAACGGTGCAATCCATTCTAAGACCTTAGCTGAGGGTAGTCACCGTACCCTATCATCAGTGGACGAGACGATGGCTTACGACACCACACAATTTGGTATCTTGGAGACCATTGAACAAGCAGATAGCAGTTCCTATGCGGATCTTACGTTTAGTAGAGGACAGGTAGATACAAGACAGGATGCTCATTTTACTGCATATACAGAAACAGACAGCTTTAGTGGTGAGATTGGTAGGGTTGATTTCATTGAGTGGGCTAAGGTAGAAATGGACTATGATTCTTACTTAGAATTTAAGGATACTGAAGCAAGCTTAACCAAAAACGGTTTAACAGTAGACTACTTCAGTACAGCTCAGATCGCATATGAAGCAAAAGTAAGCGATATCGAATGGTCAACCCATATTACTAAGGAAGCAGGAGAAGTAAGGCTCACAAGTGCTAGGAATACAGCCGACATGATGGATGGTGAGGTGGAGAGAACTACTATAGCTACCCCACTCAGGGATTATGATGCTGAGGTGGAACATGTCGTGGGCGCTACTTTAATTAATGGGGATGGGGCTGACATACAGATTATCACAAACTCTGAAGTATACGTGGGCGGTCAGCCTTTAATTGATCTGATTATAGAAGCAAAGAATCTGACCACATGCCATGATTCTGAAGTGGAAGAATTTACTGAGTTTCTTGCAACAGAGCAAGTGGAATCAGAGGTTCAGAGTTTTACAGCTATCGACCAAATGAAATCAGTTATTACTGAGTCTCCTGAAATACTCAAAGCTGTACGCTTGTTGGAGATAATGTATGGCTCTAAAGCAGTTGATTACATCGAAGCAGGAATGACTAAAATTCTGCAAGATAGTATATCTGGAGAATTCCTTATGGCTGATCTTCCCTTACGGACTTCAGCGGTTATTGAGCAGATAAAAATGGCAGGAGCAGGGGTTACCACGCTAGGTATTAATCAGGAATCTAGTTTGGCGAGCAGATCCGAGGGGGCAGATATATTACAGCCTCAGGAGACAGCTTTAGGTGGTATGTACGTTGACTACAGAGAGAGTGTCACGGAGGAATTCACTGACGCACAGTTCTACGACTTTAGTAGACCTATGGATATAGAGGAAATGAGTCATGCTATTTTGGGAGCAAACAATAGAATCGGACAGTCACATGACTTAATAGAAGCTGATAATGTAGCTGGAATGTCAGGAACTAGACCGCAAAAATTTGCTCTAATTGATATGGAAAGTGAAGCAGACGGAATGACTCATGAGATTGAAATGGCAGATATACAGGTCGAAAGAGGTGGTAATTCTCCTGAGGAGATTGTAACTGCCAAAGCTGATAGATCATTTGAGGGGTACGAAACAGGAACGACATTAGCCAATATGCAACGTGGTATGGAAGGGGTTATTCAGAAATCATCTGCAGGAGAGAAGTTATCAAACAGTGAAGGAACAACTGACCGGACAGTAACTGCAGCTAGCGGTTCAAGTAGTGAGGGTGTGCTACCTGAGCTAGAAAGTGCAACTACTGAATCAAGCAGAGATGGTGTGCTTCCGGAACTGGAGAGAGCTAACCATAGCGTAAGTAGAGATGCTGTTATAGCTGAGCTAGAAAGTGCAACTGCTGAATCAAGCAGAGATGGTGTGTTTCCGGAACTGGAGAGAGCTAACCATAGCGTAAGTAGAGATGCTGTTATAGCTGAGCTAGAAGGTGCTACTAGCGAATCAAGCAAGGAGGGCGTACTTCCAGAGCTAGAGAGAGCTAACCATAGCGTAAGTAGAGATGCTGTTATAGCTGAGCTAGAAGGTGCTACTAGCGAATCAAGCAAGGAGGGCGTACTTCCAGAGCTA
>NZ_JBHVVB010000003.1:111620-111780 GCF_042883835.1 Paenibacillus sp. NPDC058177 | reverse complement strand
TAGAGAGAGCTAACCATAGCGTAAGTAGAGATGCTGTTATAGCTGAGCTAGAAGGTGCTACTAGCGAATCAAGCAGAGATGGTGTACTTCCAGAGCTAGAGAGAGCTAGCCATAGCGTAAGTAGAGATGCTGTTTTAGCAGAACTAGAGGGTGCAACTAC
>NZ_JBHVVB010000003.1:0-111523 GCF_042883835.1 Paenibacillus sp. NPDC058177 | reverse complement strand
AGCCATAGCGTAAGTAGAGATGCTGTTTTAGCAGAACTAGAGGGTGCAACTACCGAATCAAGCAGAGATGGTGTACTTCCAGAGCTAGAGAGAGCTAGCCATAGCGTAAGTAGAGATGCTGTTTTAGCAGAACTAGAGGGTGCAACTACCGAATCAAGCAGAGATGGTGTACTTCCAGAGCTAGAGAGAGCTAACCATAGCGTAAGTAGAGATGCTGTTTTAGCAGAACTAGAGGGTGCAACTACCGAATCAAGCAGAGATGGTGTACTTCCAGAGCTAGAGAGAGCTAACCATAGCGTAAGTAGAGATGCTGTTTTAGCAGAACTAGAGGGTGCAACTACCGAATCAAGCAGAGATGGTGTACTTCCAGAGCTAGAGAGAGCTAACCATAGCGTAAGTAGAGATGCTGTTTTAGCAGAACTAGAGGGTGCTACTAGCGAATCAAGCAGAGATGGTGTACTTCCGGAACTGGAGAGAGCTAACCATAGCGTAAGTAGAGATGCTGTTATAGCTGAGCTAGAAAGTGCAACTACTGAATCAAGCAAGGAGGGCGTACTTCCAGAGCTAGAGAGAGCTAATCATAGCGTGAGTAGAGACGCTGTTATAGCAGAAATAGAAGGTGCCAGTAACAAATCAAGCAAGGATGGTAGTTTAAGTGAGACATTAAGTGCTCACCTTACAGACGGTGGCAAACCTACCACCATCCAGGAGACGGAACTTGCAGATCATAGCGACAGAGGCCACGTCATCCATGACACAAAGATTGAGTGGGCGAAACAGGAACTTACTGAGGAAGCCTACCTACATGCTATAGAGAGTGCTTCTCAACAAGGCTCTTCCACTGGCGTTATCCATGAAGGCGAAGCTGCTTATATTGATGACAGTAATAAAGCAGCCGTCATTGAAAGCGGTGATCTGGCTGACAGTACTGTGAGCAGGGAAGCCATGGTTCATGGTACACATACTGCAGAAAGTGGTCAGGAAAGAGATGCAGTTCTTTACAGAACCACGCAGGCAGACAATGGTTCAGCAGATAATCATGCAGTTATAGATGAAACTGACGTGGCGGTTCGTAAGAAGAAACAGATTGTCACTAACATTGCGGACGACTCTGACGTAACTAATAACAGAGAGCCAATGGAGACTTCAATAAGTAAACCAGAAGTAGCAAAGAGACCTAAAAAGGTCGTTGAGGTGAACACAGATAGTTCTGAGCACGCAAGAAGACCTATGAAACTCATCGTGACCTCTATTGATGGACCTGAGAGTGCAAAGCGGCCTAAGCGTGAGATAGAGACAGTCATTGAGCAGATTGAGGGCGGCGTACTCAAGACTCCTGAAGAACCTAAGAAACCACGTATTTGGCTAATCATCGGTAAGATAGCATCATGGAGCATATGGAATTGGAAGAAAACAAGGTAGGTGAGATTATTGGGGATTTATAAGAAGTGGGACGGACTAATCTTCGATGATCAGTTCAATAGCGGGAATATTCATTCTCGCTATACCCTTTCCCCGAGCGAATCCATTGTGATAGATGAAACGCTCGGTCAGGTAGTTATCCCGCATACCGAAAGTGATACATCGCTAATGTTTGACATTCCAGAAGAACAGACCGTACTCATGGAGGTAACCGCCGATTACATACCTACAGAACTATTGGATGAGGGCGGTATTATCATCTGGCAAGATGGCTACCACAGGTTAGAGTTCTTGGAAAGTAAAGATACCACTGTACAGGAATACAGCCGTTGGAGAGCAATGAAGAAAGGTAACAAGTGGTCTTTCTTTGCGAACCGTGGTAATGGTTGGGAAATATTTGACACCGCACCATTGATGGCGGAGAAGATGGGTGTCGTCCTAAAGAACCGGATGGATGATGGTTTCCAGAACATTAACCTTGAGCGAATTGTTGTGTGTAAAAGCAATAAGTTTACGGTAGGGAATCTTCCAATGGGGTATTCTGTGTTCCTTTGTGACCCAGATGGTAACTCTATCGCCTCAGCAAAGGTAGAACCAAACTGGACGGGATGTGAGATCGAGCTCCCCTTAATGCCTTACAACGGAATTATTCGAGTTTACGATACACATGGAAACCTGCTATCTAGTCTTGGATCATTTGATATCTACGGCGGGGATGTGTACCTGTTCGGGACTGATATGCAGGTTGTCTGGAACGGTAAGGAACTGAATAAGGAGAAGGATACTTATTTAGGTACGATGTATGACAATCAGATTCTAGTTCAAATGTCGCTAGTAAATCCGTCAGAAGAGAAGCCTGCATTTAATATCACACTAGGGATATTGAAATATATGGAGACTTTTGGGTATGAGTGGGCCGACATATGCCATGATGATGGTAATAACATGCCAACCGGAGACTTCTCCAAGCTGCTAGAGATGGGTGATCTTGATTCACTAGAGTCTAAGAAGTTCTGGATGAAGGTAGAGCGGACAGGTAATATGCTTAACATTAAGCCGTTGCACTTTATTTTAGACATAAACCATACGTAAGGGGGTGAGTGTTAATGGCAGGTACTAAAATGAACCTACGCCGCTATGGTGGCGGTATTACTCAGAATTGGGATGAACAAGAAATCATTGTAGACCAAGTATACATCGACTCAGGTAGAGGGTTATACATCGCACTTGATTACGAGTATGCAATGGGTACAAGTCAGCTTGATGTGTATGTCAATGGTCAGCATTTGCTTGAAGGTGGTGGTTATGAGGAAGTCAACAATACCACAATCCGGTTGGACTTAGGTGTTTACGAAGGCGACACACCACTGGCAGGACAACCTGTTCAATTGCACGTAGGCGATGAAATCTATATCCGTAACTGGAAGCAGAGTGTGCGTGAAGGAACCGGTTCTATTGATGAACTCCGATTCAAGCAACTTGAGGATGAAGTCAGGGCGGCTAGGAAGTACAAGGATGGGGAGCAGCCATACCCTAACCTTGACACTCGGCTTGATTCTATCGAGCGTAGGATGGAGACCAAGACTATGGTTTTTGTTCTGAGTAGGGTGTTTGATGGCATAGCAAAACTTAATATGCGATTCCCGTATGAGGGAGATATCATGGAGGTTTATGCTTCTGCTTCTAGTGTTGGGGCGGATGACACTTCCTTTCTAATAGAGAGATGCACGCAAGATAGTTACGATACTGGCTTGCCTGAGTGGGACACGGTAACAACTCTTGTAATTGATGCTAACGAACACTCTAGCCGCACTTCGGATAGACCATACAGCGTACCTGTACCCCGTATTGCTAAGGATGAACATTTCCGAATTAACGTTGTAGAACGGGGTGAAGGTATCGAAGGGGTTACTATAGAGTTAGTGGTAAAACTCAGGTAAATATTACAAGGTCAAAATATTTTCTAGTTTTGCCAACCTATAATGTATATGCAGTGTCAAGAGACACTGTATGACTCAGAAAGAGGTGAAGACATATGGCAGGAACTAGAGGTTTAGCAAGATTCCGTGGCGAGCAGTTGAACAACAAACTGATGCGGAATACTCACTTTGATGAACAAAACAAAATCAATGAGAAATATCTTGACATTGATTTCCATGCACACCGTGAGACTCTTGAGGATACGAAGATTGATGTGTTCGTTCAGAAGAATGATGTAAGTGTCGGTGCGGGGGAGAACTCCATTGAGATTACTGACCACATTCTAAACGTCAATGAAGCCGTTGACTCCAATACTGAAGGTACGGTACTTGGCGTTGAATTGCAATTACGTAAGAATGGCACTTCTGATTTCCCATTCATCGATCCTGACGGAGATAGAGTTTACGGTAAGGTGCGTAAGGACGCTGATAAGTTCTACCTGGATTTCTACAGCTTGGAAGGTAACCCTGAAGTAGAGACAGCTTATACGTTCGTTGACGCTGTTACTCTTGACTACAAGTACATTACACGCACCAACCTGTCCGTAATCCCTGTAGATGCAATCGTGTCCGGTGGCGCAGGTCTCGTAGCAGATGCAGTCGATGCTAAAGCCTACATGAACCTTAATCAGTTGATGAAGGATATTTACGGCAGTGGCGGTACGCTAGATAATGACGGCAATGCCAATCTTGCAGTTGACGTATTGACACAAATCGCCAATGAGATTCAGGCACGTACTGATGCGGATACTTTAATCCGTAATGACTTGGTTTCCACTGCGGCTAATAAGGGTGCTAGTCTCGTAGGGGTTGTCGTAGACCCTAACTACACTGGTCTAACTGTACAGGCTGTCCTGTCAGATTTGGCAAAGCGTGTAGTAGAACTTGAAGCACTAACTGCGGGTGTTGCTGAACGTGACGCTGACTCTGCCAACGGGTACTTCAAAGCAGGGGACTTCGGTACTGCTGAGGGACGTATCGTTGACCTTGAGACGGTTGCTGATGCTGAGTTTAAGGCGCAGAGTGACCGATTGAACAAACTTGAGACCGAAGACGAAGAGGAAGTATTTGAAGCTGCCGGCGGTGAGACGGAGTACGTCCTTGTAAAAGGAGTAGCTAAAGCTAAGACAGTTTTGCTATCCGTCAATGGTCAGCTACAAGCGCCTGGCATTAATTTCGACTACAAGACTGATGTGAGCGGCGACGTAACCGGTTTTGACTTCGCACCTGAAGCACTTAAGGTGACTGAAGGAATTCCTGACGTAGTGTTCGTGAAGTACAAGAAAGTCCAGTAGTACAGATTGACCCCTTAAGAAGGGGTCTTTTTTTATTGCTATTACGAGACAAATGTTAAGGATTCACCCTGCTATCTTATATTGAATTTAGCAATGAGATAATAGTCAAGAGGTAACTCTTGCTATAAATAAGGAGGTAATTTAATGCCCGCACCATTAGTTTCTTGGTATACCGCAGATAACTCTTCACAGGTAACACAGTGGGATATTGGTACAGTTGACGCAGGTTCACTGTCCCCCACATTTACTGTATTGATTTGGAATAACCGTGGTGGTGCAACCGCCGTTTCGGACATGCAGAACTGCACGATTACAACCAAGGATAGTTCCGGTGGTAACACAGGTGAACTTGTAACAAACACTTGGATTGAAGTTAAGGTTGAGTCGCTATCTGAATCTACATTTACAGCGATCGGTGGTACTGTGACTAAAGATATTCGTGCCTCTAAAGCTGACACACCTTCTAAAACAATTAAAGGGGCAGCTAATGACGGTAACATTAACACAGCTAACACTACTGCAAATATGAGTAAAGTTACGCTGCGTGCAAACGTACCACCAACAGCTACAGCAGGTCTAGTAACATTCCTGACCCGTGTTTCCTACCAGTACGTGTAAAAAATAACTTCAATACAATGAAGGGGAAATTATATGCTTTCAATTTTCAATAACCATAGTGGAATATCCCCTGTGGCTCAAGACTTCATTTGGTTGGGTGAGTACTATGACGGTACTTACCTTGCCGAATTTGATCTTACTACCGGAATAGAGAACAGCTTCTACAGCATTAACAAAAGTAAATTGATTCGGTTCGGAATCCTGGGACATAATTATAAACTGTTCTTTGAGCACGATGGTGTTTTCAATCTCAACGGGGCAGGTATCGAAGTCGTTTATAGACACGGTGAGAAAGAATATAACCTAACTGGTCATAGCGGAAAGTTCAGTGATATCATCACCTACAAGGATGCAGAGTCAACTGTAAACTTGGCAGGTGGGGGTGGGCTAACCAACACGGTTATCAACCAGTACAACTTTGGATACAAGTCAGTCATCGAATTAGATGGAGTGACATTCCAGTTTAAGGCTACATGCAAAATTCCTTTTGGACAAGCAATGTACATGAACTTCTGGCTAGTAGCTGACAAGAAACTAGACGGGGTGCTAGTTATCAAAAAGAACAACCGCATCGTTGAGGAAATCAATGCTCCACTGAGAAAAGGCGTGGGCGGAGAAGTTAATTTCGGGCTGTCTTGAATCTAAGACAGTCCTTTTCTATATAAGGAGGATTGGATATGCCATTTAAAATGGGAGACTTAAACTTTACAGGTCAAGCATCTACGCTTACCACAAGTTCGAGTGGCAGCACTATTGGAGATGTTATGGTAGGCGATAAGTACATTTATGTAGTCCACGGATCTCTGAGCAATGTAGGTATTTATAATAAAGATACAGGTGGCACTATAGGATCATATGTGCTGAATGTTAACTGGTACTCTAATGACACTTACACAACCTACATCTGCGAACGTAACAGTTCTATACCATACTCCTATGCTGTTTACACTGAAAACGGGCAGGACTATTTAATAGGGTGGTCTAAGAGTCATAGCGCATTGTTTGGTTGGGAAATAAATCAAACCAACCAAACAATATCAGGGCGTACTCAGTATAATGTTGCTGATAGGTCTTGTACCGCATATAGCCGTGGCGGGTGGGACGGTGGTTATTATATTTACTTTTGGAACAGGGCTAATATGGGGCTGTACAGATGGGACTTAAGGGAAAAGACTAAGGCAATGAATCTCATGTGTACTATAGCAAGTAATGGTCTATCATTGGACTCAAGTTACACTGGAAGTGGTCTACTAGTAACCAACAACAAGGCGTATTGGGGTTCTGGATCAAATGAAGCTGATGGGTTATTGGGTTGCTTTAATGCAAACACGGGCGCTGTTATTCAAGGGGTAATACGACAAGGTAATCTAGGATCCTTCGGAGTGACTCCGATTAGCGGTGAAGTAGGGTGTATTCAAATTAATCCTACTAACCGTGGTATCGCCTACTATTTTGCGGCAAGTAATATTATAAAGACGTTATTTCTGTCCACTGTTACACCCACTAACATAAATATTGAAACTACACAACATGGGTTGGATATACCCCTTTCATTTGACCTTGTTCAAGGGGATGGAGCGATATCATCATCTACCGCAAGCTGGAGAGTGGAGGTCAATGGGGTATTAGTAAAAGACTATGAAAATTTACTCCCACTCCCGGTGACTAATCTTAGTGTAGTACTGCCCAACTCGATGTTTAATATAGGCGCTAACATTGTGGCAATATTCTGTAAGGATAACTATGGGGCTGTATCACAGAAGATTATTGATGTGACGATTACAAACAATCAGCCAGTGATCGTAACGTCAGTGAGCAAGTCTACTATTCATGATGAAAAAACCATCTTTGAAGCCAACGTTACCGATGAAGTAACTGACCTGATGACGTATCGAATCCTGGTGAACGATGTAGTTTATAGTGATTGGACTGTATCTGGGTACACGTCACCACTGGTCGTAAGGCGGGCATTTCGGGCGGATGAACTGAGGATCGGTCGCAACGAAATTTCTATTGAAGTCAAGGATAACTTTAAGACTAACACTTCATCTGTAATAGGCACTAGTGTAGTAACAAAGGTTAACTCAGCGCCTATAGCTACAGCGACACTAAAGGGAAACACGCTCACAATGACATTTGATGACGCTGACGGTGATGACATCAGGTATCGAGTCCTGTTGAATGGTGAGCAGATTTTACCTGAGTCTGGATTCTCAATCGCCTTCCATTCACCACTGACAACAACCTACACGCTACCTAGAAAAAAGGTCAGAACTAACCAGCCTAACGCTATAACAGTAGAAGTTATTGATACGGCGGGTGACACAGGGACGTGGACTTTCAATGGTGTGCTTGGTTACAGCGGTCTGATGTTCAAGGACACTAAGAGCGAATACTACACCACTGACGTAGGCGTCCTTTTGAAGTATCTTGACGTAGGCGTTCTTTATGCAAGGGAGCAGTCCGGTATCTTCGAAGTAGGGGTGGAGAACACTCTAGGATACCCTGTGAAGAATGTGAAATTATCTGTAATCCAAGGAGACCTTGATCCTATCACAGAGAAGGTCGAAATCTGCAATACCAACGCACCTTTTATACCGCAGAGTGAGTTCACTTACCCTGAAGTTTTCAATACAGGCGATTCCTTTAAATTCTATTTGAGATTGTCACTAAACAATGATGCTGTGGGCGGCGGCGTATTCAAAATCAAAGTGACAGGTGACGCACTTTAGAAAGGGAGGTAGAACATGCGTATAGTTGAGACATTTAGCCCTCTAGTATTCCCTTGGAAGGGATCATATAGAAATAGTGGCGGGCAATTAAGGACTGCTGGCATCGGTCACAGTCAATCAACATCATTCACGATGACATACAAATTCCCTAGTGTCGGAAAGATTCACTTCAAGTATAGAGTCAGTAGTGAGAGTGGATATGATTGGTTTACGCTTAATTTTGATGGTTCACAGATTTCTCGCATAAGCGGTACTCAAGGGTGGTATACCTTCGAAAAGGAAGTGCAACCAGGAAATCACACACTTACGGTATCATACTCTAAAGATGGAAGTGTAAACTCTGGGGAGGATTCAGGGTTTATTACTGACTTTTGGATTGAACATAATGTAGTTGAAATCACTAACTTGAAGGTTAATCCACCTTTCACACACAAAGAAAACGTTGACCTTACTTTTAAACTGAATAGCCTTGAAGAAGAGTCTGCGAGATACAGAATCTACACTGACAGTGGTCAACAGCTTTACCCTGATAGTGGATATTCATCCACGTTCCTACTACCGATAGATGCGAAGCACACGTTCCCTGCAAGTAAATTCCCGTTAGGTAAAACGACAATCTTTGTAGAAACCGTTGATGAAAGCAACCAAATATCCAACTATGTATTAAATTTTGTGGATTTGATGAGGATTAACACCCCCCCTGATGTGGGGATGACTTTTAGTTCTACTGTGACTCACAAAGATAATATACTCCTTGACCTGCTTTTTACTGATGCTGATAAGGATAGCGTACAGTTTAGTATCTCTCTTAACGGACTGCAGAAGTATCCGGAAACAGGTCAATCGGGGCTAATTAAAACACCATTCAGCTACAGCTATACAATCAGGAATACTGACTTGGTTGTGGGTGACAACACTATTAGAGTGGACTTGACTGATGACATGGGGGTTACGAATACACGATCTGTTGTCATCCAAAAGAACAACCATATACCAACCATTTTAGATCCGGCAGTAAAAGGTCAGATGCTATTCGCCACTCTGTCAGACGGGGATGGAGATATGATGCGGTACAGGGTATTGGTTAACAATGTTCAGGTTCATCCACCGACAGTAGGCTCTTGGACTCCGTACCTACAATCACCTGCTGAAATACAATACAAGATACCTGACGAGTTTATATCTTTTGGTAATACACATAAGGTGACGCTTGAGGTGGAGGATGACATAGGTGAGACTACCCTTTGGAGCGATACACCATTAATAGATTACTCAGGACTCATGTTTATGGCAGAGGATGGTTTGTACTACTCTACGGACGTTGGAAAGGTGCTTAAGTACCTTGAGGTGGGTAGTATTGTGGCTGGAAGTACTTCCAGTACTTTTGAAATTTTCTTAAAGAATACGGTGGGATACACAATCAATAATATTACCTTAACGGTGGCACAGATAGATTTAGACCCTGTGGAAGAGGTGGTGGAGTTAAGTGAAACTGACAATCCATTTATTCCATCTAACTATCTTAACATTCCTCCACTGGACTACGGGGATATCACACCTTTCTATGTAAGAATAAATACGACACGTAAAGCCATTGGCGGAGGCTTCTTCGACATAAGAGTCGTAGGAGATCCTGCTTAATAGGGCGATAGGAGGACACATATGAGTACACAATCCGCTTACCATTCCATGTATATAGGAAACGATGGAAAAGCATACTCATTCGGATACAACGCTTATTCTCAACTTGGGTATACAGGTACTAGCAGTTATGTACCTAAAGCTATACCGAACATGATTAATGTAAAGGCGATATCAGAAGGGACTTACCACTCCATGATTCTCCTTGAGAATGGCGATTTATATTCAATGGGATATAACCACTACGGGCAGTTGGGGCATAGTACAGGGTGGAGAAGCGGGAGCGCCATAGCGCCCATAAAAATTATGACGGATGTTAAAGAAGTAGCATGTGGTTACCTTCATACAATCATTCTTAAGAAAAACGGTGACGTGTACACATGTGGCTATAACGGCTACTATCAACTAGGTTGGAATGGCAGTAGTGACCACTATTCACCCGGGAAAGTGGATAGTGGTGTAAAACACATTGGGGCGGGTTATAATGCATCATTTCTTATTAAAGAAAACGGTGATATGTATTCCGCAGGTCAGAACAACTACGGTCAACTAGGTCTAGGTAATACAACTCAGTATTCCACTTTCAGGCTCTCTATTAAGGAGGTTAGACAGGTAGATGGCGGTGTTGGACATACGATCGTGTTGAAGAATGACGGGACAGCGTGGGGCTTGGGATATAATTACTATGGGCAAACGGGTAACGCTGTAGGCAACAGTACGGGTAATGCTTACGTGACTCCAGTAAAGATTATGGATAGCATTAGGTCTGTAGCATGTGGAACCTATTTTACAGGATTAGTTACCTCAAGTGGGGACTTGTATACGTTCGGGAATAATGGCTATGGGCAACTTGCTCTAGGTAACACAAGTAATATTAACCCAATCCCTAGAAAAGTAGTGGGCAATGTGCGTCAGGTGGCCATGGGTTATGATCATATTTTGGTACTTAGTGTAGATGGTGTAGCGTATAGCGCAGGTAGAAATAACTACGGACAGCTAGGTATAAGTGAAGCTTATAACACTAACGTAGCAGTTACTACGCTTAAGCAGATTAATAACGGAGTTAGGCGGTTAATGGGTGGGGCAGAAGCGTTATTCTTATTCGCTAACGTAACAGCAACTACCTCTTTTCACAAAGATGACTTTAAGCTTACTGCGACAATCGACCATGTGTCTAAGAAGCTGACCTCTTATAAAATAAGTGTGAACGGTGTTCAAAGGTTCCCTAGTGTCGGTTGGACTGCGCCACAGCTAACAGACTTCATTTTAAACAAAGATCTGCCACATACCTACTTCGATTTAGGGACAAATATAGTTCTGCTTGAACTTATAGATGAGTTTGGAGCGACTGATGGGATAGCTTGGAGCACAATAAAAGTTAACCAAGCACCACAAGTCTACCCTGAATTGTCAGCGGGGCAGATTCATAAGGATAACGTAACCTTGGGAGGTAATATAACTGACCCTGATGGTGATCGAGTCCAGTATCGTGTCCTACTAAATAATAATCAAAAATACCCAACTTCAGGATTTACAGAATTTGAGCCCTCTCCTGCCAACATAGGTATTGTTCTAAACAATGCAGACTTTAATGTTGGGGCGAACACATTAAAGATAGAGACGAAGGATGATTTAGGAACGCTGTTCACATGGTCTCAGGTAATAATCAAGACTAACACAGCACCAGCCATCACTGGAACAGTTCTAGGTAACTTCATCAACGCGAGTGTAGCTGATGCTGATGGGGATAAAGTACAGTATCGTATTATTCTGAATGGAGAACAGCTTTACCCTGAATTCGGCTATACCGGATATAATCCAGTGCCTTTGACTATCCAGTATACCATCCCTAGACCCAAAGTTAAGAAGAAGCAGAACAACATCGTCCGCATCGAGACCCTGGATGAACTAGGTGGAGCGAAGTCCTTGGATATCACATTTACGGGTATGTTCTCTGGATTGCTATTCTGTGATGCAACTGAATCATTTTACTCAGATGACTTTGGTGAAGTGATCAAGTACCTTGACTTTGGGACTATCGTGGCGGGGCAGACGACTGCCGCAGAGCGTGTGTACGTTAAGAACACTCTAGGTTACCCTGTAGATAATGTGCGCCTACGGGTGGACAATAGAGAACTTGACGGCGTAAATGCTAAAGCTGAAATAAGTAAACTGGATGCGCCTTTTGAGCCTAGTGATAACTTAGCCTACCTTGAGCAACTTGACCACAACGCTAAGATTGGTTTTTATGTACGCATAGCAACCAATAGGCAAGCCATGTGGGGAGGGATGTTTGATATCCTAACCAAGGCAGACCCAAAGAAAAGCTAGAAATAGCCCTTACTATCTTATAATGGTAGTAAGGGATTTTTTCTGTCTAATACTAATCGAGAGGTGGTTATATAAATGGCTAATGGAATGTACGGGGGCGGGGACGGCTCTGCTAACAAACCGTACTTAATCGAAGATGCTTATGATCTATTCGAGTTCTTGAATAAAGTAGACACCATTAACACCAACATGAGTGCAAAGCTTGTTAATGATATAGACCTTAACGTACTACCGTACAACACAGGAGTAGGTTTTTTTATTAAACATAACACGCCATTCATGGGCACATTTGACGGAGACGGTTATTTAATAAAAAACTACTTTTCACGCCCGAATGCAAATTATAGTGGATTATTTCCGTACATTGGTGCGACTGGTGTTGTTAAAAACTTTGGTATGGAGAATGTTGATATCCAAGCTACAGCTTACACTTATCAATCTGCCATATGTGGTTACATGGGTACTGGTGGTTCGATTGAAAATGTCTATGTTAAAGGTGGAAGGTTCTATGTCAATTCTAACTCCGGTGCAATTATAGGTCACCTAGTCAATGGTCTGGTACGCAACGTATACGTACTGGATGTAGACATAAGACAGTACGGTAGTTACGTAGGCGGGGTCATGGGTTATATGACCGCTTCTTCCTCTCTTCTTTACAATGTGTGGGCTTCAAATACAGCAAGCAATATGAGTCATACTTCCTATTTCGGTGGTGTTGTTGGAGGTATATCAGGAGTAAGCCCGCAACAAATGCTGAATGTTTATCAAAGTAGCAGGATTAGTAATTTGGGATATAGTGTAACAACGGGAATGGTGACACTTTATCCGGATTCTACACTTAAAGACCCTAACTATATGTTTAACTTAAACGCGAATCAAGGAAGTAGCGCTAATACTTATTGGGTTGTACAACCTGTAACCTTCCCTAAGTTGTGGTTCGAAGACTTCAGAGCTTTTCTAATGTTAGATGCAGGAAGACCAATATCCAACATCGATTTTGGGGCGGTACTTGAGGGTGGCAACTCTACGATAAAGAAGGTTAGGTTAAAGAACGGATACAAATATAAGATTAAGGGGATTGACGTTGGTTGGGTAAGGGCAGATGGGGTATCGACCAAAACGGAACTTGAGTTCAGCATGGACGGTACGTTTAAAGATAACTACAATCCAATGTCAGTTAACAACTTAAACATACTTCCGGGCAGGGAGTTTGATTTATTCGTTCGAGTAAAGACCCAAATTGGGGTTACGGGTGCGGGGCAGTTCAATATAACTGTAACAGTCACTTCGGCAGAGTAATGGGTTTTTCATCTCAATACAATGGGATAGGAAGTGATTGAAATGTCAGCGTCATCCATCATCGGTGCGGAGTCTGGATTTAAGGCTTTGCACGTTGTTATAAAGAAGCTCCAGCCCGTGGCACTGACGGCTAACTATAAAGTGGTGGCTAACGTACCAACGGTATTTACAGCATCTTCAACAACATTGCCGATAAGGGGCAGTATAAGTATTGGCGCTACTCATAAAGTGGTGGCTAACGTACCAACGGTATTCACAGCATCATCAACAACATTGCCGATAAAGGGCAGTATAAGCATTGGAGCTACTCACAGCACGAAGGAATATGGACGTAGTGTACTTCCTCTCACTGCACAACACATACTTCACGACATGTCAATGAGTTTCACTGCAAACTCAAGTGAATCATTGCCGATAAAATCCACCCTCAATATAGGTGTGAAGCATAGCACCAAAGCTTATAGTTACGACACGCACGCATTTACTTTAAATCATGGGCTTTACTCAAGGTCAATGACTTTTACAGCAGATACTATGACTGACCCTATTGATTCTTACTTTACAGCTAGTCATGAAGTAAATGGAGTAGTACTTTACAACAACACTGAGCTTGTAAGTAAGATCGCGGTATCTCCCCCGATCACAGAAGCTTTAGCAAGTTCCATATCAGTTCGTGAGAACAATATAATGGATGCTACTGCTTTCATTTGGGGTGTTAGAGATTCAGACCTTGGTTCTAATGTGAAAGTCAAGAGATACGGTAATGAGTATCTTAAAACGCACATAGCGGTTCGTGAGAAGAACATTATGGGCGGGGAAGTAGAGATTTTCGGGCGGGGAGATAGTGACCTTAACTCAAGAATCTTCGCCATGGGTGTCAGCACATCATCCCTAAACGGTAGAATTGGTGTCCGTATGAGAAACGTCATGACGGGTACTACAGATATTTGGGGTACTGACGATAGCGACATTGTATCTGAAATCAACGTAAAACAAGTGACAGATTTACTAATGACGCTAGGTGTAACTCCAAGCAATAGAATGACTGCCATCGTAGATATTCAACAGCCGTCAAGAATGACTGACACCATCATAGCTAAACGTGATGCGTTCATTCGTGAAGCTTACCCTAAGCTGAACTATGGCGGAGAGCAGACCTTATTAACTGGTTACAGCGAAGCCAAGTCCGAAATATTCCGAAGCCTTATTGGGTTTGACATATCGGATATTCTGAGTATGACGAGTGACTTTAAGCTTGAGAGGATCGTTGCCAAGTTTAAGCACTCTCTAGGAAGAACTCCAACGATCCCGCTTGAACTTAGAGCCGTGAATGGCACTTGGTCGGAGTATGGGGTAACGTGGAACAACCAACCGGACTCTGGAAATGTAGTAAGCGTTGGAGAATATCTGACAGACACAGATAAAGGTTTTATTACCTTTGACATAACTGATTTCGTACTGCAAGCCAAGGGGCAGGGAAGACACGACCTTGATCTTTACTTACAAGCGGTAAACGAAAGTGACACATCGGTTCAGTTCTTCTCAATGGATGCAGGTAAGTCATTAGCACCTACCATCGAGTACACATACTATGATGAAGTTATCAGAAGCACAGGCCGTTCTGGAATTGATACCATAATCCTAGTCGTTCACCCTGCATTCAAGAACCTGACTTCCAAGATTAACGTATTTAAGAAGTCGGACAAGGATGAAATATCGTCTAAGATAAATGTAACTCCTAACGGAAACAGGGACGAAAGCTGGCCATCTCGCTTCATAGTTAACAGACCGGACTTGGACGGTTCAGCTACAGTTAGGGTTAATACGTGGCATGACCTGGACGCAACGGTTTCTGTTCGTGAAGGTGATCTATACGACCTAGAGAACTGTACTATAACAATTTCCAAACCTGACTTGTCAATGGAGTTGTATGTAAAACATACTGCTGACCTTGAATTGCAGCTAGGAGTTCGAGTAGAAGCTGAAGAACCTCTCTATGGTTGGGCTGTAGTAAACGTTAAGGTAAGACCAGCAAGTATCTATGTCAGACCTTACGATGATAAAGCAGGTAGTATTACAGTAGTACGTTCGGATGACAAAGACTTAGAGTCCAGTTTCATGATTAGTGAGAGAGTCAGGGTTGGTAGCATTTACATATTGTACCGTGACGACTTAGAAAGTGAAATTATCGTTCAGGGCGGCAAAGACACCGATATACCTTCAAGCATTACAGCTAACAGATTCCAGTTAGTAAGTACCATTGAGGTTAGCCCGTACATTGACTTGTTGGGTAAACTGTCTGTAAGACGCTCTGCTTCTGATAAAGTGGATGGTAACATTGCAGTGAGCAGACCATCTTTGGTATCCACTATCAAGGTAAATGGTTACTCTTTGCTGGATGGTAGTGTAACCGCGAGACGTACTGAACACAAACCATTGAAGTCGTCTGTAGATGTATCCAGGCCAGACATGGCGGGTACAATCACTCCTAGACTACACTCAGATTTAACCGGAGCAATTACTGTATGCCAATCAGATTCTTCTAGCCTGCCGTCCAAGACATATGTCCTGTACAGAACAGACATCCCTTCTGAAATGGACATTGTTGGAGCAAGCATGATACCTTCCAATATCCGAGTAAACTCTGGATATCTGTTCAGTAGAATCGAAGTGCCTGCCTATGGTAACCGAGATATTGAAGGTCAAGCCGTTGTCCGGATTCGGATGGTAAGTGACGTAGACTCCACGATTGATGTTTACAGCTTTAATGTATTGGATGGACAAATTGTTGTTCGTCAATTCATTGAGAACACCATAAACAGCAAGATTATAGTGAGAAAGACCGACAAGGAAGACATTACTGCTAACATTGACGTTTGGATTACCAAGAACCTTAATGGTAAAATCACTGTTCGCAGGACAGAGCCCGTTGACTTGAACTCTGAAGTATATATTCTGCATAATGATAGTATTTACGGCAAGATTTCAATACCCTATCGTGCAGATATTAACGGTAAGATTAAAGTTATGTATCCTGACATGTCGGAGTTGGCTTCTAAAATTTCGGCTAAGATTCGTGCCCACAGTGACATTGCAACCAATGTTAATGTCGTTGAAGGTGGGGCGGCAGATCTCTTAAGTATCATGGGCGTAACACCTACAAATAAGATGACAGGTGTAGTGGATATCGTACAACCAGTACGTGAGCACTCAACACTAGAAGCCATCAAGGATGCTTACATTAGAGAAGATGTACCAACCCTAAACTATGGTGAAGAGACAACCTTTGCAGTAGGAAACTATAAAGGTAAGGTTTTACGTTCCCTTATCGGATTCGACCTTTTCAAACTAAAAGATAGTTACTTAGTGGATTATGTTGAACTCCGTATGTTCTACGGTAAGCCAGTAACCAAGAAGCTGAAGCTATTCGCAGTGAATGGTGAGTGGTCTGAGACCGGAGTTACTTGGGGCAACAAACCACTGCAAGGCGTAGAGATTTCTGACACGTTCACAATAAATGATACGGATGGTTATATTTCCTTCAACGTCAAAGAGTTTATTAGCGAGAACTACTTGGCGGGGAACAACTTAATTAGCTTCTACGTACTTGCTGAGGATGAGAGCAAACCTGAATCCGACTATTTCTTTACTAAGGAAGCTAAAAAAGCAGCTCAGTTAGTAGTTACGTACTTCGACCCTGCAATTTGGAGTTTCGGTCGTTCCAACATCGACACTAGCATTAGGGTGCCTTCACGTAAGAACTTGAACTCTAGGTTGAGAATTAGAGTACCTGCTTGGCTGAATTTGGACATTCCTTCCACCCTGGAAGTAACTCGAAATAATGAGTTCACAGGTATAGTTGATGTCAGCAAACCGGATATGCTTTCCACGATTAATGCAGTGCACCGCAATCTTTTTGAGGTACCTGCAAGTCTATGGGTGGCTGAGAAATCATTCAACACCATTGACTCCATAATGACGGTGAGCAGACCTGAGATTCCAGTTAGTTTCTATATACTTAACAGGGTGGACCTCCCATCTATCATTAGACCGAAAGTCATTGGGGAGCAAGACTTCTTCTCATGGCTGAATGTCAATATTAAAGAGAGACCATCATGCATTTACGTTCTTCCGCACAATGACATTGAGCTTCGTTTTACCGTCAGAGGGAATCCGGAAGAAAATCTGAATTCAAAGATAACTGTTTCAAGACCGAACTTGGACGGATCTGTTACAATCGAGGCTACTGAATGTGCAGACCTAGATTCCATCATCGCGGTTAAACGTCTCGATGGAGAGGATATAATCGCTGGTTCGGTAATAGTTGCACGTAACCTAACAAGAGACCTGTATTCTGAAATTCTTGTCAATGTTACCTATAAAGATGGAAAAGAAGACCTGCCTTCCACAATCAATGTAGTTACGGTTGTAGGAGAGAGTGAGATTCCTTCGGCACTGATGGTTTCAAGAGACAGTCTTGAAGTAAGATTAGAGGTTCTATCCAAGAAGGATTTAAAGTCCAAGCTGAATATAGAGCCAATGTGGTTCGATTCCCTCATTAGCACCGTCGCAGTATCTAAACCTGAGATTCAATCTAGTGCTGAAATTACACTGCCTTTCGATGTACCTTCTACTGTTAAGATCAAGGTTGAGAATTTGGATGAAATGGACGGAGTATTAGCCGTCAGCCGCAGTAACGCTGAACTAAAGTTTACGGTTAAAGAGCGTAGTGATCTTTCTTCTACTCTTCATATCAGAGGGACAAAGGAAGACGAATTGGCCGGTTCATTAATCGTAAGCAGACAGCAAATGGAATCGAGCCTTTCGGTTATCAAAGTAAGTGATCTCCGATCAAACATAGACGTTGTATATGCCGGCAGCAGGGTTTTGGATGCAGTTGTTTACGTTAAGTACAAGGATGATATAACTGGAAAAATGGCGGTTGTAGGCGCAAGCATGATACTTTCATTCATCCAGATCATCTCCGGTAATTTATTCTCCGTCATCTCTGTACCTGCTTACGCTGACAACGATCTGAAAGGCACAATTGGAGTTAAGAATCGATTCATTTCAGAGATCCCTTCCATTCTGCAAGTACAAGAATGGTCTCAGATTGTTGGTACAATTCAGCCCAAAGTTTTTGGTCACAATGATAGACTCGGCAAGATATTGGTTATGGCAGTAGGTAGTGAGGATATTAAAGCTACCGTTAACATTATGTATGGTCTTCAGGAGTACCTTCCTGCTAGAATCGCTGTTAGAGAAACCAACACGATGGAGGGCACGGCTGATATTATTGGCTGGGGCACAAACGAACTCGTGTCCTCAATCCGTCCGGTAGTAAGTTACGACATGCCTTCAACACTAGGTGTACGTTTCGACAATAGCATGACAGGTCAAGTTGACTTCATCCCTGTTGGAGAGAGCGATATTGAGGGCTTGTTAGGTATCACACCTACAGCGGACATTGAAAGTAGTGTAACAGTCGTATTGTACGATGGTATCGACATTCCTTCTGGTTTGACAGTTAAAGCTAAAGGGGGAGGGAACCTACCTTCAGACCTAAGCATTATCTACAGGGTTGACAAAGACTTGTCTTCTACAGTAGGAGTAGCGAGCATAAACAAAATGACAGGTAAGGTCTTCATCATTCCTGTAGATGACAGCGACATGCCTTCCAGTGTTGAAGTTCTATACAGAAACGACCTGAACTCCATGTTAGTGGTCAGACGTTCCATGGAATCAAATAAGCCAAGCAAGATTACGGTACAGGTTAGAGGCAATAGCGAAATTGACGGTAGTATTAACACCATCCAATGGAAATTCGTTAACTCCAAAATTATTGTACGCAGAAATGATTTCTCAGAGATTCCAATGCGGTTTGAAATTATGGAGAGTGCTGACTTACTAGGATGTAGAATTACCGTTAGACGTACTGAGAACTCGGACTTAGAATCTACGGTTACCGTAAGACGAAGTGCTGACAAGGACTTTGATGGTAAAATCGTGGTAAGGAAACGTGACAACTTAGATATTCCATCGTTTATTGAAACATGGCAATTCCGCACAATTCCATCTAAGGTTAACATACCTCATCGTAACGATTTAGTATCAACTATTGACGTTGTCGCTGACTACGGATATTGCTTCATAATGTAACAAAATAACCCCTACTAGGTAGGGGTTATTTTGTGTCTGAAATTACCTATATTGGAGTTGCGGAGGATGATATTTTTAGTGGTAATTCCTGTATAAATAGGGTTCATTCTTTTCTTGTTACCTTTACATATCATGCTAATCAAAATTGATGTTTTCTATCCTACTAGCAGTGGAAGAAAGTCTTGAGGGCACGAATCATCTGATTGCTGGTGGCGCTTGCTCTTTTTAGAAGCTCAAGATGGGAGATATACTTTCCAATATGTTTATGACTCGTTTGTAATTTCCGATAGTGTGCCTGGAAGAGTTCTTGTCTCTGTTTGTAGGTAATTAAGGAAGGTCTCAACATAATTCATTTAGCATCATCTCCCATTATCAGGTGGTACATAACCCAATAAAATATGGATTATGTGACTTGCCATTACTACAAGCAGTCTATGAGAAAGGTCGGGCAAAAGATATGGACGTAGGAATCATCGTAGCAATTGTTGGCGGCGCAGTTTCGGTAATTACGGGCGTGATCGGGTATGTCAGCGGCAAAGGTAAAGACAAAGTGACTGAGAGAGAATTGCTCTCGAAGGACGAACAAGTTTTCCGTGCTGAGATGCGCCAAGAAATGAAAGACAGCAAAGACGAAGTAAAAAGACTGAGTGACGAGATTACTGTCCTACGTAGAGAAAACATGGAGCTTATCACGGAGAATAGATTACTGAATAAGAAAGTGGAAGAGCTAGTAGAGAGACTTACTAGACAAGGAGGAAATGCCTAATACTGAAGTTAACTATAATTTCTACTCTTAAAAAGAAGAACGTGAAAGGAGATTTGCGAATGGCTTTCAAGATGAAATATGAGATTGTACAGAAACTACTACCAAACAAGACTAAGAGACGTTCCGGTAATCTAATGCCGCGGGTAACTTTTATCGTAGCACACGATACCGGAAATGACGGTAGTACAGCCGCGGGGAATGTAAGTTACTACACTAACTCTGCAAATGATATTTCTGCATCGGCACACACCTTCATAGACCACAAGCAGATTATAGAATGTATACCTGCTACTATAGGTAAGCCTGAGAAGGCTTGGCATGTTCTATATAATGTACCTACTGACAATGCCTTGTTTGGAGCCGACGCTAACGATGCAGCAATTGGTGTAGAGCTATGCTATTCGTGGCAGAAGGGCAGTATCGACAATGCAGAGTCTTACAAGAGGTATATATGGTATATTGCTTACCTGTGCTACAAATTCAACATTAGCCCAACTAAAAACATCGTAGGGCACAATGAACTAGACCCTACCCGCAAGACAGACCCTTTTAAAAATGCCCTTAAAATTATGGGGATCAGTAAAGCGCAATTTCTGAGCGATGTAGTTAAAGAGTATGCTAGTTGTACTGTAGAAGAACTATTCTATAGTGTCTATCAGGGCAATAAGAAACTTAAAGACTTTCCCGATTATGTTACAGCCTTTACTTATGCTCAACAATTGGAGAATGCCAACATACGTAAGATTTCTGATGGTTCGTGGGTTTGGTCTAACAGCAAGAAGGCGAAAGAAGAGAGTGAGGATGACTCCCCTATGAAACTCGAAGCATGGCAAAAGGCGCTATTTGTTAATGGTTTGAATGCAATGAGCAAACTGAACGGACTGGACGGATCGCCACTAATTAACAGTCCTGCTGACTGGATTAAGAAGGTTGAGAGCGAGACTTTAACAGCGGGGGAGTTGGCCACAATCAACTTCGCTATAATCACAAGGCAGGTGATTAAGTAATGGTTACACTATCAGCAGTATTAGCTAATGCTTTAGCTTCTGTAGGTATGTGGCTATTCGTGGCGAGCTTAACTGAAGCAGTTACAGAAATCATCAAAAATGTATTTCCTGTAAAGGACAAGACTACGTATGGAGTCTCTATAGGAATCGGTGTCGCGTTGGCACTAGCATTCGGCCTTAACCCGTTTGGTCTGACCGGGCTATCCGCTTACGCTTCGATGGTTACTGCAGGTATTCTAGCATCCCGTGGTGCAAACTATCTCAATGGTCTACTCAAGAAATTTGACATTCTTAAATCAACATAATATCCGACAAAATTCAAAATTACACACATAAGTAAGTGAGGTTGGTTGAACTGAATTACGATTGTAAGAAATGTGGCAGTAAACACCATAATGTATTGGAGCAAGTTATGCACACATTATATGGGTGTCAGGGGTTTACTAGTAATGAAAATCAATTGGAGACACCCGAACGAGGATGAATTGAGTTGAAAGTGCCTTAACTGCTGATCGGCAGTTCTTGATTTCGCTGTGAGATGATTAGCGGCAGGAAAGAGCGTATAGCCTAGTACAAGAAGCCTTCGGGCTTCTTTTTGTTCATTAAATCACTGTTATATTCGTTTGCGATGAAATCCTTTCAGAATTAGAACATATTTGAACCGTTATGTGTTTGGTCGTGGCATTACACGAACCCTAACTGCATAAGAACCCCGGACACTTACCTTAACTCCTGGCAGAAAGGACATGTGAGATTAGTCAGAAAAGGTTTTTGTATTTGTATTTCCAGTGTTGTGCTCTATAGTAATACTAATTTTACCTATTGACCTAATGTACGTAGATGTGTTAAATTTAACCACACTAAAAGCGAACACATGTTCCTCTATTTCGTATCCAGCAACTTTATTCATACTTATCACGACTACTGAGAGTGGGAGATGATTTGCGATGGAGGCAAATAAAGGACAGCTGGTAGTATCAAGTGAAAAGCAGTTTATTTATCATGATTCGGTAAATAGAGGGCATGTGCAATTACCAAGAATGGTTGTACATAGCTTAAATTTATCGGGTACAGCTAAAATAGCTTACGGAGTTATTTCCGGTTATATATTTGAGCAAGGGCGGTCAGCGTTTCCTTCAATTTCAAGGATAGCCATGGCTTGCAACTGCTCAAAAAAAACCGCTATCAAGTACGTTGATGAGTTAGTAGAAAAAGGGTTTATACAGAAAGAGCGTAATGGTAACGGAAGAACCAATACCTATTATTTGGTTGACATTGATAAGATCTCCCACCTGCACGTATCTGAGATGTTCTGGCGGGCAGTCAACAAGGTAAACAGGGAGATTGAAACAGGCCTTTACGAGAATGTATATGACTGTCTTATGGATGTAATCTCAAAAATTAATTATAGAGGTATAAAATTCAAAGACATCTCGGTCAACGATAAGACAGAGCTAGGTCTGAAGGAAACACTTTTGGAAATGGTAAATAAGGATAGCGAGGACACATTTAAACCTCTGGATTATTTGATTGAAAAATCAAATATATTATTTTCCCCACAACAATCCATAGCTACCGCAGTACCTCTAGGTGGCGGCCCTAAAAAAGTGGGAGATGTTCTATGCGGGACAAGTCGCTATTGTTTACCTGACGATGTAAGCAAGTGGAAGAATGACAACTTTGTTCAATACTTCTATGAGAAGTTCATTAACGCGACTGACAAGACACATGTAGTTGCGCGTAATAAGCATAGGGGAATGTTTGAGCGTGTAATCAGGAATCAAGGTGGCGATAAAGCCAAAGTTAAGAACTTGATTGACTCTTTCTTTGAAATGAAGTACGATCCCCAATCGCTTGAGGTGTTCTGCACTTCCGGTAGGATAATAGAGATTGAACTATTTATAGAGAAGGGCTTGCGTCCACATTATCTAGTGGCTAAAGACAAAAAAGTACAAACGTCAGAGGAAAAACATGAAAACTACGGTATATCTGCTAAAGAATTTCTGGAACGGATTAAACAATCTGACATTTTGTAATATTTTTCAATATTTGGTGATGGTATTAATTTTTCAATTGGGTCTTCCGATATAAAAAGGGGAATTATAATGAGGGACTTATTTACTACATGTAGTTCTTGCGTTGTGCGTGATTGGTGTAAACTTAAAAGTGGAGTAGTAAAACTACCGGCAGATTACTTAAAGACATACTGCGTTGGGTATGAAATGGTGACTAAGGCAGTGTGCTTAGCAAAAGTTCCTAAAGAATACCAAAATGCAAATCTATTCAATTACGTAGCTGATAAAGACAATGCGGATTTCTCTGAAATCATTAAAGAACTACTGAACAACCCAGTAGGGTTTGTAAAATCAGGTACTAATTTAGCGTTGATTAACAATCTAAAAGGTACTGGTAAGTCTTGGACTGCTAATGCTGTCCTTAATGAGTTTCTATATAAAGTTTGCCGTGACCCTGAGTGGTTTGATTACGAAAGTCCTGTAGCTATGTACATCAAGTTCGGGGCGTGGGCTAACCGGAATAGGGATGTATTTACTAGAAATGATGACCAATTCACTTACGAAGTGCACAAGGAATTAACACAAATGAAAGACGTTCCCTTGCTTGTTTTGGATGATATCGGCTCAGGTCGAATTACACCGATTATACGTGACCTGATTTATGACGTTATTGACTGCCGTAAAGAGGAAAAAAAAAGCATCATATTTACGTCTAACTTTTCGGATGTACTACTCCGACAGGATGATATGTTAGGGGAAATGGTAGTTTCAAGAATGATGTACAATACAATGGTAATCCCTTTGGGTGGTAGGGACAGAAGAGCCGACAACACATATAAATACTAAACCTACTAGGAGTGAAGCTTTATAATGGAAACAAGGTTAGTATATTCAACACCGGATTATCACAAATTAGTTGAGTATATTGCTCTCCGTTGTTACGACGATTTTGAAAAAAGTAAGGTTGAAATCCATAAATTAATGCGTGATATTATGAAAAAGGAACACATGAATATTATAAATCACGGAAATATAGTATTTACCATTTCTTCAGTTTACGGGGTTAATTACCATGATATACTGGATTCACTAGTTTCATTGAAGGAATATAATAATAATATTAGATGGTCAAGAGACCCGCAAAGCAATTGGGATTTTGTCATATCCTTGAATATCTTATCATTCATAGATCTATCACTCTCTTGTAATGAAAACAAATTACTCCAACATTTAATGAATAAGTTGTTTATTGTACCATCCCTCAGATGGTTTGTAGAGAACACATATCAAATAGAAGGTAGTGACAATCCTTACCTCCAAAACGACACAGATCATCTTCAACCTACGGTCTTGTCATCTGATTATATTGCACTGAAGGAATTAGGTTTAACGGACTATGAATTAGAAATGCACACCACAGTTACCGTTGAGATTGTTTCCGACAGGGCAATGCTCCTTCAGGACGCATGTCATTCAGACATGCTGGGGCGCTCCGAAATTTCCCAACGCAATGTATCTATGTCAGATTTTAAATACTATGTCCCCACTGGTTTGTCTAATACAGATGTTATATACAGCGAAGCAGATGGTCTTATTCAAGTGACTTACGGAGATATCATGCACACTATTGCCTTGTCTTATGACAAAGTTATGGCGTTCTGTGAATCACGTGGAGACAGTAAGCTTAGAGCAAAAGAGTTAGCAAGTTCCATCTTACCCAACGCAATTTACTCCAGGTATATTGAAACCCGCCCACTAAAGCAGTGGAAGCACTTATTTAAGCTAAGAGATGATGTACACACACTAAACGAGAAGCAGAAGAACGCACAAGCCCTGCTGACTGCGTTTCGTAGAGTAGGTGTGCCCGTATAGAACCGTATAGAAGGAACTAGACATAAAAGGCGTATGATAAGTAATAAATAATAATATTCAAAATATTCAAAATATTCCATAAGTATGTTTTAGGATGTGGACACAACTAACCTCTGCAACTTATTACTAAGGTAGTGCGACTACTGATAGTAAAGGTATGAGGGAGGGGTCCTGATGGCGGGAATAGAAGAACTTCAACTGCTCAACCACGTTTTGAACGCAAAAGAGTGGAGCGTAGTGGAGAATGCCGGAATTACTGAAAAATACTTTCAAGTGCACAAAGAAGCTTTTTCTTATATAAGCAGGTTCAAGAAAGAAACTGGAGACTTACCGACCATCGAAACAGTAATGAATAAGTTCGAGACATTTGAGTTAGTAGAATTAGAGAATATAGAGCATGTAATTCGGTCTGTGAAAGAGGACTTTCTTTATAGGGAGTTTAAACCAATTTTAGTGTCAGCTTCGGAGACTTTCGCCAAAAGGGAAACCACAGCAGCTATACAACAACTTCAACTGGAATCCAGCAGATTTTTAAAGTCAGTGGGCTTAAGCGGACGGGGCTACTCGTTCATTGGGAATGCACAGGAACGTCTTAATACATATAACAAGATCCACGGTAGAGTAGAAGGCGAGATTATAGGATTGACTACAGGATTTAAGCCGCTTGATTTAGCGACCAACGGGCTTGAATACCAGGAAGGCGCTGTTGATTACTTCCTAGTGTTTGCACCAACAAACATGGGAAAGACACTCATATCTTCTTTTATGATGTCAGCGGCCTGGAACAGTACTTTAGAGGATGACTATCCTGCCTACTTCGCCCTTGAACAACGAGCATCGGAGATTGCCCTGAATTGGGACAATACACTGGCTCAAGTATCAAGACTCGCTCTCACACGGGGTACTCTTTCTAATGAAAAAAGAGATGCGTACACCGAGTACATTGACCGTCTTAAGCAAAAGAAAAAAGACATGGTGATATATGACCTTGATAGTAACGGGGGCAAGCCATTCACGCTTGATGAAATACACCGGATACTTGAAAGAGAAGGTCACAATCGGTGGACATTAGACCAGTTATCGAAAGTACGCCTTACCTTACGAGGCGGTGGAGATCTTAGACAACGATTATTCGATACGTCAGCAGGTATCCGCGAGGTTATTCTTGATACAGGAAAGCCTGCAATGGTTGTGGCTCAAGCGAACCGTGATGCACTTAAGAAAATAAAGAAAGACGTGACAGAGAATGTAGACGCAACAGATATCGGGGAAGCTTTCTCTATTGTCCAAGATGCTTCTAAAGGGATATCTATCGTTAAAGTAAGTGACAATACATTCCGCATAATGGTAATTAAAAATAGAAATAACGCATGCGGTCAGTCGTTTCTTGTTCGATACGATTTTGATGTAGGTATAGTCTCCGTACTAGATGACCCCATAGAGGAACAATACTTCTAAATCGACAGGAGGGAGGGGTATATTCAAATCCACTTATACCTGTCAGTTCGAGGACTCCAAAATGTTAGAGGATAAAGATGAAATATAAACTAAAAAAGGAAAATCTCAACTTAGACATTCTCGAAAACCTTTTTATAGACCCTGAAGAACTGACTGATGAATTACGTTTTACCTATCAGCACCTCACAAAAGCAATGAATAACCCTCACGCTTTTACGAAACTCAATGATACAGGCGATTGGGTCATGAGTTGTTGCCCTATACATGCTGAAACAAGAGCATCATTCGGTATTTCTAAAGAAGCCCCGTATCACTGCAACTGTTTTTTTTGCGGTTACTTAGGCACGATAGACAATCTAATTGAGAAAGCTTTGGACTTAAATGAAGGAGAAGGTATAAAAACACTTCTTTCAACCTACATCTTCGAAGAAAAGCGACAAACGTTTGATATGGTCGGATTCATCGACAACCGTAGGAACAGCTACGAAATATCACACTTAGAAGAATCCACATTACTCACTATGAAAGAATCAAGAGAGAATAACGAGAAAATTTATCAAAGTGCTATGTCGTACATGTATCAACGCGGGTTTACTGAACACACGTTGGATACCTATGAGATATGCGTTGATACCGCCACGAAAACAATCGTCTTCCCTCAACGAACAAGAACAGGACAACTCCGCTTTATTCAGAAGAGAAAAATTGGTAACAGCTACCATGGTGCTAAGTTCGTCAACGAAGGGAGCGCTATAAAAAAAGATATTGTCTTTGGGTTGCACTTCATTAACAAACTTAGAACCACCTCTAACCGGATTACTAGAGTTCGTATGGTCGAATCTCCTACGGACTGTATGTCCAATTACCAGGTGGGTATTCCTGCTGTGTCCATTAATGGACGTATTTTGTTTCGCACACAAGTACGGGAATTACAACTTGCTGGTATTACAGAGGTTGACATGATGCTAGATAACGATAGAGCCGGCATTAAGGGCATGAAAGACGCTTCTGAAATTTTGGATAGAGCAGGGATAGTTGTAAACCAAGTCCGCTATCCTGTCTTTCCTATTGTCAAAGACTCAAATGAACTCATGAATTTGGGTTTGCTAGATAGGTTAGAGTCTCAAAATGTCAACCTTATCGGTTCTTTATTCAAATAGAAAAATAGTTTCGCACCTTTTGGTAGATATGTAACGACCACTAATAGTAATAGGCAAAACATTACACATGAACCCATTGGAGGAATTAACTATGACTACTCAAATAAAAACAACCGTACAAAACTTCAATATCGAATCCATGACACCGATTTTCAACTTCGTCTTGAAAGGCGTTAGACACGAAGACCGTGAGGAAGTTAGAAGTGAAGCCGTTTTAAGAGTTCTCACTGCCATTAATGGAGGTAAAATCAAAAAAGATGTCTTCACTTTCGCTCACACCGTTGTACAACGCACAGTTTACGATCACTACCGTAGGAACAACCGCTTGATTACCAAAAATAGTACATCGGTAAACTTTTGCGATGGTGCAGACGAAGAGCATGGCTCGACTATCGACTACTTTTCCTATGCGACTGTAGATGCAGGGTTCGGATTGTCGGACGTGAAGAACGACTACTTGAATAACATTTCTGAGTTCACCACACAAGAGAGAAAGATTATGGATTTCATGCTCTTTACTGAAGAAGGTATGGACATGAAACCTACTGAAATTTCTAACATGCTAGGTCTTAATAAATCGCATGCTTCCCGTGCAATGAACAAACTTAAAAAGGTGTGTCAGGCGTAAGTTAACCTTCCCTAATTCTAAGTATACCACACATATCAAGGGTTTTGTTCAATTGGTTGTAATTACCTGTGCATGATATATCTATTGTCTTAAAGACGCAGTTTCCTGATAGTATACTATCATATGATTTACTACTTGACAAGCGTTTCATATACTATTATGCGCTTAACATAAGGTTTAAAAATCATTCATTACCACAATATTGAATAGACAACATATGGTACCAATCTCAAGTTTATAGAGGCATAAGACCACTATTTATAGTGTGAGAGTATTCTCCAGAAGATTAGGTCATTTGTCACTTAAAAAGTCATTCGCCTCTTTCAAGAAGAATAGGACTATCACTAATAATGAGAGATCAATGATCCTTAAATACAAAGTACATTTGGAGGAAACACATTATGAGTAACACAGTAGTTAGAGGTCTTGGAAACATTTTAGCAGGTGGGGCTGATTTTATTAATTTTGAAGAAGGAAAGCCTATGACTTTACTCTTCATTGATTGGTTTGAAGATTTACTTGGTATTCGTGAGCACTACGAAGCCACCCTTAACCCTAAGTACGTTCGTTGCCCTGGCAAAGATATTTGCCCATTGTGCAAAGCAAATCCTTCAAAATATCCTGCACTTCGAATCAAATTCCGAGTGTTTGATGCAGCGGATAAGAAAATTAAATTCGTTTCTCTTGCGAAGTCTCACGTTCAGAAATTGAATTCAGATTTTAACCTGGACGAAGTTGACCCAACTAAGAACTTTGTAACTATTTACCGTACAGGTAAAGGAGCAAGTGATACAAGCTACTCAGCTCGTAAGTATATTCCAACCCCTGAAAACGGTAAGCCAGTATTTAATTACCCAACTCAAGAAGTTATTGAAGCTATGCCTGATATCAATCCACAAGTTACTGCACACTCTGCAGATGAAATTACAAAATTTATGAAACTTGTAGAAGGTATGACCGAACATCTAGGTGGACAAGGGTACGGTCAGTTACAAGGAGTATCTGCACAGCAAAATAAACTTCCATTTTAGTAACTGTATATAATAGAAGGTTCTTAACCGTATCTCCTTGTTTTTACCCATCATATCACAGGTTGAAGCAAGAAACATGAAAATACAGTTAAGATTTTATTAAATTTCTCTAACCTAGGAAGTGTTAGTGTGTCTGAAGATAATAGAATCCTTGATATTTTAGACAAAGGTGAAAAGAAAACAGCTAGGACAAGAACTAAAAATACCGAGAAAGTTAAGAAATCCAAGAAGTTAACAAAAAAGGATCAGCAGATACTAGATATAGAAACGTCTATAGTTATGCCTGACAATTATACACTAATTAACACTCCTGAACTTTTGCAAAGGCTTGTTGATTATTACAAGTTATATAAGGAAAAGTATGTTGATGACTCATATGTGTTTCTTGATACCGAGACGTATGGATTGAATAACTGGAAAGACGGGCTAATCTCAATTTCAATTGGTTTTATGTCAGAGCATTATTTTAACATACCTATGACACCTTTCCTTCATGAGTCTTCTTCAGAGATTCCAACACTTTCCTTTGATATGGTAGCAGATGCTTTACGTCCCCTTCTTGAAGCAGACAGGAGGATTGTAATGGCTAACGCTAAGTTCGATATTCACGTCCTTAAGAATTGGGCGAATATTGACCTTACCTTTAATATATATTGGGACACGATGATTATGGGGGGGCTCCTGAATGAGAATGTCCCTAAAGGTCTAAAGGAATGGTACAACTCTTATGCTCTTCCTTGGTTAATTTCACAAGGTAAGTTAAGTCAGGATGAAATGACAAGACCTACATTCAAGTTCGGGAGTCTTTTCAAAAAAACACCGTTTGATAGCATACCACACAGGCTTGCAAATTATTACGCGTGTCATGATGTTTTTATGACGCACTGGGTGTTTGCGTACCAAAAGCAGATAGTAGAGAACCCATCTTATGCCCTTGGGGGCGTGTATAAGCTGTTTAGAGAGGTTGAAATGCCGTTGTTGCCTGTATTTGTAACAGCGGAAAGACGTGGCGTAGAACTCGATTCTAAGTTTCTAAAGGACGTTATTGGTCGTGTGCTTACTGAAAAGTCTAAAGATTTAAAGAAAGAAATTCATAACATTTTAGGTGCTACTATTACACTTACCCGATTCCAAACCCGTCACAGACAAGGTATCAAATTCAAGGAAGAGTATAAAGTAATTGAAGAGTTTAACTTAGGATCTTCTGCACAAGTGTCTCAGAAGATTTATGAAGATTATAAAATTCTTGAACCTGAGTTAGTTTACGATTCAGATCTTAAGAAAAAAGTACCTAAGAAATCAACCAGTAAGAAAGTTTTAACACGTAATAAAAGAGAACATAGAGTTATCGAACTTATCCTTGAGTACCGTGGGTTATCAAAACTCATTGATTCATTTTGCAATAAACTTCCTGAAGATTCTATTAACGGTATTATACACTGCAACTACAATCAATTAGTAAGAACCGGGAGAGTTTCCTGTAGTGATCCTAATTTGCAACAAATACCATCAAAATTCGATCTTATTCGCTACGCTTTCCGCGCTTCTGAAGGTAGAGTTTTGGTTAGCGCAGACTTTAGCCAACAGGAGTTACGCTGGTTGGCAATCTTTACGCAAGAAAAGACGCTTATTGATATCTTTGAGTTAGGTCTGGACATGCACAGTAAAGTTACTTGTCAGATTCATGGCTTTGATTATGATTTGTTTGAAAAGATTCGTGGTGTTAAAGGCGAGTCTGAGGAAAAAACCGACAACAATATTAAGGCTATATTAAATAAGTATAATCATTCTCAAGAATTAATATACGCTGTGACCTACTTCAATAATAAAGAGATAGATTACATCGATCCTGATAACTTCAGTGAGAACATGGTTTTCTCTTTGGCAGCCTTCTTCGAGTTACTACGTAAAAAGATCAAATCAGTAGTTTTTGGTGTTGTATACGGTATTACTTCTATGGGATTAGCTGACCAAATTGGTTCTTCTAAGGAAGAAGCACAATCACTAATTGATGGATTTAAGGCAGGACTTCCCAATTACCTTCTATGGGAAGCTTCTACACACCGTGAGATTCTGAATAAAGGTTACATCGAGACAGTTCTTGGACGGAAGAGACGTTTTGGGGAGACCATTGCAGAAGCTAAACAAGATTCTTTATTTAAAAAGTCCGGTTGGCATTGGAAAATTGAGCGTTGCAAACGTCAGTCCTGTAATGCAAAAATACAAGGTTCCTCCGCAGACCAAAGTAAAAAAGCAATGGTTAATCTGTTCTATCCTACACGCCCAGATGGTACGAAAGTATTTGATCGTGACGAGTGGTTGAGTCAAGGTTATGTATCGCAACTTGAGAAGGATGATATTCACCTTATTCTTCAGGTACACGATGAATTGATCTTTGATGCACCTTCTGATGTTGACCCCGCTGTACTCAAGGAAATTACTAATACTATGGCAAACGTTATACCTAATAATGTAGGAATTAATTTCAAGTCTGACCTTGAAGTTAGTCCTTATTGGGGCGGTAACTTCTCTCAGGAGCAAATCCGTCAGATTAATGAGGGAATTCTTGATTGGACTACAGTGTTTGAAGACGAGGTAACGAAGAAACTTGCTAAGTTTGGTATTGAGTACACGGTTGGTATGTTCGCTGATGTAGGTGAAGACGAAGAAGTTTTAGAAGGAGGAGATGAGTCTGCCTAGTGCGGATTTTTCTATGCTCTAGTACGCCAAGTGAGTCAAAACGACTAGACGGTTACTTATAATGGACTTAGAAGAATTGAAGGAGTGATTTCATGTCATCTAGTGGTATTCGAGTATGGGGAAACACCCAACTTGCACCTGAAAGAATAGTAGAAGCAGGCACAAATGACGAACTTATTATCAGTGTTAACGGAACAGATTTCCCTATTACCTTAGATGCAGGTACTTACAGTACGAGCCATACGCATGTAACTTCATTGTTCGTTGCTCACGTAAACGACAAACTGGTTGAGGCAGATTGTCCTGTCAAGGCTAAGGTAGGTGGTATTCATGATGACGTACCAAGAACAGTCCTTATTTTTGAAGCATTGAATATTAACGAGGGAGTTACTATGGAGATCTCAGGTACAGGTGCTACAGAGTTTATTGGAGATGATCCTTATGAGGTTCAGCAACCACAAATCGAGTTAGTATCATCATACTCAGATACCATGAGCCAAATAGACATTAGGAAAAATTTTTTAGTAGGACGTATGGCGGTTTGGGGACGAGCTCAAGTAGACTTGAGCGGTTCAGTTTTAACTCAAAGAAGATAACAGATAGAACTGGAAAAGACTCCGAAAGGGGTCTTTTCTGTTTTCGCATCTATTTAATAGGATAGAACAACTACTAGAGGGTAAGCCAAATAGCTCTAGGGGGAATCACTAATATCGAACTTTACGAGGTTTGTCAACGTTGGCAAGCCCACCTATCAGAACTGTATACACAAGGATGTAAAGTAAGGCTAGACAACTTAGGTGATGGTGTTAACAACTATGTTCTTGTCCATGAGCCTAATGTACTTGTTCCTAGCCATTGCGGGCTCAATACAAAAAGCTTTTAAATTAGCTTCGCAACTCCTGAAGAGTATAAAACGACGATTATAGAGAGGGAGGCAGACAATATGAAAAACTTTACAGCAACCCAGTATGCTGAAATTATCTCGAACAAAATTTCTCACATGGCTCACACAATTGCGAGGCAAGATGGTAGAGAGGCAGTAGAAACTGACTTCTCAGCAGCAATGATTATGACTTTTGCAGAAGAAATGACGTTGGTAATGAATCGAGTTTCAACAATGGCTGCAGAGCAAATAACACTGCATTAGTTGGAGGATAACACGTGACGGCAGAAGTAACAGTTCTTTCTTAAATCACTTACGGGCAAGAGTTCGGAAGAGTGTTTATCCGAGCAATCTGACAGAGTTTATACCTTTAAGGAGGATCTATATGAATGATTCATTAGAAACCAATGTACTGCCTACGGTTGGGTGCTGACTGATGGGAGGGGAATTAGAGTCAGTTAGTATCAAGCAATCCGTTAAAGGCAACGAAAGTATTATATTCTCCCAAATGGGCAGAAGCCAGCAGAATGCAGAGGTAAAGAAGCAGAAGTTACTCAACAAAATAAGTGAATCTGCGATGGATAGGCGTATACCTGCTCACACACTAAGTTGGTTATCTAGTCTCATCGCTAGGTTGAAGTGGAATCTGTGGGGTGGTTGGTAAATGCTAGGTAGATACGTTGTAGGTGGGAGGTTGGATCCTCCTTACTACCCTACCAAGCCTTCTCCGCATTTTATTGGAAGGAATATCGAGATTCCTGCCAAGGCAAAGGGTGACAGGATTATAAGGGATACGTTCACAATGTCCCATGATTTAGAATTCTATGCGATATCAATATACGCTGACGTGGACAGCATCGAGGATTTTTGGAGTCTTAAGGTGAATGGAAAGACAATCATTAAAAATCTTCACTGTAAGAATTACGAGGAAGGTCTTTATTTCCAAGTAGCCCATCCGGTCAAAGCAGGTAATGAGTTTCTGCTTGAGTATCACACTCCACATGGTGACAAGAAGAACTTAGGGTTGATGTTCCACTTCCTGACTGAGCACGGCGCTGATTTAGTTCTAACGGGCACTACTGATTTAGGTTCCTACCCTGACCCGCCAGCGGAGTTGCCTGATTATGAGGAACCTCCCGAAACTCCAAACGGAGGTATACAGCTTCCTGTCGCATGGCAACCATTCAACACTGTGGCTGAAGCGACCAACTGGGCTAAGGACTTAGGAGTCTCAGTGAACTTTGCAGGTAAGTTAGATGCGGCCAACTATGTCACAGAAGCCTTATCCCTTTTACTGAATACTTGCAGTGGCTTTGCTGATATGATTCAGAAACATAAGTTGACCATCAATATCAAGAACGGTAACGGGGCTAATGGTTACTTTAATCCTCCAACCGGAGAGGTTGTTGTAAGCAAGACCTACGATTTCAAGAATGCTGCCGCCATTGCACAAGCAGAGTACGATACCGGTCAGAAATCGTCACCTGACAGGCTTAGAACGGTCATTCATGAGATAGGGCACTGGTTACATTTCCACAATGTTGGAGAGCAGATGTTTTATAAGATTTCAGCACTTGACCCTGACAACTACGGGGCTAAGACGATACTGACAAACCCTGAAGCAACGTATATCGCTAACCACTTATGCAATTACGCTACAAAGTGGTTTCCAATTGAGCTAATACCCGAAGTGTTTACTGCTAAAATAACCGGAATTCCCATTGATAAAAATATATGGGAGTGGTATGAGCAGTATGGGGGATTCAAGTGTGGAGGATGGTGAGTTATGCATGAAAGTAGATAATAGAGCGAGTATCCTTTTTCCTGACGCAGAAGGGGGAATAATAGATTTGGACGGTGACCTTCGTATTATGTGAGGAATAAAAAAACAGATACTACGCCAGGGAGGAAAGTAAGTGGATATTACAGTGCCGTGCGTCTTCTGTAAGCATTTTAATAGGGATGATCGGGCGAACATGTCATGCATGGCTTTTCCTAATGGTATACCAAGTGCCATACAAGAGTTGAAGTTCATTCATACCACCCCGTACCCTACCGACAATGGAATACAATACGAGCCAGTAAGCGAAAAACAAGACTATTTTAACTACTTTAAGGGAGAAATTATACAATAAAAAACATAATTAAAGCAGTGTTGTCAGGTTTGATAATCGGTGTCATGGGTGCTGGTATGCTATTGCTATTATTGTTAGGGATTTTGTTTAGGCCTTTGGCGGCAATTGGTATCGGTTGGATTGTAGGTGTCGGACTCAAGCTAATCGCAGGTCCGTATGTGGCAGGTGCGCTAAGTAAGCTCTTACATACATCAATTACGGCTTCCATGCTTCCTCAAGTGTTCGTAGGTGTGATGCTTCTGTCAGTTTATATTTTTCCATCAATTAAGATATATAGAAAAATGGGAAAATTAGAGAGGTGAAGATGAATGTTAGGATTCATGAACAAGTGCCCTCATTGCGGGGGCAAATCTTCTTTTATTCCGGAAGAGATGGAGTGTGACAAGTCTCTAATGCTTTGGTGCAATCATTGCGGTAACTTCATTAATCAAACGCTGACACTTGAAACTATTAGACGATGGTGGATTCGGCATGATGAAGGAGGAGAGTCCATTGAACCACCACTAAGCAAGATTCAACTGGAAGAACTCCTTGTCCTGCAGGACAAACTAAACTTAGAGCTTAAAAGGGTTACCTTGGAGAACATAGAGATCCACATTAAAGATTTTACAGACTACCTCTACACCGAAGAGGAACCTCCAAAAGAGGACTATCTGAAGAAGTATGAAGTGAATTTTTATAACCGATTTGCGTGTGAAAATCAAATATTTTATGTGAAGGCAAAGAATGAAGCGGATGCAGAAAGGTTATTTTGGGTAACCCACTCAAAAGACTCATATTATGACTGCATTGAAGGTATAAGTGAAAAAATTGAAAATGACTATTATATAGAAGAAGGTGGAAGCTGTGAAGGTTCAGGTAACAGCTAAGTTTTCCCTAGACAATGGGGAAGTAAAGAAGGTTGATTGGTACGAAATTGACCCTATATTGAAAGGTCATATTATGGAGCATGGCGAAAAGAAGCCCGTGGAAATCATTCTGAAGTCTGCCAAGGAAGTGCTGAATGAGTACAAGAAGATTTTCCGTAAATACCATCGGGAGAATGAGGTGTTTGCGATTGAGGACATTACAGGTGAATTAGCAGGCGTTCCATTCTCTAAAGTAAGCTACTGGACTGTCAAGGCGGAAGAAATGAATGAAGATGCTACCAAGCTTGTTAATAAAGCAGTTATCAAATAGTGGTTTGGACAGGTTCGAATTCCTTCCCCGCGACTTTTTAATATCCTAAGAAACTGATTAAGGCAGGAGATTAAATTTATGAACACTAGAAGCGCAATCAACATTCGTCAGTCAGCTAGCATATCCCAACTCCAGGAGGAAGTAATGTTCTTAAAAGGACAGAATGAAGCAGTTTTTAAGATGCTATCATATCTTACTGAGCAAGCGGGTGGTTCTATTACTATCCCTCAGAACTTCACTGAGTTGGTAATTGGTTCTAACTTTACCTTTGAGCGTAATGAAGAAGGAGATTACGTTATGATTTCTTACCGTTGACCTACTATAGCGATTAAATGCGAATTGTAACTATCTAAAAGGGAGGTAACATAATACTATGAACCAGCAACAACGACCAACATTCGGTGGCAATCCATTCTTCGGATTTGGAGACAAAGTATGCATCACGGAGACATTTGACGGCAGTACTTCTCCACAAGAACTTGTAGAACTGCTTGCGATTGCTAAAGAGATCCGCAGTTCAGGTGCTAATATCGCTGAATTGAAAGCAAAGGCAGACCTTGCAGAGCTACGTGATGTGCAATTGAGCCGAATTTTGGAAGCAAATGAAAGACTTGCGGAACGTGTCGGGAGACTTGAGCAAGAATTGCTTGAAGTTAGTTTTGAGAAATTTATTGCCCCTTCTTACCCTAAGGATTTTGCGTATTACGGAAGCTTATCTGAATCACTGAATAATGTTGAGACTCAGGAACTGGTATTAGATGCGGCGAGTGTTGAGATTAGTGCAGGAGAATTCAATTACGTGGCTATGGGTAACACAGCAGTTATTCGTATGAACGATGGCAAAAAAATCATTACAGTGGTTGCTCAAAACTTCTATGAAGCTTTGGAAGACGCATTATAAAACCTTAAAGTGGGGAAAATGTTTCCTTTTATTTGTAAACCTGACTAAACGCCCGAATATTAAATGGATTGTCAACACTAATCTTAAAACCGTACACTTATAACTCTAGGAGGGAAGAAATGGCTACCAATATGTACATTCTTGGGGTTGTAGTAACAGAGGTAGAGCGAGTAGAGAGTGCTATACAAGCGTTAGAACAAGCTATGTACCACGCTTCCCCTGCCGCTGTCAACGCATTACGAAGTAGTAAGCAACAGCTTGAAGGCGTATTAGAGAGAATAATGCAATCCGAAGTGACCTCAAATCTTAGCTTGCAGAACCTTATTGAAGGTAATCGAAAGTGTCTACAGGATTGTTTTAGTGCTAGTATCTCTAACGGGAAACTTAGTTATATAGGGAGAACGAGAAGAACATGAAGATTACATTCCGTGAACTTTATCAGGCTGTAAGGGAGACTAAATTAGCGGCTAATACTCTTGGTGTTGACATTGATAATTCCCCCACCGAAGAAGGTCGAGGACTGCTCACTGAAGAGCAAGTACGCTTTCGCAACAGCTATATGAATTTGTACAACACTGATGTAAACATAAATGAAGATATTACTGAAATCAGGCGTAAAGTTGACCTCTGTCTATCGTATATTAACGTACATTAGATAGGTTAGGTTTAAACTTACCTACTCATATCCACAATATATACAGATACTGGAAAGAGACTTGAGTGTCTCTTTTTTTATGCAACTTTACTAGTAGATGAATCCACTAATGAGAGTAAAGGAGTGTGAAAAATAATGGACTTACAGGGGTTTAGTGTAGATCAGAGAGTAGCTGCAGGGCTTCATATGGTAGAGAAACCAGATAAGAAAAAAAAGGAGATTTGGTTTAAATCTAATGGCAAGTACCTGTTTCTCAGTTCTATTACAGAAGAGAAACTCTATAGCCAATCATTCGATATGTTTCAACACTGGTTGGAGGAAACTGTGATTAACCTACCGCCTTACGAGAAACTTATGGAAATTATTGAATTTGAGGGAAGTGAATTGTTCGAATGAATCCTTCAATAATGGCTGATAACAATCATGAGAGTGCTGTTGAATAACCCCTTTATGTGGAAAAAATTACATGAAGACTCTATGAGGAATATTCCAGAGGTAAGGAGGTTTTTCATATGTTGCCCGAAGTAGATGATTATATAAGAGTTACCAGTGAAGGAAGCCCTCATGATGGACTTATTGGGCAGGTGGTAGCTACAGCCGAAAAAGATATGCTAGTCTTGAGGTTATATGGAAGAGAAGTGCGGCTAGCTCAGTCAGAATTAAGTGTTCTGGCAAAGAACGGATCAAGGGCGCATTCTTTAATAAGTAGAAAAGCAGTGCAATGGGACATGAACCACTTAGACTCTATTGGTCTGTACGTCCTCATGGATATAGCACTATGGCTACGAGATTATGAATGGTGCAAAGACATTAATCAGCGTATGGCAAGAATCAGGTAGGCGAAAGCCTGCCTTTTCTATTTCCGCAACTTTCTTAAGGTATAACCCGACCACTATAGAGTAACCAATCGAAAGGAGTGACGGCTAATGAAATCAGGTGAAATTCTTCGAAGCGGTAAAAGCGACCACTACCACTCGCTTGTATTCTCTAGTAAAACCTGACGAGGAAAGAATCGAGTCTCAGTCTAGCGAAAGAAAATCTCAACGCCTCGTTACTGAAGGATGAAACTGAACGTAACACAGGTACTTACAAAGTGGACTACGTTCTAGTAAACAACTACGAAAATAAGTTTCATGCTGATACTAGGGAGTTTATCAGTGATGTTCTAGTTGCCAAAAAAGGATGATAATAAAGTGATAAAAAAAATTATACTGACGTTGGCAATAGCTGTGACAATTACTGCTTGTTCCCCGCAAGGCGGGGTATTGGCAACACAAGCTACGCCGGCGGAAAGTGTGATCAAGGCTCATGAGCCGGTACAAAAGGTGAATAATCAAGAAACCATAAGTCCTAAGATTAAAGTTAAAACGATAGCCGCTACTGTACCCGCATCAACACACACATCGAAACAAAAACCTCAGCCGACAAAGGCAGTATCGACTGTCGAGCGAAATCTAATCAACCACATGACAGGGCAAAAAGTGTCCAAAACAAATGCTAGCAAATGGACAAAGCTGATTATTAAACATTGCAACGCTTATGGCGTTGACCCTTATACCATTCTAGCAATGATTCAGGTTGAGAGTGGGTATAACCCTAATGAGGTAGGCCCTTCTCATGACACAGGATTGCTTCAGATTCTACCGTCCACTCAAAAGTATATGAGGATTTCAGGAAGTCTATTTAATCCGTCTATTAATATTGAGATTGGTGCAAAGTACCTGGCTTATAATCAGAAGCGGTTTGGAAAAGATTTGGGCATAATAGCTTATAATCAGGGTGAAGGGAATTTATCAAGAGGTACATACAGCAAGAAGTATCTCGCTAGGGTCAATAAGGTTCTAGCGACAATTGAAAGGTGATTTCGTAGTATATGTTATCAAGTGTATCTTTTCCTTATATTGTGAGTAATGCCTCAATGAATGGAAACAACGATATCCCTGATAATAAGTTTTTGAAGATATTGTAAGAGAGACTATAAGGAAAAACATGTGAATAATCCTCGGACATTCGAGCCAATGAACATTGAACCTGACCGTGCAATTCTAATCAAACCCTTGAGGTAATTGAAAGACCCTAGCGAAAGGGTCTTTTTTTTTGCCCGCAACTCCTGAAAGACATAGAACGACCATTATAGAGTACAGCAAACTAGCACAAGACCAAGCAAATGGATTTACATTCAAGATTACATCGATGAATGGTGTTATGGGGCATGACTACCGGTTGCCCGGAGACGCGCTACAAGACAAAGCTGAATACATGACTGCTCTACTACATGGCTTCCACGTTTCTAAATACTGCGCCGCCCTAAACGAGAAGGCACGGAAACTTAAATTCTATGTGAAGTGGGAAGATTTAAAAGGAGTTTGAGGGATTAGTGAAAGTGGTGTTGTAGTTACAGACGGTGGGGAGGTAGTGGACTTTCTGAAAGCTGTGCAAGAAGACAGAAAGTTCGAGGTGAAATAGTTGATAAGAGAAGACTACGCAAGGCTTAGGAAAAAAGGCGTAAGAGATATGCACAACATGGAACTTATTAAAGCCTGTAAGAGAGATAAAGATTTGCTTGGTGACTTTTTTACGGAAAATAGAGACTTCATCTTTTCCATCATTAAGCACTTTAAAGGGAATGTGGAAGAACTGAGGGCTAAGTTCAGGGTTACGGATGACGAACTATATCAACATGCTTGCATCGGTATCCTGATTGCGCTTCAGGATTTCAACTTTGATAGAGGCATAAAGTTTACCACATATGTCGTTCGCCCTATCCTATGGGAGATTAATCAGCTTCTTTACAGTGACTCACAGTCTGTACGGTTAAGCCGTGGTGCTGTTGACCTCATTAAGAGAATGGTTGAGATCGAGAATACTCTAGGTTACCGCCCGAACGAAGAAGAGATGTCGGAACTCTTGGACATATCGGTTGAACGATATCGAGAGATTGCTATGTTCAGTGATGATTTAGAACATTATGACGCTATTGATAACTTCGACATAGCGGACACTAAGGAGCGTGTACTTGAGGATGAAGTGACCAACAAAGTCTATGTAGAACAACTTCTAGTAGATTCTATGTTTACAGATTTTGAAAAAAAGGTCATGACGTTTGTTATGGAAGAGTCTAACAACACTCAGATCGCTGAGAAGCTTAACGTCTACCCTATGACTATTAACCGAACTCTTGCTCGTATCCGCCAAAAGATTGAGAGCAAAGAAGCTAACGTGAAGGAAGAGAAAGTCATAGTTGCATCCAAGTATGAACGAGAGATTACTATAATCGCTCAAGAGATTAAGGAACGCAATAACCTTATGTGCATTGAAGACATTACTGAATTACTTGAAGTATGTGAATATCCTATCGAAAAATACACGACACGTGTGTTGTATTACATGAGACAAAAAGCCATTCAGAAGTTGGATTTTTGTGTCTGAAACAGAGGGGATAAATCGCGCTCTGTTATCTCAAATTTGAAGGTGAAAGTCAAGTGGAACTTACCTTTTATTATAGCAAATCATGCGGGCATTGTCGCCGCTTCTCTAAGACTCTTGAAAAGATTGAAAAAGAACGGCCGCATCTTAAGATCTCTAGGATTGAGTATGAGCGATCCGTACATACGGATGTGAAGTATATTCCTACAGTAGTTGTTAGGCACGGAGAACGTGAACTAGGGCGTTTCAGTAGTGCTCTAGCAAAGAAAGTAATAGATAACTGGATCGACCAACTGGAAGAATATATTAAAACACATTTAGAGGATATTAAATAATGAGTTTGATCAATCGAACATTTCGTTGTAATCATTATAGAACGAATATAAGGATTAGTGTGGTACTGAATTTTATACGGTGAGCTAACCAGGGATGACAACATCATCTTACCCGTTGGAATTGAGACGTTGACAGAAGCACATTAATCAAGGAAAAGTGGCTTACCCTCATCCTATGCTCGTCATACAGACGGCCGGATGCAGGGTTATTTTGTTTGCAGAGACGCCTTTTTCGTGTCATATTAGTATTAAACTCTTTTCGCAGGCGGCGCTTTACCGCGTTACGTGCTTGCGATTGATCCCGGAGGGAAGGCATGAAGGAAATGGATGAATTGAAGAGGAAAGTGCTGGAACTGCTCAAGGAGGATGCGCGAAGCTCCACAGCGTTGATGGCCACGCTACTTGGGGCGGAAGAAGCCGATGTAAAGACTGTGATTGAGCAGATGGAACAAGACAATGTTATCGTAAAATATTCCACAGTCGTCAATTGGGATAAGGTGGATGACGAGCGGGTAACCGCACTGATTGAGGTACAAATTACGCCGGAGCGGGGCCGCGGTTTCGAAGGCATCGCCGAGCGGATTTATCTGTACCCGCAAGTGAAATCCGTCTATCTGATGTCTGGTGCATACGATCTGTTGGTGGAAGTGGAAGGCCGCAATCTGCGTGAAGTCGCAAATTTCGTATCCGAGAAGCTGTCGCCGATCGATTCTGTGCTCTCTACCAAAACCAACTTTACGCTCAAAAAATACAAACAGGACGGGATCATCTTCGAGGAGCATGAGGAAGACAACCGTCTGATGATCTCTCCGTAAAGGAAGAACGCCATATGATCACGAACAATACTCAACCTAACGGAGGCACCGGCAAGTCCATGAACTCCTATTTGGCCCCACTGGTCCGGGAGATTCAGCCATCAGGCATCCGCAAATTTTTTGATCTGGCAGCTGGCAGCAAGGACATTATCTCACTGGGGGTCGGTGAGCCTGATTTCAAGACTCCTTGGCATGTCCGGGAAGCTTGCGTATATTCTTTGGAAAAAGGCTTCACCGGCTATACCTCCAACGCAGGTATGCCTGAATTGCGGGAGGGAATTGCCAATTACCTGCATAACCGTTTTGCAGTAGATTACGATCCGGCTAACGAAATCATTGCTACAGTAGGGGGAAGCGAGGCGATTGACCTTGCCCTGCGTGCCCTGATCTCACCAGGCGACGAGATTCTGATCCCGGAGCCGTGTTATATTTCATATTCTCCTATAACTGCCATCGGCGGGGGCATTCCCGTTGGCATCGAGACCTTTGGCGAGCATAACTTCAAGCTGACTGCGGAAGGGCTGGAAGCCAAGATCACACCGCGTTCTAAAGTGCTGATCCTGTGCTATCCGAGCAATCCGACGGGTGCGATTATGACACGCGAGGACTGGGAGCCTATTGCCAAAGTCGTGGAAAAACATGATCTCATCGTGATTTCTGATGAAATCTATGCGGAACTGACCTACGGCAGCAACCATGTAAGCTTCCCGTCGCTGCCGGGGATGAAAGACCGCACGATTCTCGTTAGCGGCTTCTCCAAAGCCTTTGCCATGACAGGCTGGCGTATGGGTTACGCCTGCGGTCATCCAGAGCTCATCTCTGCCATGTTGAAGATTCATCAGTACACGGTAATGTGTGCGCCTTCCATGGGGCAGGTTGCCGCGCTGGAGGCGCTGACCAACGGGCTGGAGGAAAAGGATCGGATGACCGATTCCTATAACCAGCGGCGGCGCCTGATCGTGAAGGGCCTGCGGGATGCGGGGCTGGAATGCCATGAGCCGCAGGGGGCGTTTTACGCTTTTCCAAGCATCCGCCATACCGGTCTGAGTTCTGATGAATTCGCCCAGCGGCTGTTGCGTGAAAGTAAGGTCGCCGCGGTACCGGGCAGTGTGTTCGGTTTGGGTGGCGAGGGATATCTTCGTTGCTCGTATGCGACTTCGGTGTCGCAGCTGAATGAGGCCATCGAACGCATTGGAGCCTTTGTTACCAAACTCGAAAGGGAAAGAACGGAATAAAGAGTAAAATTTATGAAAAGAGTCTAGTAAATCTCTCAATTGCATGGTATAATTTTACTTTGAGAGAGTAAGTGTAGCCTTTAATGACAGTTGGAGGTCAACGTTGCTCTGGAAACGAAGCGGATGCTTTCTAGCCGGTTGTTTCGATGCTATTTTATAGCAGACGCTCAACAAGATTTTTAGGAGGTATGATTGTGCTCAGTGCCGATTATTACTTACCTTCCTATGGCGGGGAATGTTTTTCAGGAAGCGGGAAACGGTCCCCTAAGGGCGATGCTTCTGTACGCAGGCTCTCTTTGGAAGATGAAATTCGGGTATTACGCACCAAGATGGAGCAGCTTTTTTTGCAGGAGAAATCGTTCACCTCGGACAACGTCATTGAAATCAGCAGTCTGCTGGATCTAAAGATAAATGAATATATGAAGGTACGTCCCTGTAGAAGATAATCGTCCGGGGCGCAGCTCGGAGGGCCCATTTGGGCCCTCTTTTTTATGACGATAAAGAAGCTAATCTGGGTGTATTGCCTGACATTTCACATGGGATTGGAAACAATTGGCACAAAACTTCTGGAACCGGTCTGAGTACAAACTCTTGAATCTATCAATCACCCGAGGTGAAGACAACATGAAGAGAACTAGACAAGCGGCACTGCTTCTGCTACTGGCACCGCTGTTGTACTCAGCTCCGGCACATGCCGATAGCGCGCCTGACAATCAAGAGACTGCCATCTATTTGGATGGACGACCCCTTCAATTCGGTGTTCAGCCACTGTTCGTGAATGATACGGTCCTTGTGCCGATGCGCAAGCTGTTTGAGGAGCAGGGAGCCAAGCTCTCTTGGGACAATCAAGCCAAATCGGTGACAGCGACCAAGGGAGAGACCGTGTTGAGTTACCGGATCGGAGATGGGGCTGCTTATACGAATGGTAAGCCGGTCACACTGAGCGTGCCGGGTCAGATCGTTGCCGGGAATACGATGATGCCGCTGCGATATTTTAGTGAGGCGCTGGGCAACCAAGTGAAATGGGACCCGGTTAGTCATGAAATCCGTATTAATTCAGCCCAAGAGTACAACACCAAGATTGTGAGCGCCGTTAATCTACGCACCGTGCCGGATTCGGGAACGGACTCCAGTGTCATTGAATCGCTACCGGCTGGGGAGAAGGTTCAGGTTCTTGAAGAGACCGATGCCCTGTGGCTGAAAGTACGCACAGAGGACAATAAGACAGGTTATATATCTGCAAAACCGGGCTTTAGCGACTACACCAGTCCTTCCCTTGCAGAACTGCAAGGAAATGCGTTGCTGGCGTATGGAGAGAAGTTCCTGGGCACCCCTTATGAATTCGGTGCTTCTCCGGATCAGACACGTACATTCGACTGTTCATCTTTTGTCGGTCGGGTGTTCAAGGAGGTTCTGTCCATTGATCTGGCGCGTGTCTCCTACAATCAGGCCAAAGAAGGCAAGGAAGTAAGTATCGGAGACCTGCGTAAGGGTGATTTGCTATTCTTCAGTGCGCGCGGACTAAATATTGGGCATGTCGCCATTTATGCCGGAAACAACCGGATTCTGCACACCTATTCGAAGGAACAAGGCGTTCACTACGAAACCTTGGACAGCAAGTGGATGAAACGTTTTGTGACGGCCCGCAGAGTATTTTAGGGTGTACTTTTATCCAGTAATACAAGGTGTGAGGTTATGAATGACAAAATAACAATATTGATACCCTATAATTGTTGTGCTATGGTATTCGTAAAGCAAGCAAGGGGGTAAAGAAGGCACAGCGAATGCTGAGGGCCCTTTTGTCCGGTATTTGTGTAACTTCGATCAATATGAAAAATGAACAGGCATTAACTAAAGAAATGATTCTGGATGCAGCGGAGAGCGTGCTGCGCCGGTTTGGTCCTGATAAAAGCTCGGTAGTAGATGTTGCCCGTGTACTATCGGTCAGCCATGGAACGATCTACCGTCATTTTCCCAGCAAGGCAGTTTTGCGGGCAGCGGTAACGGAGCGGTGGCTGCACCAAATCTCTGATCCGCTGCAGGCAATAGCGGAGGAGAAGGGCGGTAGTACGGCCCAGCGGCTGAGGCAATGGTTTCTGGTCCTGTCACAGAGTAAGCTGGCTTACGCTGTAGAAGATCCGGAGATGTTCGCAATGTATACGGCGGTTACCCTGGAGACTGCGGATGTCATCTCGGAACATGTGGACTGCTTAATCTCCCAAATCGCTCAGATCGTTGAGCGGGGGATAAAGCAGGGAGAATTGAAGCCGGGTCAGCCTGAAGTGATGGCGAGAGCGCTGTTTATTGCAATGGCTCATTTTAATCACCCCGCGCATGCTTACGAATGGTCCGAGACCACACTCGGTCAGGATTTTGACTCCGTGTGGGGGCTGCTGATTGAAGGGATCAAAGCCTCTTAATTCAAATGGCTAAAGGTAATGTGTAACAAAAACATAGGGAAGTACTGCTGATTAGACTTATCAGCGGTGCTTCTTTTTTTTATGCAAAATAGAAAAGAAAAAAATAAAATGACAAATATATAAAATTGTCAGTTGATTATTGATATTTGTTATTATATAATCAATTCACCGGACGGATGCAGCACAGAATTCAAATGGGCTCATACGCCAACAAAATCTTAAGGAGATGCATAGCAGCGAAGAAACGTGCCGACATTATGAAGATTGGACTGGTAATCAATCCATTTTTAAGGAGTGACAACATGAATCAAACTCACAAATCAGTTATTCTCGTCACAGGTGCTTCTACTGGAATAGGCAACTTGTCCGCCCGCACTTTGGCGGCCGCAGGACATATCGTATATGCCAGCATGCGCGATGTTGAAGGGAGGAACGCCCCCCGGGCCAAGGAACTGCACGATTATGCAGCGGAGAATGGATTCAGTCTCAAGGCTCTGGAGCTGGATGTTCTCTCTCAGGAATCGGCAGACCGTGCGGTGCAGGTCATTGTGAAAGAGCAGGGTGTTTTGGATGTGGTTATGCATAATGCTGGTCACCTAGTAGTTGGTGTGACTGAGGCTTTTTCCCCGGAAGAAATGGCTAAAGTATATGACACCAACGTTCTCGGGACACAGCGGGTTAACCGGGCGGCTCTGCCGTATATGAGAGCACAGGAATTTGGCCTGCTGCTTTGGATCAGCAGCACTACCGTTCGCGGCGGCTTCCCGCCGTTCCTTGGACCTTATGTAGCTGCCAAAGCGGCTATGGATTCACTTGCCCAGACGATGGCGTATGAAGTCGCTCCTTTCGGGATCGAGACTTCCTTCGTAGTACCCGGTGCCTTCACGAAAGGGACTTCACATTTTCCGAATGCTACCCCTCCAGCTGATGGAGAGACTTCAGCAGCTTACGCAAGAATCAACGGGCTGCTCGATGAGGTTGGCGATAGGCTAAGCGCGCTTACACCTGATGACGCTGATCCCCAAGCTGTAGCGGATGAAGTGGCCCGTATTGTCAGCCTGCCCGCTGGTCAGCGTCCTGTACGATCTGTTATCGACTTTGTCGGTGACGGTGCCGCTGAAGTAACGGAGCTTTCGGAGAAACTGCGGATTGAATTTTTGGAGCGGATTGGACTCGGCGGTTTGTTAGAGGCTGCTGTAACTGTTGATTAAATATATGTACTGGATGGTAAGTTACTTTCTTTTGTTTGGCTTATATAGTACTACTTGTTCTATTTAATAAATCATTGGAGGTTATTAACATGGGAAACAATCTTTCTGGTAAAGTGGCAGTCGTAACAGGATCATCGAGAGGCATCGGCCGTGCAATTGCAGAGGAATTGGCCCGGAACGGGGCGAAGGTTGTGGTGAATTACAGCAGCAGCCCGGATAAAGCGGAAGAGGTTGTTTCCGAAATTAAGCAAAACGGTGGCGAGGCTGTAGCCATTCAGGCGGATATTAGTAATGTACCCCAGTTGGAGAAGCTGTTTGAAGAAACAGTGAAGGCTTTTGGCGCCCTGGATATTCTGGTGAACAATGCTGGTGTAATGATGACCAAGCCGCTTGCGGCAGTCACTGAGGAGGATTTTGACAAGCAGTTCGGCATCAATGTGAAAGGAACCTTCTTTGCTATCCAGCAAGCGGTCAAACACATGGGTCAGGGCGGCCGGATTATCAATTTCTCCACTTCTGTCGCTGGTGTAATGTTCCCGACGTACAGCGTTTACGCAGGCAGCAAGGGTGCAGTAGAGCAATTTACCCGGCAACTAGCGAAGGAGCTTGGACCTAAGGGAATCACCATTAACGCTGTCGCACCGGGTCCTGTGAATACCGAGCTGTTCACTGTGGGTAAATCGGAGGAGCAGATTGACGGTATTCGTAAAATGAATGCTTTCGGACGTCTGGGAGAGCCGGAGGATATCGCAGGGGCGGTTGTGTTCCTGGCCAGCGACGCATCCGGTTGGGTGACCGGCCAGACATTGCGTGTCAACGGGGGAATGGTGTAAAAAGGTAGAATTTCTATTTGCAGAATTGAAAACAAGCAACGAGCCATGGTCCATGGGGATCCGGCTCGTTGCTTGTTTTTGCTTCTCAAGGGTGTCACATACTTACGAGGCTACGGTACAAACCGAACCTTTTCCTCAATTAGGGCCTTGCTATGTTTATTGTAAAAATTTCAAGTTGATTTCTATATATTTGCCTTCTTTGCGCAAGTGCGTTTAAACTGTTATTATGTGATTTTTAGGACTAAGGGGGAAGCGGATTGAAGGGAAAGTGGAAAGGCAGCATAGCCGTTGCACTGCTGGTAATGATGACGTTGATTGCAGGCTGCGGTGGGGGGAACACGAAGGATACGGTGAATATCTTTATGATGTTGAACGGAGTGAATCCCGATACCAAGGTTGTTCAGGGCTTTGAGAGCCACCTGAAGGACAAGCTGGGCGACGAGGCTAAGGTGGAGTTCAGCACAGCACCGATCTATAATATCCAGAAGCTGATGGTTGAATACGCGGCTGCTATGAATGATATTGTAATCCTGTCGAAGGAAGATGTGCTCAACTATGGCAAAAGCGGGGCCAACCGCCCGCTGGACGAATATTTTAATCCGGACGATTACCCGGAAGGCGTCTTTGAAGGCGGGGTAGTGAAGGAAGGCAGCAAGGATATTGTTCAGGAGAAGCATTTGTTTGCGATTCCGTTGTCCAAGCTGAAGATGTTCAAGGATGCCGGCTTTGCGCCTGATGATGCGTTTCTGACAATTGCCGTTTCGGCGGACAGTCTGGAACAGAGCATTGCAGCGATTAAAGCCATGATGGAATAGATTGATTCACAGTATTGGTGAAAAGTGGAGGAGAGTACGTTATGAAAATTTATACACGTACCGGCGATAAAGGGGAGACCTCAGTCATCGGAGGCAGGGTAGCCAAGGACGATGTCCGGGTAGAAGCTTATGGAACTATCGATGAGCTGAACGGCTTTGTAGGACAGGCACGTAGTCTGATGGAAGACGAGAAGTTCGCCGATGTCCGGGAGCAGCTGCTGGAGATTCAGCACGAGTTATTCGACTGCGGCTCAGATCTGGCTTACGTAACACTAAGCGACAATAACTATAAGGTGAATATTGAGATGGCCGAGCGGTTGGAGGGCTGGATCGACAGTTTGGAAAGTGAGAATCCGGTGCTGGAACGGTTTATCCTCCCTGGAGGAAGTCAGCTGTCGTCTGTGCTGCATGTCTGCCGCACCATCTGTCGTCGTGCTGAACGGCGGACCGTGACGCTTGCTCGAAACAGCGAGGTGAACCCGGAGGTCGTCATATACCTGAACCGTCTATCTGATTACTTCTTCGCACTGGCCCGCACTGCTAATACAAGAACAGGGATTGCTGACGTAGAATATGTGCGCGGTAAAAAGGTGTTCCGGAATTAACATGACTAGCTATTATTCACCCATATCTTATATTATCCCACCGGAAGAGGACGGCTGGTTGCTCAAGACCATCCTGCATAAACGGATGGATGTTTCACGCAAGCTTTTGTCCAGGCTCAAAATGACGGAGCAAGGCATTATGGTCAACGGAGAGCGTGTTTATATCAGCGTGAAGATCCGGACCGGAGATATTGTAGAAATTCGCATGGAGACAGAAGTCTCCGAGGATATTTTACCCCAGCCGATTCCCTTCGAATCGTTGTATGAAGACGAGCATTTGCTGGTGGTCAACAAAGCAGCAGGGATCATCGTGCATCCGACTCACGGCCACTATACGGACACTCTTGCCAATGGCATTGTTCATTATTGGGCGGAAAAAGGGGAGCGTTACCGCTTCCGGCCGGTACACCGGCTGGATCAGGAGACTTCGGGCGTTTTAGTTATTGCCAAAAACCCGTTTGCGCACCAGCACATCTCTGAGCAGATGATTGCCGGAACGGTGGACAAGCGGTATACGGCCTTCGTACATGGCGTACCGGCAGTGCCGGAAGGTGATATCGATGGGCCGATCGATCGTGATCCGGCGGAGCCTCACCGGCGCATTGTGACGCCGGATGGCTATCCTTCCTTGACCCGTTACAAGGTCATGGAAACCTATAGCGGAGGCTCACGAGTAGAGCTGAAGCTGGAGACCGGGCGCACGCATCAGATCCGTGTGCATATGACCTCTATCGGCTGTCCGCTGATCGGTGACGGTATGTACCGGCACCCGCTATACAGCGAGGCCGTGCCGACGCCTGCCCAGCAAGCACAGCTGGCAGGGATTGCTGCGCTGGATGCTGCGATGCCGCGTCAGGCGCTGCATGCAGTGAGGCTTTCACTGCGGCATCCGGTGCTGCCGCAGAACCTGATCTTTGAAGCGCCATTGCCGCCGGATATGGCGGCTTTGGAGAGTGAGCTGAAGCAGGGGAAGCCGGAGCCCACGCTTGAAGCTTAAGATGGGCTTTGATAGCGGGAAAACATACCGTTAAATAGTACCTTTCGCAGCAATTACTAGAGTTGTACATTCGAGCAGAGGTGAGGTGCAGTGGCACTCTGCTCGCTATTCATGATAAAGGAGCACACGATGAGCACATTGAAAGTCTATCACTATACAAAATGCGGCACCTGCCGCAATGCGATCAAATGGCTGCAGGGACAAGGCCATGAACTGGATCTGCAGGATATTAAGGAACAGCCTCCAGGAGTGGAGGAGCTGCGTGAACTATTCAAGAACAGCGGACTGGAGCTGAAGAAGTTCTTTAATACCAGCGGTGATGTCTATAAATCGCATGGGCTCAAGGATAAGCTGCCAGGTCTTAGCGAGCAAGAGCAACTGGAGCTTTTGTCCAGCAACGGAATGTTGATTAAACGTCCAATCGTCAGCGATGGAACCAAGGTTACCGTAGGATTCAAGGAAGACCAGTATGCAGGGGCCTGGAGCAACGTCTGACCCCAATAACGAATAAGATGAATTAGGAGAGGTTTACACATGACAGCAGAAACGAAGGGTCGCGTGATGATCGTGGACGGAATGGCTCTGCTGTTCCGTGCCTATTACGCTACCGCCTATGGCGGATATATCCGCAAGACCAGTGCAGGACTGCCGACAAACGCCGTTTACGGCTTCTTGCAGTATTTTTTCGACGCGGTCAGCACATTTAATCCTACGCATGTAGTATGCTGCTGGGATATGGGTAAGGGCACGTTCCGTACCGAGAAATATGATGGTTATAAGTCAAACCGGGCGGAGCCGCCGCTGGAGCTGATTCCTCAGTTTGATTTGGTCAAGGAAGTTGTAGCAGAGCTTGGCGTACCCAATGTCGGGCTGGTAGGCTATGAAGCTGATGATTGCATCGGCACACTGGCAGCGGGTTATGGTGAAGAATCCGAGGTTTACATTATCACTGGAGATCATGATATGCTGCAGCTTGTTACGGACAACGTGAAAGTCGTGATTATGAAAAAAGGCCGTTCCAATTATAAAGTGTATGATCCTGCGGAACTGCTGGCTGATAAAGGCCTTACGCCTGCCCAGGTTATCGACTTGAAGGGCTTCATGGGCGACACAAGCGACAACTATCCTGGCGTTCGCGGCATCGGCGAGAAGACGGCGCTTAAGCTTCTAACAGATTATGGTACGGTCGAAGGCGTTATCGAGAATTTGCAATTGCTGCCTAAGGGTGTGCGGACCAAGATCGAAGCTGATCTTGACATGCTGCACTTGTCCCGGGATCTTGCGCAAATCCGCTGTGATGTGCCGGTAGCCTGCGAACTGTCCGAATGTCTGTGGGAAGTACGGCACGAGTCTGCCGCCCGTAAATTCAAAGAGCTGGAATTCGGCAGCCTGATGCACCTGATTGCCGAGATTCAGGAAGAAGAAGGTATTGTGCAGATCGAGCTTGGCGATTTGGGTTAGAGCAAAATAAGGTTAGAGTCTAGTGAAAAGCCCTGCGGTGCAGGGCTTTTTGGTATGGCCTCAAGAGGGAATAGGATGATAAAACTGCTAATATTCCCAATTTTTATCAGTAAAATGAGGAACACATGAATTGTGACTGCTCCGCTCTGATTGCATAGTATATTGAGTTCAGTGTTTGGATAACACATTTATTTTTCCCGGAGGTAGCATGTATGAAATCCAGAAACAGTAATACGTCGGCTTATCTGGCCGCTATTCTTTATGCCTCAATTATTGGTTTTTCCTTTTTATTCGTCAAAATGACGGTTACCGAGGCCAATCCGCTGGATGTGCTGGCGCATCGCTTCGCGATCGGCTGGATCGCGGTGGCTGTACCGTTTCTTTTCGGCTGGGTCCGGCTACGTTTCACTTGGAGTGATGTCCGCAGACTACTCCCGCTGGGACTGCTGTCTCCAGTACTGTTCTTTGCGCTTCAGGCTTTTGGCCTAATGAGCGCTTCCTCGTCGGAAGCCGGCATCATTCTGGCAATGGTTCCGCTATTTACCGCGCCGATTGCGGCTTTTTTTCTTAAAGAACGGACGAACCTTATCCAGAAGCTGTCCATCCTGCTATCTGTATCAGGTGTTATTTTCATCTTCGCGATGAAGGGAGGCGCTGGCTGGAGTGGAGGCAGTGTAGTTGGACTGGTACTGCTGGTGCTGTCGGCACTAAGCATGGCAGGTTTCAGTGTACTGGCCCGGCCATTGACGCGGAAGTACACGCCTTTGGAAATCTCTTTTGTTACGATGGCTATGGGCTTTATTTTGTTCGCGGCTGCAGCTCTGATCAGGCATGGAACGGCAGGGTCACTGAACCTCTTTTTCCAACCGTTCGCAGATTCCAAGTATTTGTTGGCTTTGTTGTACCTGGGCATTCTGTCTACGGTGATTAGCAACATGTTATCCACCTATGCTCTAGGTCGCCTGGAAGCTTCCAAGGTCAGCGTCTTCAATAACCTGTCCACGTTAATCTCTATTATCGCCGGAGCTTTGATTCTGCACGAAGAATTGACAGTGGCTCATATCATCGGGACAGTTATGATTATTATTGGGGTGCTTGGCACCAACTTCGGAAAGCTTCCGTGGAAACGACGGACGGCTATTATCCCGCTGAATGTGAAAAAAGAAACGGGGTCTTGAATTTGAGAGCAGCGTGGATCCTATATCTGACTTGGTTGGGGACGGCTCTTTTTGCACTATATAGAACGCATTAAAAACTAACATAATCAAGAAAAAAGAGACTTTATAGAAGAAGGATCGAAGTGCAATTAACGGAAATTAATAGGTAACTAACAGGAATTAATAGAGATTAACGTAGATTAGTAGGTGCAAATAGATGCTAGGGCGTGTCTGAAAACTAGATATTGCTTCATAAGCGAAAACGCAGGGGAAGGCAGACTCTCGAAATCGAATTGAGGCATGCTCAATGGTATACTGTGGAAAGTAAAAACAGGCGCTCCTTGGCGTGATTTACCTGAATGATTTGGTCCTTGAAAAACCGTGTACTCTCGATTCCGTTTATGGAGCAAAGCAGACCAAAGCAGACCTTTTGAAAAGATATTTGAGTCCTTGGCTAGCGATGCGGACTTGCAGGATGTCTCTCTAGACAGCACTTCCTGTAAAGCGCATCAGCACGCAGCAGGGGCTAAAAAGGGGCTGAAAAAACGAACCAAGAAATCGGACTTTCCCGTGGTGGACGAAATACCAAAATCCACGACGTAGTGGACGCGCTGGATCATCCGGTTCGCTTACTTTTAACGGCTGGCAATATAAATGACTGTACGGTAGCCATGTTAGGCGTAACGTTGTCCGAAAGTGCTGTTTTAGCCGAGAAAGCCTATGGAACTCTGGACATTCGAGCGAATATCGAATCCCAAATTCCACGTTTTGCATCCCGCCCAAGTCCAATACGAAAGATCCTTGGGCATGTGATTTTCACCACTACGAAATTTTTGAGCTTTGTTTTTCTCGCCTCCGCTATAATTTTGTTGCACTATTGAAATAAGTTTTCAGACAGGCCCTAGGTGATCCTCGACATTATATAGGGGCTTAATGGGCAGTTAAATGCAGTGATATCTTTTTGATTAAGTAGGGTTACAACGAAGATGTTTTGCCAGATACAATCTCTGCGTAACCATTCGCCCGCTGTGATAGAATTGAGAGAAATTGCTTTTAGTCTGTACCGAAAGGGAAATTGCTGATGAAATCTTTGTCCTATAACAGGGGCTATATGGCCGTGAGTATTGCTCTGATCTATGTCTGCATTCAAAGGCTTCCCGATGCGCCTGCAGCCCGGTGGGCGGAGATCGGACTATGTCTCTTGTATGTCGCGGGGCTAGGCGCCGTTTTTAAGCTCTCTTCGCTACGCGCCCTGTCTCTGGTATTTGCCTTGCTATATGGTGCGGCGCTCGCTTACGGTTTTTTCTTCAAGGATCAGTTTTCCCTGCTCTTAATCCTGCAGGGGTTTCTTACCAGCTTTATTGCCCTCAAACTGCCGGACTTGCTTTCTGCACTAGAAGCAGGGACTTTCCTGATGATTACCTTTGTCCTGCTCGTTTATGATCAAGACTATACATGGGTGTCGCTACTTCGGCAGGAACTGTTCATTCATATCGGTTTGTACGCTTTGATGCGCACGGTTCGGATCAATCGGGGGCGGGATATAGAAAGGATGGAGCATGCAGAAGAACAGCGTCGTAATGCGGAGGAACTAACCGTTGTCCACGCCGAACTTGCGCAGACGCATGACCAGCTTCGGCGGGCGCACGAGGAACTTGAACGGGCGACGCTGCAGTCGCTGCGTTATGCGGTGCTCGAAGAACGGAGCCGGATCGCCAGGGATATTCACGACAGTATCGGGCACCGGCTGACGTCTGTCATTGTGCAGCTCCAGGCCTTGCCTTACGTGCTGAGAAACGATGAAGCTAAGTCGGCGGAAATCGTGAAAAATGTGCTAGGGGTCGCACGCAGCTGTCTGCAGGAGGTACGCACGGTCGTACACAATATGGGCGTGGATGAGACCGGAGCGGGAGCCGTTTCGGTACGCAGTCTGGTGCAGCAGACCACATCATCATTTGATCTGGACATTACTCTGGACCTGGACGAAAGCGAAGATCAGGATATCTGGCCGCTAGATACTGCCGTCGTGCTGTACCGCTGTCTTCAGGAGGCGCTGACAAACACCATCCGCCATGCGCAAGCGAAACGGGTTGAAGTTTCTATAAAGCGGAGCGGAGAAGAAATAATGCTTCATTACCGCGATGACGGAGAGCTTGCATCTGGCAGTGATTTGCATGAAGGCTTCGGGTTGAATGGCATTCGCAAGCGCTGCTCGGAGGCGGGAGGACGTTGTGAGATCGGAGCGCAGGAACCACACGGTTTCGGCATGAATATTTGGTTGCCTCTGGCAGCACTGAAGGAGAAAGAAACGTATGGATAAAGCGCGTATTTTGCTGGTGGACGATCAACCGCTCGTTAGGCAGGGCCTAAAATATATTATTGAGGCACAGTCCGACATGGAGGTGGCCGGCGAAGCGGGCAACGGTCTCGATGCTGTGAGACTGGCGCAGGAGACAATGCCGCATCTCATTCTCATGGATGTGCAGATGCCAGAGTTAGACGGGATTGAAGCAACCCGGCGTATTCTGGCGCAGCAGCCGGACTGCCGGATCGTCATTCTGACAACGTTCGATACAGAAGAGTATGTTTATGAAGGGATTCGTGCGGGAGGAATCGGCTACCTTCTTAAGGACACGGAACCGGAAGAGCTGCTGATGGCCATCCGCGCCACGCTGCGAGGCGAGGTCATCTTCCGGACCGCACTTGCTGCAAAGCTGATCGGGCAGGTATTTCAGAAGTTGCAGGCAGATGCCGCTGCGAAAGCCGGCGTTGAAACATCGGAACACGGAGGAGACACAGATGGAGACTTGTCTTTGATCCAGGCTTTTACCAACCGTGAGCTAGAAGTGCTCCAGCAGATGGCCTACGGCCTGCGAAACGAAGAAATTGCCGCGAAGCTGTTTGTCAGCGAAAGCACAGTCAAAACGCATGTCCACCGTATTCTGCAGAAATTTGACGTCCAGGATCGTACGCAGGCGGTCGTCTACGCTATCCGCAATGGAATCGTTAAGTAGGTATTTCTCATGAGCAAGGGCCGGTAAATGCCGGTTCTTTTTTTTATGGATACAGGACTATTTAAAACAATCATTCACTCGTCTATCCACCTGCAGATTGATTCGCGCGGACAGCAGAATCGATCCACCGATGGACGCGGTACCTCCTTAAGTCCGGTAAGATGAGGACATCCCAAAACGAAACAACAACCAAGGAGGAACTCAATAAATGACAACTAGTACCTGGATTTCCATCATCGCCACTTTTGCAGTAATCGTATTTAGCACTTTCGGACGCAAATCCTTTAACGGCATTCGTCTTCTCATTCCTGTCGGCATCCTCGGATACTTCGGCGCCACTTACCTGAAGGATGTGCCGACCGGCGGCAACAACGGCTGGCTTCTTGCAGCATCTATCCTGTTCGGCGCTCTGATCGGCGTCGTGCTGATTGGCCTCGCCAGTGTCGAACGTGATGACAAAGGTAAAACGTATGTAACAACCGGTATTGCTAGCGTTGCCGTAATGGCAATTGTTTTCATTCTGCGTATTGTACTGATCGAATGGGTAACACATCATCTGGAGAAGGCTTATCTTTATTCGGTCCAGCATCATTTTGACCTGAATTTAATTGCACCGGCATTCGTCCTGATGGCTATAGCCATGGTAGTGGTTCGAATCGGCGGTGTAGTTGTTAAAGTAAAGCGGGTAAAAATCGGAGCGGAGCTCCAGGATAAGCGCGTGTTAAACTGAGGAATGAAATCCGTTAGTGTATCAGTTAATTCCGGCACCATGTATGTATCTGTGTACTCTATATCACCATCACTATAGTGGCAAAGCAAAAGCCCGCGCTTAACGCGGGTTTTCTTCAAAATATAAGAGTTTATATGTCTTACGTTATATATGGCTCTTATATTTCTCGCTGAAACTGATGCCGTCTCCTAGAGGACGGCTAAGCCGTTTCTGCTTGCATCTACTCCATTTTCCCAGTAGCAGCGAGCATTAGGATTCTCCTCAAAACTAACTATTCGTTCCGATTTTGATTTGCAGCCTGCGCTGTGCGGGATTCTTGACGGGGCAGAAATAGGTCTGACCGGGAAGGGTGGCAAAGCCGCTTTTATGCGATAGCCCGTTTTCGACCGGAAGGATGACCCCTGTAATGAAGGAAGCGTGATTACTAAGCAGCCAGGCCCCAAATTCTAAATTTTGCATCCCACCCAAGTCCAATATGAAAGATCCTCGGACATGTGATTTATATGATTTTCACCGCTATAAAGAACGTCATGTGGTGGAATGTTTTTTCAACAAACTCAACCAATTTCGTGGAATTTGCAACACGCTATGACAAGCTCTCACGAAATTTTTTGAGCTTTGTTTTTCTCGCCTCCGCTATAATTTTGTTGAAGTAGCACTATTGAAATTAATTTTCAGACACGCCCTAATAGGTGCTAATAAAGATAAATAGAAATTAACGGCATTTTCGTACCTTAAATTCTTTGCAACCAGGGTTTAGTGGAGATTAAGTGCAATATTGTACCTTAAATATTTAAAAACACCCCAACCAGTGTGCTTTTTCGGAAAATAAGATACAAAAACGCCCTTATTTCCCTCATTAACCTATATTGAAGAAAAATAAGGTACAAAAATGCCGTTAGTTGGGAAGGGGGCTCCTCTTTGTCACTTTTAAGACGACTGGTGAGGGGGAATATACCGCTTCTCGTGACAACGTTGGATTTGAATAGTTATGGATATAGGTCTTGTTGTCGAAAGTCCATGTTCCGGGGCTAGCTTTTCCAATGGAAAGCTTTCAGGCGAGACTCAAAAAAGACTCTTTAAAGGAGTTTTTTTATGTTGTGTCAACCGCTTGTTATATCCCTGTAGTCCAAGTATAATGTGGATTAGAGAGCGCTTTAATAATGGGCAGCCAATACGGGTCTGCTGTTTATGGAGAAGGGGGATTACTTGCAGTGAAATTGCTGGGAGCGATAGAAGCAGGAGGAACAAAGTTTGTCTGCGGGATCGGAACAGAGGATGGCAATATTATTGACCGGATCAGCTTTCCGACATTAACACCGGAAGAGACGATGGGGCAGGTATTGAATTATTTCAAGGATAAAGGCGTGGAGTCGATCGGAATCGGTTCGTTTGGACCGATTGATCCGGTGCTCGGCAGTCCTACTTATGGATATATAACCACGACACCGAAGCCGCACTGGGGGCAATATAACCTTGTCGGCACTGTGGCGGAGCACTTTAATGTGCCGATCGGTTTTGATACGGATGTCAATGGTGCAGCACTTGGTGAATACACGTGGGGTGCAGCGCGTGGTTTGGACAGCTGTCTCTATATTACTGTTGGAACAGGCATCGGCGCTGGCGCAGTGGTGGGCGGCAAGCTGATTCATGGACTCTCACACCCGGAGATGGGCCATATTCTCGTCCGCCGTCATCCAGAAGACAAATACGAGGGCTTCTGCCCTTATCATGGCGATTGTCTGGAAGGTCTGGCAGCTGGTCCGGCCATTGGTAGCCGCTGGGGCCAGCCTGCGGGTGAATTGCCTGCCGATCATCCTGCATGGGAGATGGAGGCACACTATCTGGCGCATGCCCTGATGAATTACGTGCTGATTCTGTCTCCGCAGAAGATCGTTATGGGCGGTGGGGTTATGAAGCAAAGTCAGTTGTTCCCGTTGATCCACAAGAAGTTGCAGGAACTGCTGAATGGCTATGTGCAGCATCCGGCCCTGAATGAAGGTATCGGTAACTACGTTGTGCCGCCTCAGTTAGGAGACAATGCAGGTTTGGCCGGTGCGATCGGCCTTGCTAAGCTGGCCTTGGACAGAGAGCAGTAAGAAATAGGGATTGACTGTACGGTAATATATGGTATTGTAGGATTTAACAGTATAGCATCGTCATGAGGAAGCACCTCTTTCGCGTTGATCGCGGAGGAGGTGCTTTTTGGCGTGGTTTGGGGCATGGCTTGTATTTTCCGTAGAGGAAGAACAGCACGGTGGCCGGATGTGGGAGTATGAAGCATCGGTTAAAGTGCTGCCCCGATGTCTCCAACATGCTTGCTGTAAGACGGGAAAGGATGGGATTGTTATGCAGATAATTTTCATGAACCGCTTGTCGAGGTTGGCTGGCCGGGAAGAAGAGGAGTTCGCTCAGTTATGGATCGGCGAGGAGGAGGGTGTGTGGAGCCTGGGCTGGCGTGATTTTTCGGTAAATACTGCCGAGGAGAGTACGGACAGCCTTTGGTATGAAGGTGGATCATGGAATGAGATGCTCTGTGTATACCGACATGAATTGGCGGTGAAGATGGGGGCCGGATACCGTCCATTGATTGACGGCGGCTTGCACGAAGAGGAGGTACTGCCCCGCCGGGGCCGGGAGCAGCTGAAGCTGCAGTATTACAGTGAGCATTACAGTCAGGAGAGTATCTATGATGAACTATGCGCTTGGCGCCGGGGCCGTGCATCCAGTGAACGCAAGGCTCCTTACATGCTGGCGAGCAATCGTCTACTGCGCCTGCTTAGTACCTTTCTGCCGAAGACGACAGAAGAACTGCTGCAAATTCCCGGCATCGGCGAAGCCAAGGCAGCTCAGTATGGCGCAGACTGGCTGGCAGTAACCTCTGCCGCCCCAAGAGAGCGTAATTTTCCGCTGGATTGGGTCTATGAGGAGATTGGGGACGATGAATTCTCCTCCTGGTTATATAAGCAGAAGGAGCTTAAGTATAAGCGACAGCTAGAGCGGCTGCGGCTGAATCGGACTCTGCTTCAGGGTATTGAGAGTAGTCTCGGACTGGAGCAGTTGAAGAACGAGACGGGAGTCAGCCGTAGAGAACTGCTAGAAGCGCTGGAGGAACTGGAGAAAGACGGATACTCTGTGGAGAAACTGATACAGCATGAGCTTGGAAGTATGGCGCATGAAGAGCAGCAGGCGGTTTGGAAGGCCTATGAAGAGTTTGGCGACCTGTTCCTGAAGCCGGTACTGTACAAGGTCTATGGCGATGCACCACCTGCTGCTGCGGGAGGCCTGGAAATCCATTATGAACGCCTGCGGCTGATTCGCATCCGGTTCCGGCGGGAGCAGGCTGGAAGCCTTGATTCGGCGATGAGCTTTTAGCATCACGTTACATAGCAAAAAGACGAAGGAATCATACCCCGCAGGGTGTGAACTCCTTCGTCTTGTACTTTCGTTAATGATCCTTCATAGCCAGTCTTTTTTACGGAAGATATAGAGCATTCCGCAGCCGAGGGTCAGCATCAGACCAATTACGGTGTAGTAACCATATTTGCTGTGCAGCTCGGGCATATGGTCAAAGTTCATCCCGTAGATGCCGGTAATGACAGTCAGGGGCATGAATATAGTTGTAATCGCGGTAAAAACTCTCATGATTTCATTGGCACGGTTGGCGATACTGGACTGATAAGCTTCTCGTAAGTTGCCCATCAGATCACGGTAGGTCTCAAAAGTCTCGGAAATTTTGACGGCATTCTCATAGATGTCGCTGAAGTACTTCTGAAGCTGATCGTCGATCAGCCGGAGATCCTTTTTGTTCAACGTGTTGATAACTTCTTTCTGCGGACCGAGCATTTTCTTGAGCCACAGAATTTCACTGCGCAGACCGATGATTTCACTAAGATGCGATTTCTTCGTATGCATGAGGATATCTTCCTCCAGCTTCTCAATCCGGACTTCAATCCGGTCACCGACGGAAAAATAATTATCCACTACAAGGTCAATGAGCAAATATAGAAACTTATCCGGCTCGCTGACTTCTTGCTCCCACAGCATTGGTTTGAGGACACGTAGTTCATTGATCTTCTGCTTCGTCACTGTGATGATAAAATGTCTTCCCAGGAAGACGTTAAGTGCGCGCAGGAAAATCTCCTCATCATCAAACCGGATGCTGTTCACTACAATAAAGTAGTGACTTTCGTATATTTCAATTTTTGGACGCTGCTCCTCTTCGCTGAGACAATCCTCAACGGCGAGATCATGCAGATTGAACATGGGCTGGATGAGTTCCAGATCCTCCACATCAGCATCGATCCAATAAAATCCCTCACCAGGAGGGGATAATGTTTCATTAATATCATCAATAGGCGTAAAAACCCCTGCGTTGACCAGCCGGATTTTCATCTGATTCACTCCTTCGATCCCTGTCTTCTCCAGGGACATGCTAATAAAAGCACAGAGAAAAAATCAGCTTGGCCGGGGTCATGTCAAGGTGAATCGGCAAATGACGTTTCGAGGGCATGAAGAAGAACTGCTCCCGCCGCCGGCAAGCTGATGTTAATCCTGTGTGGTTGTTCGTTCTGTACATTGAGCTGCGAACTCGGGTCGCCCTCCATAATCCTCTCACCTCATCTTGTCGTCCAGTTTAAAACCCTTGTCTAGTATAACGCCGGGGTATGCCTCTTTCAAGGAAAATTCTTGTCATTTTCAAGGCTCTTCAGCATTGTATGGACTTGACGAGAAGTGGGTTCATGATTTAAAGTGAATTTTAAGAAAATTCAACTGAATACAGCTAAATCTTATCAAGAGCAGGTGGAGGGACTAGCCCGATGAAACCCGGCAACCGGCGTGAAGACGCACGGTGCTAATTCTTGCAGGAGACTTTGAAGCGGGCAGATGCCCGGTGAAGATTTCTGGCAGATGAGAGAGGCGCATATGTGAATAAATATGACCTTTCTCGTTCAGAGTAAGGTCTTTTTTGTTTACCCAATGTTAACAGCCGCCAAGCGGTATTCTATTACCAAGGAGTGAAGACGAGAAATGCCAATTAAGATTCCAGACAGTCTGCCGGCGAAAGAGATATTGTCGGGAGAAAATATTTTTATCATGGACGAGAGCGAGGCGTTTCATCAGGATATACGTCCCTTGCGCCTTGCCATTCTAAATTTGATGCCTACTAAAGAAACCACGGAAACCCAGTTGCTCCGGTTGATCGGTAACTCGCCTCTTCAGGTGGACATCGTGCTGCTGCGTCCCCGTTCCCATACTTCGAAGAACACGTCGGCGGAGCATCTGAACAGCTTCTACACGACCTTCGATGAGATTAGCCACCGCCGGTTTGACGGACTTATTGTAACCGGTGCTCCTGTGGAGCAGATGGATTTTGAAGACGTAACGTACTGGGAAGAGCTGAAAGAGATTTTTGAGTGGAGTAAAGACAATGTTACTTCCACTATGCATATCTGTTGGGCTGCACAAGCCGGACTGTATCATCACTTCGGTGTGCGCAAGGAAGCATTGCCAGATAAATGTTTTGGCGTATTCCCTCACACACTGAACCATAATAATGTAAAGCTGCTGCGCGGGTTCGATGAACTGTTCTATGTTCCGCACTCCCGTCACACGGATGTGTCCCGCGAAGATATCGAGAGTAATCCGGATCTGCAAATCCTGGCCGAATCGGAGGAAGCGGGCATTTATCTGGTGGCTACCAAGGATGGCCGACAAATTTTTGTCACTGGCCACTCTGAATACGATCCGCTTTCCCTGAAGTGGGAGTATGACCGTGATGTTGCCAAGGGTATGGAGATGGCGCTGCCGAAGAACTATTTTCCAAAAGATGATCCGGAGCGTACTCCGCCGGCGACTTGGCGCGCTCATGCTAACTTATTGTTCTCTAATTGGCTCAATTACTATGTATACCAAGAAACACCCTATGATATTGGTCCCATCATTTAAGTTATAGATGAGCATGCAACAGTGTACTTACTATTAGGAGGTTATAAGGAATGGACGACAAACTGAGGATTGAAAGCAGACTTGCCCAAATCGGATCGCTGGAAGACCCGGCCACCGGAGCGGTAAACTTCCCTATCTATAATGCAACGGCATTTCGCCACCCGAAGCTGGGGCAAAGTACAGGCTTTGACTATAGCCGCACCAAAAGCCCGACCCGTTCTGTACTGGAAACGGCAGCAGCACAATTGGAATCCGGAGATGCAGCTTTTGCCTGTAGTTCCGGTATGGCTGCGTTGCAAACGATCTTCAGCCTCTTCCAACAAGGGGATCATCTGATCGTATCACTGGATCTCTACGGCGGGACTTACCGCTTGCTGGAGCGGATCATGTCCAAGTTTGGAGTCAGTGCTTCTTATGTGGACACCAACGATCTAGAGGCGCTGGAATCGGTTCGCCGTCCGGAGACGAAAGCCGTTGTGATCGAGACACCAACCAATCCATTGATGATGATCACGGATATAGAGGCTGTCTGTACATGGGCCAAGTCGCATGAACTGCTTACCATTGTAGATAATACGCTCCTGACGCCATTCTTCCAGCGTCCGCTGGAACTCGGAGCCGATATCATTATCCACAGTGCTACCAAATATTTGGGCGGTCATAATGACGTGCTGGCAGGTCTAATTGTGACCAAGGGAGCGGAGCTGTCTGCTGAAATGGCGATTCTGCATAATTCCATCGGCGCAGTGTTGGGGCCAACCGACAGCTACCAATTGATGAGAGGTATGAAGACGCTGGCATTACGCATGGAGCGTCATGAGAGCAATTCATTGGAACTGGCTCATTATCTGAAAGGACATTCGGCTATCGCTGAGGTCTTCCATCCGGGTCTGCCGGAGCATCCGGGCTTTGAGATCCAGAACCGTCAGTCATCCGGAAATACCGGTATTTTCTCCTTCAAAGTGAAGGATGCGAGATATGTGGAGCCAATTCTTCGCCACATCCGTCTAATTGCTTTTGCCGAAAGTCTTGGTGGTGTAGAATCGCTAATGACTTATCCTACGGTGCAGACCCATGCCGATATTCCGGTTGAAATCCGTGATGCGGTGGGTGTTGATGACCGGTTGCTGCGCTTCTCGGTCGGCATAGAGCATATTGATGATCTGATCGCGGATCTTGGCCATGCACTGGAACAGGCACGCATTGAGATTGAAACAGCAGATGCACAAGGAGGCCAGGCATAATGAGTGATAACAACGTGAACAAAGATAAGAAGAATAATCTCAAATTCGCTACCCGTCTGCTGCACTTTGGCAGCGAGATTGACAAAGCCACTGGCGCTTCCAGTGTGCCGATCTATCAGGCTTCGACGTTCCATCATGAGGATATTCATAATCCGCCGCTGCATGACTATAGCCGGTCAGGCAATCCGACCCGTCAGGCGCTTGAGGATTATATCGCTCTGCTGGAAGGCGGGGAGCGCGGTTTCGCCTATGCCTCCGGCATGGCAGCTATCTCCAGCACGTTCCTGATGCTGTCCTCCGGTGATCATGTGATCGTTACTGAGGATGTCTATGGCGGTACATACCGGCTATTGACGCTCATCCTGAACCGTCTGAACATTGAAAGCACATTTGTGGATATGACGGATCTTGAGCAGGTCAAAGCTGCGCTTCAGCCGAACACGAAAGCCGTATATATGGAAACTCCGTCGAATCCGACGCTGAAAATTACGGATGTTGCTGCTGTCTGCGAATGGGCCAAGAGTCATGAGCTTCTGACTATCCTGGATAATACGTTCATGACCCCTTATTACCAACGTCCAATCGAACAGGGCGTGGATATTGTCCTGCACAGTGCGACGAAGTTCCTTGGCGGTCACAGCGATGTGTTGGCTGGTCTTGCCGTAGCGCGTACCGCAGAGATTGGCAAGCAGCTCAAAATGCTGCAAAACGGTCTGGGCACCGTGCTGGCTCCGCAGGAAAGCTGGTTGCTGATGCGCGGAATGAAGACGCTCGAGGCGCGCATGGCGCATAGCGAGATCAGCGCAGCCAAGCTTGCGGCCTGGCTTGACGCCCGCAGCGATATTACGGCTGTGTTCTACCCGGGACTGGCAAATCATCCGGGACGCGAGATCCATGAATCGCAATCCAGCGGTTATGGCGCGGTCGTCTCGTTCGATGTTGGCTCCGGTGAGCGGGCTAAGCGTGTGCTGAACAAGGTGACGCTGCCGCTTGTTGCGGTCAGCCTTGGCGCAGTGGAGAGCATCCTGTCCTACCCGGCTTTGATGTCCCATGCGGCGATGCCGGCAGAGGTTCGGGCGGCTCGCGGTATTACAGACGGACTGCTTCGCTTCTCGGTCGGCCTAGAGTCCATCGAGGATCTCATTGTTGATCTGGAGCAGGCGCTTGCGGAAGAATAATTAAGGTTAGGACGGACAGTTTCGTTTTCGGACGAAGCTGTCCTTTTTGAATTCAGAAACGGTTCTGTGAGCGGGGATGGTATGTTTTTTTACATGGAGGAAGGCCTTTTCCAAAAGATGGTTAAGGTCGTTAGACTTTGTGAAAAAAATTTCTCAAGCGGTCCGGATTGTGTTACGATGAAGGAACGAACATATTCAATTGTCTTATAAATTTTATGAAAATACCATAAAGATATGGGTTTTAAAGGAGGCTGCGAACGATGAGTGCGATAGACCTGATCTTGGATAAAGCGCTGCGGGGAGACCGGCTTGGGCTGGAGGATACCGTAAGATTGTTCGAGAGTAACGAGATTGAGAAAATGGGCGCTGCTGCCGACATTATTATGAAACGTTGGCATCCGGACCCGATGGCGACCTTCGTCATTGGCCGCAATGTTAACTATACGAATGTGTGTGATGTGTACTGCCGTTTTTGTGCCTTTTACCGCAGACCGGGCTCTGATGAGGGGTACGTACTACCGGATGAACTTATTTTCCAAAAAATTTCCGAGACGATTGCTGTCAACGGGACTGAAATTCTAATGCAGGGGGGCGTGAACCCTAATCTGCCTTTCAATTACTACACCGATTTGCTGCGTGGGATCAAGCAACGCTTCCCGGAAATTACGATGCACTCCTTCTCGCCTGCTGAAATCATGAAGATGAAGGAAGTCTCTGGTCTGTCACTGGAAGAAGTTATCCGCGAGATTCATGCGGCTGGACTGGATTCACTTCCAGGCGGTGGTGCCGAAATTCTCGATGACCGTACACGCCGTAAAATCAGCCGTCTTAAAGGCTCCTGGCGCGACTGGATGGACGTTATGCAGACCGCGCATAAAGTCGGTATGAACACGACGGCGACTATGGTCATTGGCCTTGGCGAGACTATGGAAGAGCGGGCACTGCATTTGCTGCGAGTGCGTGAAGCTCAAGATGAGTGCATTGCTAATAAGTATGACTCCGAAGGCTTCCTGGCCTTTATCTCCTGGACCTTCCAGCCGGATAATACCAACCTGAAGCTGGACAGACAGACACCTGAAGAGTACCTGAAGACAGTAGCGATCAGCCGTCTGGTGCTAGACAACATCAAGAACTTCCAATCTTCTTGGGTAACTATGGGGCCGGAAGTCGGCAAGCTGTCGCTGCAATATGGCTGCAACGATTTCGGCAGCACAATGATTGAAGAGAACGTTGTGTCCTCTGCGGGCGCTACGTACAAAGTTAACATCGAGTCCATTACCCAACTGATCCGTGAAGCTGGCAAAATCCCGGCACAACGCAACACGCGTTACGATATCCTGCGGGTATTCGATGATGCTAATGCGAAGATCGACAATGATTTTGTGATGCAGAACTAGGCAGAGAGGCTGCTAGTCTAGAGTTTCGAGGCTAAATATAGACCGTAGATTCATTCGGGAAAATCGAATGTGTCTACGGTCTTTTTGTCAGAAGAAAATAAAGTATTAGACTCGAAAGGTAACCATCGTGAAAGAAAGTTCCGGCCATATACAATTGCATATGAAGTAGGCACTCATGGACTACTGCCGGGAGTGGCTTTTTTCGTGTTATGATAATACACAGAAGAAGTCCCTATTTTGTTTCCTTCAGCTTGGATTTGAAAACCCTGAAATCATTTTCTACCTTTCTATACAAGAGTGAACAGCCGGAATGAGAGAAGTAGGGAAATAAACAGCCTGCGTGATCCTTATGGAGCTTCGACATGGTGTACGACAAGCATTTGTTAATAATTCGAGTTGAATTACTTATCATTTCTTATCTTATCTGAATCAATAGAATCAGTAGCTTGGAAGAAGGAGAAATAGAAATGAAGCATTGGGCTTTGTGATATAATGTGGTAAAATCTTCAACTCCAAAAACGCAGAAACTAAACCTGCATGTAGCCTCATCTTTCGGAGAGATTATTTCTCAATAACCGTTGTTTCTGGTGTTTCTGGATTGATGATATCCCAAGAGGAGGAAAACAGAAATGAAGAAGAAGGTTGTTACGACTTTATGCGGTACCATGATACTTTTAGTGGGCATGGGCACAGGTGCTTTCGCGAGCTCGCATCTCCAAGAAATTAAAGCGTTGTTAAACGGAGATTTAAAGATCAGAGTGAACGGGGAGATTACCCCTCTCAAAGATGGCAATGGCAAAGCGGTGCTTCCCATTACTTATAAAGGAACTACGTATCTTCCGGTACGATCTGTTTCTGAGCTGCTGGATGTTCCGGTGAATTATGACGGGACAGCCAAAGAGGTGATTATTGGCGAACAGCAGGCAGGCGTTCCCGTGAAGCAGGAGGATTTTAACACCAGTCTGCATACCAAGGACCCTGCACTGACCAAATACGGCGGCAAGAATTATAAGGAAGTGCTGTACAGTGCACCTAATTCCAATATTAAATATACCGCGCTCAGCCCTAACGGCAAATATCAGAAACTTGTTCTGCAATTCGCTGCGGTCGGCAAGGAAGTGGAGTCTCTTGAAATTATGGATAATGACAAGAATGTGCTTCTTAAAAAAGTAGAGAAGATTTCGCCTAATAGTGATCTCCAGACGATTGAGGTAGATATCTCTGGAGTAAAGAACATCGCAATAAATGTGACACAAGCTGTTGACGGCGGGTTCATTATTCCGCTAGATACTTCAATTTACAAGTAAGATTAAGCAGAGAAGCCCACAATGCCCGTATAGGCGTAGTGGGCTTCTTTTCACGTGAGATTACATTTGATTTTTTCTCGTCCTTTTGCAATGAAGAGATTTAAATCCATCATCCGTTATATGTGGACGGGCTTACAGGGGATGTGTCGTCGGAGTGTCAGAAAAAAATAAAGTATTAGACTCGAAAAATAAAGTTGTAGACTGGCATGGCGGTTAGCGAACGGCTGATGAAATAATAATTTACATCCATATCCAAAAGTGATATCATTTAAATATCAAATGAATATCTAGTTGGAGGGGTCTATATGACGGAAAAAATTCTTCGCCCTGTTAGCGGTTTCTGGGTTATTGCATTGCTAGTTCTTTGTTTGGCTGGTGGAATATACGGCGCCGCTCAGGAATATGTTATTGTGCCTGTCATCTTGTTCGTAGCAGCAGGCGTACTGCTGACCAGTATTACAGTAGTTCAACCGAACAAATCGGTTGTGGTGACATTTTTCGGGCAATATGTTGGAACGATATCTACAAGCGGGCTATGGGCGGTTATTCCGTTCAGTGGCCGTAAGACAGTCTCGCTTCGGGTTCGTAACTTCAACAGCGCCAAACTGAAGGTGAATGATGTCGAGGGGAACCCGATTGAAATTGCAGCAGTTATTGTATTTAAAGTAATCAACTCTGCCAAGGCGCTCTTCGATGTTGATAAATACATGGAGTTCGTGGAGATACAGAGCGAGACAGCGCTGCGTCATGTAGCTAGCAAATATCCATATGACAACTTCAATGAAGCCGGAATGTCCCTGCGGGCCAATGCCGATGAAATTGCCAAGGAGTTGGCAAGTGAACTGCAAGAGCGCCTGTCCATCTCTGGCGTCGAAGTCATTGAGGCACGGCTAACGCATTTGGCTTATTCGACTGAAATTGCCAGCACGATGCTTCAGCGTCAACAGGCGTCGGCGATTCTGTCCGCACGGCAGATCATTGTAGAAGGTGCTGTGGGCATGGTAGATATGGCGATTAAGCAGCTTAAAGAGAGCGGCGTGGTAGAACTGGATGAAGAACGCAAAGCGGCGATGATCAATAATTTGATGGTGGCGATTGTGTCCGAGCGTGGAGCTAGCCCGGTCATTAACGCTGGCTCGTTGTACTAAGGCGGTATAATTATGGCGGCCAAGAAAAGCTTTCCGCTGCGGATTGATCCAGAGCTGCATGAAGCGCTGGAGCGCTGGGCAGGGGAGGAGTTCCGCAGCGTAAACGGACACATCGAGTATCTGCTGCGTGAGTCGTTGAAGCGTGCTGGTCGCTTGCCCCAGAAGAAACGCCGCGAAGAATGATTCTGCTTCGGGAAGTGCGGCGACTGGCAGCATCAATAGTTATTTTCAATGTATAACAAGGATCGGACTTCTTCTGGCTTGACTGCCGGGGGAGGTCCGATTTATAATTTACTGGTAAATTCACGCGAACAGCTTTGACAAAGAAATGGACAATCGCTTCGGACCGTTCAGAGAGAGGAAACAATGGCTGCAAGTTCCTCCGGTATCCGGCTTTTGATTTACCCCTTTGTAGCTGCGGTTATGAACTCCCGGGAACTATCTAGTGGACAAGACTTGGGACAGTAAGAATCGCCGGTTCATGGCCGTTATTCCCATGCTGACTAAGGATTCTGTACTCGAAAGCCACTTCATTGGCGTTAGGAGAAGGAATCGAATTTGGGTGGAACCACGGGTGCAATCACTCGTCCCTTTGCGGGACGGGTGTTTTTTGTTGCAAGGAACATCTCGTTCCGTACAAGTAAAAGACCTACGGGTCTAATGATTTTTGAGGAGGAAATATAATGGCAGTAAGCATTAAGTTACCGGACGGCTCAGTCCGGGAATATGCGGAAGGCAGCACCATCGATGATGTGGCGGCTTCCATTAGTAGCGGACTTCGTAAGAACGCCGCTGCAGGTAAATTGAACGGAATCGTCGTCGACTTGTCGACTCCGCTTCAGGAAGGGGCGCTGGTAGAGATCGTGACTTTGGATTCGCCAGAAGGTCTTGAAGTGATGCGCCACAGTACCGCGCATTTGATGGCTCAAGCGGCAAAACGTCTGTTCGGAGCCAAAGAAGTCAAGCTGGGCGTTGGACCGGTTATTGAAGATGGCTTCTATTATGATATGGATTTGGAACATCCGCTTAATCCTGAGGATCTGCTCAAGATTGAGAAGGAAATGGAGCGGATTATTAACGAGAATCTGCCGATCGTACGCAAAGAGGTCAGCCGCAAGGAAGCGCTCGATATTTTCGGAGAACTGGGTGACCCTTACAAGCTGGAACTGATTCAGGCGCTGCCTGAGGACAGCATTATTACAATCTATGAGCAGGGCGAGTTCTTCGACCTGTGCCGTGGTCCGCACGTACCGTCCACGTCCAAGATCAAAGTCTTCAAGCTGATGAGCGTAGCCGGTGCTTACTGGCGTGGAGACGCCAAGAACAAGATGCTGCAACGTGTATACGGTACAGCCTGGATCAAGAAAGCTCAACTGGATGAACACCTGCGCTTGCTTGAGGAAGCGAAGAAACGCGATCACCGCAAGCTAGGGAAAGAACTGGAGATTTTCACATTCAATCAGCTCGTTGGTCAAGGTCTGCCAATTTGGTTGCCTAAGGGTGCCAAGCTGCGCAGCATTCTGGAGCGTTACATTGTCGATCTGGAAGCCAGCTTGGGCTACCAACATGTATACACTCCGGTACTGGGGAACGTAGACTTGTACAAGACCTCCGGCCACTGGGAGCACTATCAGGAAGACATGTTCCCTAAGATGACTATCGACAACGAAGAGTTCGTTCTTCGTCCGATGAACTGTCCGCACCATATGATGATCTATAAGAGCTCTATGCACAGCTACCGTGACCTTCCGATCCGTATCGCAGAGCTGGGTATCCAGCACCGCTACGAGATGTCTGGCGCTCTGACTGGTCTTCACCGTGTGCGTTCAATGACCCTGAATGACTCCCATATTTTCTGTCGTCTGGATCAAATCAAAGGCGAATTTATTCGTGTAATTGAGCTGATTCAGCAAGTATACAAGGATTTCGGCATCAACGATTACCGTTTCCGCTTGTCTTACCGTGATCCGAAGGATACTGAGAAATATTTTGCCAATGATGAAATGTGGGACACCGCTCAACGTATGTTGCGTGAAGTTGTAGAGGAAGCGGGTCTGCCATTCTACGAAGCTGAAGGCGAAGCGGCGTTCTATGGTCCGAAACTCGACGTACAAATCAAGACTGTGCTTGGCAAAGAAGAAACATTATCCACAGTCCAAATTGACTTCCTGCTGCCAGAACGCTTTGAATTGGAGTATATTGGCGATGATGGCCAGAAGCACCGTCCGGTAGTATTGCACCGTGGTATTCTGGGTACGATGGAGCGTTTTGTCGCATTCCTGTTGGAGAATTTTGCGGGTTCCATGCCACTCTGGTTGTCGCCTGAGCAGGTTAAGGTTATTCCGGTCTCCACTGCATTCGATGACTATGCCAACGAAGTAACCGATAAGCTTCGCCGCCGCGGAATTTCAGCCGTTGCGGACCTGCGCAACGAGAAGCTGGGCTACAAGATTCGTGAAGCACAGCTGGAGAAGCTGCCTTACATGTTCATTGTGGGTGAGAATGAGATGAATGCTGGTTCCGTCTCAGTCCGCAAGCGTGGTGAAGGTGACCTTGGAGCCAAGCCGGTTCAGGAAGTCATTGAACTGCTATCCCAGGAAATCGCTGATCGTGTTATTTCCTAAGATCAACAAGCTAATCTAACTACCAAGTATAAGAAGAACAAAAGAAAGTAACAAAAAGCAAGAAGGAACGAAGGGGAAAGTTTGGAACTGTAGGAGCGTAGCGCTCGCATTTGTCAGCAGATTTCAACTGCTAGAGGCAGTTTAATCAAAGAAATCTGAAGACAACAGCGACCGGAAGTCCAAACATTCCACCGTAGTGACGACCCAGCCTTACGTTAGGATCTTAAGTTCGTCTTATATAAAAAACCTCTGAATATATGCCCGTGGGCGACAGTTTTACTGTTCCCTACGTATAAAATTTTGAGAATAGGGAAACCTTCGCTAATAGGGGGAGGTTTATCTTATGAACAAAATGGGCATGTTTCAGAGGTTTTGGTGTTTAATCGTCACTGCAGCGCTTCTGCTGGGCGTAGCCGGAATATACCCGGAGTCACGGCAAAAGGCAGTGCAAGCAGACGGTCTGAGTCCTGGAATCCAGACCGCCCGTGCGACAATATATTCGAACGAAGTCTACACACCACCGGTAACGGCACCACCTACGCAGCGGGATGCTGTACAAGTTCCTAAGGCTTCAACGCCGCCCGTAACGCAGAAGAAGGGTAGCGAGGCTCCAGCGAAGGCGCCCGCATCCGTACCTGTAGCAGCACCAGCAAGAGAGCAGATTATTACGTCAATGAAGGTCACAGCAACGGGTTATACCGCAGGGTACGAATCGACCGGGAAAACCGCCAAGCACCCGGAATATGGAATTACATATTCTGGTGTTAAAGTTCGCCGCGACAAAAATACGATTTCAACGATAGCAGCGGACCCTAAAGTGCTCCCGCTAGGCAGCATCCTCTATGTTCCTGACTATGGCTATGCTGTGGTAGCAGATACAGGTTCTGCGATTAAGGGACGGAAAATCGATCTTTATTTTGCCACTACCAAGCAGGTCTACAAGGAATGGGGTAAAAAAACAGTGGTGGTGCATGTGATCAAGCGGGGTAATGGAAAATGTACAGAAGCTATGCTGAAGAACCTCAGCCATGCGATCCAAACTTACAATTCCGTTCCGCCAAATCTGCTGGAAGAAGTCATCTAGCATTGAGAACTGCGGCATCTGCTTCACGGTTTGAAATATAATTCACTTGGCCATGCATAATCTATGCGGCCATTTCCCATAATACGGACTGGGGCAATGATTCATTGCCTCGTCCGGACCAACCTCACTGGCCTGGTGTAACCATGTCATGAGGAGAAAAAGGGAGGTGAATTCCGTGGCTAACTCCAAGAAACCAAAAGTTCAAGAAAACTATAAAACACCGAATGAAAAATACAATGCTGAGTTTGCGGTTGAAAATGACGGCGCAAACAGCAAGAGCAACACATCTGTTGCTAAGCCGGTTCAAAAACCGCAGCAATAATTATCTTACAGCAGACCTCTGCTGAAGAATCAGACTGCCCTCATCAGCGATAAAGCTGCCGGGGGCAGTCTTTTTATTATGAAATCTGTAGGGAAGATAATTTTCAACCTTAAAAGTATATTTTAACCAATTTAAGTGTTAATATTGATAAAAAAGAAATATTTTCTTCCAGCCCAAACATTCCACCATAGTGACGACCAGGCCTTGCGTTCGGATCTTAAGTTCTTCTTGTATAGTACATATAAAATAAGCGAAGAAAGGGTTTTGTCCGTATGAAGAAGAGGCATTTTAGATTAACTGTGAGAGTAAAATTAGTGGTCTCTTTCATTGGAGTAGTAATTGTGCCCTCGCTGATCATTGGTACGATGGCTGCGCAAAGCTCCAGGAACCATATGCGCCAGCAAATGCTGAGTAGTGCGCAACAAAGTGTGGAGACGGTTAATTCAATTATCAGTCACAGCATCGAGTCAAAAAAAAGTGATGTTGATTTCATCACTAGGACACTGGAAGGTTCTACGCTGCAAGGTCCGGCTGCTCAGAATCTGGTCCCCATGCTGGAACAATATCTGGGACTGAACCCAGACATCAATAATGCATACATAGGCACCGCAGAGGGTGCAACCATCCAGGGCAGCGGGACAGAACGTTTGAACAATGATCCTCGTGAACAGGATTGGTACAAGTCTGCCTTGGCAGACCCTGGTCAAATCAGCCTTACTCCCGTTGTGCTGGATGCCAAAGGCAGCCCAGAGATCATTATGTCGAAAGCGGTTGCAAATGGAGCAGGAGTGCTAGGTGTATCCCTGAACCTTGACGCGATCCGAACGGAGTCCAGCATTACTATTGGCAAGGAAGGATATGTCATCGTGCTGGACAGCAACAAAAAGATAGTGGTGCATCCTAACCTTAAACCGGCTGAACCAGGTGGAGCCAGCTACACGGAGCAGATGTTTGCCGACAAGAGTGGGAACTTTGAGTATTTGCTGGATGACCGGGAGAAGGAAATGTTCTTTACGACCAACGAGCTGACTGGCTGGAAAATAGGGGGGACACTCTACGTCAGTGAGATGAACGCGGGTGCCGAGGCTATTAAGAAAACAGTGAATATTACGATTGCCATCATTTTGATTATTATGATCACTGTTAGCCAGTTTATTGTCAGCACCATCATTCGGCCTCTGAACAAGCTCAAGTCAGCTGCTGAGCGGATCAGTAAAGGTGACCTGACGGAAAATGTGGATACCCGAAGAAAGGATGAGTTTGGAGACGTGGCCCGTAGCTTTCAGAACATGGTTGATAATCTGAGAGCAATGATCATGGGTGTTCAGGAAACGACGGATTTGGTATCTTCGTCCGCTGAGGAGCTGGCCGCTGGTGCAGAGCAGACCAATCAGGCTATAGAACAGGTTAGTGTGGCGGTACAGTCGCTGTGTACGGGCAGCGAGCGTCAGGTCGAGCGTGTGCAAAAGGGAGCGCAGAGTATGGAGTACATGGCAGCGGAAATTGGGATATTGTCGAGCCGCATGCAGGAGGTATCAGCCGGGATGATCCAGACCTCTGCGGCGGCCACAGATGGAAATGCAGCGGCAGAACAGGCGGTCCAACAAATCCACCGTGTGCAGGAGACTGTGGAGCGGCTTGACGAGGTTGTCTTCAAACTGGAGGAACGCTCGTCGGAGATTGGGAGTATCGTGGATGTAATTACCGGCATCTCCCGGCAGACCAATCTGCTGGCACTTAACGCCTCCATTGAGGCAGCCCGTGCCGGAGAGCTGGGCCGGGGGTTCGCAGTGGTTGCCAATGAGGTGCGGAAGCTGGCTTTTAACTCGGAGGAATCCGCCTCCCGAATCAGTGAATTGATACAAGCAGTCAAGCAGCATGTTGAGGAAGTGGCAACGGAAATGCAGCATGCGAAGGAGAAAGTGTCCGGCGGAATCGAAGCGGTCAGTCTGTCCGGCCATTCTTTTGCCGAGATTACAGGAACTGTGAACCAGTCGGCTTCAACCCTGGGAGAGCTTGCCAAGGCGGTAGAAGCTATGACCCATGAAGTAGCGGGGGTGACAGAGCATATGGAACAGATTCGGAGCATCTCTAAGGAATCTGCCGGTATTACGGATTCTGTCTCAGCAGCTACTGAGGAACAGCTTGCGTCTACAGAGGAGATAACCTCTTCTTCCGTAGGTTTAGGCCAGATGGCAGAGCAGCTGCGGCTGCTTGTGCTCCGTTTTAAGATTCACTAAGATCAACTACAACCTGTAATTAGATGTAATATAATCCCATATTCCTCGGTCTTGAGGCTGAGATGCTTTTCCTTCTCCCGCCGCTGTACCAAGACCTTGTCTTCCTGTAGACTGAGGTCATAAGGTTAGCGAAGAATGTAAATTCATTTAAAAGGGGGAAGTCAAGTATGAAACGAAGAATTTCGAGCCAGATCCTGAGCGGGCTAGTGCTCATCGTTATCGGCGGCATGTTTTTGCTGAGGCAGATGGGATATACCAGTTTTAGCATAGGGTATCTAATCTCCAACTTCTGGCCGGCCATTCTGATTTTTTTGGGCTTGCAGCGTCTGCTGTCCACCGGCGATTACAGCTCCAGAGGTTCATCCGCAATTGGCGGACTATTTTTTCTGGCGATAGGCGTCTATTTCCTGGGACGAAATCTGGGTTGGTTTTACCTGTCGGCCGGTGATTTTTTCAAAATGTTCATTCCGGTGATGCTGATCGGCGGCGGGCTGTATGTTATTTTCAAACCGCGCAGGAATGATCCTCCTGTGCCACCACCGCCGCCATCGCCACCGGATTTCTTCCCACCAGGCAAGAAAACGGTCGATGTAGAGCCTCCACAGCCGCTGGAGTCGACACTAGATGAACAGTTTGAGCAGAAATTCGGCAAGCCCTTTGGATCGTCATCCTTTGAAGACCCAAAGGCCTCTTCTGAACGAAAAAACTGGGATCAGTACCCGCAAAATGATGACGAGGAGGATGGGCCTCGCTTCAATTCTGCCTTCGACCGCTTGAAAGATAAGCATGAGCGTCATTTGAACAAACACTATGACCGTCAGGAACGTCATGCACGCAGATTTCAGGAGCGCCAGGAACGCCATGCCCACAGAGACCAGGAGCGCCAAGAACGCCATGCTCGCAGACATGGAGAATGGGACGAGGAGTATGACCATCACCATCACGGCAGCAAAGATTCGACAAACCGTTCAGCTTTTATCGGCGATATTCATATGGGCCGCGACCATTTTCAACTTAAGCACACGAACATTTCGCAATTCATTGGCGACACCGTCATTGATCTGACCAACGCGCAGATTGCCTACGGAGAGACCAAGATCAACATCTCGGCCTTTGTCGGTGACATTAAGGTATTTATTCCCGATGATATGGATTTGGGCGTTTCGGTTAACAGCAGCTCCTTCATCGGGGATATGCAAGTGCTGGATGAATCTCGTAGCGGGTTCATGAGCAATGTTCAGTTCAAGACGCCATATTATAAGGAACGCGGCAAAAAAATCCGGATCACCGTCAGTGCTTTTATCGGAGATGTTAAAGTGAAGTCGGTGGGCTAGGAAGATGGGAACGATACTTCATAATACGAAATGGGTGTTGTTGCTCTATTTTCTGCTCAGCGGCGGAGTGTCAGCCGGACTGGTGTATGCGGGAACCTGCCTTGGTTATATTGAGGTCGTGGACTATCGGATGTGGTTGTATCTTACACTCGGAATAATATTGTTCACAGTCATTGTAGGCTATATGGCCGTCCAACGTATTCAGCGCCGGATTGATCATCTGGATCTGAATATGTTGCAGGTAGCGAAAGGTAACCTGTCTGTACGGATGCCGGAGAGTGACGATCAGTCTTTTGCCAGAGTGTATCATGAATTTAATGTGATGATGGATGCGGTGGAGAACAAGATGAAGCTTCTGCAGCGTCTTGGGGAGCAGGAAGTCATCGAGAAGGAAAAGGCAGCGGAGAGTGCGGTATTGGAGGAACGACGGCGGATGGCCCGTGATTTGCATGATACGGTGAGCCAGCAGCTGTTCGCGATCCATATGTCCGCTTCTTCGCTGCCTAAAGTGCTGGAACGCAACCAGGCGCATGGGCAGACTGTGATGGATCAGTTGATTACGATGTCTCAAATGGCGCAGAAGCAGATGCGTGCGCTGATCGCGCAATTACGCCCGGTAGAGCTGGAGGGACGAAACCTGTTCGAAGCGCTGGAAAAATGGTTTCCTGATTACTGTCGCCAGAATGGCCTAAAAGGTATAAAGGAGCTTGAACTGCAGGGAGAGTTATCTGAAGCCATAGAGCATCAGCTCTTCCTGATTATTCAGGAGGCGATGGCGAACATCGTCAAGCATGCGGATGCGCGTCTTGTCAGTCTGTCACTACGTGAAGGGCCCCGGCAGGTTGTGCTAAGCATCAGCGACGACGGTCAGGGTTTTGAGCATGTTCAGCAAAAACAAGGGTCGTACGGGCTTACCACGATGCGCGAGCGTGCGGAGAAGCTAGGCGGCCAGGTGGAGATTATTAGCCGCAAAGGTGCAGGAACGACCATTCGCGTACATATTCCCAAGTTCATCCAGGGTGATGAGGGACGGCAACTGCCGAAGGTCTCCGGCACTGAATATCGGGAAGAGGAGGACGGGATATGAGCGCCATAAAAGTACTGCTGGTGGATGATCATGATATGGTTCGGATGGGCCTCAAAACTTATCTTATGCTGGAGCCAACCTTCGAGGTCATTGGCGAAGCTTCTAATGGACAGCAAGCGCTGGAGATGCTGCGTGCCGGCGGTGGACAGGATCTTCCTGATCTTGTGCTAATGGACCTGATGATGCCGATTATGAACGGGGCGGAGACGACCAGAGCTGTCTTGTCGGAGTTTCCTGGGCTCAAAATCGTCATCCTGACCAGTTTTCTGGAGGATGATCTGGTTGTAGATGCTATTGAAGCCGGCGCGGTCAGCTATGTCCTTAAGACCGTATCCGCCGAAGAGCTAATCTATGCACTACAGGGCGCTTATCGGGGCATGCCAGTGATGACCGGTGATGTGTCACAGGCGCTGACACGTGGTATCCGCCAGCGCACCGTGCAGGGGGATTCCTCCGGCCTCACTGAGCGGGAAAAGGAAGTGCTGCTGCTCATTGCCGAGGGCAAGAGCAACAAGGATATTGGCGAGGAGCTGCATATCAGCATTAAGACAGTAAAGACACATGTCAGCAACCTGCTGATGAAGTGCGAGCTGGATGACCGCACGCAGCTTGCCATTTACGCTCACCGGAAGGGTTGGGCGCAGGGATAGTTTAAGTTGTATTGAGGTTAAAGTAAAAGTAGAAGTGCTGAGCTTATGGCAGGTCAAAATTAAAGTAGAAGTGCTGAACTTATGTTGAAGTTGTAGTTCATACTCAAACAGAATACCAGGCGTTATTCAGTAAAGTTAGGGCTTTGGCTCAAAGAACTCCTATCCTCTGAACCGGTCTTCTTAATAGTGAAATGGCGCTATCTTCCCAACTAAGAGCATTTTTGTACCTTATTTTTCTTTAATATAGACAAATAAGCTAAATAGAGGCATTTTTGTATCTTAATTTCGAAAAAGGTACTCTGAAAGGGTTATGATGGAAGAATTAACGTACAATATTGCACTTAATTCCGTCTATCTCCCATTTTCAGACTATTTAAGGTACAGAAATGCCGTTAATTACACTTCGGAGTAACGTTTAGGCTTTGTTTGTTATTTTTATACGTTCTGCATTGTGTCAGAGATTGATCACAAAAATAGGGGCACTATAAGTTGGATTTTTTATTCAATTTATAGTGCCTTTTTTCTGTTAGGTATGAACTTATAATGGTTCAGCAATACTTAATTAGTACTGGTTATGTACTGGTTCAACAAAAGTCTATAGTTGAATTATCCATTCAATAGTTCGGGCGCTTGGGAACCGCGCCCGAACTATTTGCCCACTCCCCTGTAGAGGGTGAGTGGGCGGGGATCAGGGCGCAAAGTTTACGGCCGCCTTTGAAATCATGTTCCACCCGCAGGGTTCTATTCAAGGAACATGATTTCAACAGCGGTGGAGCCTGAGCCCCGCCGAGCGATCCCAGCCCACATGCTATGAGCCCCGCCAGCGATCCCAGCCCACGTGCCACGAACCCCATCAGCGATCCCGGTCCACGTGCTATGAGCCCCGTCAGCGATCCCTCTATGTTTCCTTTTCTATTCGTCCGCACCTATCTTTTATCTGCGCTTAAATTGTTTTTAATGTGACCTTAAGGTTTAAAGTACAAAATAAGACCATGAAAACAAATTAAACCTTGCCACACGATAGGCAGGGCGCGGGAGGAAAGAAACATGGACGAGAACAAAAACAGATTTAACCGTGACAACGAACCTGAATCTGATCGGGAATGGAACAACGGTAGCAATGGCAACCAGTCCTCCGAAACAAGCTCATCATATTACTACTCTTACGGACCTTTTAAATCCTTGAATAAAGAAGAACTGGACAACGACAGTAATGTAGAACACTACAACCGGCGGGAACCGGAGCGGGTGGAGATTACACCTCCGCAGCCTGTAAGACCTCTTTCCTACAGCCCGGCGGTCCGCCCCACAGGTTATGACGGAAACGGTGGAGGCAAGGGCGGCAATGGTGGGAACGGTGATGGCGGCGGTAACGGCTGGCAATACAATCGCAAGCCGAAAAGTTCGTTTAAAACAGTGTTGGTTTCTTTTCTCGCCGGAATGATCGTGCTTTCAGGGTCGATGTACATGGCCGACCGCGGCAATTGGTTCACACCGGATACAGCAAGCTCGATTAACGGAAGCGGAACAAACACTTCTGCTTCGGCGCCGAGCGAAAGTGCTATGGCAAAACCTACGACGACAACGGCGTCCTTGGTTACTGGAAAAGGCGATGTTTCAGGCGTAGTGGATCATGTTGGCCCGGCAGTCGTCAAGATTGAGACATTGGTGAACCAAAGCTCGCGCAGCAGAGGACAAAGTATTCCGAACAGCAATGATCCGTTCTCACAATTCTTTTTCGGAGACCAGTTCGGTGGTGGTGGCTCTTCCCAGTCAGAACCGGAACAGCAATCCCCATCTGACAAGGGTTCATCCTCTCAACTGGTTCCATACGGGATTGGTACAGGTTTCATCTACGACAAGGCTGGATATATCCTGACCAACCAGCACGTTATCAACGGTGCTGATGTCATTCAGGTTACTGTGGATGGCAACACCAAACCTTATGAAGCCAAACTGCTCGGCTCCAGCAAAGATTTGGATCTGGCTGTACTGAAGATTGAAGGCAACAATAATTTCCCTGTAGTAGCACTGGGTGATTCCGATTCGCTGAAAGTCGGTTCGGAAGTTGTAGCCATCGGTAACCCGCAAGGATTCGATCATACCGTTACTGCAGGTGTGCTAAGTGCCAAGGGCCGCAGCATTGATATTAACGAAGAAGATGGCAGTGGTACAAGAAACTACAAAAACCTGCTCCAAACAGATGCGTCCATCAACCCAGGTAACTCTGGCGGTCCATTGCTTAATGTGAACGGTGAGGTCATTGGCATGAACGTAGCTGTAAGTACTGATTCACAAGGTATTGGTTTCGCGATTGCTGTGAATACGATCAAGAATGTCGTTGACAAGCTGGAAGCGAATCAAGCGATTCCGAAAGAGCCCGTTCCGTTCATTGGTGCAACCCTCATGACGATTACAGATGAAGTGGCCAAACAAATGGGTACTGATATTAAAGAAGGATCTGTAGTTGCAGATATTGTTTTCAGATCGCCAGCTTATAACGCAGACCTCCGTCCTTACGACATTATTACCGGAGTAGGCGGCAAGAAGTATGCAACCAATCAGGACCTGATCACTTATATTCAAACGCTCAAGGTTGGAGACAAGATTACGCTCAACGTTGTCCGTGACGGCAAACCATTGAACCTTGATGTTACAATTGGCAACAAGAACGATTTTGATACTACACAGAAACAACGGCAATAACAACGGTAATAGCAAAGGTAATAGCAAAGGCACCATACAATCAGACGGAAGGGTTCGCCCTTCCGTCTTTAATGTACAAAGATGTCTTTTTACCGATTCGCTGGTACAATATTTATATATAGAACTGGACAATGGGGGCTGTATGGATGCGACCGAATATTCTAATTATTGATGACGATGAGAAAATTATCTCCATGCTGAGGCGTGGCCTGGCTTTTGAAGGATATGATGTCAAGACAGCTGCGAATGGCGCAGACGGCTTGCGTGCGGTAATAGCAAATGATCCTGATGTGGTTATTCTTGATGTGATGATGCCACAGGTGGATGGCTTTGAAGTTTGCCGGAGGCTGCGTGAGGGTGGCAGCAACGTGCCTGTCCTGATGCTCACCGCCAAGGATGAGATCGAGCACCGGGTCAAGGGTCTTGATCTGGGTGCAGACGATTATCTGGTGAAGCCGTTTGCCTTAGAGGAACTGTTGGCCCGTGTCCGTGCGCTGCTAAGGCGTAAGAGCGAGCAGGGTAGCGGCAGTGATCAGGCGGTGGCTTATGAGGATATTACTCTTGATGTAGACTCTCGGGAGGTCACACGTGACGGCAAACGTCTGGAGCTGACCGCCAAGGAGTTCGAGCTGTTGCATCTGTTCATGCAGAATCCAAAGCGGGTACTGTCGCGTGATCTCATTATGGACAAGATTTGGGGCTATGACTACAGTGGAGAATCCAATGTACTTGAGGTATATATCGCCATGCTGCGCCAGAAGACAGAGGAACACGGTGGCAAACGATTGATCCAGACCATCAGAGGAGCAGGTTACATTCTAAGAGGTGACAACTAGTATGTCTATTAAGCTGCGGCTGACTGCTTGGTATTCGGGAATTTTGGCTGTAATGCTGTTGGGCCTATCAGCTGCAATATATGCTTTCGTGTATATAAATACTTACGGCGATTTAAAGGACCGTGTTGAAAAGCAGGTTGAGCAGCTACAGCTTCTGCCGCGCTGGGGATATGACGGTTCCTTGCTAAACGTCAATGTGATTCCTTCTCAGGCAACGCGCCTGGAGGAAGCTAATATGCTGGTGCAAATTAGTATTTATGACAGTGGGGCTATTCAGCAGTCGGATAATATGATGAGCCTGGGACTGAAATTCGATGTTCCAGATAAGAATAACATTATGCAGGAAAAGGGCTTCAAGCAGGTGACGCTTGCAGGCTATCATTTCATCATGTATCAGACGCCGTTGACGCCGCTCCCTGGTAGTGCCCCGTTGGCGGTTTTGCAAGTAGCCACACCAACCAACCAGGAAGACCGGATGATGGAGAGGCTGAAGAACATTCTAGTCGCCGGTTCCTTTGCGACCTTGGTGGCAGCCTTCACGTTCGGCTTGTTCCTGGCCCGCAAGGCTATGAGACCAATCGGCAAGGTAATCGAGGCAGCGAACGGCATCCAGACCGGAACAGATCTCAGCTCGCGCATTGAATACGACGGTCCGCCGGATGAAATCGGCAGATTGGTTCAGACCGTAAACAGCATGCTGGGGCGGATGGAGGGCTTTTATACGGAGCTGGAAGATTCCTATGCCGCGCAGCGGCGCTTCGTCTCGGATGCTTCCCATGAACTCCGAACCCCGCTGACGACGATCCGGGGGAATATCGACCTGCTGCAGAAGGTCTGGGAGATGGAGCCGGGAGCAAATCCCGCGCTCGACGATGCTGCGATCCGCCAGCTGTCTATCGAATCGGTGAAGGACATTGCGGATGAATCCAAGCGGATGAGCCGCCTTGTCGCCGATATGCTTTCTCTGGCCCGTGCCGATACCGGACGGACTTTTGACAAGGAACCGGTGGCTCTGGAGCCGATGATGATGGAAGTAGCGCGACGTGCATCCTTCTTGCCGCATCAGGCGGAATGGCAACCTGGCCCAATGTCTCACTTGAATGGCAAATACATTGTCGGCAACAAGGACTATTTGCAGCAAATGCTGTTTATTTTCATCGACAATGCCTTCAAATACACACCATCTGGTGAGGTAGTGTTTGACACTGTGTTCTATCAGAATCAGGTAGGTATTCGGATCAGCGATACGGGAATTGGAATGGATAAGGATGAGATCCCGCATATCTTCGACCGCTTCTATCGTGCGGATGAATCGCGGGGAATCACGGAAGGCATTGGCCTTGGTCTCTCCATCGCCAAATGGATTATTGACGAGCATGACGGCTCGGTTGAAGTTGTCACCCGGCAGGGAGAAGGCACCACATTTGTGATCTGGTTGCCCCTTCTCTTTGCTCCGCCGCTGGAATAGGGTATAATTTAGGAGAACTATTACAGCAGTCAACGACAGCAGAAAGCTGGTGAAGTCATGGAAGTCATCAAAATATCGCCCCGGGGCTATTGCTACGGTGTGGTCGATGCCATGGTTATGGCACGTCAGGCCGCGCAAAATCTCGATCTGCCTCGGCCGATTTATATACTGGGCATGATTGTGCATAACAGCCATGTGACCAACTCGTTTGAGGACGACGGAATTATTACCCTCGATGGCACCAATCGCCTGGATATTCTGGACAAGATCGACAGAGGTACAGTAATTTTCACTGCACATGGGGTGTCGCCGGAAGTGCGTAAGGTCGCCCGGGCCAAGGGCCTGACCACTGTGGATGCTACTTGTCCCGATGTGACGAAGACGCATGATCTGATTCGGGAAAAGGTTGAAGAAGGTTATGAAATCATTTATATCGGCAAGAAGGGACACCCTGAGCCTGAGGGGGCGGTGGGTATTGCCCCGGAGCATGTGCACCTGATTGAGAAGGAAGAAGAGATCGTGAACCTCGCGATTTCTTCCTCGCGGATTTGTATCACGAACCAGACCACGATGAGTCAATGGGATATCAAGCATATTATGAAGAAGCTGCTGGAGACGTTCCCCGGCGCCGAAGTTCATAATGAGATCTGCATGGCCACTCAGGTGCGTCAGGAGGCTGTGGCAGAGCAAGCGGGACAAACCGATCTTGTCATTGTCGTGGGCGATCCACGCAGCAATAACTCCAATCGTCTGGCACAGGTATCGGAGGAAATTGCTGGCGTACCAGCCCACCGGATCTCAGACCTCTCTGAGTTGAAGACGGAATGGCTGCAGGGTGTCACGAAGGTCGGCGTCACTTCAGGCGCTTCTACACCTACCCCGATCACGAAGGAAGTTATCAATTATTTGGAGCAGTATGATCCTGAGGTTCCCGCAACCTGGGAGATCAAGCGTACTGTGAATATGGCGAAGCTGCTGCCGCCGGTTAAGAACAAGACAGCGAGCACGAACTAATCTCCTGAAATTGAACTTATAATGTTGACTAAGAGAGCGTAACACAGCGGATTCCGGCGTGTGCGCTCTTTTGTTATGGGGAGAAGGGTCTTCATTCAAACTTACAGATGTGATGATAATATTCCTTTCGCTTCCATTTCGTAATTTTCTGAATGTAGTTTCTGGCGCTTAGCTCTGAAAATTGGAGTGTTTTCAAATCGGGCTGTTTTGTGAAAATGGGCCACGACGGGTTGACGAAATAGAGATTTTCGGCTAAAATTGCTTTAGTGATTAAAAGCATAAAAGCTAAAAAGCTTAAAAGCGTCGTAGCGAAACAGAGTGCACAAACACTGACTAATAAATTACGTTAACATGTGGAAAGGAAGATTAATTATGATCGTCATTACATCGAACCAAACTCCGGAAGAGCAAGTTCAGGATATTATCAGAGTTATTGAAAAAGAGGGGTTGCAAGTTCATCTCTCCCGCGGTGCTGACCGCACCGTTATTGGTCTCATTGGAGGCGTTACACCTAAGCTGGCTGAGCATCTGCGGCAGATGAAGGGGGTAGAGAATGTTGTTAAAATCTCTAAATCCTACAAGCTGGCGAGCCGTGACTTCCACCCGGAAGATACTGTAATTGATATTCGCGGTGTCAAAATTGGCGGCGAGAACCTCGTCATCATGGGCGGCCCGTGCGCCGTTGAATCCCCAGAGCAAATCGATGAGATTGCCCGTCTGGTAAAGGCCTCTGGTGCTCAAGTGCTCCGTGGCGGTGCATTTAAGCCTCGTACAGGACCATACAGCTTCCAGGGTGTGGGCGTAGAAGGATTGACGATGATGGCGGAAGCCGGCAGACGTCATGGACTGTTGACGATTACTGAAGTCATGACTCCGGAATACGTAGATATTTGTGCGGAGCATGCGGACATTCTGCAAGTAGGTACACGTAATATGCAGAACTTTGATTTGCTGCGTAAGCTGGGCACCTGCGGGCGTCCTGTGTTGCTCAAACGCGGCTTCAGCGCGACCTATGATGAATTGCTGAATGCAGCGGAATACATTCTGGCCGGCGGCAACCGTGATGTTATGCTGTGCGAACGCGGAATTCGTACATTCGAGACATACACCCGCAATACGCTGGACCTCTCTGCGATTCCGGTTCTGCAAAGCTTGAGCCATCTTCCGGTCATCTCTGATCCGAGCCACGGCACCGGACGTCGTGAACTGGTAGAGCCAATGTCCAAGGCATCTGTTGCTGCAGGCGCCAATGGCCTTATTATCGAAATGCACACCGATCCGGACAATTCCATGACTGGTGATGGTGTACAATCGCTATTCCCGGATCAGTTCGACAACCTGCTTAGAGACCTTGAGAAGCTTGCTCCGCTGGTTGGACGTAAGTTCTCTCCAGGGCCAGAACCTGTTGTAACTGTGTAATCTTTGCATATATCTGCTGTTCATCAGCCCGCTTATCCCGCACCACTGCTGGGATAAGCGGGCTATTTGATTTTGGCTAGGGTAAGATGTGCGGCTGGTAGGGTCTCTTTTACCAAATTCACTAAAGCGTTAGAAAATCTTACATTGGAATAAGAAATACCTGACATAAGCATTGACGATGTTAGGTATGAGATTTATAATGACGACAGCAAAAAAATTATAAAACAAGAACATTTGCATACTGTGAGCGGCTTAATGTTCGGAAACTTGGGGAGGAAAATTTCATGTCGGTTGAAAAAGTGTTGCAAACAATCAAAGAGAACAACATTGAGTGGGTGGATTTCCGGTTTGTAGATTTGGGTGGACGTGCGCATCATATTTCGTTGCCCGCTTCTGAAGTAGAAGAAGAAACTTTTGTGAATGGCGTAGCTTTTGACGGTTCATCTATTGCCGGTTTCCGCGGTATTGAAGAGTCCGATATGGTTATGATGCCAGACACGGAAGCAACATATATTGATCCATTTACTGCACACCCGACGCTCAACATCATGTGCGACATTTTTACTCCTGATGGCGAACGTTATGAGCGTGATCCGCGCGGTATCGCAGTTAAGGCAGAAGAGTTCTTGCAAAAGAGCGGTGTAGGTACTGCGGCATTCTTCGCACCAGAGTCTGAATTCTTTATCTTCGACGATGTGCGTTATGAGAGCGGCATGAACAGCTCTTCCTTCTTCGTAGATTCCGAAGAGGCAGCTTGGAACACAAACCGCAAGGAAGAAGGCGGCAACCTTGGTTTCAAGGTTGGAGTCAAAGGCGGTTATGTACCGGTAGCACCAGTAGATACCCAACAGGATATCCGCAGTGAAATGTGCCGTCTACTTGCTGAAGTCGGTCTGCGCATTGAACGCCATCACCACGAAGTGGCAACTGCAGGTCAAGCGGAGATCAACTTCCGTTTTGACACCTTGAAGAAAACAGCTGACAATCTCATGACTTATAAATACGTTGTTCACAACACAGCTCGTCAATACGGCAAAGTAGCAACCTTCATGCCAAAACCGTTGTTCGGTGATAACGGAAGCGGTATGCACGTACACCAATCCATTTTTGACGGCGATTCTCCTTTGTTCTATGAAAAAGGCGGATATGCTAACCTGAGCGAAATGGCTCTGAACTACATCGGAGGTATTCTGTACCATGCTCCGGCGCTGATCGCTTTGACCAACCCAAGCACCAACTCGTTCAAACGTCTGGTTCCTGGCTATGAAGCTCCGGTTAACCTGGTATTCTCCAAAGGTAACCGTTCCGCTGCAGTTCGTATCCCGGTAGCTGCTGTGACACCTAAGGGTTGTCGCATCGAGTTCCGTACACCGGATTCCACAGCCAACCCTTACCTGGCCTTCTCCGCAATGCTGATGGCAGGTCTGGACGGAATCAAGAAGAAGATCAACCCGCAAGAATTGGGTTATGGTCCACTTGACAAGAATATCTATGAGCTGGAAGATGCAGACAAAGAGAAGATCCGCAGTGTTCCAGGCAGCCTGGGCGAAGCGCTTGATGCTTTGGAAGCAGATTACGAATTCCTTACTGAAGGTGGCGTATTCTCCAAAGACTTCATCGACAACTACATCTCTCTGAAGCGTTCGGAAGCTCAAGCGGTGGCAATTCGTGTTCATCCGCACGAGTACTCCCTGTACTTCGATTGCTAATCCGTTACTAATCTAATAAAAGCTTTAACCTTCAAAGCCCCCGGGATACCTCCCGGGGGCTTTTTGGCGGCTTTTCTATCACGTAATATGCTGGAGCCCGCTCAGTGGCCCCTGTGGCTTTACAGCGGTGCAGTGGTAGTCTTCAGTCGTGATTGGCCTTATGACGGCTCAGAGGCGCCGCAGGACTCTCTAATGATCAGCTCAGGTTCAACAATGAAGGAACTGGTGCTCGACTGATTGTTGATAAGGTCATAAAGCATCAATGCAGCGAGCCGGCCGAGTTTATTTTTATTCTGCCGGATGGTGCTTAGAGAAGGTGTGGTGTACTTGCAGGCCTCGATATCATCGCAACCGATAATGGCGACCGTATCAGGTACTGAAATGTTAGCTTCTTTGAGTGCGCGCATGGCGCCGATGGCAATCTGGTCGGAGGCCGCAAAGATTGCCCGGGGCAGGCTGCCGGTAGCGATCATGCGTGTCATAGCTTCATAGCCGCTGGATTCATAAAAATTGTCCCCGTTTAAAAACCAGTTCTCATGAACTGACATTCCCAGATCCTCAATAGCTTTTCGGTAGCCGCTCTCACGCATATTTGATATTTCTGACTCCTGAGTGCTGCCCAGATAACCTAGATCACGGTAGCCTAGCAAATAGAAATGCTCTACGGCTTTGGCGGATAACTTGAAATTATCGGACATGATATAGCCGGAGCTAGAACCGGAGAGCTTCATATCGACACCGATGCAAGGGATCGAGCTCTGATCCAGTTTGCTGATGGACGTCTCTAGCTCTTGCCCGGAGAGGAGTACACATCCATCGACATTGTAATGCCAGCACCTGTCCAGATAGTCGTTAACGCCTCCGTTTTGAAACTTTTCATTAGAGAAAAAGATAAGATCATAGCCGAGCAGACCCATTTGCTTCTTAAAGGCGTTCAGAACCTCGATGAAGAATGGATGGGTCAAATCGATATTCAGCATACCGGCAAAAATAACACCGATCAAATACGAAGATTTGCTTGATGGAGTTTTGGATGAGATGGGGGGAGTGTAGCCGGTCTCCTTGATAATCTGCAGCACCTTATTGCGTGTACTGGCAGAGATGTCAGTGTAATTGTTAATGATCTTGGAGACCGTTGAAACCGAAACGCCTGCAATTTTAGCGATATCCTTAATGTTATAGGTCATTATAGGGCCTCCTTATCTTAAATAACGTCGTATAAGGCGAAAAATCAACTGGTTTCTGCATTTGTTTTTAGAGATCGAATCCATATTTACGAAAATGGTTTCGGATTTATTTTATATTTTGAATAGAAAGTAGTCAATGTCTGGAAAGCAGTTGGAGGACAAAAATGAGGATATTCTACTTGTACCAAGGGTTTTTCGAACGAAAACATGAATTCTAAATAGTCCTTTACAAAAATAGACAACGATGTAATAATGAAAATAACGAAACCGCTTTCTGGATTGTGTTTCTCTTTTTCGAGTATTTAGAAGATTTACGAAAATGTGTTTCGTTAATGTTCGAAGAATTTACTCTGGGGGGTAACAAAATGGTAAAGAAGCTTTCTGCGGTCTTGCTAAGTTCTGTTCTGCTGTTGGGGTTGACAGCATGCGGGGGCGGAAACAACGGCAATGGTGCAAGTGGGGGAGCTACGAACGGGTCTTCGAAAGAGGCAACAGAAAAACCTGCATCCGGTGAGAAGAAGGTTGTTAAGATCCTGCATTGGAAGCAAGAGAACATTAACAAAGCCATTCAAGAAATCAATAAGAAATTCGAGGAGAAATATCCTGAATACAAGGTGGAGTACACTACTACCGGACCTGATGACGAGTTCAAGCAGGCGCAAAGAGCAAGAATTACAGCTGGGGATGTGGATGTTCTCGCGGATCTTTCCGGGATGAGACTATCTCCTAAGGATTGGACACCGGGCGCGAAAGTGCCGGATTGGCAGCAGTGGATCGATTCTGGTCTGATTGCGGATCTGTCCGATCAAGCTTTTGTGAAAAACTACAATGCCAACGATATTGCCAAAGCGGGTACTTATAACGGAAAAGTATACGCCGTGCCAACTGGTAAAGTAGCGATGTCGGGATTCTTCTATAATAAAGAAATCTTCGAGCAAAACGGACTTTCCGTTCCAACGACCTGGACGGAGTTCATCAAAGTGCTTGATACCTTGAAAGATAAGAATATTACACCAATCGTCGTGGCTGGTAAAGACGTGTGGCCACTGAAACTGCCAGTCTTCGGTCTGCAAGCAAAAATCCTTGGCGGTGGTGACCAGAACAAATGGATCGAAGGCGTATGGAAGGGCGATGCGGCTTACAATGATGCCGAGGCTGTTGAGGTTCTGGATAAAATGAAGACGCTTCAGGATAAATACATCATTGACGGATTTATGGGTATCGACTATGCAACAGCACCTTCTTTCTTTGCTACTGGTAAAGTAGCGCTGATTGCTGACGGAACCTGGGATGCGCCAACTATTGCAACGGCTAATCCGGATCTGAAGTTTGGGTACTTCCCGATCCCTGCTACTGAAGATGCTGCGAAGAACAATTCGCTTGTTGGTAAATATGATGTAACCTGGTATGCCGCAGAGAAAGGCCCGAACAAAGAGGGCGCGCTGAAATGGCTGGAGTTCTTCTCCGAGCCGGATAACTACACAGCGTATGTGAAAGCGGCTGGCTTCCTGCCAACACAAGATAATGTTCAAACGGATAGTGAGTTCATCGATAAAGAGCTTTCACCCTATCTTGGCGGAGATTTTGAACTGGCATACGAAATTCTGATGATCAACCGTGTGAATGTCGGCGAGCACCTTGCTGCTGAAGGCGTACACACAGAGTACCTGGCTCCAGGCGGCGAATTCAAGACAGCCAAAGAGCTGGCGGATGTGCAACAGAAAGAATGGGAAGCGGCTGCACCTAAATAAGCAGTTTAAGTAGCAAGAATTAAACATACTGTGCAGTTTCGGGGTCTGTCCTGTGCAGACCCCGATCCTTTATTTTGAATCAGGATTAGGTGGGTGAGAGCAATGTATCCCTTCGGTAAAGGTTTAAAGCGCTATGTTCCCTTTCTGTTTTTGCTGGTGCCATTGGTGCTATATATTATTTTCTACTTCGGGCCTTCAATGATGACGGTTATTTATTCATTTACCGACATAAAGAATGTGCCAGGTAGCGAATTGAAGTTTGTCGGTCTGCAAAATTACTATGATGTATTTTTCTCCGGTAATTCAGGGGAACGTGTGGACTCTATTATACGGACGCTTTATTTCATGGTGATTGTAACGATTGTGCAGAACGGCCTGGCGCTATTGGTGGCCGTGATCATTAATCAGAAGCTAAAGGGCGATTATTTCTACCGTGCGGTATTTTTTCTACCGGTAGTTCTTGGTGTCGCGGTGGTGGCACTGGTATGGAGTATGATGTTCGATCCGCTCAGCGGTCCTGTGAACTATCTGTACAATGCGTTATTCGGCTATAAAGATATGTTCTTTGGAAGCTTTACCCATGCTTTCGGCTATATTATATTTGTACAAATTTGGATGTACATGGGCTATTCCATGCTGATCTTTCTGGCCGGATTGCAATCCGTACCGAAGGATTTGTACGAGGCAGGATATATCGACGGTACAAGTAAATGGCAGTCATTTAAAAACATTACGTTTCCGCTGATCGCTCCTTCCTTTACGGTCAATATGCTCCTGTCGATCATTGGTGCCATGTCCACCTTTGATATTATTCTGGCTACAACAGACGGACGCTTCAATACTAGAACTATGGCTTATGATGTCTACAAAGAAACCTTCCGGGGCAGTCTGGAGATGGGATTACCTTCGGCGCTTTCTGTCGTACAGTTCCTGATCATTCTTGTCTTTGTAGTGATCGCTGTAAAGCAAATGCGCAAGAGAGAGGTGGAGTACTAGATGAAAGACTCTAAGTCCACCAAAATTCTTTCTTACGTCGTTGTAGCGATACTTCTCATACTGTACATCATACCGCTACTTTTCGTATTTAACGTCTCGTTCAAGTCCTTCACAGATTACCTGCTGGACCCAATGGGGATTGTATCCAATATTCAATGGAGCAATTACAAAGATGCCTGGGTGCAAGGGAATTTCTCTAACTATTTCCTCAACAGCCTGCTGTATACGGGGGTTGCTACGGTGCTGACACTTATTGTGTCACTCTTCGGCGCTTTTCCGGTGGCACGGGGATATGTGAAGTGGAGTGGCTTTATTTATATGTTCTTCCTGCTTTCGCAGTTTCTGCCTAACCCGATGGTGGCTCAGTTCAAGCTGATGCTCGCCATGAAGCAGGAACTCGGATTTGTAGGTTACGATACAAAGCTGGGTTATATCCTGTTAAAAACAAGCGGAACCGGCATCGTCTTCATGATGTTCACCGGCTATATCAAATCTATAAGCCGTGAACTTGATGAAGCAGCAGGGATGGACGGCTGCGGCTATAACCGTTATCTGTTCCAGATCATCATGCCATTGATGAAACCAGTGATTGCCACCGGCGTCATTTTGACAGCCATCGGCATCTGGAATGACTTTGTGGGCCCGGTTATGTATTTGCCAAGCCCAGGCAATTATCCGATTACCTTCGGATTGAAGGAATTCCGCGGACAATACGGCAACAACTGGCCGATGCTGGCCTGTGGCATTATGATCGTATCTACTCCGCTGATCATTTTGTACACCTTCATTCAGAAATACATTGTCGATGGTGCGTTGGCAGGTGCGGTTAAAGCGTAAGCAGCAATACAAATGAGAGGATGGATATTAGTGGAGCGCAATGAAATCAAAGGCTGGAAATTTACAGGGAAGAATGGGGAGTTCAGACTTCCGCAGCCGGATCGCAGCAGTTTTTTATATTTTCCGTTGGTAAATGAGGGTGGCATGATGTCTTCGATCACGCCAAAGCTTCACGGCCAGGCTACTTCAGGGCATAATACGTTTCTGACACCTCCATTGTCGGTAGAGGATTTGCATAATTCGCGGGCCTCCCGTAACTTCTGGGTGTATGTAGAAGGCAAAGGGGCTTGGTCGGCAGCGGGAAACTCTGCCAAACAAAACGCTGATTTCTATCAGGACAACGCTGACGAGTCTGAACTGGAGGCTGGTCTGCTCTGGCACCGGGTGACCCGCAGTAACAAAGAACTCGGCGTTTCTGCTGAGATTACCAGCTTTGTGCCATGCGGCGAAGACAAGGTAGAATTGACGAAGGTTGTTCTGACGAATACAGGAGCAGAGAAAATCACACTGACATCAACAGCGGCTATTCCTTTGTATGCCCGGTCCGCAGATGACTTGCGCGATCACCGTCATGTGACATCCCTGCTGAACCGGGTCTACACTTCTCCGTTCGGTATTGAAGTTCAACCGGCACTCTCTTTCGATGAACGCGGTCACCGTGTGAATCACACCTCGTACGGGGTGTTCGGAGCGGAAGAGAACGGCAGTGGTCCGGTCGGATTCTTCCCTGTGCAGGAAGAGTTCATCGGCGAAGGCGGAAGCCTGGACTGGCCGGAGGCCGTAGTGCTGAACAGTAAGCCAGCCATCTACTCTGAAGCCGAACTGGAAGGTTATGAGGCGCTGGGCGGGCTCCGGTTTGCCGAGACGGTACTGAATCCAGGTGAAAGCTATTCTTACATTATTGTGCTGGCGATTGAAGGCGAGCGGATCGATGTTCCTGTGCTTATGCAGAAATACGGCACAGCCGCAGCCTTCGATGCCAAGCTGGAAGAGAATAAATCGTTCTGGAATGACAAGGTAAATACCGTAGAATTCCAGACTGGTGAACATGATGTTGACCAGTGGATGAAGTGGGTAACCCTTCAACCGGTACTGAGAAGACTTTACGGGAACTCCTTCCTTCCATATCACGATTATGGCAGAGGGGGACGCGGCTGGCGTGACCTTTGGCAAGACTGCCTTGCGCTGCTTATCATGGAGCCGGAAGAAGTACGCAGCCTTCTTCTGAACAACTATGCCGGTGTGCGGATTGACGGCAGTAATGCGACCATTATTGGCTCGCAGCCAGGCGAATTTATCGCTGACCGCAACAATATTCCGCGGGTCTGGATGGACCACGGGGCTTGGCCGTTCCTGACTACCATGCTGTATCTGGATCAGAGTGGTGATCTTGATTTCTTGTTGCAGGAGCAAATCTACTTCCGCGATGTCTTCATGAACCGTGCCCAGAAACGCGATACTTCATGGGATGCTGAGGCAGGCAGCTCGCTAAGAACGGCCTCCGGCGAAGTCTATACCGGTACCATTCTGGAGCATATCCTTCTGCAAAACCTGGTTCCATTCTTCAACGTTGGCGAGCACAACAACATTCTGCTTGAAGGCGCGGATTGGAATGACGGGCTGGATATGGCAGCAGACCGCGGGGAAAGTGTGACCTTCACATCCTTCTATGCCAGCAACCTGCTTGATATTGCCCGCCTGCTGCGCGACCTGAAGGAGCGCAAGGGTCTGTCGACCGTTGAACTGGCGGAAGAGATGACGGTGCTGTTCGATTCTCTTGGCGAAGGTGTGGATTATACTTCTGTATCGGGCAAGCACGAGCAGCTTGAGCGCTACTATGCGGCAGCGCCAAATAAAGTTAGTGGTGTCCGGGTAGCACTGGATATTGACAAGGTAGCAGCAGACCTGGAGCGCAAGGCTAATTGGCTCTTCGAACATCTGCGTAGCAATGAATGGGTACAAGCGGAAGACGGTGGCGGCTGGTTCAACGGTTATTACAATAATGACGGTGAACGCGTAGAGGGCGAATTCCCTGGTGGCGTCCGCATGACGTTGACAGGTCAGGTATTCCCGCTCCTTGGCCATGCTGCTGCACCTGAACAGATTCCGAATATTATTAACGCTGTGGAGAAAAATCTGCTAGACGATAAAATCGGTTACCGCTTAAATTCCCGTTTTGGCGGGATTCAGCAGAACCTCGGCCGTGCGTTTGGTTTTGCCTTTGGCCATAAAGAGAATGGTGCGATGTTCAGCCATATGACGGTTATGTACGGCAACGCGCTCTATAAACGCGGATATGTTAAGGAAGGGCGGAAAGTGCTGGATTCCTTGTATCAGCTTAGTGCTGATTTTGCAACCAGCCGCATGTATCCGGGGATTCCGGAGTATATCAATGAGCAGGGACGCGGCATGTATACGTATTTGACCGGCTCGGCTAGCTGGCTGCTGCTGACCATGGTCACTGAAGTGTTCGGTGTCAAAGGAAAGCTGGGCGACTTGCTGCTCCAGCCTAAACTGGTGCAAGAGCAATTCGACAATAACGGACAGGCAGGAATTAAGACTATCTTCGCAGGCCGTGAGCTGGAGGTCGTCTATACGTCGACTAATCGTTCTGCCTATGGGGAGTATCAAATTCAGGGAGTTACATTGAATGGCACTCCTGTGGTGCTACAGCACAGTTTAGAAGGAGTTATCATCCCACGTGCAGTACTAAACGCTCTGTCAGCTGACAAACGTCATTTACTTGAAGTGGAACTGGCGTAATCGACGGTTCATCTCTACCCTTGCACTGCTGAAAGGATGCAATCTTTATGGGCAATATATTATCGAATGGCATCCTGTCGGTCGAAATTGCTGAGATGGGAGCCTATACAGGCTCCCGTTTCGATTGGACAGGATTTATCACTCAAGTAACCCTGGAACAAGGGAAACATACGTTTTGTGTGCCGGAAAGTCTGATTCCCGGACAAGGCAGCGGAGGCAGGGGATTATGCAACGAATTTGGCATTTCCCGGGCAATTGGATATGACGAGGTTCCGGTTGGGGGCTGGTTCCCGAAGCCAGGTGTCGGCTTGCTGCAGAGGAGAAATCTGGACTCTTACAGCTTTATGGGGGATTACGAGCGGACTTTGTTTGTTGCCGAAGTAGAGGCAAGTTCAGACTCTATCACATATACGGTTCAGCCAATGGAATGTAATGGATACAGCATGCTCTTAACTAAGAGAATAGCCATCCATCAGAATACATTGACCATTGACTATGCGCTTGAAAACAAAGGAACAAAGACTATCGAAACAGAAGAATATATTCATAATTTCATCGGGATCGACGGCAATGCGGTCGGTGTGGACTATGAACTACGACTGCCAGGTGTTATTTCCATTGAAAAGCCCGAATCCTCTTATACATCGGAATTGCTGCTGACGGAAGGAGAACGGCTTAGCTGGAAGCGCCAGCCGGACCGTCCTTTCTATTGCATGCTTTCCTCTGATGCCAAAGGAGAGGCTGACTTCAACTGGGAGCTAATTCATAAGCCAAGCGGAGTCGGGCTGAGGGAAATTGGAGATTTTCCCATTTCACAAATAGCTTTGTGGGGAGTAGGGCATGTGATCTCTCCTGAAGTTTTTGTGAACATTAGTCTTTTACCGCGTCAAAGCAAGCACTGGCGCCGTTCTTACGAGTTTTTCAAGCTTTCCTAAGGTATAAACTCGTCTCCTATGTGAATAATTATACTTGCTGGTGTGTGAGATTACTGCTATCATATCGATATCCATATTGATAGGAGAGAAAGGGTGGGAGAGTTTTGAGCAAGAGAGCATACAATTTTAATGCCGGTCCTGCGGCACTGCCGTTAGAAGTATTGGAACGCGCACAAGCGGAGTTTGTGGATTTTCGGGAGAGCGGAATGTCTATTATGGAGATGTCGCACCGTGGGGCCATATACGAATCTGTGCATAACGAAGCACAACAACGTCTGCTTTCGCTTTTGGGCAACCCGACAGGCTACAAGGTTTTGTTCACTCAGGGCGGAGCGAGTACCCAATTTGCAATGATCCCGCTCAACTTCCTTTCCGAAGGTAAAGTGGGCAGCTATGTGATGACAGGCAGCTGGGCGGATAAAGCTTACAAAGAAGCCAAGCTGGTGGGCGGCGTTCATGTCGCAGCTTCCTCGGAAGAGCAGAAATTTCTGAAGATTCCTGAGCTGAGCTCCATCAAGGCTGCGGACAATGCAGCTTATCTGCATGTAACGTCGAATGAAACCATTGAAGGCACACAGTACGCCGAATTCCCGGATTCCGGTTCCATTCCGCTTATTGGAGATATGTCCAGCGATATTCTGAGTCGCGCGTTCGATGTGAATAAGTTCGGGCTGATTTATGCAGGTGCCCAGAAGAATCTGGGACCGTCCGGGGTAACGGTGGTTATCGCCAAGGAAGAACTTATTGCTGAGTCCCCTTCCCATATTCCGACAATCCTGCGGTACAGCACTCATACGAAGAATAACTCTTTGTACAATACGCCACCATCCTTCTCTGTATATATGGTTAATGAAGTGTTAAAATGGATTGAAGAGCAAGGCGGCTTGGCTGGGGTTGAATCCAAAAACCGTGAAAAGGCCGGTCTCTTATATGAATACATTGATGGAAGTGACGGTTTCTACCGTGGCGTCGCCGATCCAGGCAGCCGCTCCATCATGAACGTTACGTTCCGGATGCAGTCGGAAGACCTGGAGAAGCAATTTGTAAAAGCTGCGGAACTGGAAGGCTTTATCGGTCTTAAGGGTCACCGTAGTGTTGGAGGCCTGCGCGCTTCCATTTACAACGCTGTTCCTTACGAGAACGTTAAGGCACTTGCCGATTTCATGAAGCATTTCCGGCAAACTCAAGGTTAATCAATGCTGTTCCTGACCTTCCGCCAACAGGCGGAAGGTTTTCTGCTTTAACAATATAAGGATTTATAGTCCGGACAGAGAGGAATTACAAACTATGGCACTTCACATCGTTCTAGTCGAGCCGGAAATCCCGGCAAACACCGGCAATATCTCACGCACTTGTGCGGCAACAGGTACGCATCTGCATCTGGTACGTCCACTGGGGTTCCGCACGGATGATGCTACGTTGAAACGGGCGGGATTGGACTACTGGCACGCGGTTCATATTGAATATCATGATTCCTTCGCGGAAGTTTTGGAGAAATATAGCGAAGGGCGTTTTTTCTATGCAACGACAAAGGCAGACAAGCGGTACAGTGATTTTGAATTTCAGGATGGCGATTTCTTTGTGTTTGGCAAAGAAACCAAGGGGCTCCCGGCGGAGATTCTCGAAGCGGGGAAGGAAACCTGTATGCGGATGCCGATGAGTACAGCGGTGAGATCGCTTAATTTATCAAATTCGGCAGCTATTATTGTCTACGAAGCCCTCCGTCAGCTGGATTTTCCACAACTTGTTTAAAATAAGACATGTTTTTTTATTAATTCAGCAGGATTCGACAATTTCATAACGAAATCTTAGTACAGGTCCGATATAAATATGTAATCCATTATTTAGTTGAACAGGAGAGGTGTAAGTTAGATATGAAACCTGCTGGTGTAGTTCGCAAAGTGGATCAACTTGGTAGAATTGTTCTGCCAAAATCCCTGCGCAAGAGATATCAAATGAATGAAGGAGATCCGGTGGAAATTTTGGTACAGGGCGACCACATTATTTTGGAGCGCTACCGTCCGAAATGTGTATTCTGCGGATCGATGGAAGAAGTAAGCGAGTATAAAGATCGTTATATTTGTGCCGAGTGCCTTACAGAGATGACTCATTTGCAAAGACATGCATAATATAACGGTTAAGCCTTCTCATTAGAGAAGTCGCTCGAACTATGATTACATAAGAAAAAGCACCGCTTCTTGCGGTGCTTTTTCTTATGTAGGCCGGGCTCGCCAGTCACTTTCCTAAAGGGAGCCAAGCAGTCCAACGTTTGCTTCACGAAAACAAGGATTTCTTTAGAGGCCTTTGGTTTTATCTTCGTTGTAAGAAGCAGTTAAAATGCCGGTCAGGAATAGAACGAAAACAAGGGTAACGATCCAAAAGGTCAATGAAAACGACATGCCGGGCACCTCCAAAAGGGACTGTATTCGTTATCATGATTATACCCTTTCATCTGGTAAAAATAAACGTAAATGTGAGAAGTGACATAGACAATCTATCCTATTACTTAAAAAACAGGAAATTCGTAGGCACAGGCCGCAGATTGCCATCCGAAGGCTTGTTCACCACTCTTCCGTTAAAGATCAGCGAGGAAGAGCCTCCTCCATCTAAATTATACGCATCTATAACTCCCATATTAAAGAGCTTGTCCTGTAATTCCTCTAACGTGGCTCCAGAGCTGCCGTTCTCATTGTATCCGTCGGCGACCAGAATCAGGAGTTGATCATCTTTATATTTACCCATCACCGTACGAGGAGCTCGCTTGGGAGATAGCTTCCATTTCTCGGGGATCGGCATCTTCATGCTGTCCTTCAAAAGAACAGGAACGAAGGTTGCACCAAATTGTGGTTCCAGCTGGTCCAATTGCTCACGGCTGTAAAATTTACCGCCGATCAGTTGGCCGTTCTTATTCAGCCCGACGAAGCTAAGATCCTTGAAACTTGACTCAAAGCCGTTCAAGTATTGGCCCCCGACTACAGTTGTGCTTAAAGGATAACGCTTGCCATCCTTGTCTGCAAAACCGCCGGCATTAATTCCGGCGATGGCGCCGCTGCGGCTGACGGCACGCATTGTGGTCTCTGCTCCACTTACTGCATCCGCGAGGCTCATGGTCGCGGCAGACGCATCTTTAAGCTTGATTTTCAAGGCATAAGCTTTATAATTTCCAGGGTTAAGCTGGAACAGCTCGATGACAATACGGTCGCTGCTCACGACTTCGGAAGGAATGCCAAGCTTCGCGCTAATCCGGCGATTGTAAATGATCTGTGGGCGAGAGGCCTGCGTCTCTGCTGTATTCACAATTTGGTTCATTTCGCTCGTGGTGGCCTTGTAGAGCTTGGCACTGGCACTAACGGAATCTATTGTGTAGGCTGCGGCAGCCTGGGCTTGAATCAGTTCTTGTTTGATTAAGCTCGTCTCCTTCACTGGTCCTTGCACAGGAGAGAATTGATCTACATGGAGCTGCAAATCAAGCGGGGGCTGAATCCACAATAGACCAATCAAGAGGCCGATGAACGGAGCGGTTAACAGCATGAAGAAGCGATTGACTCTTTTGACAGGTGTCATCATTTGAGCAGATCCATTTCTTTCTTGAGTGCATCAAGCTGCTTGCGTACCTCGCTGAGCTGGGTATATAGCTTGTTGCTGTTGTCTGTCTTTGCGCTCGCGTTATCCTTGGTGAAGGTCAACAGTTCGTTGAAGGTCTGCACAGTGCTCTGCAGTTCCTTAACTTCATCAGAGAGGGCGGAGATTCTAGCTTCATAATCGGTCTTCAAAACGGTAAGCTGCTGCTGGCTTTGTGCGCTGAGCTGACTCAGCACCTGCTGCTTCAGATGGTTGGTGTAGCTGTATACGGCATAAACGCCAATTCCGATCATCACAACCCAGAACAGTAAAAACCATTTTACGGAAGATCCGTTTCTCGCAGCCGTACGGCGCGATTGAACCGGTGTCGTTTCCGCTAGCGGTTGCATTTTATCACCTCGGGGCTTGTTCTTTTCAAGTCCCCATTCTATCAGACTTTGATTATTTTCGCAAAAATGTAAGAGAGCCAGATCATGATAAAAAATAATTGCATCCTATTAAACTACTGCGATACAATTTGCTATAGATTGGAATATCTGTGGGACGTATTCAAGGTAAGTAACAGAGAGAATTAGGCCAATAAGACATCATACATCCTTGCTTGCGTCAAACCGGAACCGCCGCGGCGCTTTCCATTCTGGGTAAATACATATATAGCAGGAGGTCTGGGCGTCAATGATGAAGGTTTGGCAGGTGGTCATTGTGGGATGTCATCCCACAAGCATGCTGGGAACGAAGTTGATTCTGGAAGAAGGAGGGGAACTGGAGGTTCTGGGGATGTATTCTACATGGGCTGAAGGGGCCGCGGTAGTGCGGGAGAAGCAGCCTAATCTGGTGCTTACCGATTATCAAATGCCAGATGGAGAGGTAGAGAGTGTGCTGTTTGACATGAAGAACAGTTCGCCAGCCTCTCATTTTGTTGTTATGACCGACGAAGATGGCAGAGAACTGCTGCAATCATTTATAGAACTTGGGGCCAGCGGCATACTATCCAAAGGGGCATCACCCGGACAATTGCTGCAACTGATCAAAGGATTACGTGAAGGCTTTATCTCTATCCCGCTAGAATGGATCAAGAAGGGCTTCTGGCCGATATCCCCGTCCAAAGGACTCGACAGCGTTCTACAATTAACCCAGACAGAGACTTTTATAATGGAACGAATTGTGCAGGGGATTACGTATGACAAAATTGCGCTGGAGATTGATGTGAGCCGCCGTTCTATTGATAACTACCTCCGCAAAATCTATGTGAAGCTGGATGTCACTACAAGGGCACAAGCGATTGAAAAATTCGCACTCTTCTCCAGACAGCACCGACAAATCTACGCTTGAGCTAGAGCAGGACGACATAATGCTGGCAGGGCCTGAATATTCTTGGAACGAGGGAGGGGGGATTTCGCATGAAATATGACTTTTCCGCACGTGCTCACACGCTGTTGTCATCACAGCTCCTGAGCATACGTACCCAAACGCGGAGAGGCTCCATGATATCGCTAGCCGAAGAATTACCTGCGGAAGAGTTATTCCCACTATCCTTGCTGGCCGAGACAGCTTCCACGGTCATCTCTGCCGATGCCGGTGCGCTCCAGTATGGAGACCCGGAAGGATATGGGCCACTGCGTGAATGGTTAATAGGGGACTGGTTAAAAGCCAAAGGAGTGGCCGTCGCCGAAGGCGGGGTGCTGCTGACAACAGGCAGCCAGCAAGCTATTGATCTGCTATCCCGGGTCTATATTGATCCAGGGGACTGTGTGCTGGTCGAAAATCCGACTTCACCAGGTATGCTCCAGGCGCTGCGGATGCAGGGGGCTGTGATTATTCCAGTCCAGGGCGACAGGGATGGATTGCTTCCGGATCATCTGCGAAGCCAGATCCTTCAGCACCGTCCCAAGATGCTGTATGCAGCACCGAGCTTTACCAATCCAAGCGGAGTTCTATGGAGCCTTACACGGCGCAAGGAGATTCTGGAGCTGTGTATCGCGCATGATGTGCTGATTGTAGAAGATGATTCTTATGGAGATCTTCACTTTGAGCGGTACAATGAGCATCCTCTCGGTAAGTATCCGTCGCTGTATGCGCTGGAAAATGTCAGCGACGGTGGACATGTACTCTACATCGGTTCCTTTAGCAAAACGGTTGCTCCTGCGCTGCGCACAGGCTGGGCGGCTGGAAGTCGTGAGCTGATCTCTGTAATGGCTGCGGCAAAACAAATGGCGGACTGGCAGTCGAGTTCTCTGAACCAGCGGCTGCTACATCATCTGCTGGATGTCTCCGCATTTGATTTGCGGGAACATATCAAGCTGCTGAATCGGGAGTATCATACACGCTTCAAGTTGATGATCGAGCTGCTAAAGCGGCCCGCCTGGAAGCAGAGCTCATATGAGCTTCCTGTAGGGGGCATGTTCCTCTGGGTGTCCCTTCCTGATGGAATGGACGTCAATGCACTGCTCCGCTGCGCACTGGGCAAGGGTGTTGCTTTTCTGCCCGGGCCTCTGTGCAGTGTGAATGGCGGAGGGCAATATATCCGCCTGAACTTTACCCATCCGGGCCGCGATGAGCTGCTGCTCGGCATGAATCTGATGAGCGAGGCGGTTACCGAGTTCACCGCTCGTAGTTAAAGCGCCGGTCGGGTGTACAACAACCCGGAACAGGCGTGACTTGAATAACGTGAAGAAGCATCCCGTGGGCCGGGATGCTTTTTGTTATGGGGCGGGGCGGCTTGGACGCTTGCGGCGTCATACGCACGCAAGCGATTCTTTCGCGCCGCCGGAAGCTTCTTGACGGCGCTGCTGTAACAAGCCGGCAGGTTGGGTTTTCCGGCGAGTTAGTCAGTTATAAAGCTGGACCGGATAAGATCGCTGCTGTTCACGCCTGCTGTCCGGTTCCAGCTGAACCAGGCGGTTATAAAGCTGGGCGCATAAGCACGCTGCCCCTTAAAGTCCCGCTGTCCGGTTCCCGGTGACAGCGGCATACTCCACGAGGGCGGCATGCCCGCCCTTGGTGAGGGTGTAGCGGCCACGGGTGATCCGCAGGAACCAGCCGTAGTAGTTGTGCTGCAGGATGGCCGCTGCGCCGGGCACTCCGCTGCGCTTGCGCAGCTCCGCCGGGGTGATACCGGCGGAGGTCTCTGCCGCCGCGCTGCCAGCGGCGGCAATCTCAGGCCGGGCAGCCAGCAGCTGCTGCCCGGCCTGTTCCGCTTCCGCTATTGCAGCGGAAGCGAACTCGGACGGCTGCTCCGCAGCAGCCGTCACATCGTCCCGTTCAGCGCTGCCGCGCGCTGAACGGACGCCCTGCAGCTCGGCCTCCGCCTCCTGCAGTGCCAAGGCCACGCGCAGCGCCTTCTCACGATAGGCGGTGACGAGCTTGACGCCCGTGCTGCCGCCGGTGTTGTAGTCGCCGCTGCGCTCGTGAAACTCATAGAGCAGGCGCTCGCGCCGCCGACCGCCGCCCCGCTGGGCGGGCAAGGTCTCGTCCGGCTCCGCCAGCACCTCTACCACCGGAGCCTTCGTCTTGTAGAAGGTTACGGTGATAAGCCCGAGACCGAGCCGGCGGCAGAGTCCGCTCAGTTCGCCCCAGCGCTGATTGACCGCGCCTTTCTTGTCCCGGTTGCGCTCGACCGCAAGGTAGACGCTTGGGCTGAGCTTCAGCCGTTCAACCCCCTGCAGCAGCAGGGCGAGGTTGAAGGATTTTTTCATCTCCACGATCAGCGGCGGTTCTCCATTCTCCCGGATGCCTACCAGGTCGCAGGTCCGCACCTCACCCTTGATCTCATAACCCTGCTTTTCAAAAAAAACTTTCAATGGAGCATACAGCTCCGTCTCATGCCGTACGGCCATAGTTTGTCACTCCTGTACCCCATATTCGCAGGGTCTGCTGCCCGGTATTTAAAACAGGCATGATCGCCCATCTCTAACTTTGTGGGGTGATTTACTGATTCTCTATTATAGCACAGCAAAAAATAGGTCAACTATTCGGGGCTTGCCGCATAGGTATGTAATACACTTTTGAAACCCATTTGGAGCCATAGAGGAGCATTAGGAGCGCAAGAGGAGGCAGCGAGCAATGGACATTTTTGAGCGTATAGCTTCGTATCGGGCTGAGAACGACCGTTTGGCGTGGAACGGCACCTTCAAGGATTATGTTGAACTGCTGAAGAAAGACCCATCTCCCGCCAAAACCGCTCACGCCCGTGTATACGACATGATCAAATCTCACGGCGTAGAGGAAATTAATGGACGCAAAAGGTATAAGTTTTTTGAACAGGAGATTTTCGGTCTGGACCGGGCCGTGGAAAAGCTGGTGGAGGAATATTTCCATTCTGCCGCGCGGCGCCTGGATGTTCGCAAACGGATTCTGCTGCTGATGGGGCCTGTCAGCGGAGGGAAATCAACACTCGTTACGTTACTCAAACGTGGGCTGGAGCAATATTCAAGAACGCCGGAAGGTGCTGTGTATGCTGTTGAGGGCTGCCCGATGCATGAGGACCCGCTGCATTTGATCCCGCATGAGCTGCGTCCCGAGATTGAACGAGAGCTTGGCGTGCGTATTGAGGGCAACCTGTGCCCCTCCTGCCAAATGCGGCTGAAGAATGAATATGGTGGCGACATTGAGAAGGTTGGCGTAGTACGCGTCATTTTATCAGAGGAAGAACGGGTGGGCATCGGTACCTTCAGTCCATCTGATCCGAAGTCGCAGGATATTGCCGATCTGACCGGCAGCATCGACTTCTCCACCATTACCGAATTCGGCTCGGAATCCGATCCGCGCGCATACCGTTTCGACGGGGAATTGAATAAAGCCAACCGGGGATTGATGGAGTTCCAGGAGATGCTGAAATGCGATGAGAAATTCCTCTGGAACCTGTTGTCGCTTACCCAAGAGGGGAACTTTAAGGCTGGGCGATTCGCGTTAATTAGTGCAGATGAGCTTATTGTGGCTCACACAAACGAAACGGAGTACAAATCCTTTATCTCGAATAAAAAGAATGAGGCGCTGCAGTCCCGCATGATCGTCATGCCCGTTCCGTACAATCTCAGAGTGTCTGAAGAGGAAAAGATTTATGCGAAGCTCATTTCCCAGAGTGACATGAAGCATGTGCATATTGCTCCTCACGCGCTGCGTGCAGCAGCGATTTTCTCGATCTTGACCCGTCTGAAGGAGAGCAAGAAGCAGGGGATGGATCTCATCAAGAAGCTGCGGATGTACGACGGAGAAGAGGTCGAGGGCTACAAGGAAGCGGACCTGAAGGAAATGCAAACCGAATATCAGGACGAAGGGATGTCCGGCATCGATCCACGTTATGTTATCAACCGGATCTCTAGTGCGCTGATCAAAGGCGATTTGCAGTGCATGAACGCACTGGATGTTCTGCGGGCGATCAAGGACGGTCTGGATCAGCACCCTTCCATCACCAAGGAGGAGCGGGAACGGTATCTGAACTTTATCTCCATTGCCCGCAAGGAATACGATGTTTTGGCGAAAAGTGAAGTGCAAAAGGCATTCGTCTATTCCTTCGAGGAGTCGGCCAAAACGCTGTTCGAGAATTATCTCGACAACATCGAGGCCTTCTGCAACTGGGCCAAAATCCGTGATCCCCTCACGGATGAGGAGATGGAGCCGGATGAGCGGCTGATGCGCTCTATTGAAGAGCAGATTGGCATCTCCGAGAATGCCAAGAAGGCGTTCCGGGAAGAGATTCTGATTCGAATCTCCGCCTACTCCCGCAAAGGGAAGAAGTTCGAATACAACAACCATGACCGCTTGCGTGAAGCCATCGAGAAGAAGCTGTTCGCAGATCTCAAGGATATTGTCAAAATCACCACCTCTTCCAAAACACCGGATGAGAGCCAGCTGAAACGGATCAACGAGGTGACGAGACGTCTGATCGACGAGCATAACTACTGCCCGGTATGCGCCAATGAACTGCTGCGCTATGTCGGAAGCTTACTGAACCGCTGATGAATATATAGGTTGAACGGTAAGTAACTTAAGGGACAGCAGCTAATAATTTAAATTAAAAAGGAATATCCTGAGCCATCGCAACTGGCCTGGGATATTCCTTTTTCTTTATTCCTCTGAATCCTTGGATTCATTGATTTTGCCGCCTAGATTAAAGCCCAACTCCCCGTTGTATTTGCCAAAGTGCCCGTTGATTCCAAGGCCAGCTCCCTGACCGCCCCCGAACTGGGCTTTGGCCTGTGCACCAACACCATTGTCTCCGCCAAGGTGCAATCCGGTATTGAACCCAGCACCCTGACTTTGGCTTAAGTGCCCCTCTGCATTAGCGTTTAATCCGTACTGGCCACCCAGTTGCGCTTCAGTATTAAATCCGACGCCTTGACTGGCGCTGAGATGCGAATTCGCTTGTGCATTAATCCCGTATTTGCCCCCGGCCTGTGCCTCGGTATTGAGCCCAAAGCCTTGACTACTGTTCAGATGAGTGTTGGCCTGTGCGTGGATGCCATATTGCTCTGACCCCAGGTGACCATCTGCATACGTACCTACGCCATTGTAGTTTAGATGTCCACCGGCATTAAACCCAGCGCCATGCTTACCGCCAACGTCCGCTCCTGTTTTTACAGTAATGCCTTGCCCACTGTCCACACTTGCGTTCAATTGACCATTCACAATATGCTGCTTCGGATTCTGGTTGTCTTGGGGAGGAGGAGTTGTAATACCTTCCGAACGGTGATGAAAGTAATGAGAATAAGGGTACTGAGTGTAACGAGGTGTATATGGATAAACGGGCTGTGGATGATCTTGCCGGCTGGAATATTGGTGCCAATAATTCATGGGAATACCTCCATTTGTAAGATAATGATATCAGCCTATTCTATTCATCCTGGAACCTGAATGACACAACATAAAACGATGAGGGTATTTTCCCGGCCCCGATGTTTTTAGCAAAACAGGAACAGTCACCTTAGCAGCCAGTTGCTATAATGAAATCACCGTACGGGGAAAGGTTGGGTGAGTGCTTGAATTACAGTAAGGATATTGAGCGATGCATCGAATATATTGAACAAAATATTAAAGAAGATTTAACGGCTGAAGATATTGCCGCTGCATCCGGGTACTCGTTGTATCATTTTTGCCGAGTGTTCAGTTTGTGCAAAGAGATGACGGTAATGGAGTATGTGCGGAGCCGGAGGCTGTCTTTGGCCTCAATTGAATTATTTAATGGAAGAAGGATCATAGATATCGCGCAAGATTATGGCTTTGAGACACAGAGCGGTTTTACCAAGGCGTTCCGCAAAGCTTTTGGTTATAGCCCCTCGCAGTATGCTGCGCGGATGGATGGATTTCTTCAGAATGGAACTATTTTCGAAATCGGAGGTTATTTGATGAACCCTGTTATTGTAAAAAAGCCAGCGTTCAAGGTTGCCGGTTATGGCATTCAAACGAATGTGGCTGAAGGCAACTATACGAAGGATGTCGCTTCTTTCTGGAGTCAATATGAAGGTGAAAATTTGGAATCCAAAATGTACGAGATTCTGAATCCGCCTAAGCATGGAGAAGTGGGGCTGTGCATTCCTGCATTAGATAGCGGTAACGCCACCTATCTCCTGGGTGTGATTGTAGAAGACTTCAACCAGGTGACCGGGGATATGCTGACTGCGGGCGTGCCTGAAGCGGAATATGCTGTCTTTACCACGCCGCCTGTGGATACCTCGGAGGGGAAGGATCAGAAGGATTTTGTTAAGGTGATCAAGAGCACTTGGAAGTATATTTTTGAAGAATGGTTTCCTGGCAGCAATTATATATATGATGAGGGCAAACTGGACTTTGAGTTCTACGACGAGCGCTGTCATTCCCGGGTGGATACAGTGATGGAGATTTATGTGCCTGTAAAAGAGCGGTCAGAGCAATAATAATCCGCGTGCCAGATGTGGTTCGGTTAAAAGTCTAACTGACGAGGGATTGGACTTCTACGCCCCTCACAAGATTTGTCTGATAGTATTCTTCTTGTATCGATCGTCTTGTATCGATCGTCAAAAAGGCCCGCAGCGCACACAAGTGCGAGCGGGCTTTTCCTGTAGCTATGCATCTTCTTCAAATTTCTTTCCTCACCGTGTGCGCCTCCCGGTGCGCGGTGTGTGGCCCAAGCAGTGGTCAAACCCCTTGTTACACAAACCGCCGCTGTACCTTTTTCCCATCATAGGTGAACAGCGCCTTCTTCTCTTCCACAACCGTCTGCAAATGCACTGTACGGCCCCACAGGTTGTAGATATGCGGGAGCGTCCGCTCCAGATATTTCAGGTCTAGCTCAATACTTTCGTACTGATGCTCAATATACAGCTCGCCGTTCCGCTCATAATCCGCATCCTTGATGACGAGATAAGGGGAGCCGCCGTTCACGCGGGCCAGCACAAGTTGATCCCGGACATTTTCCCAGGCCTTGTCGGTAATTTTCCACTCCGGGCCCTTCTTCTCGAAGACATAGAGATCCAGATCATTAACCAGTTCTTTGGACAGATAGCTGCGGATAAAAGAAGTGTCGGAATCCAGCTCGCGCACCTCGAAGATTTTATCGCGGTCCCAGCGCCGCTCGATATCTTCGAATATTTTCAGGCCGAGATAGTAGGGGTTCAGACTCTGGCGGGAGGGCTGAACGACCGAAGAATTTAGCTTGGCATATTCCACGGTTTCCTCCGACGTCAGGTCTAGCTCGCGTACGATCCTCTGATGCCAGTAGGAGGCCCAGCCTTCGTTCATGATCTTCGTTTCCATCTGCGGCCAGAAATAGAGCATCTCGTCATGCAGCATTGTCATAATGTCCCGCTGCCAATCTTCGAGCGAAGTGGAATACTGCTGAATGAACCAGACGATGTCCTTCTCCGGCTCTGGCGGGAAAGCCCGATTACTAGCTGCTGGCTCTGGGGGACCTGCGCTGACCTGATCCAGATTCCAGAGCTCGTCATAAGGATTGGCCGGAGTGTTGCTGCCAGGTGGTGTGTCCTTGCGGTCTTTCATCTTCGCTTCCAGCAGATGTGTCTTACCGAGCTTGCGCGGTTGGATCAGGCTGGGATCGATATGCTCCTGGATCGCGAGCACGGAATCAATGAAGCTCTCTACAGCCTCTGTGCCGTAGGTCACCGAATAGTCGGCGATCCGATCGGCGGTTGCCGACATGCTCTCGACCATATTCCGGTTAGATATGGAGAAGCGGGCATTATTCTTGAAGAAATCGCAGTGGGCCAGCACGTGAGCCACAATTAGCTTGTTCTGGATGAGCGAGTTGCCGTCCAGCAGGAACGCATAGCACGGGTTGGAGTTGATGACCAACTCGTAAATTTTACTCAAGCCGAAATCATATTGAGACTTCATTTTATGAAAAGTTTTTCCGAAGCTCCAATGGCCAAACCGAGTTGGCATTCCATAGGCACCGAACGTGTAAATAATATCGGCAGGGCAGATCTCATACCGCATCGGATAGAAATCCAGCCCGAAGCCGGTAGCAATCTCCGTAATCTCCGCAATGGCCCTCTCTAGCGCTTTCAGTTCATCATCGCCGGGCATGAACCCATCTCTCCTTCCTTCTTCTAACGCACCGTGTACTGGCAGAGTCTAAAGTACGTTCCCCAGCTTAAGCCGGAGCCGTTCTTCTTATGTATATGGGTGGAGAGATGGAAGTATGATGAGGAGGGAGATGCCTGAGAAAGGAAAGCATGGCATTTGTCAGAAGAAGCCAAGGTCAGGATTTGTGATTTGCGCACCGATATTGAACGAGTGAAAATTAGCATCGATCCGTTTGATGTGCTTTTCTCTGAAAGTGAAGACTATCAATCACCCGATCAGGTCACCCAACCAGATCTTTCGGTTGTTTGTTTTAAGGACCAAATATCAAAGAACGGCTGTAACGGTGCCCCGACACTCATTATTGAAGTGCTGTCACCTGCCACTACCCTGAAGGATTTTAATGAGAAGTTCAACTTATATCAGAAGCACGGAGTTCAGGAATATTGGATTGTTGATCCTGGAAATCAGACGGCTCACATCTATACTTTGGAGGACGGCAGTTATCAGGTGCGCCATTTATATACAGAGCAGGAGACGATCCAGTCCGTTGTCTTTAAAGATTTACAAGTTCCAATGAACACGTTATTTAGTCTGTAACAACAAACACAACTAGCCGGCGAGATATAATCTCGACCGGTTATTTTTGTTCTTTGAAATCATATTGAAACTTCATTTTATGAAAAGTTTTGCGGATATCCATTTAGGCATAGTCGAACTAGAAACGCTTCTCCCAAAATTGATTCTTGGGAATAGACATTTGAGTCGCCTTCCTTTTGCTCATTTTATCAAGCACGAAGAGAATCTCATCAATTAAAAAGACTTCCACAAACTAGGGACAGACATTTTCTGTCCCTATTAATGCTGATTCTATCTTAGAATCTGAGTTTGACTTTATGCTGAAAGTAGAGTGGAGGGTTGGAGGATTTCTGGAGAAACGAAGTGCTCGCCTTTAAAGGCCGATTTCAACCTTGTAATTCCTTTTACAATCTAGAAATCGGGCTTTAACAGCGATCGTAAGAAACCTCCGAACCTGTAGCGGCTTAATTCAGCATCGCCCAGGATTTTATCTGAAATTAAGAGCTAAATTAATATTGATCTGGAACAATTTACATATGAATTAATTCTAGAGATGTTATGATAGATAAAGGATAGATTTTCCTATACCTCCACAGGGTGTATATGGTTCAATCGTATTCTGAAAAACTAACAACGAGGTGCTTCATAATGTTCAGAGTATTTGAGGAATTCAAAGGGAAAACAGCAATTATCACAGGTGGGGGTACAGGCATTGGCAGAGCTACAGCACTGCGTTTAGCGGAGCTCGGAGCCAATGTTGTTATCGCAAGCCGGTCTGAAGCGGATGGCGTTGCGACTGTACGCGAAATTGAGGGGCTTGGAGGAAGTGCGGCATTCATCCAAACGGATGTGGCCAAGGAAGAACAAATTATTGCCCTGGTCAACCAAACTATTGAACGTTTTGGTTCGATTGACTACATGTACAACAACTCGGCGATTACAGGGGATAATGAGCTTCTAGAGAATTATAAGACTGAAACATTCGACAGAGTGTTTGATGTCAATGTCAGAGGGCAGCAGCTTCTGATGAAGTATGCCGTGCCTCACATGAAACCGGGCAGTGCGATCGTTAACTGTGCTTCTTTGCATGGAACGATTGCTATGGCGGGGGATGTAGCTTACTCTGCAAGTAAACATGCGGTTATTGGTTTGGGTAAATCAGCAGCGGCGGAGTTCGCAGCTAAAGGAATCCGGGTGAATATTGTCGCTCCAGGACCGGTTCCTACTAAAATGATGAGACGCTATGAAGAATTGCTCACAGACGATGTTGAAGCGCTTGAGCAAGCTATTGCCCAACTTCCGGTTCTGAAACGCTACGGAACGCCAGAAGAAGTAGCCAACGCGGTAGTCTTCCTTCTGAGCGACATGGCTTCTTATATCGTTGGTCATGTGCTTATGGTTGATGGTGGCTGCTCGATAATCAGATAGTCGTCTGCAATATATAAATAAACAGGCCGCCCGCAGTCACTCTTGACTGGTGAGCGGCCTGTTTTCGCTACTCGGATTTAGAAGTTATTGGTATACTTTGAAAAAGAATATGAATTTTAGCTATATAAACAGTGAAAAAGAGCGCGACCTCCCAACTAAGAGCATTTTTGTACCTTATTTTTCTTTAATATCGTAAAAATAGGGAAATAGAGGCATTATTGGACCTCTGTCAAGAAAGTGGACAGTCACGCAACGGATTTTTTAGTAAATTGCTGTGCAAAGCGAGCGGGAGAAAGATATCCCAGTGCACCGT
>NZ_JBHVVB010000002.1:0-928380 GCF_042883835.1 Paenibacillus sp. NPDC058177 | reverse complement strand
ACGCGTACCCATCCCGAACACGACCGTTAAGCCCTCCAGCGCCGATGGTACTTGGACCGAAGGGTCCTGGGAGAGTAGGACGCCGCCAAGCACTAGACCACTGTTGAATTTACAACAGTGGTCTTTTATTTTTTTAGAAGAAATATTGAAACATCGAAGAATTAACAATAAAGTGTAATCGATTTGTACTGGAGAATGTCATGTGAAAATACGGGAGACTGTGTTACAGAAGTGCTTACGTCCAACTGCTGCTAAAAGGAATCCATGACCTCCTAGCACGTCTACATCTGCATTAACAGTCTGACCGCTTAAGAAGCTCTACACAGCCTCATAGAGGCTGTAGAGGCCATTATTTTGATTACTAAGTCTTGTAATAACAGGTGAACTAAATGCAGCCCTGAAGGTTTCTACAGTATTTAGAGTGCTTTCTTTACTCATTTATTGTATGTTAAAACGCTCTATGAAATTTATTTCAAAAAAGTTGTTGCTATAATCTGAAATATATGATAAGATATTTTTTGTTGTCACATAAACAACTGATGCATGGCCCGTTGGTCAAGGGGTTAAGACACCTCCCTTTCACGGAGGTAACAGGGGTTCGAATCCCCTACGGGTCACCAAAAAAAACTTGCACAATCGAAACGATTGTGATATAGTATAAAAGTTGTTTATCACATGGAGGCTTAGCTCAGCTGGGAGAGCATCTGCCTTACAAGCAGAGGGTCGGGGGTTCGATCCCCTCAGCCTCCACCATGTAACCTCCTCTGGAGGATAAGATAACATGTTTTTACTGACGCGGGGTGGAGCAGCCCGGTAGCTCGTCGGGCTCATAACCCGAAGGCCGCAGGTTCAAATCCTGCCCCCGCAACCAATTTTCATTCATGCAAATATTCTTGGAACCGTGGTGTAGTTGGCCTAACATGCCTGCCTGTCACGCAGGAGATCGCGGGTTCGAATCCCGTCGGTTCCGCCATCTTTTCTGCTTTAAAGTCGAGAAGTTGTATTTTGCAAGTATGAGCCATTAGCTCAGTTGGTAGAGCACCTGACTTTTAATCAGGGTGTCGAAGGTTCGAGTCCTTCATGGCTCACTTTCTTTAAAGTGTGCCGAATGAAAATTTACCGTATGCGGACGTGGCTCAGCGGTAGAGCATCGCCTTGCCAAGGCGAGGGTCGCGGGTTCGATTCCCGTCGTCCGCTCCATAATTTGCGCCCTTAGCTCAGCTGGATAGAGCGTTTGACTACGAATCAAAAGGCCGGGAGTTCGAATCTCTCAGGGCGCGCCATTTTAATAAAATATGCCGGTGTGGCGGAATGGCAGACGCGCTCGACTCAAAATCGAGTGGGAAACCGTGGAGGTTCGAGTCCTCTCACCGGTATCACATTAAAAAGCAGTAGTTCATTGGACATTAAGTCTAATGAACCACTGCTTTTTTTATTATATTTAAAACCTCATTCATAGCATTAGCTGACGAAATCTTCGAACTGTACTTCAAATGAGAAGTGAGAATGATTTCTAAATGTACGAACTTCTGATATGGACCCATCACAAGAACGCTCATATTGAATGTTGCTCAGGCATCCCATTCAATATGAGCGTTTTGGCTATGTCTTTCTTTTGTCGGATAAAAAGGGCTTGCGCATAACGTAACGTCAGGAACTATACTGGTGCTTGAAAGGGGATGGGAAGGAAAAGTAAAACGTACTACACCATGGGTTCGCTCACTATACTGACCTCAACGACGGTACGTGCACTTGACTTTTATTGTCAGAAGGGACTACTCAAGCCAAGCCGTTATAATGAACAGGGTCACCGGACTTATACCGACGAAGATTTGCTTCTTCTCCAACAAATATTGATCTTGTAAGAAAACAAGAATAAATGAAAGAAAATATTAATTTTTAATGGGAGTGTTTATAATGTCAATCAATAGGGACAAGCTGCAAGAATCTTTGGATCCTGCCCTTCGGGTTCGTCCTCGCGTAGGATGGGGTGTTCTCACCTATTTCCTCTACAGCGCAGTTTTCTACGCGATCTTCGTGCTCAACGGTATCGACTACACGCGAGTTGGTGAGAGTGAGCGGACTCTTCTTCTCTGGTATATAGCACCGCTGTCCGGCGGCGCCGTGCTGACCATCACAATGGTCACGATCTACGGATGGTGGCGCCCCAGCCTGGTGGAAAGGCGGCGTCTTTCCCGTTGGACAATGACTCTCCCGATCATCATGATGGTCATCGCGATCGTGAACATGCTGATCGGCGATTTTACCCGTATCACGCCCCTCATGTGGCTGTATCTCATCCTCGGCAGTATCATGGTTGGCTTCAATGAGGAGATGATCAATCGAGGTCAATTGATAGTGGCTCTACGTAGCCGCTTTGGCGAAACCGGGGTTTGGCTGCTCTCAACAGCGATGTTCGCAGTCTTTCACCTGCCGAACATGTTCTGGGGCATCGGGGCGGGTGCCCTGTTCCAGGTAATGATCGCTTTTGGCCTCGGTTCGATCTTCTACCTCGCCCGGCGGTCTACCGGCTCGCTCGTGGCCTCTATGTTCCTGCACGGGCTCTGGGACTTTAGCGTCTTTTCAGCGAATGGTGCTTCGGCGTTACCCATCGCTGGTTTACTAGCTCCGTTGTTGGTGATCGCTGCAGTGATCACGGTCCCGATCATCCTCCGCCGTGAAAGAGGGCGCGATAGCGCTCAAAGCGTGTCACGATCAGTCGGCTGATTCATCTGTCTTTGGAAACCCTGCTGAACTGCTCTAGAGCAAAATCAAAGGAGCTTACTCTATGTTTTTTGTAGCATGAAGAAATGAAGAGGAAAAGCAAAGCTTAAAAGAATTGCAGGAGAGCTCCATCTGGAAGGCACTGCCTGCAGTGAAGAATAATCGAGTATACGTTGTTTCAGAGGACTGGATTAGAACAGCTCTGATCAGTATCAGTATGAACTGGCAGCTGGACGAAGCCGTTCGAATGCTGGCTAAATAAAGTCTAGTAAAATTTCTGCTATCTTCCGAATAGCATATGCGACTCAAAATCGAGTGGGGAAACTGTGAGGTTCGGCTTCTCTCGCCGGTACCATAGTAAACAACAAAAGGTTCATTAGATATCACAGCTAATGAACCTTTTTTTATTTATATTTACACCTCCATTCTTAGTCGTTGCCTGCTCCCCAATGTCACATAATGATGATATACTTACCTTTTAAATGATATTGATAATCAAAATCAATTTATGGGTGGTAGATAAATTGGAAAAAAGTGAGATGAGGGAGCACAGATAAATGCAAGAAGAAGCAGAAGTAAGTCAGGTATTTACACCGGAGATGATCGATACGATGGCCCACATTTGGACACGTTCGATCATTACATTAATAGATATACGCTTTCAAAATGTAGCGTCCCAGTACCCGTTGGAGCAGTATAAAATGCCTAGTAGCATGCTTATCTATACATATGGAGGAGAAGCGCAAATTCAACTGAATGAAACTACATTTGGAATGGAACGCTTCGGCTTGGTTCACGGCGGGAAGGGGAGCCTGCTCAGTATTTCGCCTAAAGGAGAGCCTGTGAAGACCTTTATGGTTTTTTATAAAGCGGAATTACCTCTTTTTTTCAAGAGGCACCTGCAGCAATTACTGGAGGAAGCGAATCCATTTGTTCAACAGTTTGGTTATACACCAAGTAATCCTATCCTGCTGCTCGATTGGTTTCAACAGATGTTGAATGGCTGGAACCGCGGCAAGACGATGGATCAGCTACAGGCCAAAAGCTTTCTATATCAATTGATTCATGGGGTGTACAGAGATTTTGAGAGTGGTGAGATTCGCTATCTCCAGCCAGATCCAGCCTGTTCTGCCAAGACATATCTCGATAAACATTACAGGGAGCCGATTATGTTTCAAGAAATTGCCGATATGTTTGGAATCAGTGGTGGGCAATTGACGCGGCTCTTCAAAAAGAAGGAAGGGATGAGCTTACAGGAGTACCTCATTCAGAGAAGGATTGAAGCTGCCTGTCATGACTTGAAGCATACAGAAGCAACCATTAAAGAGATCGCAACAGGATCTGGTTTTGCAGATGAGAAAAATCTGTTTCGGATGTTTAAGAAGTATTACAAGATGACGCCAAGTGATTATCGGAAAATAAACGCACTATCCATGCAGGTTGATGGTATTGATAATGATTCTCATTTTCTTTACTATGAGAGGGAACTAGCGGGTCTAGTCCAGTCTTTTAGAGAAGGGGAATCAACCATGTTTGGAAAAGTAAGAAGTAAAGAAATGATCTTGGCGGCGGCGATGAGCTTGATGCTGTTATTGTCGGCATGTGCGTCGGGAACGCCATCGAATAATGGGGGAACGGTGAATCCAACTCCTGCGCAGACACAACAGACAACACAACCGGAAGTATCAGAGACGAAAGCTTCAGAAGCAGTCTCGCAGACCAGAACGATATCCACAGTAAAGGGTGAGGTTAAGGTGCCTAACAACCCTCAGCGTGTTGTAGTCGATTATTTGGTTGGTGACGTGGTGGCCCTAGGTGTAACTCCTCTAGGTGTGGCAAGAGCGGCAAGGGACGGGAAAGAGGCTGTTTTTGCTAACCAGATTACGGACTCCATTAAAATAGCTATGGAGCCGGAAGATGTCATGACTCTTGAGCCTGATCTGATTATTTTAGCATGGGGCGATGAAAATTATGAAGATTTATCCAAAATTGCCCCGACAATTTATGTCCCTTATGGTGATATGACTACAGAAGAGCGGATACATTTTATTGGCGATGTTTTGAACAAGCAAGAAGAGGCTAAGGCTGTTTTGAATGCTTATGCTGAAAAAATTGAAGAAGCGAAGCTAGCCCTTCAGAATGCAGGTCTTTCCGACGTGACGATTACTATGGGGGAATTCAGTGATAAAAGTAACTACATCGCTGGAGCCAAGCATGCGGTTGGCGAGCTTATTTATAATGAACTTCAAATGAAGGCACCGTCAAAGGTTCAAACTGATATTATTGATGCAGATAAATATTGGGGAGATATCTCTATGGAGGTCTTGGCTGATTACATAGGGGATTATCTAATCGCTATAGGAGATACGGAAGTTCCTACTGATAATGCGGTTTGGAAATCGCTACCTGCTGTGCAACACAATCGGATCGTAACAGTGGGTACATCGCTATCTTGGTCCACGGATATAATGACTTCCAGTGCCTTGATTGATCATATTGTAAATCAATTGCTGGCAATGGCTAAGTAAGGGTTTTGACGAGGTATAAAGGGGTACACCAATTTACAAACATGACTTCAATAGGTGAGGAAAGGAAAACGTGATGAAAAACAAGCCTGAACAAAAACGCCGTGGGGCGATGAACTTCACCATTTACATGGTGGTAGGGCTTGGATTAACGGTTCTCATGTCGGCGGCATCGATTAGCTTCGGTGCCGCCGACATGAGGTTAGCGACTGCATGGGAGGCTATTTTCCGATTTGATCCAACGTTCACTGAGCATCAAATTATTCAAACCTTACGTCTTCCGCGTACCGTAGCGGATCTGATCGTCGGGTGCAGCCTTGCGGTATGTGGTGCTATTATGCAGGGAACTACGCGCAATCCGCTTGCCGACTCCGGGCTGATGGGGATCAGCTCTGGGGCAGCATTCGCGATTGCACTTTGCCTGGCCTTTCTGCCAGGTTATTCGTATGGGCAGATGATGCTATTTGCTTGTCTGGGAGCAGCGCTTGCGACCGGAATGACCTACTTTATCGCTTCACTCGGCAAGCGCGGGATGACGCCTCAACGGCTGGTACTGGCAGGACTGTCCATCTCCATGCTGTTTGGCGCACTCAGTCAGTATTTGGCGATCAATTACAACCTGGGTCAAGCATTGGCATTCTGGACGGCAGGCAGTACAGCGGGGGCCAAGTGGGGGGAATTGCTGATTATCTCACCGCTATTTGCCGGTGGTGTACTGCTGGCGCTCGCGCTATCTCCTTCTGTTACACTGCTCAGTTTGGGGGATGATGTGGCAAGCGGACTTGGTATTCGCAGCGGACTGGTTAAGGGTTTATCGACGATTGTCGTGCTCGTGCTGACTGGCCTTTCTGTTGTCGTGGTTGGCCCGGTTGGTTTTGTTGGTCTGATTACCCCGCATATTGTGCGAAACATGGTCGGTGTTGACTATCGGTACATTATTCCGGCGGCTGCGCTATATGGTGCGTTGCTGACCGTATCGGGCGATCTGGTTGGCCGCTTGATCAATAAGCCGTTCGAAACACCGATCGGCATTATATTTTCTATCATTGGTGTGCCGTACTTTCTCTTCCTGGCTCGCAGGCAAAGGAGGGAATTTGAATGATTAAGCAGCGTTATTCGGTGCAGCGGGGCATCATCGTCAATGTAGTGCTTGTGGTGCTCATCCTTATGTTTGCTGTCCTTAGCGTGAATTCTGGCAAAATGAATCTTTCACCGCTAGAAGTGCTGAACGTTCTTCTGGGAACGGGTACTGACAAGCAAAATCTGATCGTGTTCGATTTTCGCCTGCCACGAATTGTACTGTCGATCTTGGTAGGTATGGGAATGGGGGCGGCTGGGGTCGTGATGCAGAGTTTGCTGCGCAATGACATGGCAAGTCCGGGGACACTAGGTATCAGTTCGGGATCGGGTTTGTTTGTCCTGTTCTTCGTTGTATTCATTGCATCGACAGGAAAGAGTTCCTTTATTGCCCTGCCATTGCTGGCCTTTGTTGGCGGACTGTTAGCGGCGGGATTGATCTTCTTATTATCGTATCACCGTGGGCGAGACATCTCGCCAATCGGTTTGATCTTAACCGGAGTCGCACTCGGAAGCGGATATGGGGCGCTGACCACCTTCCTGACACTCAAGCTGGATAATTCGCAGATGGACTTCATGCTGCAATGGCTGGCGGGGAGCTTGTGGGGTGCTAATTGGCGCTACATTTCCATACTGGCACCATGGGTCTTGATTTTACTGGGCTATATTTTCTATAAGGCTCGCATATTGAACACCCTCCATCTGGGTAATCAGACTGCACAAGGGCTGGGCCTTGCCGTGAAGCGGCAGTTTTTGGGATTGTCGATCGTTGCTGTTGCTTTATCCTCTGGTAGTGTGGCCGTGGGCGGAAGCTTCTTCTTCGTTGGCTTGATTGCTCCGCATATGGCAAGAAAACTGGTTGGTCCCGATCACAAATTACTCGTTCCGGCTGCCAGCCTGGCCGGGGGATTAGTCGTGGTGCTGGCTGACACGATTACGCGCACGGTTAGTCTGGGGGGAGATGTGCCGACGGGAATCGTCATTACGGTCATCAGTGTTCCTTACTTTCTTTATTTACTAGCGAAGGCTAATTAGGAGGACGCCATGGAAAGTATTACAGCGCAACAAATCGATATTGCTTATAATGATACGCTTATCGTAAAAGAACTGGATTTGCAGATTCCGCGTGGACAGATTACCTCGATTATTGGTCCCAACGGATGCGGCAAATCAACCGTACTAAAGGCAATAGGTCGGCTACTTAAGACCAAGAATGGCACGGTCTATCTGAATGGTGCTGATATCTGCACATTGTCTACCAAGGAAGTGGCCAAGCAGATGGCGATCCTGCCGCAGACACCGACCGCACCAAGCGGTTTGACGGTGGGTCAATTAGTCGCTTATGGGCGTTTTCCTCATCAAAGGGGCTTCGGCAAGCTCTCTAAAGAGGACAAGCAAGTAGTCGCCTGGGCCCTATCGGTTACACAGCTTACAGTGCTTGAGCATCGTGAGGTCGATACGCTCTCTGGCGGTCAGCGTCAGCACGTATGGATTGCGATGGCGCTCGCCCAGCAGACCGATCTGATCCTGCTGGATGAACCCACCACCTATCTGGACCTGGCACATCAGCTCGAAGTGCTGGAGCTGCTCTATGAACTGAACCGCAGTCAGCAGGTGACGATTGTGATGGTGCTGCATGACCTCAATCTGGCAGCGCGCTTCTCCGACTATATGGTGGCGATTCGTGGGGGCCAGGTGATGGAGCATGGCTCTCCAGAGCGGGTAATGACGGTACGGACGCTGCGTGAGGTGTTTGCCATTGATGCCGAGATTATGCTGGAACCACGAACGGGGCGACCGGTGTATGTGACGTACGAGCTAATGCGTGATAAGCGTAGAGAACAAGGGGCGGATCAAGGATTTCTAAAAGCTAAGGAACAGAAGGAGGCGGTTGCCACATGAAAACCGCATGGCGTGTCCTGCTGGGCGCACGGAAATACTGGTTGCAGTTAGGCATTGGATTAACTGGTGCCGTGTTGGCCACGATTGCCGGGTTTTATTTGCCCTGGGCGCTCCGCTCGTTGACACAATTGGCGACCGAAGGCAGCAGTCAGTTTGCTTCAGAAGCGCTGAAGATTGGTTTGTTGCTGCTTGGAGCTACCTGTCTGCAAGCCATCGGAACATCACTCGCAGGTTATATGAACCATTATGCCGCACTTCATTATGTGGCCGATTTAAGAACAAGATTATATAGCAAATATCAGCAGATGAGCTTACGTTATTTCCATCGAAGCCGGACGGGTGACTTGACCGGGCGCGTTGTGAATGATGCGATGGAAGCGGAAATTTTCATTGCTCATGCCATTCCTGACTTTATCATCAACGGACTGACCTTCATTGGAGTAGGCATCCTGCTCTTGACGATCAATGTGAAGCTGGCACTGATCAGTCTGATCACGATTCCGTTGCTGCTTGCAATCACGGTATGGCAAAGTAAGCGGTTGTCACCGCTGTGGGGAGAGAGTTCCAAGGCGCGTGGAGAAATCGCTGGCAAAGTGCAGGAAAACTTGTCGGGCATGAAGGAAATCCAAATTTTCAATCGGCAGGAGGAGGAGCGGGGCAACGTTTCTCGTCTGGCTATGAAAAATACGAAGACCTATTTACGCGCCAGTCTGTTCTATGAAACTTCTTTGCCGTTGTTGGCATTCGTGACCACGCTGGGGACCGTGCTTGTCGTGATACTAGGTGGCAGACTGATGTCATCAGGCGAGGTAAGCATTGCCGATATTATCGGATTCATCGCCTACCTGGGTCTTTTTTATCAACCGGTAAAGTCCTTTTCCGGCTTGGTGGAAATGGCCGGGCGAGCCTCCGCTGGCCTTAAACGGGTATATGATGTGCTGGAAGAAGAGGAAGACATACAGGAGAAGGGAGACGCAGTCATTTTGCCGCGTGTACGAGGACAGATCTCCTTTCAAAATGCCACATTCGCTTATCAAGATGGTGCGCCTGTACTAGAAAGGTTGAACCTGAACATTGATCCAGGAAAAACGGTGGCACTTGTAGGCACAACCGGTGTAGGAAAGTCGACATTGGCCAGTCTCGTTAACCGATTCTACGACCCGCAGGCTGGTTCGATTGAAGTGGATGGCATCGATATTCGTGATGTGACGCTCTCAAGCCTGCGTGACAATATCTCGATGGTGCTGCAGGATACCTTCCTGTTTGATGGTTCGGTATATGACAATATCGCTTATGGATGGAAGGACGCGACCCGGAAAGATGTGATTGCCGCAGCGAAAGCGGCTAAAGCGCATGATTTTATAGCACAGATGGAGCAAGGCTACGATACGGTGATTGGTGAACGCGGTGTGCGTCTGTCCGGAGGGCAGAAACAGCGGCTCTCGATAGCACGGGCGATTCTGCGCAATGCACCGATCCTCATTCTGGATGAAGCGACCTCGGCGCTTGATACCACGACCGAGCAAGAGATCCAGCAGGCGCTGGACGAAATATCCAAGAATCGCACAACACTGGTGATTGCCCATCGGCTATCGACGATCCGTCATGCCGACCAGATCGTCGTGCTGGAGGGCACAGAGATTGCCGAGATGGGTACGCATGAGGAACTGCTGCGTAGCGGCGGCATTTATGCACGATTGTATGCGGCGCAAGCCTCTTGAACGTAATTAATACAAATAAGACTAAATAGGAGTAGGCCAGGCCCCTGATTGATATGATCTAACATTGGGGCAAAAGATAGTTCGATGTTACTTGGAATGAGATCAATATTGCCATACGTATAGATGAATTCTTCAGAAGCAGAAAGTGATCCGTCAGTTATGATCGCGTTCAGCGACAGCAAGACCACTTAAGGCCTTCTTCTCAATCCATTTAGCCACGACTGTTTTAGCGGCTTTCAGTGGGTCAGGCAACGGTTTTAAATTGTAAGGTGGATGTTTCATCTTAGATGGAGAACTCCGGCTCCCGGTCCCGGTAGTAATTAGCCAGAAGTTGCTTCGTTCGTTCCAATTTCGGATTTGAAAATACTTCTTCTTGCGTTCCGTCTTCCACAATAGCGCCTTGATCGAGTACCAGTACTCTCGTGGCTACTCTACGAACAAAATTCATTTCATGAGAAACCAGCAGCATTGTGTTTCCTTCTTCAGCCGTCTTTTTAATTGTATCCAGCACTTCTCCGGCCAATTCGGGATCGAGTGCAGAGGTAGGTTCGTCGAGCAACAGAATTTTCGGCTGCATGGCCAAAGCACGGGCGATCGCTACACGCTGCTGCTGCCCTCCGGATAACTGTTTTGGATAGTGATGGATTCTATTAGATAAGCCGACCTTATCAAGCTGAACCATGGCAATTTTTTGCGCATCTTCCTTCGGGATTTTTTTGACGACAATTAATCCTTCCATTACATTTTCGAGGGCTGTTTTCTGGCGAAACAGATTAAACTGCTGAAATACCATGGCTGTACTTTTACGAAGCTCCAGCGTTTCCGATTTGGTTCGCTGAACGATATCAACTTCAAGGTCGTCAATCTTGATGATTCCTTCATCCGGAACTTCCAGAAGATTGATGGATCTCAGTAGCGTAGATTTTCCTGCTCCTGAAGAGCCGATTACGGCAACGACTTCACCTTTTTGGATCGTTAAGTCAATATGATTCAGCACGGTATGTTGATGAAAAGACTTCGTTAAGCCCCGAATTTCAATCAAGAATGACATCTCCTTTTCTTTTCCTCAGGCTCCTGAAGTCAATATCAAGCCGTTTTTCCAGAAAAGCAATTGCTCGTTCGATCACTATCGTTAATGCCCAGTAGATTAAGGCCAACGCACAATAGGACTCAAAGAAACGGAGATTATTCCCTGCCAAGATCCTTGATTGTGCCGTGATTTCGACGACTGAACAGACAAAGGCAAGCGAGGTTCCCTTCATTAATCCAATCAGTGCATTACCCAGTGTAGGAAGAGCAACGATGAAGGCTTCCGGAAGGACGATTCGCCGTAGAACCTGTCCATACGTCATACCTAGCGATTGAGCGGCTTCGGTTTGACCTTTGTCAACAGATAACAAGGCAGCCCGAATGACTTCAGAGTTATATGCAGCCTCATTTAGCGATAAAGCAAGTAACACATAAAAGATGGCTGGAATGGAATTAACATTGTAACTTGTTTCATGATAATAATTGTAGTATTTCAAGATCAGCGGAATACCGGCATAGGACAAATAGAGCTGAACCAGAATGGGAGTTCCTCTGATAAATGAAATAAATACAACACTGATTTGATACAAGACGGGAATTTTCTTCATTTTGATAATAGCAAGCAGGAGCCCCAGCAGGAGCCCAGCGATCATGGAAATTACGGTAAGTTCAAGCGTTACCGGTAAGTATTTTAGCAGCTTCGGAATCAAAGTGAAGACAAGCTCAATGTCAAAAATATTAGGCATCATAAGATTTCCTTTATTGGGTTTTAGGTGCGAAGTCGCCACTCAGATATTGTTCGCTAATTCTGGAAACCGTACCGTCCTCGATTAATTCCTTCAGCCTTTGGTTGACATCGTTCACTAGCTGTTCACTATTTTTGCCCTTGCTTAGAATAAGATAGCTATACGGGACGCCAATCCGGTCAGAATCCTCCTGCGATAATGGTATGGAGGTCAGTTTCAAATCGAACTCTTTGATATAAAGATTAAGCATGGCCGCATCCAATAGGATAAAATCTGCTACTCCGCTTTCCACATGCTGCAATGTGGACGCCAGCTCATCTTCCGTATATTTCAACACAACGGGTTGTTTAGCAATGTTTGTATTATAGTTCTCCAAAGCAACCGTATAGTTTCTGCCTGGGCTGACTTCAGTTGTTTTACCTTCCAGATCCGCAAATGAGTGGATATCATCCCGTCCTGCCTTTACGGCAATGACAAACTGATTTTTCAAAATCGGATCAGAATAAATATATTTCTCTCTTCTTTCCTTGTTGCTGGCGAAATTGTTGGCACCGATCTGATAACGATCACTATCCAATCCGGCAAAGATGGAAGAAAACTCCGTTTTTTCGATATTGGTTTTGTATTGCGGCAATCCTTCAAAAATAGCTTTCAGAATTTGAATATCGTATCCATCGATTTCATTACTGTCATTTACAAAAGAAAAAGGCTTGGGTGCTCCGCCTGTAGCGATATTTACAGTTGTTTGCTCATCACTTTTCAAATTTCCTGCGGTTTCTTTACCTGAATTATTTCCGCAGGCTGTGACGATAATCAGAAGCAATACGGACATCAGAACAAGCGAAAGTTTACTCATTTTTCTCATAGTCTATAATCCCCCTATTTGTTCGGTGAAAATTTATTATCCGGATCAGTGCTTTTAGTTTGTCTGTCATGTGGGGTTGACCAAAGGCCATCATAATCAACCTGCTCCCAAAACCGGGAGTTAAAATCAATGAAAGTGCCTGATTTATTCTTCCCGTGTGATTTGGCCATGTCCTGCAGATAAGTATTGTTCTTAAACGCCGGAATCTCATACAAATCACGCGCATAACCCCAGATGTTCTTGAAATCGACGATACGGTTGCGAAGCGGTCCTAAATATTTGAAATAGTAGGTGTCAAAACGGGCCAGCGTAACAAACAAACGAACGTCGGAGTCAGTAACATAATCACCGAAGAGAAAGCGATTATGATCCAATCGGTCTTCAATGGAATCAAGCGCCGAGTATAGATGGTTATAAGCGTCATTGTAAGCTTCTATTGACTGAGCGAACATCGCCTTGTATACACCATTGTTGACGTTGTCATACAAGAAATCGTTGTACTTGTTGATCTCTTCCCTTAATTGAAGGGGGTACAAATCCGGTGCCCCAGACTTGTGAAAAGGAGCGAACTCGTTCTCAAGATAATTGGTTAACCATACGTAATCGTTATTGACGACCTTTCCTGTCGTAATGTCCACCAGGGCCGGCACTGTTGCTCTTCCAGCATAATTTGAATCTGCATTTGCATATAACTCACTCAGAAACTGCACAACAAGCACGGAATCCGTTCCGTTCTCATCGTAGACAAATTCCCAGCCCAAATGCTGTTCATGCTTGCCATGACCTACAAGATTAATACTGATCGCTTCTTCCAGCCCCAGTAATTCGCGCACGATCGAGGCCCGGTTAGACCAATTGCAGCCTTTGGCCCAGATCAACCGGTAACGTCCTGCTTCAACCGGAAGCTTGTTATCTCCAGCACCGAATGGAGTAGTGAAAAAATTCTTTTGACGAATAAAGGTTCCTTTTGCGTTGACCTCATGCTCAACTTCATTGGATTTTACACGAACGTTAGATTGCAAATTCTCTGTCGTCATCGTTTTATCTCCCTTGGTTATTTATGCAAGTGAGGCTATTCAATAAACCCCATTTCCTCAACCTTGTCTACGTTCCGATAAATAGCCATCCCTGTTTTCATTCGGCGAAACCCCAGACGTTTATAGAAATCGACCGTGTCAGGATGCGTATATAAGACGACATTGCAATGTTTGACGAACTTCAGCAGGTCCTGAATAATCAGCCGCCCGATCCCTTGATTATGATAATTTGGATCTACAGCGATATTATATATAGCTGCTTGGGACACACCGTCAGAGATAGCGCGCCCGAATCCGATCAGTACCTCGTCGTCATAAATGAAAGTTACGGCATAGCTATTCTCGAATGCTTGCTGATGAGTTTTGCTTGGGGCGTCGGACAAATCGAAGTAGTTCATAAGGTGGGCTACACGATCCCAATCCCGGTTTAAACAGTCATTATAAATATTTAGTTTCATAGCGTACCCTTTCTTCTAAAATTCACGTGTCCATTCGCACTTCTTAACTATTATTCTCAGTAAACTCATTCGGTTTAACAGATTATAAGGCGGTCTTGATAGAGAAATATAGTAAAAAACGGAACTATAAAAGATATTGACAACATTACTAGAAAGTAAATAAAATAATATATTAACATTTGCCCATAGGAGTTCTTGGTATTTTTGTTGGCAGTATTATGTTTTTAAAGGAGGTCTTTCATGAGGCCAATTAATCGGAGAAAATATCCGTACCACCCGCACCAGCCCATTTTTGAAAATGTTCTGGACACCTATGCTGAATACCGTACGGATGCCTCGCCTCTCTTTCAAGGCGGAGTAATATTCTATGGATTCTATATGAATGATTTCAATTTTAACCGCATATTCGTAGTTCCGGACGGATGTCTGCATCTCGTAGTTTGCTGTCATAAGGAGCATCCCTCGGCCAATATTTGCGGAAGTATCTTCAAAGGGAGACAAGGGGTATTTGTCCGCTCGGATTGCGAATATTTCGTCATATGCTTCATGCCTGGATATGCGGAATTTTTCTTGAAATATCCGATCGGCGAGTTCAGTGAGATGGAAATTCCGATTCAGGAAGTATTCCCTCACGCTGCCGAGCTGTTAGAGCGAGTCGCCGAGCAGACCAGCTTCGCGGGGAGAATCCGCGCATTTGAAGCCTTTTATCTGAATCATTTTCGCGATGGGTTAGAAGTCCCGCTTCTGGTCAAGTATCTGACGGAAAAGATCATTACACTCCGTGGAGCCTTGAACGTAAAGGAGCTAGCTCAGGATACCGGATATTCGAGCCGTTATATGTTGAAGACCTTTGAAAAATTTGTAGGCGTGTCGCCCAAGCTTCTCGGCCGCATCGTCCGGTTCCAGAATGTTATTTATTCGCTCGAACATAAGCATTGCGACGAGACGCTTGACCGTATTTTCGAAATGGGTTATTTTGACCAGAATCATTTTATAAAAGAATTCAAAGAGTTCAGCTTCGTTACGCCAAAGAAGTATATCCAGCAGATTGATTCGGCTCATATGTTGATGAACGGAAATGGTACACCGATAGTACGGTAACCGTAACGGCGTAGTGATATTAATTAATTCGATAGTTTTAGAAGTGAGGAAATGATAGTTTAGAAAAAAAACCGCGAAAGACCCTTGATTTTACAAGGATTTTCGCGGGTTTTAGATTCCTCTTTCTGGACTTATTTCATCCCAGCACTTTTTCCGCCTTGGGCAGAATGCCCAGTGCTGCAACCGCTCCAAACAGGGAGAGAACGAGGGCGATCCACCATCCATGACGGAAAGTCCCAAGGGCGGGTGCTGATGAGGTACTCAGGGCGATGACCAGCAGCGTCGTTCCGAGAACAGAACCAATCTGACGGGACATGTTCACCACTGCACTGCCGGTCGATGCCTGCTCCCGGGGCAGGTCAGAGGTAGCTGAAGAGATCATAATAGGCAAAGCGAATCCATAGCCAATACCGATTACCAGCCACCCCGGCAAAATTTGTAGCCAGTAGTTCGGTGTGGCCTGCGCGGACAAGATAAACAACAGCGGTCCTGCACCGATCAACAGGTTGCCGATTGCTGCGATTTTATTGATCTGAATATGTCTCGCAAGACGTTGAGCAAGTGTGGCAGAAGGCCATACTAAACAAGGCCCGAGGGTAAGAGCAAGACCAGTAGCCAGTGTGGACCAGTTCCACACATTTTGCAGGTACATAATGACAGATAACAACTCAAGTGCAAAAGCCGCATTAATAAGAGCGACACCTATGCTGGACCTGGTGAAAGGTCTGCTGCGAAATAAGGAAAACTCAATAATCGGAAAGGGATGCCGACGAGATTGTAGGATGAACCACAGTAAAGCCAGAGCAAATACGATAAAGCTACCCCAGGTGTAGACATTGCCCCAGCCCCAATCAGGCCCTTTGTCGAATCCGAGTGAAAGTGAGCCGATAGCAATGATTAGCAGAAGACCTCCCCAAAGATCCGGAAGCCGCGAAGCCTGATTCGGCTTATCCTTTGGAATATAACGGAGCGCAGCCAGGAAAGCCAGAATACCAATAGGGATGTTGACCACAAAAATCCACTCCCAAGAGAGCTCCAGTAGAAAGCCTCCAACCGCCGGACCCGCTGCAGCTGCGAGTGAGCCACTGCTGGCCCAAATCCGGACAGCACGTTTTTTGTGTTCTTCGGGAATGTTTGTTAGTAGCAGACCCAGTCCGCTCGGCGTCAGCATTGCACCCCCGGCGGCCTGGAGGCACCGGAACATGACGAGGAGCCACAGATTGCCGCTTAGTGCTGCGCCCAGACTGGAAGCTGTAAATAGTGCTATCCCCCAGACGAACCCGCGCTTTTGTCCGTATCGATCGGCTAATTTCCCGGCAGGAACCAGCAATGCAGCATAGAAAATGGCATAACCGTTAAGCACCCAGCTCAGATTGGACAGCGAGACCTGGCCGATGGATTGACCGATATTGTTCAAGGCTACATTGACTATAAAAACATCCAGACTAGCCATGAACACCGTGATACAAGTGATGAACAGTATGATTTTATGTGAACGATTGTACATTGTGCCTAACATCCTTTTCTATAAAATAAGAAAGATTACGTCTTACGATTAATTATGGAATGCGTGGTCAATAAATCAGGATAAAAAAACCTCTACTGGAGAGGTGAATTAAATTAAAAGCATTTCAATTGCCGTATCCAATTGGCTTTGCATTTGTTCATGGGTAGCACCTGAACGCACCATAACTCTTATCCCGATGATGGTGTTTACCAGATGGGTAGAGATTTGTTCGCTGGAAAGCTTCAGAATAACGGACCCTTCTTGCTGGCCTTTTGAGATAACGACCTCAAGCATTTCTTTCATCCGCTGGAACATATGGTCAAACTCTATTTTGACACTACTGGATTCGGAGTTCTGCAACTCAAGCGTTGAATTTACAATCATACAGCCGTAATTGTGTTCGTAATGGGGGCGAAGAAAATGCAGCTGCCAATAGCGCAGTGTCTCCAGTGCGGTCGTACCATGACTCAGTAATTCCTCAAACCGTTCCAGAAACTCAGTGTTGTACAATGACATCGACTTGCTGAACAAAGCTTTTTTATCGCCAAACGCGCCATAGAGGCTCTGTTTGTTTAGTTTGGTTCCTTTCGTTAGGATGTCATACGATGAAGCGTTATAGCCATGTTCCCTAAAAATGTCTATGGCGGCGTGCAACACGGTATCATAATCAAATTCTCTTGGTCTACTCATGGTTACATCATAATCATTATGGAATGCGTAGTCAATAACTTAGACAGTATAAATCTAAAAAACGCGAGCAAGGGGTGAAATGACCCTGTTACTCGCGCTTTTTTCAGTTATAGTGATACAGGTGCTGTCTCATACATAATCTCATGAATGCTCAGGAAGAAACAATGCCTCAAACTTTGCTTTTCCTTGCTTTTCCACCCAGGTATTAAAATCCGTAAGTTCCGGGTATGTCTTGCGTACAGCAGAAATATCGACCTCGTGGCCTTCTTCGTTTAACCATTGGAACACGCCGGCCAAGATTTCATTATGCTGGCGCAACGTGTCCAGCGGAATTTGAACGTAAGGAATGGTACGGTTAGTTATACGGCCTATAGCATCGGCAATCTGCAAGGGTGTTAAATTGTCGCCGGCAATTTCAACAGTTTTGCCCAAATAGTCGTCTGGAGATCTAAGTGCTAACACAACGAAAGCGCCGATGTCGTCCACAGCTACGAGTGGGATCACTCCATCTGGCTTGAAGGGTTGTGCGATCGTTCCGTTCTGCACGCCGGCGGACATCGGGTCTGCGAAGTTTTCCATGAAGGTGGCGGGACGTAATATGGTAGCCGGCAAATCGAGTGAAAGAATGTACTGCTCGATATCCCATTTCTGCATGTCACGATATCGGGATTGCGCATCTGCACCGCCAACAGATGTATAAACGAAGTGCTGGATCTTCGCCTTTAGGGCAGCGTCCGCTACAGCCTTCCCAATACGTCTTTCATCATCGTTGGATTCGAGAGTAGGGGTCCAGCCCGACGCCTGAACGCTGAATACGCCATAAATCCCCTGCATAGCGGCATCGAGCGAAGCAAGATCGTTCATGTCACCGAGAAAAAGATCGGCTCCCCATTGGGACAGTCGCAGGGCCTTCTCACTTGATAAATCGCGGACAAATGCACGAACCTTCCAGCCATCGGCGAGTAAATGCCTAACAGCCGCACCTCCTTGTTGTCCGGTTGCTCCCAAAACCAATATCTTTTTATCACTCATATCCTAATGCTCCTCTCTAAGCTATATAAGACTATCTCTGCTTAAACTAGACCATAGCAGTTAAATAAGCCCTGTTGTTATCTTAGATTATTAACTATATAATTTAAAGTAGACACATTATTGATATATAACTTCAAAAATTAGACTACCTATATTTTAGTTAGGAGTGATTTCTGTGGATGTACGTAAAGGGGACGAGCTATGCCTCATCTCTATTCGTGAAGCTTTGGAGGTTGTTCGCGGAAAATGGTCTTTTTTGGTGCTTTCCTTACTTAGTCTGGGGCCGCAACGATTTAATCAAATGCGAAGAAATTTAGATAACATCAGCATCAAATCTTTAACGGATGTCCTGCGTCATTTGGAGCAGTATAAGGTCATCAATCGCGAAGTGTTTCCTACTGTACCTGTAACCGTTGAATACTCACTAACAGATAAAGGGCGGGAGTATATCCCCGTGCTTGGGCAAATGCGTAAATGGGGTGAAAACTGGGGCGAACATCCGCAGCTCGTTGATGGTCGCCAGTATCGTTGTTGCACAAATAGGTGAGACCCGTGAAATGGTAAGCTTGTCTTTCATAAAGTAGGCAGTATACAATGGGAGCGAATAAAGGAGGGATGAACATGTCGATCCAATCCAGCTTCCGAAGGGCCAATGCTATATGTAACCGACATGCTACAAAAATTCAAGGAACCGGCTTGTCCATAACTATTTTATATTGGGGATTCATGCCGGCTCATTTCGATAATTCCCTCCACCGCCATTCTTTTTTTGAAGCTTGTTATGTGATGGATGGAGAGGGGAGCTATTATGAACACGACCGGGAGTATGATCTAGTAAAAGGAACGGCGTTTCTATCGAAGCCTGGCGTATGGCACCAGATTCGAAGCACTTCCGGATTGACACTATGCTATGTCGCATTTGAAATAGATGAATCGCTAACAGAGCCGTTGTATCTCGAAGCGTATCGACAGCTAGCTGACAGAGGAAATAGCGTTGTTAGCGGGGCCGACTTCTCTTCTACAGGATATTTGTGGCAGGCGTTAATAGCGTTGTGTGCAAGTTCAGTCTCAACAATCCCGCTATCCCTGGAAAAGGTCGCGCATTCTCTGCTGTTGTCCTTCCCGGATTTGCATGGCCTGACACTTACCGCGGGTGAAAGTGTTCAACAGCCGATTTCTCCAGGGCATGCTTTATTTAGCCAAGCCAAGCGTTTCATCGACGATAACTTAAGCAATGAGCTTACGCTTGCAACCGTCGCGAGTCATCTGCATATCTCTTCCCGGCATTTGACCCGATTATTTCAGGAGCATCTCAGTCAGTCCTTCGTACATTATATTCAGGAGCGCCGGATGCAGCATGCAGCGCAGCTTCTGCTGAATGATTACATACCCATTAAGGACATTGCGTTACAATGCGGCTTTCAGTCCGTGCATTACTTTACCCGTGTTTTTACCCGTGCGCTTGGCGTATCCCCTGCCAAATTTCGCCGTTCGCAATTCTCCGAAGGTCGCTCCGGCAAAAATCATTACCCTCCGAACATGTCCTGATTGTACAAAAATAGTGCCCTTTCCTTTAAAGACGCTGTCCCCAACAATTTATACAATGTGAACATGCATTGATTACGAGTTGGGAGGCAGCAGCAATGGAAGTAAGTAAAGTTCGACCCTTTAATTCGGTTCCGGTTAATCCTGTAAGGCTGCAAAGTCATGAGGAAGTGCAGTCCGATATCGGGACGGGCTATGAGGCATGGCTTCGGCTAATAGAGGACCATTTTAACCAACACAATTCCAAAACATATCATTTAGCCGTTGACGGTACCCATGGCGCGGCATTTACGACGATCCTTGAGCAACTGCAAACGTTATGTAGCCAAGAGAACATTGCATATATTGAACTGGATAGTACGCGGTATATGAAAAGCAGCGCAGAGCTATTATCGGCGTTTGACCGTTATTTGACCGATAACCGCGCTTTTGGATTTATTGCTTCAGATATCGATTATAAAGATTACTTCAGAGCGCAGGCGCAAGCTGATTGGCAGAATGACGTCGCCGAAAAGCTTCATCCATCCTTGGAATCCTTAGAGGGGACTGGTTCACGTACGATGATTATTACGTATGGACCAGGCGCAGGCTACCTCTCTTCGGATGCCTCACTATCTATATTTTGTGACATTTCACGAGAGAACCAACAGCGCCTTCACCGGCAAGGAATGGGTTCGCTGCAACTCGGGGAATGTGTAGATTCAGTAGAGACGTATAAACAAGCATTGTTCCTGGAATGGCCGGTATGGGAGCAATACCGTAAGCGCTATCTGAATGATTTTGACTATTACATGGATATGAATGATCCTGATCAGCCGACGTTTCTTACGCTTCCGCTGCTGCGTGCTCTCATGCAAGCCGCCGCACAGCAGCCGATTCGTGTGAAACCTTTCTTTGCTCCGGGCATTTGGGGCGGGCAGTATTTGAAGAAGCTTTGTCAATTGCCAGAGGAGTGGGATAACTGCGCCTGGAGCTTTGAGCCGATCGCACCGGAAAATACGCTGCTGATTGAAGCCTACGGTCATACGCTGGAGCTACCGTTCCCGCTGCTGTTGTCTGCTCATCCAGAGCAAATTATGGGGGAGCGGAATGTTCAGCTATTCGGAGATTATTTCCCGATCCGCTTTGATTATCTGGATACGATTGGGGGCGACAATCTATCTCTACAGGTTCATCCCCGCCAATCCTATATTGAGGAAACCTTCAATGAAAGGATGACCCAGCAGGAGTCCTATTACATCATGGAGCAAGAGGAAGGAACAACTCCCTTTGTAGCCCTTGGCTTTACCGAAGGAACAACCGGAGAACAGTTGCTGGAAGCAGTGGATAACGCTCATGCCTCGCGAGAGCCGCTAGAAGTAGGGCGGTATGTCAACGTGCTGGATGCTCAAAAAGGCGATTTGTTCCTTATTCCACCTGGAGCCGTTCATTACGCGGGCAGAGGCAACCTCGTGCTGGAAATCTCATCTACCACCTGGTGGTTTACCTTCAAGATTTACGACCACTTGCGTCTGGACAAAGACGGCTTGCCGCGGCCTATTAACCGAGACCATGCAAGCCGCAATATGAATGACAGCTTCAGTACGCCTTATGTTCATAAGCATTTGGTGCCATCTCCTGTCATTACTCGCGTACAGGGCAGTAGTAGCGAAGAATTGCTGGGAGAGCGTGAAGACTTGCTGTTCCAGGTCAACAGATTAAAGCTGAATGGCGAATGGCATGGCGATACGAACGGTCAATTTCTCATGTTCAATCTGGTCGAAGGCAATCGTGTTCGTCTTACGCCGCTGAATAATGAAGAAACCGCTGTGGAATGGGGATATGCGGAGTCCTACATTGTTCCCGCCGCAGTGGGGGAATTCCGGATTGAATCCATAGGTGACACAACATGCAGCTTAATCGTTGCTCAGGTCTCTCCAGATTGGCATACTCCGCTGCTGCCTCATCATTGGCAGGGTGGTGAAGTGTAATGGAGCCTGGGGTCTTACTGCAGACCGGCTTAATGACGACCATTGCAATCGATGCTGGAGGAACGTATTTGAAGGCGGGTGTCCTTAAGAACGGCATTCTTCTGCCTGAGCTTTCTTTCATTCGGCCATCATATTCAAATGGAACCCCGGAACAGATCGTAGGCGGTCTGGCAGATCTTATTCTGGAACTGTCAACCGCCTATAGAGCGCAGCAAGGTATCGAAGAACATCCGGCCGGATTTGTAATCGGACTTGCCTTTCCGGGACCTTTCGAATATGAGTCAGGCATTTCACGTATTCGTGGGCTCAATAAATATGAATCCATTTACGGCCTTAATTTGCAAGCACTGCTGCGGGATGAATTAACCCGGCGTGCGGAGCTTAATTCATCAATGCCATGGTTGTCCGAGCTGGCTATGGCCCCTATCCGACTGGGCAATGATGCCGTGCTGTTCTCCCTTGGCGTCAGCAGATTGTTCCCGGAGGACAAAATGCTATGTCTGACGCTGGGAACGGGGCTTGGATCTACCTTTATTGAGAAGCGGAAAGTGGTCACCGGCAGATCAGGCGTACCGGCCACGGGCATGCTGTATGAAGAGAAATTTGACGGAGAACGAATCGATGATGTATTCGGCAGCAGAGGGATTTTGTCGCTGGGTGATAGCCTCCAGGTTCGTTCAAGCGATGATAGTGTACAGAATCTGGCTGTTGCTGCCCAATCAGGTGATCCCTCCGCCATTCAGGTATGGAAAATATACGGCCAGCGGCTTGGTCACATGCTTCGTCCTTATGTAGCTGCCTTTCAGCCCGACAAGCTTGTTCTTGGCGGACAAATTGCCAAAAGCCGAGACTTATTTGCAGACAGCTTGCTGAGCGCACTGAAGCCGGAGCAGGCAGAGCTTTATTATGAGAACGATGTGCTGGGGCAAGTGTTCTATGGCATTCATCAACTGTTTGACACTATTCATAACATAAAGGAGTTCTCAGAATGAACCTTCAACAACAATTAGAGCAGAGCTCTATTCCGCTGCCTGCACGCAAGTGGACAATTTACGCGATTCACCATTCTCACACAGATCTGGGCTACACTGAGCGGCAGGAGAAAATTGAACAATACCATGTCGATTTCATTCGCCAGGCTCTGCGTATTGTCCAGGATGCTCATAGCGGGGCTAACCCCGATTGGCAAGGATTCCGCTGGACGTGTGAGACCTTCTGGGCTGTGGAGCAGTTTTTGCAGCAGGCCAGTACTGCTGAGCAGCGGGATTTTGCCGAGGCCGTTCTGCGGGGCGACATTGAATTATCCGGAACATACCTCAATATGACCGAGCTGCCGGATTACGGTCTGCTAAGCAAAATTCATAGCAAAGCGCAAGCATACGCCCGTTCGATCGGACATCAGGTGGATAGTGCGATGACGGCAGATATTAACGGTTATAGCTGGGGATATGCCGATAGTCTGCTGCAAAATGGTATCCAGCATTTATTCAGCTGCATTCATACTCATCACGGCATGTACCCGCTTGGGCGCAAGCAGCTTCCGTTCTGGTGGGAGTCTCCCAGCGGCGAGCGGCTCTTGGTATGGAACGGCGAGCACTACATGTTTGGCAACGAGCTTGGGCTATGCCCGGGAGCGCTTGGCAAATATATGATCCGCGACGAGTTCAATCATAAGCTCGTTGAGCCGGAGGAGATTCATGATCAGATTGCTAATATCCGTATTCATCGCTATCTCACCCAATTGGAGACGGAACAGTATCCGTATCCGTTCGTGCCTGTCATGCTATCTGGACTGCCAACGGACAATGGAGCGCCGAACAGTGCAATCATTGAATGGATTGGACAATGGAATCGTCAGCACGGTGAGCAGATTTCCATTGAAATGGTCAGCTTGAGTCAATTTTTCGAGCGATTGAAGCAGGAAGGACTAGATGAGCTGCCAGTTCATGCAGGAGATTGGCCGGATTGGTGGACAGATGGCGTCAGCTCCACACCGATGCATACCCAGATTTACCGTGACGCGCAGCGCACGCTCCGCAAGGTAGAAAAGCTCGATCCGCAGCGGAAGCATGTCAGTGAACAAGAACTGGAGTCGGTCGAGCAGGCACTGGTTCTGTATGCAGAGCATACCTGGGGCTATCATTCCTCCATTTATGAACCCTGGCATAAAAATGTACAAATGCTGGAGGTGCGCAAGCAGGCACATGCCGCAGAAGCAAGCCGTTTAGCTTATCGTGCACTGGATGCTGTGCTGCTGGCTGAGAATGGAGCGACATTATATCCTGGCCGTCCATATCGCTTCCGTATAACGAATACGTCGGAGCTTGAAATCACGGAGCTGGTGCAGCTGAGGCTGGAGGGATGGGAGCCGGATGAGCTTCGCAGTGGCGTGGAGGTCATCCGTGAAGATACTGGAGAAGTATTGCCTATGCAATCATCCCAACCGCAGATCATCATCACAGAGCTGACGCTGAAAGGACTGCAGACCTGCATGCTAACCTTGCGTCCGCTGCCGTCTAAGTCTGCAAGCACAGGGATAACGGTATCCAATACGAAGCTGGTCGGCAGTGACCGGGTATACGATATGGTCGACATTTATCCTCTTATGCCAGCTGGGGCAACTGCATCACCAATCACCTTGTCTCAGCATGGGCTGGAGTCTCCGTTCCTCTCTCTGAAATGGTCGGAAACAGGCGGCATTACCTCATGGTACGATAAAGAGGCAGGAAAAGAATTGCTGCGGCCGGATGCACAATATGGTGCTTTTACACCGGTTTATGAGGTTACTGTTCCTGCTGCGGAATCAGAGGCCTCCGAGGTCTGGGGTATTCGGTCACGCATGGGACGTAACCGTAAAGGCCTGGGTGTGCAGCGGTCGATCGGCCGGCTTGCCTCTGTCAAAGAGCTGGATAACGGTCCGCTATATGCTACGCTGGAGCTTCGCTACCAATTGCAGGGGATCTCCTATTTCTCCTTGTTCCTTAAGGTATACGCCAAGACCAGCCGTGTAGATATCTCCGTCCGCTTCCATAAGGACAGTGTCTGGAATCCGGAAAATGTGTATCTTGCGCTGCCGTTTACCGCTGGGGACAGTAAGCAAGAGACTTTATATGCGGATAAGCCCGGCGGTCTCGTACGACCTTGGAGAGACCAAATTCCGGGAAGCTGTCTGGACTACTCCGCCGTACAAGCAGGAATCGCGTGGCAGGATGAAGAGCGTTCCCTGATGCTGGCGACTCCAGATACACCGCTTATCCAGTTGGGATCGCTAGATTATGGCACGAGACAGGTTCATACCCAGCAGCAGCCTGACACTAGTCCGGAAACCTATGCCTGGCTTATGACGAACTACTGGGAGACGAATTTCAAAGCAACCTTGGGCGGATTTTATGAGTTCCAATATTACGTTACTATAGGTGATAAAATGCCTCCGGCTAGCATTGCCTCGTCCCTGCAGGGTCTTATTGAGCCATTCGTTGTAACCCGGTCCCGCGACTGAGGTAACAAGTTTACCTTGCACATAACACACGAAGAAACAGCGCTTTCTCCTGTTCATTCTGGAGGAGCGCTGTTTCTTCGTGTTGACTTGAATTTCATTTACAATCAGCATTTCTGTTCACTCCCTCAGTTCATGCTCGGGTAACAATGCTTTAATCCGGAACGCCAGCCGCAAGCGAAGTGTTTCCTCTGGGTCCTTTAGGCTGCGCCCTAGCAGCTCTTCACATTTTTCCAATCGATATATCACTGTATTGCGGTGAATATAGAGGCGCTTTGCAGTTTCGGCGAGCTGGCAGTGGGTCTCCAGATAGACAGAGAGTGTCTGAAGCAGCAAGCGATGGTCCTTAATCGTCTCGTCGATGAATGCTTGAAACGTCTCCAGGTAGAACTTCTTAAGATGAGCATAGGGGATCAGGCGTAAAATTTCCGGTACCTCTTTTGGTTGATACAACTCGACAAAGCGGCAGCGACCCGCCATTCCACCGAAGTAGAGTGCTTCGCTGGCTTCCTTGTACGAGACCGGGATATGGATAAGTTGCTGGGCGTAACTACTTACGCCAAAGGACAGCGAAGCTTCATTATGCGTCTGAAGCCGGTCTTGTAGTCTCGACAGTCCTTGCAAGAAGGACGTTTCCACCTCTCGCCATTCGTCTGTCAGCAGCATCAGTAAGACGTAGTGCTTGTCGAGCAGGAATAGGCGAACGGTGTGGGGGAAGGTTCGGAGTTCGGACACTATATGATCGGCAATCCGATCTTGGTCTGATTTGTACTGTATAAAACTGAGAGACTTGTCTCCTCCATCAAGTTGTCCAACTGCGCAAATATAGCGTTGACTCTCCGGCAGCCCCAGCTCCCGCGCACGGCTGATAATCTCGTCTGCACTGGAAAAAGAGCCGTTGATGAATTTGCCAAAGAACTCATTCTGGATACGACGGCGGTTCTGATTGAGCGCTTGTTCTTTCATCAGATCGAAGGCGATAACGTTGGCAGCCTGTTCAATGGTCAGAATCGTCGAGCGATCTTTGGAGGACAGTTCAGCCTCTACACCAAGATAGTGGAGCTGCTGATAGGTATAGACAGGGAATAGAGTCAGAACACTTCGTTTTTCCTTTAGAAATGAAAAGCTGGAGAATGTTGAAGGAGGCGATAATACCAAACATCGTTCGGACATCAGTTGGTCTAGTTCTGCGGTCAAGGTCTGCCGCTGTGGCTTCCCTGCAAGAAGACGAAGGTGAGGATCAAGCAGAAAGACAGGAGTTTTAAGCAAGTTTGACAGGTCCAGCAGCACTTTAACCGTACCCTCGCCCTTCATTATATCATGGGTGAATTGGCGGTGGGCTTGCATTGCATTGTGCAGCTCATGTGTACGTACATCGAGAATATGGCTAAGTGACTTGTTCACAATGTCACCGAGCGAAGGTTCGACTGGAAGTTCCAGCAAGGGGACAGCCAGTTCGTTTGCGCGTTCGATCAGCACAGAAGGCAGAGTGCCAAGGAAGCGTTTTGTCTTGATTCCTAATCCCGAGCAGTTCTGACGCCCCATTTCCTCGATCAATAGCAGTAATGAAGGCAAGTCATCCTTGAAATGAAAGGCTGTCGTAATCAGCAGTTCATTGGGCTTGAGAAAGGTAATGATATCGGGGGCATCCATCATGTTGACCGTCAGTACTTCGCGTTCCAGCCCCGCGTTCCCTGCGACGATCTGCGTTCCGTTAAAAACAGGGATGTGTAACAATTCCTCTAGTTTCATGACAATGCCTCCTGACAATTCTCTGTATTAGTTATTGTGTACAATTATTACACCGGTTCTTCTACACCTACGTGCATGTTTTTTAGGTTGATTTATTTTACAATGAAGACAATGAATTTGCCAAGTCAACATTTTGTTATAAAATCTGACATGGATACAGAGTGGGATGTGAAGGTACAGACACAGGCAGACGGGCATGTAGTGAAAAATGGGGGAATGCGAAATGAGGATCGAACAACAACCGTTGGTGGTCCCGCCACCTACTGATCTGCATCAGCAGGTGAGTGAGATGATCGACTGGCTCGCAACTTATGGTGGTCAAGGGGAGCATGGGGATCACGGTGTGACCCGAACACTCTATTCTCCCGCATGGCAAGCGGCTCAGTCGGCCTTGGAGCATTGCATGCGAGAGGGCGGATTAATACCGCGCTATGATGATGTTGGAAATCTGTTCGGAAGACTTTCCGGCACGGAACAGGACGGTCGGGTGATTCTTACTGGTTCACATCTGGATACGGTTGTCGATGGTGGTAAATATGATGGAGCTTACGGGATTATTGCCAGTTTTATCGCTGTCCGTTATCTAAAAGAGCACTACGGGACACCGCGCAGGAGCATTGAGGTTGTGTCGCTTTGCGAGGAGGAGGGTAGTCGCTTTCCAATGACTTATTGGGGTTCTGGCAGTATGACTGGGATTCGTGACATGCAGCAGGTCGAAGGGATCGCAGATGCCGAGGGAATCTCATTCCGTGAAGCGATGGGGCAAGCAGGATTCGGAATGGGGATTCATCCTTCACCGCGTCGCGATGATCTGGAGTGCTTTATCGAACTGCATGTTGAGCAGGGCGAGGTGCTGGAGCGAGAAGGCCAATCCATCGGGATTGTCAGCCACATCGTTGGACAACGTCGTTATGAAGTTACGGTAAGCGGGGAAAGCAATCATGCGGGTACAACGCCAATGGAGTGGCGACGTGATGCGCTCCTGACTGCTGCTGAAATGATTCGGCTAGTGGGTGAGTGGGCGAAGCGACAGGGGGACGGATTAGTTGCTACCGTCGGACGGATGGAGATTCATCCGAATGTGGGCAATGTTATTGCGCGTGAAGTGACGTTTAGTCTTGATGTGCGGCACCCTGCTGCTGAAGTGATCCGTCAGTTCTGTGAGGCCTTGTTTATCGAGTGGGAAAAGGTCGCGGCGGCGCAAGGCACAACGCTTACGTATCACAAATGGATGGATGAAGACCCTGTAGCGATGTCAGAGCCACTGGCTTCCAAAGCGCAGATGATTCTGGCGCGTCAGGGAATCTCCCATCGCAGGATGACGAGTGGTGCGGGGCATGATTCACAAGTGTTCGGCACCTATTGCCCAACTTCGCTGTTATTTGTACCCAGTCATTTAGGGATTAGTCATTCCCCACGTGAGTTTACTGGAACAGATGAGCTGGTCTGCGGGGTTCGCTTGTTAATTGAACTGCTGTATGAGTTGGCGTATTAACGTATATCATGATATGGATTTGAGGAGGCAGACCAAATGACGAACTATCGGGAAATTCAAGCACCCTTACGGACAATTATGACACCTGGGCCTGTGGAGGTAGATCCTCGTGTGCTGCGTGCGATGAGTACGCCGATATTGGGGCAGTTCGACCCGGCGTTTACCGCGATGATGAACGAGACGATGGACATGCTCCGGCAAGTGTTTCAAACGAACAATAAGTGGGCATTCCCAATCGATGGTACATCGCGATCTGGTCTGGAGGCGGTGCTATGCAGCGTGATCGAGCCAGGCGATAGGGTGCTAGTGCCGATCTTTGGCCGTTTCGGGCATCTGCTTACGGAGATCGCCGAGCGCTGCGGGGCGGTTGTGCATCTGATGGAGTGTCCTTGGGGGCAGGTATTCGACCAGCAGGCGGTGATTGAAGAAGTGCGTCGTATTCAGCCCAAGGTGTTGGCTATCGTGCATGGCGAGACTTCGACGGGTTGTATGCAGCCGCTTGATCAGATTGGTCCTGCGTGCCGGGAACTTGGGGTATTGACGGTTGTTGATGCGGTAGCGACGCTGGGTGGAACGCCGGTCAAGGTGGATGAGTGGCAGCTTGATGCTGTGATCGGCGGTACGCAAAAATGTCTGTCCGTCCCGTCCGGAATGGCACCGATTACGTATAACGAAGGGATTGAGAAGCTGCTGTTGACGCGTAAAAAGGTTGAGCGCGGTGTCGCGCAGGAGCAGGATCGCCTTGAGGTGCGCGTGCCGATTCGAAGTAATTATTTTGACCTCAGTCAGCTTCAGGATTACTGGGGACCGCGTAGATTGAATCACCATACGGAAGCGACCTCGATGCTGTATGCGCTTCGTGAAGGTGTACGGATCGTGCTGGAGGAGGGGCTGGAAGCGAGATTCGAGCGGCATCGTCTGCATGAACGGGCGTTGATGGCGGGAATTCGTGGCATGGGCCTGGAGCTGTTCAATGATGTACCGTGGAAAGCGCCAATGGTGACTTGTGTAAAAATTCCGGCGGCCATCAATGGAGAATCGGTGCGGCAGATGCTGCTGGAACAGTTCGGAATTGAGATCGCTAGTTCGTTTGGTCCGCTGCATGGTCAAATCTGGCGGATCGGCACGATGGGCTACAGCTGTCGTAAGGAAAATGTATTGTTTGTGCTGTCTGCACTGGAAGCTGTATTGATTAGACATCAGGCGAAGATTGAGGTCGGACGTGGAATGCAGGCGGCGCTTGATGCGTACGGAGTGGAGCGGGCTGCAAACTGATGTAAGAGTGTCATGTGTTTTTCGGAGCACAGGGTTCGAATAGACTGAGGTCTTTGGGTTTAGAGGGAGGTCAGTCGGTGAGTGGGAAGCGTAGCAATGTCGAGAATAAACAGTGGCTTGGGGCTTTGCGTTGGGTTGCTGGTTTGCAGTGGTTTTTCTTTTTATTTACGAATACAGTGGTGATCCCGATTACGGTCGGAGCAGCATTTCGATTAGGGCATACCCAGGTAGAGATGCTGGTTCAAATCTCGTTTGTACTGACAGGCATTGCTAGTGTAATGCAGGCGGCAATCGGACATCGCAGGGCGATAATGGAAGGTCAGTCGGGGTTGTGGTGGGGAGTGATTCTCGGACTGTGCGCGGCTGCACCTTCCATCGGACGAAGTCTGCAGGAGGTTGGAGCGAGTCTGGCAGTGGGTGTAGTGCTGTCGGGAGTCGTGACGATTTTGCTTGGTGTTACAGGCTGGGGAGCCTGGCTGGCTCGGCTGTTCACGGCTCGGGTGATGGCGGTATTTATGTTTCTGCTCGGTTGTCGTCTGAACTTGATCTTCCTCGAAGGAATGATGGGCATATCTCCAGGCATGTCCGAGGCGCAGCGGGTGCTTCATCCAGCAGTATTCGGTTTAGCATCGGCGGTAGCCTTATTGACAATCTGGATTGTCATCAAGGGCGGACGCAGAGTGGCTCCTTATGCGCTGCTGATCGGAATCGTGGCGGGCTGGGCAGTGTATGCCGTGTTATTTGGAGCGGATCATGAGTTGACTGGGGTCACACAATCGGTACCAGCAAGCGTGACAAGTGAAGGGGGAGGTATAGGGCACTGGTTGTTTCCGGTAGGTGTGCCACAGAGCTGGGGCGGGCTAGATATTGGTGTGATACTGATCGCGGTAATTGCAGGACTGGTGAATACGTCCAATACGTTCGGGGCGATCAAGGGAACTGATGACATCTATGAACAGGAAGCAGACGACAAAACGTATCGGCGCTCGTTTACAATTAGCGGTGTACTTACAGTGTTGTCCGGTGTACTGGGGACGGTCCCTTATGCACCTTATGTGTCATCCATCGGCTTTCTTCAACAGACACGCATTAGGGAGCGGTTGCCGTTTGTACTGGGGGCGCTGTTCTTTATGATCGTCGGATTGATTCCGGTGGTGAGTGACTGGATGACATTGTTACCGCTGAGTATAGGAAGCGCAGTGTTGCTGGTGACGTATGTGCGACTGTTATTTTCATCGCTTAATTATTTCCGGCAAGTCAGAATGGAGGATCCGGTCAATCTGTACGCGGCGGGTATACCGCTTTTCGTAGGAGTGATCCTGATGGGGTTGCCTGCGACGACCTTTGTCTCACTCCCTGCATTACTGCGACCGTTACTCGGTAATGGCCTGCTTGTCGGAATTCTGCTGGCGCTGCTGATGGAGCTGATTCCGCATCGTCCGGAACGACTAGCATCAGAAGCTGATGTGAAAGCAGTGAAAGACGATTTTAACCAAGGAGGTGCGCCGGATGAGCTCTGATCAACATCATCGTGCTAACCAGACAAGCAGTAAGTCAGAACGGCAAGCTTATCAAGCCTATATTGCGCCGAATGTTATTGTGCCACCGACTGGCGAGGGTAGATTAAATGGTGCACGCTTCGCGCTCAAGGATGTCGTCGCGGTTGCGGGGCATACGAATGCAGCGGGCAATCCGGACTGGCTGCGCACCCATGAAGCGGCGCCCCGCCATGCGGAGGTTGTTCGGCGATTGCTGGCGGCGGGTGCTGCACTTGATGGCATGACACATACCGACGAACTGATGTACAGCTTGAACGGAGAAAATGCCCACTACGGCACGCCGATCAACCCGGCGGATTCAATGAGAATCCCTGGCGGCTCCTCCAGTGGTTCAGCAGTTGCGGCGGCAGCTGATGATATTGAATTTGCAATCGGCACTGACACAGGTGGATCGGTGCGGATTCCCTCATCCTATTGCGGGGTGTACGGTTTCCGTCCAACACATGGTGTGGTATCGCTGGATGGGGTGATTCCGCTGGCGCACAGTTTTGATACTGTGGGCTGGATGAGTCGGGAATTGCAGTGGATCGTTGAGGTTGGTGAAGTATTGTTGGCTGACGAGAGTGACCCAGCTGTCACTTCATTTCATAAGATCTATTTGGATGAAGAGACATGGGCCGTGCCGGAGGCGGCAGATCGGGACAAATTGCTGGCACATGTGGGCAAGTTTCAGGGGGATTATCTCTTGCCTTTGGGGTCTGTTCATCTGACTGACCAAGTGTGGAAGGGGTGGATGGAGCAATCTCTTTACTCAGTACCTGAGGAGTATGCATTGCTTGGTCAGGGGCTGACTTTGTGGTCGCAAGCTTTTCGTCTGCTGCAAGGAATGGAGATATGGCGGGAGCATGGGACATGGGTAACACAGCATCAGCCTGTCTTCGGATCGGGAATTGCAGAGCGGCTGAAGTGGACAAGTACGCTGAGGGAAGCGGATATCACTTGGGCGCAGGAACTGCGAACGGTGTTGCGTGCAGAACTGTCGAGTCTGCTAGGTGTCGATGGGCTGTTGGTACTGCCGACTGCGCCGGGTGTCGCTCCGCTGTGTGGGCTCCAAGGGGAGGAAGCTGAGGCATATCGTGCAAAAGTCATGCAACTATCGTGCATAGCGGGTCTGGCAGGGCTGCCGCAATTAACAGTTCCAGTATGGCGTGAGGACGGTCTGCCAATCGGGGTGTCATTCGTTGCCGCGCCGGGCCGGGATCGGGCGCTGCTGCATTGGGTGGCGGCAAGGTATGGTGATACAAGAGTGTCCACTGCTGAATAGATGAGGGTATTAATATCTTCATATCTTTTGAACTAAGTAACTGCCGAGTGTATGCCGGCAGTTTTTTTGTGCAGTTGAAGCTTGGTTTCCAACATGTCTATAACCGCTATTGTTATAAATGTAACATGACATGTGATTTTATTTTGTGCATATTCACCAATAGATTGAAAGATAATCTACGATTTTGCTGATGATTTATAAAAAATAGATGATAAAATGAAGAATATAAAGATTGAGTAAGGAAATATAACATAATTAAGTTATGTTATATAACCTATTAGATGGCGAACCAGAAAAAAGGGAGTGAGTGGAGATGTCTATGGATTTGGCGGGTCACATTCAGGAGCAGTCGCAATTGAAAGAAGAGATGTATGTTGACGAGTCCCTTCGACCGAAGCAAGAAAAGGATCGGAAAGTAGGGGTTATCTCTTACATGTTTATGTGGATCGGTGATGGTGTCAATCTAGGGAATATGACACTTGGTGCGAGCCTTATCGCTGCCGGCGTTGCTAACTTGAATCTCGTGCAGACTTTTGTAGCTGCGATCATCGCCATCGGGCTCATCTCAGTCATCTTCGCACTCAATGATCGCTTCGGCTATCGTACAGGCGTCCCGTATGTCGTACAGCTTCGGATGTCGTTTGGCACCAAGGGAGCGATCATCTCCTCCTTCCTTCGGGGCATACCGGCGATTATCTGGTACGGTTTCCAGAGCTGGGTTGGCGCAACGGCGCTCAATGAGATTGTCAAGGTCGTCACAGGCGGCAGCTTTGACAGTATTCCAGTTTGTTTTATTGCTTTGCAGCTTGTCCAGATCGGCCTTTCGCTATATGGGTTTCACGCGATTAAGTGGGTGGAGACGCTCGCATCAATCGTAATCGTACTCGCGCTAATCTATGTATTCGGACTGTTGGTGAATTCACACAGTGATGCTATCATGCATAACTGGGTCCATGCGAAGGGAACATGGGGCCTGCCGTTCTTCTCCTTTATCATGGTTTTTCTGGGTAACTACGCTGCAATATTCCTGAGTGCAGCAGACTACTCCCGCGAACTGAAGCCAGGGATCAGTGATGGGAAACGAAGCTTCCTGTACTTCAGCCCGATTACGGTCGCCTACGGCTTCGTACTGACAATCGGTGCGATGATGGCAGCGGCAACAGGGATCTCCAACCCGGTCAAGGCGTTCGCTATTGTTGTCAACAATTCGTATATCACCGTTGGTGTATCCGCGTTTATCGTGATCGGTGTTATTGCAGTTAACATGGTGGCGAATATTGTTCCTCCCGCATACGTTATCTCTTTTGTTACGAAACTAAAGTACAAACCTGCAGTAGCGATCACGGGTCTGCTGGCGCTTTGCTCCTTCCCGTGGGTGCTGGTAAAGGACTCTTCAGCGCATGGTCTGAACATGTTCGTCTTGATCTACTCGGCATTCCTAGGGCCAATCGTTGCGATTCTGCTGGTTGAATTCTATATCCTGCGTCGTCAGAAGGTGGATGTCGCTGAGTTGTACCGGGAGAACGGCAACTTTGCTGGTTACAATCCAAGCGCAATCCTCGCCATGACGCTTGGTGCTGCTGCGGCATTCATAGAAGTAGACCTCGGCTGGATCGTCGGCTTTATCGTGGCAGGGCTCTCATACTTTTTGCTGACGAAATATGCATTCAAAGGCTCGTCCTTCAAGCGCGGCACGATTTTCGAATAGATGGAACAAGGACAATACAAAGGAGCGAATCACGATGGAACAGATGGATCTAATCGTCCGTAATGGAGTAGTTGTACTCCCGACAGGTGTAGAGCAGGTTGACATCGGCATCAAGGATGGCAAGATCAAAGTAATTACATCGGGGCTGACTGCCTCAGCCCGTCAGGATTGGAATGCAGCGGGTCAGGTCGTTATGCCAGGGATGATTGATGTTCATGTTCATTTCAGTGAGCCGGGGCGTGAGCATTGGGAGGGGTTCTCTACTGGATCATCGATGATGGCGGCAGGAGGATGTACAACCTTCTTCGATATGCCACTGAACGGAATTCCTTCGACGGTTAACTGTGAAGCGCTGCTGGATAAAGCAAGGCTTGGCAATGAGAAGTCAGTCGTGGACTTCGGTTTGTGGGGCGGACTTGTGCCAGGGAATGAAGACGATCTTACGCCGCTTGCGAAGTCTGGTGTTATCGGATTTAAGGCATTTCTGTCTACGACAGGTAACAAAGAGTTCGAAGCCGTAGATGAGATGACGCTGCTCAGTGGAATGAAGCAGATCGCCAAGCTGGGCAAAGTGCTGGCGTTGCATGCGGAGAGTGCGGCGATCACGAATTGGCTCAAGGCGGAGAAGGAACAGGCAGGCTGTGTAAGTGCCGATGATTATCTGGCGACACGACCGATCCTTGCTGAAGTCGAAGCGGTTGAGCGGGCGCTGTATTATGCAGAGATCACCGGTTGTGCACTGCACTTCGTGCATATCAGTTCTGAGGCAGCGGTGGGCAAGATAGAGGATGCGAAAAGCCGCGGAATGAATGTAACTGTAGAGACGTGTGCGCACTATCTGCTATTTAATCATGACGCTCTTCGCGAACGGGGCAGCATTGCCAAATGTGCGCCCCCACTGCGTGAAGCCTCTGAGCAGAAGAAGCTGATTGAACTGGTCGCTGCAGGCAAGTTCGACATGCTGACCTCGGACCACTCGCCATGTCCATATGACATGAAAGACCCTAAGGATTTCAATTTGTTTCAGGCGTGGGGCGGCATTAGCGGCGGGCAGTTTACGCTGCTGGCTGCACTGGAATTGTCTCAGACGAACCATATTCCGCTGGAACAGATCGCCCGTATGACCGCTTCCGCTCCTGCCGAGCGCTTTGACCTTGCAGATCGCAAAGGCAAGATTGCCGTAGGCATGGACGCCGATCTGGCGATTATCGACCTGGATACACCATTTACCGTAACTGAAGACAATTACTACGCCAAACATAAGCAAAGTCTGTACATGGGGCATACTTTCCCAAGTAGCATTGTCGGAACGATCGTGCGTGGTAAGGTTGTTGTACAAGATGGGCGTGTGCTGGAGAACGAGGGCATAGGTAAGGACGGTCAATGGCAGAAACCGGAGGGAACGCAATTAGTAGATATAATGGGTTGATCGCATTGACATACAGAGCGTCATATTCATCGCCTTCTTATCCATCCACAACTTCAGACGAGGTTGTGGATTTTGTTTTCTTGTATCAAGAAACTTGACACAGATTGGGGCGAAGGGTACAGTGAATGATAAGATTACATGAGGAGAATGAAGCTGTGGCTAAGTACTCGGTTATCAAAGAGGATATTAAGCAAAGGCTGATAAGCGGAGAGTGGACTGAGGGCTACAGGCTGCCATCCAGCCGCGAGTTCGCCCAATATTATGAGTCTAGTGTGAATACGATTGAAAAGGCAATCAAGGAGCTCACGGAGGAAGGGTGGCTTATCCGGGATAGCCGCAGAGGAACCTTCATGAATAAAGAGAAGGAGATTTTGCAAGGTGGTACGCGTCTGGTGGCTGCTTTTGTGTTCGGCATCGATAATCCGATCTGGGCGACTGCACTGCGGGGAGTGGAAGATGCCTTGTTTCTACGAGGCTACCAGCTGCTAAGTTCAAGTGATGACCGGAATCTTGAAAAGCTGGAATCCCTCGTACGAGGGGCAGTCGAAAGAAAGGTAGAAGGGGTGATCCTAAGTCCCTTTATGAGTGAAGGGCATGAAGAGATTAATAATCGGATCTTCTCCTTACTTCAGGATCACGGGATCAAATACATAAGCTTGGATCGGGTGGTCTACAACACAAGCATTCCGTATGTAACCAGCGATAATATTGCAGGCGCTTACAACCTGACCAAGCTGCTCATCGAACAAGGACATAGGCAAATGCTATTTATTAAAAATAGTAATATAAGCACGATCAATGAACGGCTTATGGGCTTCAAGCAGGCAATTGTTGACTCGGGACTGCCGTATTCGCATGAATTCGAAGTGTTTATTCCCACCAAGTATGAGGATTTCTCTGATGAATTTGACCATTATTGTGAAGTTCTAGAGAGAAAAATGAAAGAAATGTCGTTCACGGCTGTATTTACTGCAAATGATCAAATTGCCGAGGCAGCTCTCCGCTCGTTACAAAGTCTGAATGTTCGCGTACCTGAGGATGTATCGCTCGTCACCTATGATGCAGAAAATTTAAACCGCCGAATCAAATTAAATGTAACCGGGATCACACAGCCTTTTTATGAAATGGGACAATGTGCTGCCGGGTTATTGCTGAACATGATTGATGGCAACGAAGATCAGTTGTTTTACGGACAAGTATGCAAATCCAACATTTATATCGGGGAGACTGTTCGCTCGATAGGCACCTGAATATTTTTATAATCTTGAAAGGTCAGCTTGTATCCAAATGAACATTTGGCACAAATTTGATAGCGGCTTTGTTGAAATTCCGTTGCGGACTTTCAATGAGGTCGCTTTTTTTCGTTTCTTAATTGGATAGTAATCAGTGGAATTAGAGTTTTGATATAGCATCTGTATCATTTATTGTATCATTTATATTCTAATTATAAATCATATATTGACACAGATATTCAATGGTTGTATTCTTTGTTGTAAGCGGTAACATTGCTTTTTCTAGAGAAGCTTTAAGTGCCAAGTTTTTGAAGGGGGAAAGCAGAGATGGTAACTTCACACAAGTTTTTCAAACGATTTTGGAAGCAACGTTACTTATTTTTAATGGTATTGCCTGGATTTTTGGTTGTACTGGTGTTTAGTTACTTTCCAATGTACGGGATACAGATCGCCTTCAAAAAGTATAGTGCGGTTCGAGGGATGTGGGGCAGTGAATGGGTAGGATTTAAGTACTTCATTTTATTCTTTCAAGATCCTATGGCAATGAGGGTACTTAAGAACACCATATTGTTAGGTATCTACTCCTTGTTATGGGGATTTCCCGCCCCGATCATTCTGGCCTTGCTATTCAACGAATTAAGGTTTCCTAAATTCAAAAAAGCGGTACAGACCATATCCTACTTGCCGCACTTTATTTCCACGGTCATTATTGTGGGTATTCTTCGGACCTTTACCGAGAGAGAAGGGTTGTTTAACAAAATTGCAGGTTGGTTCGGCGTCGATCCGATTGTGTTTCTGTCAGAGCCTGAATGGTTCAGGACCATATTTATCAGTTCAAACATATGGCAGGGGATCGGTTTTGGTACAATTTTGTACCTGGCGGCATTAAGCAGTGTTGATCCTACGTTATATGATGTTGCGAGTATTGACGGTGCAAACCGCTGGCAGAAGGTGCGAAATATTAACTGGCCGCATATCAAACCAACGACGATTATTTTGCTTATTTTGTCCCTTAGCGGGATTTTGGGTACGGATTTTCAGAAAATCCTTATGCTGTATAACCCGGACACCTATGAGGTTGCGGATGTTATTGGGACCTATCTTTACCGTGAAGGGATTATGGGGTCAAGATTTGAATATACGACCGCCATTGGGCTCTTCCAGTCCTTGGTTGCATTTATTTTGCTCATAGGAGCAAACATGTTAAGCCGTAAAGTATCAGACACAAGTATTTGGTAGGGGGCGACCGGACATGGTAGGTAAAGAAAGTATTGGTTCAAAAATATTTGACGTGTTCAATATTTTGTTGATGCTGCTGCTATGTGTGGTCATGCTATATCCATTCTTGCACGTCATTGCAGTTTCTTTAAGCAGTTCTGAACCTATTCTTAGAGGCGATATTACGATTTTTCCGAAGGGCTTTAATGTAGGCGGTTACAAATATATTTTCCAGGACCCATTTCTGTATTCAGGCTACGCGCATTCCATTATATATGCACTGGGTTCCACCTTGTTCATGCTGACTTTTACCTCATTAATGGCGTATCCGCTGACGCTCCCGGACTTCATGGCCAAAAAATTTCTTTCGATCTTTCTGGTCATTACGATGTTCTTTAGTGGCGGCTTGATTCCTTCTTATTTGCTCGCACGGAGTCTTCATTTGCTTGATACCTATTGGATCATGATTATCCCCGGCTGTGTATCTGCGTTTAATGTATTTTTGTTCAGGTCCTTTTATCAATCCATACCAGCCGATTTGCGCGAATCCGCTGTTATTGATGGGGCTAACGATATTCAAATCTTAACCAAAATTTATTTGCCGCTCTCCAAGCCGCTTCTGGCGACATTTGCTCTATTCGGCATTGTTGGCAGCTGGAATGGATGGTTTGAAGCACTGGTGTATCTTCAGGACGAGAATAAGTATCCATTACAGCTGATCTTAAGAAAATATTTATTCTCCCTTTCCTTCGATTCAGGAACCGGAACAGAAGTCATGCAAGCGATGCTGGCACAAATGAATGTGAATGCGAAGAATATTCAAATGGCGATTGTTGTTATTGCGATGTTCCCCATCATGGTGATCTATCCGTTCCTCCAAAAATACTTTGTGAAAGGCGTCATGATTGGTGCTGTTAAAGGTTAATTTTCCGAGGCAGCTGAGAGGAGTGGTGGTTATTAGAAAAGAGACCTGAGCATAGCGGCATAGCACGTACCCTGTAATTGTTAATGAAAGACAAAAAGATGAGTATGTTTTCAGGAGGGGTAATGATGAGACAACGCTTCAAATTATCTTCTTTATTGCTTGCAGGTGTATTAAGCATAGGAACCATCTTGGCAGGATGCAGCTCTAACGCTACTTCCACAAATTCGGGAAACAGTGACACTGCGGAGCAAGCTGGAACGCTAAGCTTTTCTGTAACCTTGCCTTCCTTTGGCGCCAAAATAGAAGATTCTATGGTGCACAAGGAATGGATTAAACAGATGGAAGCGCTAACGGGTAAGAAATTGGACATTAAATATAATTACATCCCGATTGGCGAATACGAGGAGAAATCCAAGCTGCTGCTGGCGAGCGGTGATACGACAGATTTGTTCATGGTCATGAGCAAAGACCTCTTTAAGCAATATGAAACAGAGGGCACGTTCCTGGAGCTGAGCGAGTATAAAGACCTTCTGCCTAACTATATGAGCTTAATCGACCAAGCGACCGATGGGAAAATCAAGGCGATCCGCTCAGATGGACAGTTCTATGGATTATGGAATATTGACCTTCCAAGGCAAGCAAAAGATAAAGGCATGGGCGTATACTCGCCGGTAACCTATCGATATGATATTTTTCAAAAGGAAGGTATCAATATTCCAAGCACGATAGATGAGCTGTATGCAGCCGCAAAAACGTTAAAAGAGAAATATCCGAACTCCTATCCGGTGAATACGCAAAGCGGTTCCTTCGATCCACTCTTTTATGCTAACCACAATGGAGGCACGTCCATCTATTGGAACGGAAAAAATTATGTTTACGGACCGTTCGAAGAATCGTATAAGGAAGCGCTGCAGTTTGCCAATAAGCTGTATGCGGATAAGCTGCTAGATCCTGAGGTGTTCTCGGATAAAACCGATGCTATTAAGAAAAAAGCAATGAGCGGCACGAACTTCATTTTGCTGTCCAACTGGTTTACCTTCCCGGGTGACTGGAATCGCGCATCAACGGGAGGGGAGAAGTTCGTCATTTCGCTATTCCCCGATAATCCGAAATACGGGAAAGCATGGCAAAGTGTGAACGACTTCAGCTCCGTCGGAGTTAGCTCGGGTGCGGTGATGGTGGTCAGTCCGAAGGCTAAGAATGTGAAGGATTTAGTGAAGCTGTTGGATTTGCAATATAAACCGGAAATTATAAACCTGATTACTTGGGGGATTGAAGGTACGAGCTACACCAAAGATGCCAGCGGCAAACCAACCTTTGTGGATTCGATTAAACATGCGGAGAACCCATGGATTGAAGGCGATAAATACGGAACGAGATCAAGCAGCTCCTACCGGCCTGGTCTGCAAATGGCCATTGATACGAGAGCATTCGTTGATTTTGCGCCTAAGGACTCAGGTATTGTAGATGGCAAACTGGTTGAAGAACCATGGGAAACTGCGTTCCAAAATATGCCGTTCCCTAATGATTACGTACCTCCAATGATTTTCGAGCCTAGCCTTGAATTTACAGATGATGAACGCGAGCAGATCACCTCAGTCATGTCGCCGGTAAATACGTATGTAGCAGAGATGCAGAACAAATTCGTGAATGGCAAAGAAAGCTTTGATAAATGGGCTGATTTCCAGGCTAAGATTAAGAAAACAGGCGATCTCGATAAAGTTCTTAAGATCTATGACGATGCGTTGAAGAGATATGAGGAAAGACGTGCAGCGAATAAATAATTAGCGATCATGCCCGCTATGTTCCTTCTAGGGGGGCGGGCATGATTTTGAACATTAAAAACTGGTGGTGGAACCTTACATGGAAGCTGTGGAATGGAAACAAAGAGTGGAGAAGTATAAGGGAATCTTTACGGAGCCTCCGAAAATTGTCCCTACAGACAAGGTCGTCGATAGCCCGGTCATTGGCAATGGCGATCTCGGTGTCACTATTAGCGGAAAGCCTGAACAGCAGCGCATATGGATCTCGAAAAATGATTTCTGGAAAGCGCAGCTGATGTATTCGAATGGTAGCCCGTGCTTGCTCGGCGGGATTGATGTTCATATACCCGATCTGGCCAATGCTTCGTATTATAGCGAGCAGCGACTGGATGAAGCAACTATTGTATCGACATTTCATGGAGCGGCAGCGTCGGTCAAGATGACCTCCTGGATTTCATCCCTGGAAAATGTGTTAATCGTGGAGCTGAGCAGTGAAAAGCAAGCCGTTTCCGTTACGCTGGATCTGTGGGTGCAGACCGGAAATGGCTCGGAAACGGAGCAGGGACAGGATGGCGATACTGCGTGGGCGGTACGTAAATTTACCGGTGAAGGCATCGAATGGCCAACGGAAGGCGCTATTGCTATGTGCAGCTCGTCAGGAAGTCATTCCTTTGAACTACAGCCTGGAACCAAACAATATATCGTTGCCTCCGTGGCGACGAACCATGATGAGGACAACTACTTACAGGAGTCGATTAGCAGAGCGGGGCTTATCGACGAGAAGCGGATTGCTTCGCTGCGTTCAGAGCACACCGACTGGTGGAGCGGGTTCTGGGCAAAGTCTGCCATTGAAATCGGGGATGAACTGCTAGAGAAGTTCTGGTACGGCTCCCATTATATTATGGCTTGCTGCAGCCGCAACAAGAAGTTCGCGCCAGGATTATTCGGCAATTGGATCACGACAGATAACCCGGAATGGGCGGGAGACTATCATTTGAATTACAATTACCAGGCTCCTTGGTGGGGCGTGTATTCGTCCAACCACATTGAGCTGAGTGAACCGTATGATACACCGCTGCTGGAGTATATGGTGAACGGTCGCCGGTATGCAGAGGAGTATTTGGGATGTAGAGGGATCTATTACGATGTTGGTATTGGCCCGAAAGGGTTACCTACAGCACTATGTAATACGCCTTATGAGAACGGACACATGTTTTTGGGACAGAAGAGTAATTCGGCGCTAAGTACAGTCAACATGCTGATGCGGTTTTACTATACGTATGACTTGGAATATGCCCGTTATGTGTACCCGTTCCTGATTGAGGTGGCGAATTTCTGGGAGGATTATCTGACCTTCGAGGATGGCCGTTACGTGATTTACCGTGATGCTATTCATGAAGTCGGAACCTATACAGAGTCCCACGACAATGAGGATTGGGACCGCGGCCTGGAGGATATGAATCCTATTCTTTCATTAGCACTTATACGGATGTTATTTAAAGGGCTGCTCGATATTTCAGGGCAATTGCAGCTTGATGGGGATCGTCATGAGAAGTGGACTCATATCTTGGAGCATATCAGCGATTATCCGACGTTTGAGCGCGAAGGGAAAACGATATTCCGCTTAACGGAGCAAGGACACGAATGGTGGGGAGACAATACGCTCGCCATCCAGCATATCTGGCCTGCTGGCGGGATTGGTCTAGATTCAGATCCACAGCTTCTGCAGATTGCCAAGGATACGATTACGGTGTTGAACCGCTGGACGGATTATAACGGCTTTCCAACCATATTCACCGCCGCCGCGCGTGTCGGTTATGATCCTGAGACTATTCTTCGTGAGCTCCGCCGCCAATGCTCGGAGCATAGCTTCCCGAATCTGTTTATTTTCTTCGGCGGAGGGGGCATTGAATGCTGTAGTGGCGTACCTTCTGCTATCAACGAAATGCTGCTGCAAAGCCATGAGCAGGTGATCAAGCTGTTCCCGGTTTGGCCGCAGGAGAAGGCTGCCCGTTTCCATAACCTGAGAGCCGTTGGAGCATTTCTTGTATCTAGCGAGCTGTCGGAAGGAAAGGTGACGCATATTGACCTTACTAGTGAGAAGGGCAGGATCTGCAGCATCTTGAATCCATGGTCAAACGGCGAGTTCTCTATTATAGAAATAGATGGCGCTGGTGATCAGCAAAGGGACGTTGAGTGGCAGTTGTCTGGAAACATCATCTCTTTTAATACAGAAGCCGCCAAGTCTTATAGGCTGCTGGGACATTAGATATAAAACTACTATACAAGATGAACAAAAGATAGTAACGAAAGCGATGAGGAACGAAGGGGGAAGTTTGGAACTGTAGGAGCGAAAGTGATCGTCTGAAAGCTTTCCACCGGAAAGCTCGCATCGGAAGCATACGTTGTCTCCAGATTTCAACCGCTAGAAGCGGTATATTCCCCTTCACTAGTCGCCATACAGTGAAAAAAGAGGGCCATCTCCTCAACTAAAGGCATTTTTGTACCTTATTTTTCTTTAATATAGGTAAATAAGGGTAATAAGGGCGTTTTTGTATCTTATTTTGGAAAAAACACGCTCGATGGGCTATTATGGAAGATTTAAGGTACAATATTGCACTTAATCTCCACTAACCCCTAACTGCAGAGGATTTAAGGTACGAAAATGCCGTTAATTACACTTTGATCCTTCTTATATAAGCTCTCTTTTTCTTGGCTATGTTTGTTTTGTGAATTCGCAAATAGCGAGAAGGAATGGAGGGGGAAGTTTGGAACTGTAGGAGCGAAAGCGATCGCCTGAAAGCTTTCCACAGGAAAGCCCGCACCGGAAGCATACGCTGTCTCCAGATTTCAACCGCTAGAAGCGGTCTAATCAAAGAAATCTGGGGACAACAGCGGCCGAAAGTCCAAACGTTTTCCGCAATGATGATCAAACCCCGTGTAAGAATTCTAAGTTCAATCTATATAGTTACGCAGTAACGAGAGCAAATCTAGCATGTCAGGAGGAAAGTCTGTGTCAAAAATTAAAGAAATACTTGTGCTTCACCACAGCCATTTGGATATCGGCTATACTCATGCGCAGCCTATTCTACTAGAGCTGCAAAAGAAATATATCGATCAGGCCCTGCAATTATGCGAAGCGACCGAGAATTGGGCGGAGGAGAATAAATTCCGCTGGACCTGTGAATCCGGTTACCCTGTGCTGAGGTGGCTGGAAGATGCAACCGAAAAACAGGTTGAGCAGTTCCGCCGTTATCTGCACAATGGGCAAATGAGCATCTCCGCTTCGTTCCTGCATACAACACCTCTTGTGAGTGCGGAGCAAACGGCTCATATGCTGCAGCCCATCAAGGAGCTGCGCAGCCGATTTGGGATCGATATCACCACGGCTATTCACCATGATGTCAATGGTCAGCCGTGGCCTTACAGCCAATTGCTGCTTGATGCCGGTGTAGAGTTCTTCATCATGGGAATCAACATCCATATGGGTACCGTTCCCTTCAAAAGGCCGAACGCTTTCCACTGGGAGACGCCTGATCATAGAAAGCTGCTGACGTTCAACGGTGAGCATTATTCTCTGTTCAGCCAAATTTGTAATGTAAACGATAAAAACACGGAGCTTATGGCGGAAGGTCTTGCCCAATATTTAAAGAAGATCGAGGATAATCCAGACTATCCATTCGATTTCGTCTATTTAACCGCAACCAATCTGCCGCTATACGATAACAACCCGCCGGATCAGGATTTAGCAGACCTCATCAAACAATGGAATAGCGAGTCGCGCGAACAGCGAATTTCATTCGTGACGCCGGAGCAGCTGTACGCAAGAGTACGCAAGCATACGGAGGAGCTTCCTACATATGCCGGGGATTGGACAGACTATTGGAACTTTGGTTCCGGCAGTGCAGCCAAGGAAACGAAGCTGAATCGCCGCACGAAGCAAGGGATGAAGGCAGTCGAGCTGCTGGAAGCCTTCCAAGGGGAGGCCGATGGAAGATATCCGGCGATCAAACGGCAAGCTTGGGAGCAAATCCATTTATACGACGAACACACCTGGGGGGCATTTAACGCCATCGCCGATCCCGATCATTTGAATGTTGATATTCAATGGGCACACAAAGCGCACTACGCGTACCAAGGCAATAGTCTAACTGGCTACTTGCTTGGAAGCCAACTGGAGCAGCTCACCGCAAATCCGATTCAGGGGGATGACCCCGAGGGGATTATGCTTGTGAACTATTCATCGGCTCCAATCAAGCATGACCTGCGGGTTCCTTCAAGCTTTCGAGCGCCTGGACGGCATCTGAGCGCCGACAGAATGAGGCAAGTGCTTATGAACAACGATCGTCTAACTGGCGGAGAGAGCTATGGCGTGATTGAACTGCCGCCGTTCAGCTGGCGTAAAATTCCGTTCGATAAGCTGCAGAAGGCGGAGCAGGCTGCAAATCTTGAAGCTTTTCCCGGCTCCAAGGAGCAATGGAACGATCCGTTTAGTGCGATGAATCGGGGATTTGAAATCAAAGTACTAGACGGTCATATTGAGTCTCCGTATCACCGGCTACAATTCGATCCCGTTCGGGGAAGAATTCTGAGCTTGTATGACAAGCAAAACGGCTGGGAAACGCTTGATTTGTCCAGTCCGTGGACGTTGTTCCAATATGTTCAGGAGACGATTGACACGACCGCTGCTGAAAATAGCAGACAAACTATTTTTTCGCGGGATGTTGAGAAAGGCAATAATAGCATCAGCTGCTGGAATAACGACTGGCCTGCCGCAAGGCAGACGTATTCCCGCTTGCTCGACTGTTTCGTTGAGCAGGGGGCAAATGATGCAACACTGGTGCTACAGTGGGATGCGCCTGGAGTAGATAATCTGGAGCAGCGCTTCACGCTATTCAGCTACCGTCCGGAGATTGAGATCAAAGTTTCTTATATGAAGCAAGACATCACCACTCCGGAAGGAACGTATTTCGCGATTCCGCTCAATTTGCGAGACTGGCGATGCTTCTACGATACTGCCGGACAGCTTGTGGAGCTGGATGAGCAGCAGCTGCCGGGTGTATGCAGAGATTTTGTGACCGTGGACAAAAGCGTTTCCCTATTCGCCGGCGACCATGGTGTAACACTGGTTTGCCCCGATGCACCTTTGGTGCAAGTAGGGGATTTCAATTTCGGCAGAGAGCACAAGCAAATTGACAAGTCGGGCAATCCCTTACTGTTGGCTTGGCCTATGAATAACTACTGGGAAACGAACTTTAGAGCGCGCCAGCCTGGTTTTAATTCTTTTACTTATGTGCTGTCGACTTATCGTGCGTTCGAACCATCAGCCATTACTGAAGCTTCCACTCAAGGTGTATCACAAATCTATGCCACCCCTGTTCTGGATTGCAAGCAGGAGGAAGAAGGACAATTCATCACCTTTGAGGGTGAACATGTGCACATTTTCGATGTGAAACCGGCGGAGACAAGTAAGGGCATCATTGTGCGGGTAAGGAATGTGAAGGAGGACAATGCAGAGGCTCGCTTGAGCTTTCCAGGCAGAGTGATTGCGGAAGCGTACGAGTCCAATGTTCTGGAGGAGCAGCTGAATCCATTGGCTACCCAGGATGTAGGCACGTTACACATCAACCTTGGTGCCAAGCAAGTGCGGCATTTGCTGGTTATATTAGAAGCATAGGGTTAAGAAAGACGAAAAACGAATTTTCACCGGAGTAGCCTATTGTCTGGAGAATCGGTAAATGTAAAAAAACCTTCAAGCGGATGCCTTGTGATTGCAGCATGGCATTACCGCTTGAAGGTTTTTTTTCTATGAGAAGCAACTTTAAAATTATACTGATATAAACTTTTATGAAATTGTATTATTGTTTACATAGTCCCATTTCTAATGGACCGGGATACATGTCAAAACATATGAAACAATACAGGATAGAGCCATTGGAGGTGCTATTGTACTTATGACATTCCAATCCGAACATACATTGGCTATACCTGCGAACGGTAGCATCAAGGAATCGCTTGCTGTAGAGACGCTTCGCTTGGCCAAGTTGATTAGTGACCATACTCCGTATGATGGGACCTTTAGACAACGTATTCCTGCTTTGTCTGTGGGCCGTTATTCTGCAGCAAGTAAGGACGAGGTCAAATCTTTCGACTTGCCCTCCATGTTAATTGTTGCACAAGGGGCTAAGACAGTGACAGTGGGGCAAGAGGTCTATCAATTCGCTCAATCGCAAATCCTTATGCTCCCTGTTGCGCTGCCGATTGCTTTGAAGGTTACTCACGCTAGCCGCTCGGAGCCTTATTTAAGTGTGAAGCTGGTACTTGACCCGCAAAAAATTGCTGAATTAGCGCTCAGAGTATATCCAAATGGAGTGCCTGCCGTAACGAAATGGAGTGCCGGTTATGTTCTTAATGCCGATGCAGGAATGATTAACGCTACCTCAAGGCTTGTAGAATGTCTAACCAATACCAGTGATGCCGAATTGCTCGGCCCCCTTGTAATGGATGAAATTTTGCTACGTGTTCTGCGCAGTCCTATTGGAGCTCGGATCGCTGAACTTGGTTTTGCAGGTTCGGAAGTCAATCTGGTTACAAAGGCGGTCGCTTGGCTCCGTAATCATTATTCCCATCCCATGAAAGTTGCGGAATTGGCGGAAATGGCACATATGAGTGAGTCTACTTTTCGTGTGCACTTTAAGTCCATTACTTCAATGAGTCCCCTACAATATCAAAAAGCACTTCGTCTGCATGAAGCGAGACGGTTAATGGTATCTGAAGCAATGGACGCGACAACAGCCTGCAATCTAGTAGGCTATGCTAGTCCCTCGCAATTTAATCGGGATTACAGCCGCTTTTTTGGAAATCCGCCCAAAAGAGACATTGCAGGATTACGTCAACAACTTCCGTTGAAATAGGCAACAAGTGAACCAGAACAGGCAATTCTTAGGTCAGTATATCTTCTAAAATTAAATTATCCTTGAAACCACGAATTCCGATTACGTCATCATCTTTTCGTCGATTCAAGTAGATTTAATATTTAGAGGAGGATCTCTTAATGCGTATTTTTGTAACTGGAGCGACTGGTTTCATCGGCTCTGCCGTTGTAAATGAATTGTTAACAGCAGGGCATGAAGTCATTGGTTTGGCTCGCTCGGAAGAAGCGGCTAGTGCTCTTCTTAAAGCCGGGGTAACTGTACACCGTGGTTCTTTGGATAATCCTGAAAGTCTTAGAAGCGGTGCAGAAGCAGCGGATGGTGTCATTCATACGGCCTTCAACCACGACTTTTCTAACATGACAGGTGCTGGAGTCACAGACCTGCGTGCAGTTCAGACTTTCGGTGAAGTGCTTGCCGGTTCTGGCCGCCCTTTGGTTGTTACTTCCGTAATTGGCCATCTTGCACCAAGTAGAATTAACACTGAGGAAGATGCTCCTGATGCCAGCACTGCGGGTAAGCACCGTATTGCTTCTGAAGAAGAGGCTCTATCCTTGGCTTCTAAGAACGTACGTGTATCCGTATTGAGACTACCACCTTCAGTACACGGCGCTGGTGACCGCGGCGGTTTTGTTCCGGCATTGATTAATGTCGCTCGTCGTACAGGTGCCTCAGCTTATGTGGGCGAAGGTGCAAACCGTTGGGCTGCTGTACACCGTCTGGATGCAGCGCGACTTTACCGACTGGCAGTTGAAGCTGCACCTGCAGGCTCCAAGCTGCATGCAATCGCCGAGGAAGGTGTGTCCATTCGTGAGATTGCTGAAGTCATTGGTCGCCACCTCGATTTGCCTGTGATCAGCAAGTCAGTTGAAGATGCTCCTGGTCACTTTGGTTGGCTGACGCATTTCGCTTCGCAAAACATCCAGGCTTCGAGTAAGTTGACCCAAGAACTGCTCGGATGGAAGCCTGAGCATGCGAATCTCCTGCGTGACCTGGAAGGAAATTATTTCAAAAATTGATCTAGAACGACAAGTTTTGTAGGATCGCCTTACGGCATAAACTTGAACTGGCCCCTTCCGCTAATCCAGCGAAGGGGGCTCTTGATGTGAGCTCCGCAGGGGCGTCATCTTTTAAAAAAGAGGTGTTCTTATGAACCAAGCCATATCAGCTAATCATCCCTCCAGAAATTATACCGCCATGACCATGATTCTGTGCTGGGCAGGCATGGTTATCATGTCTAGCCTGTACGTTACCCTTCCGCTCATTCCCTTGTTCTCGGATGTCTTTGGAGTATCTTCCACGCAGGCTGCAACTGCAGGCAGTATCTTCTCGTTGGGATTTGCGATAGGTTGTCTTATCTATGGTCCATTATCTGAAAAATATGGCCGCAAGAGTGTTATATTTATCGGATTAATTACGTTAATCTGCATATCTTTGCTTATTGGCCTGGTCCGCGATTTTTCCTGGATCATTGTATTACGTGGATTTCAGGGGGCGGCTGCGGCAACGTTCTCTCCTGTTGCACTTGCCTATGCTGTTGAAATGTTCCCTGCGCAAAAACGGGTCACGGCGATCGGGTTCATTACAACCGGATTTATGGTAGCCGGAATCGTTGGACAAGTGATGAGTGGAATTGTTAGCCAATATTATGGATGGAACGCCATTTTTTATTTTTTGGCAGTGGTTTATTCCATTACTGCTATCCTGGTCTTGAAATTCCTGCCTAAAGCGGATTTTCAGAATCCAAATTCCAGTATCCTGGATCCGATTCGAAACATAGGGAAATTATTTGCCCGTAAGAACCTCATACTTGCTTATTTAGTGGCGTTGGTACTTTTGATGTCGTTCGTAAGTATGTCGACGGTGCTCGGCACATATTTGAGCGGCTCGACATTTGGGCTAAGCAAACAGGAGAGTTTATACGTTCGTTCCGCTGGTGTGTTAGGGATGTTGCTTTCACCCTTTGCAGGACTGCTTGCTGAGCGTTTCGGCACAATGAAGATATTGCGTGGAGGATTATTATTAGCTGTACTCGGGCTTGCCTCTTTAGGTCTAATCTCAAACTTAACGTTGCTTGTGATTATGAGCGTCATCTTTATTGCGGGCATCGCTCTTGTAGGTCCAGCCCTCATATCTCTTGTGGGTCAGTTTGGTGGGCAATCGCGTGGCATCGCGGTATCTGTTTATACGTTTATCCTGTTTGCGGGAACGAGTTTAGGGCCAATTATTGCGATTCAGTGCATGAGAACGGACAACTTCTCGCTCACCTTTATTTTGTTGGCACTTGTGCTGGGGATCGGATTCTTGGCTTCTTGCCTGATTCGTAACGATGCTGCCAAAGAGGTCGGAAGCTGATGGAAAGAGTCGTTTTTACGCTAACGGGCAGTTAGCCTGTGATCTGCTAGGGTCATGAATGTTTAATTATAATTGTTTTTGATCAGTAAAAATCAGTAGCATTTTGCTATTATCAGGTGAGAACCTCAGGTGAAATCTGCAATGATCATGCATGGAGAAGCGAGGAATGAACCTTATGACTCAAGAAGAAGTGTTGAGTGGCGGAAATGTAAACCATATAGTTCGTATAGGAGACACTGTTCGTCGCCCTATAGGATATTGGAGTTCAAGTGTTCATGAACTGCTCAAACATTTAGAAAGACAAGGCTTTGAGGGAGCACCAAGATTTCTCGGAATCGATGACTCCGGCCGTGAGATATTGACATTTGTTAGTGGAGATATTAATCAGCCGGAGCTTGAAACATACACATGGTGGACGGACGAAACGCTTGTGGGCTTGGCGCAACTTTTACGTCAGTTCCATGATGGGACGGGGTCCTTTACACCCAGTAGTGAGGCCAAATGGCAGCTTATATATGCTAATGATGCCGAGCACGAAGTGATCTGCCATAATGATGCAGCGTTTTATAACCTTGTCTTTAGGAATGGTCAGCCGGCGGCGCTGATTGATTTTGATATGGCAGGCCCAGGTCCGCGCCTGTTGGACATTGCATATACCCTGTACACATCGATACCGCTTGGCGATTTCATGCCTTACTTTTCTTCAGGGAAAATGGAAATAGTACCCTATCAGCATGAAAAACATGCTGCAGAGCGCCGTCGGCGAATTCATTTGTTTTTTGAATCTTATGGTATACCCGTTCCTACTAATCTGCGGGAATGGATTATTGAACGATTGATTGTTCTATGTGATACGATAAAAAATTTTGCTGCTAACGGAAACCAGGCTTTTCAAAAGATGATTGATGAGGGACAGTTGGCTCACTATGAGAATGAGATTGCATTTGTAGACGATCATTTCGATGATTGGATATAGAAACCGAATATTGAGCTAACGAGAACCGCATCATAAGTAACTGAGAAAATAAACCCCTCAATCTCACAATTTTTATATACTCATATTTTGTTAATAAAAAAAGTATTGTAAATAATTTCAAATGATGCTATCATCCTTTTCATATCATTCCAATAAGAATAATACACATTCAACCGGACAGCCGGAGATGTCGCACGCTTGCGATTTTCTCTGGCTGTTTTTATTTTCCCTGCCATTTATCTTTCCGCTATTGATCGTAACGGCGTTTATAAAGGGAGGTCCTATAATTTGGTCATTAGAAGGCATGGACAAGAGGAGGGAAACCAGTTTCCCAGTAAAACCTACGTGGAAGCCGTGCTGGAACCCGCCTACAATCATGCGAAGCAAGAGCTGCTCTTACCGATGATTGCAGTACATAAAGCACATCTCGTTATGCTATTTGAGCAAAGTTTATTATCCAAAAAGGATGCCACAAACATAGCAAAGGCTTTACTCAGCATTGATTTGGAGCAATTTAGACAAGGGAATTACACTGGACAGTTTGAGGATTTATTCTTTGAAGTTGAGGATAAGCTTCTGAAATTATCGGATGACTCTTCAAGTAATCTGCATCTTGCACGCAGTCGCAACGATATGGGGATTGCCATTTACCGAATTACATTACGGCAAAAGCTGCTTCGAACACTTCACTCTGCGCTTGAACTACATGCTAGCCTGCTTGATTTTGCCGGGAAGCATACGGAGACGATCTTTATCGCCCATACTCATACTCAGCAAGCACAGCCTACTACAATCGCCCATTATATCGCCGCGGTAAGTGATTCACTGGCCCGGGATATTCGCAGGCTTCAGGCTGCTTATGCCAACTGTAATTTAAGTAGCCTGGGAGCAGCTGCTCTAACTACGTCAGGCTATGACATCAATCGAGAACGTGTGGCAGAACTGCTTGCGTTTGATGGACTCGTCGAGAACTCTTATGACGCGGTAAGTGGAGCAGATTATGTTGCTGAGATTGCTTCTGGTACGCAGCTGGCAGCGATTAATCTCGGGCGTTTCGTTCAAGAGCTATTGCTGTGGTGTACTCAGGAATTTGCGGTTATAAAGGTTGCTGCCCCTTATGTACAAATCAGTTCGATTATGCCGCAAAAAAGAAACCCCGTGTCGATCGAGCACATTCGCTCGTTATTATCCAGCATTGTTGGAGCTTCTCAAACTGTGCTCACGATGATTCATAACACCCCTTTTGGCGATATCGTCGACACGGAGGATGATCTGCAGCCCTTTGCTTGGAAAAGCCTTGATACGCTTGAGGTTGTCTACAGACTGCTGTCAAAGGTAATTGACTCCTTGGAAATCAATAAAGATGTACTTAACAAGCGTGCAGCAGCGAGCTTTGCAACCGTAACAGAGCTTGCAGACACGTTGGTAAGGGAAGAAGGAATTCCATTCCGCAATGCTCACAAAATTGTAAGTAGGCTTGTGTCACAGGCAGTTGAACAAGGGATAGGCGTTGGGGAATTAGACCTGCAATCCCTGAATGAGATCGCTATTCATACCATCGGCGGTCCTCTTAGGCTCAGCAGGGAGAAATTTAAGCTAGCTCTAGACCCTGAGCATTTTGTCAACATCCGCAAGCTTAGAGGAGGACCGAGTCCGAGTGAAATCAAACGGGCATTGGAAGCTCAACACGGCAGGCTGCACAGCTTGGAAGAGTGGCTTAGTGAACGAGAAACACATTTAGCGACCGCCTCAGCACAGCTCGATGATAGTTTAACCAATTATATAAGATGAACAAAAGAAAGTGACGACCGAGCCCTACGTTTGATCATAATTTCGTCTTATATAGAACCAGTCAAAAGAAATGGAGTGATCGGATGTTTCGCAAATCGTTCAAAGTGTTTGATATTCACGGACATCTACCCTACCAGCTTCAATTAGGCAGCAAAAATAGTCATGCACTTATTTCAAGCTACGGCGCCGAGCGCAGCGAACGAATGCGTCTGACCTGGGACTTTCCCGAACCGGCACCTGTACATGACGAGAGTGATACTACCCCACTGATTGATCGATGGGTTCAGGAGCTTGATAAATACGGAATCGGTGGGCTGAACTTTCTAACAGCCTTAAATAATGACAATATGGCAGACCAAATTTCCAGACATCCAGACCGCTTTACGGGCTTTGCTTATCATTCGATTGAGGAAGAAGGTGCGGAGGCTGAGCTGCGCAGAGCGGTCAATGAGCTTGGCTTGAAGGGCTACAAACTGTTTGGACCGTTAATCTCACGCCCCTTTGATGATCCTTCTTTCACACCGATTTGGAACTTCTTATCTGAAAAGAGATTACCTGTACTTATCCACTTTGGCTTGCTAGGTCATGCGGGAGGGATCGCTCATCATCCCAATATTAGTCCGCTTGCTATTTTTAATACGGCTCGTGATTATCCGGACATTCCATTCATTATTCCGCACTTCGGAGCTGGATATTTTCAGGAATTGTTGCACTTATGCTGGAGCTGCCCGAACGTGTATGTAGATACGTCAGGCTCTAACCAGTGGATGCGTTGGATGCCCTACGAGCTAACCTTGGAGTCTGTACTTCGCAAAACCTATGAGCTAATCGGACCAGACCGGATCATTTTCGGTACAGATGCTAGCGGTTTTCCAAGAGGCTTCCCTTATCGCTACTTACAGGATCAAGTTCGTGCAACGCGTGATCTTCGCATACCAGAAGACGACATTGAAAAAATATTCGGCAATAATGCGCGTCGCCTATTGAACCTTGAACAGCTACGGCATGATGAAGTTACCTCGAATACAACCTTTTCCAAGCAAGGTTAGTATAGACATTTTATAAAAATAGGAGTGGATATCATGCAAAATCAAAAAGGGATAAAATCAATCACAACCTTGCTCGCCATCATCTTGGTGCTTGCTGGATGCAGCAGTAACAGTAGCGGCAGTAGTAATGATAAAAAAGAAAGCGCAAAGCCGTCCAATGCGGCGACCGAACCTACAGCTTCGGAAAAGAGTGAACCGGAAAAAGAAGTATCGATTGAATATTGGCAATATGAATTTCCAGCTAAAGTCGAGCTGATTGATGAACTCATTACAGAATTCCAAACCCTTCATCCAAACATTAAGGTCAAGCAAACCAACTTCCCCTATGACCAATATAATCAAAAGGTAGCCACGCTCGTACCGGCAGGAAAAGGCCCGGATATTATTAATCTCTATTATGGCTGGTTACCGAAATATGTTGCCGCAGGCTACTTGCAGCCACTGCCTCAAGACAGCTTCCCTACTGCGGAAATTGAAAAAGACTACTACCCGCTCGTTGAAGCCGCCAAAATCGACGGCTCCTACTACGCCATTCCTACCGCAGTGCGCACACTCGCTTTATTTTATAACAAAGACCTGCTAGACAAGGCACAAATCAAGGAGCTTCCAACGACTTGGGAGCAGCTTGTCGAAGATTCTATAAAACTAACCGAAAAGGATGCTAAAGGTCAGTTTGTTGTAGAAGGCTTGGCATGGGAGCCTGGGGCACAGCTGCATCACTGGTATCGTGATGGTCTTTTGCCTCAAGCGGGCGGCCAGGATTTAAGCGAAGATCGCCGCAAAATTTTATGGGGGGATACGCCAGCTGGCTTGGAAGCTTTCCAATACTTGCTCGATTTCGCCATCAAGCATAAGGTCGGTATTAATGGTTTCTATGAAAATGATAGCAATGCTTTTATGAATGGTTACGCAGCACTCAATATTGACGGTTCGTTCCGTCTAGGCTCCATTAAGAAGGATTTTGCGAACTTGAATTTCGGAGTTGCACCACTTCCATCTTATAAAGCCCAGTCAACACCGTCCTCGTTCTGGGCGAATGCAATCCCGAAAAACGTAGAAGGGGATAAGCTAAAAGCCGCTACGGAGTTTCTGAAATTTTTAACAAGCAAAGAAGTTCAAGAGAAATGGGTGGACCGGATCGGGGAACTGCCTGCACAGAAAGCAGTAGCAAGCCAGGATAAATATGTGAAGGATGAGAAGCTCGGACCTTTCATCACTCAGCTTGATCATAGCCGTGCGCATTTCTTCATCGATGAGACGCAAGAAAAAACGCTGTTTGTCGATGCGACCAATGAAGTATTGGTAAACCATGTTTCTGTAGAGAAGGCCTTTGGCGATCTTGTGGCAAAAGTGCAAAAGCTCTACGATGACTACTGGGCTGAGGTCGACAAGAAAAAATAATAGCAGGATCAGCGGCGCTTAGCTCATTGCTAGCGCCCTATCCTTCTTTAAAGGGAGGAAATATCAGAGATGCTCACACATGTCATCAGACTTACTGCCCGAAAAAGCAGGGAGCTGTTCCGTGTAAGGCTGTCCTATCAGACGCAGCGATACCTGTTTATTTATATCGTGCTGGGTATACCGTTATTGTATTTCCTCAGCACACGCATGATCCCCATCTTCTATGCCTTTAATGTAAGCGTAAGGGAATGGAATTTGTTGTCCTCAGAGAAGCCCTTCGTCGGTTTTGAAAATTTCAGCACTATATTCAGCGATGAAATTTTTAGTAAATCCATCTTAAATACATTCAAATTCGTTCTTATAGGCGTCCCAGGCCAGCTCATTGCTGGTCTAGCTGTTGCTTTGCTTCTGCAAAGCATTTATCGTTTTCGTGGCTTTTTCCGAACCATCTATTTTATCCCTTACGTAACAAGCATTGTCGCCGTTAGCTGGGTATTCCGTTGGATTCTCATGCGTAATGGCTGGTTGAATGAAGTGTTACTACAGTTAGGGATAGAGCCGCAATTATTTTTACAATCTCCACGCCAAGCGCTAATTCTTGTGACATTAACGATGATCTGGCAAAGCATCGGCTTCCAAATGCTGGTGTTCATGACTGGGCTAGAGGCGATACCTCGAATGTATTATGAAGCTGCGTCTATTGACGGAGCAAGCGGATGGCGGAAATTTGTTCATATTACGCTGCCTTTACTGAATCCTGTGATCGTATTTTCAGCAGTGATTGGTGTCATCTCTTATCTGCAATCCTTTGGGCAAGTGCTAAGCATGACTAACGGGGGACCTCTAAACAGTACAACAACGATGGTACTCTACATTTACAATTTAGCGTTCCAGCAGTTCAAGATGGGCAGAGCAGCGGCTGCCACGGTAGTGCTATTTGCGATTATTTTAGTACTCACTCTACTGCAATTAAAAGTTTTGAATAAAAAAGTAGAATATTAATAGGAGGACGCTCCAATGAGCTCAGCAAGGAAAGTCCAAAGTAGCAAGAGATTACCCGTTAAGAAGCTTCATACGGCACTCATTTACTTATTGCTCATTATCGGTGTCGGGATTATGCTGTTTCCTTTTTTATGGATGGTTGCCACTTCTTTTAAAATTCCGCAGGATGTATATAACTTGAGCTTGATCCCAGAGACCATAACATTCGATAACTATGCTACGATTTTTAAAAAGGCTCCGTTTGGCGACTGGATCAAAAATACACTTATTATTTCTTTAATTGGAACTGCCACGGTTGTTATTTTTGATACGGCGGCAGGCTACGTACTCGCCAAATTTTCTTTTATCGGCAAGCAGGTTATTTTTCTTATCATCATTAGCACGATCATGGTGCCAACGGAAATGCTTATTATTCCATGGTATTTGATTGCCAACGAATTTGGCTGGTCAGATACCAACTGGGGTGTGTTGTTCCCTAGCATTATTACAGCCTTTGGGATCTTTCTTATGAGGCAATTTATGGACTCTATCCCCTCTGAACTACTTGATGCCGCCCGCATCGACGGTCTAAATGAGTGGCGTATTCTGCTTAATATAGCGATTCCACTCGTAAAGCCTGCTATCGTTACCCTAATCATTCTCACGTTTATTGGAAACTGGAACCAGTTCATTTGGCCGCTGATCGTGCTACAAACGGAAGAGAAATTCACATTGCCTGTCGGGATTGTTTATTTCTCCAGTGAGCTCAAGGATACAAGTAACTGGATTCTGATCATGGCCGGAACAACAATTTCAATAGCGCCACTGATCTTGTTATTCCTTATTTTCCAAAAGCAAATTATACGTGGCATCGCACTAAGCGGTATGAAATAAGAAGAGTAAAGGTGATAACGATGAGCGAACAAAGTCGTAGAATGATATTAAACCTGGCTCTCCAAAATTCTGGTTCCCACAAAGGCGCATGGCGCCATGAGAGCACACAGTTAAAAGATATTCACGACATCAAGCAGTATCTTCGAATTGCTCAAAAAGCTGAAGCGGCTCGTATCGACTCGCTTTTTATTGCAGATGGTCTATCCATTGAAGCTACAGCGGTGCAATATAGTCCGATTTTTGGGTTCGAGCCTCTAACCTTACTTGCGTCAATCGCAACTGTAACGGAACGGATTGGTTTAATCGCTACTGTATCCACTACGTTCAACGAGCCCTATAATTTAGCTAGATTGTTGTCTTCGCTGGACCATATTAGCGGGGGGCGAGCGGGCTGGAACATTGTAACGACGGGGGTTGAGCGAACAGCGTTTAATTTTGGACTATCGGAATTACCCCCTCATGCGGAACGCTATGAGCGTGCCCGTGAATTTACAGAGGTGGCCTTAAAGCTATGGAATAGTTGGGAATCTGACGCGCTTGTGCAGGATAAAGAATCAGGGGTGTATGCGCTGGTCGATAAGGTACACGAGATCCACCATGAGGGGAAGTTCTATTCCGTACGTGGAGCATTAAATCTTATGCGCTCACCTCAAGGCAGACCTCTTCTGATCCAAGCTGGCGCCTCTGAGGACGGTAGAAATCTTGCTGCTGGGTTTGCAGAATTACTGTTCACGATTCAGCAGTCCATTGAGGATGCACGTATCTTTTACAAAGACATTAAAGATAGAGCCATAGCAGCTGGACGATCTCCCGAGCAGATTAAGATCCTGCCAGCCCTTCATGTTATCGTCTCTGAAAATGAAGAAGATGCGCTTAAAATCGCTACGGAGCTTCAGCAGCTGGCACCTATTAAAAGAGCGGTTATGTCATTATCCAACCTGCTTGGCATTGATTTCTCAGGCTATCCACTGGATGAGCCATTCCCCGAGCTACCGGATAGAAGTGGAGGCAATGCATATCAGTCCTTTTATCAAATGGTGCAAAAAGTAGTGAATAATCAGACGGTAACCCTGCGGGAACTCCTCGAGAAGCATTGGGTTGGGCATGGTCAGTTAAACATTGCAGGGACGCCAAAGCAAATAGCTGATACTATGGAAGAATGGTTTATAAGTGGTGCAGCCGATGGTTTTACGGTTATGCCTGAGCTAGCTAGCGGAGGAGCAGAAGCATTCCTTGATCTGGTTGTTCCGGAATTACAACGCCGTGGCTTGTTTCCAACAAGCTATACAGGGCACACGCTAAGGGAGAATTTAGGCTTCGAGCCACTTTAATTGTAGAGGGGAGTTTGTTATTTTGACGGATCAACACTCATCATATCCTAACGGTCATCTGCTTGTAGATAGCGAATGGCTGGAAGAGCATAGAGGCGGGCAGGATTTGATTCTGCTTGACGCTAGAGCCAATAACTACGAAATCTCGCATATTCCGGGTGCTTACTGGTTGAATGTCAAAGCATTTAAAGAGCCTGTTCAAAAATCGATTGTTCCTAAAGAGCAGATACAACAATTGTTAGAGGACTTCGGGGTCACCAAGGAGTCAACGATTGTAATTTATGACGAAGGTAATAATGTGCTTGCCACACGTGCCTTTTATGTTCTTGAGTATTACGGGCTGCGAGATCAATTGAAGCTCCTTAATGGCGGCTTTGCGGCATGGACGGCAGAAGGTTATGAGGTCTCTAGCGATCAGCCGTCACCTCGCAGCGAGGGTTCAATAAGTCTAACTGCTAACCCGCTACTCATTACTTCCAAAGAGGAACTTCAGGCAGGACTACAAAATGTTATTCTGCTAGATACACGCAGCATTTTAGAGTATAACGGTGAGGATCAGCGTAACAATAGAAGAGGGGGACGTATTCCCGGTGCGATTCATAAAGAATGGCGTGACGCACTCCAGGAAGCAGACGAGAAGGGGGTTACCCGTTTTAAGGATCATTCTGTCCTGGAAAAGGAGTATACCGAAGCTGGTCTTGAGCGGCCCCAGACGATTATTCCTTATTGCCAAACCAACCAACGCGGGGCACATACCTATTTTGTGTTACGTTTACTTGGATACCCGGATATCCGTCCGTATGAGGGATCTTGGGAGGAATGGGGAAATGATGAGTTTACGGAGATTGAGTTAGCTAGTAAAAGCTAAAAATGAACTCTCGTATATCCTCAATATTGATAATTTTCTGTAATATAACCCACTAAAGTTCGCTTCTCAGATCGTCAGAAATTTAGAAAACTTCGATATTCCCAACAACTATACTCTTATTCCCTTATTGTTTTACTGGGGAATATAGAGTATTTTTTATTAGAGCATTGTTTCCGGGGTTCGATAGAAGTGGTTAGACGGTGCAAGGGGAGAATTCGGAATGAAAATAAGAATCAGACATAAGCTGGTACTGTTTGTCTTGATCGGTGTTCTATTGACGAGCGGCATTAGCCTTTTGTACGTACAAAATATGCATAAATTATATGAACAGCTTGTCTATGAACAAACAAGTGAAAAGCTATATTTGTATTCAGAGCGAATTGAGGACAAGCTAGCCGCCATTGATCGAATGACACAATCGATTGCAAGTGACGCTGACATTCAGCAAGGGCTGGAGAAGATCAAGCAGAGCAAGAATAGTCGCGAAACCTATTATGCGATTCATGCGATGGAAGAGAAGCTGTTGTCGTACCGTTTCTTTAATTATCCGATTCGCTCTGTAGCGATTATTGATTATTGGGGCAAGGGTTACTGGCTGGGCACAACCAAGGATGAGACTGCACCAGCTTATAGTAAGCAATTTATTGCAATGGCCGCTCAGAAGGAAGGGGGCAGTCTGTGGAAGGGTGGGGAAAGAGATTCCAAGATTTTTACTTCCTTAAGGGAAATAAGGGGAGTGAAGAGCATGGATTTTCCATCGTTAGGGACGTTAATTGTTCGAGTGAATGCGGATGATTTAATTGAATCCATGGGCTCCAATCCATCATCTTCCAATAATAAGTTACTCATCTATGAAGATCATACCCCAATCTATTGGAATGATGAGCAGTGGAAAGATAAGCCTATGCCAAGCTCTTTAATACAGAATGAACGATCAGGTGAGCGCTATGAGATGGTCACGTTAAATCATCATAAATATTTAAGTACCTTATCTACAATGAGCTTTACAGGTTGGACATTGGTGAATCTGGTCCCTTATGAATCGTTATTTCAGAAAGCCATTCTGATGAAGAAAATACTACTGCTGTTATATACGCTCATTCTTGTTTCGCTTGTGTGGATAGGCTTAATTTTTGCAAGAAGCATTACACGTCCTTTGGAGACGCTGGCTGTTCGGATGAGCAAGGTAGAGCAAGGTGATTTTGCGACTTATCGAGAAGAGCCTGTGAGGAATAGGGATGAAATCGGATGGTTAACGAATAGCTTTGACAAAATGACAGCCTCATTAGACCGCTTAATTAAGGATAATTACATCAAACAAATCCATCTCAAGGAGTCTCAGTATGAAGCGTTGAAGGCGAAGCTGAATCCTCATTTTCTCTACAATACGTTAGATTCTATTAACTGGCTGGCACGCAGACAGGGACAAGAGCGCATCTCCAGTATGGTTAAAGCTTTGGGTGATATGTTGCGAAGCACAACAAGTCGAAAGGAAATGGTCATGTTACAGGAAGAAATTCAGCATGTACATAACTATTTACTCATTCAGAAATATCGTTTTGAAGAACGACTGCAATGTGAAATCAATATTCCTGATGAATTAAACCAATGTTATATTCCTGCAATCATCCTCCAGCCTATCGTTGAAAATGCTATTAAGTACGGTATTGATGAATTAACAGGAGAGTGTCACATTACGATTAGCGGGGAACGTTTTGGCGAGCAATTAGAGATTTGGATTGCGGATCAAGGTCCAGGGATGGACACGCATTATTTAGAGCAAGACTCGGGAGAGGGCATTGGATTAAGAAGCATTCATGAACGTTTGCGATTACTGTACGGAGAGCCCTATGGTATTGGGATTTTGGAAGGCATGGATCAAGGAACCATTATTCGAATTACAATTCCTGTTTTATTGAAGGAGGGAGATAGTCATGTCTAGCTATCGGGTCTTAATCGTCGATGATGAACGAATGGCAAGGGAAGGAATTGCAGAAGCCATAGACTGGATTACCCTTGGTATGGAGTTGGTAGGGACAGCTATCAATGGACAGCAGGCATTAGAGAAGATTCAAGCGCTCCAGCCGGATGTAGTCATTACGGATATTAAAATGCCTATTATTGACGGACTTCAATTAATTGAGCAGGGCTCAAAGATTTCTTCCCAGATTGTCTTTATTGTATTGTCAGGATTCGGAGAGTTTGAACTGGCTACTCAGGCGATGCGTTTTGGGGTGCGACGGTATTTACTAAAGCCAAGTGATGAGCATGAGATTACTGAGGCTTTGCAGTGGTCTAAGGGCGAGGTAGATGTTATTCGTAGTAATGCTGCGGGCAACATTGCTTCAAGCATGCCCCAAAATCAAGGAATCCTTTCTTCCTCTATCCCTAGTGATTTGCTCCAGGCGATTGTTGATGGTGATGAAGCCCAATTAATGAAGATATCGAGAGCATGGATCGAGCAATTATTAAGTGAGGGGTTATCATTGCATACCATTCAAGACAACAATAATCATGTCCTGTCCTATATCCGCACCCAGTTGAAATCTGAATATGGCATTAGTACAGTACACACAAATGTAGAAAGTCAAGATATACAAGCGTTCCAGAAGGAGTTAGGCAAGCTGTATACAAGCTATCATTACCGGAAAATTGATAAGAAGGCGATGCTGGTTATAAAAATAAAGCAATTAACGATCCAGCATATTCAGAATAGACAGCTTTCTTTGCAATGGCTGGCGCAGCATTATTTATTTCTTAACTCGGAGTATTTGGGTAAGCTGTTTCGACAAGATACAGGAGAGAAATACACTCAGTTCTTGACCTCTGTTCGCATGAAGAAGGCGAAGGAGCTATTGCTTTTACATCCTACATTGAAAATATATGAAGTAGCTGAACAATGTGGATTTGAGCAAGATCCGCAGTATTTTTCTAATGTATTCAAGAAGTTTTATGGGTTTACACCTAATGAATATCGTAAACAGCATTTGGCGGATGACTAGTACGGCTTTTTACAATGAAAAACTCGGATTTTTTATATTCAATTTTTAAGGAAATAACATTACTATTAAACGAAGTAAACCACTATGGATTATGAGAAAGGCAGTTGTTAATGATGACATACTCTGATTCTTCAGATCGTTTTATACGAAATGAGCGGGAAGCAAAAATTGCAGCAAGAGCAGATCAGCTGGCAGGGATTTTTGCAGAGCGAGCTCCTAAGCATGATCTTGAAGGAACATTTCCCTTTGAGAATTTTAATGAGTTAAGAGATAGCGGATACCTTGCTTTTACCGTACCAAAGCAATATGGAGGAGAGGAAGCATCGATTTACGAACTGGTTCTTTCTCAAGAGCGACTGGCAAGAGGAGACGGCTCCACTGCACTGGCAATCGGGTGGCATATTGGTTTATTGAAGCAGCTTCATCTATCAGGTGCAATTCCAGAAGAGCTTTTTAGTGAGCTATGTCTTGAGGTTGTAAATGATGGGCTTGTATTGAATGAATTGGTAAGTGAGCAAGCAATGGGCAGTCCGACCCGTGGTGGTAAGCCTGAGACGACAGCCGTTAAAGTTGAGGGTGGCTGGCGGATAACCGGTCAGAAATCGTACTGTACGTTAAGTCCGATTCTTAACAAGTTTATTATTGCAGCTACGATGTCAGATACCGATACTGTAGGATCATTTCTCGTAGAAGCAGGCGATGGCGCCACAGTGCTGGAGACATGGAATACGATAGGCATGCGTTCCACAGGCAGTCATGATATTGCATTGAAAGAGGTATTTGTTCCGGACCGATATCTCATTCGTGGAAAAGCAAAAGATCAGCTGCGCAAGCCTGTTCCAACAGACGGTAACATGCTGCATATTCCAGCTTGTTATCTCGGAATTGCACATGGCGCCAGGGATTTCGCCCTTTCATTTGCAGCGAACCACCAGCCTAATTCATTACAAGTTCCAATCGCTGAGCTACCTAATATTAAGCGTCTAATTGGAGGAATTGAGCTTGATTTAATTACAGCAAGAACCTTCCTTTATGATACTGCAGATCGTTGGGATAAGGAAATCAACAATCGTGAAAATTTGAAGATTGAGCTAGGTGTTGCTAAACATCTTGCTACCAATGCGGCACTCCGTGTAGTTGATCACGCAATGAGAATTGTAGGCGGCTTGAGTCTTTCTAAGAGTTTCCCGCTGGAGCGTATGTATCGCGATGTTCGTGCAGGACTTCATAATCCGCCAATGGACGATGTTGTCATTACGAATCTAGCGAATCGTGCATTAGGGAAGTAAGTACCCCGGGGACAACATCGACCAGAAGTCCAAATATTCACCGTAGTGACGGCCAAGCCTTAAGTGAGAATCTTAAATTCGTCTTATATAGATAGGGGAGAAAGAGATGAAAAGAAGTGCAAAGCTGTCTGTTACAGCTATGTTATTAATGTCCATAATTCTGACGGCATGCGGGAAGGAAAACGTAGCAGAGAATGGAAATGCAAGCGAGAGCGATGTTGTTAAAATCGAGTTTTTCCAGCAGCAGGGTGAGGAAGCTATTCAAAATGCCTATCACGAAATTATTGCTGATTTTACAAAGGAAAATCCGAATATCGTAATTAATATGAATACCGTACCTGACCCGGTTAAAGTATTAACCTCTCGTTTTGCAACAAATGATATCCCACCCCTATTCACTGATTTTCCTACACAGCTTCAATTTAAGGAAAAAGTGAAAAATGGCTATATCGAAAACTTAAGCGATCAACCTTTTATCAAAGATGTTAACGAAAAATATTTGGATATGACTGCAGCAGATGACGGTGGATACTACTCTTTGCCGTATGCTCGAAATTATATGGCAGTGTACTATAATATCGATCTATTTGAACAAAATCATGTGAAAATCCCAACCACCTATGCTGAATTTATCGAAGCCTGCAAACTATTCCAAAGCAAAGGCATTACACCGCTCTATCTTCCATTGAAGGATGTAGGTCATATCTTCCAAGCAACGAACATTGCTTTTGCACCTGGTGGTGTTGAAGAAATGGTTAAAGTGGCTAAGGGCGAAGGTCAAGTGGAAGGCAATCCGGTATTCTTGGAATTTGCTAAGAAGCTCAAAGAACTAACGCAGTATGCTAATAAGGATGCTTTTGGTGTGAGCGCTCAAATGATGCAAGAAGCCTTTGCTAATGGTCAAGCCGCTATGATTATTTCTGGCTCATATGGACGTGGGAATATTAAGCTTGCTAACCCTAATTTGAAATTCGGTGCGTTCCCACTTCCCAACGATACTGTAGATACAACGACAGCTTTATCAGGTGTCAATGCTTCCCTATCTATCTCGGCAAAAGCAAAGCCTGAGGAAAAAGAAGCTGCGCTTACCTTCTTAAAGTATATTGCCCGACCAGAGGTTGCTCAGAAATGGTCTGATCTATCTGGCGAACCTTCCATTATTAAGGGTACAACCTATGGCGATCAATATTTACAGCCTATCCTTGATTTTATCGACAATGGCAGAGTTCATGACTGGATGTCATCAACGCTCCAAAGTGCGATCGTAACGGAGCTTTATAGTACAACTCAAGGTTATCTCATTAATAACGATACGCCTGAACAATACCTCAAGAACATTGATGAGACGATCAAGCTTAACGCTGTTAAGTAAATCAATAGCTTTGAACGGAGCGACAATTTGAGCATTCAAATTGTCGTTCCCTATTTACAAGCTTCACGTAACAATGAGATGAGGAAGGTGCAGCATGATAGGCAAATTTCTAGAACGCTCAACTTATTTCTTATTCACGGTTCCGGCTATCATTCTGTATACACTATTTTTTGCTTATGCAGTTATTGTAGGTATTCAATATAGCTTTACAGATTGGAATGGGATTAGTTCTAGCTACAATTATGTAGGGTTTAGTAACTATGTGGAGCTATGGAATAACCCGAATTTTAGGAACTCATTATTAGTTACTGGAAAATATGCAGTGATGCTTGTAGCAGGAGTAATGAGTTTGTCATTAATTTTAGCTTTAAGCTTAAATTCTCTTAAGAAGCTGCAAACCTTTACCAAGTCGATATATTTCGTGCCGGCCATCATTAGTGCTGTAACCATTTCTTTAATTTGGGACCAGATATTTGTGCGAGTCATTCCTCCGATTGGTCAGGCCTTAAACATTATGGAATTATTCCAAAGTCCTTTAGCCCATCCCAAGTATGCTTTGTTTGCTGTTGTGATTGTTAACATTTGGCAGGCCGTGGCCTTGCCGACCCTTATCTTTATTGCAGGCTTGCAATCGGTTCCCTCCGAGCTGTATGAAGCGGGGAGAATTGATGGGGCCAGTACCTTTAACCGTTTTCGTTATATTACATTTCCATTTCTAATTCCGACGATTACCGTAAATATGGTGCTTGCGATTAAATCAGGTATCACTTCCTTTGACTATGCCTATACCCTGACAGGTGGCGGTCCAATAAAATCCACTAATGTTATTGGGATTATGATATATAATGATGCATTTCAGAACTTAAAGTTTGCGATGGCTAATGCAGAATCAGTTATATTGTTTATCGTTATTGCGGTGTTATCTTTTATCCAAATTAAATTAACACGTAAAGGTGGTGTCCATTAAGTATGAATGTATCGATACGAAAAGAAGGGCTTGGCTGGCGTATTCTCCGAAATATCATTTTACTTATTGGAATCATCATTATATTGGGGCCGATGTATCTTGTTATCATTAATTCCTTTAAGACATTAGAAGAAGCTGGTAAAGGTTTTTTCAGTTTTCCCAAAGCATTGAATTTTTCGAATTACGCAGAGTTGCTGTCTAAGGGAAATTACTGGAGAGTGGTATGGAATACGGCCTTGATTACAGTCGGATCTGTATTCATCGTTCTTGTGATTAATCCTACCGTTTCTTATGCTATTGCCCGTAATCGTCATAAAAAATATTATAAATTTCTATATCTCTATATTCTGTTAGGATTGTTTGTGCCCTTTCAAGTAATTATGCTTCCTTTAACTAAAATCATGACCAATATGGATCTATTAAATCCGTTTGGACTTATTTTATTATATGGAGCGCTTAGCTTAACAAGAGGGGTATTTCTGCTCGTCAATTATATTGAAGGAATGCCTACCGAAATTGAAGAGGCGGCACGAATTGATGGCTGCAGCACCTTTCAAATCTATTATCTGGTTACATTACGTTTAATTATGCCGATGCTAGTGACGCTTATCATTATGGATTCATTATGGTTCTGGAATGATTTTATGCTTCCATTACTAATTTTGAATAAAGCGAAGGAGTTCTGGACACTACCCCTATTTCAATATAACTTTAAGACCGAATATTCCTTCAATTACACCATGGCCTTCACTTCGTATTTAATGGCGATGTTGCCTATTATCGTGATCTATGCAGCCGGTCAGAAGTACATTATCGCGGGACTAACAGAAGGTGCAATTAAAGGATAATGAACAAGACACTCCAAGATCGGGGGGAAGTTAATGAGAGGTTTAGTTATTGAAGAGCAGATTGAACAATGGATTGAAAAGCATAAGACAGAGCTATTAGAAGACATTGCCGGATTAGTAAGTATTCCAAGTGTAGCCAGCTATGATCCATCCTCTCCTTATCCGTTCGGGGAAAAGTGTGCGGAGGCTATTCAGTACATATTGAATTTAGGTCAACGCTATGGCTTGCAAACGTTTAACCGGGAGTATTATTGCGCAGTCATTAGCATGGGCGATGAGACAAAGCGATCTGTAGGCATTTGGGGACATGTCGATGTTGTTCCTGCAGGAGAGGGGTGGAGCTACCCGCCCTTTTTTTGTACACAAAAGAACAGTTTTCTCATCGGCAGAGGTGTACAAGATAATAAAGGTGCTGTCATTGCCGTTCTTTATGCACTCAGATTTATTCAGGAGCTGGGTATCCCGTTAAACTATCAGCTGCAGCATATTATGGGAAGTGGCGAGGAAATAGGTATGCTTGATGTTGCGTATTATCGTGAGCATTATCATGCCCCTGACTTTAATATTGTGGCGGATAGCGGATTTCCGGTCTGTTATGGAGAAAAGGGAATGCTCTCTGTTACCTTAAGCTGTAATATTGCTGATTCGTCTATCCTTCGTATACAGGGGGGAGTGGCTTCTAATAGTGTGCCTGGTTATGCTGAGCTTATTGTGCGGCGTGATGAAGCAGCGGTTGCCAAGCTAAACCACCTGCCATCTCATATTCAGTATAGTCAGACGGAAGAAGAGATTACATTATTCGCAGTCGGCAAGTCCGGGCATGCCGCATTTCCTGAAGGGACAAGTAATGCGATAGCAGTCCTTCTTGAGCCATTGCTCCAGTGTGCCTGGTTTGAGAATTCTACTCATAAGCAGCTTGAGAACATTTATGATATTTGCAGTCATTATGATGGAAAGGCATTAGGCATACATTGTGAGGATAAGCTTTCTGGAGCTTTAACCTGTGTCGGAACGTTATTACAAGGGCGGGATGGACGGCTGGCGTTGGAGTTAAATATTCGCTACCCTATTCATCAGTCATCCGAGGTGCTGCTGCAGCAGTTACAGGAAAGTGGCTTTACCCTGACTAATATTCATGATAGTGAGCCGAGTTATTATGACCCCGATACGCCAGAGGTAAAACGTCTCATGGAAGTTTATCAAGCCGTAACAGGAGAGCAAGGTGAGCCTTTTGTAATGGGTGGAGGTACTTATGCCAGAAAGCTGCCTCACGCGGTAGGTTTTGGCCCTGGTTTGCCGACTGATTTCTCATCGCTTAATCTGCCTCCTGGTCATGGTCAAATTCACGGCCCGGATGAGGTGCAGTCCATTCCTAATCTGATCACTGCGTTAAAGATTTATATTGTAGCTCTATTAGAGCTAAATGAGTTGTATGAAGTGGGGTAACAATACGCCAGAGTAATTCGTAATTTAAAAAGGAAGGGTCATCGGTACCTCCGAAAGGGTAAGCGACAGCCATACCATAAGGAGAGAACACCGATGACCTATTTTGTCCGAAAGAAAGTTCGGGATCTATTACTTGGCGATTTTTGCGAAATATTCTAATGTTCTAACCAGTTGAGCGGTGTAGGACATTTCATTATCGTACCAGGCTACGGTTTTCACCAGTTGTTGGTCGCCTACAGTTAGAACTTTTGTTTGCGTGGCATCAAAAAGGGAGCCGAATGTCATTCCCTTCACATCAGAAGAGACGATTTGGTCTTCCGTATATCCGTACGTATCTGGATCAGATGCTTCTTTCATAGCGGCATTCACTTCATCCACTGTTACGGTGGTGTTCAATACGGCTACGAGTTCCGTTACGGAGCCTGTTGCCACAGGCACACGTTGAGATGCACCATCAAGCTTGCCCTTCAGTTCGGGAAGAACAAGGCCAATGGCTTTTGCCGCACCGGTGGAGTAAGGAACAATGTTCTCTGCAGCTGCCCGTGCTGCGCGGAAGTCACCTTTTGCATCCGGCGCGTCAAGGGTGTTCTGGTTGCCTGTATAGGCGTGAACGGTTGTCATCAACCCGGATTGAATGCCAAACTTATTGTTCAGAGCATTAGCCATGGGAGCCAGACAGTTTGTTGTACAGGAAGCGCCGGAAATGACGGTTTCCGTTCCGTCCAGCGTTTCATGGTTTACGTTATACACGATGGTCTTCATGTCGCCTGTTGCCGGAGCGGAGATAACGACTTTCTTTGCTCCGCCCTTCAGGTGAAGCTCAGCCTTTTCTTTAGTGGTGAAGAAACCTGTACATTCAAGCACGATGTCTACGCCAAGCTCGCCCCAAGGGATTTCTTCAGGGTTACGGTTAGCCAGCACTTTAATTTCTTGACCGTTAACAGTAAAAGCTCCATCATGAACTTCGATATCACCATGGAAAGTGCCTTGTGTAGTATCATATTTGAGCAGATGGGCCAGCATTTTTGCGTCAGTCAGGTCGTTTATGGCCACAACCTCGATATTTTCCACCTCTTGAATTCGACGAAAAGCGAGTCTTCCGATCCGCCCAAAACCGTTAATGCCTACTTTTACACTCATTGCATAAACCTCCTGTTTTCGTTCGAAATCCATTCCACATTATTTTGTCCAATAGAACTTAAAGGTAAGCACTGAACCGAAGCCAAACAAGCTTGCCTTTGGAATGGGTTTGTTTTAAGATAAAAGATACCGATCGGTATCTTTATTATATCAGGATTTTAGACATTGGCAAGGCTTCGGTCGTAAAATTTGATATAATGTTACATTAGAATAAGGTCATTCGGAGGAACCCATGAAAAAAGGAGATCGAACAAGAGAGCACATTATTATGAAATCGGCAGCAATCTTTAATCAGAGAGGATATGCCGGTACATCGTTAAACGATATTATTGCTGACACCGGAATTAAGAAGGGGGGCATCTATCGGCATTTTACAAGTAAAGATGAGATTGCGCTTGAAGCCTACAATTACGCTGCCAGTTTGGTTAGCGGGAAATTTGCCGAGGCGGTCGACCGAGAGCAGTCTGCGTCAGGGCGGTTACTTGCATTTTTTCGTGTGTATGAGGATGTTGTTGATAATCCACCATTTGTTGGCGGATGCCCGATGCAGAATACAGCAGTAGAAAGTGACGATACGCATACGGAGCTTCGTGATCGGGCAAGGCAAGGGCTGCATACCTATTTGGATATGATGAAGAGCATCATTCTTGACGGGATGAATAGTGGGGAGTTCAAGGAAGACCTTGATGCGGAGGCCCTTGCTTCATTTGCCTTTTCTTTGCTCGAAGGAGGCATTTTGCTCAGCAAGCTGGATGGGGATAACAAGCATATGCAAATCAATACAGCATGTTTTGCGTCCTATTTGCAGAATTGTTGTTTAAAGACTAGTACTGATCAGAATGTAACGAGGTTATGACCGAGAACGTTAAAACTTCTCTGAATAGCGACATAAAATCAGCGTTTGATGAAAGTACATTAGATAGTATATCTAATGTACTTTTTTTATTTAGATATTAATGTAACAGACCTAAAATGAAGAGTACATTTCCGTAATCATATTCATAGCTTCTTTCGTAATTATTAATTTCTCATAATTCAAAATGGTATATACATTAAGGGAATCAGCTACGGCAGTTTCTACACCAGGTATATTATTGGCGCTTTTAAATACAATAGGGTCCATCTCTGGTTTAACGATCAGGGATTTTTTATTTGCTCCAAGGGCATTAAGCATAGCGACAATAGATTTTGTTCTGTAATTCTCTAATTTGATCTCATCAACAACAATAAGTTCCTGGCTCTGTACTTTACTAGATAGCGCAGATTTAATAGCAAGTCGCTTAACCTTTTTATTAAGTTTGTAGCTGTAGTCGCGAGGTTTGGGAGCGAATACAACGCCTCCGCCACGCCAATGTGGCATACGAATTGAACCTGCTCTAGATCTATCAATTTTATTCTGCTTATACGGTTTTCGGCCACCTCCTCGAACTTCACCGCGTGTTAATGCGGATTGTGTTCCTCTGCGTTGATTTGCCAGATAGTTAACAACTGCTTCATGCATAACAGACTCATTGGGAATAATCCCGAATATGGATTCTTCAAGTTCCATTTCATCAACAATATTACCCTCCATATCAAAAACATTGACCTTCAACATTGTTCTTTCCTCCAGACCGTAAACAGTCACGATATGATTAAAATATCAGTGACTTTATTCGAATTAATAACGATATTTGTAAGGTTAACAGATAAAAATTACATAAACTATACACAAAATGGCTCTGTATTATTTGGTATAACAACGAGGATTAGCTGTAATAAAAAAGCCACCGCAGCCCTAAAGCTAGGGCATGGCGATGGCGAAATTGATTATGCATTTAGTCTGATTTGCTATAAATTATCTTTCTTATAGCATAAACAGAAAGACAGTAAACTTCGGCAAGATCTTGAATCGAAGCACCGGAAGTATAGGTCTCTATGATTTCACGATTCCGTCTATCAATCTCTTCTCGCGAACCGGATCGTTCTCCCCAATGTTTATGCTGATCTTCTATTGCGGGAATGTAGATGTACTCACCATGAACAAAATTTTGCAATTTTAAAATTAATTCTTTTGGGAGAATTTTATTGGCGTTGATATATTTCATGTAAGTTCACCCCTTCCGTAGAGCTGTCTGCATGCTGCATCAATGTCCGTTCCGAATTGCGTCCGCACAGTGACTTTAATTCCTTTTGATTTCAGGATGCTGACAAAGCTTTGTACCCGCTCCTTGTCTGATTGATGAAAGCTCTCAGGCGTTACGTCGGTTGCATTGTAGGGGATCAAATTCACATGATATAAATGTTCCCACGGCCCTCTGTTCTTTAACAAAGCTGCAATAGATTCTGCATGCTCATTTGAGTCGTTCTCTCCGCGAAGCAAAATATAGGCAATATATACTTTTCTGCCTGTAGCGCAAATGTGCTGATCCAGTTTGTTCAACACATCATGAAGAGGAAATCGATTGTTAATAGGCATAAGCTTACTGCGCTGCTCGTCGATTGGAGAATGCAGAGAGAAGGTAAGGTTAACCTGCGGGAATTCCATAGTCAGACGATCGATACCCGGCAGAATTCCGATGGTAGACACAGTAATTCTTCGATGACCTAAGGCGAAAATCCGTGGATCCGTTAGCATCTTAAGTGTGTCGAAGATGTTGGGATTGGCTAACGCCTCGCCCATGCCCATAAATGAAACACTATCCAACGCGTGACCACTTAGATGAAAATATAACAATTGATCGGTTATTTCATCAGCTGTTAGATTTCGCTTCAATCCAATTGTCCCCGTAGCACAGAAGCTACAGCCATACCCGCATCCGCACTGACTGGAAATACAATAGGATTTCCAACCGCGCTCATAGCATAATTGAACGGCTTCGATATGTTCACCGCCTTGAATAGCAAAAAGCACCTTGTTCACTTGTGCAGATGTTTTTTGAATGACTGGGGTTAAGCCCAAAACCTGTTCACCAAGATGTTTAATTAATTCCTTTCTTATCGCTTTGGGTAGTATAGTCATTCGATCATACTCGCCGATTCTTTGCTTAAAAATTGCGTCCGCAATTTGTTGAAAACGATATGCGGGCTGTTTTAAGTCAGTCAGTATTTGCTGTATCATTTCGTATTTCGAAGTTGATTTCATGTGCTTTTCTCCTTTTGAGCCGGAGAAAATGTCCTATATCGAACATGAACATTGACCAACTATATAGATTGAACTGGAAAATCAAAAAAGGAGAAAGGATTGAAGGGAAAGTTTGGAACTGTAGGAGCGGTACAAATAAAAGAAATCTGGAGACAACAGCGGCCGAAAGTCCAAACATTTCCCGTAATGACGTTCTTGCTCCGTATAAAGATCTTAGGTTCAATTTATACAGTTATAATCCACGAAGCTTGTAGCTAAGTTGCTATGTGCATCTATCAATAGATGGAAAATGCTCCGGCATCCGTTTATTGTGATCGTGAACCGTGCCAACGGATAATGAACAGTTCACTTTTACATGTACAACCTCAAACATTTTGAAAGCCTCCTTAAGATAAAAGTCTATTGCTGTATTACAGACTCACAATTTCAGTGGTGACATCTGGCAAAACAAAATGGGCTACAAGAAAGTTTCCCTTCTTGTAGCCCAAATAAATACACTATTCCTTAAAAGCGTGACTGGATTAGTAATGTATAACTTTGAGTGAAGAGAATAAGTAACTTCCTTGCCTAAAAAGAATAAAACAAATGATGTTTTATCTTCTCTAACTAAGCAAGAAATTTTACATTACTCTCCTCAACCCCTGTCAACAAAGTTGCTGATAGTTTAGCACAGCAACCTTTTTTTTTCAATCTATATAAGACGAATGAAAGAAATTAACAGAGGGCGGGGAGGAACGAAGGGGAGGTTTGGAACTGTAGGAGCGTAGCGCTCGTCTGAAAGCTTTCTGCAGGAAAGCTCGCATCGGAAGCACAGGCTGTCTCCGGATTTTATCCGCGAATAGCGGTATAATCAGAAAAATCTGGAGACAACAACGGCCGGAAGTCCAAACATTCCACCGTAGTGACGACCAAGCCTTGAGTGAGAATCTAAAATTCGTCTTATATAGGAACCCTGAAGAATTTTTGTTATAGAAGACTTAATACTTAATTAAGAAAGTTGTAATGGGCGTTTAATTACAATTGCAAAAGGCTTGTTCTACAATTCAACTGTAAGCAAAATACAGAATCATAAAACTACTGAGGAGATGACGAAAAATGAAATTATTAGCGACAACAACAGCAATAGTGGCCTTATCCATAGCTTTGGCGGGTTGCGGAGCAGCTAACACAGCATCTAACAAAGCAACTAACACATCCACTACTGGGAATGCGGCCGTAACAGCGACGGCAACCGCCATGCCGGGCTCTGATTCACCTGATAAAGCAGCTTCTAATACCAATGTAGGGAACAGTCAGGAAACTACTGCAATGATGGTGAAGTATGGCATGCTGAGCGGCAGTAACAAGCAAATATCTGAAGGTAATGTGGAAATCAAAGATGGCAAGATCATGCTGACGAATTTCAAAACATCCAAAGGTCCAGACCTCCACATCTACCTGACGAAGGGCAAAGACGTGCAGACGGGTAAGAGCTTGGGCAAGATTGACCTGGAAAAGAGCGAGCAGACCTTCGATCTGGCGGGAGCCAATCTGAACGATTATGATTCCGTTATTATCTACTGCGATAAAGCACATGTTACATTCGGGGCAGCAGATTTGACAGATACACCAATGGATAAACCAGCGACATCTTCGGCAATGGTCACGAAGACGGGCATGCTGAGCGGCAGCAACAAGCAAATATCTGAAGGTAATGTAGAAATCAAGGATGGCAAGGTCATGCTGACGAACTTCAAAACGTCTAAAGGTCCAGACCTCCATATCTACCTGACGAAGGGCAAAGATGTGCAGATGGGTAAGAGCTTGGGCAAAATTGACCTGGAAAAGAGTGAGCAGACCTTCGACTTGGCGGGAGCCAATCTGAATGATTATGATTCCATTGTGATCTACTGCGATAAAGCCCACGTGGTATTTGGCACAGCAGATCTCAGCTAAAATAAATAGGATGGGTACCATACTTATTTTGAGGATGGTACCTTTTTTAAAAGGAGATTATAGTAATGGTAAAGGGCGCTCAAAAAATAGCCGGCTGGATATTAAGTGTAATTCGTGTTCTGTTCGGCTGGATGTGGCTTAGATCCGGTTATGACAAGCTTTCAGGCGGTTTTGGCGTTGAAAGCTTAATCCCGGTCATTGCAGCAAATCATGATTCCCCTGAATGGTACAAAGCATTTTTCAGTCACGTCGTTAGTCCCTTTTCAGGGGTCTTCGATGTTGTAATCCCATGGGGTGAAATCCTTATCGGGATTGGGCTTATAGCGGGTTTATTTATTGTACCTGCGCTAATCATGTCGGTGTTCGTGAATGCTAATTATATATTGGCTGATATGATATTCACCTATCCGACGGATATACTTATGGCAACCATACTTCTTACGGGAAAGAGGCTTACCTCTTACGTGAGTGTGGAACGCTGGCTTTATGCGAAATGGCGGAAAGACTGGAATGGTGCAGAAAAAAGGATGTGATCATCGTTGTTATCTATATTGATTGTTGATGACGAACAACCCATAGTAGATGTTTGTAAGTTATATTTACAGAATGATGGCTATAGGGTATATACGGCGAGCAATGGAGAAGAAGCTATGCATGTTGTTCATAACCATGCTATCGATTTTATAATCATTGATGTGATGATGCCTAAAATGAATGGCTATGAATTCATAGAGTCGCTCCAAAATCAAGGTTTAGATATTCCATTTTTATTTTTGACTGCTCTAAATCAGGAGAAAGATACGTTATACGGGCTGACTTTAGGGGCAGATGATTATATGACCAAGCCATTCAGCCCACGAGAGCTTGTTTTCCGCATAAAAAATATTATCAAGCGATCCCAAAAGTCGAAGCCTCGAGTAGCCAGCCTTAATGAAGGGGAATTGTATCTGAACCGGGAAGAGCGGGTGGCAAAACTTTATGGAGAGACGCTTGATCTCACCAATAAAGAATTTGATCTGTTGTGGTTCCTTGCTCAGGAGAAGCATCGCGTTATTCCAAAGTCGGAATTATTGAAAGAAGTGTGGGGTTATGAATACTATGAGGACGCCAATACCGTCAATGTTCATATCCATCATTTGCGAGAGAAGATCGCTTCAAAAGCCGGTCAGGAGCCGATATTCATTAAAACCGTGTGGGGTCTGGGATATCAGTTCAAAAGAGAAGGAGAGTAGTGTCATGAAATTGCGGACATTGATTTTTTTATCGTATCTGATTAGTTTAATCATCGTGACACTGCTGCTATTTGTTGCGTATAAACAGATGTTCCTGGACTATGACAGGCTCAGGATGGCAATGATGATTACGGTTTCGTCCAGCGTACTGTCATTGTTGATTAATTCACTGTTTATCTTCCCTATGACACGGCATATTGCCCAGCTGAACCGGCAGAGTCAGGGGATCTCCAAAGGGCACTATGATCAACATTTAAATAAGAGCCGGGTAGTGGAGTTAAGAGAGCTTGCTGAATCTATGAACGATATGGGACTTGAAATTAAAGCGAAAATCAAAGCCCTTCAGGACGAAGAGCGCCGCCGGAATGAACTGATTGCTAATCTATCCCATGATATTAAAACCCCAATTGCCTCTATCCGGTCTTACTCGGAGGCTCTGGTCGATGAAGTGGTCACTGATCCCACCGAGGTTCGGAACTATTTGCTTGGAATTGGGAAGCAAACGGAGCGGGTGGTTTCATTTGCCAATGAGCTATTGGCTATCGCGGCCATAGACGATAAGGAAATTGCTTATAAGCCGGAAGTTGTATGGATTGATCAGCTGATCCTGGATACCTTGCAAGCATTTGAAGCCCAAATCTCGCGAGAGAACCGGCTAATTGATGTACAAATTAACGAGGACTGTGTATCTGTTGTAACAGACAAGGTGTGTATTCAACGGATTCTATATAATTTAGTAGGAAATGCTATCAAATTCTCCAAACCAGGAACCAGTATTAAGCTTCATATCTATTGTGATAATACGTTCACGTATATGGAAGTTAAAGACGAAGGAATTGGAATTCCTGAAGATGAACTGGAAAGAATTTTCGAACGATTTTATCGTGTTGAAAAATCCCGAAATCAGCAGTACGGTGGCTCTGGATTAGGACTTGCGATTGCCAAGGAGCTGACCGAATTCATCCATGGCAAACTGACAGTGTCTTCGGGCCAAGGGATAGGAAGTATTTTTATTGTTCAGATTCCGAATCAACGGGTGTAAGCCGCGGCAGCCTAGATCTATTCTTCTTGGCAGCCGCGGTTTCCTGTGTTCGTGCAACAAGATAAAGTTATAACAAATCGGCAATCGTTCTGATCCCCTCCGCAATTTGTGACTCCGTTACATTACCGAACCCCATAATCAGACTCTCTTCGTATTTTCCTTTGGCGATGGTATATCTCTCTGCAGGATAAATTTTAATATTACGTTCTTCAAGCTGCGCAGCAGTTAGTGAATCAAACTGGCAGCCGGGCAATTTGGCAACTAGATGCAAGCCTGCAGCATCACCTGAAATATTCACTTTGTGGCCAAATGCTTCCGTCAGAGCGGAGATGAGTCGCTTCCGTCTTTTACCGTAAATACGCTTCATACGGGTGATGTGACGTTCCAGATGGCGGTCGGCGATAAACCGCGCTAGTGTGATTTGGGACAAGGTCGGACATTGCATGTCCGTCATTCGCTTTAGCCGAAGCAGAGGGTCGATTAATTCCTGGGGAACTACCATATAACCTAAGCGTAGTGATGGATATAAATTTTTGCTGAAAGTCCCAACATAGACTACTCGCTGTGAGTCGAGCTCTCTGAGGGCATGAACCGGCATTCCGGCATAACGGAATTCACTGTCGTAATCGTCTTCGATAATATAGCTTCCGGTTTGCCGGGCGTAGTCGAGTAGTTGAATACGTCTGCTGATGGACAGGATGCTACCGAATGGGAACTGGTGCGAAGGTGTAACGAAGATGCACTTAGGTTGTACATGAGTTGGCAAGCCTTCGACACACAAGCCGTGATCATCGACGGGAACGGGGATAATATCGGCACCTGTTGCTGCAAAAATACTATGGATGAAGCTGGCGGTAGGATCTTCTATTGCTACTGCGTCTTCCGGATTTAATAAAAGTTTGCATAGTAAGGAGATGGCCTGGGTAGCTCCGGCTGTCACGATCACCTGCGAAGGTGAACATTGTATTCCTTTGGCATCCAGTAGATACCGGCAAATATTTGCCCGAAGCAGCCTATTACCTGCCGGATCTTCATCATAACCAAAATTAGAAGCGTAGGCCTGATCATAGACGCTCAGCGTAACTTCTTTCCACTTTTTATGCGGGATATGTTCAAGTGAAGGAAAGCTCGGACGAAAATCAATGCCGTTGAAAGAAGGTGCGAGTTCTGGAGAAGTCATTTCATTTGAAGACTCTGGATCTATGGACTGCGCCTGAACCGGCCTGCTTGCTCCTAAATCCAAGACATAGGTACCGGATCCTTGGCGACCTTCCAAATAACCTTCGGCGATGAGCTGTTCATACACTTCGACGATAAGAGCCCGCGACACCCCTAATTCACTTGCCAGATCTCGCGTTGACGGGAGGCTGCTTCCCGCTGCATATCTGCCTGAAAAAATACGTTCCCGGAGCAGCGTATAGATTTGTTTTGTTTTTGTATCGGCTATAAAAGTCCCCAAGGAATCGGTCATACATAGCGCTCCTTCCTATATTGAAATTGGTATGCCAATATTGGTGTAAGAGTGGTACTTATTCATACCAATTTAACATGCTAACATGAATCTTGTCAGCACGAAATCATTACGGAAGGAAGAGATCAGCCGATGAGTGAACGACAAAATAATCCCCGGGCACCTTCGAGGCAAGATCATGCCGATGCAGTAAACGAACGGATGGTGAGCAAGGATAGCAAGGATAGCAAGGTAGCTACTTGGTTGGCGGTCGCAGCCCTCTTTATGGCATCACTTAATTTGCGTCCGGCGGTTACTTCCATCGCTCCTGTGCTGGAAAGTATTCGAAACGATCTCGGCATAAGCGGAGTAGCTGCCAGCTTGCTCGTCTCGATCCCTGTTCTATGTATGGGGCTTCTCTCGCCATTGTCTGTTCGTTTTGGACAGCGGCTGGGAAATGAACGGGTGATTGCCTGGTCGCTAGTTCTGATTGGCGGAAGTACCCTGTTACGTATCGTCGTTCATACCGAAGCCTTGTTATTTTTAACGACCTTATTAGCGGGTATTGGTATTGCAACCATGGGACCTTTGCTGTCGGGTTTTATTAAAAAGCATTTGGCAGGTAGGATGCCGCTTATGATTGCACTCTATTCCATGGCCTTATCGCTTGGTGCGGCGCTGGGCTCCACTTTCTCTGCCCCTTTTCAAAGCAAATTTCATTCGTGGCAAACGGCACTTTCGTTCTGGGCCATACTGGCCATTGCGGCTGTACCGTTTTGGTTGGGAATTCTGCGGCGTAGCAATGTTCGTACTGAGGTGGCGGCTGTACCTGGGACATCGAAATTACCGTGGAAAAATAAGAAGGCGTGGCTGCTTTCCATCCATTTTGGACTCTTGGCTATGGTTTTTTACTCCATCATGGGTTGGTTGCCGCTGATCCTGATTAACGCAGGGGATTCACATTTGCATGCAGGGATGATGCTGACGGTGTTTGCTGTGGTTCAAATTCCGAGCGGGCTTATGCTACAGATGCTGCTACGCCGCTTCCCGTCCCGGAGGACATGGCTGTTGGTCTCGACTTCCATGCAGGGGATCGGTCTTGCCTTTCTTTTCAGTTCCATGCTGTATTGGCCAGCGGTTCTCCTCTGCGGATTTGGCTCGGGGATGTTATTTGCTCTAGGTAATTTGCTTCCAATTGAAGCAGCGTCAAGTCCTGAAGAAGCGGCCTCTTGGGCAGCGATGACTCAATCGGTGGGGTATTTAATAGGCGCGGCAGGCCCGATCCTGATTGGCTTTGTTTTCGACAGTATGGGGCAGTTCAGCCTGGGGATACTAGGCATGATCTTGGTTTCACTCCTTATGCTAATGCTTCAAATATTCATAGTTCCGCGAAATGAAAAAGAGAAAGCGAGGTTCTGAGCTTCTCCGTAATTGGTGAACATCGCGCTTAATCATATATAAATTTGGAGGTTTTTCGATTATGAAAATTTTTGTAGCTGGTTCTACCGGAGTTATTGGACGTATTCTGCTTCCAAAGTTAGTGAAAGCTGGTCACGAAGTGATCGGAATGACGCATAACCCGGAGCAACAGAAGACGATTGAAACATTGGGCGCAAAGTCTATCATTGTAGATGCCTTTGACCGGGAGGGAATGATTAAAGCTCTTGGAGAGATCCAGCCGGAAGTGGTCATTCATCAGCTTACCTCACTCAGTAATTGGAGCTCTGCGGATAATGCGCGGATTAGAATCGAAGGGACCCGGAATCTAGTGGATGCTGCTAAGCAGGCGGGCGTTAAAAAAATCATCGCTCAGAGCATCTCTTGGGCTTACGAACCGGGCGATTCCCCTGCTACGGAAGAAGTCTCCTTGGATATCCAAGCACCTTCGCCACGGAAAACAACAATTGATGGCATTATCGCGCTGGAAGGGGCGGTTGCAGAGATTCCAGATCACGTGATTCTCCGTTACGGTACACTTTATGGACCAGATACCTGGTATGACATTAGGGGTGTGATGGCAGAAAAAGCGCGGAACAGCGAGCTGCCCGCAACAGACGGAGAGTCCTCTTTCGTACATGTCGAAGATGCGGCGGAAGCGGCCTTCTTGGCCTTGAATTGGCAGGCAGGAACTTTGAATATTGTAGATGATGAGCCTGCCCCAGGTACAGAATGGGTACCAGTCTATGCTAAAGCTTTACATGCGCCTGCACCTGAAGTTCAAGCGGGCGGTGCCGGCTGGGAACGCGGGGCTTCGAATGTCAAAGCACGGAATGAGTACGGCTGGAAGCCGAAATATCCGACATGGAGAACGGGATTTGTACAAGTGTTGAGCTAAAAAGCTGATTCGAGCCCTTAAGATTCCTTACAGGGAGATTCGCTGAATTTAAGCACAGCTAAGTCAGGGTAACTGTTAATTTCTAATTGGTGGCCATCAGGGTCATACATAATAAAATCTTGGTATGGCCCATTTTTTCCGTCACCGTATTTAGTTATTTCGCCTACAGCAATATTTTTATTTTTTAAATCTTCATGTAGAGCTTCCAAATTGGATGTTTTAAAACTTAACACAGCGCAATTTTCGTTATTGATAGAGAACCTTATGGGTTGGTTCGCAGAAGTTTTCTTTAAGAATAATAACGGGCCTGCAAATAGTCTTAGATTGGCTGCCTCCGGTTCCTCCCAAATGACCTGGTAACCTAATGTATTTACGTACCAATCAACAGACCTTCGAATATCAGTAACAGGTAAATAAATCTGAACTATTTGGTTGTGAATATTTGGATTCATAGTTTACAGCTCCTTAAGATATTGGATTTCATTTGTTACCTCATCTGATTCTAGAATAACATATTTTTACATGTGCTTGAACTTTATTGGATCAATAACTAATAATCTTAACAAGATCTCGCATTGACATATCGGTAATTATCGATATAATAGCTGATATGGACACTATCGAGATTTTAAAAGCATTGTCTAACGAGTCCCGTCTCCAAATTTTGCAATGGTTGAAGGAACCTGAAAAGCATTTTAACCCCCATGAAGGGATTGATATGAGAACAATCGGGGTATGCGTCGGTCAGGTGACTGATAAATTGAACATGACACAATCCACCACTTCCCAATACTTGACGACTCTGCAACGAGCAGGGCTCATCACCAGTGAGCGCATAGGCAAGTATACGTATTACAAAAGGGATGAGGGGAAAATTAGCGAAGCATTGGCTTTGTTGAAAGGCGAGCTTGAATAAAGCACAAACGGCGGAATTCGGTGAAGTGATCTTCACCGCTTTTCCGCTTAAAGCCTGCCAAAACGCATCGACAATTTTAAATATATCAATTTGTTAAAGGGGAAAACATCAATGAAAGGCACATGGAAAGTATACTTATTGGCGCTTGTCAGTTTTTTGGTGGGGACATCCGAATATGTGATTTCGGGTATTTTAGATAAGATTTCGTTATCTTTAGATATATCGATTACTTCGGCGGGGCAATTGGTAACGATTTTCTCATTCATTTATGCTATTTGTACGCCAGTGGTTATGGCTTTGACCGCGAAGATTGAACGACAGAAGTTACTGGTTGCCGCACTGGGCGTTTTTGTGATAGCTAATGTGCTGGCGTTTGTGCTGCCGGGATTTGAACTTTTTATTGTCGCAAGGGCATTGATGGCTTTAGGTGCGGGGACCGTCGTTGTATCAGCACTGGCTATCGCCGCCAAAATTGCACCCGAGGGTAAACAGGCCAGTTCGATTGCCAATGTCACCATGGGGTTCACCCTGTCATTAATTATTGGTGTCCCGCTCGGGCGAATGATTGCTGCTGAATTTGGATGGAGATCGGTATTTGGCCTTCTATCTTTGGCGGGGCTGTTGGTCATGATCGTTTTATACTTCAGTCTTCCTCGTGTGAAAGGTGATGCCCCTGTACCCCTTTCCAAGCAGCTGGGCTTCCTTAAAAATAGCAGGGTTGCGCTCGGACTTGCGATCACCTTCTTTTGGCTGGGCGGTTACTCGATCGCTTATACGTACATTTCATCTTATCTTCTTACGGTTGTGGGTTTAAATGAAAATATACTGAGCAGCGTTTTATTGGCTTTTGGTATCGCCAGCTTGATCGGTTCCAAATTCGGTGGTTATAGCGCCGATAAATGGGGCGTTGCCCGTACCTTGGGTGGGGGAATGACACTGCATGTATTGGCCTTAATTTTACTAACGGTTAGTGTTATGTTTACAAATTCGTGGATACCGATTGTTGTTATCCTGATGCTGTGGTCGTTCGCGGCTTGGTCTTCAGGTCCTACTCAGCAGTATAACATGGTGCGAATTGAACCGAATTATTCAGGCGTGATGCTGAGCCTCAATCAATCCACGATGCAATTATCAATGGCTGCAGGGGCTGGGATTGGCGGGATCGTTGTCAATCAAAGTTCCTTATCGCATATCACATGGGTTGGCGCGATCAGTGTATTCATTGCCATTCTGGCCTCGTTCTTCTTGAATGCAAAAATGAAACAAAAGGCACTCACATCTCGCAATTAATAGCTAGCACGCAAGAGGTTCCTGATCTGCTTTTTTCAAGCGGAGCAGGAACCTTTTCAATATCCTCTAAGTGGAATTAGCAATAGTCCTTAGCTGGTACCATCAATGGAAATCCCCTTTAACAGCAGCTTGATCGCATTGACATGCAGGGCGGCATATTCGTCCCCGCTTAATTTTTCTGGCTTCGCCAGGCAGAGGTGTGTTGCCCCAGTCAAGGTGGAAATCACACTAAAACTCAACGATTCGAAATCCTCATTAATGAAAACACCCTGCTGTACCCCTTGTTGCAGCACTTCTCGAATAGCACGATAGACTACTTCTACAATCTCTCTCAATGTAACCAATGCTTCGGAATCGCTGGAAAGTGTTCTTCCGTACTCTTCAAGAGCTTGGATTAAGGGGTTTTCACATTCTCTTCCGAATGAATCCGCCATTTCAAGCAACTGTTCGCTAGGGGATGTGGATCTTTCGGCCAAACTAAGCCACTTTTGTGAGGATTCTTCGGAATACTGAGACAGCAACTGGAGAAAGAGGACCTCTTTATTTTTAAAATGATGATATAAATTGCCTTTACTCATCTGTGTCTGTGTACATAAGTCGTCCATTGTAGCCCGATCATAACCTTTTTCAATAAATAACAGCTTGGCATGGTTTAAAATAATTGCTTTTGCTTCTTCTGCCGGCAATCGTCTTCTGGTCATAAGTCCCTCCTGGGAACCTTACGAACGGTTCCTTCTATGCTTGAAAAGCTGAAAAACGCTATATGAGATAACGATAGCAAAAATCCCGCAGAATGCAAACGGCATATCCAGCGTGTGGCGGTAAACGATACTTTGCAGCCCCATATGATCCGCCGTCGATGTACCATATCCCCAAATCGTGAAATTAAAAATGTTCGTGGCAAAATGGATGCCTGTCGTAGCAGCCAGACCATTGGTGCGATAAGCAACGATTCCGAGAAAGAATGCCCCCATCAAGTAATATAACGGTCCCCAAATGCCGTTGCTGAGCATCTCAGGATTCAAACCATGGACCAGGGCGAAGGTGAGGGAGGAGATAAAGATCGACCAGAATGCGCCGCCTTTTAATGATCTGAACATCCGGTACATGTAGCCTCTGAACAGTATCTCTTCTGAAGCACTTTGAACAAAAATCAAAGGGATGACAACAATGAATACGCCTAACCAGCGAAGCGGATCAAAATGAAGCGTAAAAGCTTGCGGATGTACGCCGATATCGACAAGTAAATACAGGATCAGTGCTGCGAAATACCATGAAAAATAAGTCGCGAATTTTCGGAAATCGGGCCGTTTCTTTTCAAACAAAAATGTTCGAAAAGGAATCTTGAAGAAATACCTGGTGATAAGGAAGACTCCAAGAATCAGGAACCAAAAGGTTAAAAAAAGCGCGATAAAACTAGGTAAGCCTGAGCGTGTAGCAGGAATCAAGGAGTTCACTAAATTTAACCATAAAAATGAACCTCCTTGCCAAATGACAAAAATGAGGATGAATCCCGCTAAGGATTTGAGGCCGAAAGGGATCTTCGGCTGAAGACCATAATTTTTTTCCATAACATGCACCCGTTTCTTGTTATTATACCGACTATAGAGTCGGTAGTTACAATATAGAGGCATCATCTCATTCTGTCAACTGGGTACAAGAGCTTGAAGTTGCTATCGCGTGCTGAAGATTTGACAATCATGTTTACAACAATCAGAATGCAAGACGACTTCTATGAAGCTGTAGATGCAAAATGGCGGAGTCCACACAGTTGGCGGCAGATAAGCATTTATTGGTGAATTCATGGATAATTATGGGGATTTATGGATATATTCACTCTGTTGTCGAAGGATATGGCACAAAGGGGAGTTGAAGAAGGTGAGCAAACAAGGGGATGAAGCCATTAAGGGTGATATTGCAAAAATTAAATCGATAAACAGTCTGTTATAGAAAGCATTAACAAAACAAACATAGCTAAGAAAAAAGAGAGCGCAAACAAGAAGGATAATTAACGGCATTTTTGTACCTTAAATTCTCTGCAGCGAGGGGTTAGTGGAGATTAAGTGCAATATTGTACCTTAAATCTTCCAGAATAGCCCAATCAGCGTGATTTTTAGAAAAATAGGATACAAAAATGCCCTTATTTTACTCATATGTCTATATTTGAGGAAAATAAGGCACAAAAATGCCGTTAGTTGAAGAAATCACTCCTCTTTTTCACTGTTAAGACGACTGGTGCCTCTACAACTGATCTATTCGTTCCTGATGACTGGTAGACCGCCTCTTGCGCATAGCGATGTCGCCATTTCACTAAGGTGGTAACACTGATGTTATGTTTTTTGCTACTATCACACGGCTGCTTTGGCCTGCTCTTAACTCATGTATGATGGCTAGTTTCTCAATCGACTCCCCGTCAAGTAGCGGTTTATTTGTTAAACCTGTCTACTTGACGGGGAGCATATCAAAATCGGTAGCCTGTTCCTTAATTACAATAGTGGGGTTCCGAACTTCATCTCCGGAAAGCGGCTATCCGGTCCTTTCATTAAGGTTCCGCCTTGATTTTTCAGATACATATCGAAGAAATCCAGCATATAGGCATTGATAACGGAGTTCGCTCTTTCGGGCGCAATCTTTCCTGTAATGCCCAGCATTTTGAAAATCGGAGAAATGTATTGTACGTCGGTAAAGTTCAAATGCTCCGAATTTTCGATATAGAGGAATTGTCCCCCTGAGTCGGCCGATTCGCGCATCCGTTCAAGCTCTAGCTTTTTGTCTTCCGTTACTTGATCCATCCACTCTTTTGTGTTGCCCATCCGTTTAAGCTCTGCCTCCGTGTAGGCATGGTTATCCAGTACCTTCTTTAATCTTTCGAATTCGCTTTGCGAGTTCATGAACAAGAACGGCTTTCTTAGACCCTCTCTGTCACGGAGCCGATAAAGCGCGCCATCCAAGTCTATTCCAACCGCGATTCGCGGATCGTAAGCAGCGTCATAGGCCGTCGCTCCGCCGATGGAATGACCGAACACCCCGACATGACCGAGGTCAATCTTCCCTTTTAAATGACTTGGAATCTGCCCCGATTGAATGAGCTCGAATTGGTCCAATGTAAACGTCACATCGTCGGTTAACACCTTTCCGAGCTTGTCGCGGTTTCCGCTTTCCGTCCGGTAATCATGGTCGGGCGAGAATAAGCCGTTGGTTGAGCTAGTTGTGATTCGACCGTCCGGAAACTCGGTTGCAAATGTATTGTAGGTGTGGTCGATCACGGCCACGATATATCCGTGACTCGCGAGATTTTCGGCTTGCGAAGTGTGGAGGAACCTGGAAGAGCCGAAGCCGGGATTTGCAAGGATCAGCGGGTATGAAGTCTGTGCCGAAGAGACTTCGGCCTCCGAATAAGCATGACTGGATACGTACTTCAGGTGTTGCAAAGTAAACCCGGGAAGGCCATAGTTTGCAGCCATATAACTTAAAATCTGGGTATCGGGAATCAAGGGAGCGTACTTGCCGGTGCCAGCTTGAGCGGGATACCATACCTGAACCATCAATTCTCTCTTACTACCTCTGGCGTCTCCGAAAATCTCTTCCCTATTGGGATCCACGAAATGAAAAGCTTGTGTTCCCACCTTAAATTCGCCTGCTGGTTCAGGCAGTTTAAATACAGGAAAAGCATACATGAGACCCGCAGTTACGACCAGCATTGTCGCTATAGCGGTATAAGCTAAACCTAGCAAGACTCGCGGGATCTTTTTGGGTCCGGTTTTTTTAAAATAGCTATAACCTGAAATGGCTAAGAAAATGATCGTTATGCAATATGGGAAAAATAGCTGAACTCTGTATCCTTCTACCGTCAAATGAATGACCATTAAAAGTGTGGCGATCCCGCTTGCAACGAATACTGGAATTCTACGCTGTCCTTTTTTTAATAGGACTGTTAATGCAAACAAGCCGATGTTTGACACAAAAAGCAACAGTTCAAACAGCCTCATCTCGATTCTCCTTTTAAAAAAATTCTATTTTTATTTGTTCCAATCTTATCCTGCAAGACTGGCCTGAACTATCGATTTGCCTTACATCTACCTTACAGCTACCTTAAAGTTAACTTACAATTTTGTAATTCGATCTTGTGGTCCGGGAATGCGATTCCAACACAATATACGGAATATGTACGTGATGCAGCTCATGGCAATGTAACAACAATTCGTGTTCCTGTGCAGGGTTTGACGCTTACGAATAAAAAAGAAAGCTGCAGGTTTATTAACCCTGCAGCTTTCTTTGCGGTAGTAAATTTAATGCTCCTGATGCTGTACTCCCCACTCACATAACCCTTCCAACACAGGCAATAAGGTTTCGGCTTTTTCTGTAAGACTATATTCGACCTTTGGGGGAACTTGAGGGTATTCTACCCGTTTTACCATGCCATCTGCTTCCAACTCTTTAAGCTGTGAACTGAGCATTTTATATGTGATCGCTCCAACCTGTCTCTTCAGATCATTAAAGCGAACCGGCTGGTTTTCGGCGAGGAGATAAATGAGAACCATTTTCCATTTTCCTCCGATAATCGATAATGTATAACCAAAAGGCGTATCTTGAATATGTTTAACTTTACCTTTATATTCAGCCATACTCATGTTTACACTATCCTTTCTGATAGTACCTATCAATATTGTGCGTACTATTTTTTTGTATGCTCACATTCTATACTAGCCTTACTTTAAATAAAAGGAGAGAAAAAAATGACTAAGCAAACCATACGCTTGCTGATGCCGCAATGGCAAGGGGGAAATAATCCTAACTATTCTTTTGGAGCTGAACTGCTTGCTTGGCTCGCTCCTGATAATGATCAGCCCCTTATTCAAGTTCCTGTTCAGGCTTATGACGGAACTCCGATTGAGAACGAGAACGGTATCTATGGAAGAAAACAGCTGCTTGCACAATTAGAGGCGGCTCATCATATCATTGATGCGCATAAGCCAGATCGTATCGTTATGTTTGGTGGTGACTGTTTAGTTGAACAAGCCCCATTTGCCTATTTGAACGAACGATACAACGGGGAATTAGGTTTGATCTGGATCGATGCTCACACTGATTTAGGGAGAATTGTAGGATATGATTATGGACACACCTTACCTCTTGGCAACTTGTTGGGAGAAGGCGATGAAGAATTCGTCAAACATGTGAAGATGCCGCTAAAGACTGAAAATGTGTTTATTGCAGGTATAAATGAACAAACGGATTTTGATGCAGAAATCATTCAACGACTAGGGATTAGAACCGCTGGAACCGAGGAGCTAACAAACAGCACTGAATCTATAAAAGAATGGATTAAACAGAATAACATTAAGCATCTGGCCATTCATATTGATCTGGATGTGCTTGACCCTAAGGCATTTCGATCTTTGATCTTTGCTAACCCTGAAGCACATTATGATTTTTCAGCTGCTGGAACTATGCAAATGCCGGGACTCCTTAAGCTGCTTAAAGAGCTATCTGAAGAAACAGATGTAGTTGGATTAGGTATTACAGAGCATATGCCGTGGGATGCTATGAACTTGAAGGAACTGCTTAGCGAAATACCAATTTTAAATAATAAGTTATTAGCGATAAAATAATCGTTCTTGTCTAATAAATACAGCAAAGATCCGCGACACACGCGGGTCTTTTTAGTTTAATGTTTGTTCTCTGGATAACATATAAAAGAATGCTTGCGCCTGACGTTACGTCAGGTGCTACACTGACGTTAGAAAGGAGCTGAGAAAAATAAGTAAGACGTATTATACGATTGGTTCATTCGCCAAACTGACCTCGACAACGGTACGTACGCTGCACTTCTATGATCAAAAGGGGCTGCTCAAGCCAAGCGGCTACAATGAGCAGGGCCACCGGACCTATACGGATGACGATTTGTTCCGACTCCATCAGATATTGACCTTAAAATATTTAGATTATTCCTTGGACGAAATTGGAAAGTATTTGGAGCAGGACAGCAAGAATTTTAAGACTTCTCTGGAGAGGCAATACGAGCTGTTAATGGAGAAGCAGCAGCATATCCAGCGCGTTGTGGCTTCGGTTGAACGGGTAAAAGCGATTGTTAAGGATAACGACACGATGGATCCCGCACTCATTATGCTGCTGATTCATTCCATTCAGCACGAGGAAGCGCAGAAGCAGTGGTTCTCCGATCGTGTGCCGGATGAGGTCGTACAATCGGTGTTTATGAGTGAATCAAGTGTAGAAGAACGGATCCGGGTAGAACGTGAGTTTACGTTAGAGATAAACGATCTGATGGTGATGTACAAGCAAGGACTGCCGCCGGAGCATCCCCTTGTACAGGAGCATGCCTTTACGCTGTTTATGATGATCGAACGGATGCTCGGACAAGAGCTGTGGAATAGCGAGACCGGAAAAGTGCTGGAAGAGATGGACCCGCAGCTCTTTCCGAACCTGGAACAAGACTTTAAGAACTACTTGATTGAAGCGTTTGGTCATATGTTGATTCGGCAATGGGGAGAAATAGAAAAAGAAAAAGAAAAAGAGTAGGTCACTTCGACAGAAGGAGCTGTATATCAATGAAAAAACTTAGCGCTACCATACTAACCCTGGGCCTGCTTACCTCTGGACTTTCTTCCGCTCATGCAGCTGAGAAGGCCTCGTCCGTATGGCTAAACGGTGAGCAGATCCAGTTCAGCAATTCCGCACCAATTGTAGAAAAAGGGGTGACCCTTGTCCCACTCCGTCCTCTTCTGGAGAAGCTGGGCGTCAATGTGAAATGGGATCAAGCGACGCATACCGTCAGCGGCTCCAAAGGAAGCCTTTCCTTGTCCCTGAAGATTGGCAGCACAAACGCCACTGCAAACGGCAAAGCCGTCAAGCTGGATGCAGCGCCAAAGCAAATCCGGAATGTAACCTATGTGCCGCTACGCTTTGTCGCTGAAACTACAGGTTATCAAGTGGCCTGGAATCAATCACTGCGCAAGGTTACTCTTACATCGAAGCAGCATTCCGAAGGCCGCGGCTTTCTGTGGAAGGTGGAGAATAAAGGTAACACGGTGTATGTGATGGGTTCAATCCATCATGTACCCGAAGGAATGTATCCGCTGCGTCCGGAGATTGAGAATGCGTTAAAAGCTGCCAACTACTTAGGGGGAGAGGTCGATATGTCGACAGTCACTTCCGAAGATTTACAAAAACAGGTATTGGAATTGGGTGTTTATAAAGACGGAACCACACTGAAGGATCATATCTCTGCAGACACGTATAAAAAAGTTACCTCATTCCTGAAAGCCAATGGAATGCCCGAAAATAGCTTCGATATTTTCAAGTCATGGTTCGTCACACAACAGATCATGAACATTCAAGTTGCAAAGGATGGCTTTACGCCAGAAAAAGGGATTGATAATTATCTGATTGAAAAGGCTAATGAAGCAAAAAAACCGATAGTCTCACTAGAAACTATGGAGTCCCAGATGAAAATGAACAACAATTTCTCAGACGCCTTGCAGGAAAGGCTGCTGCTGCAGAACCTGGACCCTAAATCTGTGACGCCTCCTTCTCCGGATGTATCGATAGATTATCTGAACAAAATATGGCTTCAGGGCGATGAAAAAGCTTTGAATGAGTTCACCACTACTGGCTGGGATGCTGAATACTTCCAAGGTCTAATCAATGACCGCAACGAAGAAATGACCAAGAAGATTAAAGGCTATCTGAATGGTGATAAAAAAGAGACTTACCTGGTTGTCGTTGGAATGCTGCATTTGCTGGGTAATGAAGGAATCGTTCCATCGCTGGAAAAGGAAGGCTTCAAAGTAACAAAACAATAGCACTCATTCTTGTTTATTACACGGTAGAGCTAGCCATTAGGTTGGCTCTGTTATTTTCTCCAGGAGTTTAGCTCCAATCCATTTGTTTGTTAGGAGGGAAACACTTGATTATTACAACAACCGCAGTCGTTGAAGGTTCCCCAGTCAGAGAATATGTCGGTGTGGCAACCGGTGAAGTCATTATGGGAGCTAATGTCGGGAGGGATATTCTTGCCTCATTTAGAGATTTGGTAGGCGGGCGTTCGAAAGCCTATGAAACCAAGCTAAGGGAGGCAAGAGACGCGGCCTTCAAAGAAATGACCCAGCACGCTTCGACGATGGGGGCCAACGCTGTAATCGGCGTGGGGATCAATTACGCAGTTGTCCGCCAGGACATGATGATGGTCGCTGTTAGTGGAACAGCAGTTGTTATCTAAGTAGTCGTTCATAATACTGCAGGGCTAACCATTAGGTTAGCCCTATTTTTATTTAGTTTTTTATTATTCAGGCAGCTCCATTTGATATAGGGAGTTTGACTAGGGAGCTCTTTTTTTGACTATATAAGATAAACAAAAGAAAGTAACAAAAAGCGAGAAGGAGTGAAGGGGGAAGTTTGGAACTGTAGGAGCGAAGCGCTCGTCTGAAAGCTTTCCGCAGGAAAGCTCGCATCGGAAGCACAGGCAGTCTCCGGATTTTATCCGCTAATAGCGGTATAATCCAAAAATCTGGAGACAATAACGACCGGAAGTCCAAACATTCCACCGTAGTGACGACCGAGCCCTATGTTAGGATTTTAAGTTCATCTTAAATAGAATAAAAAAAATGCTTGAGTGTAACGTAACGTTACACCTTATACTGATGCTAGAAAGGGGCTGAGAAAGATGAATAAGAGACATTATACCGCTGGTGCATTCGCTAAACTGACCTCAACGACGAAACGGATGCTGCATTTTTATGATAGCAAGGGATTGCTTAAGCCAAGCAGCTACAGCGAAAAGGGATACCGTGCTTATTCCGACGAGGATTTGTTCCGGCTCCATCAAATATTAACCTTAAAATATTTAGACTACTCGTTGGATGAAATCCACGAATATTTGGAGCAGGATGGCAAGGATTTTAATGCTTCTCTGGAGCTGCAATATGAGCTGTTGTTGCAGAAGCAGCAACATATCCAGCGCGTTGTCGATACGGTTGAGCAGGCAAGAGCGATTGTTAAGGACAACCATACGATTGATCCAGAGCTTATTATGCAGATGATTCGTTCCATTCAGCATGAGGAGGAGCAAAAGCAGTGGCTCTCCGAGCGTGTACCGGATTCACTCGTACAATCTATATTTAGTGTTGAAGTAAACCTGCAAACTGAGCTGATGATAGTGTTTAATGATCTACTCGTTATGTCCAAGCAGGGGCTGCCGCCGGATGATCCACTTGTACAGGAGCGCACACTTGCTCTAAAGCTGTTTTTTGAGCAGATACTTGGACACCCGCTAGAGGAACTAGGGACGAACGAGACGGGAAGAGTGCTGAAGGAGGTGGATCCGCAGCTCTTCCCGAACTTTGAGCCTAGCTTTGCGAAATACTTGTCTGAGGCGTTCGTTCATTTGTTCCGTCGTATGTGGGAGGAGAAGATGAAGGAAGAGCAATAGGTTACATCCCCAAACGAAGTTGTCCGTCGACGCATATTGAAGGTTGCTTATAGAGATAGAGATAGAGATAGAGATAGAGATAGAGATAGAGATAAAGACAGATATAGAAATCGGATATAAAAAGGTTGCTTAAGAACTCAAACGATTAAAACTGCGTTTTATTATTCCAACTAGAAGGAGTTATATACCAATGAAAAAAATTAGCGCTGTATTACTTTCCCTGATCTTGCTTACTTCTGCATATTCTTCCGTTCAAGCAGCGGAAAAATCCTTATCCGTAAAGTTAAACGGCGAGCAAATCCAGTTCAGCAACTCCGCACCGATCATTGAAAAAGGAGTGACACTCGTCCCATTGCGTCCGCTCCTGGAAAAGCTGGGTGTCCAAGTGAAATGGGATCAAGCGACTCGTACCGTCAGCGGTTCGAAAGAAGGTCTCTCCTTCTCCCTGAAGATTGGCAGCACGAATGCCACGGTAAACGGGAAAACGGTTAAGCTGGATGCAGCACCAAAGCAAATCAAGAATGTAACGTATGTACCGCTCCGCTTTGCTGCTGAAACTACAGGCTATCAAGTGGCTTGGAATCAATCGCTGCGCCAGGTTAGCCTTACCTCTGGAAAACAATCCGAAAGCAGCAAAGGCTTTTTGTGGAAGGTAGAGAATAAAGGCAACACCGTGTATATGCTTGGTACAATCCACACCGTCGACAAGACTATATACCCGTTGCGTCCGGAGATTGAGAATGCGTTCAATGCTGCTGACTACTTGGGCGTAGAGGTCGACTTTACAAAGGTCGTCCCCGACGAATTAACTAAACTGATAACTGATGTGAGTGAATATAAAGACGGAACCACACTGAAGGATCATATCTCTGCAGCAACCTATAACAAAGTTACCGTATTCCTGAAAGAAAACGGACTACCGGAAAATAGCTTCGATAACATCAAGGCGTGGTACGCTCAGCAACAGATGGGGACCATTCTGGGGGCAAAACAATATTTAGACGAAGGTATGGGTATTGACATGTATTTCATGGGCAAAGCCATCAATACGAAAAAGCCAATTATTGGGCTAGAGACTTTTGAGTCCCAGTACCAGGTCTTCAACAACTTCTCCGACTCTCTACAGGAAAAGCTGCTCCTTCAATTTTTGGATCCAAATTCTTTGCCTTCTTCTGCTACTGAAATGTCGATGGATGATATTCTGAAAGTATGGAAAACTGGCGATGAAAAAAACTTGGTTAAATTTGTCGATGCGCTTCGCTGGGATGATGACTATTTCAAAGGTATGCAGACTGACCGCAATTTAGCAATGGCTGAGAAGATTAAAGGTTATCTGAACAGTGATAAAAAAGAAACGTATATGATTGCCCTTGGCGCTTCACATTTTGCGGGCGACTCTGGTCTGGTTACTATGTTGGAGAAGGCGGGATACAAGGTGGTAAAACAGTAGAATTTAAGTAGCTTTGGGCTGCTATAATTTCCGCATCAGCATGCAGAAATAATACCTCTAACAACGGAGGAACTAATTTTAAAAAGACGATGCAATATATGTTTCTCCAGAAGACAGAGTTAGTAGTACCCGTAGACTAGGAACTGAAAGAAAATATTAATTTATAGTGGGAGTGTTTATGATGTCAATTAATAGGGACAGGCTACAGGAATCTTTGGATCCCGGCCTTCGAGTTCGTCCCCGCGTAAGGTGGGGTGTTCTTGCATATTTCCTCTATAGCGCAGTCTTCTACGCAATCTTCGTGCTTAACGGCGTCGACTACCCGCGAGTGGGCGAGAGTGAGCAGTCCCTTCTTCTCTGGTACGTATTACCGCTGTCCGGCGGTGCCGTGCTGACCATCACAATGGTCACGCTCTACGGATGGTGGCGCCCCAGCCTGGTGGAAAAGCGGCGTCTTTCCGGGTGGACGATGACTCTCCCGATCATCATGATGGTCATCGCGATCGTGAACATGCTGATCGGCGATTTCACCCGTATCACGCCTCTCATGTGGCTGTATCTCATCGTCGGTAGCATCCTGGTCGGCTTCAATGAGGACATGATCAACCGAGGTCAGTTGATAGTCGCTCTGCGCAGCCGATTCGGCGAAACCGGGGTTTGGCTGCTCGCAACAGCGATGTTCGCAGTCTTCCACCTGCCGAACATCTTTCTGGGCATCGGGTTGGTTGCCCTGTACCAGGTAATGATCGCTTTCGGCCTCGGTTCGATCTTCTACCTTGCCCGGCGGTCTACCGGCTCGCTCGTGTTCGCCATGCTCCTGCACGGACTCTGGGACTTCAGCAACTTCGCTACGAATGGCTCGTCGTCGTATCCCATCGCTGGTGCACTAGCTCCGTTGTTGGCGATCGTTGCAGTGATCACGGTTCCGATCATCCTCCGCCGTGAAAGAGGGCGCGATCGCGCCCAAAGTGTGTCACAACCAGCCGGCTGAGTCATACCATCCCTCTCCATTGAATGCTGTTCAGGCAACATCATTCAATTGGAGAGTTTTGGCTATGACTCTTTTTTTGTTGATATGATCAAAGAAATAATGCTTGAGCTTGACGTTACGTCAGGCGTTATACTGACACTAAAAAGGAGATGAGAAAGATAAGTAAGACTTACCATACCATTGGTTCATTCGCTAAATTAACCTCGACGACGGGACGTACGCTGCGCTTTTATGATCGCAAGGGGTTGCTCAAGCCAAGCGGCTATAATGAACAGGGACATCGGATGTATACCGATGAGGATTTGTTTCGACTCCATCAAATATTAACCTTAAAATATTTAGATTACTCCTTGGATGACATCAGCAACTATTTAGAGCAGGACGGTAAGGATTTTAACGCTTCTCTGGAGATGCAATATAATATGCTGCTGCAGAAACAGCAGCATATCCAGCGTGTTGTGGCTACGATAGAACGGGTAAGAGCGCTTGTTAAGGACAATCATACGATCGATGCCGGGCTTATTATGCTAATGATTCATTCCATTCAGCACGAGGAGGAGCAGAAGCAGTGGCTGTCCGATCGTCTGCCGGATGCACTCGTACAATCGATGTTTATGAGTGGTTCAAGCTTGGAGGAACAGCTTGAGTTAGAACGTGAGCTGATGATGACGCTTAATGATCTGCTTGTCATGTTCAAGCAAGGGCTGCCGCCGGATCATCCGCTTGTACAAGAGCATGCGCTTCCTCTGAAGCCGATATACGAGCAGGCGTTTGGACAACCGTTGCAGGAGCTGTGGAAGAACGAAGCGGTAGGAGTTCTGGAGGAGATGGATCCGCAATTGATCTCAGGTCACTTCGATCCGGAATTTAAGAACTATTTGAGTGAGGTGTTTTTTTCATATGATGGTTTCGCTGATTGAAGGAGAGGGCGAATGATTAGGTCCATATAAGTGATAGCTATTCTATATGTTTCGGATTGAATTTTAATTTGATAGAGTCATGCCTAAATTTATTCATCGAATGTTGTCTAAACTACTCCATTCGATAGGGGAATTTCGGTTATGGCTCTTTTTTGTGCTGATATGCCCAAAAGAATGCTTGCGCTTGACGTAACGTCAAGCGATAAGATGATGCTAGAAAGCCACTTTTTATTATTCTAACTAGAAGGAGCTACACACCAATGAAAAAACTTAGTGTTGCATTAATTTCTCTATCCTTGCTTACCTCTGCATTTTCTTCTGTTCAAGCAGCAGAGAAAGCTCTATCTGTAGGACTCAACGGAGAGCAGATCCGGTTCAGCAAATCTGCACCGATCATCGAAAAAGGGGTGACACTCGTTCCCATGCGTACCCTTCTGGAGAAGCTGGGCATTCAAGTGAAATGGGATCAAGCGACCCGTACCGTCAGCGGTTCGAAAGAAGGTCTCTCCTTCTCCCTGAAGATTGGCAGCACTAATGCTACTGCAAACGGCAAAGCAGTCAAGCTCGATGTAGCACCAAAGCAAATCGGGAATGAAACGTATGTGCCGCTCCGCTTTGCCGCTGAAACTGCAGGCTATCAGGTGGCCTGGAATCCGTCACTGCACCAGGTGATGCTGACCTCTGGGAAACAGTCAGAAGGAAGCCATGGATTTATGTGGAAGGTAGAGAACAAAGGCAACACCGTTTATCTGTTAGGTACAGTTCACGTAGCCGACGATAGCATGTACCCGCTGCGTCCAGAGATTGAGCGTGCGCTCAATGATGCTGATGATTTGAGCGTAGAGGTTGACATGTCAAAGATTGATCCCAAAGAAGTACAACAACAGTTAATGGAACTGGGCTTTTATAAAGACGGGGATACGTTGAGTAATCATGTCTCCGCAGAAACGTATGCAAAACTTAAATCATTCTTGAACGCCCGTGAAATGCCGGAAAATAGCTTTGATAACTTAAAGCCGTGGGTGATCCAGGGACAGATTAGTTACTCTAATATTGCAGATGACGGCTTAGAAACGGGAATGGGTATTGACCTGTACCTTATTAATAAGGCCAACAAAGCGAAAAAGCCTGTTATTTCGCTGGAAACTACGGAAGGTAATTACCGGCTTAATAATAGCTACTCCGACGCTCTACAAGAAAGAATTCTACTCCTAAGTCTGGATCCCAAATCTGTGGTTCCCCCTGCTCCGGATGTTCCTGCGGATTTCTTCCCGAAAATATGGAAAGCAGGCGATTATAACGCCTTGGCTGAAGCAAGCAAATCAACTGGCTGGGATCCTGAATATTACAAAGGCATAATGTCCGATCGCAATGTAGCAATGTTCGAGAAGATTAAAGACTATCTGAACAGTGATAAAAAACAAACTCATTTGGTTGCAGTGGGGTCTGGGCACATGCTGGGCGACAAGGGGATTGTTCCATTGCTGGAGCAGGCAGGCTTTAAGGTGAAAAAACATTAGCATGTAGATGATCATCGTTCAAAATACTAAAGGGCTAACCGTGAGGTTAGCCCTTTTTAAAGTTCAAAGAAGTGCTTGCTCCTGACGTAACTTCAGGTGCTATACTGGCGCTAGAAAGGGGGTGGGCACGATAAGTAAGACGTATTATACGATTGGTTCATTTGCAAAACTGACCTCGACCACGGAAGGAACGCTGCGCTGGGTTACTCAAGCCGAGCGGCTACAATGAAAAGGGACATCGTATCTATTCCGATGACGAATTGTTCCGGCTCCATCAAATATTAAACTTAAAATATTTTGATTACTCTTTAGATGAAATCAGCAAGTATTTGGAGCAGGACAGCAAGGATTTTCATGGTTCTCTGGAGATGCAACATGAGTTGTTGCTACAGAAGCAGCAGCATATCCAGCGCGTTGTGGCTACGATTGAAAGAGTTAGAGAGATCGTTAAGGATAACGATACGATTGATCCTGGGCTCCTCATGCTGATGATTCGTTCTGTTCAGCATGAGGAGGAGCAGAGACAGTGGCTCTCCGGTCGTTTGCCGGATACGCTTGTACAATCGATATTTATGAGCGAAGCAAGCCCGGAAGAACGGAACCAGGTAGAACGTGAGATCACAATAGGTCTTAATGATCTGCTCATCCTGTCCAAGCAAGGGCTACAGCCGGAACATCACCTTGTGCAGGAGCGTGCGCTTGCTCTAATGCAAATCATCGAGGAGTGGTTTGGAGAATCACTACAAGGGCTGGGGACCAGCGAAATTGGGAGCGCATTGGAGGAGACGAATTGGCAGCTCTACCCGGGCAGCTTCCCGCCTGATTTTAAGAACTACCTATATGAAGTATTTACCAATCTTAATGGACGAAGTGGAGAGTGAGACATGGAAGCATCTATTCAAACGGATGTAACAAAACAAGTAAAAGCAGCACCCATTCTTATTTCTTTATTATTAGGCGCCTTCATTGGCATGTTTAGCGAAACAGCCCTAAATATTGCACTTCCAGAGCTTATGAAGCAGTTACAAGTCGGCCCGACTACTATCCAGTGGCTGACTACAGGTTATATGTTAGTACTAGGTATTTTAGGTCCAGTGTCTGGTCTGCTGCTTCAATGGTTTACAACGAGACAACTATTTATTGCTGCGCTCTCTTTTTCAACACTAGGCTCAATCATTGCTGGATTAGCGCCTAATTTTGAAGTGCTTCTGGTGGCACGTTTTTTCCAGGCCGCTGGTCTGGCCTTACTTTTACCCCTTATGATGAATGCCATACTGATTCTTTTCCCGGCGGAGAAGCGCGGTGCAGCTATGGGATTGATGGGACTTGTATTGACGCTTGCGCCTGCTTCTGGTCCAACCGTTGCCGGTTTAATTATTGAAAAGCTGTCTTGGCATTGGATTTTCTGGATTTCCGGCACAGTTCTTTTTATCTCACTAATCTTCGGCATAATCTTCTTGAAAAATATATCCGTGATTACACGTCCGAAAATTGATATCCTTTCGCTACTGCTTTCGACAATCGGCTTTGGCAGTCTATTATTCGGCTTCAGCAAAGCCGGCGAGAGTGGCTGGAGTAGTATGTTGGTTATATCTTTTATAATTGTCGGCGTAGCAGCACTTATTCTCTTCACTTGGCGTCAATTGAGTATAGAATCACCGATCATGAATCTCCGTACGTTCCGTTTTCCAATGTTTAGTTTGTCGGTGGTGCTATTCATTGTAGTGATGATGCTGCTTTTGTCATCTATGCTGTTGCTGCCGATGCTTTTACAGAACGGTCTTGGAAAAAACACCTTACAGGCCGGACTGCTCTTGCTACCTGGTACGCTCATTAGTGGTATAATGGGTCCTCTTATGGGTAAAATGTTTGATAAGTATGGACCAAGAAGGCTAATTATACCTGGTCTGATTTTAATTGGTGCCGTTATGTTTCTCTTCTCAACGATTACGGTGAATACCCCAACCGTGTTTATTGTTGCCTTGCACTGTACATTATTGTTAGCTTTGTCGATGGTCATGATGCCAGCACAAACCAATGGGATGAACCAGTTGCCGGCTGAATTTTATCCACACGGTACAGCAATAATGAGTACGCTGCAGCAAGTGGCTGGAGCGATTGGCAGTGCGCTGGCGATGACGATGCTAGCGACAGGTCAAGTAAACTATTTGCGTGATCAAGGATTTGATATGAGTAATGGGCTTAATCTTGCTCAACTAGATTCTGCGATGTTAGCTCATTTGCCTTCTTCCTTTGTTTTTGGCATCAAAGGCGCCTTTATTTTTGCTGGTGTCATGTCGATTATCGCCCTGTTCATCTCGTTATTTATGAAGCGTGTCAAACCAAACGAACAAGAGGCAGGATTAAATCAACCTGAAAGTGGTACTGTTCTCCATTAGTAAGACAGGCTTCACAGGCACCTTGCCAGTTTAATCAGTCAGTCGCCGGAAATCCAACGGTGGCTGGCTATTTTGTTTACCCAGAAAATCCTACTCGTTATGGGGAGTTTGAACTAATATGGAGATCTTTTTTAATTAGAGTCCAAAAAAAGGACTTGAGGTTAAAGTAACTTTAAGCTTTATACTGAAACTAGAAAGGGGCTGAGTAAGATGAGTAAGAAGCATTATACCGTTGGTTCATTCTCGAAATTGACCTCAACGTCGACACCTACTTTGCGATATTATGACCGCAAGGGGCTGCTCAAGCCAAGCGGATACACCGAGGGTGGATACCGTACTTATTCTGATGAGGATTTGTTCCGACTCCATCAAATATTGGCTTTAAAATATTTAGATTACTCCTTGGAAGATATCAGCGAGTATTTGGAGCAGGACGGCAAGGATTTTAATGCTTCTCTGAAGCTGCAATATGGGCTGCTGCTGAAGAAGCAGCAGCATATTCAGCGCATTGTGGATACGGTTGAACGGGCAATAGCAATCGTTGATGATAACGACACGATTGATCCAGGACTTATTCTGATGATGGTTCGTTCCATTCAGCATGAGGAGGAGCAGAAGCAATGGCTCTCCGAACGTCTGCCGGATACATTCGTACAATCGGTGTTACTAAGTGGATTGAGCCCGGAAGAACGAGATCAGGTAGAACGTAAGATCATGATAACGGTGAACGATCTGCTCGTGATGTCCAAGCAAGGGCTACCACCGGAACATCACCTTGTGCAGGAGCGTGCGCTTACTATAAAGCTGATAATCGAGCAGATGTTGGGCGAATCGCTACAGGAACTGGAGACGATCGAAACGCTAATAGCGCTAGGGGAGTGGGATCTGCAGCTTTTTCCGAAATTCGAACCGGAACTTATGAACTACTTGGTTGAAGCGTTAGTTCATCTACTCAGTCAGAGCACGCCACCCGACATTACGTGAAAGCAGTGAGGTTATAAAAATAATAATTTATAGTGGGAGTGTTTATGATGTCAAATAATAGGGACATGCTGCAAGAATCTTCGGATCCCGCCCTTCGAGTTCGTCCCCGTGTACGATGGGGTGTTCTCACCTATTTCCTCTACAGCGCAGTCTTCTACGCGATCTTTGTGCTCAATGGTGTCGACTACCCGCGAATAGGCGAGAGTGCGCAGACCCTTCTTCTCTGGTACGTAATACCACTGTCCGGCGGTGCCGTGCTGACCATCACAATGGTCACGATCTACGGATGGTGGCGCCCCAGTCTGCTGGAAAGGCAGCGTCTTTCACGATGGACGATGACTCTTCCGATCATCATGATGGTCATCGCGATCGTGAACATGCTGATCGGTGACTTCAGCCGTTTCACGCCCCTCATGTGGCTGTATCTCATTGTGGGTAGTATCTTGGTCGGCTTCAATGAGGACATGATCAACCGGGGTCAGTTGATAGTCGCTCTGCGCAGCCGCTTCGGTGAAACCGGGGTCTGGTTGCTTGCAACCGCGATGTTCGCAGTCTTCCACCTGCCGAACATCTTCCTGGGCATCGGGGCGGGTGCCTTGTTCCAGGTATTGATCGCTTTCGGCCTCGGTTCGATCTTCTATCTTGCCCGGAGGTCTACCGGATCGCTCGTGTTCGCCATGCTCCTGCACGGACTTTGGGACTTTAGCATTTTTTCTACGAATGGCTCGTCGTCGTTTCCTCTCGCTGGTGCATTAGCTCCGGTGTTGGCGATCGCTGCAGCGATTACGGTTCCGATTATCCTCCGCCGCGAAAGAGGGCGCGATAGCGCCCAAAGCGTGTCAAGACCCGTCGCCTGATTCATCTGTGAAAGAAGACGATAAAATGCACATTGCCCCATAGAACAGAATTACTCTCTGCTAAAATAGAATATGCTTAAAAAGGAAAGCTGCGGGTTATTAACCTAGCAGCTTTTTTGCAACACAAACGCTTTTATTTTTGCTGATCTAATGACGATGATTGCCCTCTCACTAGGATGGAAAGGAGTCAGGCCTTGCCGGTTTTCACTTAGCAGGGCAACCAAATCTCAATTTTCGTACCTTGCCATACTTTGGATTGAACAAGGATTTCGCCGCCATGCGCTTCCACGATTGTTTTGGCGATGCTCATCCCGAGCCCGGTGCCTTCCGTCTTCTCTTCAGTATTCGTTCCCCGGTAATAGCGTTTGAACAAATGATGGAGCGTCTCCTCGTCCATCCCTTTGCCATTATCGATTACCCGTATGCATGCCTTGTTGTCCACCTTACGGATAGAGACGGTAACGACCACGCCTGGCGGGTTATGCTTCACGGCGTTGGACAGCAGGTTATCCATCAGCCGCTGTAGCCAAATCTCATCTGCCTTTACCAGTAGGGGAAGCTCATCCCCAACGTAGTGAAACTGATATTCCGACATGGTGGCGTCGTTAACGTACTTCAGTACAGAGCAGCGTATCAACTCATCCAGATCCATTTCGCGAAGCTCCATGATCGAATCTCCTTGTTTGAGCTGATGAATCATAGAAAAGTCGGAGATCAGCTCAAGCATATACTCTCCCTTTTCCCGAATCGTCGTGCCCATAGTCCGCATATCCTCGTTACTCCATTCAGGCAAACTCTCCAGCATATAACCATAACCTTGAATCGTAGCCAGGGGCGTACGCAGATCATGCGAGATCCCTGACATCCACTCCGATTGCGTCTTCTCCAGCCGTTCTCGTTCCTTCTCAGTTTGAGCCAATTGATCGGCCATTCGATAGAAGGATTCTATCACTTCTTTATAGAGTCTGTAACGAATTCGTATCGTGCCGTTGCGGCGAAATATTTTGCGCTTATCCTTGGCGGTCAGCACCTCGTTGTATTGTCCTCGTCCCATCCGTTCGAACCAGCCTGCGAACAAAATCAGCGGCTGACCGTAGCGATTACCATGCCAGATGGAGATGGTCACCGCCAAGAGCAGGACAAGACCTGCAAACCAGGTGAGGTTATGCGTTGCCGAATCATACACAGGGTGCTTCAATGGTTTTCCTGCTGTATTGGTTGTATAGAGAATCCATTTCATGCCACTCCGCTCGTCTCGATGAGTGACAATATTCGTGTCATAGTAGCTCGGTGATTGCTGGATCGTCAGAATATCTAGCGGACGATAAGCTTTCTGTTCGTAAGCTTTATCGCCGATGCCTTGTACAATATGGCTCTCAAGGTCGATTACCTGCAGGTAGGAGCCAGTCTCGCGCAGCTGCTGCTCCAGGAGAGAAACCGCGTCGCTTCGCACCTTTCCCTGTTGCCCATAGGCATTGAACCAGGACATGAGCTGATCAAGTTCAGAACTATGGTAGCCCAGTATGTACAGCAGCGGCCCGTTAGAAGCAAAATTTAACTGAGTGTGTACGGCATACGTCCCAATCGTGCGTGTTTCTTGGATATCCAGCAGTCCGGCGGTGGAGTAAGAGACCGGTAGTGATGGATGCGAAACGCTATTGACGTTGTAGATTACTTCTCCTTCAGCATTGACAACCTGCAGCCACATTCCTTTCTCCGTGATGAGCTTGTCCCACTCGGGGGAGAGCTGAATCGCACCGTTCTTAGAAGTTGCTTCTTGGGCAATAAGCTGCAAAGCGCCATCCGGAAAGTTTCGTCGTAAATCATTATTCGTTATGTTCTGGTAGAACAGGACGCTGGCAGCCAAAGAGAGGGCGAGAATTACCAGGGCATAAAAGATCAGTTGGTATGTGAAGTGAAAAGCCATACGTTGTTGGATCTTCATCGCTCCTGCGATTCCTTTACCAGTTTGTAGCCGAGCCCACGTACGGTAAGCAAAAGCTTCGGATTGCCGGGATCAATCTCAATCCGCTCCCGGATGCGCCGGATATGCACCATCACGGTGGAATCGTCGCCCTGTCCGTTGATTCCCCAAACCTTGTCGTAGAGCTGTGTTTTGGAGAATACCACCCCGGGAAACTTACAGAAGTGCAGCAACAGCTGGAAGACCTGTGCGGGACAAGGAACGGGTTGTCCCTCCACGATCAGCTCGCCTTCTGCCTCGTTGACGGTGAAGCGGCCGAACCGGTAAACCCCTGAATCGGGTCGCTTCACTGGATTTGCTATGGGAGCTTCCTGCTCCAAACGGCGTATGCGTGCCTGAATTCTCGCGGTCACTTCGAGGGGATTGAATGGTTTCGTAATATAATCGTCCCCGCCCATGGCAAAGCCGCGCAGAACATCGAGATCGGAAGCCTTGGCAGTCAAAAACAAAATATGCGGATTCCCGTATTCGCGGAGCTTGGAGCAGAGATCCAGTCCGCTGCCGTCGGGGAGCATAATGTCGAGTAGAACGATGTCAGGGGCTATACGCTCCGCTAAGTCGAGTGCTTCTGCACAGGTGGAAGCTGCGTACAGTTGATGGAATCCTTCCCTGCGAAGCACCATTTGCAGCATCGTGACAATCGAAGGTTCGTCGTCGACGATTGCGATTTTAATATCAGATAGATTTCTCATCATTTTCACCCCTTACCATAGTAGCCTACTCACATTAACAGAACCTAAACTGAGGCAGCAAACTTAAGCTAATGTTTATCTATTCGTTTAGGCTCTGTTTCACTGGGGCTGGTAGGATAGCATTAATAAAGAAATAGGTTCAGAGCAACGGACAACACTCTAGTTGTTCTTAGGAGGTAGTCACTTGATTATTACAACCACCGCAATCGTGACTGGTTCCCCAGTAAGGGAGTATATCGGCGTGGGCACCAATTACGCAGTTGTCCGCCAGGACATGATGATGGTCGCTGTCAGTGGAAGGGCAGTTATTATCTAATTTCCCTGAAACATCTTTCTACTATATAAACTCATAAAAAGGAGCTTACAGCAGATGAAAAAACTTAGCGCTACAATACTATCCTTAAGCTTACTTACCTCTGGACTCTCATCCGTTCATGCAGCAGAAAAGGCTTTATCCGTATCACTGAATGGTCAGCAAATCCAGTTCAGTAAGTCTGCACCGATCGTTGAAAAAGGAGTGACACTTGTCCCGGTACAGCCACTACTGGAGAAGCTGGGTGTTCAAGTGAAATGGGATGCCAAGACCCGTACCTTAAGCGGTACCAAGGTTGGACTCACGTTATCCCTTAAAGTAGGTAGCACGAGTGCAACTGTCAACGGAAAAGCAATCAAGCTGGATGCAGCGCCAAAGCAAATCCAGAATGTAACGTATGTGCCGCTCCGGTTTATCGCTGAAACAGCAGGCTACAAAGTTGCCTGGAATCAGTCGCTGCGCCAGGTCAGCCTTACCTCGAAGCAGCAGCCTTCCAATGGAGTTGCAGCAACTAGACTACAAGACGACTTCTATGAAGCAGTAAATGCGAAATGGAAGGCATCGACCGTAATACCGGCAGGTAAAGTAATCATAGGCGGATTAAGTGACCTTGATGCTGTAGTAAGAAAACAGCTGTTGAAGGATATAACAAAGATGTCAGCTGAAGGACGCGACAAAACAGATGACGAGCTCGGCAACATGATTAAGTACTATAAACTTGCCGCTGATCGGGGAACCCTGAACAAACAGGGATATGAAGCCATTAAAGGTGACATTGCAAAAATTAAATCGATAAACAGTTTGGCGGATTTTTCAAAAAATCAAAAAGATCTCTATGTTCGAGGTCTCTCCTTACCCTTTACTTTGGATATCTTGTCCGATATGAAGGATGCAACGAGAACGATCCTGTACATCAATTCCCCTAAACCGAAATTTGAAAAGAGTATGTATACACCTGACAATCCTCAGGGTCAAGCAATGGTAGGGCTATACAAGAACATGCTGGCAGATCTATTGGTAAGTGTTGGGGAAACCAAAGAAGCAGCAGAACGAATTGCCGGTGAAGCGGTAGCATTCGAAGCAGAATTTGCCCAATATACAATGACGGCAGAAGATCAGAGTAACGTTGAATCCTTTTATACTCCAAAAACATTGAAAGAGCTAAAGGCATATAGTAAAAATATTGATCTCGAACAATTTATCGTCGATGTAACGGGTAAAACACCAGAGAAGGTCTCATTGATGAAAATGGATTATTTCAACAATCTGGATAAGTTTATTAATGAGAAAAATTGGGAGAAAATCAAAAGCTGGACCTACGCCACTTTTGTATTAAACTCTGCGACTCTACTATCCGATGAAATGATAGCAAAATCTACGCAATTGAGCAGAGGGGCCGCCGGCCAGGAACAAACGGCAGTAACGGATGACACGATCTACGATATTGTCAACGCTAATTTCAAAGAGGTTGCTGGACAATACTATGGCAAGACTTATCTTGGAGAACAAGCAAAGCAGGATATTTCCAAGATGGCAGACAATATGATTGGCGTTTACAAAAATAAGTTCCTGAAAAATGACTGGATGTCTGAGCAGACGAAAAAAGAAGCGATTAAAAAACTGGATCATTTGAAAGTGCACATTGGTTATCCGGACAAACTGGATGAAATGTATGATTCGCTTAAGGTCGATGCGGGCAAGACATTGTATGAGAACAACCAGGCGATCCAAGCAGTCTTTACGAAAAGCAAATTTGCAAAAATTGATCAGCTCATTGACCGGAACGAGTGGAGAATAGCAGCAAACACAGCGAATATGATCTCCGAACCGCTGACTAACACCATTACATTCCCAGCTGCGGCTCTTCAGGCGCCATTCTATGATAAAAATCAAAGTGCAAGCCAGAATTACGGCGCTATAGGTGCGGTTATCGGGCATGAAATCTCTCACACCTTTGATTCCAATGGCTCTAAATTTGATGGGATTGGAAATCGGACCAACTGGTGGACAGCCGAAGACTTTAAGAAATTCGAAGCCAAAACTAAGGCTGTTGTTGACCAATATAACAAATTAGAGTATCTGGGCCAAAAAATCAACGGACAACGGACACTTCCAGAAAATATTGCCGACATTGCCGGACTGCAGGTTGCGCTTGAAGCCGCTAAACAATTGCCTGATGCAAATCTGGAAGAGTTCTATAAATCATGGGCAACTGTGTGGAGACAGAAGGTTGTTCCTGAAATTGAACCATTGCTGCTAGCCATCGATCCTAATCCGCCTGTAAAATTCAGGGTAAATGTCGTGGTTGGTAACACTGATGATTTCTACTCTACGTTTGGCGTGAAAAAAGGTGATGCAATGTATATTGCTCCAGAAGATAGAATTACTCTTTGGTAAAATAGGGTCTGAATAAAAATGAAAGCTGCGGGGGTATTAGCCTCGCAGCTTTTTTTGCGCCTAAGACGCTTTTATTGTTGCTGGTCTAATGATGTTGTTGCTTATGGCCCTCTTTTGTTGAGGCAAAGAATGCTTGCGCAAGTATCTGGGGCAGGGAGGGTAAGGATTATCAAAGTGTAATTAACGGCATTTTTGTACCTTAAATCCTCTACATCTGAGGGTTAGTGGAGATTAAGTGCAATATTGTACCTTAAATTTTCCAGAATACCCTGTCCAGTGTACTTTTTCGGAAAATAAGATACAATAATGCCCTTATTTACCTCATTTGTCTATTTTAAAGTAAAATAAGGTGCAAAAATGCCGTTAGTTGAGGATGTAGCCTCCTTTTCATTGTTCAAACGGTTAGTTAAGGAGGTGGCCCTCTTTGTCACTATTAAGACGACTGGTGAAGGAGGAATTGAGATTGGCAAAAAAAGAATCGTTTCATGACACGACAGGCTAACCGTTAAGTTGGCTCTTTCTTTTATGGTGTTACAGTAGATGTGGGGCAAATGTTACTATTGGTACTGTTGATTTTAAATTATAGGAATAAACAAGAAAAATAAATGATTTTAAAATAAAAACGACAGATATTCAGTTACTTATACATGTAAAACAAGGAATTAATCCTATAAACTATAAATCGTTAGAATTTATAGATTAGAGGTGTTATTCATATGAACCGAAATACGGCCTCGGCCTCACAGCCTGGCACGGGTAATAGTTCGTCTGACCGGTTTCCATTGGGGGGATTACTGGCTTTGGCGATGACGGGTTTTATCTGTATTTTAACCGAAACGCTTCCAGCAGGTTTATTGCCCCAGATCAGCGATGGACTGGGAATTTCAGAAGCACTCGCCGGCCAACTCATCACCTTATATGCCCTAGGTTCTACCTTGGCGGCAATACCGCTAATTACTGCTACGCGCGGGTGGCGAAGACGGTCGTTGCTGCTGGTGTGTATCGTTGTTTTTCTTGTGTTCAACACGATTACAAGTCTATCCTCCAACTATATATTGACACTCACTGCCCGTTTCTTCGCGGGGGTGTCCTGAGGTGTGGTATGGGGAATAACAGCAGGCTATGCACGCCGTATGGTTCACGAATCTCTGAGGGGGCGGGCGCTCGCAGTGGCGATGATCGGTTCTCCACTTGGGCTTCTGCTTGGTGTTCCCATTGGAACATTTGCCGGGGGCTTTATAGGGTGGAGACTTGTCTTTGGGATTACATCTCTGCTATCGCTGCTGCTTATTGTTTGGGTAATCAAGGGGGTACCGGATTTTCCAGGGCAAGTTGGTCAGCAGCGGCTTCCCCTTCGTGAAGTGTTCTTCATACCTGGGGTGCGCTCCATTCTCTTTGTTGTGTTGTTCTGGGTACTTGCGCATAACGTCCTCTACACCTATATTGCACCGTTTCTTGCACTGGCAGGACTCTCTGGGCGAGTAGACCTGATCCTTCTTTTATTTGGTATTGCTTCTGTTGTTGGCATTTGGATAACAGGCACGATGATCGACCGTTGGCTGCGAATGCTTATCTTATTCAGCCTGGCTGGTTTCTCCGTAGCATCTGTTTTGCTGGGAATTGGCAGTGGTCAACCTGTGATCATTTATTTCAGTATTGCATTGTGGGGGCTGACGTTTGGGGGAGCAGCGACATTACTTCAAACAGCGGTCGCAGAAACGGCTGGCGAAAATGCCGATGTAGCTCAGTCCATGCTGGTAACAAGTTGGAACATAGCCATCGGGGGTGGCGGTATGATTGGCGGCATCCTGCTTGGAACCCTTGGTATCCATAATTTCCCTTGGGTAGTGCTCATCCTGCTCTTGCTAGCTCTATTTGTAACAGTGCGTGCCAGAGAGCATGGATTTCGAAGTATGAAACATTGAAGGCCGAATTCTATGAAAATAACTAGCCGTAGTGTTATTGTCATGAATAGCAAAAAAAGAAATCCGGTTTGAATGCCGGATTTCTTTTTTTTATAATTTCTAGTTCTTGTCGACAAGGATGTTTGTCTCTTCAGAGATGAAGAATTTATGGTCAATAGGGGATGACATGATAATTAGAATGGTATAAGTTCCGTATTTATCGCACTTATCTCCGAATTTCTCCAGTGACTGTATGGAATCAGTAACGACTTTCAACATGTAATTGTATTCTCCGCTTATCCGATGACATTCAATGACTTCAGGAGCGGAGCGGCAAAATTCAATAAAGCCGTCACAGTCTCTTGTATGAAGCAGCATGTAAGCTGCGGCCTGTCGCCCGACCTTTGCGGGTGAAACAATCGTACGATACTGTTCGATGACGCCCTTTTCCTCCAAACGCTTCACTCTTTCCGTTACAGCCGGTTGTGACAGGCCGACGGATTTGCCGAGCTCTGTCATAGGAATTCGCGCTTGATGTTGAAGGTGGTACAGGATATTCAAGTCAATCTGATCCATGGTTAGACCCTCCTTTTAAAATTAAGGTGTTATTGGTAAATGAATTGATTTTCATTTGAGAGATAGTCCCTTTTCAGGAGAAACTCATGCTATTACTGGAATACTCATTATGATTATAAACCGTCTAAATAAGAGGAATCAATCATATAAGCAGGTTCAAAGATAAGGAACTGTTGACTATGACGATCGTCATAATATATGATTATGATGGTCGTCATAATCGTGCTAAAAAAAAGGAGAGTTACACTATGCCAATGATCGATGTGTACACACCAGAGAATCTTTTCCCAGCAGGTGCAGAAAATGAATTAGGAACAGCGTTGGCCCATGCAATTCTTAGAGCCGAAGGTGTTGCTTCACCTAGCCTATTTCATTTGGACAATACAGCGGTTTTTATACATCGCCTTAAAGCCACAGATATTCATACCGGAAATACAAACTCAGCGAATAATGTGCGAGTCCAAATTATTACACCACCAGGTGTACTTAATCGTGAGGGGCAGAAGCAGATTACGAAGGAAGCGACAGAAATTGTAGCGCGGATTGCTGGTGATGATACGCTGCTCAAGCGTACCTGGGTGATACTTACAGAAGCTTCCGAAGGTGGGTGGGGGATGCAGGGAACTGCTTTTGGTGTTGAAGAATTTACTGCATTGGCAGCTCGCGCAGCTGCTCCTAAAGCGGCTCAGGAAGCCAAGGAGGATTAAAAATTCATAAAAAGATTTTTGGCCTGTAAAACTGCATGTTCCAATTCGGAATGGCAGATTACAGGCCAAGTTTTTTTAGGTAGGAGAATCTTGCTTAAAAGCAGATATTACTCCGTTTCCGGTTGTGGGTTAGACGCAGTCTTTACCATAATAAGCAGTTGCTCTGCTACTGTATCGAAGGTGTCGAATGATTTTTGCGCTTTACTAATGGCTACAGCCCCTTCGCAGGAAGCGATGAGGACGTTCGCTAGCCCTTTTGCTTTTTCAGGGGCCAAACCACCAGCAGACAGCATTGCTGTTAAGTGGTCACCCCATTGCTTAAACACCGTCGCGGCTTCATCCAACAAGTCTGATGAGTCCGATCCTACAGTGACCGCGAGCACAGAACAACCCATTTCAAAGTTAGAGTGACTTAACAACATTCTCCACAGTGAAATGAACTTCTCGGCTACGATTTCAGCGGGTTGTCTTTCAAAGGTACTTAGATAGCTTATAGCGCGTTTTCCAGCCAGATCTATAGCTTCCTTGACCAGTTGATCTTTACCTTCAGGGAAATGATGGTAAATTGAGCCTCTTGGCGCTCCGGTGGCTTTCATAATTTCAGAAAATGAGGTGGCATGCACGCCTCGTTGTCCTAGGAGCTGTATGGCACCTTCAATCATTAGTTCTCGAGTGTTTAGAGTCATATTTAACACCTTTCTTTTGCCTATGCTCATCCAAGCTCATTAGCTTCTATAGTAACGATTGTACATTTCAAATATGCAAACGTACAGAGTAGAGACATCAAGAAACATGAAGGCCTTCCAAATAATTATGTAGGAATTGTACTATAGAATGTCGATTTTGTTAGCTGTAACAGAGGATGGAATTCTATAGAGTGGTAGATATTATACGATTTTTTACAAATCATAATTGGGAGGTAATCTTCATGAGTAATCAAGGATTAGTTCAGCAACAACAATGGTTCGTCAATCAAAGATTTGGTATGTTCATTCATTTTAATAGTGCTACATTTCAGTTTGCAGATACAGAAGTGGAAGATTGGGAATATGGCCACGAAAATAACGATGAACCCCGCAGATTTATTTTCGATCCTAAGGATTGGAATCCGACTCAGTTGAACTGTGCTCAATGGGCCAAAGCTGCCAAATCTGCAGGGATGAAGTTTGCTGCGATGACAGCAAAGCATCATGAAGGGTTCAGCCTGTGGCCGACAAAATATACCGAACATTCTGTGGGAAATGCGACGCTAAAATCCGACGTAGTTAAGGAATATCTTGATGCATTCAGGCAAGAAGGGATTGAAGCAGGTCTTTATTTCTCCGCACTCGATCTGCACCACCAAATCGGCCGGAAGAAATGTACGCCTGAAGACAAGCAGTTTATTAAAAATCAAATTGAGGAACTGTTGACCGGTTACGGGGAAATCCCGTTTCTGATCATCGATGGGTGGAATGCGCCTTGGGGCGGCCCAAGCTACGAAGATCTTCCTTTTGAGGAAATTGACGCTTTGGTCAAAGGACTTCAACCACAGTGCTTGTTGATGAATATTGGCTGCGAGTCTGGCGTAGAGCAAACGGACATTGCCTTTTTTGAGAATGCTGCAGGGCAAGAGGTGGATAACTCTTTTAACGGTCCCGGAGCGAGCTGCAACATTTTAACGAAGACTTGGTTCTGGAGAACATCAGATACCACTATGGAGCTTAGAACCGCTGACTGGGCATTGGAGAAAATCGTTGAATGTAACAAACACAATGTATCATTCTTACTTAATGGTGCGCCGAACCAGCAAGGTGTTCTGGACGATAACATTCTGCAGCGCTTTAAAGAAATCGGCGAACGATATCATCACCCGGCTAATCTCACTACGATTCCGGACAACTGGTCTTATAGAAAATAAGCTTTCACATTTACTAAGGAACTGAAAACAAAATAGATGTTAAAAAATCGCTGCTTGGTTCATTCATTGAACCGGCAGCGATTTTCTATTTTCGAACCCTCTTATTCCACGATAGGCTAGTTCTACAACCCCTCTTAGTATGATCAAGGCCCCTGATTCGCTAGTCAGATTCAATATTTTGGATAATCTAATTGAACAAATCTATTGGACAGTGGAGATTCAATAATGGTAAATTTAGCTACAATTCATATTAAACAAATTGGAATAATCAAAATTGGGGGGTAAAAATTATGAATCGTCATTATCGTCGAACCATGCTCTTTATCGTTCTTGCACTTGTGCTCGTGTTATCTGCGTGTGGTTCCTCAACGAATACAACATCTTCTTCAGCAACGCAGGCACTAGCTACTGACAAGCCTAAAGAAGCTGAACCTTCTCCAAATAAGGAAGAGAAAGAGAAAGTTGTATATATAGGCATTGTGAACGTACCCGTCACGCTGAATCAAATTAATGATCAGGGCGATTCTGCTGCTGACAATGCTATTGCACTAATTAATGACTCTCTTCTTGATCTTAATGAGAAATTCGAATTTCTGCCAAAGATCGCTGATTCCGTGGAGACAACGGATAATCAAACCTTTGTCGTCAAGCTGAATCCTGCGGCTAAATGGAATGATGGGCAGCCGTTCACCACAGCTGATGTTGCCTTTACATTAAAAACAGCCCTTAACCCGAAGGTAGAAACCAACTTTAAGCTGAACTTTATCGAAGGCTTGAACGATGCCGGTAAGTTGGAAGAAGGAACGACTGAGATCAGTGGCTTGAAAATTGTAGATGACAAGACATTCGAGGTCAGAACTAAGACGCCAATCGATCCACTTATTTTCAAGGAACGTTTCGGTACCAAGGTGTTCTTCCTACCCGAGCATATTCTGAAGGATGTAGCACCTGAGCAGCTCTCCACGAACCCATACTTCCAGAAGCCGGAAGTTACGATAGGTGCTTTCAAGATCGCTAACTTTGCCCAAGGACAGTATGTTGAGGTGGTCAAAAATACCGACTATTACCGCGATGTCGCCAAGCTGGATAAAATTTTTATCAAAGTGCTGCCAGCCACCAACCTTGTCGCGCAGCTGCAAACTGGGGAAATTCAGATGAACTCTGTACCTGTAGGTCTCATCCCTATTACAGATTATGAGAAGGTCAAAGGATTCGAGAATGTCGACCTGGCCTCAGGAAACCCTTCTGTACCCCCTGAAATCTTTTTTAACAGTAACAAAATTGCAGATCCAAAGGTACGCCAAGCCATTGCTTATGCGCTCAACCGCACCTTGATTGTAGACCAGCTGCTTAAAGGTCAAGGAGAGGTCATTGACGGAGGTATTCCGAGCTACCACCCTTACTTTAATAAGGATATTGAGAACTATAGCTATGACCCGGAGAAAGCAAAGCAGCTGTTAGAAGAGGCCAATTGGGATAAGAAACAGCCGATTGAATTCCTCGTTCCGGTAGGCAACAAAATCCGCGAGCAGGCTGCTGATATTCTTGTGCAAAACCTGACGGCCGTTGGCCTCAACATTCAAGTGCAAAAGTTTGATTTCCCTACACTAATCCAAAAGGTGCAAAAGGGTGATTACGACATTACCATCTTCACCCGTGACTTTTATATTGAGCCGAGCTCCTACTTCACTCTGTTCAAGAGTACCAATCCGGGCAACTTCTTGAATTATAAAAACCCGCTGGTTGATGAGCTGATCACTAAGGGCGAAACGGAAGCCGACCCGGCTAAACGCCAAGAAATTTATAACAAGCTCCAGGAGACCCTGCATGAAGATGTACCATCCCTGGCTGTTTATTCGGAAAAAAGATTACTAGCAGTGTCTAAGGACGTACTTGTCGGCAAGCCGCTCGATATTGGGATGTTCAACAACATTAATGAATGGGATCTAAAATAGCAGGAGGAGAGCATGAGTAAAAAACAACTGGTTAACTGGCTTGAAACCAATAGAACTACTTATGAGGAGCTTGCGCTGCGCATCTGGAATCGCCCTGAGGTAGCTTATACGGAAGCTTTCGCCTCAAAGCTGCAGTCAGAAACGCTGGAGGCAGCCGGTTTCCGAATTACTTCTGGCATAGGTGGTGTACCAACAGCTTTTGTGGCTGAGTATGGCTCGGGTGGACCAGTACTCGGTATCCTTGGGGAATATGATGCGCTTCCGGGGCTTTCGCAGAAGGTGAGTGCGGTTCGTGAGCCCATCACTCCTGGCGGACCTGGCCACGGATGTGGCCATAACCTGCTGGGGACGGCAGGCGTGGAAGCTGTGACCGCATTAAAGCAAAGTCTGGATGAGGAAGGATTGTCAGGTACGATTCGTTATTATGGTTGCCCAGCGGAAGAGGTTTTGTCCGGCAAAACATTTATGGCGAGAGCCGGTGCTTTTGATGATCTGGATGCTGCGCTCACATGGCATCCCGGGAACTCGAATGCCGCTTGGAGCATTCGAACATCGGCACTTACTTCTGTTGAATTTTTCTTCAAAGGCCGTGCTGCCCATGCAGGCGTAGTTCCGCACTTGGGACGCAGCGCTCTGGATGCAGTCGAGTTGACCAATGTTGGGGCTAATTACTTGCGTGAGCATGTGCCAGACGGATCGCGTATTCATTATACGATTACAAATGGGGGAGAAGCACCGAATATTGTACCCGATGAGGCAAGCGTCTGGTACTACCTCCGGGGCGTCAACCGCAAGCATGTGGACGAACTGCTGGAGCGCCTAATCAAGATCGCCCAGGGAGGTGCGCTGATGACAGAGACGTCGGTCACTTGGGAGATTAAAGCGGGTGCTTATGATTTGAATATAAACGAGTCGCTAAATCAATTGCTTGTGAAGCAACAGGACGACGCAGGTGAGCTGAGCTTCTCAGCTGAGGATCAAGAGCTGGCGACAGCTCTTGCAACCACCCTCGATCCGGATTTGTTGCAAGCCGCTAAGAAACGTCATCAGGAGTGGGGGAAGACAGACGAGCTTCTGCCAACGGGTTTCTACGAAAACCGCTCTACTTCACAGACAACGGGTGGCGGTTCTAGCGATGTGGGTGATGTGTCTTGGATTACGCCAGTGGGTCAGATTACTACAACCTGTGCACCACTTGGTGTACAGGTACATACCTGGCAAGCGACGGCTGCTTTTGGTTCGCCAATTGGTCTTAAAGGTATGCACCATGCCGCCAAGCTGCTGGCCCTTGCAGCTTACGAGCTGCTAACAGACGGCGGAGAGGCATTGAATAAGGCCAGAACAGAATTTTTAAACTCGACACAGGGCAAGCCCTATATTCCGGCTATCCCGCAAGATGTGCACGCACCCGTTCTTATTTGAGAAGTTGAACGCGGACGGCTTCATTTTGTCAGAAGGGCGGTGAATCATATCACTAATCTATTGGAAATCGATCGGCTGCAAACTGTATTTTGGAATGGGAAAGAAGACGTAGTTGCTGTTCAGGATATTAGCTTCAATCTGAAAGCAGGGGAGACGATAGGCATTGTTGGTGAATCTGGTTGCGGAAAGAGTGTGACCTCACTTTCAATTATGAGACTGCTCGGCAATAATGGCCGGATTAAGCAAGGGGAAATTCGCTTTAATGGCCAGAATATAGCTGCGAATTCCGAGAAGGAGCTCCGTACCCTAAGGGGGAAGGAGATATCTATGATCTTCCAAGAGCCGATGAGCTCGCTGAATCCCGTTCTGACGATCGGACATCAGCTTGTGGAGATGATTCAGTGTCATACGAGCCTTACCCGCAGGGAGGCCAAGGCTTATGCTATTGAAATGCTGCATAAAGTCGGATTACCTCATGGTAAGAATCTAATGAATACCTATCCGCATACGCTTTCTGGCGGGATGCGCCAGCGAATTATGATTGCTATGGCGTTGTCTTGTAAGCCTAAGCTACTGATTGCCGATGAACCGACGACAGCACTTGATGTCACGATCCAAGCGCAAATTTTGGAGCTGATGAAGGTGCTTCAGCAAGAGAGCAAAGCAGCGATTATGCTGATCACTCATGATCTGGGTGTCGTAGCGGAGATGGCGGATCGTGTAGTCGTTATGTATGCGGGCCAAATTGTAGAATCGGCTGATGTATTCACGCTCTTCCGTGAACCGAAGCATCCCTACACGCAAGGATTGATGGCATCCATCCCGAGTATTCATGGAGAGAATGAACGGCTACAGGCTATTCCCGGCACGGTGCCCTCGATCACAAAAATGCCTGAGGGCTGCCGTTTCCATACCCGTTGTGCCTTAGCGACCAACCGTTGCCGGCAGGAACAGCCGGAGCTTAAAAGTGTGGCGGGTGAGCATCAAGTACGATGCTGGGTCGTCGAGGAGCAGACGATACCTTTATCAGACCTTGTAAATTCCCGGCAACAGGAGGCTAGCGTATTATGATCGCAGATTCTCCGCTGCTTCAAGTAGAACAGCTGAAGACGTATTATCCGATTAAAAAAGGTGTATTCTCACGTACTGTCGGTCATGTAAAGGCGGTAGACGATATTAGCCTGAGCATCCATAAAGGCGAAACACTCGGACTAGTTGGTGAATCCGGCTGTGGCAAATCGTCTTTCGGTCGTTCGATTGTACGACTTGAGAATCCTTTTGAAGGTCGGATATTGTTTGAAAATGAGGATATTACTTACCGGAAGCAAAAGGAACTCAGGGAGGTTCGTACGCGGCTTCAAATCATTTTCCAAGATCCTTATGCATCACTTAACCCACGCCAACGAGTGGCTGACATTTTGGCAGAGCCGTATATTGCGCATAATTTAGCAACCGGCAGTCAGGTACAGGCGCGTGTGAACCGACTGCTTGATATGGTCGGACTGCCACAAGCTTATAAGAATAGGTACCCGCACGAGTTCTCCGGTGGCCAGCGTCAGCGGATCGGGATCGCTCGGGCAATTTCATTTGAGCCTAAGCTGATCGTCTGCGACGAGCCGGTATCTGCGCTGGATGTATCGATTCAAGCACAAATACTGAATCTCTTGTCCGATCTGCAACGAGAATTGAATCTGACCTATCTATTTATTGCTCACGGAATCGGTGCGGTGAAATATATTAGCACTCGAGTGGCTGTGATGTATTTGGGGAAAATCGTCGAGATTGGTGATAAGGATGAACTATTCCGCAGTCCGAGGCATCCTTACACGCAAATCTTACTTCAAGCCTATCCGAAGCCAGATCCGACCCTGCGTGCAGACAAACGTATCGTCATCCAGGGCGATGTGCCGTCTCCGGCCAATCCTCCCAGTGGCTGCCGATTCCATACACGCTGTCCGTATGCACAGGAGCTATGCCGCGTGGAAGAACCGGTATTAGACGAGAAGCCGCATGCGGTTGCTTGTCATTTTCCTCTTGCCCAATAGAGTTATGAAAGAGAAGGGAGGAGTCGGCCATTTTTCAATACATTATACGCCGAATCCTGATTGCGATCCCCGTCCTATTGGGGATTACAGTGCTTAATTATTTCATTATCAAGCTTGCGCCTGGCAATCCAGTTGATATGTTCATCGATCCGAATACCCCAAAGGAAGTCCTTGAGCTCAGGAAAGAGATTCTGGGTCTGAATGATCCTGTGATTCTGCAATATTTTAAGTGGCTGCTGAATCTGCTGCAGGGTCAGTTAGGTTACTCTTTCAGCTCGTATGCACCCGTTACCAAGATTATCGGCGAAAGAATCGGTCCAACTTTACTGCTGGCCTCTGCTGCGCTTATCTTCGGTATGCTTATTGCCATTCCTGTTGGTATTCTTAGTGCTGTTAAGCAAAATACGAAGTTCGATTATATCATGACAGGCCTTTCTTTTATCGGTACGTCTGTTCCGCAGTTTTTTCTCGGTTTGGGCCTGATTTATGTATTTGCTGTTCAATTGAAATGGTTCCCCACGGGCGGGATGGTTACACTCGGCGGCGCAGGGGGGTTCTGGGATCGTTTTACCCATATGATTCTGCCTGTGTTTGTGCTAGGTATTGTTATTGCAGGGAAAAAAGTGCGATATGTACGGGCAAGTATGCTGGATGTAATGAATATGGACTACCTGCGTACAGCAAATTCCAAAGGCCTGCATCCGTTTATTGTCACGAATAAGCACGCGTTGCGTAATGCGCTTATCCCGATCATTACAGTAGTTGGCATGGAGATTCCGCTGTTGTTAGGCGGCAGCATTCTTATTGAGCAAATATTCCAATGGCCAGGTATCGGCCAGTTGACGATTCAATCCATATTGTCCCGTGATTATCCAATACTGATGGGATTGAACCTGGTAGCGGCACTGATTGTACTTACGACCAACTTGCTTACCGATCTACTGTATGCAGCAGCTGATCCGCGTATTAAATACACTTAGAGAGGGGTGATCGACTTGGCATTATCTCCGTATGAGCTTGATGAGGGCTCCATGTCTGCAGTGATCCCTGCTGAGAGCGTTAAACCGGAGACGGAGGATGCTTTTTTAAAGCAGTTATTCACTCGCTTCATTCGGCACAAGCTGGCCGTTGCCGGGCTTGTAATAACTGTGTTGCTTATCCTTGTGGCATTGCTGGCACCGTGGATTGCTCCGAACGACCCTAAAGAAGTAACGGGAGTTTTCTCAGCTCCCCCTTCGGCAGAGCATTGGCTTGGGACGGATCAGGTTGGACGCGACGTTCTGAGTCGTCTCATCTATGCGACGCAAATTTCACTTATCGTCGGGTTCGTGACAGTAGCTCTATATGTGACCGTTGGAACACTAATCGGAATCGTGTCCGCTTATTTTGGCGGCTGGCTGGATATGGTGATCATGCGGATAACAGATATGTTCATGGCGTTCCCCTTTTTGATGGTTATTCTTGTAGTCATTAGTATTCTAGGCTCGAACATGACAACGATTATTCTCGTCCTGGCCTTGTTCTCCTGGCCGGGCGTCGCACGGCTTGTTAGAGGTAGCGTACTGTCTATTAAGCAGCTTGACTACATTAATGCAGGCGTCGCTCTAGGGCTGAGCACGCCGAGGATATTGTTCCGGCATATTTTCCCCAATGCTGTTGGACCTATCATTGTGAACGCAACCTTTGGCATTGCTTCTGCCATTATGAGTGAAGCGGGCCTTAGCTTTCTCGGTATGGGGGTGCAGCCCCCGACAGCTAGCTGGGGTAATATGCTTACGGACGCACAATCATTGACGGTATTAACTGATCAGCCATGGCTGTGGGTACCTCCGGGGGCAATGATCCTGCTCACTGTGCTTGCTATAAATTTCGTAGGTGATGGTCTGCGCGATGCGCTAGATACCCGCCAGTAGTCTGGCGTTCCTTGCACACAAGGCCCATACCATGAGCGTAAAAGGAGTTTATCATGAAACCTGTTATCGGCATTACAAGCACATTAGCCAGATTGAACGCTTATAGTGAAGGAGTATACGTTCATCAGGATTATCACATTGCGGTAGAAGCGGCGGGTGGTCTCCCCATCGTTCTGCCGCTTGCTTCAATAGAAACAGTTAAACAATTGATCGACCTTTGTGACGGACTGATTTTTACGGGAGGTGAGGATATCGATCCTTCCAGATACGGCGAAGAGGCCATACCTGAGCTTGGACAGACACTGGCAATTCGTGACGTGATTGAGCTGGAAGCGATTCGCTATGTTCTAGATACTGATAAACCACTACTGGCCATCTGCCGCGGAGTGCAAGTTCTAAATGTTGCCCTCGGCGGTACGCTCTATCAGGATTTGCCGAGCCAGTATGAGGGAGCTCTAGAACATGTGCAGCGCGACGTTCCTCGAAGCAGAGATACCCATGATATTTTGCTTGCACCTGAAAGTCGATTGGCTAGCATTTTTGGGAGCAGTCAAGTAAGGGTCAACAGTCTTCATCATCAGGCACTTCGGGAGCTCGGAGTAGGATTGCAAGTGACGGCAACGTCACCTGATGGTGTAATTGAAGGGGTTGAGCATACGGGGAGAAGTTTTACAATCGGGGTACAGTGGCATCCTGAAAATATGGCAGCGGCTAACGAGCGTCAAATGACGAAGCTATTTGCAGCTTTTGTGGAGCAGGGCCGTACGTGGAGGGATCGGAGTAAACAAAACAACGGTGAATAAGACTGCGGTAAATGAGATCGGGCGACTCTGCTGTTAATTATAAAAGTAAATACACAATACGAAAAAAAAGGATTCGATGCATGGGTGATCCAGGCAGGTCGCTTTGCGAGAGTGGCTGCCCATAACGCCGATGCCGAATCCTTCTAATCGCGTGTTGTACGCTTGAGACGTATATTGGAAGCCTTGATCCGAATGGAGCACGGCATCCGAGGTACGTCTATTTTGCTTTCCCACTGCTTGACCGTATCCAGTGCGAGCTGCGCATCATTTCGGTCTGGACAGGTATTTCAGAAGCCGCCAACCTTCTCGTTTCTGTATGCCGCTTAATTATCGAGGTTTACGTTTTCCTCACCTGGAACAATTTCTATATTGGAAATCAGGTTATTTGCGACAGTAAAGAAATAATAAAATAGTTGGGGACTTCCCGGGAAATTGCCGCTGGTTAGGGAAGTTACAATGACTATTCCGTGTTTGTCTTCCACGTTTATAACCTCGGATCTCAGCTTAAATTCGTCATTGGAGTCTCCGCGCCACTTCTTGATGGCCTCAAGTCCATTAAAATGTTTGTCTTCACCGATATCGTGAACATGAGCGTCGTTTGCCATGCAACCGTCAATGACAGTATTGTCATTGGTATTTAGGGAATCCATGTAGATTGCAATTGGTGTGGGTAGTTGAAAAGACATGATTACTCCTCCTTTGTAATTCAACTGTATCATTCATAACTAGACTACAGTATGTCATGTTATGAATGATCTTATGATTCCGACCTGCAAGACAAATTCCGACTAAACTTATAAGTTAAGTATTGACACGGAAACATCTATCTCTTACACTTAACTAAAATTAACCAAATAAAGAAACATCTGTTTCTATTATAGAAACAGATGCAGGATGCGGGGGAATGTTTATGAGCGAAGTAATACTAGATGGAGAGAACATAAAAATTGAAGATATTGTTAATATCTCCAGACATCATGTTCAGGTTCGAATTGCTGAATCTAGTAGAAGAGAAATTATTAAAGTCAGAGAATACATAGAGAAGAATTGGATCAGAAGTGACGCCCCCCCAATCTATGGTTTTAATACTGGCGTAGGTAAATTGAAAGATTTCAATATTTCGGTTGAAGATAATGATTTGTTTCAAAGAAATATTATTTTGTCACATTGTGGGGGCGTTGGCGACCCTGCATCAGAAGAAGTCGTTAGAGCGACCATGGCGGTAAGATTAAATGCTTTTTGTCAGGGTGTATCCGGGCTGAGGATTGAAGTGGTGGACAGGCTGGTCGAAATGCTGAATAAAGGTGTCCATCCTGTAATTCCCGTGCAAGGCTCAGTTGGAGCATGCGGCGATCTGGCGCCTTTGGCTCATATGGCCTCTGTTCTCATCGGGTATGATGCTGCTGAAGCCTACTATGAAGGTGAGATTTTACCTGCTCCGGAAGCTTTAAAAAGAGCGGGTATCTATCCGATCAAATTCGAGCTGAAAGCAAAGGATGCACTCGCGCTCATTAATGGAACGACAATGTTTGCAGGGATGGCTGTACTTAATTATTTCGATGCTGCAAAGCTAGTAAAAGAAGCAGAAGCTTCTGCCTCGTTAAGTATTGAGGCTATGCGTGGAGAATTGGCGGCATTTGATGAGCGAATCCATCTTGTCAGACGGCAAAAAGGGCAAGTAGATAGCGCCAGCAATATTAGAAGACTTGTCAGAGATAGTGAGCGCACGACTGAAGATGCAAGGAAGGTTCATCTTAAGCATGATGTCCTGCATCCAGAGTATCAGCCGCGCGTTCAAGATTTATATTCCATCCGCTGTCTGCCGCAAGTACATGGTTCTTGTAGGGATAACCTGAACTATGTCAGAGAAATTCTGGAGCGGGAAATCAATGCAGCTACAGACAATCCACTTGTGTTTTGGAATGAACAAGGGGAGCTTGATTTCTTAAGCGGAGGGAATTTTCATGGTGAACCGATTGCCTTTGCCATGGATATTCTAGCTATGAGTCTAGCGGAAATCGGGAATATTTCGGAACGACGAATTTTCGCACTATGTGATTCAACGCTTAACTATGGCTTGCCGCCAATGCTTGCCGGAGAACCTGCGGGTCTGAATTGTGGTTATCCTGTTATATCATGTGCAGCTGCAGCGATCGCCTCCGAGAATAAAACATTATGTTTTCCTGCCAGTGTAGATACCCTGTCTACTAAAAGTAATCAAGAAGATCATGTAAGTATGGCCCCTTGGGCATGCAGGAAGACAAAGCAAATCATCGATAATCTTCCTAAAATTATTGGGATCGAATATTTGCTCGCCTCAAGAGCCATCTATATTACAAGAGATGTACTGGGTGATTTTAAACTAGGGGCAGGCACGCAAATCGCATATGACGTGTTACTAGATGCCATTCCGTTCACAGATAATGATACATACATGCCTTCGCTTTCTAAGGGAGCTATAAAACTAGCTGAATCTGGTGAGATTGTGAAAAAAATCGAAGCCGCAATTGGAGATTTAATTTAGTAGATTCATGTTTCAAAAACATACAATTAATAAGGGAGTGGATTTTTATGAAAAAGAAAGTTTTCAAACAATGGATGCTTATTAGCTTAGTAGGGGCGTTAGTGTTGGTATTATCGGCTTGCGGAGATAAAAATGACGACACTCAGGATGCGCTGGCGGCTATAAAGGCAAAAGGTAAGATCGTGGTTGGTAATAATGCTGTATTCGCTCCATTTGGATTCCATGCCATCGTTGACGGTGCAGATCAGAGAGTCGGCTTTGATATTGACTTAGCTAAAGAAATTGCCAAGGATATCGGAGTGGAAGTGGAGTTCAAACAACTAGATCTGGATGCATTAATTCCAGCCCTCAAAGCTGGCCAGACTGACATCTTGATTTCAGCTTTATCGGCAACAGAAGAAAGAAAGCAGCAGGTTGATTTCTCGGATATTTATTATCTGTCCCAAGATATTGCGTTGATTCAAGCTTCGGACAAGGACAAATATAAAAGCCTGGACGATCTAAAAGGAAAGAGAATCGGCGTGCAGCTGAATTCTACGGAGCAAACGCTAATGCAAGCTCAATTCCCGAATGAGAATCTTGTTCTGATGGACAACATGAATACGCTAAACCTTGCTCTAAAAGCTAAGCAGGTTGATGTTGTTATTAGTGAAGGTCTTGTTGCAAAAGTTGCTGTAGCTGCAAATCCCGAGCTTGCGATTGCTGATGGAATCGTTATCGATGATTCTGCTTTAAACAGCGCTGGAGTTGGAGTTGTCGTCAAAAAGAATGAAGATGCTTTGCGTGAATCTATCAACAAAACCATTAAACGACTTCAGGATTCTGGAGATCTTGATAAATATATTCAAGCCGCTTCCGAATTGGCCGCAAAAAATCAGAAAAATGAATAGAGAGTCCGAATTAAATATGCCTGGATAAGGTTTACGTGCATAAAGAGGAGGCATATCATTGCTTGATTTTAGTTCTCTAGACCGCTATATTCCTAAATTTCTTGAAGGTTTGAAAGTCACCATAGGCTTATCAATAGCAACCGTTATTTTAGCCACGGTTTTAGGCTTTATCATCTATTTTATGAAAGCTTCCAAATCCGGCATCGGGAAATTTAGACCTATAAGCGCGTTTGCTGTGGTTTTTATTGAGCTGATGAGAGGAACTCCACTGCTATTACAGATATTGCTTGTTTTTTCGGGTGGTAAAATGCTGCTGGGTATCGATATCTCAGCATTTCAGTCGGCTGTTATTGCGATTACCTTAAATGCCAGCGCATTTATAGCTGAGATTGTAAGAGCAGGTATCGAGGCTGTTGATAAAGGGCAAATGGAAGCGGCAAGAAGCTTGGGCATGTCTCGTAGCTTGGCTATGAGACTTGTCATTATGCCACAGGCAATCAAAAACATTTTACCAGCTATAGGGAATGAGTTTGTGAATATCATAAAGGCTTCTTCAATGGCCTCTGTAATTGGCGTTGGAGAATTGACATTAGCAGCCAAGATTGTGCAAGGCGCCACCTATCTTGCTCTTGAACCGTTAATCATTTCGGCCGTGTTTTATCTTATCCTAACGTTCTCGTTGGGTAGGTTGATGAGCTGGATCGAAAGGAGGTTTAAGAGCAGTGATACACGTTAAAGACCTGTATAAAAACTTTGGCAAGACCCCAGTATTATCGGGCATCAATCAACATTTTAAAAAAGGGGAAGTAACGGTTATTATTGGTCCCTCCGGTTCGGGTAAATCAACTTTGCTGAGATGCTTGAATCTGCTGGAAGCCCCCACCTCTGGATCGATTATTTTCGATGGTCAGGATATTACGGATAAAAAGGCAGATATCAATAAGATCAGGCAGAGAATGGGCATGGTATTCCAGCAGTTTAACCTCTTCCCCCACAATAACGTCATCAATAATATTATGCTTGCACCTATTCATGTTAAGCGGATGTCTCAACAGGATATTTATAAACGCGGATTAGAGCTGTTAAGCCGGGTGGGTTTGTCCAGTAAGGAAAAGGATTACCCGGCTTCTCTCTCAGGGGGGCAAAAGCAGCGGATCGCTATAGCCAGAGCCTTGGCAATGGAGCCGGAAGTCCTGCTATTTGATGAACCTACATCTGCGCTAGATCCTGAAATGGTGGGGGAAGTGCTCGATGTCATTAAAAATTTGATTAAAGAAGGGATGACAATGGTGATTGTCACCCATGAGATGGGCTTTGCCCGAGAAGTTGGCGACCGGATTCTATTTATGGATAAAGGGACCATTTTAGAAGAAGGTACGCCAGAGGAAGTATTTTCTAATCCTAAACATCAAAGAACAATAGAATTCCTATCGAAAGTTTTGTAATGATAAGGAGAATTTTATGTCAGGAAATGATACAGACCAACTGCAAACACTGGATAAGGGATTAGAAGTTCTTATGAGACTGGTTGAACGGGATGGAGGATGGGGAGTTGCTGAACTCGCAACTGCCTCCGGCTTCAATAAATCAACCACCTTCCGTATTCTTCGTACACTGCAACGGCGGGGATTCGTTTCCCAGTTGCCTGATGGAAAGTATGAAGTGCGTGTGGAAATATTTCAATTCATCATGGACCGTCTGTCCGGGAGATTGAACTTCCAGCGGATTGCACGTAGTGAATTAGAACGTCTGGCTCATGAAGTGAGAGAAACGGTTACCTTATCCATTATTTCTAATCGTCAGGTGAAGTGTCTGGACAAAGTGGATAGTCCTGCAGCTGTCCATGTCACGCATTTGATCGGACGTTTGAGTCCGATTAATAAGGGATCATCGGGGAAGGCGATTCTTGCTTTTCTTGACCAAGAAGAGCTGGAAAGATATATGGATTCATCTGCGTCGAAGCCATCTTCTGAACATGAAACTGCGAATCGCCAGAAGTTATTAAATGACCTTGTGATCACCCGTCGCATGGGATATTCGGAATCACACCAAGAACTGGACCAAGGTGTCAGTGCGGTAGCAGCTCCCATATTCGATCGCTTTGGAAGGGTGATAGGGAGCCTTACCGTTCTAGGTTTTACGCAAGATTTCACACCTGATTTTTGCATACAATATGGGTCAGCCGTTAGAAAAGCAGCTGCTACAATTTCAGCGTCCCTCGGTCATTCCTTGACACCAAAACCAATTTGACAGAAGATTGATATTCAAATATTTAAGTTGGCATGGAGGTTAAAGGGTATGAAATTTGATGTAATCATCATTGGTGCAGGTTCAATGGGAATGGCCGCAGGTTATTTTTTAGCCAAGAGTGGCAAGAAAACCTTATTACTAGACTCCTTTAACCCACCACATAACAAAGGTAGCCATCACGGGGAAACTAGAATTATCAGGCATGCTTATGCCGAGGGTGAGGAATATGTTCCATTTGTTCTTAGAGCACAAGAATTATGGACTGATCTAGAACAGGCTACTGGAAAGCAATTGTTTCTTCAAACAGGGGTCCTCAATGTAGGTGAGGAAGGATCCGATTTTACGCGAAATATTATCTCTAGTGCTGAAAAATATTCGTTGCCACTCGATATTATGGATTCTAACGAAGTTCATCAGCGTTGGCCTGGGATCACTTTACCTGACGATTATATTGGGTGTTTTGAACCTGCGTCGGGAATACTGAAAAGTGAGGAATGTATCCAAGCTTATAAAGAGCTTGCCGAATCCCACGGTGCTACAATCCTCACTAATAGTAGAGTACAAGATATTTCCGTTCTAGATGACAGAGTAATTATTAAAACGGACGAAGAGACCTTTTACTCCGATGCGTTGGTTGTCTCCGCAGGTTCATGGTCAGGGGAGCTACTCTCGACGATGCTCGATTTGGATCTTCCTCTTACAGCCGTAAGAAAGACTTTTGCTTGGTTTGATGCTGATGAAAATAGTTATAATCATGAGCAGTTTCCAGCCTTTAACTTTGAGACTCCAGAAGGTATCTATTACGGTTTTCCAAGTACGGATGGCTGCGGCTTAAAGGTAGGACGACATGATGGCGGAGATGAAATAAATCCGGATGAATCGATGCAAGAGTTTGGTGAAGTAGCAGGCGATAAGGAAGATTTGAGGCAATTTTTGAATGGATATCTTCCTGAAATTCAGCAACTGAAGTATGGGAAAATTTGCATGTATCCGATGATTCCTGATGAAAAATTTATTATCGATTTACATCCAAAGTATCCTAACATTGCGATTGCAGCAGGGTTTTCAGGACATGGATTCAAATTTAGCAGTGCAGTTGGACAAGCCTTGAGCAACCTGATTATTTCAGGGAAGAATGACGTAGATCTCTCTCATTTTTCACTCAAGCGATTTTAAAAGTTTCGTGTAGGCTAACATCATCAATATAATGCTGAATATCACTAGAGCAAGTAGTGAAAAGGTGACTTCTGAATGAATCAGAAGTCACCTTTTTTTGTTCTTGTGCTACAAATTCCGCTAAGGAGTGATTTCCAAATTTTTAAAAAGCGGCTTGACGAACAAAAAAGTTCAAGATATTATTGAGCAGTAAATTAGTAATTTAGTAAATTAGTAAATGAGAAGAGGGAGCAAGATGAAAATTCCTACAACGTTAAAGCATAAACCTGTAGTTGTAGTGGAGAATTATGAGAAGGTTGACGGCCGATTGGCCAGAAACACAGACGCGCAGGGCCTTTCCCTGGGATTGGCGCAGTGGAACGATCGGGGAAAGGTCGATATTTCGGCTAAAGTATGGAGATACACGGGAGAAAAGTGGTCAAGACAATCGGAAGAACTGCCTCTCCATCGTGTTCTGGATTTGTCCATTTTGATCTGCCGGACCTTGGCCCATTTTCAAGAAGCTTATCGCTATGAGCATTTATATGATCCGAAGCAGCCGGTTCTCGATCGTATTGCCCTGCAAGGTGATGCTATGACCGTGGCGGTCGATGGGGCCAATGAAAAGATTAATAAAGATATTCAGCTGTTCAGTCAGGCACTGAGTGATGATGATGAAATGATCAGCGAGCGTCTGAGTGCGCTATCGAAAATTTTAGAAGATATGGGGTATTAAAAATGTTTGCGAATCGCTATGTTCGAACAATTATCCTCTCCCGGGTGCTGCTGCAGCTGGGGATATGGATCCGTAATTATGCCGTCCTGCTGTATGTTTCCGAACTGACGCATAATAATCCGGTGGATATATCATTGATTTCGGTTGCAGAATTTGCACCGATCTTTATATTTGGCCTGATTGGCGGAACCTTTGCCGACAGGTGGCGGCCGAAGAGAACGATGGTCTGGAGTGACTTGTTGTCTGGTTTGTCCGTTGGGGCTGTGCTGCTTGCGGTCATAAACGGCGGATGGGTTGCCCTTCTGATCGGGTCTTTTGTTTCTGCCAGCTTGTCGCAATTTTCTCAGCCTTCGGCGATGAAACTATACAAGCGACATGTGCCTGCTGAACAACTGCAGGGCGTGATGGCAATGTCTCAAACGTTGGTCGCTGTCTTTACGGTGCTGGGACCAGTCATCGGTACATTTATTTTTATTAAGTTTGGGATTAACGTGTCTCTGATTTTGACGGCAGTGATGTTCCTGGGCTCTTCCTTCATATTATCGACCCTTCCGCGTGATGAGGCGGAACCGAAGTCAGAGAATAACGGTGGCTTCATCAAGGAGTTAACGGCTGGACTGCGCTATATCAGGGACAATAAATCTTTAAGAACACTGAGTATGACGTTCTCGGCAGTCGGTTTGGCTTCCGGATTGACTCAGCCCCTGCAAATCTTCCTGGTCATCGAGAATTTGGGACGGGATAGACAATTTCTGCAATGGCTCGTGATGGCCAATGGGGCAGCGATGCTGGTAGGCGGAGCCGCTATTATTGCGATAGCCAAGAAGTTTAAGCCACAGACATTGCTTTTAGTCGGCCTGCTTGTCAATGCCGTCTGTACGGTGGGAATGGGTGCGTCCAAGCAAATTTGGCTGACCATTGTTCTGCTCGTAATCAGCGGTCTGTTCTACCCTTGTATCCAAGGCGGAATTCAGACGCTTCTTGTGCGGAACACAGAGGGAGCATTCATTGGCCGGGTATCCGGAACGATTATGCCGATTTTTATGGGGATGATGGTCGTTGGAATGTTCATCTCTGGTTATCTCAAGGATGCATTTTCCTTAATAGGAGTATTTGCGGTGAGTGGTATGTTTGCGATGCTTGGTGCGCTGTTGCTGCTCCCTATTGTTGTTAAGAAGAGCAGTAAAGCCGAAGCAGGCCCGACAGCATGACGGGCAAGAAGGAGAGATAAACAATGCAAGAACATGAGGAATATTATTTGTCACCTGAGAGATCATTGACGGATGCGGAAAAAAAGCTGGTGTGGCAAAAGCCCATGTCTCATAAGCCCGGCGAAGAGGAACAGCGTATCAGTAACGAAGTGAAACGGAACTGGAATCGCGGTGAAATGAAAATCGCCAATATTCTATTAGAAGGTGATGCCGGCTCTGGCAAAACCCAATTAGCCAAAGCGTTATCCGCTAATTTTGGGCTACCCTATACAAAGGTGACCTGTTTTGCGGACATGGATAAATCGGATATCATTGGCGCGATATTACCGGTGATTTCTTCTGAACAATTAGAGAAACTGGAGCCTGTAGAGCAAACTGTTCTGAAAGCTCTGTATGAAAGCGACGGGTTTCAAAGTGCCACTGAAATTTTGATGAATGCATTGGAGATTACCCAGGAGCAAGCAGGCTTAAAGATGAAGCAATTGCTGAAGATAGCTGCGGAACACAGTGAAGGGGAAACTGTTGAGTACCGTTTTTACCCTTCAGAGATCGTTAGGGCTTATCAGCAAGGCTATCTTCTAGAAATACAGGAACCAAACGTCATTCGTGATGCAGCCGTACTCATGGCGCTCAACTCTGCTTTAGAACTGGACGGAAGTATTAATCTTCCCACTGAAATCATTCACAGACATCCAGACTTTATCGCGGTCATTACCACCAATCGTAGTTATGCTGGGGCGAGACCGCTCAATGAAGCGCTGCGGGACAGAGTCCAGCACTCGGAGAAAATGAATCTGCCAACGAAAGAAGTCATGGTGGAACGGGCAAAAGTCAAAACTGGTTATCAAGATGACCGGGTACTCAGCGTATTAGCAGATACGATTATCATTTTGGATACTACTGCCCGGACCAATGCCATCAAAGGTGTAGCTGGAATGCGTTCCTTCTTTTACTGGGCAGATGCGGTTGCAGAAGGCGCCTCGGCCAAAGAATCGCTATATCATAAGGTTATCTACAAAATAACTACCGATGCAGAGGAAATAAAGATTTTGGAAGAAGCGCTCGAAAAACATGGTCTACTCACAGGCTTAGACACCGTTACGACGGGTGAGGTAAAAAAAAACGAAAATCTAGCGATGACGCAGCAATAGAGATTAAGTTATGGGGAGATATAGGGGCCACTGAGGTTAACAATGACAACGGGGCAGACGAAGAGGGAATTGCACTCAAGAAATCTGCGGATAGTGAAGAGAACTCCTCCCGTGTATCCGATGACTCTACCGATATGAAAAGTACGGATACCGGAGAAAACGGCTCTCCGCAATATCATCAGGCCAACCCCGAACCGATGTCTGAAGAGGAGAAACAAAAAGAGCGCAAATTCCGTAAAAAACTCAATCAGACCGCAAGAGCGATGGTGTCAGATTCCATTCATGAGCGGGTTAAGCTTATTGTTCACCGTCCTGATTACGATCAGGAACACCAAAAGGAATATGTCAGTCTAAGCCAGGAATTGATGCCGATTGTCCAGGAAATTGCCCGCAAGACGCTTCCGCTTCTGGAACATGAGACATCTTCCGAATTCGAGCGTAACCGTTACTATGGCAGCAAGTTTCAAGCAGATAGCGTGGCGTATAAGGATTACAGGTATTTTGCCAAAAAAAGACCGCCAACGGAATCCCCTTCCCTTGTAGTTGGTCTAAGAGTGGACGAATCTGCTTCGATGGCAGCGTTCGGAAGACTCGAAGCAGCCAAGCGAGCAGTTATCGCGGTCTATGAATTTTGCCAAATATGCAATATACCTGTCTTAATCTATGGCGATACTGCGGATGTTTCAAGGCTAGAGCAAATGTCGATCTTTGCTTATGCTGACTTTGATAAACCAGATAGTAATGATCGATACAGGCTGATGCGGATTCAGGCTCGAAGCAATAATCGTGACGGAATGGCCCTTCGAATTATGGGGGAACGGTTAGCCGTTTCGCCAGAGCAGACCAAGCTGTTAATTAGTATCAGTGATGGGCAGCCCAAAGCAATGGACAATTATACTGGAAGATATGCCATTACAGACATGCAGCAGACGATAGAGGAATATGAACGGAAAGGTATTACCTTCCTTGCAGCCGCTATTGGTCAAGACAAGGATGTCATTAGTGAGATTTATGGCAATGAAAGATTTTTGGATATTACGAATTTACGCGAGTTTCCTGCGAAGCTGGTGCGGATTATCGCCCGGTATTTGTAAGTTCGTTTTATATAATTACGATAAGGAGAGAAAGATATGGATATGAAAAAGCGCAAGGAGCTGCTTGAGGAATACAAGCAAATTAAGATTTATATGGGTGTCGCCCAAATCAAAAACAACATCAACGGCAAAATCTTCATCGATAGCTATCCTAACTTGAAAAATAAATGGTTTACTTTGCAGATGCAACTGGATCAAGGGCGATTCGCAAATGCCCAATTGCAAAAGGATTGGAAGGAGTTCGGAGCGGATGCGTTTACCTATGAGGTGCTGCAGCAGAAGGAAACCGATAAGATCACGGATATACGCTGGGAACAGAAACAAATCTTGAAGCCGTGGCTAGAGAAGCTACAGCCATATGGAGACAAAGGATACAATAAGCCTCCAAAAGAATAAATGATCTCATAGATATATTGAGGTTAGAAGCCCGTCAATGGAACAATTGGCGGGTTTTGTAATTCCATTGAAACCTGTCTAAAGACCGATTTGACTAACAGTGAAATTAAAGATAAGATGAAACCGTCGTTTACTAAATTAGTAAATAGGTAAATGGAATGAGGGAATTATAATGAAAATACCTACAACGTTAAAACATAAACCTGTTGTCGTATCGGAGAATTATGAGAAGGTTGACGGCCGGATGGCGGGTAACACGGATGCGAAAGGTCTTTCCCTGGGACTAGCCCAGTGGAACGATCGAGGAAAGGTCGATATTTCGGCTAAAGTATGGAGATATACGGGCGAAAAATGGTCAAGACAATCAGAAGAACTACCGCTTCACCGCGTTCTTGATTTATCCATTCTGATCTGCCGGTCGTTGGAGCATTTCCGCGAAGCCTATCGATATGAGAATTTGTATGACCCAGAGCAGCCCGTGATCGACCGGGTTGGCCTGCAAGGGGATGCCATGACGGTATCGGTATGTACGGACAATGAACGAATTAATGAAGATATTAAGCTGTTCAGTCAAGCGCTAAGTGATGACGATGAGATGATCGGCGAGCGTCTGAGTACGTTATCCAAAATATTAAAGGATATGGGATATTAAAATATTCCCTGCCCACCGTATATCGGAAATCATGGAGTCCTGACTCCATGAGGTATAGAAGACCCGAAGAGTAATCTTCGGGTCTTCATCATTTTCATCGATTAGAGGAGAGCTAGTTTGCTGTTCTGAACGGTAGATAACCATTGCTCGGCAATGATCTGCTGACCGGCACTGGTTGGATGGACGCCATCCCAAATCCAATAAGCAGCTTCAGCACGCCGGCAAGCTTCATTAAATGCAGCTTGCAGAGGCACAAATATTGCACCGAACTCTGCTGCTAATTCCTTTGTTATCTTTTGATACAGCTGGATTCGTTCTTGCCATTGATCCCAACGATCTTCTGTTGCACCTGTTTTTAATATAAATGGTTCTAGCAAAATTATTTTGGTGTCCGGGAGTACTTCTCTGGTTTCTTCAAGAAGGATCTTGTAAGCGCGACCAAAACGGTCCGTGACTCCACTAGGTTCACCATCCATCGATCTCCAAGCGTCATTGGCCCCAATTAAAATGCTAATCACATCAGGCTTCAGTGCGATGGCATCCTCATTCCAGCGAGCATATAAATCCGAAACACGGTTGCCGCTGATTCCACGATTGATAATTAAAGGCTGTTTCTCAGCCAGATCGTGACCAAGCTTGGAACCAATCAGATACACATAGCTGTGTCCCAAAATATGATTGGGATCATCACTGCGGCCTCTTGATCCATCTGTAATGGAATCGCCTTGGAACAGTATCGTTGTCATCATCCATTCCTCCAAAAATAATAGGTATTCGCATCCTAATCTGTAGTATATAACGATAACCTGCTTTGAACCAATATGGTCAGATATTAGATTCTAAAATTGCTGCGCAATCTATTTTAAGTCGCTAATGTCGACGTCATAATGATGAACAAACAGCCCGTTAGAGGAAGTTATCTAACGGGCTTAGTAAATTAAAATTGTTGGCCAATACGATAAGCTTCATTTAAGATAGCGTCGTAATGTCTTTTCTCTTTTTCGGGATCGTCAGGGAATTTCTCAATGGTCTCATACAAGTAGTGAACAGATGCTTCTTTAACTCCAACGTAATCCACCAAGTAGGTCAATTCTCTATTTATTGCAACATCATGACCGTGTTTCTCGAAATGCGGCTGTGTTCCTCCAACTAAAGACACCCAACTTATTTTTTCTACTGGCAAACGGTATCTTTCGTTGGTTACACTATCTTGTCCGTAGGCAAATCCATTATTCCATACCCGGTCGATATAGCCCTTCAGCATGGCAGGTACGCCAAACCACCACAATGGGAAGACGAATAGAATGGCATCATTGTTTCGGATGCGCTTCATTTCCCGCAGCACTTCTTCCGAATATATTTTATTCGGATTGTCCCAGTCTGGCTCATCAGCTGGATGTAGGAGAGGATCAAAGCCTTCTGCATACAAATCCGCAATTTCGTATTCATGCCCAGCTTCCATTAATCCTTTTGCCAATTCTTTCGTGACACTTCCCGTTAATGAATCTTGTCTGGGGTGAGTTACTACCACTAGTACTTTCATTATATAATTCCTCCATTTTGTAAGTTAGTTGAGATTAAAGGCTTCGGCTAGTAACCGGTAACCTTCGATTTTTTGTTCGTAATCAGGCGTCAAAGATACAAGCATAAATTCGTCTACGGAATAGGTGGCTTGCAGTTCTTCCAATTGCACTTTTACCGTTGCTGGAGAACCTACCAGAATTCGATTTCTATTCTCCCGGATTCGCTCCAGAAGACCAGGCTCCTTGGGCAATTGACTCGCGGTGGCTAAGCTTGGAATACCTTGTAGTGCCACACCCGATTCGATCAGGATCACCGCCCAATCTGTACTTTGGGCAATCTCCTCTGCCTGTTCATCGGTCGCTGCTGTCACGGCTTGTATGCTTACGACGACTTTCGGTTTTTGGTAATAAAGAGAGGGCCTAAAATGATCCATATAGTATTTGACCGCAGCTCTTCCGTCATAAGCGTTAATAAAATGTGCGAAGGAGAAGGGGAGGCCTTTTTCAGCGGCAAGCTTGGCAGTATAGCTACTTGAGCCTAGCATCCAAATGTGCGGATGGCTTGTTAATCTCGGCGTGGCATGTAATCCCTGGAATCGATGCCCTTCCGGCAGCTCTCCATGCGTATAAGCCAGTAATTCGTCCACTTGCACGGGGAACCGGCTGTTATTTCGAGCTTGGCCGTCTTGCAATGCGAGCGTAGATAGTGGTGCCCCTCCAGGTGCTCTGCCAATACCCATATCAATTCTTCCTGGAGCAAGTGCTTCCAGTACATTGAAATTTTCTGCCACTTTATAAGCGCTATAGTGAGGCAGCATAATTCCGCCGGAGCCGATTCTAATCCGCTCTGTTTTGGCTGCCAGGTGGGAAACGAGAACTTCAGGAGAAGAGCCGGTCAGGCTGGGTGTATTATGATGCTCAGATACCCAGAATCGGGTATAGCCAAGCTTGTCAGCTTCTTGGGCAAGCTTGATTGTATTTTGCAAGGCCTCTGCTTGTGTTTGTTGTTCAGCAACGGGCGATTGATCAAGAATACTTAATTGAATCAAGTTGTGCCCTCCTTTCTATTTGTTAATCCTTGTCTGAATGCTATTATGTAGTATGGATGTTAAAATAGGAAGTAGGCACTATATTGTTCTATAGGAACATAAAAGGTATCTATAGGCTTTTTTGAACCTTTAATTATTATTTATTTTTGATGCAAATTAGGAGGATTTAGTCATGAATAAGCAAAAGAAATATATGATTGGCGTGGAGGTTACTCTGGAAGTAATTGGGGGAAAGTGGAAGGGGGTTATCCTGTATCATTTAACCAATGGGAAGAAACGGACGAATGAATTACGGAGTTTAATGCCTGAAATCACGCAAAGAATGCTAACCAAACAGCTGCGGGAATTGGAACGGGACAAAGTGATTAATCGTCATATGTACAACGAAATTCCGCTTCGGGTAGAATACGAGCTTACTGAATACGGCTTGAGTTTGAAGACGATCTTGGATCACTTCTGTTTGTGGGGTGAGAATCATTTAGAACATATCCATGGAAATAAAGATTTGCTTGAGCAATGGGAATATTGAATCGTAGATTATAATTTAAATATTTCAGATTGACCCCAATGGAACGCTCGATTCAAACGAAAAGGTATGCTTCAGCATGAGTTTCCTCACTCGGTAAAAGCTATGAAAGCCAGCACTTCTGAGGTTGTTAATGTGCACGGTCTCAGTTCGTACGCCTGTTCGCCAGCATACAGGTGGTTTCGCTGCCAGTTACGATCTTCTATTGATCCAAGCATTGACGGATAGGTAGCTTAGCTCTATTAACTGACAACAGTAGCCCCATAATGGCAGCGGCGTCTGGAATATTGGATTTTATGTTCCAAACGCCGCTGTATTTTTTAAGAGATTTCAAACCACTTATAATTAAAGCTAAAACACCCTACAATAGAGTAATTCCAACACAATATTATATAAAGTACCACTTTGAAACAAGATAACGATTATTATTAGGTTGTCTGCATAAAATATATTACAACTAAAAGTATTAGACTCGGAGAATAAAGTTATAGATTGGCTGTGCAGCGCACTAGCTTACAGCGAACTGTACGCCTGCCGACGGCAAATTTTCAGGAAGATCATCAAATCTTTAATGGGAATGATACGAAAAATTTTCATCTTCAAGCCAAAAATAATGAAATTGAGTTCTGAAAAATCTGACGGCTCAACATGTTCAACCTCAAGAAAATATTAGATCTGTAGAATTTTCAAAATACGAATCATGTAACCACAATAAAAAAACAATTAATTTGACCATCCGTTCCAGTGAGTTCATAGGTGGCATGGGTTACTGGCGCTCTAGATTTATAGAGCATGAACTACTGGTATAGATTGAGGTTGGGGAGCAGAATCATCCAAAACATCAATAGTTGAGATAATCTCAGTGAGTAGAAAATAATTATTGGACCTTTTTAAGACTAAACTTTCTAGAATGATCTTATAAATATAAACGTAAATGGTTAAACCTAAGGAGATTATCATAAAAATCATTAAGTACATTGTCATTCCGTTGAGCGAATCTTCGTGTCCTATTACTGCACTAATGTAGCCTGTCCAAACTGCAAACTGCATAATACCCAGGAGTGTTATAATATACCAATTATTATTTTTAAGCTGTTCCCCCTCCTTAAGATATACATTAATTAATATTTTCCTTTGTGCTGTCGTAAGACTCGAAATTGTAGACCGTAGTTTTGTAAACACATATGCTTTTCGCATAGGCGCCAAATTAGTTGGAAATAAAATCTCCGATAATATTTTTTTGGTCTCTAATAAGTCTTTAAATTGATTGAAATTTTTACGGGCATAATGAACCCTACTGAAAGAAGATAACCGTAAAAAGAGAAAGAACAGGAAAAATAAACTTAATACTAGATATGTAACCCACCACTCATCCTTCGGTGAAAAGTAAGCCATTAAAGAAATAATGCTACAAATTAACACAAATGATAATGACAGGAATAAGTAAGAATAGATATTTTTGGTTGAATCATCAAATTTTTTCAACGTAGCATTAAAATTTTTAAATATCTCATTTTCCTGTTTAAGAGAATTTAAAATTTCTTCGTCTGTCAACTCCATAAAAACCACACCCTTCAAATAAATAAGATATTAATGCTAATACGAGGAAGAAAATAAACAGTTCCAAGTCCTGCATAATAGACATAAAGAAATCGAACTGTGGGTAACTTGTACTCCAAGTTGCAGAATTACAACGATATCTGTGCCAGCGTCAAACTGTAAGGAGCTTCAGCTGCTACTAGTTGTTCTTCCAATGTCCACGTCAAACAGCGATTAGTATGTCCGTTAGCTTAATCTGTAGAGAAATGCTTTAATGTATAATGCTTCTTATTGTTCTTTTGACAGTGTATTCAGAAAAGATGTCAATACTTCTAGCACGATAGATTTCTACAAGCTCCCCTTATAAATGCCAAAACTTTTATTTAGGTTCGATTAAAAATAGATAGAATAATCTATAAAGGAATATAGCGGATAGAGAAATATTTGATGATAACCACTATAGTTCACGTTGGTCTTATTTAAAGTTGTAGATTCTCGCCTCGAGGCGAGCGTTGGCTGGTGCTTCAATCATTGATTGATAAGGTCGACTTCACGGAAATTATATTAAATTTCATATAATGGATTTATGTAGTGTGAGAGAGAGTATGTCTTCAGTGCGGAGGCGGCCAAACGATAAAGATAATTATATTTTGATTTAGAAATATATATTTTATTACCATGGATGCGGAGGTGTTCTGATGCTAAAACGCTATTCATATTCTTTTTTCTGGACTGTAGGGTTTCTTCTTCTGCTCTATTTAGCGAATAGATCTTTCCTTTACTTTGATATTAAATATAAACACACATTTAATCTGTCCTACAATTTGTTGCCTTGGGGAACAATTCCGATTTTAATTGGCATTTATTTTGCTTTGTATAAGGGTTTCCCTAAATCGGTTACAGTGAATTCATCTATTTAATTACAATGGGTATTCTCTCATTCCATTTTTATTTGGTTTTTCTATTGTGAAGACTTTTTTTAAATGAAAAATTTATTATCTCTTTTTTATTTTATATTCTCCGAAGGTAACAGTGAGCGTCTTTCCACGTCAAGTTTGCGCTTGATTTTATCTAAGAGATGTTTATAATATGTTTATGTAATTAAACGGATAAACGAAAGGGAGGGAGCGGTATGTGCCAGGAGACTGAGCATATTGTGGAACAGTTTAAAGAATGTATTCCTTTGCTGGATGTGCTGACAGATGAGAAGCGTCAGGCAATCATTTTACTGCTTGCACAGCATAAAATGGGGCTTAATGTTAACACAATCGCAGAGCAAATAAATTTGTCCAGACCTGCCGTTTCCCATCATTTGAAGGTGTTGAAGCAGTCTGGTTATGTTAGCTACGAGAAAAAAAGTGTCGAAAATCACTATATCCTGACTGTCCGCAAACCATTAGAGCAACTCAAATCATTAATTGAGGCCATTGAAACCCAGTGCGCACACCTTAATAATTAGTAATTGATTTAAGTGTGTTTTTCTTGCATAATAGGTCCATATGTTTAAACTAATGATCATAAACTGATGACATAACGGAAAGTCATGATCATTTTTATATAAAAAGCAGCAGTAGACCGTTAGTTAGGGGGGAGCGTATATAGCATACAGCAAAACGCCGTTGCCAAAACAATATTTGATGCACTATCCGTTCGTTTGTTTAAACTAATGATCCTAATGGGAGTGATTGAAATGAAAGCTATGTTGATTGAGAAATACGGTAAAGATGTACCTTTGTTGATGAAAGACAGACCTATGCCTGAGATTGGAGAAGATGATGTACTGGTTGAAATTCACGCAGCCAGCCTGAATCCTATCGACTTTAAAGTAAAAGAGGGAAAAGCAAAATTCCTGCTCAAGTATGACATGCCTTTAATTTTGGGAAATGATTTTGCAGGTGTGATCACTAAAGTTGGCAGCCGAGTGAAAGACTATAAACCCGGAGATGAGGTGTACGGGAGACCGCGCAAAGGCAGAATTGGGACATTAGCTGAATATATTGCGGTTCACCAAGACGATATTTCACCAAAGCCGCGGAACCTGAATTTTGTAGAAGCAGCCTCTATACCACTGGTCGGACTTACGACGTATCAAGCTTTTCATGATGTTTTGAAGCTGCAAAAAGGGCAGAAAATCTTGATCCATGCTGGAGCAGGCGGTGTAGGTACCTTTGCCATCCAACTAGCTAAATTAATGGGTGCTTTTGTCGCCACCACAGCCAGTGATAAGGGATATGAATTGGTTAAATTGATGGGTGCCGATCAGATTATCAATTATAAGAAAGAGAATTTTGAAGAACTGCTCACAGGATACGATGCTGTGTATGACACCTTGGGCGGCGAAGCCTTGGAGAAATCATTCCAGATTCTGAAGCCACATGGGAAAATAGTTTCCGTCTCCGGTCTGCCTAACGCAAGATTTGGAAAAGAAGCGCAGCTAGGCTGGATGAAGACGACCCTTTTATCCATCGCCAGTCATAAGCTTACCGCGCTCGAGAAGAAAACGCAGAGTAGTTATCATTTTCTTTTTATGAAGCCAAGCGGTGCGCAATTAAAGATCATTAAGAAATTTATTGAAGAAGGCCACATTAAGCCGGTGATTGATAAGGTGTTTGATTTTAAAAATGCCGCGCAAGCCTTGAAATATCTGGAGGGTGGAAGTGCCAAAGGAAAAGTTGTCGTCAAAATAAAGTGATCACAAAGGGAGACTTTAAATGAAACTGATATTGAAATGGAAATGGCCCATTGTGGCGATTTGGATTGTCGCTGCAGCCTTGTTAATTCATTTTATGCCGGATATGGAGCAGCTTGTTCGTGAAAAAGGTCAGGCCGGTGTTCCAGAGAGATACTCTTCGAGGCGAGCGGATCGGTTGATTCACGAGTTGAGTGGAAAAGCAGAGAATGCGAATGAAATGTCGGTCGTCGCAGTTTTTCATAGTAAGGATAAGCTGAATACAAAGCAGATGGATCAGATTGGGTCAGGAATTCAAACGCTGGAGCAGCAGAAAGCGGACTTAGGCATTCGTTCCATTTTGTCCCCAGACAATGAGGATATGAAAGAGCAGCTTCGCTCTAAAGACGGAACTACGGCTCTTGCTGTGGTTACAGTAGATATAGGCGACCGCTCTAAAGAAGAGATCAGAAATCTTCTCATGGACAAATTGGAACAAGTAGAGGTGGAACATTATCTAACCGGATCTGATCTGATTATGGAGGATTTCGTCAAGACGACACAAGCTGGTGTCAAGAAAACAGAAGGTGTTGCCGTCGTCTTCATTATCGTTGTCTTGATCTTAATCTTCCGCTCACCGGTGACCCCGATCATATCGCTTGTTACCGTGGGAATAACATTTCTAATCTCGTTAGGTATCGTAACTCAGTTAGTCGACAAGCTCAATTTTCCATTCTCCGGATTTACACAAATTTTCTTGATCCTGGTCCTTTTCGGGATTGGCACAGATTATATCATTTTGCTATTTATGCGGTTCAAAGAAGAGTTGTCCCGGCAGGAATCCACACTGGAAGCGATTATTCATACCTACAAAACCGCTGGGCGGACCGTATTATATAGCGGAGTGGCGGTGCTGATCGGTTTTAGCAGCTTGGGACTGGCTGAATTCCAATTGTTCAAATCCGCGTCAGCAGTCGGCATCGGAGTGGGGATCTTGCTCTTGGCCTTGTTCACGATTGTACCGATCCTTATGGGACTTCTCGGTCGTCTAAGCTTCTGGCCTTCCAAAGCGGCCGGTGAACATAACGGAAACAAGCTGATCTCTGGTATCACAGGCTTTGCTGTAAAACGCCCCATTTGGGGGATTCTCATTACGATCGTGATTGCGGTGCCCATCTCTCTTTTCTACTCCGGGCATTTGAGCTACAACTCGCTGGACGAGATCCAGGATTCATACCCGTCCGTCAAAGGCATTAATATAGTTTATGATCATTTTCCGGCGGGACAAGCATCCCCTACAACGGTGGTCATGAAGGCAAGAGAGAGCCTCGATTCTTCAGACAATTTGGTCTTTATCGACAGGGTTACCGAGCAATTAACTTCTATTGATGGTGTAGATAAGGTATTTAGCGCGACCCGGCCTCATGGCGAAAAAATCAAAGAACTATACACCACTGACCAATCCGCCTCGCTAAGTGAAGGTATTGGAAAAGCGAATGACGGAATTGGCACGATTAAGGATGGATTATCAGGAGCAGTGGATAAGCTGGCAACTGTTCCGCTGGATCAATTTAGTAAAGTAAATGATTTGGTTACTGGGACCAAGAAGGTACAAGCGGGAATTAATCAATCTATTACAGCACTGAACAAGATTTCTGCCGGGCTGGACAAAGGGACGGTTGGCGCAGGGGAATTGAAACAGGGCTTACACAGTCTGAATGGAAATTTGGCGAAACTGAATGAGTCAACAGCCACGATAAGCTCAGGTCTCCCCAAAATTACAGAGGGATATAATACACTCTACACACAGTATGACAATATCAAGAAGTCACTGGATAGCATCATAGCAGTCTCCAAAGGTATGAACGATACGATAGGACGCTTGGAAGCGTCCAATAGTGAATTAAAGAACAGCTCTGACTTTGTAGTATTGAAAAGTACGTCGGCAGCCCTTAGTGAACAATTGGCTAAGTTAATCCAAGGGATGAAGCAGTTAAACCAACAGTTCAATGCCGTGAACGGTCAATTGGCTACTGTTCAGCAGGGCATGCAGCAAATTCAGCTTGGGCAGGATAAGATCAGACAAGGCTCTATACAGTTGGAGGCTGGTGCTGCCAAACTGCAGGATGGACTTGCTCAAGGTAGTGCGGGTCAGAAACAGGTTACAACGAAGATGCCAGCTCTAGCAGAAGGAATGAGCAGCATCGTACAGGGACAAGTGGAGTTAAATAAAGGACTGAGCAATTTAGCAAGCAATCTTCCTCAGCTGAAAAATGGGCTAGGGGATAGTGTAAACGGATTGCAGAAGATCTCTGATGGATTGACGAGCACAACCAATTACTTGAACGAAGTTGTACGAACAGGCGCCTCCGAAACCTTCTTTATTCCAGAAGAAGTGCGCACGGGAGCAGCATTCACCAAGTCGTTGGATACGTATATGTCTTCAGACAGACATGAAGCCCAGTGGACTATTCTTTTGAAGGACGATCCTTATTCCTCGCATGCGATGGAGACTGTAAAGCAAATTCAGGACAGATTTGACCAATTGCTTCAGCAGTCCAAATTTGCCAAGGCTGAATACGGGATTGGGGGAATATCCTCGCAGAACCAGGATCTTAATACGATGTCCACGGGAGATTTTACAAAGACAGCAGTGATTATGCTCATTGGGATATTCATCTTCTTGGTGATTATTACACGGTCCTTTTGGATTCCACTTGGGGGGATCATTTCGTTGGTACTGGCGTATCTTACGGCATTGGCAGCAACAGAATGGATCTTCGGTACTTTCACAAGTCATAAGGATCTGACATGGACGATTCCGTTCTTCTCGTTCATTATGATCATCGCTTTGGGAGTAGATTATAGTATCTTCCTGATCATGCGATATCTGGAGTACAAGGATCGAAATCCGCGTCAAGCGATCTATGAAGCCATGAAGCACACAGGTGGGGTAATCCTCTCGGCGGTTCTTATTCTTTCAGGCACGTTTGCCGCTATGATTCCATCAGGCGTATTAACCTTGGTGCAGTTGGCTACAGCAGTCATTATTGCTTTGGCTTTGCTGGCCGTGTTGCTTCTGCCTCTGTTCTTACCAGCGTTTATTAGTCTTTCTACAGCGTCATTCTTTAAGAAAAAGACTGATCAATAAAAAGACTGATCAATAATAACTGGCTGAACCAATAAAGCTAGCTAAATCAATAAAACTAGCTAAATTTACTCTAACCGCCATATGCGGAACCGTATGTACAGTGGTGTGTGGACGGGGGCTCGCTGCTCCCTCCTACTTCATTAGGACGGTACAATGTCTGTGGTTGAATTTTATGAGTATGACGAAAAAAGTTGGTTGGGGCGCATTTTTGCTTAGTCGCGGAGAAATAACCGTAAGTGTTTCTACATGTATCTTTAGTGATCTGCCGATCATTCTTGACTGTATTCAGACTGTATTTAGTTTAACCCGCATAAACCTTGATGTTGCAAGGTGTATTGCGGGTTTTTGCTTACTCTTCTTGGACTAGATTTAATTTATTCTTATTGAATTTAATATTCGCTTTCTTGGATTCAATGTTCCCTTATTGAGTTTCATTTCGGTTAGCTACTGGCACTTCGCTGTGCTTTGAACGTTAGGGGATTATTTTTTTGAAAAAGTACGATAGAATCTCCAAGATGTAAATTACTAAAACGTAAATCTCCAAAATGTAAATTTCCAAGATATTAATGGCAAGATGCATATCTCCAATATGCGTATCTCCAAGATGCATATCCACAACATATGAATCTCCAAAACGTAAATAAAGGCATTTTTGTACCTTAATTTGGACGAAATAGAGGTTTGGATTAGATTAAGGTCATTTTTGTACCTTAATTCTTCAGGTTCGCGCCATATAGCTTATTTTTCGGAAAATAAGGTACAATAATGCTCTTATTTTCCTTATTATCCTCAAAAAGAGAAATATAAGGTGCAAAAATGCTCTTAATTGCGAATAGAGTGCCATTTATCGTCTTTAAAAAGACTAGAGCAACAGCGAAAGAAGGCTTCATCGTCACTCAGGGGTTTGCCCCCGTAGGTGCCGTAGGGTCTTATATTTAAATCTTAAGTTCACATAATATGAGTAAAAATATTTAAAGTTAATCCCCGATTATCTACATCAGGATCATCTTTCAAGTCCTCAATATAGCAAATGTCCTTTGTGGGGACTAGTTATAAGAACCTAAGTCTAAATAGTCTATGTAGTATTTATACTTTTTATATATTATAATATATAAAAAGTATCATTAATATCGTAAAAGAAAGAGGAGAACAACTTGTTAAACGATAAAACGGAACTATCAGAAGCCGCAGAGGCCTCAGAAATCGCAGAAATCTCAGAAGCCGTAGAAGCCGCAGAGGCCTCAGAAATCGCAGAAATCTCAGAAGCCGTAGAAGCCGCAGAGGCCTCAGAAATCGCAGAAATCTCAGAAGCCGCACAAGCCGCACAAGCCGCAGAAGCAGAAGCCAAAACAACCACAGACAACGATCATTGGCGGAGGGCCGGCAGGGATGTTTGCAGCTTTTTATGCAGGGATGCGTCAAGCTAGTGTGAAAATCATTGATAGCATGCCTCAATTGGGGGGCCAGCCGATCGCACTTTATCCAGAGAAATTTATATATGATATTGCTGGTTTTCCTAAAACTACGGCAGCGCAGCTCACACAAAACTTAGAGGAACAGATGAGTATGTTCCCTGTAGAGATCTGTCTGGAAGAGAAGGTGCAGCAAGTTATCAAGAGGGATGAACGCCATTTTGAGATTATTACGGATAAATCCACTCACTATAGTAAGTCTGTTATTGTGACTGCAGGCGTTGGAGCGTTCGAGCCGCGTCGTTTGGATTTGTTGAATGCTGAGCGGTATGAAGGCAAGAACCTGTATTATTTTGTAAAGGATCTCAAGCAATTTGCTAATCAGCACGTCATTATCAATGGAGGCGGAGATTCGGCAGTGGATTGGGCGCTGATGCTTGAGCCGATTGCCCAAGAGGTCACTCTTATACATAGACGAGACAAGTTTCGGGCGCATGAACATAGCGTAACGAAGCTGATGGCCTCCAAGGTTAATGTTATCACCTCAGCAGATATCACCGAATTGCATGGGGATGAGCGAATTGAGGAGATTGCAGTTCACTTGAGCAAAACAGGGGAAACGCTGTCGATTTCATGCGATGCCCTTATCGTTAACTTTGGCTTCGTGTCCTCCATTGGACCGATTGCCGAGTGGGGGCTGGATGTACAGAAGGGCTCCATTGTTGTCGACACCCGTATGGAAACAAGCATACCGGGGATTTTCGCTGCAGGAGATATTACCACCTATCCAGGAAAAGTGAAGCTGATTGCTGTGGGCTTTGGTGAAGCACCTACCGCTGTCAATAATGCCAAAGTATACATTGATCCAACCGCGAAATTATCGCCGGGCCATAGCAGTAATTTAAAATTATAGGGGAGTGATCAAGATGATCGAAGTTAGTGAAGAAGCGCAATCGGCTATTCAACAGATGATCCGGGAGAATGAAGGCTCCAATCTTTTTCTCCGAGTAGGTATTGAGGATGGCGGGTGCAGCGGATTGTCTTACAGTCTGAAGCTGGACGATGAATTGAGTGATGAAGATGAAGTACTGCAATACGAGAGCTTTAACGTCGCATGGGATAAACGGAGCATCGAATTTTTGGAAGGCATAAAGATTGATTATACGAATCAAGGTATGGTTGGCGGCTTTATCATTGATAATCCTAATGCCAGAACGACATGCGGCTGTGGCGCAAGTTTTAGAACAGCGACTTATAGAGGCAAAAGTCAGAAGTGTGATTAACGATGGCATCCAGTGAGTGAAGCCCGAGATATTTATATAAAAATAAGTCCCCTTAAGCTAAAAAGACTGCTAAGGGGACTTATTAATTTCCACTCTTTATTTTCAAGTATCCGATAGAAATAGCTGCTTATGCTTCCCAGAAAGCCTTTATCTCTTCAGCAATAGCTTCCTTAGCTAGTTCAAGGCACTGATCTTGTGTCTTCGCGTACACTCTTTTATTGCCGACCATCACATAGGGGACAGCCCGGCACATATTGCACATCGTCAAACAATCGGTTCTCATAACTGCAACTTCAGGAAATTCTTCCTCCAAATCCTCTAAGGGAAGCGCAGCGATGGAATTACGGGTGCATACTTCAACTACAACAAGTCCTAATGACATTATATTCACCTACTGTAAGCTTTGCTTTTTAATAGAATACGTGCAACGTTGACCGCCATCTCCCAAGCATTCCAATCTTTTAATTTCGGCATCGCCGAGCAAAGACTGGAACATTTTTAATTCACAATGGCAGACGTTTTTGAATTTGGCAGCAACATGTTCGATCGGGCAATTATGTTCCGTCAACAAGAACTCATCCTCGCTAACCTTCTCCAGCTCAACCATATAGCCATTTTCATTTTGAATATGGGCTAGTGCCTCTACGCGTTCAGCGATATCTTTTTCCTTCATGGTCTCGCCATATTTATCAATCAATTTATTCTTGCGGCTGTCAAAAAGCTTCTCAACGGCCTCTGATCCAAAGTGCTCTTCCAGTTCAGTCAGCAGCTCCACAGTCAGTGTGTGATAGTTCTTGGGAAAGAACCCACCTGCTTGTTCGGTTAAATGGTACACAGTGGTTGGCCTGCCTAATGTTTGCCGGAGCATTCTTGAAGATATAAGATTATCACGCTCAAGTGATTGTATATGCCTGCGAACCGCCATAATGGTTATTCCGAGCTCATCGGTGAGATCCTTGGTACTCATGTCTCCTTTGGTTTTAAGAAGATGGAGTATGATTTCCCTAGTCGGAAGCTGTTGTATCACATCTGGGGTAGTCATCTATGATCACCTTCCGTAACGTAGTGTGTACTTGTAAATACTATATCCAAAATATTATATGCTAATTTGTTTAGTATGTCTAATTAAGCATGATTGGGGTAGAGAAGGACTAATAGTACATGTTAAACTTATTATACATATATATTGAAAAAGTATTCAAAGGGGAGTATATTCTTAATGTAGCATTACATAAAAAAAGCAGGGAGGAGCGAGCTAGATGCCATTTGTAATAACAGAAGCGTGTATTAATGAAAAGGTGGCAGATTGTGTGAATGTGTGTCCTGTCGATTGTATCGTAGAAGGAGATGACCAATTCTTCATTAATCCTGATGTATGTATTGACTGCGGCGCGTGCGAAGTGGAGTGTCCGGTGAGTGCTGTTTTCTATGAGGAAGATTTACCAGAGCACTATTTAAAATATATCGATAAGACAGCGGAGTTTTTCAGAACCAAGTAAACGGTTAGTCGTTATACTAGAAAAGGCCGGAGCATGATGCCCCGGCCTTTTTTTATCGCTGTTCCTATTCAGTTTCGGATAAACGTAATTTCATCATTAATGCTATCAATGGCCAGTTCCTTCCCGTCCAAATACCAAGTATCATTGTCAACCATAAAAAAGGTAATTCCACCCGATTCATAGCTGATACTCATATCTTGAGGGTCTGCCTTCATAATTCCAAAAGCAAAGGCATCTTCTCCTCCCCCGCTATACCGTACGAAGATCCGCACAAAATCGCCCTGTTTGAAATCCCACTCTGTGGTAAAGCAATGCACTGCCGCATCTGTAATTGTAAGCTTCATGTAATGGCCCCTCCTTGTGTATTAGTTCTCTCATGTATTTTTAAATATATTAAACATATATGTATATAAATTATGATGAAAAGGTACCGTTTTGTCAATGTGTGAAAAGGGGAAGGAGAGCCTTATGGGAGGTGATAGCTCATCGATCCTCCCTTTTGTGTTTCTCTAGTTCAGCATGTAATCTCGCATTCTCTCTCAATAATTCTGCCTTCTCGTCCAATAGTCTCTGTACATCCGAGATGGCTGCACCCGATACCCAGCCAGGCAAATTGTCTCTTCCTGCATATTCTGGAAGCTTGTCCTGAATCACCATATGAATGTGCTGCCCGACTTCAACATGAAAGATGGGGATTTGCGCCATGACGGATTCCTTGAACGCTTGGAATTTCGGATAGTTCTCCATCATGACAAAATCGTATGGCTTCTGTCTTAAGGCATCATCCGTAAGGACAAAAGCAAATCTAGGTTTACCGAGTTCTCCGGCATACTCATATTCCCAGTGGGAAAGTAGATGAAATGAAGACTTGCAGTTTTTTGGTCATAGGCCACCTGTATTACATAAAATTTAGTATAAATCGTAGCATTGGATGCCTTTATCCGTCAATGGAATGGCTTATTGAAGCGACAGTTATCTATCTTGAATCTTCTAAGTGAGCAGTTGTAGTTATGGGCAATGTCTTTCTAGCTTCATTTACATTACAAATATCATATGTTACTATTAACATAAGGTAATGATAACAACATAGGATTATAAAATCAATCGGCTTGTTCTCTACCTGTACTAACGCTAATCGAGGTGGAAATATCATGGATCAACAGTCTCTATACAAGACGGAAGCAGGGAAAGCTGCTGTTTTGGAAATCTATCATCAATTGCTGAATAAGATCACTGTTCCTTATGAGGGATTATTTTTGAATACACGTTATGGAAAAACTTATGTCATCGCAAGTGGATCGATAACGTCGCCGCCACTGATCCTGTTGCATGGGTCAGGTTCCAATGCCACCATGTGGGTGGGGGATATATCACACTATTCCAAAAGTTATAGAGTCTACGCTGTAGACATCCCAGGTGATCCCGGGAAGAGCGAGGATATACGTCATCCGCTGAAGAGCGATGCATATGCCGAGTGGATGAATGATGTGCTTCGCGCATTACATCTTGAACAAGCAACACTGATCGGGATTTCTCTAGGGGCTTGGATGGCAGTGAATTATGCCGTGAAGCATCCGGAGAAGGTGGATAAGCTGGTGCTGATGTCGCCTTCAGGCATTGGCCCTCAGCGGGCGTCGTTCCTGTTCAAGGCCATGCCATTCTTACTCATGGGTGAGAAGGGGAGGGACAAAGTCTCTCGTCTCGTAAATGGTATTGTGGAGCTTCCGGAACAGTCCATGCAAAATACGAAGATTATCGCCCGCCATTTTCGCTTTCGCTCAGAGACAGTGCCGATTTTTACAGATCAGGAGCTTGGACGCTTGATAATGCCGGTTCTTTTAATTGCCGGTGAGAGGGACGTTATGCTTCATTCGCAAAAGACCGCAGAACGGCTTTCCAGCCTGCTGCCTCATGCTAACATTCAGCTGCTTCCAGAATACGGTCATGTTCTGATCCGGCAGACACCCCGGATATTGCCGTTCTTGTCAGGTAACTCGAAGTAAGATATAAGCGAAGCAAATAAACTAAAAAAAGAGCAGAGGCTCCTATCGGTGAAAGCGATAGAAGCCTCTGCTCTTTTTAGCAAACGATTATGCTTTTTTACAATTCTCAATCAATCCACATGAAAGGTAGAAGTGTTCTCTTTCAGGATGACATCATGCGCTCCGCCTTCTACGAGACTCGTTGCAGATACGAGGGTAATGCGTGCTTTCTCTTGCAGATCGTGGACAGATAAGGCGCCGCAATTACAGAAGGTCGATTTGATGATTCCCAGTGATTTGTCCAAGTTTTCGCGTAGGGTACCTGCATAAGGAACATAAGAATCTACACCTTCTTCGAATAATAGTGTAGTTTTGCCACCGGTATCGTATCTTTCCCAGTTACGTGCCCGATTCGATCCTTCTCCCCAGTACTCTTTAACGAAGTTGCCGCCAATCTTCACTTTCTTCGTAGGGCTTTCATCAAAGCGGGCAAAGTATCTGCCCAGCATCACAAAGTCTGCACCCATGGCAAGGGCAAGTGTAATATGGTAATCATGCACAATCCCGCCGTCTGAGCAGATCGGAACATAAATACCAGTTTCCGCGTAATATTCGTCTCTGGCTTGGGCAACTTCCTGTACAGCAGAGGCTTGTCCCCGTCCAATACCTTTCTGCTCGCGCGTAATGCAGATGGAGCCGCCGCCAATACCTACCTTGATGAAATCAGCACCGGCTCCAACCAGGTAACGGAATCCTTCGCGATCCACCACGTTGCCGGCACCGATGACGACATCAAAGTTCTCTTTTACATATTGAACGGTCTCTGCCTGCCACTCTGTATAGCCGTCTGAAGAATCTATAACAAGCGCATCTACGCCAGCTTCAACCAAAGCGGGAACCCGTTCTTTATAGTCGCGGGAGTTAATGCCTGCGCCGACAATATAGCTTTTTTCGCTGTCCAGCAGCTCGTTCGGAAACTCCTTGTTTCTGTCATAGTCCTTGCGGAAGACCAGGTAGACCAGATTCTGATTGTCATCGATGAGCGGTAATGAATTGAGCTTGTGTTCCCAGATCAGGTCATTGGCTTCTTTCAAGGACATACCGACTTTGCCACAGATCAATGCTTCAAATGGTGTCATGAATTCACTTACTGGCTTGTCGAGCGGATCACGCGAAATCCGGTAATCTCTTGCTGTAACGATTCCTAGTAATTTACCGGTTGCCGATCCATCTTCCGTTACAGCAATGGTGGAGTGACCATGCAGCTCCTTAAGCTCGAGTACATCTTTAAGCGTGTGCTGAGGCTTGAGGTTAGAGCGGCTGATGACGAAGCCTGCTTTGAATGCCTTCACTTTCTTCACCATTTCCGCTTGGCTACTGATAGACTGGGAACCGAACAAGAAGGAGATCCCGCCATTTTGGGCCAGCGCAACCGCTAGCCGGTCATCGGACACTGCTTGCATAACAGCAGAAGAGAAAGGAATCTTAATCTCCAGAGGCGACTTCTCTCCACGCTTGAACTTGGCGATTGGCGTAGTTAGATCCACTTTGTCAGGTGTACAGTCTTTTGTAGTCAAGTTCGGGACAAGCAAATACTCACTGAATGTACGCGATGGTTCTGAATAATAATAGGCCACTTGTTAAATCCCCTCTCCGGTTTTAAAAGTCAATTCAATTCATTATCATGGCTTTGGCCTGCTGTCTGCCGGCCTCAAGAACTTTGTCACTCTCGCTAAGATTAACAACCGAGCGGGCCAGCATAAGAGTGCCGACCATTGTACTAAGAAGCGCACTGCTTGCTGATGTATTTTTCCCAGACACATTAGCAATAAAGTCAATAAAGCGGTTCAGCTCACGGTTATAGATCAAGCGAATCTCTTGCGAAGACCTCGTTATTTCACTGGTGAGAATGGGGAAGAGGCAGCCTGTCTTCGCATCATCCCGGTGAAATGTACTTAAATAATAGTCGATAACCGCATCGATTTTGTATCCGTGAGTTTCCTTGTCGGCAATCTGTCCCAGAAGCTCCAGCGTTTCACTTACAACATAATGGCAAGCTTCTGAGAGCAGCTGCTCTTTGCTGCTGAAATGCGCGTAGAATCCGCCATGTGTCAGACCCGCCCCTTTCATAATAATAGGAAGGCTGGTAGCCTGTATTCCGTTTACACGAAAGGCAATCCCTGCGCTTTCTATAATCTCTTTGCGAACCCTTTCTTTATGTCCTTCAGGGTAAGGCATGGCGGTCAGTCCTTCGTTGAAATTTTAAAGAATTATACTGATCATAATAAAAGATGTCAAATGAAATTTGAGATCAGGATATTCTCAGATATAGGGATTGACAAATATGATGGGTAAAATATATTATGATCACAATATTTAAAAGGAGGGATAATACATCAATTGTATGGATTCAGAATAACAGGCAATGATTAAAAATAAATAAATGCTAAAGGAGCAAGCTACAATGAATATCTCACAACAAGTCGCACTGATCAGTGGTGCTAACCGGGGACTCGGCAAGAAGCTGGCCTTGGAACTGCTGGACAGAGGAGCCAAGGTATATGCAGGTGCCCGTAATCCGGAAACAATTGATTACCCTGGGGTTATCCCGGTTCAGCTTGATATTACCAATCCGGAGTCGGTGGCTGCTGCAGCAAAGGCGGCAGGAGATGTGACACTGCTGATCAATAACGCAGGAATTTCCACTAAGACAGATCTGCTGACAGGGTCACTCGAAGATATTAATCTGGAATTTAATACGCATTTCTTCGGCAATCTCTCCATGATTCGCGCCTTTGCACCAGTTATTGAAGGGAACGGCGGCGGTACGATTCTGAATATTCTATCGGTATTATCCTGGTTTAGCATTGGAGCTGATGGTGCGTATTCTTCGGCGAAATCAGCCGAGTGGGGAATGACTAATGCGCTTCGTCTGAGCTTGGCGGACAAGAACATTAGAGTAGCTGGCCTGCATGTCGGCTTTATGGATACAGATATGACTGCTGGCATTAATGCACCCAAGGCCGATCCGAAAGATATTGCGAAGATTGCTATTGACGGGGTTGAAGCGGGACTCTATGAGATCGTTGCTGACGATATCAGCAAACAGGTGAAAGCCGGACTCTCTGGTGAACTCTCGGGGCTGTATCCGCAATTTAAATAAGGATTATTTCCATAAAGACGACTCAGGGCTGTTTTCACGCTGTGATTCCGTAACAACCTGCGCCCTTTTCTAGAACGATAAGTCCCAAATTGTCAGTTTCGTTTCAGTAGTAATAATCTTAAGCTGCGCCCTAAGTTAGAGTGAATAACTAGCTTTAAGGCGCAGTTTTTTATGTGCAGACGGTTATTTGACCTGTTTGATGAATTTGCTGGCTGCATGGGTTAACGGCATGTTACGCATGGTCATGATTCCGACATGAGTTGGCGGGAGCGTAATATCCAATTGGATTTCGAACAGAGAGCCTTCCTCCAGTTCCTTCGCTACAAATTCTCTGGTCACATAGGAAATGCCAAGTCCCCTGCGTGCAAACTCAATGAGCAGATCCACACTTCCGACCTCAATCTCGGGCTTTAGCGTATAGCCGTAGCTCTGGAATAACTCCGTAATTGCCATTCGTGCCCGGCTATTACGTGAGAAGAGAATCACCGGATATTGCAGCAGTACTTCTACGGACAGAACGGTATCCTTTAAAATGGCATATTGTGCTCCGGCGACAAAGCAATCTTGCAGTTGGATGGTCTCCCTGGCTTCAAGCTGGGAATCAACAATAGGGAGGCGGACGACGCCAAGGTCGATCGTGCCGTCTTTTAAAAGTGTCATAACCTCCGGCGTTGTTCCATGGTTCAGGTGCAGCTTGATCCCCGGATAGTTCTTATGGAAGTCTTCCAGATAAGGGAGCAAATAATGCTTGAATAAGGAATCGCTTCCGCCGATTCGCAGTTCGCCATTATCCAGATTTTTCAGCGCAGCCATCTTTTCTTCGGCCATGGTGATCAGCACCTGGGACTGCTCAATATAGGAATACAGAATCGTGCCTTCCTGAGTTAGAGCGACACCCTTGGAGTTACGGTAAAAAAGGGTAATCCCGAAATTCTGCTCCAGCTGCTTAATCGCATGACTGACGCTGGGTTGGGTAAGATATAATGCTTTGGCTGCTTGTGTCAAACTTCCCGTCTTTGCGGCCCAATAAAAAACTTTATATAACTCATAATTATTAGTCATAGATGCCATTTATAGCTCCTGTGAAATTTATTGATTACATGTATAGCTCCTAAAAGTATTATAGTGGAACTATAGAAGAGAAACCACTGCTTAAAAGTTGTCAGAATGATTCAAAGTGCAGTTGCGGTTCCACTGACATATCCCAGATATGCAGTGGCGCTATTGGAAGGAGAGATGACATGGATTCACATACCCTTGTTTTATTTGGAGCAACAGGCGATTTAGCCAAGAGAAAAATATACCCGGCCCTTTTTAATTTATTTATCGATCGAAAGCTGGCGTTACCATTGTCGGTGATTGGTCTGGGAAGAAGAGAGTGGTCGGATGAGACCTTTAAGAAGAATGTAGAGCAGTCGCTCAGGGATTTTTCTAGAAGAGCCCCTCAAGATGAGGAAGCCTTGCAAGCTTTTCTGGAAGCCTTCCGTTACTGCACACTGGATATCGGTAAAAAAGAAGACTATCAGAAGCTGCTGAAGTTAATCGAGTATCGTGAAGCGGAACTTGGACTTGAGCCGAATCGTCTCTTTTATCTGTCGGTCGGACCTGAATATTTCGAAACCATTGCTGCTCAAATTCAGGACAACGGGCTTGGCTCGGATGAGGGTTGGAAGCGTCTCGTGATTGAGAAGCCTTTTGGTCACGATTTGAAGTCCGCTAGAGTATTGAATGAGAAATTAAGTGTTGCTTTTGCTGAATCTGAAATTTTCAGAATCGATCATTATCTGGGCAAGCCGGTCGTGCAGAAGTTAGAAGCGCTACATCAAGCAATCCCCGAGATTAAGGCGCTATGGAGCAATCGGAAAGTGGCCAATGTACAGATTACGGCAAGCGAGACGGTAGGCGTTGAAGAGAGAGCGGGTTATTACGATCATGTCGGCGCGGTCAGAGATATGTTCCAGAACCACATGCTCCAGCTGCTCATGATGGTTGCCATCCATCTTCCGGATAAGGTGAGCGCCGATGAGGTAAATGAGGTACATCTTCATAAGAAACGGGTAATGAAATCCCTGGAGCCGCTGCACAAGCACAGTGCTGCTGCTGGTATCATCCGGGGGCAATATAAGGAAGGCAGCATTCAAGGCAAGCCGGTTGCCGGTTACACGTCAGAGCCAGGCATTTCGCCGGAGTCTATGAATGATACGTTCATCGCTGCGAGATTGCAGATAAATGATAGCGACTGGGAGGGTGTACCTTTCTATATCCGCACCGGTAAACGAATGATGGACAAATCTACGAGAATCGTAGTGGAGTTCAAAGAGGAAGCTACGCAATTGGCTGCAACGGCTGAGAAGAGCAAAGCTCCAAACCTGCTGGTGCTTGAGATGAGTCCTGGTGAAGGGATTACTCTGCAATTTAAAGGGCCAACTTTTGAACCTGCAGGGGAGTTTAGCCCAATTCAAGTAGAATTGCCGGAAGGCCGCGGTGACGGCCGCGAAGCCTATGAGAATCTGATTCACGATGCCTTGCAGGGAGATCCTACATTTTTCGCCCATTGGGATGAAGTTGAATTGTCCTGGGAGTGGGTACAGCCGATTCTTGATGCCTACGAAGAGAACATGGTTCCTCTTCAACTGTATGCCGCAGGAAGCTGTGGTCCGGCTGAATCGGATGCCTTATTGGCTAAGGATGGATTCCATTGGTGGTTCGATGATAGCGCGAAGCAAGAGAGTACGACATTGAAAGAGAAGACACTGGTATAAAGGTGCATTCGATTTAACACACTACAACCCAAAAACGGAGGTTATTCAAATGAAATTTTTTATCGATACAGCAAATGTGGAAGATATTAAAAAGGCCTACAAAATCGGTGTTCTTTCTGGCGTAACGACTAACCCCTCTTTGGTTGCCAAAGAAGGCGTAAAATTCGAAGATCGTATCGCAGAGATCCTGCGTACTGTGCCTGAGGTCGAATCAGTATCCGCAGAAGTTACCCCTGATGCGGTCACTGCTGAAGAGATGATTGCGCAAGCGAATGAACTGATCAAGATCAACAACAATGATAAGAACATTACCATTAAGCTGCCAATGACCCTTGAAGGACTGGAAGCCTGCCGCTACCTCACCAAAAAAGGTGTAAAAACCAACGTTACGCTGATCTTCACCGTGAACCAAGCGCTGCTCGCTGCTCGTGCTGGTGCGACGTATGTATCGCCGTTCCTGGGCCGCTTGGACGATATTTCTGAAGATGGTGTGCAATTGATTGTGAAGATTGCCGAATTGTTCCGCATTCATCAGTTGGATGCTCAAATTATTGCAGCTTCTGTTCGTCACCCTGACCACGTTACACGTGTAGCGATGGCCGGCGCACATATTGCGACGATTCCATTTGCAGTTATTGAACAGCTTTCCAAACACCCGTTGACCGATCAAGGGCTGGAGAAGTTTGCTGCAGACTGGAAGAAATCTGTTCAATAAGAAGGAGTGAGTCACAAAATGAGTATTAAATTTGATTATTCTAACGCACTATCTTTTATGAACCAGCATGAAGTCGATTACTTTAGTGAGTTCGTCGGCACGGCTCACCGGATGTTGCATGAGAAGAAGGGGCCGGGTTCAGATTTCTTGGGCTGGGTGAACCTGCCTTTGGAATATGACACAGCAGAATTTGCCCGCATCAAAGAAGCAGCTAAGCGTATTCGCAGCCATTCTGATGCGCTGATTGTAATTGGAATCGGCGGCTCCTACCTTGGAGCCAGATCCGCGATTGAATCGCTGTCGCATACGTTCCACAATCAGATGAGCGGGACTACACAGGTCTATTTTGCCGGACAAAATATCAGCTCCACGTATCTGTCGCATCTGCTTGAGCTGATCAAGGACAAAGATATCTCTCTGAATGTGATTTCGAAATCAGGTACAACTACAGAGCCTGCCATCGCTTTCCGTATCCTGCGGGATTATATGGAGAAGAAATACGGTAAAGAGGAAGCTAGACAACGTATCTTTGCAACGACTGACGCCTCGAAGGGTGCGCTCAAGACTTTGGCGGATGAAGAGGGTTATGAAACGTTTGTCATTCCGGATGACGTTGGCGGACGGTACTCTGTGCTTACGGCTGTAGGGCTGTTGCCAATTGCTGCAGCAGGACTGGATATTGATCAGATGATGGCGGGCGCAGCAGCAGCCGCTCAGAAATATAACAATCCTGATCTGGCAACCAATGAGAGCTATCAATATGCGGCTGTTCGCAATGCACTCTATCGCAAAGGAAAAACCATTGAGCTGCTAGTGAACTTTGAGCCTTCCCTGCATTATGTGTCTGAATGGTGGAAGCAACTCTTTGGGGAGAGTGAAGGGAAAGACCAGAAGGGATTGTATCCGGCTTCCGTTGATTTTACGACGGATCTGCACTCTATGGGTCAATATGTGCAAGAAGGACGCCGTGATCTCATTGAGACTGTTGTAACGGTGAACAAGGCACGGATCGAGCTGGCGATTCCGGAGGATGCCGATAATTTGGACGGCTTGAACTTCCTGTCTGGAATGACCATGGATGACGTGAACAAAAAAGCAGCAGTAGGCACACGCCTTGCACATGTCGACGGCGGCGTACCGAATCTTATCGTCGAGCTGGATGAGTTGAATGAGTACACTTACGGAGAAATGGTGTATTTCTTCGAAAAGGCCTGTGGCATCAGCGGTCTGCTGCTTGGCGTGAACCCGTTCGATCAGCCAGGTGTGGAGGCGTACAAAGTAAATATGTTTGCCCTGCTTGGCAAACCGGGGTTTGAAGAACAAAAAGAGGCGCTGAACAAACGATTATCAGCAGGTTCTGCATCAGAGCAGAAGTAACATAAGGGGAGAAGTGAACATGAAAAAACAACAGATTGGTGTAATCGGTTTGGCAGTAATGGGGAAAAACTTGGCACTGAATATTGAAAGCAAAGGATTCTCTGTAGCCTTGTTCAACCGCTCGGCAGATAAAACAAAAGAGCTGCTTGCAGAAGCGCCAGGCAAAGATTTTGTCGGTACGTATAGTGTTGAAGAGTTCGTACAGGCTCTGGAGACACCTCGCAAAATTCTGATCATGGTCAAAGCAGGCGAAGCTACAGACAGCACAATTAATCAACTGCTCCCTTACCTGGATCAAGGGGATATTCTGATCGACGGCGGGAATGCTTATTTCCCTGACACTCAGAGAAGAAATAAAGAGCTGCAAGCCCAAGGCTTCCGCTTCATCGGCGCTGGCGTATCCGGCGGGGAAGAAGGCGCGTTGAAAGGTCCTGCGATTATGCCAGGCGGACAAAAGAGTGCGTATGAATTGGTGGAGCCGATTCTGACCGCAATCTCTGCTAAAGTAAACGGTGATCCGTGTTCCACTTACATTGGCGAAGATGGTGCAGGCCACTATGTGAAGATGGTACACAACGGAATCGAATACGGCGATATGCAGCTTATTGGCGAAGCGTATCATTTGTTGAAAGATGTGCTGAACTTGAGTGCGGAAGAACTGCACACCATTTTCTCAGAATGGAATAAAGGCGAGCTGGACAGCTATCTCATCGAGATTACGGCAGATATTTTCGCTAAGAAGGACCCTGAGACCGGCAAACCGATGGTGGATGTCATTCTGGACTCCGCAGGTCAAAAAGGTACTGGCAAATGGACCAGCCAAAGCTCCTTGGATCTTGGCGTACCCTTGTCCATCATTACGGAATCCGTATTTGCACGCTTTATCTCTGCCATGAAGGAAGAGCGCGTCGCAGCAAGCCAGAAGCTAAGCGGCCCTTCGGCAGCAGGCTTCACTGGTGATAAAGATCAATTCATTGAAGCTGTTCGTAAGGCATTGTATGCCAGCAAAATCGCCTCGTATGCGCAAGGCTTTGCCCAAATGCGTGCCGCTTCCGAGGAATACAACTGGAACCTCAACTATGGCAGCATTGCGATGATTTTCCGCGGGGGCTGTATCATCCGCGCAAGATTCCTGCAAAATATCAAGGATGCGTATGATCGTGATCCTGCACTCAAAAACCTGCTGCTCGACGAATACTTCGCTGAGATCGTGCAAAACTATCAACAGGCTTGGAGAGAGGTTATCAGTGTTGCTGTTACCCGCGGAATTCCGGTTCCAGCCTTTACTTCAGCGTTGGCATACTATGATAGCTACCGTACGGAAAGACTTCCGGCGAACCTGCTGCAGGCGCAACGTGATTACTTCGGTGCCCATACCTTTGAACGTGTAGATAAAGAAGGAAGCTTCCACTTCCAATGGATGGACAACAACGAATAAGATATAGTTGACGGTTGTAAATAGTAAAATCCCCTCAGGGTGACAGTGAAGAACGAGCACACGGTAAGTTGTGCTAACCACTGTCGCCAGAGGGGATTTTTCATGGATAAGTTTCCTGTGGGACCCTGACAAAATCAATAGTGATAAAAATAACCCACAAGAAGAATGATCTTAATAGATCATCTTCTTGTGGGTTTATGTTTAGGCGGAGATTTCCGTAATCTTGACCATCTTACTGGACATATCGCCCCACAGGTCCAGATCAAGCCCGCGGTTCATCAGCGCGCTGCCGCTTAGAGGCTGTTCAAAGCCGTCAACCTGATATAGCGCCTCACTCTTCAGACCGCGCAGATAAATGCGAGGGGAGTGATTTTGGAATTTTTGCGGATGCATCAGTGCGAAGAGCACAGATTCACGCTGGTCCGTTGTTACATACTGCACAGCAGTCGTGCTACCTTCTCTTGGCGAAAGCAGACGATACTGGTCACCCTTTTGCACGATGTGTCGAATATCTTTATATACATCAACCCATTTGCGGGACTCTTCCAGCTCTTCTTCAGACCAGTTCAGCAGGTTGCCGCCAATGCCAAGCGATCCCATCATCGAGGAATGGAAACGGTATGCGACGGAAGCGGGACGGTTCTTCATCCATTTTCCGGCGTCGGCTACCCAGCACATCATGGACTGCGCGTTGTAAGCAAGGGAGTAACCTTCTTGGATGAAGAGACGCTCATAAGGATCGGTGTTGTCGCTGGTCCAGACCTCATCGGTCAACTGCATAATGCCCAGATCGATCCGTGCACCACCGCCGGAGCAAGCTTCGAAGGCAACAGCCCGATGCTTGGCGCGCAGACGAGCAAAAATGTCATATAGCCCTTGTACGTGGCGCACCCATACTTCCTTGTGCTGCTCTTGCGGCGCGTCGAGCCAGCCGACTTCGCTGAGTGAACGGTTCATATCCCATTTTACAAAGGCAATATTGTTCTCGCTCAGCAAATTGTCCATCATCTCGAAAATAAAGGACTGTACTTCTGGGTTCGCTACATTGAGTACCAGCTGATTTCTGCTCTCGGTACGTGGACGATTAGGGAAATGATACACCCAATCCGGATGAGTTCTGTACAGGTTGCTGTCCGGATTGACCATCTCTGGCTCAACCCAGATGCCGAATTTCATCCCCAGTGCCTCGACCTTATCGATAAGCGGCTTCAGGCCGTTCGGAAATTTCTCCGGGTTGACTGTCCAGTCGCCAAGTCCTGCACGGTCATGATTGCGCTCGCCGAACCAGCCATCGTCAATAACGAACAGCTCCACGCCCATCGCAGCCGCTTTTTCCGCCAGCTTCGTTTGTCCTTCTTCGTTAACATCGAAGTAAGTCGCTTCCCATGAATTGTACAGTACAGGACGCAATCCTTCTGAAATTGGCTTAGGCAGTACATGTTCGCGCTGGTAACGGTGGAAGTTGCGGCTTGCTTGGCCGAAGCCCTCACGCGTATAACCGCCGACAAAAGCAGGGGTCTGGAACTTCGTGCCACCAGCCAGATGCCAGGAGAAATCGAAGTCATGAACGCCGCCGCTCACTTGCAGTAGCTTGAACGGGCTGTATTCCACAGTAATCTTCCAGTTGCCGCTCCATGCGAGCGCGCCGAACCATACTTCGCCATGGTCTTCTGTTGCCGTTCCACGGTCAATGGCAAACCACGGATTCGCCTGACAGCTTGTATTTCCGCGTCTGCTCTCCAGCGTTTTCTTGCCAGGAGTGATCTCGTCCTGATAGATTTGGGTCTCTTCGATCCATTTGCCAGCCAGATGGGTCAGACGATAACGGTCGCCTCTTGGCGCATGCCATGTAGCGGAGAGAGATTGGTCCAGTGTAATGGCTTCTTCACCGGTATTTTCAATTACAGCATAACGCTCGAGAATATCATGCTTTGGATAGAGACGGTAGTGAAGATGCACAAGCAGCGGATAGACGGTATCTTTCAGTACGATGATTAGTTCTTCGTGTTCATCGCCAAGGATAATCTCATGATCTTTGTAGACCAGCTTAGTGTCCCGTACCTGATCCGGGAAAGTCGCTTTCAAACAAGGCTCATAATAGTACATCCCGCCCCAAGCCGGGAATTCCTGCTGAAGAATCCCTTCGGATGGCTCGAAGGAAGAATGGCGAACGATTGATTTATCAGAAGCCGGGAGGTCGGAAAGGTAAGGCAGCTTAGGGCCATAGTAAAGATGCTGCAAAGTGCCGTTCTCATGAACGCCCAGACCGTACGATAAGTTGGTTCCTTGAAGGAGCCAACGTGATGTTTCTTTGTCAAATAACAATGCCAATATAATCGCCTCTTCTCTTCAGTGAATATTTACTTAATAAATATATAATAATTAACTAAAAAAAGAAAATGATTTTTATCATCTTGGATATCATTAATGAATATTTATATAGAAAGCGCTTTTAAGTATATAAATGTAAATAGTTATTGCTAAGAGGAAAGTGATCTGTTATTATTTAATCACTGAATAATTAATTTAATTCACTAAATAAACAATCTCCTCACCCTAATCTTTTTCACTGTCGCAGCTAAATGAAACATGGTGTTGTTGTTTTCACTATGGTGGAAATAAATTGTTAACTTCCATGAAATCATTTAGAATAAAGTATTAATCTACATATGGACAGGGTGAAATCATGGCAACCATTCGTGATATTGCAAAACTGGCAGGTGTGTCGAGTGTGACCGTCTCCAGAGTACTTAACAAAGATAATACATTATCGGTTTCTGAAGAAACGAGACAACGTATTCTTGCCATTGCTGAGGAAATGAACTATCAGACGCCGCGTAGCCGCAGGGCAGCGAGCAGCAAGGAAACTCCAGAAGTCTCCGAGTATTCGAACATCAAAATTGGCACGGTGATGTTTTTGACCGAAAACCAGGAGGAAGATGACCATTACTTTCATGCGATCCGACAGGGAGTCGAGAAAGAGTGTGTAGCCTCCGGCATTAGAACGGCTGATATCTTCAGAATGGAACTGTTTGAGAGTCCGAAGATGGATTTTGGTGATGTCGACGGTGTGATTTTCATCGACAGGTCCTACGATTTCAATATTCAGAATGTAAGAACATTAAAGCATGTGGTCTTTGTCGATTCCGCTCCCGATGTGGAGAGCTTTGATTCCGTGGTGATTGATTTCGAGCGAGTGGCAAAGCTTGCACTTGACCATCTGTTTGATCTTGGACATACAAAGATCGGTTATATCGGAGGTAATCGTACTTACGGTAAGGATCAGCGGCAGTTCTACTTTGAGCGTTATATGAAAGAGAAGGAACTGCTTAATCCAGAGCATGTTTATATGGGTGGTTGGTGGATTCCGGAAGGTAATCGATTAATGAAAGAGGCCATTTCGAAAGGTGATTTGCCGACAGCTTTTTTTGTTGCTAATGATGCACTGGCAATCGGAGCAATTCATGCGGTCAAGGAAGCAGGACTGCGTGTACCTGAAGATGTGGCTATCGTCGGATTTAACGATATTGATATGGCAGAGTACACGAGTCCTCCTCTTACAACAATCCGAAGCCAACCGGAACTGATGGGAAGAATGGCAGTGAAACTGCTGATCGATCAGATTAAGGGTAGAGAAGCCCCGGTACAAGTGGTTGTGCCTGCCAAACTAATTGTGCGTAACAGCTGCGGGTCTTAGGCCCGCAAGCTTATTAAAGGAGGTGAGTACGATGTAAGGCTGCTGCTTGGTGGAGATGGGATACCTGCATACGAGACGGAGCAGTTGCGCTTGAGGTTAATGTTCTTTTTGTTTAATTTAATAATTATTGTTCAAGTGTGGTCAGATCATGGAAAATTGACGAGGGGTGTTTAACAAATGCATAAATTGAAACCGCTTTCATTACTTTCTTTGGTTTTTGTTTTGCTTTTCTCGTTGACTGCTTGTAGCGGCGGTAGTCAAAATTCGCCTTCTGCTTCCCAGAATGCAGGTAATACAGCTAAAGCGGATGCTACTAATGAACCGGTAAAAGAAGAAGATACACAACAAGAGGAAGCCAAGCCGGAAGAGACTTACGACCTTGGCGGAAGAGAAATTAAAATTGGCGCCTGGTGGGATGGAACGCCAAAAGCTGACACGCCCGAAGGTGAGAAAGCTATTCAGAAGCAAGCAGAGGTTGAGAAGAAGTACAACGTCAAGATCAAATATGTTGCTGTAGACTACTTCGAGCTTGCTGAGAAATTCACTTCCACCGTTATGGCTGGCGATCCTTTCGCTGACATTATGCTGGCACCTGCCGCTTATATACGGAGCTTTGTGAAGGGTGGATATTTGACAGCGCTTGATGACGTGATGAATGTCAAAGAAGAAACGAAGCTTTCGGACAACATCATTAAAGCGGGTAGTTACGGAACAGGCAAAACCTATGGTTTTGTAACAGGTCCACCACTCTTCGATAACACTGGAGTTCTGTACAACAAGCGCCTCTTCGAAGAAGCGGGTGTACCTACACCTGAAGAGTACATCGAAAAAGGGGAATGGACCTGGGATACCTTTGTAGATGTTGCCAAGAAATTAACGAAGAGCAAAGGCGGTAGTGGAAAAATCGATCAGTGGGGCCTCACAGGATCCCCGTTCTCTCTTTCTACAGCTTCAATCTATTCTAACGGTGGCGTAATTTTTGATGAAGATACACAAAAGGTCGCAGTAGATTCTCCTGAATCGATCGAGGGCCTTGAGTTCGCGAATAAACTCTACAACGAATACAAAGTAGTTAAAAAAGATGAAGGTAACGATTGGGAAGATCCAGCGAGATACTTCAGAGAAGGGCAAGTTGCAATGTATCCAGTGCAATTGTTCGAAGTAGAGCCGCGTTTCCAAAACCAGATGGAAGACCCGTATGTTTTCGTACCTTTCCCAAGTGGACCTAAATCTGGCGGCCAGTTCATTATGGGTATGCCGCAATTGCACGTGAATGTCATTCCACGCGGGGTAAAAGATGCGAATGTTGTCTACAAGATTTGGGAAGATCTGCAAAGCTTCGATACCATTGATGAAGATAACCAAACCATTGCCGAGTCCTGGTTTGATGATGAAATTTCTGTTAACAACGCAATGAACACATTTAAGATTATGAAATTCGCGCGTTATGCAGGCCTTGGTGTCGAAGATAACCTGAGCCAGTTGTATCGTGATATCATAGCTGGAAAAACAACGCCGTCAGCAGGGGTAGCAAAATTGTTACCGGCTCTGCAATCAGCTGCAGATAAAGTTCTAAAAGGCGAATAGTCTATTGGAGAGCGGGGAGTAGACAACCGGGTGAACTCTGCCTTTGGGGGCTGCTCCCTGAATTGCACAAATGAGGACCATAAATTATCAGGCAGGGCAGGGGATTGCGTTGAATATGCCTAAGATGTTGCGCGTCGCTGTTGCATTTACCATCCTGTGTACGGCTGTCATTCCCATGAAGGGAGGGACAGATCACGGACAACAGATTCATGCGGCAGAGAAAAGCAAGACAGGACAATCGGAAGTTGTGGAAGCGTTTCAAATGGATAGTTATGACAGCTACTTACAGGAGCATAAGAATGTCAGCAGACCGGTACAAGATATCGTAATTCATGGTGGGGATTACGTGAAGTTCGATGGCTCAGAACCGAAGAAGGTTAGTTCGGCCGGAGATGAGGAAGGGTCGTTCGCAGAGAGTTATGATACGGGTTCGATTTCATGGGAGGTCAATGTTCCTGAAGATGGACTGTATAATATGACTCTTCGTTACTACACGCTCGAAGGCAGATCGTCCTCTATCGAGAGAGAACTTCTGATTGACGGGAAGCTTCCGTTCGCTGGTGCAAGAAGCTTTATTTTCCCAAGGCTGTGGATGAACGAGAAGCCGCAGATCGAGCAGGATAATCAAGGGAATGATATCCGCCCTCGTCAAATTGAGGCTAATGGATGGCAGGAGATTCCTTTCCGGGATGCAGAGGGCTTTTATGAGAAGCCGTATGCTTTTTATCTGTCGGCTGGTAAACATACAATTACGCTTAACTCTATCAAAGAGCCGATGGTGATCGGCGAGATCAAGATCGGTCAGTTCGATACGCTGCCTAATTATGAAGAGATGAAGGAGCGTTATCAGAAGCTGGGACTGCAAGAAGTGAAGGGTCAACAAGTGAAGGTACAGGGTGAGGATGCGATTCTCAAATCTGCACCAACATTGTATCCGATCACAGATCGATCCAGTCCAAGTACGGAACCAAAGTCCATTTCAAAGATTCGCATGAATACAATAGGCGGCAATAACTGGCGTATGCCGGGTGATTCCATTACTTGGCGGATTGAAGTGCCGGAGGATGGACTTTACAAACTTGGCATCAAGAGCAGACAGGAGTTTTTGCGCGGGGTGTACTCTACTAGAACCCTGTATATTGACGGTGAAATTCCTTTTGATGAAGTGCGGGAGATTCCTTTCAATTACTCAAGTGACTGGAAGATGACTACGCTCGGCAACGAGCAGGAGCCGTATCAGTTCTATTTAACTAAAGGAAGTCATGAGTTGAAGCTCGCGGTCAGCCTTGGTTCAGTTGCACCACTGATCCGTCAGGTACAGAGTAGTATTCTAGAGCTTAATTCCATTTATCGCAAAATCTTGATGATTACGGGTAGTGTGCCGGATCCGTTCCGGGATTACAATCTGGAGCAGAAAATTCCAGAGATGATTGCTGTCTTTGAGAAACACAGTGAAATTCTAACAAGTGTATCTCATCAATTGAACGAAATCACGGGTGAGAAAAGCGATCAGGTGGCAATTTTGACGAAAATGGCCTATCAGCTTGAGGACTTGGCTAAGCATCCAGAGACACTGCAGAATCGTCTGGAATCTTTCAAAATCAATGTTGGTGGTCTTGGAACCTGGGTTCTGCAGGTTAGAGAGCAACCACTCGAAATTGACTATATCGTTCTCGCTTCCCCTGAGCAGAAGATGCCTAAGGCGGCTGCATCCTTTGCTAGCAAAGCCAAGCATGAGGTAACGAACTTATTTAGCTCGTTCTTTACGGACTATAACAGCATGGGAAATACGAGTGAGAATGAACGGGCAGTAACGGTTTGGGTAGGAACCGGACGTGACCAGGCGCAGGTAATTAAAGCGATGACTGATGATACATTTACAGAGCAAACAGGAATTAGCGTGAATTTGCGACTAGTCAATCCTTCTGTCCTTATGCCTGCTACCCTATCAGGACAAGGACCTGATGTAGCGATGCAGATTTCTAATGATATCCCAGTCAACTATGGGATGCGGAATGCCATTGTGGATCTGACTCAGTTCAACGATTACGAAGAGGTTGCCAAGCGATTCCGGGAGAGTGCGATTACCCCGTACAAATTCCATGATGCTGTATTCGGTTTGCCAGAGCAGCAGGTTTTCCCGATGCTGTTCTATCGCAAGGATATTCTGAGTGAGCTTAACTTGAAAGCTCCACAGACGTGGGAAGATATGTATGAGATCATTCCAGTGCTCAAGAAGCACCATATGGATTTGGCGTTGCCGCTTGCTCAGACTGTTGGGGTATCCACACTTGAACCGAGCAAAGCCTTTGCGATGCTGTTGTATCAGCAAGGCGGCGAGTTCTATAACAACGATGGCACTAGAAGTGCCCTGGATTCTGAACCGTCTATGCAGGCTTTCCGGCAGTGGACTGACTTCTTCGTGAACTATAAGTTCCCGCTTCAGTTCGATCTAACGACTCGTTTCCGGACAGGTGAGATTCCAGTCGCGATTTCGGACTACACATTCTACAACACGCTGGCGGTATCCGCTCCAGAGATTAGAGGACTGTGGGACTTTACGGTTGTTCCTGGACTTGAACAGAAAGACGGCAGCATTAAGCGGGATGTATCGAGCGGTGGCTCGGCTGTCATTATGATGGAGCAAACGAAGGACAAAGAAGCAGCCTGGGAATTCATAAAATGGTGGACCGGTAAGGAAACACAGGTACGCTTTGGCCGGGAGATGGAAGGGCTCATGGGTGCAGCAGCCCGTTATCCGACCGCGAACGTGGAAGCTATGGAAGAATTGCCATGGCCAAGTAAGGATCTCCAGAACCTGAAAGAGCAGTGGGATTGGGTGAAGGGTGTTCCTGAGGTACCTGGTGGATACTACACGGGTCGTAACCTTGATAATGCTTTTAGAGAAGTCATTAACAATAAGACGAACACGAGAGATGCTCTCTATGATTACGTGGAAGAGATCAATCGTGAGATCGAGTTTAAGCAAACAGAAATCAATCTGAAGTAGAGACCGAGGTGATCTAAGTTGCAGCAAACGAATACTTTACCGGCATCCGCGGGTGAGCCTTCGCCTCAGAAAGGCGTGAGCACCAAGCATAGTAAACTCCGGTTTAATTTGAAGCGAATGAAAAATGACAAGCATCTATACGTGTTGATTGCTCCATATATGCTGCTGTTCTTCATTTTCACTGTGCTTCCGGTTGTCATGTCCATGCTGATCAGCCTTACGTACTTCAATATGCTGGAGTTTCCACGCTGGGCAGGCTGGAGCAATTATACAAGGTTGCTACTAGACGATGATATTTTTCTGATCGCTCTAAAAAATACGTTGATCTTCGCAGTGATTACGGGTCCGATCAGTTATATTGCCTGTTTCGTATTTGCCTGGTTAATCAATGAGCTCAGGCCGAAGGTACGGGCCTTTATGACGCTTGTTTTCTATGCGCCTTCGATTTCCGGAAATATCTATTTCGTGTGGCAGATTATGTTCTCTGGAGATTCGTACGGTATTGTAAACGGTTTCCTGATGAGGACCGGTTTTATTAATGAACCGATCCTATGGTTCCAGAATCCGAAGTATACGCTGATGATCATTATTATTGTGCAGCTATGGTTAAGTCTTGGAACGAGCTTTCTGGCGTTCATTGCCGGTCTGCAGACGGTTGATAAGACTTTGTTCGAGGCGGGAGCGATGGACGGTATTCGCAACCGGTGGCAGGAGCTATGGTATATCACGCTGCCTTCTATGCGGCCACAGCTTATGTTCGGGGCAGTTATTCAGATCACGGCATCCTTTGCGGTGGCAGACGTAGCGATGAACTTGGCGGGATTCCCAAGTGTGCAGTATTCTGCCCATACCATTGTTACCCACTTGATTGACTACGGAACGATTCGTTTTGAGATGGGGTACGCCTCAGCGATTGCCACAGTGTTGTTTGGTATTATGCTGTGCTCCAACCTAGTGATTCAGAAGATGCTTAGAAGGGTGGGTGAATAGGCCGGTGAGACTAGCACTTAAATTCAGATTGAGCGGGGAGAAGAGAATTAACCGCTCGTGGCAGGTGGACCTTTTCTTATTCCTTCTTCTAGGCCTGTTCGGTGCCTTTATGGCCATTCCACTGATTTATGCGATCAATAATGCGTTCAAGCCGCTCGATGAGCTGTTTCTGTTTCCGCCTAAGATTTTTGTGCGGAACCCTACCTTTAATAACTTTCCTGATTTGTTCCATCTGATGGCCAAATCGTGGGTTCCTTTTTCACGCTACATTTTCAATACGGTGTTCATCACCCTGGTTGGTACAGTGGGGCACGTTATCCTTGCTTCAGCAGCGGCCTACCCGCTGGCAAAGTATAATTTTGTCGGCTCCAAGACATTGTTCTCTATCGTTGTTCTATCGCTCATGTTCTCCTCGCAGGTGACGGCGATCCCGAACTATATGACGATGTCCTGGCTGGGATGGATAGACACGTACTGGGCGATCATTGTGCCGGCATTTGCCTTCCCGCTCGGACTCTATCTGATGAAGCAGTTCATTGAGCAGATTCCGATGGCCTTGATTGAATCCGCCAAAATTGACGGTGCGAGCGAGTACCGCGTGTTCTGGACGATTGTTATGCCGCTGGTTAAGCCAGCATGGTTCACGCTCATTATTTTGTTGTTCCAGATGCTATGGGCCACCGACGGCGGCAGCTTTATCTATAGCGAAGAACTTAAGACGATGCACTATGCGATGGGACAAATTATTCAAGGTGGTATTGCCCGGGCAGGTATAGCAGCAGCGGTAGCTCTGCTATTGATGAGCGTTCCGATGGCGTTGTTCGTCATCACTCAGAGCCAGATCATTCAGACGATGGCATCTTCCGGAATGAAGGAATAGCACGGGAGGAACGAAAATGAAGCTTATTAAGTCAATTAGCAAAGTAGTGCTTGTCTTAACAACAGTAAGCTTATTGGCATCACCGCTTCAAGCGGGAGCTGCTCCCTATGAGGGGTACAGCTACTCTTACTGGGGAGATAGTGTGAGTACCCCTAATGCTTACACTCCGGCAGGCACGATTGATGGCACCGGGCAAGGCATTGGCAAGCTTTTAGAACCGAGCGATATGTATGTTGCTGAGGACGGCTTGCTTTATGTACTGGATGCAGGGAACGGACGAATTGTCGTCTTTGATAAAGATTGGCGGGTTGTTCGGGAGATTCGCGGCTTTGTGCGGGATGGGAAGAATGAGAAGTTCAATAGTCCGCAAGGAATCTATGTTACGAAGCACAATCATATCTATATTGCCGACACTGAAAACCGCAGAGTGGTGGAACTGACAGGAGAAGGAGATTTTGTACGCGACATTGGAGCTCCGAAGTCTGATGTCATCCGCTCTGGCTTCGAATATTACCCGATCAAGGTTTCTGTAGATCATGCGGGCCGGATCTATGTTGTCGGCAGAGGGGTCTTCGATGGAATTATCGAGCTTGATGCAGAAGGAAACTTCACTGGTTTTATGGGGACGAATCGAGTGAAGTTTGATCCATGGGACTACTTCTGGAAGAAAATGTCGACCAAAGAGCAACGCAGTAAGCTGGAACAATTTGTTCCGCTAGAGTTCAATAATGTGGATCTGGACAGCGAAGGCTTTTTGTATACGACGACGTCTGAGCTGACCTCTACCGATCCGATTAAGCGGCTGAACCCGGTTGGAGAAGATGTCTTGCGGCGTCAAGGCTATTGGTTCCCAAGAGGAGACATCTATTCCATGGGCTCTAGTGAAAGTTCACTCTTGATCGATGTCAAAGTCGGTGAGAATGGGGTATATAGTGCGCTTGATTCCCGAAAGGGACGTGTATTTACCTATGACCAGGACGGAAATCTATTGTACATTTTCGGTCGTATGGGCGAGCAGGAAGGCACGTTTCGTACCCCTGTTGCTTTAGAGCGTAGGGGGGATGATTTCCTGGTGCTGGATAAGGCGATGAATCGAATCAGCGTATTCAAGCCGACCCGTTATGGTGCATTAATTAATGAAGCGAATCATCTGCTGTTCTCCGGCAAGTACGATGAGGCGGAACAGAAGTGGAAGGATCTGCTTAAGCTAGACTCCAATAATGAGATCGCTTATGTCGGTATTGGTAAGGTGATGCTTCGCCAAGGAGAGAACAAGCAGGCACTGGAATATTTGAAACTTGGTTATGACAGGGAGTACTACTCTAAGGCATTCGGTAAATATCGCAAAGAGATAGTACGTGAATACTTTGGGACAGGGATGACCATCGTGATCGTCCTGGGTGTAGCCCTGGTGGGCTTCAGCTTCTTAAGAAGAAGGGCGAGAGGGAAGGTGAATGCGGATGTTACGTGAGATGACCAAAACCCCGTTTTATGTACTGCTTCATCCTTTTCAAGGGTTCTGGGATTTGAAGTATGAGAATAAGGGCAGACTGCGCGTTGCTCTGTCCATGCTGCTATTGCTGACGGTGGCGACTATATTGCTGCGGCAGTACGCAGGTTTTGTTGTTAACTTTAATTATCCCTATGACCTAAATAGCATTAATGAACTGCAATATATTGTTCTGCCATTCTTTCTATGGTGCGTAGCGAACTGGTCTTTGACGACACTCATGGATGGTGAAGGGAAATTCAAGGACATTGTGATGGCCACTGGCTATGCGCTGCTTCCGCTGATCTTGATGAGATTCGGGAATGTGCTAATCAGTAACATCATTACTACGCGTGAATCAGCCTTCTATTACATGATAGATTCACTATCTGTACTATGGTTTGTCTGGCTGCTGTTTATCGGCACAATGACAGTACATCAATATACAGTTCTGAAGACCATTGTCACGATGGTGCTAACCTTGGTGGTTATGGGCATTATCATGTTCCTGGGGCTGTTATTCTTCAGTCTGCTTCAGGAAATGATCGGTTTCGTGGTATCCATCTATAATGAGATTTCATACCGCATCTAGGAAGGAGGCTGGCAGACGTGAAAAACAAATGGAGAGCGGCGGTCGCTGCGGCAGTTGTAATCAGCTTAGTAACTGCTGGAAGCGGGCCAATCGGGCAAGCTGGAAATGTTGCTGCTGCGCCCAATTCCCTGGATGCGCCGGTAACACAAAGTGATTACTCAGAAGAGGCGGTTGATTCTTCAGGTGCAGCGGCATCGGCTCTAGAGTCCATGACGCTGGCTGCCGAGAACGAAGCATTGGCACTTTACTATAGTCCCAAGACGACAGAGATTGCTGTCAGTAATAAGAAGGATGGCACTGTCTGGTTCTCGAACCCGCAGGACCGGGATACGGACAGTAAAGCGTCTGGGATGAATAAATCCATGTTATCCAGCCAATTGCTGCTGAATTTCTCGGATAAAACAGGCAAGCCGCAGCAATATAACAATTTCAATCAGAGTGTGGAGTACGAGCAATTTGAAATTGAGAAGCTAGGTGACGGCCTTAAAATTCTGTATACCATCGGCGAAAAGCTGCGCGGTGTAGAGCAGATTCCAAAGTTTATTAGTGAAGAACGTTTCCAAACACTGATCCTGGATAAGATCAAGGATGAGAAGAAGAAAAAAGATGTCCTCAGCAGATTCAACTTGGATGAGAATAGTAAGCTCTACGAGCGGCGGGATACTGCCTTGAAAGGAATGGCGCTGACCAAGACACTGCGTACGCTAGAGGAAATCGGATATGGCGAAGAAGAGATGGAGATAGACCGTAAGAATAGTGATGTGGTCAGCCAGGCTTCATTCGTGATTCCGCTTACTTATCGCCTTGAGGATGATCAGCTTGTAGTGAATGTATCGGCTGAAAATATTCAAAACAAAGGTTTCTTTCTGCACTCCATTTCTGTGCTGCCTTACTTCGGCGCTGCCGGTACCAAGGATCAGGGCTACATGTTCGTACCTGACGGCTCGGGTTCACTCATTCATCTTAATAACAATAAGCTGACTGCCTATGGCTATAATGTGCCTCTATATGGAGCGGATTCAGTTAGCTTGCCGAAAAAGCAGGTGCTGGGCGGAGAAACGGCTCGTTTGCCGGTGTTCGGTATGAAAAAGAATGATGCAGGCTTTGTAGCCATCGTAGAGAATGGGGACGGAATCGGACGCATTGAAGCCGATGTAAGTGGACGGGCGAACTCGTACAATTATGTGTTCAGCAGTTATGAGATCACTGATTCTGATCCGCTTGCACTGACAGGATTCTGGATGCAGCAGTCGGTTCCTAAATTCCAGGATAGACCGTATAACGGTGATATCACGGTTCGCTACGGATTTTTGCAAGAAAAAGAAGCGAGCTACAGTGGGATGGCTTCCTACTACCGTTCGTACTTAATTAAGAAGTATGGGCTTGAGAAGCTGCATGAGCAGGAGCAAATTCCGTTCAATGTAGAATTGATTGGTGGAATTCCAACGAGGAAATTTTTCCTGGGCATTCCGTATAGCTCTTATCAGCCGCTTACCACGTTCAGTCAGGCACAGGACATTCTTAATCAGCTTCAGGTTGATGGTATCCACAATATTAAAGTCCGCTACACGGGATGGTTCAATGGCGGGCTGAATCATAAAATCCCATCCTCTGTATCCGTGGATAGCAAGCTGGGTGGAAAAAAAGGACTTGCGGAACTACAGGACTTTGCGGATCGCAACGGAATTACGCTGTATCCCGATGTATCCTTCATGAGAGTGCTTCAGGATAAAGGGGATTTCAAACCGAAAAGAGATGCGTCACGTACGATGAATGGCGTAGTAGCAACGGTCCATCCTTACGATTTAGCTAGTTATTACAAGCTTACGTATTTGGAACCGACCTATCCGCTCTCTCCTGCTAGGCTGCCTGTAGTAGTGGATAAATTTATGAATCAGTACAACAAGCTTGGGCAGAAGGGGTTGTCTCTGCATGATATGGGAGATGAACTGAATTCCGACTTTAATACGAAGAATGTCCTTACCAGGGAAGAGAGTAAGAAGGCAGTAGAAGAACAGCTTGCGAAGCTGCACACTTATCCGAATATGATGGTATCGGGTGGTAACGCATACACTCTTCCTTATGTAGATAGTGTCGTTAATGCACCGCTTGCGAACAGCGGCTATAACCTTACTGATCAGAGTGTGCCTTTCTATGAGATGGCGCTGCATGGGTACATCGATTATGCAGGAGAAGCGCTCAATCTCTCGGATGAGCAGGATACTCGTTATCATGTTCTGAAATCACTGGAGACGGGCTCTGGGCTGTACTTTACTTGGTTCTATGAGAAACCATCACTGGTTAAGGAAACCGGGTTCGACTATCTGTATTCTGCGAGCTATCAAAATTGGATGGATGAGGCCAAGTCGACGTATGCCGAAATAAACAATGTGCTGAGTAAAGTACGGACTCAGATTATAAAGGATCATCAAATGCTAGAAAAAGGTGTCTATCAAACCACCTATGAGGATGGAACATCAATAGTAGTCAACTATAATGATTATCCGGTCAATGTAGGTGGCGCTGCTGTTGAAGCGATGGGATACCTTATGGGAGGCGAGCGCAATTGAAGCAACCTAGAGTCGGGCTAACGCTGCACCAGCGGCAAAAGTATAAAGGAGTATGGTTTATTCTCCCCTGGTTTGCCGGATTCCTGTTATTGTTCCTTGTGCCGCTTATTAATTCGCTGCGCTATAGCTTCAGTACACTGAAGGTGAACGATAATGGATTTTCTATTCAATCTGTAGGTTGGGCTAATTTTAAGAATGCTTTGTTTCAAGATGAGCATTATGTACGAACGTTGACTGAATCCATGGCGAACATGGCCATCAATGTACCGCTAATTGTTATTTTCAGTTTGTTTGCAGCGGTGCTGTTGAATCAGAAGTTTAAAGGAAGAGGCCTCGTTCGCGCCATATTCTTCTTGCCGGTTATTCTGGCCTCTGGCGTCATCGCGGCTGTTGAAAACGGCGATTATACCCAGGGAATCATCAAAAGTGCAAGTCAGACGTCAAGTGGTGAGTTTGCGCTGTTCCGTAATCTGGAGCTCGCCAAGCTGCTATTAAACTCAGGTGTCAATTACCAAATCGTTCAATACCTGGTCGGGGCGGTCAACCGGATCTATCAGATCATTACGGCCTCTGGAGTGCAGATTCTTATTTTCGTAGCAGGCTTGCAATCCATTTCCGGCTCGCTGTATGAAGCCTCCAAAATTGAAGGTGCAACCGGGTACGAGTCATTCTGGAAAATTACGTTTCCGATGATCAGCCCGTTGATTTTGACGAATGTGGTCTATTCTATCATTGATAACTTGCTTACAAGCCCGACGACCCAGCAAATTCGGGATACGGCCTTCAAGTCCTATCAATTTGGACTTAGTGCAGCAATGGCTTGGATCTATTTTGTCGTGATCTCGCTCTTCTTATGGCTAATTACAATGCTCATTTCCAGGAAAGTATTCTACCACGACTAAGTTAGGAGGGAGCCTGCTATGAAAGCTGAAAGTATTAGAGAAAAGGCGGCGCATGTGCTACCTTCTTCCTTGGAGCGCATGTCTCATTCAAGTTTTTGGGTTAATCATGTGAAAAATTGGCTCTGGGTTTTTGTGCGAAGCGTTCTTCTTGCCGGCATTTCCTTTATCATCTTGTATCCGATTCTGATTAAGGTCATGATTGCGATCAAAGATCCTGTTGATCTCTATGATGCCAGTGTAGTTTGGATTCCAAAGCACTTCACGTTGAGGAATTTTTTGTTAGTAAGCGAGTCGCTGAACTATCCGAAGGTTCTGCTCAACACATCGTTATTGTCTATTCTGGTCATGGTGTGCCAGACCTTGTCTTGTGTACTTGCCGGTTACGGGTTCTCGAGAATGAAATTCCGGGGTAGCGGTTTGTTGTTCGGCTGCGTGATCTTTACGATTCTAGTGCCGCCACAGACGATCATGATTCCAACCTATTTGACTTATAAAAACTTTGATATTCTAGGCATCATTACCTTCTTAACAGGTAAACCCTTGAATCTCATCGATACTTACTGGCCGTTCTTTATTTCCTCTATTCTAGGAATGGGGCTGAAGACAGGACTATTTGTTTACATTTTCCGTCAGTTCTTCAGAGGAATTCCTAAGGATTTGGAGGAAGCGGCTTGGGTGGATGGATCAGGCACCTTCGGTACCTTTATGCGGATTATTTTGCCGAATGCCATTCCGGCCCTGGTGACCGTCATGCTGTTCTCCTTCGTATGGCAATGGAACGACTCCTTTTTTACCGGGATGGTCCTGAATGAAACGGGTGTGATGTCTTCCATGGTATCTGGCGCGTGGGGACAGATCATGTTCTATCTGAGATATACGGAAACTTCTCTCGGTATGGACCCGCTGTATGCATCTATGATTCGTAATACTGCGGTATTGATGGCGATTCTGCCGCTGATTATTATGTACTTGTTCGTACAGCGTCACTTTGTAGAAAGTATGGAACGCAGTGGTCTGGTGGGTTAATCTATATCAGATGAACAAAAGAAAGTAACAAAAGCGAGAAGGAACGAAGGGGGAAGTTTGGAACTGTAGGAGCGAAGCGTTCGCCTGAAAGCTTTCCGTAGGAAAGCTAGCATCGGAAGCCTAAGCTGTTCCCAGATTTCAACCGCTAGAAGTGGTTTAAATCAAATAAATCTGGGGACAACAGCGACCGGAAGTCCAAACATTCCACCGTAGTGACGATTGAGCCTTACGTGAAGATCTTAAGTTCGTCATATATAGCTACCTTTGAATAGGGCGCAAGAAGGTTGATTGCTTTCTTGCGCCTTTATTTTTACGACAATAGGCGGGAGAGTGATGTAAGCTGATTAAGAACAGGAAGCTAATACTTGCCGCTCTGCTTCTTATCATTGGAGGAATTGTTGTTTTTGTATGGCTTAGCAGTCTCCGAGGGGAGGAGAAAACTATAGAGTCAGCAGCGAAAGATACGGTAGTAGAGGAGCAGCAAACTGCAGAATTGCCAGCGGCGAATGCAACCGAGCCACCAGCACCCACCTTATATGAATTCCAAGCTAATGATTCGCGGAACATTTTGAAAGGACCGCATACACAAATCGCTGATTGCGCACAGTGTTCTGATGGTAAACAGGTAGGAGGTCTTTTCGAAGGTAGTTCAATTCAGTTCAATGATGTAGAAGTCACAGAGGCTGGGAAATACATTGTAACCGCTTACTACGTATCGGGTGATCCACGCTCTTTTTATGTTAAGGTGAATGACAAGGATTCGGAGAAGATTGACTTTCCGGAAGTTGTGAAAGACGACTGGGATTCAGTAGGCAGCTTTGATTTTGAGATCGAACTGAACGGTGGCAACAATGTCCTGCTATTCTCTGACGGTGATTGGTACTCTCCCAATTTGGATCGAATTGTGATTAAGAAGGCGCCTGATAGCGTTAATGTTGGACAGAATCCAGCGTTCCAGTGGGGCGATTCTGCGAATATTGGTGAGCTGGCGACGACTTTGAAGGTTGGAAATATTACAGTATCACAGCATAGCTCTGGATTTACAGTGGATAGTGGTACTTACCAATTGCTTTATAATACGACAACTGGATTATCGTCATACGCCTGGGATGGCAAGGTGATCGCCAAGGGGGTATACAGCAGTTTCAAGCTGAATGAGGAACTGGTCTACAGCAATGAGTATGATTCGCACACTTTGCTAACTGATCAGGTAGAACAGATTCAGGATGGACATGGCAAAGGAATCAAGCTCATTGTCCGTAATGAGAAGCAAGGGCAACCAAGTCTTGAACAAATCTATTATGTGTACGAGAAGACTAACTACTTTATCAAAGCTGAAGAAGTGACTGGCAGCAGCGAGTTAAGTACGAATGAGATGGCTCCTGTGGTGCTGGAGACTGCTGGCGGAGTCGACCTTGGACAGTATAGTGATAACCGGGTGCTCATCGTGCCGTTCGATAATGATGCTTGGGCGCGTTATGATTCCAAGTCGATGAATACCCACCTGAACACGAATAGTAATATTAGCTCTGAAGTGACGGCGATCTTTGATAATGCCAGCCGTAATGGTCTGATTATCGGATCGGTGACTCATGATACGTGGAAGACAGGCATCCACTGGAGCGGTGCAGATAATCGTCTGGATCAGCTTAAGGTATTCGGCGGGTTTACTTCCAAAAAAGTCACCTATGACAGCTTGCCGCATGGAGCGATTAAAGGGCGACTACTTAAGTCACCGCAGATTTTTGTCGGTTTCTACAGCGATTACCGTGACGGGATGGAAGCCTATGGCCGCGCGAATGCAGTAGTAGCGCCTCCGCTCTCCTTCGGCCCGAATGTTCCGCAGGGGGTTCCTGTTGGCTGGAATAGCTGGGGAGCGTATGCCGAACATCTGTCGTATGATAATCTGATGGCAGCCTCTAACTTTTTCCATGATCATCTGCAAAATAAATCCTTCAACAACGATGGTGCGGTGTACATGAACATGGATTCCTTCTGGGATAATCTGTCGGATGAGCAGCTTGAAGATGCTGTGGTGAAAATCCGCAAGAACGGGCAGATTCCTGGAACATACCATACACCATTTGTATATTGGGGTAAGAATATGATTGCTGAAGTGGAAGGAACAGAGGGGAAATACACTTATGGTGATATCATACTCAAGGATGGTGAAGGGAAGCTCGTTCCGTATGGTAATGGAATCGCCCTTGATCCTACTCACCCAGGTACGAAGATGAAGATGGATTATGATATTGCCCGTTTTAAAGCACGTGGTTATCAGTTCATTAAGCTCGACTTTCTCACCCATGCTTCGATGGAAGGCGATTTCTATGATAAAAATATCACGACAGGGATACAGGCATACAACGAGGGAATGTCCTACTTGCTGAATCAGCTTGGGGACACGATGTTCGTCAGTGCTTCTATTGCGCCGATTTTCCCGAGCCAATATGCCCACAGCCGTAGAATCTCCTGTGATATTGACGGCTCGATTTCCTCTACGGAATATCAACTGAACAGTCAGACGTATGGCTGGTGGCAGAACGGGACGATCTATCATTATACCGATCCCGACTACATGACACTGACTAAGGGTGAGACCTTCGAGGGGGCACAAACCCGGGTCAATGCGTCGGTCATTTCGGGAACGGTCTATCTGAATTCGGATGATGTGCAGAGCGCGGAAGCACAGAAGCTGATGAAGAAACTGCTGACCAATCCGCGGGTGAATGAATTGGCGATTAAAGGCAAGGCTTTCCGTAATGTGGAGGGCAATACGGGAACCGCCGCTTCAGATACGTTTGTCTTGGAAGATCAGGGTGCTTACTATTTGGCTGTGTTCAACTACAGCAAGGAATCTGCAGAGAAGATCATCGATCTTGGTCGTGCAGGGATTCCGGCGAATGCCAGCATCCTTGATCTGTGGACTAATAAGCCGGTTCAATCACAAAATGGTAAGCTTACGCTCACGCTGAGTGGAAGACAATCCGTGCTGTACAAACTGGCTTCAAATTAAAGACTGACTACAAGTATTGAGATTCAAGAGCTGATTGGACATTGTCCAGTCAGCTCTTTTTTTGTGCTCCCGGTATGAGCCGGACTAAACGTCTTCACCATTTATTATTTAATTAAAAAATCAAGCGCAGGATTTCTAATCAAATTTATTGCCTCTGGTTATTTCTTTCTCTTCTATAGGAGTAGATGTATAAATGAAGTCGGTTCCACCATTAAGTGATATTAATGTTAGATAAAATAACATATAAGAGAGAATTTATATATAAAATTTGTATAGAAAGACTATTTTTATATTGTAATTCGATAAAATTAAATTATATGTGTCATGTATATTGACGCAGTTTTATGTTCGTGCTAAATTGTATTCAAAGTTAATCAACTCATCAAATAATTTAATTAAAAAATTAAAAAAAGAGTTGGGGGAGAGAAAGATGTCGGTCATATTGGTGGAGAACTTGTCCAAGAGGTTTTCGCGCAAAGGTCAGTGGACTGAAGCCTTACGTAACATCAATCTGGAGCTGGACAGCGGCACATTCGTCAGTTTGATTGGGCCGAGCGGATGCGGGAAATCAACGCTACTGCGTATCATAGGCGGACTGGAGACCGCTGATGCTGGAAAGGTGAGCATCGGTGGAATGACCCCGCTAGAGGCACAGGCATCGAAAGTGTTCGGATTTGTCCCTCAGGCGCCCGCATTGTTTCCTTGGCGCACGATTATTGAGAATATGCAGCTGCCGCAGGAAGTGAACCGCAAAGGCGGCGCAGCCTATGAGAGCAACCGCGAAGACGAGACGGAATTGCTGCGGGCTGTTGGTCTCGGCGACTTCACCAACGCATATCCAAAGGAGCTGTCGGGCGGCATGCAGCAACGTGTAGGCATTGCGAGGGCGTTCGCGAGTGGTGCGCCGATCCTGCTCATGGATGAACCCTTCTCCGCACTTGATGAAATTACAAGAGAGAAGATCAGTCACCAGTTGATGAGTATTTGGGAGAAGCATCAGAAAACCGTTGTTTTTGTTACGCATAACATCCGTGAAGCTGTATTTCTATCAGATAAAGTTGTTGTCATGTCGAGCCGTCCCGGGCGAATAACTGAGATTGTCGACATTAATCTGCCGCATCCTCGAACGAAGATGGAAGAGAATGATCCGATTTTTCATGATTATGTTCATCAAATCCGTGCTTTGTTGCAGGAAAGGTGGGATTGACTATGGTGGTCGCAGGCAAGCAAAACACATCGAGACTAAACGCAAAAGGAGCAGGTGTAACGATGATGGATATTAAATTGAATGCCAATAGGGAGTCTGGAATTACGTTTGATCCGTCGTCCGTACCTTCCAAAAAGTTTTCGAAAACGCGTCGGGCCTTGTCGTCGTCGGCACCTCCGACGGTTGCCTTCATCGGCTTCTTCCTTGTCTGGGAGGCGCTGGTCCGTCTGATCGGTCTTAATGCGCTAACGCTCCCTGCACCAAGCTCGGTGCTTGCAGAACTGTTTGGACACCTCTCCTTCTACTTGCCCCACGCTTGGACAACATTGTACGAAGCGATTGGAGGATTCCTCCTCGGCTCTGTGCTGGCGCTAACGGGTGGGATTATTATGGCACACTCGCGTTTGATTGAGCGCTCGCTGCTCCCGCTAGCCGTGCTTGCCAATGTGACACCGATCTCGGCCATCGCTCCACTACTCATGATTTGGTTTGGTTTCGGGGCGTTGCCCAAGGTGCTAATCGCGGCAATCGTCACCTTTTTCCCGATGCTGGTCAACTCGATTACAGGCTTCCGCTCCGTTGATGCTAACAATTATGAATACATGAAGTCGCTTCACGCCAGCAAGATGGAGATTTTCTTGAAATTACGGCTGCCGAACAGTCTGCCCTATCTGTTCTCTGCCGCTCGCACCTGCGTTAGTTTGAGCGTGATGGGGGCGGTTGTCGGCGAATGGAGCGGATCAACGGAAGGACTGGGAAATCTGGTAATGCTGTCGAGTAATAACATGCAGATGAATCAGGTATTCGCTTCGATCCTGCTGCTCGCACTAATGGGAATTATACTGACGAATCTCGTCCGTTTGGTCGAACGCAGGGTGCTTTCATGGCATAGCTCTGAACAGTCCAAAGGGTAACCTGACGTACAGCATCACCGAGTAATCGATAACAATAGATATGGAGGTCTGGAATATGGCAAAGAATAAGGTCTTTTCAACGGTAAGTTCGGCAGGTGCACTGCTAACGTTGTTCGCGATGGTACTGGCGGGCTGCGGAGGCAATTCTGGCAATTCCAGCAGCTCCTCTTCTTCGGCAGCAGCATCGCCTACCGCAATCGCGTCGGCACCTGCTTCGGCAGAATCGGATTGGGCAGCACGTAAGGCGTCCAACGAGAAGGCAGGGAAAATTAGGTATATGACGGGATTTTACTTCGGGGCCTCGCCGCCTGACCTGGAAGTCGTTGTTGCGGATGAACTCGGATACTTTAAGGATTTGGGCATCAATGTTGAGATTCAGGGTGGCCTTGATTCCGAGGGGATGAAGTTCCTTGCTGCGGATAAGATACAGATCGCCAGTGCAGGCGCCCCTAGCCTTGTCATCCAGTCTGTTGCTAGTGGTGCTGGTATTAAAGGGATTGCTACCTTCGGTGCCAAAGGGAACAACGCGCTGATGGTTATGGCTGACTCGGGCATCACGAAACCACAGGATCTGGTAGGTAAAACGATTGGGTACCACGGAGCGTTGCCGCCAAACTATGTAGCCATGTTCAAAAATGAAGGGATTGATCCGGCCTCGGTTAAAGGCGTCTCTGTCGGTTACGATCCCAGCGTGCTGAGTTCTGGCAAGGTCGCCGCGCTCACTGTCTACAAGTCTAACGAACCCCATATTATGGAGAGCAAGGGATTCAAGGTAAGTCTGATTGATCCTGGAGACTACGGTGCTAAGACATCATTTGGCGTCATCGTAGCTAATGACGAGTTCGCCAAGGAGCATCCGGATACAGTTACGGATTTTCTCCGTGCCGTTGCTAAAGCCCATGAATGGGCGCTTGCTAATAGTGACAAAGCACTCGATATGTTGAAGAAGCGTTCACAATCAGGGTACGATCTGGCCTCCGAGACTAATCGCTGGACAGTTGAAAGCAAAATTGTTAAGGATGCACAAGACCCGAAACACGGAGTGGGATGGCAAACGGACACACAGTGGCAGAATGAGATCGATATGCTGAAGAACGCAGGCGTGCTGACGAAGACGCTAGCAGTTACAGATGTTATGGACAACCAGTATCTCAATTCCATTTACGACGGAACTAATCTAATCTGGCCAAACAAATAATAGACACTAGCTGCAGGAGGATACGAATATGACAAAAGGTATTGATTATAACAGTGTGGACTTTGGTATTTTCTTACCTATTACTAATGGAGGGTGGATTATATCGGAATCCGAACCGCGTCCAGACGGCAGTTATTTACTCAATCGCGCAGCTGCTGTGATCGCAGAGGAGACCGGCTTTGACTTCATTATGTCGATGGCGAAGTGGAGAGGTTATGGAGGTACGACAAATCACTGGGGCACTTCACTTGAGTCGATGACGATGATGGCGGGTCTGGCGGAGGCGACCTCCCGGGTTAAGGTGTTCGCTACGGTGCATACGCTCCTCTATCATCCGGCCGTCGCTGCCAAAATGTTCGCGACACTGGATCAAATCAGCGGCGGACGGGTCGGTATGAACGTTGTATCTGGCTCGTATGCGGGAGAATTCAGACAGATGGGGACATGGCCGGAGCATCTGGATCATGATGCCCGCTATGACCTGGCCCGTGAATGGATGCAGGTCGTGAAGAAGCTGTGGACGGAGGAGCGCGTCAATCATAAGGGGGAATACTTCGAACTGATCGACTGCGAGTCTAATCCGAAGCCGTTGCAGCAGTCGCCTCGTCCACCGATCATCTGTGCAGGCCAATCAGAGAAAGGTATCGGCTTTACCATCGAGGAAGGTGATGCCTGCTTCATCGGCGGCCGTGATCTTGACGAGTTGGCGGCCTTATCGAGACGCGCCAAGGAGATGGCCGCAGAGCGGGGGAAGACAATCAAGACGTACTCGATGTTCGGAGTGCTTCCGGCAAATACGCAAGAGGAAGCAGAGGCCAAGCTGAAGCATTTTCAAGATGGTGCTGATATTGAGGCGATAAAAGGGCTGCTGCGCAGCTACGGAATGGATCCGGATGGCCGCGAGAATGTAATGCAAGCGCGTGCCAAAAATGTATTCATGAATGAAATGCTCGTTGGTAATGCGGAGGCGCTTGCTGCGCAAGTTCGTAACATCATTGAGCATACGGGTATCGACGGCATGATGCTGACGTTCTCGGACTATACCGAAGATGTGCGCTATTTCGGGGAGCGCGTACTGCCGCTGTTGCGCAAGGGGGAGCAATGAAGGCGGCTCTGCTGATTATCGATGTGCAGCGTGACTTCTGCGCACCGGACGGTGCGGTAACGGCATTTGGTGCGGACTTGTCCACAATCGATGGGACGGTGGACAGGATTGATCGTTTGATTGGTGCAGCCCGTCGCGCTGGAGTAGATGTTATCTTCGTCCGGCTTGAAACAGAGCCGGAGCTGGACTCACCTGCAATGCTGAGATGGTACGAGCGGCAGGGCATCGATCCGTTGGTGGCAGCGGCTGTATGCCGTAAAGGGGAACAGGGGGCGGATTATTATCGCCTCTTCCCTGAACCGGGCGATACAGTTGTCTCGAAGACACGGTATAGCGGCTTTGTCGGGACGAATCTCGATGAAGTGCTACAGGAGAAGGAGATCGGGATTGTGTACGCGACAGGTGTAACGACCGAGTGTTGTGTAGAGTCGACCGTACGCGACGCATTCATGCGAGATTACGAGGCTTTTGTTGTCAGTGACGCGTGTACAGCCTACGAGGAAGAGCTTCATCTCTATTCGCTGCGTGCGATGGCATTGAACTTCGCCACGTTAATCGACACGGAAACGCTGCTGGCAGAGTGGGCAGATATCGGGGAGGTATAAGCATGTCGGAACATCGGAATTTCATGAGCAGTGAGGATGAGGCCGGCGCAGATGCAGGGCGAATCGCCGAAATTGAAGCGCTCGTCCGGCGTCATATTGATACTGAAGAGCTAACCTCACTTATCCTGGAGTTGTGTAACATCCGCAGTCTGGCTGGTTATGAGAAGGAAGCGGGTGACTATGTATTCGCCTGGATGGAGCGGGAGGGCTTCGCTCCGAGTCGTGTTGGTATGGTCGAGGATCGGTTCAGTGTCGTCGGCAGATTCGGTGGAGAAGCACCGGAGGCAGGCAGGAATTTGCTGTTTACGAGCCATCTGGATACAGAGGCACCACAGTACAATTGGCGCGATCAGTGGAAATACCGCCCGGGTGGTACAATCGATGATCCGGGTTGGACGACAGCCTCACTAGTCGAGGGGCGCTTCTCCGGACATCCGGTGGAGAATGATCGGGGGCCGATGGCATGTTTTCTCATAGCAGCCAAAGCGTTGAAACTAGCAGGTCTACCTCTGGCGGGGCATCTGTATCTGACCGCTTGTCCGGCGGAGATCGGACCGGAGCATGTTGAGGAGTTCAAGGGTACACAGTATCTCGGCAAGGAGATCGGTGCGCACTATATGATGACACATGGTGGTGTTGCACCGGACTACGCGATTGCGGCTGAAGGCACTGACTTCGGCATCTCTTGGGTAAGCTGCGGCCATGCGCTATTCCGCATCGATGTCTATGGTGAGGATGTGTTCACACCACTGCTTGAGCATTCGAATGAATTGAAGAATCATCCGAGCGCACTTGTACGTGTTGCGCCGCTCATCGGGGACGTGCAGCTATGGGCTGCAGACTATGAAATTCGGCAAACGTACCACTCGCCGGGAGGTACGGCTGTTCCGAAGGTGCAGATCTCAGCCATTCGTGGTGGTGATCCTCACATCTTTGGCGGAGGAAGTGAAGTCTGTTCACTCTATATTGAGGTAAATCTAACTCCTGCTCAGAGCGTCGCTGATGTGCAGCGCGAACTGGAAGCATTACTGAAGCGCGGCGGTTATGACGGCGCTGTTCAGCCGATAGTCTATCGCCAAGGTTTCGAAGCAGACGCAGCGCGGATCGATCCTCTGCGCGCCGCGCTGGCTGCAGCGGGCGAAGCGGGCGGACGCGGGGCGGCGCCGATCGCGCACCCGGTGTATTCCAGTATGTGGCGGGATCATAACGTGTTTAACATGTACAACATCCCGTCGGCGACTTATGGTCCGACCCGTTTCCAACCGAGTCTGAAGGATATGGTCGATGCAGCCGTCGTCTATGCTGTAACCGCTTGGCAGGTGTGCAACAGCCGAGGATAGCCGGAATGTCAGCGAATGATTGTAATTTTGCTTCGATTCATTGGGAGGGATATGGTATGGAAGGTATTGCATGGAGGGGCATCATGGGGAAGTTCGCGACGGGAGTTACGGTGATTACAACGCTCGATGAAGCGGGACAGCCGATAGGTATGACAGCCAATGCATTCACATCTCTGTCGCTGGAGCCGCCTTTGCTCCTTATCTGCTTAGATAAGGGAAGCAGCACGCTAGTTAGCCTGCTTGCAGCGCGGAAGTTCGCGGTCAACTTTCTGGCCGATACGCAGGAGGAGGTATCCCGGCGCTTCGCCCGAAAGAGCGAGACTGACAAATTCGAAGAGGTTGACTATCGTGAGGGTGAACTGGGGCTGCCTGTACTTGGCGGCTGCCTCGCTTCAGTCGAATGCAGTCTGGCAAATACGCTGGACGGAGGCGACCATCTGATTCTGGTTGGACAGGGCGAGTACCTATACGAGCCGGAAACGCAATCAAGCCCCTTATTATTTTACCAGGGCAAGTACAGAGCGCTGCAGGCGCTGGAGGTCTAAGGAGGGTTCATATATGCATATCGCGGTCATCGTTGGTAATCCGAAACCGTTTTCAAAGACCTATACAATCTCGCTCCGCCTTGCGGAAGCGATCGCCGAGTATGCCGAGGATGCATCACTTCATGTGACTTATGATGTGATCGATTTGGCGCCACATGGTGGCTCATTTCTATCATGGGGAGACCCAGCGGCGGCTGAACTGAATGAGCGTATTACCGGTGCACAAGCTGTTGTATTCGCTAGTCCTACGTATAAGGCTACCTACACAGGGCTGCTGAAGCTGTTTGCGGATCAACTGCCTCCGGATGCGTTGGCTGGTAAGTTAGCTATTCCTCTGCTCGTGGGAGCGGCTCCGCATCACAGTCTGGCTGTCGAGCTTCACCTGAGGCCGCTTCTCGTCGAACTGGGGGCTTCCTGCCCGACAAAAGGTTTGTACGTGATAGACTCTCAGTTGGATGATTTCGGGACAATAGCGAAAGAATGGGTGTCACAGAACGATAAGTGGCTGCTGAACCGGGTTTGAAGATATACTTTAATAAATTGGAAAGGAGGAAAGGAAATGATTGGACCAGGTCCGGCAGAAACCAAAACAAACGTTCAAGAACGCATTTTAATAGCTGCGGAGGAGGTTTTTTCCGCTTGCGGCTTTGCGGGAACGCGTATAAGTGAGATCGCCGTTAAGGCTGAAGTTAATCAGGCGCTCATCCATTATTACTTCGAATCGAAGGAAAAGCTATATGAAGCAGTGCTCGTCAGTCTGTTCCGACAGTGGGAGGAGTACGTTAATAAACTATCCTGGAGTGGGATGAACGCTCCAGAATTTCTGGCAACTTACATTCGCGCGCAATTCCGTCTCAAGTGCCAAATTCCGAATCTGTATAGAATATTCCATTGGGAAGCGATGGAAGAGGGTGACTTGTTCACTAAATATGCCTCCTCTACCTGGTATGAGGATTTCTTGCAGCACACAGAGATGATTCACGATTGGCAACAGGACGGTGCGTTAGACGCGGGAATGAATAGGAAGGCGTTACTATTCTTGCTTTGGGGCATGATGAACCAATTTTACTTCCGTTCGGAAGATAACTTGCGTGAAATCGTAGGGGGAGACGGTGATCTGGAATCGCTGCAGGATCAGGTGGCCGATCAGATGATCCGGCTGACGCTGCACGGTGTCGTGCCTGCCCTATACGGCGGAGGGAATAAGGAGGCAGACCCCAAGTGGAGCGAGAGTGATATCATCTACAGTGTTGGTTCTGGCTCAGTTGAGGAGGGCAGTGAGTGCGCAGATATGTGCCTCTGGTTGCAGGATTCACTTCGCCAGCCATTGCTGGCGTGGGAGGAGGAGCGTAATACGAACGGAGGACGGGTGGAGAAGTTGATGTTTGTATTCGCTTCCACTCAATACGGCGAAATGCCGCCGCATATCGTCTCGTGGTTGGAGGATTTGGGGAATAACCCCAATGTGGAAGAGGTAACCGTCGGTATCTGGGTAGAGCGCGGGAGTGCAGGATCCGAGGCGCTGCAGCGCCTGTTGGAGGATGCCGTCAATAGAATTGGCGCCTATGCTGTAGCTCGTACAGCGGATATAAGCCCGTTGAATTATGCCAAGCGATGTCTCAAATGGGCTGGCCTGCGGGGGTAGAGACCACTTATTAGCGAAACGGAGTGAACGACGATGCAGACGATGCAGATGAAGGCTGCCCTGCCCGGCAAATCAAGACTCAACTGGACGATGGCCGGCTTATTCGTCAGCATCTTTTTGACGCAACTTGATCAGACGATTGTCTCGACAGCCCTTCCCACGATCGTGAAGGAGCTGCACGGACTACCGCTGATGTCCTGGGTGTTTACGATTTATATGCTAACCTCTACAATGATGATGCCAATCGCAGGCAAGTTGTCGGATTTGTATGGCCGCAAACGGTTTTATATGTTAGGCCTTGTTGTTTTCATCCTCGGATCAGCGCTGTGTGGGATTGCTCAGAGTATGCCGCAGCTGATCTTTTATCGGGCGGTTCAGGGCTTGGGTGCAGGCTTTCTTATCCCCGTCACCTACACGCTGGTGTTCACGAACATGCCAAAGGAACGTGCGGGTATCTATCAGACGCTATATATGGGCGTATTCGCGCTGTCCTCCGTAAGCGGACCGGCGCTCGGCGCCTGGATCACGGAGCACTTGGACTGGCGTTACAATTTTTATATGAACATACCGCTCGGCATACTGGTTTTCGTGGCGATGGTCCGGCTGCTGCCGGTAACGCCCAGGTCGGATGTCAAGCCGAGCGTAGATAAGAGCGGAGCCTTACTGCTCGCCGTATCCACCTTCTCCATCCTGCTAGGTCTCAAGCTCGGAGGCGAAGGCGAAGGCTGGATGTCCTGGCAGGTGGCCGGTTTGCTCGGCTTAGGGCTGATCTGTTTGGTGGCGTTCCTGCGGGTTGAGGTCGTCTCGCCAGAGCCGATCTTACCCCTGGTCATGTTCCGTAACCGGGCCATTGGCGGGACGCTGGCAGCGACTTTCCTGCAGGGTGCGATTATGTACGGGTCGCTCATATACATTCCGCTTTTCATCCAAGGTAGTCTGGGCGGTGACGCCTCGGACACCGGAGGCGTTCTGACGCCGTTCATGTTTTCCGTTATGGTGGGTGCGGCAGTTAGCAGTTCGCTCATCAAATGGTGGAGCTGGCGCGTCTGCATCTTCGTCGCTATGTTGATCAGCGCCGGGGGGCTGCTTGGGATGACTGCGGCTAGCTTGAACATCGGCGCGTGGCATATCCGGTTCCTGATGATTCTGATCGGTGTTGGCGTCGGCATCATGATGACGGTCGGGCAGATGGCTGTCACCTTCAGTGCTGACGAGCGGATCAAAGGGGTCGCGACTTCATCTGTAGGCTTCTTCCGCTCCGTCGGTGGTGTGTTTGGTACGGCCGTTATGGCGGCTGTTATCAACATGCGGCTTGTCCGCGAGCTTCCCGCAGGAGCAGCGGGTGAAGGTAGCGCTGATCAGCAGATCCAGCGGCTGCTAGAGGGGGCTAGTGCGAATGGGCAGAGTGCCGCCGCTACAAAGGAGGCACTGGCCGCAGCCGTGCATGCAGGCTTCTGGTTTCTGGCAGCCGCAGCTGCGCTCGGTCTTGTGGCGGCATGGTGGACGGGCCGCAGCCGATTCACGGACACGACTGCCGAGGAGTCACGAGTAGACATAGCATCGGTGGGCTAATTTCGATGGGTATAAAGCTTTCAACGCTGATTGGACACTGTTCAATCGGCTTTTTTTATTTGTTCACAGCAAATGGTGCAGTTGTATGGGAGCAAAAAGTTCAGGGAAAGCTTGGTTAGTAAGCCGGCCTTTGGGGAATAATGGAACCGATTTTTTCAGGTTTGAAAAATGTCGCAATTCATATTAAAAATAAGACAGAAATGAATGCAGATAAAGTCCTTTGTCGTAGCTTTTATGCTTTGTGTTTGAGAAAATATAACCCAAGGAGATTAGAAAAAGATGCTTACAGACATCGATGCAATCGCTTGCAATATCCCTAGGATGCATACGATTTTAAAAGATTGTCCCTTTGAAGTTTTGCGTGAAATGGAGATTCAGACGTTCAAGAAGAACAAGTTTTATTTACCACAAGGGGAGATGCATGCCTTCGTCTACATTGTCGTAAGCGGAAACGTTAAAGTCTATGTTATGAATGAAAGCGCTAAACAGGTGACGTTAGATATCTATTCATGCGGTAATTTTATTGGTGAGCAAGAAGCTATGATCCATAAACCATATAGCGCATCAATAGTGAGTATCAGTGAAGTAACTTTAATAAAAATACCTGATAAGGCATTTTTATATTGGCTCTCAAAAGATGCTAACTTCAATCAGATTGTGATGGCTTCTTTATGCGAACAAATGTATAAGCTTACCAATCGAACGATAAAATACAGCTTAGACAGCGTGCGATCACAAATCATTTCATCGCTAATAGAGGAAAGTAACGGGCAGAAATCAACGATGATCCAGAAGAAGGTCATTTTAGATTCGGTCTCCTCAACCAACAGAAGCGTCTATCGTGTCTTAAACCAGCTTGAAGTGGAGGGGAGCATCGTCATAAGCGGTGATGAGATAGAGATTGTAGATCGTGAGAAACTATGGATTGACCCTGAAAGGAAGAGATGAACGATGACAGAGAAACAAGCGCATATTCAATTAGACAGCTCGATTAACGTACAAAAAGCCATTTTGGTTGGCGATCCGGCCAGAGTAGATAAAGTTGGCGCACTGATGGATAACGTACAACCCCTGGCATACAATAGAGAATTTAAATCGATCAAGGGCAGTTATCGAGGCGAAGAGATATTAGTTATTTCTACAGGGATTGGGGCCCCGTCTGCAGCTATCGCCATGGAGGAACTGCACAATATAGGGATTACCACGGTCATCAGAGTAGGAAGCTGCGGCGCGATGCAGAAAAGCATTCCCCTAGGGGCATTAATTATTGCTACAGGTACTGTTCGAGATGATGGTTTATCCAGCAAATATGTTCCGCCCATTTATCCAGCTATTCCAGATGCAGACTTGTTGCAGCTAGCCAAAAAGCATTATCCAGAAGGTTATTTCGGTATCACCAGAGCACATGATGGTTTCTATATGGATAGCAATGAGGCGATTGAACAAGAATGGTCTCAGTATGGTGTATTAGGCGGTGATATGGAGACCAGTATTATCTTTGTATTGGGAACATTGCGTAAAATGAAAGCCTTGTCGATTTTAAATAATGTTGTGTTATATCGTGCCGATCTGTCTACCGGAGTCAATCATTTGGTCTCAGGAGAAAACATAGTGACACAAGGAGAACGAGCATCAATTCAATTGGCATTAACAATTTTAACTGAGCAGGAGGATTGAGCGTCATGGAAAATACACAACAACAATCATGGTTGTATAATCAATTCTTTACCGGATGGAAGAAATTTGAGGTGACCTATGCGATTGTTCTAATCCTGTTACAGGTGGTTGCGTATGTGATTGCACCCGATTCCATTATTGGTATGGTTAGTGGTGTGGCTGGTGTCATTTGTCTTGTATTTGGGATGAAGGGTAAAAAATTAACCTTTGCCTTCGGCTTGGTCCAATGTATAGCCATGACCATGATTGCTTGGCAGAGCCACGCTTATGGCGCATTCGTCATGAATATTTTCTATGTGATCTCCCAGCCGATCGGTTGGTTTTTATGGGGGAATGATGAAGCCGTAAATACGATTAGCCCAAAAATGAAACGGCTCATTTTCCTTGCTGCATTTGTTGCCTGGGCAGTAGGCTGGTTTGTATTAGCAAGAACTGGCGGTCAATTGCCGTATTTCGATAGTATTAATCTCGTGATTTCGTTTATTGCACAGGTACTATATATCTGTAAATACAAAGAAAACTGGTCACTCTGGATTATCGTCAACATTGCTAACTTGGCCTATTGGGCTGTTCTAACCTATCAAGTGGCGACTGGCCATACCGATGTTGGTACAGTGGGCGGATGTTTATCTCAAGTCGCACTGCAAGCGGCACTGTTGTTCAACAGTATTTATGCCAATAAAGTCTGGAAATCGTATGAACAGAACCTGAAATAAGCTAAAACATTTAATTCCGATGAGAATTGTATAAAATGATTGACAAACACTCATTCACAGTAATATCATTAGTTAAAATTATTAATTAGTAATTTTCGGTTATTGTATTTTAATAATGTGGACCCACCGTACAGATGGAGGTCTTATGTTCCGAGAGGGACATGAGGCCTCTTTTTTTGCAAATTTGGAGGGAGGAAAATGGAGTGAGTGAACAGAGAAAACAAAAGCAAATGGTACTTGGGGCAATGATGTTTTTTCCGTCAGGAGGACATATTTCCAGCTGGCGGCATCCTGAAGTGGATGCGAAAGGGCTACTTGATTTCAACTACTATAAACAAATCCTTCAGACCGCAGAGCGTGGCAAATTCGACATGTTCTTCTACGCGGATGAGCTGTATGTGTGGGATCGCTTCGAAACGGGCATCAGTCATGCCAACAGCATTCGTCCAGAACCTTTCACCTTGCTCTCGGCGCTGGCTGTAGTTACGGAGCATATCGGGCTGGCTGCGACAGTCTCCACCACCTACAATGAGCCGTATCATATCGCCAGGAAATTGGCGACGCTCGATCATCTCAGCAATGGGCGGGCGGCCTGGAATATTGTCACCTCGCAAGCGGATGAGGAGGCGCGCAATTTCAGCCGGGATCAGCATTTGGAGCATAGTAAACGTTACGAACGAGCCGTAGAATTCGTGGATGTGACACAAGGGCTATGGGACAGCTGGGAAGATGATGCCCTGCTCCTGGACAAAGAGAGCGGGTATTTCGCGGATAAGGATAAGCTGCATAATATCCAGCACAAGGGGACCCATTTCCAAGTGCAGGGTCCGCTTAATGTGACGCGACCCCCGCAAGGTTATCCGGTACTGGCTCAGGCAGGCGCTTCGGAGTCGGGCAAGGAGGTAGCTGCCGAGAAGGCGGAGGTCGTCTTTGCTCCGATTCACTCCTTCGATGCTGAGGGATTACTGGTCGGTCAACAGCTCTATGAAGATATCAAAGGGCGAATGGCCAAGTACGGCAGAAGCCGTGACGAATTGAAAATCATACCAGGCATCATGCCCATTATCGGCAAGACAGAAGAGGAAGCCAAGGAGAAGCTTGCTGCGATTGAAAGTTTGCTGCCAGAGCAGCTTGGTCTGGATCTGCTCTCCCATTATCTCGGACAGGATATTTCGTCCTATCCACTAGATGAGCCGCTGCCATTCCGGCCGGATCTCAGTCAATTCAATCAGAGCAAGAGTGCACTGGAGCGTATCCTGGAGATGATGGACAAGGAACAACTGACGCTTCGTCAGCTGTACCAGCGGTCGACCAACAGACGCGGACTGGCTGGAACACCGGAGCAGATCGCTGATTTCCTGGAGGAATGGTTCCTGAAGGGGGCAGCGGATGGGTTTAATATTCAGTTCTCTCACCTGCCTGGCGGATTGGATGATTTCGTGAATCTGGTTGTTCCCGAACTGCAGCGCAGAGGAGTGTTCCGTACCGAATATACAGGGGGGACGTTACGTGACAATCTTGGACTGAAGCGTCCCGATAACCGTTATGTTTCTGTCCGCGCAGATCATTTGGCTCATTCATAGCACTGCGTGGTAACAATAAAAGACTTTTATTACTAAACGGAAGACTAATGGAGAGGGGATAGGAGTATGAAAAAAAATCAACTTTTTAAACAGTGGGGGAAGAGCAGGAGAGCCTTCCTAGCCATAACAGCAGCAATAGTGCTGACGATTGGGATTTCAGGCTGCTCCAAAGCAGGGGGTGCAGGTGCGGACACGATTCAGATCGCGACCAAAGGGTTTGCGGAGTCCGATATTTTGGCAAATGCCTTAAAGCTGCTTATTGAAGATAAGACTGATCTGAAGGCGATCGTCAAGAAGCTCGATAACAATCTGCTATGGACAGCCTTAAAGGGGAATGAAGTAGACACTTATGTGGAGTATACAGGAACGGCACTTATTAATATTTTGAAGGACAAGCCTGAATATGATCCGCAAGTGGTCTATGACAAGGTGAAGAAGGAACTGAAGGAGAAAAATCAGATTACGGTGCTGGATCCATTAGGCTTCACTAATTCCTATGCATTCGGAGTCCGTAAGGAAATCGCAGAGAAGCTGGGCCTCAAGACAGGATCGGATATTGCGGCGAAATCCTCAGAGCTGGTCTTTGGAGCAAGTGAAGAGTTTATGAACCGTCCGGATCTCTGGCCGCCGGTTTTAGAGAACTACAAACCTCAATTTAAAGAGATCAAAACGATAGCAGGGGGCTTGGCGTATCAGGCCATCGACCAGGGAGTAATTGATGTAGCGATGGTGCAAACCACCTCTGCGCAGGTTCTGGTAAGGCCGATTACGGTGCTTGAGGATGATAAGCATGTGTACGTACCGTATTTTGCCATCCCGGTTGTCCGCGATGAAGTGCTGAAGAAGCATCCGGAGCTGGAGCAGGTTCTGAATTCACTGGCAGGAAAACTCACGGATAAAGAGATGCAACGTCTTAATGGCGAAGTAGAGAATAAGCAACGGGCTCCGATTGAAGTAGCGAAGGAATGGCTGATTACTATTGGTTTATTAAAAGGGTAATGACGTTGCGGTAATGACATTGCAAAATCTCTTTCGAACTCGTGGACTCAGTTCTAAATATGATATGTCTTGAAGAGCAGGGGGATCGATCCCCCTGCTCTTTGATTTTACTGCTACTCTCTGCGATTTGACTTAAAGTGAACTTTAAGATGTAGTATATGAATTGTGCTTCAAGATCAACATGTAATGAGAATCTTTAAGTTATCTTGATTACTTTTCTAAAGTTTGTACAAACTGCGAAATGGGAGGCATGACAATGAACTTGTACGATAAGATTTATATTAATGGGCAATATGTTACACCATCGGGTACAGAAGTGATGGAGCTTATCAACCCTGCGAATAGGCAAATCACCGGCAAAGTCGTATTAGGGGATGTTGAGGATACTCGAAATGCCATTGCGGCAGCCAAAGCTGCATTCAAAACATTTTCGAAGACAAGTGTTGAGGAACGAGCCGAATTTCTATTAAGGCTGCACCAAGCCCTTCTGGAACGGTCCGACCGGTTAACGGAGGCAACCGTTAAGGAATATGGTGCTCCGATTTCGGTGGCCAGAATGTTAACTCATATCGCTGTAAATGCATTTTTGCATACAAAGGAAAGTCTCGAATCGTATTCATTTATACGGACGGCTGGCTCGGCAAAAGTTCACATGAAACCTGTCGGTGTCGTTGGAGCCATCACGCCATGGAATGCAAATGCAACGCATATGGCGAACAAAATAGCGCCGGTACTGGCAGCAGGCTGTACTATAGTTGTTAAGCCAAGCGAGTTCAGTGCGGCACAAACAGAAATATTTATTGAAGCCATACATGCTGCCAACATCCCCCAAGGTGTTATCAATATCGTTAATGGCAAGGGAGAAGTAGTAGGGGAAGAACTAACCCGCAATCCGGATGTCACAGGCATAACGTTTACAGGTTCTACTCAAATTGGGAAACGTATTGCGGAAGTTGCCGCTGCCAATCTTAAACGGGTTACACTTGAGCTTGGTGGCAAATCTCCAACTGTTATTTTAGAGGATGCTGACTTCACCAAAGCAGTTCCACTTGCAGTAAGTGCCGGATTCATCAATAGCGGCCAGGCATGTCTGGCGGGTACAAGAGTGCTTGTTCCAGAGTCACGTTTGGAGGAGGTAAAGTCCTTGATGGCTGCTACCATTGACGCCATAAAAGTCGGAGATCTCTGGAATGATGCTTCGGTTATTGGACCCATGGTGAACCAGAAGCAGTATGATCGGGTGCAGTATTATATTAATCGGGCGATTGAAGACGGAGCTGAAGTGGTTGCTGGAGGTGCAGGCAGTCCTGAAGGGCTGGAAGCAGGCTACTATGTGAAACCAACGGTGTTCTCTAATGTAACTAATGATATGACAATCGCCCAGGAAGAAGTATTTGGTCCGGTGTTGTCCATTATTACCTATAAGACAGAAGAGGAAGCGATAGATATCGCAAACGATACAGCGTATGGCCTGCAAGCATTCGTCTTTTCTGGAAGCAAGGAGCGGGGCAATCACGTGGCTGATCAGATTGTGGCTGGACGGGTTTCCGTTAATGGCTTGCATGACGAGCCGAAAGCACCTTTCGGCGGGTTTAAAAACTCCGGTATAGGCAGGGATCACGGCACCTACGGTATCGAGGAGTACTTGGAGCCTAAGTCGATTTTGGGATACGATGCAGTGATTTCGTAGATCAGTTGATATACAACTAACGAAGAGTAAAAGCACAAGAAGGATTAGCTTCTTGTGCTTTTTAATTTCAAGCCGGGAAAAGTGCTTATGTTGGAGCTGTCACGGGTTTTCAGTGTAAAGTTATTTTTATTTTAAAATTTAACGAACAATGTACTTTACGAACACTGTTCGTTATGGTATAAATAATGTGTAAACAAGATGAACGAGAATAAAAGGAGGTCGGTGCGCTACTACGATTGGTCCTGGATAAGCACACGAAATTTCAAGTTGATGATGACTATGATAAAGAAAAGAGGTGGTTCTTCTTTTGAACACACAAGCTCAAAGTGCTCCATCCGAATTTTCAATGAAGAAGATCCTGCCGATTCTGCTTGCAGTGGCAACGGGAATGTTTCTAATTATTTTGGACAGTACAATCATGAATGTAGCTGTTCCCAAATTAGTGGACACCTTTCATTCCAATCTTGGTACGATTCAATGGGTGATTACAGCGTACACGTTGGCGCTTTCGGCGGTCATTCCGCTCGCAGGGTGGTTTTCGGATCGCTTCACACCTAAGCGTATGTTTCTTGCAAGCATTGTATTATTTGTTATTGCATCAATGCTTTGTGCACTGGCTCAAACACCAGAGCAGCTGATTATTTATCGCATCTTTCAAGCGCTAGGCGGCGGAATGGTCTCGCCAATCGGTATTGCCATGGTGTTCAAGGTATCGCCTCCAGATAAGCGCGGTTCCGTGATGGGGATCCTCGGTATTCCTATGCTGCTCGCTCCGATTTTCGGACCGATATTGTCCGGCTGGTTAATCGAATTTATTAACTGGCACTGGATATTCCTTATTAATCTGCCTGTCGGAATCATTGCTTTCTGGATGGCATGGCGGTACTTACCGGCCTCAAAGCCAGGCAAAGAAATGAAGCTGGACGTCCTGGGTGCTGTTTTAGCCCCGATTGCATTTGCTTCATTAGTGTTCAGTGTGCATCAAGCTGGGGAGAAGGGTTGGCTCGATGAATGGACATTGGGCTCTCTGGGACTGGGTGTTATTACCTTGTTGCTATTCATTTGGAATGAGCTTAAGCAAAAGCATCCCCTTCTTGAGTTAAGAGTGTTCCGTTCGAAGACATTCACGCATGGCATCATTCTGGCCTGGATGAACCAAATGGCATTATTCGGAAGCATCCTGCTGTTTACGCTATATCTGCAACAGGCTAAGGGGCTCTCTCCACTAGAGGCCGGATTGTACGTGATTCCTCAAGCGATTATGTCAACGATCGGGATCAATGTAGGCGGGAAGTTATTTGACCGGTACGGAGTTCGTCCAGTTGCATTCATTGGTATTTTGTCTTTAGCTGGTGCACTTTTCGCCTTAACGCATATTACGACGAGTACTAATGCATTTTACATTATGAGCAGTTTTGCTTTTGTGGGACTTGGTCAGGGGTTAACCATGATGCAGCTTAATACGCATGTGCTTAAATCAGCTCCAATCGAGCTTGTAAACCGCGTGACACCTATTACGACTTCCGCGCAGCAGATCATGTCTTCCTTCGGGATCACGATTACAGCCGCGTACCTGTCTAACCAAATCAGGAGCTTACCGGCACAGCACACTTTGGAGCAATTAGGACAAGCATTCGGTCACACATTCTGGATCACACTTTCCTTTGCGCTCATTGCTTTAGTGTTGACGTTCTTTCTTAAAAAATCGTCGGCTCCTCCTAAAAAGACACGCTAACAAGCTGGCGAATGTAGGAGGAACACATTATTTTTTTGTTACTAACGAACAGTGTTCTTTAGGGATGGTGTTCGTTATCTGCTTTAAAGCTTTTTATTCCACAAGAAGACGAATAGAAGAAAAGAACAGCCTTAAGTTTTAATCTGGAGTTCGTCTTATATAACTTACATGAAGGAGTTGCATGACAATGACAATAGTATCTAAAGAACAAAAGCGGATCGGGATTATCGGAGCGGGGCCAGGGGGATTAACACTTGCCCTAATCTTGCAGCGCCAAGGCATACAGTCCGTTGTTTATGAGCGTGAGCTCCATGACACTAGTCATGAAAGAGGCGGTACCTTGGATATTCACGAGGAATCGGGTCAAAGAGCACTTAAAGAAGCTGGGCTGTTGGAGGAGTTCCAACGTATTGCCCGCTTTGAGGAAGAAGATTTCCGGGTACTTGATAAGAACGCGAAAATTTATGTCGATGAAGATTCAGAAGCAGAATCAGGCGGAGCTGGGACACGTCCAGAGATTGACCGTGGCGTACTGTGCGATTTGCTGTTACGGGATCTTGATCAAGGTACGATCAAATATGGTTATAAACTCGTAAAGGCGGTTCCGTTAGAGAACGGCATGACCGAGCTTCATTTTGAAAATGGTACGGTGGATACGATTGACCTCTTGATTGGTGCGGATGGAGCCTTCTCACGTGTACGTCCATTGCTCACAGATGCCGATGTTGAGTACTCCGGTCTTACTATGATAGAACTAAACATCCTGAATGCAGCCCAGAATCACCCGGAATTAGCGGCGTTTAATAAGCGTGGTAAAATGTTTGCGCTGGACGATCATAAAGGTATTCTTGGTCAGCTGAACGGAGATGGACGAATTAAGGTATACGCTAGTCTTAAGGTAGAGAGAAACTGGTTAGAGACGAGTGGGATTCCGTTCGATCAGCCTAAAGAAGCTAAGGAGCGGATATTGGATCTATTCAGTGATTGGGATGAGCAGCTAAAAGACTATATCCGTTACGCTGAAGATGCTATTTTGACTAGACGGATCTACATGCTTCCTATCGGGTTCAAGTGGAATTACAATCCTGGAGTAACCTTGATCGGGGATGCTGCCCATGTCATGTCGCCATTCGCGGGTGAAGGTGTGAATATGGCGATGTACGATGCTTTGGAGCTTGCACTTGCCATTGCCCGGAATCGTGATGATTATGCCAAGGCAATCCTGGAGTACGAAGAGAAGATGTATGCATTCTCATCCGTCAAGGCTCAGGAATCGGACTACAGCTTACAGCTTACGTTCTCAGATAATGCCGCTGCCAAGCTGGCTGAATTAATGCAGTCCTTCCAAGAGCAATTTGAAGATCAATAAACATGTTGAATTTCTCACTGCGCTATATTATAAAGAGACTATGAAGAATTCTGAGCGAATTATCGTAAGTCGTCGTGACCGTCCGGCCAAAGAACCGTTAAGCCGTGAGCTCATTGTTAAAACTGCCTATGAACTGCTCAAAGAGCAAGGGATGGCAGGGATGAGCATGCGTAAAGTAGCAAAAGCATTGGATACAGGCCCTTCTTCGTTGTATGTGTACGTCAATAATCTGGAAGATTTAAGCTCTTATGTTCTGGATTACGGACTTGGTGAATTAGTGTTGCCTGATTCCGGGAAGGGTCCATGGAAGGAAAGATTGTTCGGAGCCCTCACTGCGTATTTCCTTCTATTAATCGAGCAACCAGGTCTCTCTGAAATTTCACTGTCCACGATGCCACGGGGAGACAAATACCTTGAGTTGATCGAATACCTCCTTACCGCGCTGCATGAAGGTGGAGCCAAATCGACGGCAGCAGCCTGGGGAGTGGATCTGCTGCTGTTATACGTCACATCTACAGCCTTCGAGAAGCATTCCTGGAGGAAGCATGGCACTGTGGAGATGCCTGCCATCAAAGAATCCTTTAAAAAAGCAGACCCTGTTCGTTTTCCGTTCATTCACAGTCTGACTGAAGAATTATTCTCGGGAGGCGAGGTCGTCATGGACCGGTTCCAGTGGGGGCTTGAAGTGATGTTACAGGGAATTAAGCTGGACAAGAATTAAGAGGAAGTAATTATATTTAAACAAGGAAAAGCAACTGATTGATTTCGGTTGCTTTTCTTTTTGATTTGTCTAGTTAACTTGCCTAACGGTTCAGCATGAGACCGAGCTGGCGTACATAAGGTGCTAACTCACTGACTGAATCCAAGAAGGTGATGTATACCCGCAGAAGAGTACCATTAGGCTTAGGTAGTCCTAACTCGGTCTTCAGCAGTTCGATGACCTCCAGCAGTTCATTCTCTATATGCTCTGGTTGTGGTAGCTCGCGGATCTTATCGGCAAAAAACATCAGAAATTCATCCAGGTTGGCCTGCCGGGTGTCGTTATCCATTGGATTGATTTGATTGAAAAAAGCACTCGAGGTCTTAAGCACAGGTTCAGGCTTGCTAGCGATTAAATCGCCGATGACTGCATCCAGCCGATCGACGAAGAAGCCGGCCAATTCAGCCATAGGAACAGCGATCACGGCTTGAACTGCATGTGACAAATATTCTTTGATCATGCCGCGGAAGATGGTGACAACATCCCCGAGATAAGGGACGATGGGCTCACCATAGGCTTCGTAAAAGCAATCCTGGTGCAGGGTCACCAGTGAGGCACGTTTTTTTCTCCATTCCACTAGAAAGTTGTCATTGCTTGTGATGGGGAGCTCTTTAAACTCACTGGTGAAAAAATAATTCTCAAGCATATATTGCATCTGATACTCGATCTTAAGACGTAGTACTTCCTTTGGTGGAAGCCCCTTCAGCGAAAGTTTCCGATCAAGCTGCCTAGCCTCTTCGAATAGAATTCTGTGTACCTCAACGAATACGCCAGTAAATAAATCTTCTTTAGATGGAAACACTTTATAGATGCTGGCCTTGGCCATGCCACAAGCTTCTGCGATATCCTGCATGGAGGCAGCGAAATATCCTTTTTCTCTAAAAATGCACATTGCTGTTTTAATAATTTGTTGTCTTTTGAATTGTTCCAACTTAACCACCCCTACATATTCTGACATGTCCCTTCCATGTGGTCAATAAAGGAATTTGACGAAAAAACCCCAAAGTCATATAATGAACTTGTCAGTTTTATGAACTTATTCCTAAGGAGGTGAGCCAGAGCATTCGCTTTGGCGCAACATGAAAATTAACGATCAGATTGAAATGCTAGTGCTTACTCTTAAGATGGGTGAGCATGACTTTATCATTAACCCGGTGGCGATCCGTGACGAGCAATCTTATGTATTGGTAGACACCGGTATGCCTGGTTCTTACGGCCAGATCACGGAGCTTTTGACCCAAGCGGGTATTGACCCTGCGGCCCCTCATTCCATTATTTTAACCCATCAAGACATCGATCATGTAGGCAGCTTGCCGCAGTTCAAGGGTGAAGGCATAGAAGTGTATGCCCACGGGGATGACCAGCCTTATATCGATGGCCTGCAGCCGATGATTAAGTTCAGCGGGGAACGTAAAGAAGGGCTAATTGTTTCTCTTCCGCAAGATCTTGCTACTACATTTGAAGCTACTTTTTCTGGAAAAGAAAAGAATGTGACTACGTTACTGGCAGACGGAGAGAAACTGTCTTTCGGCGGCGGACTGACCGTAATCCATACACCAGGGCATACGCCTGGACATATCAGCTTATACCATGAGCCAAGCAAAACACTTATTGCTGGTGATGCATTAAACGTTGAAGATGGTAAGTTGATCGGTCCTAATCCGACTGTTACGCCAGATATGCCATTGGCACTGGAATCACTCCGCAAGTTGAAGGCTTATCCAATCGAGACAGTAATCTGCTACCATGGAGGCATTTTTAAAGGCGATGTTCACCAGGCCATCGATGAAATAACGGAGAACCTGTAATGGACGGTACCGGCCATTCAGCCCGGGATGCGTTATGGAAGGAAAACAAGTGGGTCCGTTTTCTGGTGACATGTGCCATTGCCGTCCTTGGCGGATTTGTTTTTCAACTGATCCACATGCCAATTCCATGGCTACTCGGCTCGATGGTGTTCCTCGTTATCGGCTCCAGATTATTTAGAGGGATTTCCTTTTACTGGCCTGGGCAAGTCCGCGATACCGGAATGATTATCATCGGCTATACCTTGGGCCTCTCGTTCACCTTGTCGACCTTAACGCAGATCGGACTTCAGCTGCCGACGATGATTCTGTTCACGGCGCTGCTGTTGTTATGTGCCGGGGCCATCGCGTATTTAATTTCGAAATTATCCGGTATTCCTTTCCCAACGGTACTCATGGGCAGCATTCCCGGAGGCCTCAGCCAGATGATTACGTTGGCCGAAGAAGTGAAGGGCATTGATATCACTGTCGTCACTTTTTTGCAGGTGTCCCGGCTGATGATGATTATTTTCTGTGTGCCGCTGCTGATCTTCAGCCCATTGTTTCATGTCAGTGGCAGCCACAATGCCGTAGCTGCTGCTGCGAGCGGATCTGCTGGATCTGCTGCGTTATTTCCGCATATTTTGGTCTTTGCCGCAGTATGCGTAGGGAGTGCGTTCATCGCTAAGAAGATCAAGATGCCAACGGCTTTTCTGCTTGGACCAATGATTGGCACGATCCTGCTTAATTTGACCGGGTATGAGGGTCATGCTCTGCCACCCATCGTGCTCAGTCTGTCACAGCTGATGATCGGGGGCTACATTGGACTGCTGCTGGATCTGGAGAGCCTAAAGAACAAAACAAAAATTGTTCTGCTCGCAATATTGAGCGGAGTGCTACTGATTGGGGTCTCTATGGGACTTAGCTTGCTGCTGACACGAATGCATGACATCACAATCGTCACCGCATTTCTCGGCTTATCGCCAGGCGGAATGGACCAAATGGCCCTCATCGCCAAGGAAGTGAACGGCGACCTGTCTATTGTGACGTGCTATCAGCTCTTCCGGACCTTGTTTATCTTTTTTGCGGTGCCGCCGGTGTTAAAGCTGGCTTTCCGGTCGCTGCTGAAGGGGAAAAAAGCTACTATATAAAATGAACATAAGAGAGAGATGGAGAGGCAAGCAGGATTGAGGCTAAGTGGCGAGAAGGTGTGGAGAAGAAGAGTGGGTTGAGAGGTCGATGATGTTCTAGAGTGTGGTTCACGTTGACCTAAGGGAAACTCAAGGCGGCTCGTATGTGATTCTATGGTGACCAAAGGGTAACTCAAAGCGGTTCATATGTGAGTCTATGGTGACGCAAGAGTGCTTAAAAGTGTTCCAAAACTAACTCAAGGGTGCTCAAAAATGGCTTGAAGTTTCCAAGGGTGACGCAAAAGCGACTCAAGGTGGCTCAAGAGAGCAACAAAGTGTCCCCAAACTAACTCGGGGGTGCTCGAAAAGTGACCTAAGGATGCCAAAGTGTGGCGCAAGAGTGCCTAAAAGTGTCCCAAACAAACCCGAGGGTGCTCAAGAGTGGATTAAATTTTCAAGGGTGGCTCAAGGTGCCTCAAGAGTGCCTAAAAGTGTCCCAAAACTAACCCAAGGGTGCTCAAGAGTAGCTTAAAATTGCCAAGGGTAACGCAAGATTGACTCAAGTACCCCCGAGCACCGCCCATTTACCGCCCAACTACCCTCCAACCACCTCCCAAGTGTAAATAGAGGCATTTATGTACCTTAATTATAAGGAACGGAGGGGCTGGCTTCGATTAAGGGCAATTTTGTATGTTAATTCTTCCAAATCGTGCTCAATAGCGTGTTTTCACAAAATTAAGATACAATAATGCTCTTATTTCCTTATTTTGCCTCAAAATGGTGAAATTAAGGTACAAAAATGCTTCTAATTGGGTACGTGATGGGGAGAGCTACTTGGCCTCTTTAGACATCTGGATAACTGCGGCCAAAAGCTCATTTTCACTGGAACTACGCGCGACTCTATCTCCACATCCATCAGAACGAAGCCGAGTCTATTTCTACGTCCGTATCCATGTCTGTATCCCGAATTCATTTTATTTAGTAAGTTCATTAACTCTATCCGCTGAATTAAATCCAAGGGTCAAATATAGCAGCCAGGGCAAATCTTCTTTTGCTCTGGCTATTTTCATGTCCCCAAACGTATTCACCGGCGATCATCCATACATATTCATCAGCTGCCATCCAAACGCAGTCCTCAGCAATCATCCATACGTACCATCAGCTGCCATCCAAACGTACTCCCCAGCGATCATCCACTCGTACTCATCAGCTGCCAACCAAATTGCAGTCCTCAGCAATCATCCATCCGTACTCACCAGCCACCACCCATTTCTCCGTTTTCGATAAAAAATAATAGTTTCGTACAAAGCTTTTCCAGGAGAAAACCACTAATATAACAACTGTATATAATGAAGATACTTCTGGAGGAAATATGTGATGAGTACACAGAAATTGTGGTATAACAAACCAGCGGATTCATGGTCAGAAGGTTTTCCAGTCGGAAATGGAAGATTAGCTGCAATCGTGTATGGCGGAGCAGAACAAGAAGTTTGGAACATTACGGAGTCGACCTATTGGTCTGGAAAAAGAGAACCTATTACGAGCCAGTCCTCTGGCAAGGATGATCTGGCACGATTGAGACAGCATTTTTTCGATGGAGATTACGAAGGCGGCGAGCGGTTAGCAAGCCAATTACTAGAGCCGGGCAAATCGAATTTCGGCACCAATTTGCCTGTATGTGATGTGATTTTGAAGTTTAAAGCTGGCGGACAGAATGTCACCCGTGAGCTTAATCTTGAAAACGCAATCACGAAGACGACTTATGAATTTGAGGGTGCGAAAATACACCGCGAGCTATTTGCTTCCCATGCGGATGGACTGATCGTTTGCCGGTTATGGAGCGAACAACCGGAAGGCATTTCGTTCAGCCTACAACTTGAAGGGAAAACGGATTATTTCGAGAGTTGGAACGAGCCACAGGGCGAAGGCAGGCTCTCCTTTAAGGGGCAAGCTCTTGAGAAACTGCATAGTGATGGTGAATGTGGAGTCCGTTGTCAGGGAAGCATTCACATTGAGACCCAGGGTGGAATCATTAGCGGGGACGCCGGATGGGTTGAGGTTTCGAATGCGAAGGAAGCTATTATTTATTTTGCAATAGATACAGACTATGGTGTGACCGGAGACGACTGGATGAGTGTAGGGGACAAAAGAAACCTACTTGCGAAAGCCAAGGGATATGAGTCTCTTAAATTGGATCATATTGCGGACTATAGCAGTCTATATGACCGGGCCAGCTTAGAGCTGGGGACATCTGAACAAACGTCTTTACCTACGGACGAAAGAATCCGCAATGTATCACAGGGCAAAGGCGAGGATCCTGCCTTATTCGCGTTGTTTTTTCAATATGGCCGGTATTTGACCCTCTGTGGTGCTAGAGAGGATTCGCCTCTGCCGCTGCATTTACAGGGGATCTGGAACGATGATCAGGCTTGCCGGATGGGCTGGACCTGTGATTACCACATTGATATCAACACACAAATGAACTACTATCCAACAGAAACAACTCATTTGTCTGAGTCTCACCAGCCGTTAATTCGTTACATTGAACAGCTAGCGGAGAGTGGAAAAGCAGCGGCTCGGGTTTTCTATGGTTCTGATGGCTGGGTCGCGCATACTGTATCCAATGCTTGGGGTTTTACAGCTCCAGCTTGGCAGAATTCATGGGGGCTTAATGTCACAGGAGGCCTGTGGATTGCCATGCAGCTGCGTGATCATTACGAATATACGTTGAACGAGCAATTTTTAAGTCAAACCGCTTACCCAGTTTTAAAAGATGCCGCTCTATTCTTCTTGGATTATATGGCCCTGCATCCGCAGTACGGCTGGTTGGTTACGGGACCTTCGATCTCCCCGGAAAATACTTTCCATGCCAATGGGACGCAGGTACATCACTATCTGTCCATGGGAACAACGCTGGATCAGGTATTGGTGAGCGATCTGTTCGAATTTGTCCTGGAGTCAGCGGAGAAGCTTGCGGTGGATGAGCAGCTTCAAGCGGATTTGAAAAAAGCCATTGCACTGCTGCCGCCACTTCAGATCGGCCAGAAAGGGCAGCTACAGGAATGGTTGGAGGATTACGTTGAGGCGCAGCCTGAGCACCGTCATCTGTCCCATTTACACAGTCTATTTCCAGCTTATCGCATCACTCCGCAGCATACTCCTGAACTTAGTGAGGCTGCCCGGGTTACCCTGGAAGCCCGTAAATCGACCAACAACCATGAGGATGTGGAGTTTACGGTAGCTGCCTTTGCAGGTTGCTACTCCCGTCTGCATGATGGGGAAAATGCCTATGAGCAGATTTCACACCTGATTGGGAACCTGTGCTTTGATAACCTGCTGACCTTCTCGAAGCCTGGTATTGGCGGAGCGGAAAGCCCGATTTATGTGGCGGATGGCAATTTTGGGGGAACGGCTGCGATCGCGGACATGCTGCTACAGAGTCATGCAGGGGAACTTCATTTGCTGCCAGCTCTCCCGTCATCATGGTCTTCAGGGCAATATCGCGGACTTCGGGCAAGAGGCGCCTTGGAAGTAGACGTCACATGGTCGGAGGGGCGATTGGTAGCAGCGTCTGTACGCGCATTGGCCACGGGGCATACCACGTTACGCTATGGTGAACAGACACTACCGTTCAATTTTGAAGCAGGACACAGCTACAGCCTGGATTCCGAACTACGAATACAGTAGCGAGCATATTCCTACATCTCCTAAAAGAAATCCTATAGCAATAACTTGGCAGGGCTGTCTCATACGTGGATTTCCACGATAGAGGCAGCCTTGTTTTATTAGAAACTACTCTGTTGAAAGGACAGCCTACTGCTGGATTTGACTTAAAGTTCAGTTTAATGCTTATATATAAGGGAGTGAAATGATGAACACTGGACTTGGGAGGAGAGCACTTTGTTTACAATTAAGGAAGCATCGGAAAAATTAAATTGCGCTGCTCATACGATCCGATTTTACGATAAAGAAGGGCTGTTGCCCAACATACGCAGGGACGATCATGGCAACCGCATGTTTGAAAAAAGAGATCTGGACTGGATTCGCTTGATGACTTGTTTCCGTGCGACAGGCATGAGCGTAGCGGATTTGAAGCAGATCGTTGACCTCGCCTTGCAGGGGGATGAAACGATCGGACAACGCAGGGCAATTCTGGAAGCCCATCAGGAAGAGATTAAGCGGAAGCAGCGGGTGCTGGATGAGGCCTTTGAAGCCGTTAGCCAGAAGCTTGAAGTGTATAACAATATCGAAAAAGGAAATCCGGAAGAACGCTTTCTAACGTACATTGATAAGCTGGATTCACCCCAATAAGGGTGGGATTGTGACAAGTCACTCTGCTTAAGGATAGGGTGGCTTGGTTGTCATCAAGGGCCTTGCCTTGGAGTGTACTTTAAGATGTAAACTAGAACTGTTAAAAAATAACGTTCATCGGAATAAGAAAGCAGGAGAGACTGGATGAAATATGTAATAATCTTGTTCGCACTCGCATTAGTCATTTTCTTAATCATGAATTATTATCCTCCTCTTGGTGGGAAGAGTTCAGCGGACACTCAGCAGCGGATTCATGAATCCGCTAACTTTGTCGATGGGAAGTTTCGTAATCAAATCCCGACATCGATGGATTATAGTCTAAAAGATACCGCTGGAGCCCTATACGATACGATAAAAGGAAACCCGGATGGTCGGCCAAAGGTAAATCTTCCGACGGTGCGCTTTGATGCCAAAGCATTTTCGGAAAGTCTTGAGGATCAAGTGATCTGGTTTGGTCATTCGACCCTGTTGCTGAAGACGAGTGGAGTGAAGATGCTGCTGGACCCGGTGTTCAGTAAATATGCTTCCCCGGTTTCTTTCGCAGGACCAAAGCGATACAGCTATGATCTTCCAGCACAGATTGAGGAGTTGCCTGACATCGATGTGGTCTTGATCTCGCATGATCATTATGATCACCTGGACTATGCGTCTATCCGTAAGCTGAAAGGAAAGGTCAAACAATTTATTGTTCCCTTAGGGGTCGCCGGACATTTGACGAAATGGGGCGTAGATCCGGACAAGATTCAAGAGCTCGATTGGTGGGAAGAGGCGTCGTACCAAGGGCTAACCATTGTTAGCACACCGGCAAGACATTTCTCTGGCCGCGGCACGCGTTCGGGATCTACTTTATGGAGTTCCTGGGTGATTCAAAGTAAACAATCGAATGTATATTTTAGCGGGGATAGTGGTTATGCTCCTCACTTCAAGGAGATTGGCGATAAATACGGCCCGTTCGATCTTGCCTTCATAGAAACAGGTCAATATGATGTGAAATGGGCCAACATTCATATGGTTCCTGAAGAGTCCGTACAAGCGAGTCTCGATGTACAGAGCAAAGTAATGGTTCCTATTCACTGGGGAGGCTTCACTCTGGCATTGCACAGTTGGACAGACCCGATTGAGCGGGCGAAGGCAGCTGCGGATGAGCGTGGTGTAGCTTTGGCTACGCCAAAAATTGGAGAAAAGGTGATTATCGGTTCTAATGTATATCCTTCTTCAAGCTGGTGGGAGACGATTAAAAAATAGTGCTTGCCTTAAAGTGAACTTTAAGGGTTAAGATAGCTCACGAGCCAAGCTCAATTCGTGATCTGGAGGGAATACACATGAGTAAAACCATTTTAATCACAGGCACATCAACAGGCTTCGGCAAAGAATTGGTGCTTCAATTCGCGAAGCGTGAATGGAATGTCGTCGCTACCATGCGGGATACATCGAAAGCTGCTGCTGAATTTAACCAATATAGTAACGTACAAGTTCTGGCCTTGGATATTACGAATCAGGAAATGACCCGCGAGGTTGTAGATACGGTAACACGTCAATACGGACGCATTGATGTATTGCTCAATAATGCCGGATATGCGCAAGCAGGTATTTTTGAAGAAGTGACTGTTGACCAAGCACGTCAGCAATATGAAACCAATGTGTTCGGTGTAATGACCACCATTCAAGCCGTTCTTCCGCAAATGCGGGAAAATCGCTCAGGTCATATTATCAATATCTCATCGATGGGCGGCGTACAAAGCTTGCCAACGCTGTCTATCTACTGTAGCTCCAAAGCAGCGCTTGAAAGCCTAAGTGAAGGTCTGGCGGCGGAAGTTAAGGATCTGGGCATCAAGCTCACGCTGGTAGAGCCTGCAGGATTCAAAACAGGCTTCCAAGCCAATACTCAGGAAATTACAAGCAGTATCCCAGACTACCAGCCGCTGTATGATTGGTATAATGATCTTGCTGAGACCGCGCCTTACGGCGATGTTGAAAAAGCGATGTCAGCCGTTGCCGATATTGCCGGCGCAGACAATGCTCCGAGAAGATTGGCACTTGGCAGCATGGGCCTCGTGATGGCGCGTACGCAGCTGAATGGCATGCTTGAGGAATATGACAAGTGGGAACACATTACTGCAAGCGCAGATTAATAGTAAGAAAGAGGAGTGGATGATCATCCACTCCTCTTTTTTTTATATTAATGAATCCACAGTATTTATATATAAGCGAACGAATGTGTCTTACTCACTGTTCCTTTACCCGCTTACATTCATGTTGACAGAGTCCACTAGAAATAATACATTATTAGTAGACATAGTCCACTAGAAAGGAGACAAGCATGGATAATAAAGTTATTGCAGATATACGTCAATTCAATAGATATTACACGGACGTACTAGGTCTATTAAATAAAAGTGTATTAGATACGGGCTACTCATTGACAGAAGCACGAGTCATTATAGAAATTGGCCTGATGGAGCAATGTATTGCGAACAATCTGGTTGATTTTCTTAATATTGATCGAAGTTACATGAGCAGAATCATTAGAAAGCTAAAGAAAGATGGGCTGATCATTAAGGAGCCATCGGCCTCGAATGTCAGAACGAATCTCATTCGCTTATCCCCTGAAGGTTTAGCACTTTTTAACGAAATAAATAAAAAATCGGATGAACAATTAGTGGATCTATTCCAAGGTTTATCACGGAAACAAATCAACGAAATACATACTTCTATGTTAGCTATTAAGAAGAATTTAGATAGTTTGGAGAGAAAGTAAGATGATACGATTTGAAAATGATTACGCAGAAGGTGCTCATCAGCGCATTCTTGAGCGTTTATTAGAAACCAATGAAGAACAGACACCAGGATATGGAATGGATGAACATTGTGAAAAAGCTAGAGGGTATATTCGAAAAGCCTGTAACGCTGAAAATGCAGACGTCCACTTTTTAGTAGGGGGAACCCAAACCAATACGACTATTATCGCTTCGATTTTACGTCCACATCAAGGTGCAGTTTCGGCACATACGGGTCATATCGCAGTACACGAAACTGGGGCAATTGAGGCTACTGGTCATAAAGTACTTCCTATACCAAGTGAAGATGGGAAAATCCGAGCCGGGCAGGTCAAAGAATTGTATGATGCTCATTGGAACGATGTTACTCATGAGCATATGGTACAGCCAGGCTTAGTGTACATCTCACATCCAACTGAAAATGGGACAACCTATCGCAAATCAGAATTGGAAGAATTGAGTAAGGTCTGTCGTGAATCCGGGATACCTTTGATCATGGATGGTGCCAGATTAGGATATGCTTTGGCTTCGAAGGAGAACGATATCACATTAGAGGATATTGCAAGGCTATGTGATGTATTTTATATAGGTGGAACTAAAATTGGGGCATTGTTTGGTGAAGCAGTAGTTATAACAAATGATTCTCTAAAGAAAGATTTTCGCTATATTATCAAGCAAAGAGGCGGACTGCTGGCTAAAGGCAGACTTTTGGGAATCCAGTTTGAAACCCTATTTGAGGATGGTTTATACCATGAAATCTCTAGTCATGCCGTGGAAATGGCAGGGATGATTAGAGATGCTTTCGTTCAAAATGGTTTTTCATTACGTTATGATTCTACAACTAATCAGCAGTTTCCCATTTTGCCGGAAGAGGTAATTGTTGAATTAAGCAAAAAGTATGCATTTCAATTCTGGGAAAAAATCGATGCTACACACAGTGCTTTGAGATTTTGTACTAGTTGGGCTACGAAAAAAGAACATGTTGAAATGCTGATAGAAGATATTAAAGAAATGAAAGTAGCTACACCATACTTAGTATAAGAAAAAGCCCAGTTGAGTTGATCGACTGGGCCTTACTCAAATTATCTTAAGGAAGCTTGTTCGTCTTACATAGTAATTATAGTGATGACAACACTTATCGTTGTACCGAAGCATAGTAAAGTGCCGATTTTCGCACCCCAATCCTTGAGATGATTTAACCCCAAGAGAACACCTGGCACCGTAAGAACTAAGACAGCCAGGGATAAAACCGTATGATTATGCAGTCCAATCTTGTCTCCTAGAGTTTCAATCACAGGAATGCCATTCAAGCTAGATGACCAAAGTATCGACAAGAACCCCAGATATAGCGCCCAGGTCCCCGTTCCCTTACTTGCTTTCTGCTTCTTCATTATTATATTCCCCACTCTCAATATTCCAAATAATTGTAATTGTAAAAGTACCTTTGGCATAGTCAGCCGTAATGTTATGACCCATCTGAGTAAGCAGCGTTTTGCAAATGGAAAGCCCAAGTCCAGTGCTGTCATTTGTTCGGCTGTTGCTTGTCGTATATGACCGGTCGAACACATGAGATAACTCTTGCGTTGTAATGACCTCACTTTCATTGGAAAAGGACATCACGATGGAGTCAGACTCCATCTTACTATCCACCAGCAATTTATTTTTCCCATGCTTCTTGGCATTCTGGAGTACATTCTCAATGACCCGATGTACAGCGTTGGCATCTGCCACAACCTTTGGGGCAGTAGGAGAAAGGGAAGCTTCTACTTGGAAGCCAGAGGATTCAAAATCATCATAAACTTCAGCCAGTAAGTTCAGACCGATCTCGTTGACATCAATTAAAGTGGATTCAAGCGCATACTCGCCTTCATCCAAGCGGGATAAATCGTAGAAATCCGCTATGAGACGATGGAGCGAGCGGGCCCTTTTTTCTACAATGCGAAGATAGTTCGCTTTTTCTTGATCGGATGCCTTGTCCTGGTTCAACATGTGTAGATAGCCTAGAATGGCTGTTAACGGTGTTCGCATATCGTGAGAAATATTAGATATCCCTTGATGGAATTTCTTTTCATTCCATTGATAAGACCGCGCCATCTGTACTTTAGTATCGATCAACCGGTTAATCTCAATCACAAGCTCCTGATTCAGCTTAGAGGGAAAGCTCATCGTGACGAGTTGGGAACGTTCTTCGTTGTTCAGTTGTCTGAGTTTTTGCATCAGCCGCCGCGTCTGGGAGACCTGCAGGCTATAGAGTATGGCAAATAAGCAGGCTGCTGCACCTAAAACGATCGTCACAATGAGCATATCGGTCTCCTTAAAGTTCTTTTTTGCGGAATAAGAAACTGCCAATCCCTAGTAGCACGAGAACACAGACTAATGGAATGGTAAGCATCACAATCTGAAGTGTTACAGAGGGCGCGCTATTTTCAACAGCAGGGTTTAGGGAAGTCAGCACTTTGCTAAAACCAGGGGAAGCTGAGCCCAGCATGTGGCTGATATTAGAAAGCACCGTACTGCACAGAATACATACCAAGATCAGAGAAGCCGTCTTTTGAATCAGTACACTAAGCATCTGGAATAAGGCGAGATAGGCAGCGATACTCAGAAAATAAGAAATCATCGTCGTTGATACCATTTCTTGAAGCATAGTGCTCCCATCCGCTGTACCGAAGCTATAAAAGATTGAAGCCACGGCAGAAGCGGAGCAGAGTATCCACATGAGCAATAAGAGCAGGAGTCCACTAAAATATTTGGAGATAAAGATGGCCGTTCGTGTGATGCCATTGGTTGTATCATTTTTATATAGGCCTAGCTGCATATCTTCTCGGAACGTAAATTCTGTAATGATCAGGGTGATAAAGAAAAAGGCTGCATACATGATACCTGGAACGATTTGGACAACAATGGATGGGGCATAATGACTGCCCACGCCAATGATCAGTAAGGCCGGAACGGCAATCAAGACGAAGCACCATAGCACAAATGAAAAGCGGGTACCAATACGATATAAATCAGCTTTACAATAATTAAGCATTCGAACGTTCTCCTAACAAGCTCATGAAGTAATCCTCCAGATCTTTTCTTTCTTCTGTTAATGAGAATACATCTACGCCGTTTTCGTTGAGTTCCCGATTCATCTGTTCCGGATGGTCCACTTGATCGTAGCAGCGAATAATATTCTGGGGAAAAACTTTGTAATTCTTATAACCGCAGATGTCCAGCACCGTGGATGCCTTTGCGGTGTTACTGACTTTGATGACCAGGGCCCCCTTGGACTGTGCCTCGAGTTCTTTTGCGCTAATCTGTTCGATCAGTATCCCTTTGTCAATGAACCCATAATGGGTGGCCACGGAGCTAAGCTCCTTCAAAATATGGCTGGAGATCAGAATGGTAACACCTTGTTCTTGATTAAGCTTCAGGATCAAGTCCCGAATTTGGGAGATCCCCAAAGGATCAAGGCCGTTCGTAGGCTCATCCAGCACCAGAAACTCCGGTTTGCCAAGCAGCGCACGCGCAATGCCTAGCCGTTCTTTCATACCTAAGGAGAACTGGGAGAATTTTTTACGGCCTGTATCGCTGAGGCCCACAAATTCCAGTAACTCATCCAGCTCATCGGTAATAGGAATCCCTTTTTTCATACAATAGATTTTCAAATTTTTCTTGGCTGAAAGGTTAGGATAAAACGTGGGGGATTCAATCACACATCCAATGCGTGTGCGGCTCTCTTCTAGCTTGCGGGGATCACTGTTTCCAAACAAAGACAGCGATCCCGATGTTGGGTAACTCTGACCACAGATGAGTCTCATCAATGTGGTTTTCCCTGCTCCGTTCTTCCCGACTAAACCATAGATCTGACCTTTTTCAATATTTAAGGAACAATCCATCAGGGCAAAGGAAGAGCTATATTTTTTAGATAATCCATTGGTGGTGACGATGTTTTCACTCATGACCATACCTCCTTCGATGTACTTATCTTAGCTGGCCAAGAATACAAGGTCATGAAGGAATTCTGAAGACTTTCTGAAGTTCACGGGTTCAACCGGTAACCAATGCCACGCACGGTCTTGATATATTCCTCGTTATCGTACTGGGCGATTTTACTGCGAATACGACTGATATGTACGTCTACCGTGTTATCTTCACCTAAAAACTCCTGCTTCCAGCAAGAAGTGAAAATATTCGAACGGGTAAATACGCGGTCCGGATGCTGTAGAAAGAGGGTAAGGATCTGATATTCAAGCGATGTGAGGTCGATGGGCGTCCCATTCATGCTGACCGTCATTGTTGCTGTGTTACATTCACAATTTTTATGACGAAGCAATGTAGAGGAGGAAGGGGTATTGCTCTTAGAGAAGATTTGGCTTCTTCGGAGTTGGGCCTCAACTCGAGCCAATACTTCTTCATTTTCAAAAGGCTTGGCGATGAAGTCATCCGCTCCTAAACGTAGCGTGGCTACACGTGCATCCGTACCCAGCATGGCCGAGATGACGATGATGGGCATCGTATGCTGCTCCCGAATCGTTGCAATCAACGACTTTCCGTCCATTCCAGGCAGCATCAAATCCAGCAATAGACAATCAAAGGTCTCATGCTTCATCAACAAGTGGCCTTCCGAGCCAGAATAAGCGCTAGTGACCGTGTAGCCGTTATCCTTCAGTATTTGTGCAAGCAGCTGATTTATATCCATATCATCCTCAACGATTAGAATGCGGTAGCTCATGAATGTGTTCTCCTTTATCCGTTTCAAGTATAGATAAGCACGTTAAATTGTAGGGAATATGCGATGAAATTGCAAAGTGCATGATAAATAATGTGAACTACTATCGAACTTAAGTCTCGGCGTCATTCCGGTGAAGTTTGGACTTCCGGTCGCTGTTGTGCCCAGATTTCCTTGATTAAACCGCTTTTAGCGGTTGAAATCTGCTGACAGTCTATGCTTCCGATGCTAGCTTTCCTGCGGGAAGCTTTCGGACGAACGCTGCGCTCCTACAGTTCCAATCTTCCCCTCCATTCCTTCTCTTCTTTTGTTCATCGGATATAGTTTGCATCTGCGGGCACAAAAAACCTTATTTATGCAATATGCAATTCATGCATAGATAAGGGTAGTTAGGGCGTTTTTCAATTTTAGTTGGTATCGAAATCAATGGATACATAGCCTCTTTCCATTGCGTAAATCCATGATTTAACGTACCCACTTGTCCGAGACAACTGTAAGCATCGGAGCCTAGCAGCAAGTGGAATGGGGGATTGTTCATAAATGCTAATTGAATAATAGATGGGCTGCTTTCCAGGAAGCTTGTTCTGAAGAATCAAGGAGCAACGGCAGTTACATTGATACTGTTAGCGGCAGGAAGTTCTCGTATTCATGATCGATAGTCTTCTTCAAGCTGACGATGTTTCTGGAAGTCGCGAGATCTAACCTCCATTATGATTTGAAGGTGTTATGTAACGGCTTGTCCAGCATACAACTATCAACGATCGATTCGATCTGTTGTTTAAGTATGAACTTATAAAGGTGTTGTGTTTAGATTATATAAGATGAACAAAAGAAAAAACAAAAAGCGAGGAGGAACGAAGGGGGAAGTTTGGAACTGTAGGAGCGATAGCGACCGCCTTTGTCCCCAGATTTAAACCGCTAAAAGCGGTCTAAAAAGAAGAAATCTGGGGACAACAGCGGCCGGAAGTCCAAACATTCCACCGTAGCGACGACCGAGCCTTATGTGTACAGCTTAAGTTTGTCTTATATTTTGATCTGAAAGATTTTATATACAGTTGTTGCTAACACAACATTTCTATATAATTGTTGGAAAGATAGTTATGAGGTGAAATTGAGTATGCCAATATCTGAAGTGAATGCCTCTGACCCGCGCGTGATTAGAACACGGCAATTAATTATCGATGCTTTTATTGATTTGCTGACCACAAAGGAGTTTAACGCCATTACTGTCAGTGATATTTCCAAGCTGGCGACGATCAACAGAGCGACTTTTTATGCGCATTTTACAGATAAATTTGCCCTTACCGATCGTTATTTCTCAGCTTCCTTTATGGAATTTGTCAACAACAGAGTCGATCCACAAGCGGATTTATCGGAAGAAACGATTAAGCTTATCGTGATCTCTTTATGCGAATATCATGTAACTACAAATCAGATCTGTAAGCGAAATTATGAAGCGATTGCCTCTTACGTGGAAAAAGATATAAAAGCTCATCTGGAAGACATTATTTTTAAAATTATGGTCAATGACTGCAAAGATACGGATGAAGATACCTTGCGAATCGCAGCGAATATTTTGACTTGGTCGATCTATGGCATCACTTATCGCTGGAATATGGAGAAACGGCCAGAGACACCACAAGAGTTTGCGATGAAAATTTTGCCCATTTTAAAGGGTGGATATTTCGATTGATTGGAGATTATGGAATGCCCAGAAATCATGAAAAAGACGTTCAACTCCGTGAGGAGCGGAAAAAACAGATTTTAAAATCGGCCTTGCCACTATTTGTTGATAACGGGCTTCAGGGCACGACGATCAGCGAAATTGCGAAGGCAGCAGGCATGAGCAAAGGTTTGATCTATAACTATTTTGAGTCGAAAATAGAGTTATACAGTATTTTGGCCGCTGATATCTTAGGCATTTCCGAACAAGACGCGCATCATCTCCTGTATGAGCGGGAGGGCACTCCATGGGACAGGCTTTGTCAATTGGCTAAAGATGTAGTTATCATACAGAAATCCAAATTAGCCGGAGATGCCGTGGAAATGCAATTTAATCTGGCTTTTTCCATGCAGTTTCTAAGTTTTGAACAATTGCCTGAGCCCTATAAGAGCGACGTGGATAAAGCCTATAGCTTTAGACGACAAACCATTGCGAAATTAATCGAGCAGGGGCAAAGCGCCGGGCAATTCATCGAAGGTGATCCTTACCGGCTATCGATTCATTTTGCCTCGATTGTGAATGGCATGTTCATGGAGAATACCAGGAGTGAAGGGCTCTTTGATGAGAGCAATGTGGAGCATGCGCTGAAGCTCTTTCTGCGCCAGTAGGCGCTATAAACATAAAAAAACCGTGATTGACTTGATTACCAAAGTCTTCACGGTTTTTTGTCGTATTCATCAGGGGGATTAATTCGTTACATAACGGTTCTGCGGAATGTTTAAACCCAGATTGCCTCTAAGCGTATCACTCTCATATTCTGTTCGGAACAAACCGCGTTCTTGCAGAATTGGAACCACTTCACTTAAGAAATCATCCATGCCAAAGGGACCAAAAGGAACGAGCATGAATCCGTCTGCGGCGCCTGCTTCAAACCATTCTTGCAGTGTATCTGCCACCTGCTCGGGCGTTCCCATAAACGGACTGCGCGGTGTAGTTGCCTCTAAAGCAAGCTGGCGAAGCGTGATACCACTTTTCAGAGCTTCGGTAAAGTTTTTTAGTGAACCTTGTTGAGTCGGCACAAGATCGAGCAAGTTCAATGCCGGCTCATCCAGTGGATACTGCGTTAAATCATGGTGGTTAAAAAAGCGGCTGATGTATTTGAGGGCATCCGTGATCGTGACTAAGCTCGCCATTTCCTGATATTTCTGCTCTGCTTCCTCTGCGGTTCTGCCTACAACTGGAGCGATGCTCGGGAAGACAAGGATATCGTCTGCTGATCTACCGAAAGTCTCCGCTCTTCTTCTCATATCCTCTCTAAAAGCAATCGATTCTGTGATCGTCTTAGGAATGGAGTAGATGGCATCGGCCTGCTCTGCTGCAAAGTTGCGACCTGCTTCCGATGTTCCCGCTTGAAAAATAACAGGCTGGCCCTGCGGCGAACGTTCAATGCTAAGCGGTCCTTTAACTGAAAAATACTCCCCTTTGTGATTGAGGGTATGCATTTTTTCAGGGTCAAAAAACACCCCGCTTTCCTTGTCGCGTACGAATGCATCCTCTTCCCAGGAAGACCACAAACCTTTGGTAACCTCCAGAAATTCGGCAGCTAATCTGTACTTCGCATCGTGTTCGATTTGCTTTTCGTTGTAATTATCCGCCGCACCATCCAGCGTACCGGAGGTCACCACATTCCAGCCGGCTCTTCCTCCGCTAATTTTATCAAGCGTTCCAAACTGACGCGCCAGTGTAAAAGGCTCGCTGAAGGTGGAAGACACGGTTCCGACCAGACCAATGTTGGAGGTTACTGCCGCCAAGGCACTCAGTAGAGAGACGGGTTCAAAGCGATTTAAAAAATGGGGCAGTGATTGTTCCGTAATGTACAAGCCGTCCGCAATAAAGATGGCATCTAACAGGGCAGACTCCGCTTTTTTGGCCCACTGTTTATAAAGCTCAAAATTCACGCTGGCGTCCGGCTGCGCATTAGGATGTCTCCATTCAGAAATGCTGTCCCCAACACCGCGAAGATTTACGGCCAGTTTTATTTTTTTGCGACTCACAACGATTCCTCCCACCATTTGATCAACTAAGATAATGAGTATACTCGGATTAAAGTGCAGCTACATCCACAGAATGACCGTTCGTTTAATTTGTGAATCATTATAGCTTGCTTCCCGCCTGGCTGTCAATTTGAAAATATGGCATTGAAATATTTAATTTAAGATAAAAAAATTTAAAATTGACAGTGTCATAGGGAGTGAATATAATTGATCACAAGTTGAACGCGCGGTCAACTTGTGATTTAATTCCATGTATTCCTATGCGAAAAACACGAGGGGTGTAACCATGAATCTTTCTTTTCCTAAATTTAAGTGGGCCATCGTTATGGCTATTGGATTTTCATTAGTGGTCTCAGGTTGCAGCAGTGGTGATAAGAATGCTCCTGCTAATACAGCATCAACGAATGAAGCTTCAGCATCCGCTCCTACTGAGGGAGGGGAGTTAACCTTCGCACTTGCGGGCTCTCCGAGTACGCTGGATGTAGGGGTCACCTCTTCTGACATTGACTTCCGGGTTGGCCGGAATATATTCGATAGTTTGGTAGGTGAACTGCCGGATCATACAATCAAGCCTTGGCTGGCAGAGTCCTGGGAAATTTCAGCAGATAAGAAGAGTTATACCTTCAAGCTGCGTACAGACGTTACTTTCCATGACGGCACGCCATTCAACGCAGAGGCAGTAAAAGTTAATTTTGACAGAAGCGCTGATCCTAACGGGAAGTCGGTTTATGCGAAGCAATTGCTAGGACCGTACGAGTCTTCTGAGGTCATCGACGAGTCTACTCTTAAAGTGAATTTTAAAGAAGCGTTTACTCCTTTCTTAAGTAATCTGGCTAAATCTACACTGGGCATTCAGTCTCCTGAGTCCTTTAAGAAGTATGGTGACCAAGTAGGTCAGCATCCTGTAGGAACCGGTCCGTTCAAGCTGGCCTCCTGGGTTGCAAATTCCGAGATCGTTCTGGAGAAAAACACCGATTATAAGTGGCCTTCACCGGCAGCGGAACATAGCGGTCCAGCTTATTTGGATAAAATCGTATTGAAGCTTATTCCGGAAGAAGCCACTCGTGTCAGTAGCTTGCAAAGTGGTCAGGTGCTTGCCGCGGAATCTATTCCGGCTCAGAATATTGTCGCATTGGAGAAAGATCCTAATTACCAGATTCAGAAGGCGCTACTTCCAGGTGCTACTTTCCAACTCACCTTTAATAATGAGAAAGCACCGTGGAATAATGTGAAGCTTCGCCAGGCGGTACAGTCCACTGTCGATATCGATGCGATTGTGAAATCTTTGTACCTCGGCACATTCCCCCGGTCATGGAGTCCATTATCCTCCTCAACCTTAGGCTACGATTCTTCCCTGGAAGATTCATATAAGGTAGATATTCAACATGCTAACCAATTGCTTGATGAAGAAGGCTGGAAGTTAGGTGCGGATGGTATCCGCGAAAAAGACGGCAAGCCACTGGAGATCAACTATATTGATATCACCGGCAATAGAGAGAAACGCGGCGACATCATTAAAATGGTGCAGCAGCAGGTGAAGCAAATCGGCGTGAAGATGAATGTTTCGATTATGGCTGCGGGCCCTTATGTTGATGCACTGAAAGCTGCCAGCTATGATCTGGTCGGCCACAGTTTTGCTGGCGGAGATCCTGATATTTTAAGAACTATTTTCTCCAAAGCGAACTGGTCTACGAATGAATATGCGAACTCCAACTTTGCCCGTTTTTATGATCCGCAGATTGAGCAGCAGTTAACAGACGCTTACCAAGAAGCCGATCCGGAAAAACGGATTGCGACGTATAAAGAACTACAACAATACTTTGTAAAGAATGCCGTTTCGATTCCTGTATATGTGTTCCCATACACCATTGCAGAAAGTAAAAAAGTGAGCGGAATTACATTTGACTTCCCAGGGTATCCGCAATTCTATGACGTTGCAGTCTCGAAATAGACAGCAGGAGGGAGACGCGGAGAAATGCTTAGAACTATTCTTTACCGGCTGCTAGTCTCCATTGTGGTTTTGCTCTGCACCATAACACTGGTGTTCTTTCTTCTTCACCTCCTGCCGGGAGATCCAATCAATATAAAAATCGCTGGAAATCCGGTATCCCCGGAGGTTGTGGCTAAGCTGAAGCATGAATTCGGACTAGATCAACCGCTCTATAAACAGTACCTCCAGTACTTGGGCAAGGTATTCCGGGGAGATTTCGGAAAGTCGCTCGTGGATAATGAACCTGTGATGACCAAGCTCATGGCCCAGTTCCCGGCAACGCTGTGGTTAACGCTTCTAAGCATGGCCATATCTATAGTGTTTGGCGTGCTGCTAGGCGTTGTGTCGGCAGTGTACCGGCATCGCAGTCTTGATCATCTCATTCGGCTGCTCAGTATCTTCGGCATTTCGATGCCGACGTTCTGGGTAGCTATTCTTCTTGTGCTCCTCTTTTCCGTTAATCTGCAATGGCTTCCGGCTTCGGGCGTAGGCGGGTTTCAGTATCTCATTCTCCCGGCAGCGACGATGGGCATTGTTGGCTCGGGGCTAATTGCCCGCATGGTGAGGGGCAGTATTTTGGAAGTGGTGCATGAACCCTTTGTAAGAACGCTGCGTGCGAAGGGGCTGCCAGAGAGAAGCGTGATGTATCAGCATGTCCTGCGTAATGCGCTCATTCCAGCGGTCACGATGATGGGGATGCTCCTCGGAGAACTGCTCGCGGGTGCGGTTGTTATTGAATCCGTGTTTGCAAGGCAAGGTGTCGGCAGAGTAATCCTGGATGCCATTTTGGCAAAAGATCTGCCTGTAGTCCAAGGGGCGATTCTGCTGACGGCTTCAATCTACATTCTGGTCAATCTATTGGTTGATTTGTCGTATGCGATCATTGATCCAAGGATTCGCCAAGCCTAGCGTGCATGCATAAAGGCAAACCATGAGCCAAGAAGAAAGGGAACGAATAAGGTGAACGCTAAACGAAGTCTTTTTTCAAGAGCAATGATAACCGTTTCCGTGCTGATGATTGCTTGTCTGGTGCTGTTTGCAATTGTTCCTGGCTGGATTGCTCCTTATTCTCCTACCGAGATGAATGGGGCAGCGATCTTGCAGGCACCCGGCGGGAGTCACCTACTCGGAACGGATTATTTTGGACGAGATATTTTAACCCTGGTTATCTATGGCAGTAGGGATGCTTTGATCATCGGGATCTCTGCGGTGCTGCTCGGTGGAGGGATTGGTGCATTGATCGGTGCTATTGCCGGGTATAGCGGGGGGTTCATCGATGCTGTGCTGATGCGTCTTATTGATACACTGATGACCATCCCAGGGATTCTGTTGGCACTCACGGTTTCAGCGGTGCTGGGGCCAAGTAAATTCAATTTAATCATCGCTGTAAGTATTTCAATTATACCTAGCTTTGCTCGCGTGCTGCGCGGACAGGTGCTAACGATTAAGAATCGTACATTCATAGAAGCGGCGAGAAGCATCGGTACCTCACATCTTAGAATTTTATTCTCGCATATTGCGCCGCACGCTTTTTCCTCCTTGCTGGTCATGGGGACGATCGGTGTGGGCAGTGCGATCTTAATGGGCTCAGGACTCAGCTTTCTTGGACTCGGGAGTTCGGAAGAAATTCCGGATTGGGGAAGTTTGCTGTCAGAGGGACGAAGCTATATCTCGATGGCTTGGTGGATCGCAACGTTCCCTGGTCTTGCCATTACTTTGCTAGTGGTTTCGATTAACTTTCTAGGGGACGAGTTACAGTCTGCAATCGGCCCTCGAAAAGGTTGAAAGAAAGGAGGACGCATATCCCATGAACAATGTACTCGATATTAAAGGGCTGTCCGTTGATTTTATGACACCGCAAGGACCCCGAAATATGGTGAATGAGATCAGTCTGACCATTGCTCCGGGGGAAACGCTGGTTTTGGTAGGAGAGTCCGGGAGCGGAAAAACGGTAACGTCTCTATCTGTCATGCGGCTCATTGATTATGACAATGGACGTATCGCCCAAGGTTCTATTGAGTTGAACGGACTCAATCTGGCAGAGCTAAACGCCCGTGAGCTACGGGAGCTTCGTGGCCGGAAAATAGCGATGATCTTTCAAGAACCGATGACGGCGCTTGATCCTATCTTTACGATTGGTCATCAGATGATGGAGATCCTGATTCATCATGGGCTGGCTACGAAGGAGGAAGCGCGGAATCGGGCAATTACCTTGCTTGACCGTGTTGGTATTGTCGATCCGGAGCTGCGGATGAAGCAGTATCCGCATGAACTGTCTGGAGGCATGCGGCAGCGTGTCATGATCGCGATGGCTCTGTCCTGCGGACCGGAACTGCTTATTGCGGATGAGCCGACAACAGCGCTGGATGTCACTATTCAAGCCCAGATCCTGCAGCTTCTGCAAGAGCTGAAGGAAGAGTTCAACATGTCCATCCTGCTGATCACTCATGATCTGGGGATCGCTGCAGAAATGGCCGATCGGGTTGCCGTCATGTATACGGGTAAATTGGTAGAGGTCGCTGATGTTAACTCCCTTTTTGCCAAGCCACAGCATCCATACACACGTGGACTGCTGCAATCGGTTATGACGTTACAGAGTGATCGTACGAAGCCGCTCTATCATATTCCGGGCTCTATTCCAAGTCTGGCGGATCTGCCGCGAGGCTGTCGGTTTCATCCGCGCTGTGCATTTGCTACAGATCAGTGTCGCTCTGAGGAACCGCCTGCTGTTACGGACGGCACGAATATGGTTGCTTGCTGGCATGCAGAAAGCATATCAGAGCTTCCGCTGGGAGCGGAACGGCATAGTGATGAACAGGATGTTCAGACTGCTGAACAGAATGCGCAGAACGTTATTGTTCAGTCCCCTACCAATCCAGGCGATCCAGAAGTGCTGATCGAAGCGCTAAAGGTGACTAAAAGCTTCAACACAGGTAGAGGATTTTTATCCAGAGGCAAGCAAGGTGTTCGCGCAGTGGATGAAGTGAATTTACAGATTCTGAGAGGGGAAACGTTCGGCCTCGTTGGGGAGTCTGGTAGTGGAAAATCAACACTGGGGCGCATGATGCTTCAACTGGAGAAGGTGACTTCTGGCCAAATCCATTGGGAAGGACAAGACTTGGCCGAGACGAAGAGCAAGGATCTAAGAGAATTGCGTCGTGAAATGCAGATGGTGTTCCAGGACCCGTATAGTTCTATCAACTCTCACTGGAAAGTGACGGATATTATTGGAGAGCCGCTAAAGGTACATCTTTCGTTATCTTCTAAGGAAAGAAGAGAGAGAGTAGAAGAACTGATGGCTCTGGTTGGGCTGGAGCCTGCCTCAGCAGATCGTTACCCTCATGAATTCTCGGGCGGGCAGCGGCAACGTATTGCCATTGCCCGGGCGATTGCGTTAAATCCAAAGTTCATCGTCCTCGATGAAGCGGTATCTGCCCTGGATGTATCTGTACAGGCGCAAATTATTAATTTGCTGCAGGACCTGCAGCGAAGGCTCGGGCTAACCTTTCTGTTCATTGCCCATGATTTGCATGTCGTCCGGCATTTGTCAGATCGTGTAGGGGTGATGTATCTGGGGCAGCTCGTGGAGCTTGCACCTACAGAAGCGTTGTATGCTTCTCCGGCTCATCCGTATACACATGCGTTATTATCGGCCATCCCTGCTTCGGACCCTTCCGGTAAAAAAGCACATGGGCTGTTAAAGGGGGAGGTTCCCTCGCAGACGTTCCGGACAACTGGCTGTAAGTTTCATCCAAGATGCCCTGCGGCCACTGACAAATGCAGAACGGAAGATCCTGTATGGCAAAATGTCGGAGACCAGCATCTCGTAGCCTGTCATCACCCTATCCCATTTGAAGGAGGCTTACAATGAGCTTGTCCAATTCTTCAGAACAGAAGGAATTAATTACGATCCGCAGTGCAGTCCCTGCTGACTATGATGCAGTGGTTGAGATACTGTCTCAGGCTTGGGAAAGTTACGCCGTGACTTACCCTGAAGTCAGAGAATCGCTAAAGGAAGCATTGCTAAAATATCTGGAGCCAGGTTCTCAGGAGCGTATTGTTGCTGAAGCGGAAGGTCTTATTATTGGAACAGCGGAGATATTCCATAACGCTGCTGAAGCGTACGGTGACATCCAGCAGACGCTTGCAACACCAGTGTTGCGCAGATTAGCTGTTGCACCTGGATGGCAGGGTAAGGGAATTGCTACACAGCTTATTCATGAGAGCGCGAAACGAGCATTGAACGCCGGAGCCGGCTATTTATATTTGCATACATCATTGGAAACCAATGCATCCGCTGCGAGATTATATGAACATCTGGGCTTTGTCCGTTCACACGACCAAGATCTTCATCAGGGAGAATATTTCATGGAAGGTTTTCGGCTCGATTTAACAGCTGAACTATAGGAGGAATATCAATGAGCGATCGGAAAATTAAACTGGCAATCAACCTGCGCGGTGTCGGAGGAAGCATGTCTGAATGGAGACATCCCGATGCGAAGGCAGATGCAAGTATAGATTTTGAGCTGTACAAGGAATGGGCACAAAAGGCCGAGGCCGCACTTTTCGATATTCTTTTTATAGCCGATGGTTTGTATATTACGGAGCAATCGCTGCCTCATTTTTTAAATCGCTTTGAACCGATTACTTTGCTCAGCGCGCTGGCAACTGTCACGAAGAATATCGGCCTTGTAGGTACGGTATCTTCTACTTACAGTGATCCTTTTACTATCGCACGTCAGTTTGCCTCGCTGGATAAAATGAGTGGCGGACGGGCAGGCTGGAATGTTGTTACCTCAGGATTGCTTGATGGAGCAGCCAATAACTTCAACGGGAAGCAAGTCCATCATGATGAAAAATATGAATTGGCTACGGAATATCTGGAAATCACTAAGGGGTTATGGGATTCATGGGAAGACGATGCCTTCGTACGCGACAAGGAGACGGGGGTATTCTTTGACCCTGCGAAGATGCACACCCTGAATCATAAGGGCAAATTCTTTTCCGTCAAAGGGCCGCTGAACATCGACCGCTCCCCGCAAGGACAGCCGGTTATTTTCCAAGCGGGATTGTCGGAACCGGGCCGTAACTTTGCCGCCCAATTCGCCAATGCCATCTACGCTATTCCACAAACGATCGAAGAATCGATTGCTTTTAGAGAAGATATGAGGAAGAGAGCTGCAGGTTTTGGACGATCGGCAGACGATATTCTAGTGTTCCCTAATATCTCTCCTGTTGTGGGCGCGACCGCAGAGGAAGCTGAGCAAAAATATCAGGAGATTGCAGGCCTCGTCACCATCGAGCATGCTCTTAACTATACTAGCCGATTCTTTAACCACCTTGACCTCTCGCAGTTTCCGCTGGATGAGCCGGCAATCAACCTGCTGGAGCTGATTCCGGGTCAGGAAGGTACTTATAAGTACTTTACAGAAGAACTGCAGAGCGGGAAAACGCTCAGACAGCTTGCTTTGGAAGCGACGACTCCGCGCAGTCCATTCATGGGCACGGCGGAACAAATCGCAGATAAGCTGCAGGCGTGGTTCGAAGCAGGCGCTGCAGATGGCTTTATGTTCGTTCCCTTCGGTCCATTTGGACTGGATGATTTTTTAAATGAAGTGGTGCCGATTCTGCAAGAGCGGGGCTTATTCCGCACAGCATATGAGAGTTCCACACTTAGAGAAAATCTGGGACTGAGCATACCAAAGAATCGTCACGCTCAATCTTAAATGGCAAGAGGTTTTCCCCGTAAATATGGACGGAATTTGAAGGATAGACTGCTGAATATGGCAGCGCTTGACTTGGAGTGTACTCCAGGTTGTAGAGTGTGAGTGTTACTAAAATTATTCAAACAAATTCATACAGAAACGGGGTAAAACCATGTCACATACAAAGACTGCTCTGATTACTGGAGCTAACAAAGGGATTGGATACGCAGCAGCTAGACAATTGGGAGCCTTAGGATATACTGTCCTGCTAGGAGCAAGAAGCGAGGCAAGAGGAAAGGAAGCGGCGGCGAAGCTGGTAAGCGAAGGTTACGATGCTCGTCACATTGTGCTCGACGTTACGGATCAAGGTACGATTGATGCTGCCTCCAAGCAAATCGCGGATGAGTTCGGATCACTCGATGTATTGGTTAATAATGCGGGAGCTTCTTTTGAAGCATTTGCATCGCCAAGCCAACTGGAATTGTCTGATTTAAAGGCAACGTATGAGACGAACTTTTTCGGTGTGTTTGCTGTAACGAAAGCATTCCTTCCTTTGCTGACTGAGGCTCCTGCAGGCAGAATTGTTAATGTATCCAGCGGACTCGGGTCATTGGCCTTTATGAGTGATACGGCTGCTGAATACGCTAATTTTAACTTCCTTGCTTACCCTAGCTCCAAAACGGCTGTGAATGCATTGACGATCATGTTCGCCAAGGAATTTAGAAATACACCACTGAAGATCAACGCGGCTGACCCGGGTTATACCTCTACAGACTTAACAGGTAATCAAGGTCATCGTTCAGCTGAGCAGGCGGCTAAAATTATTACTCACCTTGCGACACTGCCGGAAGACGGACCAACCGGAGGTTTCTTTAACGAAAATGGCGTGGTGCTTTGGTAAGCTTATCTCTGAAGTGTAGACCCCTTCACCAGTCTTCTTAACAGTGAAAAGAGGGGAACCTCCCCTAACAGTTTTAACAATGAAAAAGGTGGCCACCTCCTCAACTAACGGTATTTTTGCACCTTATTTCTCTTTAATATAGGCAAATGAGGAAAATAGAGGCATTATTGTATCTTATTTTTTGTAAAAGCACGCAGTAAGGGGTATTCTGGAAGATTTAAGGTACAATATTGCACTTAATCTCCATTAACCCTTGGCTGCAGAGGATTTAAGGTACGAAAATGCCGTTAATTACACTTCGGTCCTTCTTATACAAGCTCTCTTTTTTCTTGGCTATGTTTGTTTTTATGCCATTCTTTATAGCATCAAAGTAAATTAATATAAGGACCCGCGACAGAGCTGATTTTAAAAGGCTATTTCGCGGGTTTTGTTCCGAGCTGTATGGTAAGTGGTAAGTGGTAAGCGATCGCTGGTAAGTTTTCGCAGCAGATTGACTATAACTGAATGATCGTTTATTATACAGGAGTGAGATTAATAGATAATATCGAAGCAGAAACGAAGCCGCGATATTTAATAAAAGGAGAGAATATCAATGTCTAAACCAAACGTATGGTTCATTACCGGCAGCTCCAGAGGTCTTGGACGCAGTCTGACAGAAGTTGTTCTGAAAAAAGGGGATTATGTTATTGCAACTGCCCGCAACCCGCAGTCACTGAATGATTTGGTTGAACAATACGGTGAGCAGATTCATCCGCTTGCGCTAGATGTCAGTGATGAGCAAGCTGTATCTGCTGCGGTTGAACAAGCCCATCAAGTGTTTGGACGTTTGGATGTCGTGGTTAACAATGCCGGGTATGGTGATGTCGCTGCGGTTGAAGATGTCACGCTGGATGATTTCCGGGCCCAGATTGATACGAACTTCTATGGTGTTGTCTATGTTTCCAAGGCTGTCGTTCCGATTTTGCGCAAACAGGGCAGTGGGCATATCATCCAGATTTCATCTGTAGGCGGCCGGATTGCTACTATGGGCTTAGCGGCGTATCAAAGTGCAAAATGGGCTGTTGGCGGGTTCTCCGAGGTACTGGCACAAGAAGTGGCGCCTTTTGGCATCAAGGTAACTGTCATTGAGCCAGGCGGCATGCGGACAGATTGGGCGGGTTCTTCCATGACTATTCCGCCAATCAGCCAGCCGTATGAACAGACCATTGGAGCGTTAGCTACAATGCTGCAAGAGCATTCAGGTCAATTTGGCAGTGAACCTGAGAAGTTTGCTGAAGTCATTAGCGAGCTAGCCTTGCTGCCTGAGGCTCCTCTTCGTTTGCTGCTGGGCCAGGATGCGGTCGATAATGCAGATGCAGCACAGCAAGCCCGTGCCGCAACGGATGCCAAGTGGCGTCAAGTGAGTGAGACGGTAAATTTCTCTTCCTAAATAATGAAAAGACCAGCATGAATGGTGAATAATAAAAGATAAATCATAGAGGACATCCTGATTTTGGAGCTATATTCCAGTCGGGATGTCCTATTTTTTATGTTTAATAGTCATTTTACGAAACGTGTCATTTTATTTAACATTACTAGACAATTGTCCTTTTTTCGTGCGGAAAAATCTCTAAAATAAGAATCAAATGAGGCAAGCGAAATGGAGGTGAAGAGAGATCGAACAGAAGCGGATTAGAGAGTTTACCGCTACGGTCTATGTCCTGAATGAAGAACGCAACGCGCTCTTATTCATGCGGAGGCAAAAACCGCCGTTTGTCGGGTGCTTTTTCCCGCCAGGGGGGCACTTGGAGCCGAACGAGACGCCGGATGAAGCAGCTGTCAGAGAAGTGTGGGAAGAGACGGGCTATCTAATTCGGCTTGTGTCAGCACAGGAAGACAGTCATACAGAGTCTGGTGTAGTTCCGTTGGCTTTTCCAATCAAGATTCAGCTTGAGCGTATCGATAATCAGCATGACCATATCGATTACATTTATGTTGGAGAAATCATTTCCGGAGCGCGAACGGAAGCCGAAGAGGAGTGGATTTGGCTGGAGGCCATTCAATTGGACGAAGAGCCGGTGCCGGTTGCGGTTCGAGAAATCGCCAAGCGAGTCTTGCAAGATCAGAAGCTCTAGGGGAATAATAGCTGTAAAAAGGTAATGGAGGCTGCAAATGGACAAGTCAGTCCTGCTCAACTTGATGAACAACTACAGATGGCTGCATGACATGCTGGAACACATGCCGCCGGAACTGCTTGTCCATTGGGAACTATGGCGCTATTATCCTGAAGAACTGGTATGTGAGCAAGGTGAGCATCCTGTTGTCTTCTTCATCGTTATAGAGGGGCGCTTGAAAGTAGAGCACATTCTGGAAGACGGCACGATCCTCATTATTGCCTATCTCGATCCGGGGCAAATGATCAGTGATATCGAGATAGCGTTAATGACGCCGTACGTCTGCCGCATTACCGCCGAGATGCAGTCTTCTACACTTGTGCTGAAGAAGGATATATACCAAAGATGGTTGCTGGCGGATAATCATTTCTTACTGTACTTAACGAAACAATTAGCCGGGAAGCTGCATGAGACGGTGCGCAAATCCATTGACCATGTGTCGATGTCCCTCAGGCACAAGCTGCTCCGCTATTTATACGGGCAGGTTGAGCATTTCAATTTTAACCAGCAGGCATCATTTATCATTCCCATCTCTCGCGAAGATATTGCCTCCCAGTGGGGAGTGACGCTGCGCAGTGTGAACCGGGTGCTCAAGGAGCTGAAGGACCGGGAGATCATTTACGTAGATAAAAACCGGATTATCTGCAATGAGTGGAGCCGCTTTTTATTGAAAAAAGAATTAACGGACATGGAAAAATAACATCTAAGGAGTGTTTGTTGTGAGCCAATTGACTTCCATGCAATCAGGATTACCGAAAAGAGGGGTGACCGCCCGTCATATTGTGGCGATGGTGATCAGTGCGCTGATTTTTGGAGCGACCATTTATATTTCCCGGTTTGTCCCTATCAAGTTAGGTACGGTTCAAGTGCTGTATCCTGCGGCGATTTTCGCCCCGCTGTTCGGAGTTTGGTTTGGCGTTTGGGGTTCGGCTGGACTTGTGGTCGGCAATATTCTATCTATGGTTGTGGTTGGTATGAATCCGGCCATCTATCCTCTAGCCTTGCTTGCCCAGTTCATTATGGGGTTCGTTCCGGGGATCGCTTTCCGCAAAGTCCGGTTTGAAGGCGCGAAGGATCGTATTGTTTTCATCGTTACCGTAACGCTGGGGATGATTCTGTCCACGGTATTAGTAGCACTGAACCTGGTCCTCATTCAAAAGATTCCTGGCAATGTCGTATGGGGCACGATTTGGCCTTGGATGCAGGTTAGCAACACGCTCGCTGCAGCCATCTTCAGCCCGCTTCTGTTCGCGTGGATGTCTGACTATATGAATAAGTCCGGCTTGTTTTTCAAAAGGTTTCTAGGCTGACGGGGGTTACACTTATGCAATTGTATTATCCATCGAATTCGCTTCTGCACTACTTGCACGGCTTTACGAAAATATTAGTCTTTGGTTTACTCCTTACCTTTATTCCGCTCTTTATGGACCAGCTCGTAAGTCTGACAGGTCTGCTGCTGGTGTGTTTGGCATTATTCATTTATATTCGTCCCTCACGATGGCATTGGCTGCTGCTCGTTCCCGTTCTGATCCTGTCATTCACGATGAGTTTGTCTTACTTTCTGTCTGACGCAGGTGGAACGTTATACTATCAGGCGGATTTGGGCTATTGGAAAATCATTATTTCTTCTGGTAACATCGTAGTTTCGCTAAAATTTATGTGCCGTATGCTGATTTGGTGTTTGCTCTTCTTCCTGATTCTGTTCACGACCTCTAATGAAGATATTGTTATGGGGCTGAAAAAGTTCGGGCTGCCTGAATTCGTGACATTGTCCGTATCCCTTGCGCTGCGTTACTGGAGCCTGATGATCTTCGACGTCAAAACGGTGATGGACGCGCAATACGTGCGGGGCGTCGATTTTCGCTCAGGCAATCTGTATGCCCGTTCTGTCCGGTTCGCAAGTACGCTTGTTCCAGTTCTGTTCGTTTTCTTGAAGCGATTCCGTACGACCAGCTTCGCCTTGACACTCAAGGGGGCGGGGCGGAAGAACAAGCGGACGTACTATTACAATCCCAGGATTACCGGACTCGACAAACGGGTCATCCTGGCGGGTGGGCTGCTGTTTATCACCTGGCTAGGGCTAAGATGCTTCTTTACTTTATAACAACGGAGGAGAGTCAAGATGATCCGTTTCGATAATTACAGCTGTACGTATTCGTCGGGAAAGCCGATGCTGCATCAATTGAATTTGAATATTACGCCCGGCGAATTTGTGTTTGTCACTGGGCCAAGCGGCGGCGGGAAGTCGACGTTATGCTTTTCAATCAACGGATTGATTCCCCATGAAACGGAAGGTTCCACTTACCAGGGGAGTGTGACGGTGGACGGGAACCGGGTACAAGATGTCTATCCGAACGATCTCGTCTCTGTGGTGGGGACCGTACTGCAGGACCCGGAGTGGCAGCTCGTCAGGGGTACGGTGAAGGAAGAACTGACTTTTGCGCTTGAAAATATGGGCTTCCCCGCTGAAGAGATTGACCGGCGGCTGGAAGAAGTTGTGGAGAGAGTGGAGATCCAGTCGCTGCTGCTTCGCTCCACACTGGACTTGTCCGGCGGGCAGAAGCAGCGAGTCGCCATTGCCGCTTGTCTGATGACGAAGCCGAAGGTCATTGTACTGGACGAGCCGACTGCAGAGCTTGATCCACTTGGCAAAGAAATGGTGCTGGAGACGATTCGCCAGCTGCACCAGGAATGGGGGTATACAATCGTCTTTGTTGATCATAATCTCGATGTTTCTATGCCCTATGTCGACCGGGTAATCGTGGTAGCAGAAGGGGAAATCGTAGCGGATGCTCCGCCAAACCGTCTATACGATGAACCGCTTGTCCGGGAATGGCTGCCGATGCCGCAAGTGATTGAACTGGCACGTAAGCTGGGTGTGAAAATAGAAGACGAGCAGCACAGGGACTGTGATCCGTTGTCAGTGGAAGAACTACGGAAGGCTTTGTACAACAGAGGTGTTGTTCGTCCTGAACCTCCCAGGCAGGAGAGTGATCGTATGTCTGAAGGCGGGGTAACACCTGATGGTGAAACGCTGCTGGAGTTGAAGAATATCACGTTTCGCTACCGCAAGCAGGAAGATGAGATGACCATCAAGCCGCTGAATCTCAAGATCGGCAGGGGCGAATTCGCAGCAGTCATTGGCCGTAATGGTGCAGGCAAATCTACTTTGTGCAAGCTGATTACGGGCCTCTTGAAGCCGCATGGTGGAGAGATGCTGATTCACGGCAAGCCCTCCAGTGAATACCGGGCTGACCAGCGGGCGCGTCACATCGGCTTTGTTTTTCAAAATCCGGATTACCAGTTCGTTCGGCGTACCGTATATGACGAAGTTGCTTATGGCTTAAGTGTGCAGAAGCTGCCGGCTTCTGAGATTGAGGAACGCGTCATGAAAGTGACCAAACTGCTGCAAATCGATAAGTATTTGGAGGAGCATCCCCATTTCTTAAGCCGGGGAGAGCGGCGCAGAGTAGCGATTGCCTCCATACTGGTGATGCAGCCGGAAGTAATTATTCTGGATGAACCGACGACTGGACTTGATTCCGTACGCTGCCGGGAAATGATGGATTATATTGCCGAGCTCTGGCGCCAAGGCCATACCATTATTATGCTTACGCATGATATGCGGGTTGTAGCAGACTATATTCCGCGCACGATTGTACTGTCGCAGGGACAGATTGTGTGGGATGCGCCTACTCGTGAGGTGTTTTCAAAGGGGAAAGAGCTGGAGCGTTATCATATTACGCTTCCGCCAGTGGTTGAGCTGTCGCATATCTGGGGTTGGGCACCGACTGCGCTGACCTCTAATGAGCTGGTGGAGACTTTATCCGCTGCGGCTCTGCCAGAGCCGGCTCTTGGCGGAGGTGCAGAATGAACCGGGAATTTCGCATCATGATGCTCGGCGTCGGCAACGGATTTGTGAAATCAACTTATCATAATAATGCATTGCTGGAAGTGGAGGGTCACCGATTCCTGATTGATTGCGGAGCACTGGCTTGGCACAGCTTGCATGAACTTGGACTCGGCTTTGAGGATATCGATGGCATCTTTATTACACATTTGCATTACGATCATTGCGGAGGGCTGGATGAAGCCGCATTGTACGGAGCCTATGCAGCTGGACGCAAGATGAAGCTCTGGCTACCGGCTCCGCTGCAACACATGTTATGGGAACAGCATTTACGCGGAACTTTGGAGAATACGGCAGAAGGAAAAACGTCGTTAGCAGATTATTTTGATATACAGACCGTCGAAGAAGAGGAAACTTTCTGGTTAACGGCAAGCAGCGGTGCGGGCGTTGCTGGTGTTGTTGGTGAAGTGAGTGATGGTAGTAGTGCTAGTAGTGCTGGTGATGCTGATGGTACTGGTGGTGCTAGTGCTACTAATGCTACTAATGCTACTAATGCTACTAATGCTACTAATGGTGCAGGTGTTGTTAATAGGGCTGGTGGTGACGATGGTAGCTTTGGTGCTGTAGCAGACCACCCGCTACTGCCTATGTACTGGATTCAAACACATCACGTGCCTTCCAAGTTCAGCTGTTCGCTCGTGATCGATAATCGCTTCTTTTATAGCGCAGATATGGTGGCGGACGCAGACCTGGTGTCCAGACTCCACGAAGAAGGAATTACGGATTATTACCATGATTGCAGCTTTGATTCCAGTCCCGTCCATGCGAGCTTCGTAGCCTTATGCCAATACCCTGAAGCTATTCGCCAACATACCTATTTGATGCATTATGGCAAAGCACCGGCAGGTCTTGGAGAAGAAGCACTGTGCGGAATGAGGCTGCTTAAACAGCATGAATGGCGCGTATGGTCGTAGAAGAAGCAAGTTAGAAGAGACGACAAGAGAATGAAACAAGAGAAGCAAGAGAAACAAGAGAAACAAGAGAAACAAGAGAAACAAGAGAAACGAGAGATTGAAACAAAAGTCGAGAAGACATGCAATGGAAGGGGCTCAAGGCTCCCCATGGTGTAAATAAGTGCATTTTTGTACCTTAAATCAGATGCAGCAGGTGTTTTGCTTAAGATAAGTGCATTTTTGTATGTTAAATTTTCCAAATGTCCCTCTTTAGGGCGCTTTTCCAAAAATTAAGCTACAATAATGCTCTTATTTCCTTGAACAACCTAAAAACAAGAAAAATAAGGTACGAAAATGCTCTTATATAGGAATGAAGTGAGTTACGCCAGTTAGAAATGAAGTGAGTTACGCCAAATTCGGAAATGCAGGAGCCACGACAATTTAGGTATGAAGTGAGCTACACCAATTTAGGCATGCAGAGATGATGAGATGAGGGAGGCAGATAGTAAAGGCTCTATTGCCCTGACTAGCAACCATTTTCCTGAAATTATATAGATAACATTAGGAGGAATAGGTGTGAGGATGTTGAATTTTCCGTATATTACAAGGCTTTTGCCGGAATGGATTGGACCTGTCGTAGCTAAGGTATTTGCCAAGATGTGTGATGACACGACAGGCCATGATTTTTTGCATGCAGTGCGGGTCATGGAGCTCTCGGCAAGCATCGCGGAAGAACTTCATGCCGATGTAGATATCGCCGCCGCAGCCGGACTGATGCATGATTACTATCGCAAAGAAGAGAAGCTAACCGGGCGGCTGCATTTCGGTCTTGAGGCGATAGCAGAGCTGCGCCGGGAGTTTGGCTCGTTGATTATTCCAGAGATCGGGGAGAAGGCATTCGATAATATTCTGGATGTCATAGCGCTGCATGAGAGCTATAACACTAACGCCGTTCTTTCGCTGGATGCGCAAATCTTGCAGGATGCGGATCGGCTGGAAGCCATAGGGGCAGTCGGGATTGCCCGTACTTTTATGTTCGGAGGTGCACATGGCCTGCCGATGATTGAGGAGGAGCAGAAATCAATCGTGTCTGCATTTGATCCTAACGTTCCTCCCTATGGCTCGGTCCATATTCATTTCTATGAAAAGCTCTTGAAGCTTGCAGACGGTATGCATACGGCGCCTGGAAAAAGGATGGCTGAGCAGCGCCATCAGGTGATGACCGCATTCTTAAAGCAATTCGAGAGCGAACTGGGACTTAGCTCCCCTGTAGTAACTGCCTTGAAGTAAAGCCACATGATTCTAAAAACACAAAAACCCGCGACAGCCCTGATCTTCCAGAGCGCTTCGCGGGTTTTGCGGATACGGGAGGCTGGGATTCCTGGGATTCTGCCTGACGCAAGCCCTCTGTAATGGCTCCGCCTGCTTGATTAACCTCTCGGCAATCGGGAGTAACGGTTATTTAAGAAACAGTACGTCCGGTCTAATTTCAATGACATCACAGAGGTTGTATTGTTTAAAGCGTTCCAGGCCAGATAGCAACTGCTCCCGATAGTCCAGGATATTCGTCCCAGGCTGTGGCCAAAAGTGCTTCACTATCAAAGTCTTGCTGCTTTTATCCGTTTCCAGTTCGATTCGGCCAATCAGTTGCTGATCGCACAGCACAGGGAGTATATAATAACCGTATTTGCGCTTAGCGGCAGGAACGTAGACCTCCCATGTATATTCGAAGCCGAACAATTCCTGGATCAACTTCCGATCCCACATTAGATTATCCAGCGGAGCGAGAATTCTGGCCGTATTGCCACTAAGCTCATGCTCTGTTGCGGATTCCAATAACTCTATGTTAGTAGCCGAAAGATACAGAGGATGTTTTATGTCTTCGACGGTGATTTCAATAATGCGCCCCTCATGGAGCAATGCTTCGAATGCCCTGTTCCGATCCTGACTTTTAAGTCCGTTAATCCCCAGCCAAGCATCGCTTTGTCTGTTCCACAAGATGCCGATGCTATTGATTCTCCGCAAGACAAACCATTTATAGAATTCTTCCTCTGTCGTATAAGGGGTGGGAGCATTGAAATAGGGCTCGGGTATAAATTGATCGGCCAAGCCATAATATCTCCGAGTCCCTTTTTTATGATGAACAACGGCAAGTCCTGCATAGCACATCGCTTCTAGTGCGGCCTTGGCCAGCCTCTGCGGTCCGTAATGCCAATCTACCCTTTCTTCCAGTACAAAATCGGAGGAGCATGCCGTCTCATGTTCCCTTAGATATGCACTAATGGCGTCAATCGTCTCTTGGTGCTCACGGCACCAGTGCAAATACCTTTCCCTGAATCGTTTAAAAGAAGGCCAATCGCTGATCTCACATATAGACATGTTTTTATCCCATACATCAAACAAAACCCGCTCGGTATACAGATACTGGTCTATATCTCCTTTACGGTATGCAGCGCAGCGGGACTGTAGCGTCAGATCGGGATTACGGCCTACGACATCAAGCGGATCATATTGAATACAGCCAACTTTACGGATATACTCAGCAACTTGATCTATGCTCTGAAGCGCTGAATCATCACTTAAATGATGATAGGTAATTAAGTATTTTCTGATATCTGCTTTTGAAAAGGATGGCTGTGTAATAATAATCCCTGCTTTCTTCAATGAGGAATGATTACAACTCCACTATACCAAACGTCAGTTCTTGTTTACAGTATGAACTAGAGCAATATCATGCAATCTTTTCGTCATCCTTATTGATATAGTTATGAAGAATGTTAAAGGAGGCGTTGTAATGCCAGTGCCAGGTGAATTAAGAACAGCATGTTATGACACAGAACTGCAAGTGGAAGCCTACCGGTTTCAAGGCGTGATGCACAGCTTCCCCAATCATTTTCACGATCATTATGTATTCGGATATATAGAGAACAGTCCGCGCCGTATGCTGTGCAACAATATAGAGTATAGCATTCAGCCCGGTGATCTCCTGATCTTTAATCCTGGTGATGTACATTCCTGTGAGGAGGTGGATGGCAGGCCGTTAGATTATCGGAGCATCAATATCAAGCCGGATCGTATGATGAGCATCATGAACGATATTGCGGGCCGTGCGTTTTTACCTTCATTCACACAGAATGTACTTTCCGGCAGCGAGTTAGCGCCAGCTTTGAGAGAATTGCATGAAATGATCCTTAAGGGCGAGTCTGATTTTATAAAAGAGGAATGGTTCTTCTTTTTTATTAGCCAATTGCTGCAGGATTATTCGAATTCACCGGAGGAGCATGGACGGACTGGAAGGACGGGTTATTCTGAATTCGGGGTCGTGTGCGATTATATGGAAGCTAACTATGCGTCTAAAATTACATTGTCGCAATTGAGCGATTTGGCTGGACTCAGCAAGTATCATTTTCTGCGTTCATTTACCCGGCATAAAGGGCTTTCTCCTTACAACTATTTGGAGACCATCCGAATTGGCAATGCCAAGAAGTTATTGGAGCAGGGAGTGGCTCCTGTTGATGCAGCGCACCTGACTGGCTTTAGCGATCAAAGTCATCTCACCCATTTTTTCAAACGGATGATAGGATTGACGCCCCGGCAGTACATGCGGATCTATCAGCAGGAAACGGTAACAGAAACCCCGGTTTCGGGTGAGCGCCAATGATGAATTCTCGTCACCGGACGACCGCACATATCGCAACCCTGGTCACCATATTGTTTTGGGGAACTACCTTCATCTCGTCCAAGGTACTTTTGAGCGATTTTAGTCCCATGGAGATTTTGTTTACCCGGTTTCTGATTGGTTATGCTGCATTGTGGATCGTTCATCCAAGACTGATTCCGTTTCAGAAGAGAGCGGAGGAACTACTGTTTGCAGCAGCCGGGCTATGCGGTGTGACCTTATACTTCCTCTTGGAAAATATTGCTCTAACCTATACGTATGCCTCCAATGTAGGCGTCATCGTCACCGTAGCTCCTTTTTTTACAGCGGTGGCTGCGCACTTTATCCTGAAGGATGAGAAGTTGCATTTCCGATTTTTTGTAGGGTTCCTGATTGCGATGATTGGGATTGCGCTTATTTCCTGGAGTGGCAGCTCGAAGCTTCAATTAAATCCGCTAGGGGATTTGCTTGCTGTTCTTGCATGCATTAGCTGGGCTTTGTATTCCATTCTTTTGCGCAAGATCAATCAGTTTCAATACCCTTCAATTGGCATGACCCGGAGAGTCTTCTTCTACGGTCTGATTTTTATGCTGCCTGTAACCTTGATTAGCGATTTTCGACTGGATCTGGCTCGGTTTGGGACAGGGTCTCACTTGTGGAATTTTCTGTTCCTTGGTTTGGGTGCTTCAGCCTTGTGTTATGTTAGCTGGAACTGGAGTGTTGGCATTCTGGGAGCGATCAAGACCAGCGTATACTTTTATTTGACCCCTGTAGTTACTGTAATAGCAGCTTATTTGTTGTTGCATGAAAGGATTACAGGTGTTGGTATCGTGGGTATTGCGCTAACCTTGGTAGGTTTAATCGTGTCTGAACAAAGATTCCTTCGTAAGCGCAGGCATGTAACGGATTCTGTCACAGAGCAAGGATCATTATAGACTGAACACCTTTCTCTAAAGATGTGTTCAGTCTATGAGCGCTTTTTTTAAAAAAAGAAGATTCATATCTTGGAATTACTCCACATGTTCCTCCTCAAGATAGATGGTCTCAATCTCGTTAAACGCTGCTTTCAGCCTCTCGACAAGAGATTTAACACCAAAGATCTCTGTGAATGTGTGACTTCCAACGATGAGATTGATGCCAGCGAATTTTGCGTATTGAACAGAGTACAATGATTTCTCACCCGTGATATACACATCGCACTCCGCTTCTTTGGCTTGCCTGATTAGATCGGTGGAATTTCCAGCACCGGTGACTATTCCGACCTTCTTTATCATTGTATTGGAGTTTTTCCATGCCTTCACATCTTCAGCTAATGCGGTTGAGATTCTATCCACTAATTCCTCAAAAGCTATAGGTTCGTTATACTCACCAATACCAATGATTTCGTGGTTGCCCTCATAGTGTGTCTGCTGAGTTATTTTTGATATCCCGATTTCTTGCAAAAGCGAGTTGCAGGTACCAAATTCTGCACAATCCAAAGGGAGATGGATATAAAAATGTGAAATCTCATTTTCGATAAGCTCTTTCACACATTGCTCTTTCACTTCGTATAGAAAATCCCAGGCGTCATGGTGTGTAATAATGAACTGAACTTTGTTATCAACTGCTTTGTGAACCACGTCTGGAGTTAGGTTCGTTGTAAACCCAACCACAATAATGTCCTGTGATTGTGGATTATTATAGCCATACTCATCATTTTCTTTGAATTGTTCAACCAAGTTGCCAAAGGTGCTTTTAATGAAATCATTGAAATCAGTTAGATTCATCTTAATTCCCCCCCTTGAAGTTGCCTCCGATTCTTATTCGATGGCATGTTTGCATAACCCTTTTATGTAAGTTATTGTTTTTAATTTCTTGTTTTTATCTAGAAAGACGTTTGACAAGATTAACAATTTATAATATAACCACATTAGTTATAACTGTTATTGTTATAGGAGATATTAAAATTTAGGAGGCTATTATGAAAATTACAGATCATTTCATACCCGTGTTTACGGATCAACTGGATACAACCGTCGCTTATTATGAATCTCTTGCTAATCAGTCTATGGATCGGAGGTGGGATATTCCTGAGGCAGGCTTATCTCTAGCCACTGTATATCCTTACGTTATCGTATCCGGAAGTCCAGAGGCTTTGGAGCCTGCCAGATCCCTGCGTGCTGTAGTGTACGTGGATTCCATGGACGAATTGAAGAATGAATTAAAGCAGCAAAATACCCTCATCATAAGAGATCAGCACGGTCCTATTGGTCCAAGCATTTTTGTACAGCATCCCGATGGCAGTTTTATTGAATATGTAGAGCCAGCAGCGGTTACTGTTTAACTGACACAAATTTAAATTTAAAAGATAAAAAAAGCTGCTCCACGGATATAGGGAGCAGCTTTATTATACATTTGCTTTGGTACGTAATTGTTCAACAATCTGAGCCAGGGTAACGGAAGCTAATTTATGCTCCATTGCTGTCTGCGCATGGGAGAGCTGCGGTACAAGTACCGACTCAATGTTCATTCCTACAGAGCAATTGGGGTCAGGGTCCTTATGAAAATTGAACAGCTGATTTCCCTCCAAGGATTCAACCGCCCGGAAGATATCTAGAAGGGTTAGACTTTCGGGAGTGACCTGAAGGGAGGCCCCTGCAACTCCAGGTTTTGTTTCAATATACCCTGCTTTTTTGAGCTGGGCCATGATCCGTCTAATGACTACGGGATTACTATTAATGCTTCGTGCTATTCGATCACCCGTACTATATAGTGGATCTAACGCAATCATCGAGAGAATATGGACTGCCATCGAAAATCGACTGCTAATTTGTTTCATCTGCTCACCTTCTTTGCTACACAGTATAGTTCCAAACAATGAACTGGTCAATTCAAACGTCAACTTTGATCTTGTATTACAGCAGCTTCTTTCACTATTTGCCTAAAAAAGCATCGTAGTAGTTCAGTTTCTGAGATAATAGGTCGAGATATTTCTGATATTCTGCGATGTGCTGTTGAACGGTCTCTTTTTGCCGAGAAATGATTTCACGTCTTTCCGGAACAGTGTCGTCCCCAAGAAGGATCAGTTCATTGTAGTGCTTGATCGCTTCAATGGACAAGCCGGAGTCCCGCATGCAGCACAGCATTTGAATCCGCTGTATATCCGTCTCGCTGTAGACGCGTCTGCCATTGTCCATACGGTGAACAGGCGGCAACAGGCCTTCTTTTTCATAATATCGCAGCGTGTGGGAAGCCAAATTGAATTTTTCTGAGACTTCTTTGATGGTATACATGGTTCTCATCCTTCGCACATGAATTACGGCTATTATAACTCTTAAAGTGAACTTCAATACAACTGATAATTTTAGCAAAGTCGCTAATTCCAATTTCCCCCCTTTTCCATTCATGTAGAGAACGGGTATAGTCAAATAAAATAAACCGGGAGCTAAGACGTTGAGTAGGGGGAATTTCAATGAATAGACTTAAGGACGTCTTTACAGATATATTGACCTTTAATGGGATACAAGCGATTGAGATTGTGATGAATGGTGAGGGTTTCTGCGCCAGCATGGATTCACATACAATGCTGATTTGCTTGAACGGCCGAGCAGCGGTGGAGTGGGGGAGTGAAGCTTGTTCACTAGCCCCTGGAGAAATCTGCATACTACCCCCAGGGCAAGAGTCAAAGATTATAGCAGATGAACAAGAGCCCTTTAAAGGCTGGCGAATTCAATTTGATACTTATGTGCTGCAGGAACAGAATCTTTTAGCAAAACATAATCTTGTTCGGTATGAGTGGCTGCGCTGTGAGAATCCTCAAATGCTGGCAGGCCTTTGTGACAGATTACACCAGGTACAGCTAGCTGAGCGGCCAAGCCGGTACAGGGGACAGGCTGATTTTTATCAGCTGATGGCTTTGCTACAATCCTCAACAGCCAGGCCTTCTACTGAGGAAACGTTGGCTGAGGCGATTGCACGTGTATCTAACTATATCAGGGAGCATATTGATCAGGAGTTGAATCGAACCGAGCTTGCGCAGTTAGCCGGACTTAGCCCGGGCTATTTCTCACGAGCCTTTCAGCAGCTAATGGGGCAATCACCGTCAGCCTTTGTCATGGATTTGCGAATGGCCAAGACTAAGGGACTATTGCTATCGGGTAGCGGGGTTAGGGATACAGCCTCCCGAGTGGGATTTGACGATGAATTTTATTTTAGCCGGCGGTTCAAGCAGCAGACCGGAATGTCTCCCTTGACCTATGTAAATAGCCGGAGGAGAAATATTGCCAGTGTATCCGAACCGATCTTTGGAAGCTTGCTCGCCTTGCAGTTACTGCCTAGAGCTGCTGCATTCTATCCGAATCACAAACCGGATGCCAGGATGCTTCGCTTGCATTCGGATGAACAAGGTATAGGACAGATGTGGGGAGAAAATGTAGCCATGCTGCAAGGTGCGAACCCGGAGCTTATTTTCTGTACCGATTTTTTGGATGCACAGGCCCATCATGAATTGGCGCAAATCGCTCCGACCGTCACTGTTCCTTGGCTTACTGCGAATTGGCGTGAACAATTGACGCTCATTGCAGAAGCTGCCGACTTAGAACCAGAGGGACAACAATGGCTGTCAGAGTATGATCGCAAAGCAGAGATTGTCCGGCGCAAGGTACGCGGGAGTCTGGGCAGCGCAACGCTTAATATTTGGCGGATCATGGATAATGAATACCGGGTCTATGGGGATCGGAATGCAGGTTCGGTGCTCTATGGCGATTTTCAGCTTACGGCTACGCATCCATTAGACGAAGTTGATGTGTATGAAATTGTAACTCGAAAAGATCTTCCGGCCTATGACGCCGATGCCCTTGTTATTATGGTTGATCCATCCCCCAAGGCAGCACTAGAGTGGCGGACATTGCAGAGAAGCAAGCTGTTGCAAAATCTGACGGCAGCGAAAAATAACAGAATCTTTGATATTGGCACAGAGAAACTTCTGGAGTATTCTGCTTGGTCTCATGACCGGGCTTTATCTTATTTTGCTGAGCTGTTGAGCAGACGCTAATTTCACTTCCAAAGGTAACAAAAATCCAAATTGCATCTCCCCATAATCCATGTTAATGAGAAGGGTTCAGTGTTATTGTTTGTTGAGAAAGAAAATCATTCTCATGATTATGGAGGGGGAGGTTTTTTATTTTTACTCACATCCCCTGGGATTTGGAGTCATTATTCCAATTGCCTGCCCTATATCCGGTTTTTGAAGATGAGGAGACCGGAATTCATGCCGTATTTTATCAAGGGGTTCCATATAAGGGAAAGGAAACACGAGTATTTGCCTACTATGGAATGTCTAAGATCGAAGAACATAAGCAAGATGAGATCTCTAAGCAGGTCCCTGGGATCATTTTGGTTCATGGCGGTGCAGGGAGCGCATTTTCCCATTGGGTGAAGCAATGGAATGACCGGGGTTACGCCGCAATTGCGATGGATCTTGAGGGACAGGTCTCTTTTGAAAGCTATAACAACATCAGCAGTAGAAGCCATGATCATCTTAGTATGGACCCATCCCAGTCACACTTCTCCGCACATCCTTGGAGCGGCCCCATCAAGCAGGGAGTGTTCGCAGATTATGGTGAAGAATTGCAGGATCAATGGATGTATCACGCTGTAGCCGCTGTGTTATCAGCACACACTATCCTTCGCGCGCTACCTGGTGTGGATGTAGACCGAATTGGGATTACAGGAATCTCATGGGGAGGCATTATTACAAGTCTGGTGTCTGGTTTGGATCGCAGGCTTTCTTTTGCCATGCCTGTATATGGATGTGGCTATCTTTATGAGCCAGGTACTCTCTACGGTCTTGGATTTGCTAAGATGCCGCCTGCTACAGCAGAGCACCTTCGGAGTCTGTGGGACCCGTCTTCTTATCTGCACCAAAGCAAGATACCTATGCTGTGGCTCAACGGCAGCCAGGATTCGCATTTTCCGTTGTCGATCTTTGTGAAGTCCTACGAACAGCATGAACATCACTATGAGGATGCGCCGCTGCAGAGCCGACTAAGCATTCAGCATGGACTACCTCATACCTATCCGGCAGCATGGTCCTGTGAAGAGAGCTATGCTTTTGCAGACAGTATTACAAGAGACGGTCCTGCCTTAATCCGCATTCTTCGCGCAGAGCAGCATGGGGAGCAGGTACAGGTGCTTTTTCAATCGCCGCTTGAGGTGACTAAAGCCGTGCTGTACTGGTGTGAAGATGACTCGGACTGGGGGAACGCCAGTTGGTGTTCGGAGGCGGCCTTTCTGCACAAGGTCGAGAATAGTAATGATCACGGAGAAGCGCATGTCTCTTTGCCTATTGTAGGCGGAGTATTTTATATGCAATTGACCAATGCCAGAGGCTGGATCACCAGTTCCCGTGTCATGAGAGACCATCGAGCTGTATAAGACTCATCAAGTAGAATGAAAAAGGGGAAAGAAACATGAGAAACCATTATACAAAGCTGCGCCCATTGAGCGTAGTAATTCTGATTATGATGCTGCTAGCGATTGCTACAGCTTGCAGCAAGGAGTCTTCTGAACCTGCTGCAGAACAGACTGCCAGTCCGGACACAGCCCAAGAGACATCTTTTACCTACAAGGATATCAATGGGGAACATAAACTTGATCATCAGCCTGCTCATATTGCCACAACGGTAACTTATTTAACGGATCATATGATCGCACTGGGTTTAACGCCGACGGCTTCAGTTAAGTCTCAAAATGAAGATTTTCCGCTGTACCTGAAGCCTTTTCTGAATAACGTTGAGATTATTGGCGATCAAGGAAAGGTTAATCTTGAAAAGCTGTTATCCATAACTCCCGATCTGATTATTACAGACACCAACAGCGAAAAAATCTATGACGAGTACGCGAAAATAGCGCCTACGGCCATGCTAGAAAATGGCTATGTAGCCCCTGATTGGCAGACAGCGTTCCGCGCAACGGCTACAGCTTTTGGCCTTCAAGACAAGGCTGAGCAAGTCATCACCGACTATGATAAGCACAAGCAGGAGGCAGTGAACCAGATTCACGATAAAGTAGCTGGAAAAACCTTGATGGTACTGCGTATTCGTAACGATATTCGTTATTACGGGGATACGGATTACAAATGGTTGTATGATGATTTCGGCTTCACCCGGCCTGCTGTCTATCCGGTAACTGGACCGGAGAATCGTTTTGAGTCGTTATCCAATGAGAAGCTTCCACAAATCAACCCGGACTACATTTTGCTCATTAACGACAATGAAAGTATCTATAACGAGCTGCAAGATCTAAGCATCTGGAAAAATCTAAAAGCCGTTAAGAACAATCAGGTGTACACCCTGTCTTCGGATTCATGGTTCGGTGGATATGGACCTAACGCTGCTAACTCCATGCTGGATGATCTGACTAGAATCTTCGTTAAATAATGGACACGAATATTTGGGATCAGCTCAGCTCCTATTTTAACCTTCATATTCAACAGCAGGGGAAGGCTGTATGTACTGTTGGAGGGGAAGCTTTAACCGAGAAGGTAGCTGTGCAGAACTTTCTCACGGCCTACGGTGAGTTCATTGAGGCAGAGGAGCTTCCAGTTGCTGCAGCTTATTTTGTCAGCTGGTTTGGGGATGTGGCTGCTGCGCTGTTGTATAGCGTTTCTGTGCACAATACCGTTCCGAACCTCACACTTACAAACTTGCAGGTACATCTCATACCTGAGCAAGGCTACACCCGAATTGCCTTTCAACTGTCGGAGGATCAATTAGATCATGCGCCAGGAGAGAGAGACACGGTAGATTGGACTGTATGGCGGGAGCAAGTATTCAGCCGTTTTTATAAGGATACTGTCAGTCCTCTGCTCTTTTGTCTATCAGAGGCAAGCGGACTTCAGTTAGGAATGTTATGGGGACAGCTGCCGACCTCTCTACAGAACTACAGGGAAAAGCTGCAAGCATTGTTCTCTTCACAGGATAATGCTTCGCTTCTGTCCTATCTGGCTGAAGACGATGCCTTCATGTGTAATGATCTTGGCCCTGAGGTCTTCGGACGATCGAGGAACCCGCTCCAAGCTAAAGTCCGGTTCATCGACCATCCGCTCGAGGCAGGGAAGACACTTGCTATCAAAAATACCTGCTGCCTACAATATAAGCGTACTAATCGGTCGTACTGCTATACTTGCCCACGCCTCTCCAAGCAAGATCGTATGAATTGGCTTCAGCAGGGTTAAACAAAACGTAAAGGCAATCCTTATTAAAAGGGTTGCCTTTTTTCTTTTCAAGATTATATAGAAAGAAACGATTATATATGCCGAACAAAAGAGATTGATAAATATGAGCGAATGGGGAAGTTTGGAACTGACTGTAGGCGCAAAACGCTAGTCTGCTAGCTTTCCATAGGAAAGCTAGCGCCGGAATAGACGGTCGACAGCAACATCTATAATCCATGGCTGTTCAAATCCACCTATGTCACTAGAAGCAATACATTCCCCTTCACCAGTCGTTTTAACAGTGAAAAAGAGGGGACCACTCCTAACTAACGGCATATTTGTACCTTATTTTTCTTCAATATAGGTGAATAAGGTAAATAAGGGCATTATTGTGTCTTAATTTTCGAAAAAGCACGCTGGACGAGGTATTCTGGAAGAATTAAGGTACAATAATGCACCTAATCGCCACTAACCCGTAAATGCAGGGGATTTAAGGTACAAAAATGCCGTTAATTACACTTTGATACTTTTTTAAGCCAACGTTGATGAAGAGATACGTGATAAAGACAATTGTCCTCGCAGTGCTGTTCGTGACAGCCACACTTGAAACTATGATATAATGATTAGCGACAAGGGGGTGCTTAATAGATGGAGAATCTTGTAAGATTGTCTGGTACTTCTCCCACTCATGCAAAGCCTGTATTAGAAAAGCGTTACTTTGCATGGGGCAAAACCTTTTTTAACGCTAACGCTAAATAAGCTCTTCTAATATGTTGGCTTTGCACCTTATTTGGAAATTTTAAAATAAGGAGCGGGCACAATGAAATATATTAATGCAGCAAAAGTGTTACCCGAAAAGCTAATTATGGAAATTCAAAAATATGTTCAGGGAGAAACGCTCTACATTCCTAAGCCGGAAACGGAGTATAAGCATTGGGGAAGTCAGAGCGGCGGGCGACGGTTACTTGATGAGCGTAATGTCGCGATCCGAGCTGCTTTTAAAAATGGCAGCAGTATCGAGCAACTCGCCGAGGAACATTTTCTCTCGATCGAAACGATAAAGAAAATTGTCTATTCACATAAAAGTAAGAAACAGCACTGGTGAACATCCTTCATCAGTGTCTTTTTTTATGCCGAAAATGATTCTAAGTCATTGTGTTCATTTTAAGAGTGGAGGGTACACTGTAGACTAACGATAGAGACAGCTGGTCTGAAAATGACATATAGAGAGGAAATATGACAATGAGTGAAGAGCAGAGCAGAAGCAGACATCTGGTGGACCCAGAAGTGGTTAGCGCCCTTGATATGTTCCCGACAACGGATCTTACTCCGTCTGTTTTGATAGAATCACGTATGAAGCAAGCACAAATGATGCCGCAAATCGATGTTACGGAAAAGTTCCCGGTTACCTTTGAAGAAAGAACGGTACCCAGTTATTTTGGCGGGCCGGAAGTACGTATAGAGATTATTAAGCCTACGCAGCCAAAATATGAAAAGATGCCTTTATACTATTCTCTTCACGGCGGGGGGATGGTTATGGGAAGTCCGGTCGGTGACCGCATGGGGAATGCCGCTCTTGCTGTGCAGCATGGTTTTTGCTGTGTGTCTGTGTATTACCGCCTGGGACCTGAGCATGTTCAGCCAAGCCAGCTAGAGGATATCTATTCGGGCCTAAAATGGTGTATTGAACACGCGGAAGAACTGGGAATCGACGCTAAGAAAGTTGCCGTTGCAGGCTCAAGTGCTGGCGCAGGTTTGGCGGCTGGTGTGGCTTTATACATTCGGGATCAGAAGGAATTTGAGATTCATCATTTGAGATTGCGTAATCCGATGTTGGATGACCGTACGAGTGTTGCACCAGATCATCCTTATGCCGGAGAATTTGTTTGGAATAAAGCAAGTAATTATTTTGGCTGGAAATCTGTATTAGGTCATGAACCAGGTCAGGAAGGCGTAAGTGAATATTACGTGCCTGCACGTGCAAAATCACTTGCTGGGTTGCCATCTACTTTTATTACAATCGGCAGCATTGATTTATTCGTTGACGAGGCTTTGCTATTCGCGAAACAACTGATTCATGATGGTGTTTTGGTGGAACTGCATGTCTATCCGGGCTACCACCATCTGTCGCCAATGTTCCCGAATGCTCACTATTCTCAGGAAGGTGCGAAATCGAGTGAGCATGCTTTGCTGAAGGCTCTGGATTTGCTTTAATCCGGAAGAAAAATAACAGTAAGAACTCATAACAAAAGCAGCGACAGCTTATGGATTTGATAATTCAATTCCTAGGTTGCCGCTGTTTTTTTGTTTCAAACAGGTACGTCCTTATTTTTCATGGGTTACGTATCTACTAAATTGATATGATTACTAAATTTACCATGTGAGTGTTGCATAGTAAATGTATATAACAACGTCCTGCTTGCAGGAATATTGGGTTAACGAAACATTTTATCCATTATGGATAAAATGCATTATTTAATTATCTATATTTGAATAATAAATTATCCTTTGCTATAATCTCAATTGTAAGTGGGATACTATTGCAGTAGGGGGTGGGGACATAAACCGCAATGAGGTCGGTACGCTCAAGAAGGGTTTGGATATTTTTAACCTTGTACTCCATAATCCCAACATCACCACTCAAGAAATCATGGAAGAATTACAGCTCAACCAAAGCACGGCTTATCGCTTGGTTAGCACATTGGAGCAGAATGATTTCATCATGAGAAGCCCCAAAAACGGGTTTGTGATTTCGGATGTGTTTGTATCCAAATTACAAAATGAGAATCTCCTCAAGCAGGACGTTGATCTCTTGCAATCCGTGCCCTCTATGGACAAGCTAAGCAAGACGACAGGGGAGACCTCCTACATCGGAATGCTTCATGGCACAGAGGTAGTGATCACGCATGCAATTTCAGGGATGTATGCCACTCGAACTCATCATGTGATCGGTGATTGTAAGCCTATTCGTGGCGATGCCATTGGAAAATGTTTGCTTGCTTATCAGAGTGAAGAGTTGCAGTCGTGGATCTTGGAGAATATGTCTTTGGAGAAGCAGACTGAGCATACGATTACTTCCCAGGAGAAATTCCGTGAGGAACTGCGTAACATTAAGGTCAAAGGTTATGCTTTGGATGATGAAGAAGGGGAATGCGGGGCCAGGTGCATCGGCGCACCGATCTGGAAGGATGGCAAGGTCATTGCAGCCATTGCGATTAGCGGTCCTACAACCCGAGTGTCCAAAGAGAAGGATGACTATCATATTGAACAGGTAACGTCATGTGCACAAGAGATTTCAAATCTGTTGAGCCATGAATCAATTTCATAATTTGATAAGTGAGCGTTTATGAAATTGATTTGAATAAATAAAAAATATATTCGGAGGAGAATAGACCATGAATTTTGTAACATTGAACAACGATGTAAAAATGCCTCAGCTTGGATTCGGCGTATGGCAGGTTAGCGATGACCAAGCGACTGCTGCTGTAACAAAAGCCTTTGAAGTGGGCTATACCTCGATTGATACGGCCATGATTTATCAGAACGAGCTGGGTGTGGGACAAGCCATCAAGGAATCCGTAATTCCTCGGGAGAAGCTGTTCATCACCACTAAAGTGTGGAACGCAGATCAAGGATATGAGAACACCTTGCGCGCTTTTGATGAAAGCTTGAAGAAGCTGGAACTCGATTATATTGATTTGTATTTGATCCACTGGCCAACGCCGAATTTCGATCAGTACATTGATACTTACAAGGCGCTGGAGAAACTGTACCATGATGGTAAAGTGAAGGCGATCGGTGTATGTAACTTTGAAATCGAGCATTTGGAGCGTCTTCTGAAGGAATGTGAAGTGAAGCCGGTCCTCAATCAGATCGAATGCCATCCATACCTGGCGCAAAATGAATTGAAGGCGTTCTGTGATTCGCACGATATTTTTGTTGAAGCCTGGAGCCCACTGGATCAAGGCGGCGATGTTTTGAAGGACGAAGCCATCGTCAAGCTGGCCGAAGCTCATGGCAAATCTCCAGCGCAAGTCGTACTTCGCTGGCACTTGCAGCGTAACGCGATTGTGATTCCGAAATCCGTTACTCCTTCCAGAATTGAAGAAAACTTCAATGTGTTTGACTTTGAACTGTCCGCTGACGAGATGGAGTCCATCAATCAACTGGACAGTAACCGCCGCAAAGGCCCGCATCCAAATGAATTTCATATGAGATAATTGATTGATTCAAAGCCCGTAAATCCGCTTATTATAAGCGATTTGCGGGCTTTTTGCATCCAAAGATAGAGTAGTAAAAATATCATATTCCCTTGACTTTCCATGTAATCGTAGATAACATAGTTCATGTCATTAAAAATGATAATCATTATCATATACAATTTATAGAAATTAGGGGGATATACAAAATGCACAAAAGGTTTTTGAGTGTAGTTATGCTTATTGTTGTGATACTGGTTGCAGCGGGTTGTGGGTCTAACAATACTACGAATCCGGCAACAAACAGCGAGCCGAAGAGCAATGCGGCGGCTGAAAATACTGGCAGTGAAACCGCAAGTGGCCCTATTGTATTAAAGGACTCTAAAGGCGAGGTTAAGTTGGATAAGCCTGCACAAAAGGTTGTTGTACTGGAGTGGACATTTACAGAAGATGTAATTGCGCTCGGAGTACAGCCGGTGGGGAACGCCGATAACGAAAACTATAAGCTGTATGTGACATCTGAAGCACCATTGGATGCAAGCGTGACGGATGTTGGTACGCGCGACGAGCCGAATCTGGAGACCATTGCGGCGTTGAAGCCGGATTTGATTATTGCGAATGCTAGCAATGAAGCCATTTATGATCAGCTGAAAAGTATTGCTCCAACATTGATTTTCAATCTGTATCCACCTGAAGGGCAAGGTGACCAATACACACTGATGGAAGACACCTTCAAAACGATAGCAACGGCTCTTGGTAAAACTGCGGAAGGTGACAAAGTCCTTGCAGACTTGGATGCGCATTATGCGGATGCAAAGACGAAGCTGGCTGCAGCAGGCAAGGAAGGTCTGAATTACGTACTGACACAAGCATATAGCTATCAAAATGCAGCAACAATGCGTCTGTTCACAGACAATTCACTAGCAGTACAAACATTGGACCGGATTGGTCTGAAGAACGACTGGAAACCTGATAATTTCGAGAGCTATGGATTCAGCACATCGACCGTTGAAGCCTTGCCTGCGGTTCAGGATACCAATCTGCTCTATATCGTCCAAAAGGATGATGATATTTTCACAAAGACACTGAAGGATAATTCCGTTTGGAACGGACTTACCTTCGTTAAGGAGAAACGTACTTACGCATTAGACAGCGCGACCTGGGTATTTGGCGGTCCAATTTCCTCTAAGGTCATTGTGGATGAAGTAGTAAAAACCTTAACGAAATGAGTGCTACTATGAACGGGCATAGCAGTGAAAAAACTTCAATTAATATGACCTGGCGGATTATTGGAATATTTGGGGGCGGCCTTGCCGTCCTCTTCGTTCTGTTTATTCTAAGTCTAGGCTTTGGGGAGGCTAGAATCCCGGCGAGTACTGTAATGAAGGGATTGCTGAACCGTCAGGATGTCATGGAACATAATCTGCTCTGGGATATCCGCATGCCGCGTACAGTTATCGGTATTCTGGCCGGGGCTGCCCTGGCTGCGGCTGGTGCGTTACTACAAACGATAACGAAGAATCCGCTTGCTTCCTCAGATACACTGGGGATTAATGCGGGAGCTTATTTTATGGTTGTTCTTGGCATGGTTGTTTTCCCGGCTTTGCAGCATCAGTTCCCATTTGTGCTGGCAGCTGCTGGTGGCCTGCTGGCAGCGCTTGTTGCCTATCTACTTAGCGGCGGCAAGACGGCTACGCCTGTCCGGCTGGCTCTATCGGGAATGATCGTGTCCATGGTGCTTGGAGCGTTCACCTCGGCACTATTTATTTTCAATAAGACGGAAACGCAAAATTTATTCTTATGGGGTTCGGGTTCTCTGATTCAGCTGAACTGGGACGGCGTCCAGTATGCTTGGCCCTTTGTCCTTGTGCTCCTTGGAGTATCCGTGTTCGCAGGCAGGCAATTCGATGCGCTTGAACTTGATGAGTCTACTGCCCGTTCGCTAGGACAAAGAGTAGGGTTAACCCGGGCTGTAGGCCTCGGCATATCGGTATTGATGGCTGCGATCGTGGTCAGCGTGGTCGGCCCCATCGGCTTCGTTGGCTTAGTCGCTCCCCACCTTGTCCGGCTTGGCGGTATACATAAGCATCGTTTGCTCATCCCTGCGAGTGCCTTGTGGGGAGCGTTGCTCATTACGGCAGCGGATACACTTGCGCGTGCGGTGCGGAGTAGTGTAGGGGAGATGCCGGTCGGTGCGGTTATGGCGATTATCGGAGCCCCTTGGCTTATTTGGCTGGTGCTGACCAGAATGAAAAATATATCGGGTTCAGGTCCAGGGCAATCCTCCATGAGTATAGGCGGAGTAGCGCTACGTATGCGTTTTATTCCGACAGCGATATTTATGAGTGTACTGTTAATCGTTATTATTCTTGTCAGTTTGTCGCTTGGCGGGACGAGGATACCTATTGGGGATCTACTGAGCAGTCTTGTACAGAGGGGCGATGATTCGTATTCTGTTCTGCTGAATTTAAGGCTTCCGCGTACACTGGTTGCAGCTGCAGGCGGTATCGCACTTGCCATTAGCGGTGTACTGATTCAGAGTGCTGTCCGCAATCCACTTGCTGACGCTTCTATAATCGGTGTGACCTCAGGAGCTGGCTTTGGTGCGCTGATCGTGTTGTTCGCATGGCCGGCAATGACGGTCATTGCTTTACCTATTGCCGCAATGGCTGGCGGGGCTTTGGCAGCATCCATTGTATTCTTCCTGGCATGGCGCAGAGGTCTGAATCCATCGGTTCTCATCCTGCTTGGAATCGCGATATCTGCGATCGCCTCGGCGGGCATACAGGTGATGATCGTCAAGGCAAGTATCTGGAGCGGCAACTCCTTAATTTGGATCACTGGCTCGACCTATGGACGGGGCTGGAATCAATTTTATAGCCTTCTAATCTTCCTCATTATCCTGTTACCCGTTGCTTACTATTTGGGACGGAAAATCGATTTGCTAGCTTTTGGTGATGAGAGTTCAGTCGGCCTAGGTTTGCCCGTTCGCGGGACGCGGCTTTGGGCGATGATTATCGGAGTGTTGCTGGCAGCGGGAGCTGTTTCCAGTGTAGGGACGATTGGTTTTCTCGGGCTCATCGCACCGCATGCAGTGCGGATGATGATCGGCCACCATACGAGACGCTCCATTATTTTGTCGGGTCTGCTTGGCGGCTTGTTGCTGGTGATCGCCGATACGGTCGGAAGAACGATTATGGCACCGAAAGAAATCCCGTCAGGTTTGATCATTATGCTGATCGGTGCACCTTATTTCCTCTTCTTAATGTACCGTTCGCTTGTTAAAAAAGGGTAGAATGTAGTTTGAGACACTTATTCAAGGCCGTCCCGTCATGGGGCGGCTTATTTTGTGTACGTTTATGCTGGGCATACAATAATAAATGGACATCTAATATCGACATCCGTGATTGAGATGGCGTGAGAACCATCTTCCCATCTTCATTTTAATAAGGGGCGTCCCAATTATCCGTTTTATGGATTTTGGGGCGTCCCTCTTTTTTTAGTCTTATGCATAAAATTTAGCTATTGACAAAAATGTTTCCCGAGAGCAAAATAAGATTCGTCAGTATATGTTCGTTAGGTTTAGGGGCTCGGAACAACCCCACGATTAATGTGTGAAAAGAGGAGAGACTATGGATGCAGGAATTCAGCAAGTAAAAGAAAATCATGGATGGTTACGGAGCAGTTCTAGTATTAGTTTGGAGGAGGTAAACAATTCCGTTAAAATTCCTCTAAAGTCAGGATTCTGGAGAAAGCTCCTGGCATTTGCGGGACCGGGGTCACTGGTAGCCGTCGGCTACATCGATCCGGGTAACTGGGCAACCTCAATTGCGGGCGGCGCACGCTTTGGCTATACTCTTTTATCTGTTATTTTAATTTCAAATTTGATAGCCATGCTGCTTCAAGTCTTGTCAGCCAAGCTCGGGATTGTCACCGGAAGAGATTTGGCACAGGCAACAAGGGATGCTGTCGGTCCCAAAATGGCTGTTTTTTTATGGATTCTAACGGAGCTTGCTATAGTGGCAACAGATCTGGCAGAAGTGATCGGCTCGGCAATTGCCCTAAATTTATTGTTCGGGATCCCGTTGTTATGGGGCATTGCTATTACTACACTTGATGTGCTGCTATTGTTATTTTTACAGAAAAAAGGTTTTCGGATTATTGAATCGATTATTATCGTCTTAATGTTCACCATATTCGCAGTATTTGTCTTTGAAGTGATCATATCGAAGCCGGAAGTATCGGCTTTATTGGGCGGATATGTTCCTAAATTTGAGATCATTACGAATCCTGAGATGCTCTTCATCTCATTAGGGATTTTGGGAGCAACAGTGATGCCACACAATCTGTACTTGCATTCATCGATTGTACAGACCCGGCAATATGAGAGAACTGTCAAGGGACGGAAAGAAGCACTTAAGTTCTCCGTTCTCGATTCTAATATGTCACTGTTCTTTGCTTTCTTGATTAACTCTGCTATTTTGATCCTTGGTGCGGCCGCTTTTCATGGTACGGGACTAAATGTATCGGAAATAGAAGGCGCGTATGAGCTTTTAAGTCCTACCCTTGGCGTTAGTATTGCCGGCACGTTATTCGCAGTCGCATTGCTTGCTTCTGGTCAGAACTCGACCATTACGGGAACGTTAGCAGGGCAGATTGTGATGGAAGGCTTTGTGCGCTTGAGAGTGTCGCCGTGGCTCCGCAGATTGATTACCCGCTTGCTGGCTGTAGTGCCCGCATTTATCGTTACGTGGATAGCAGGCTCCAGGGGGACAGGCGACATGTTGTTATGGAGTCAGGTAGTGCTTAGTTTGCAGTTACCTTTTGCCGTTATTCCACTTGTACTGTTCACCAGCGATAAGCGGAAAATGGGCGAATTCGCCAATCGGCCGTGGATTAAAATTCTGGCTTGGCTATCCACCGGGGTTATCGTTGCCCTCAATGTGTTCTTGGTGTGCTATATTATCTTGACTGGTCATGATTTAGGATGACTAAGCGAGAACCCCTTGGGCATCCAAGGGGTTTTTACATTGAAATAGTAATCATTCGTGGTCAAAAGTTCTGAAAAGCCAGATCGCAAGAAGTAGAGCCATGCTTACAGCAGCAAGCCCGAGCCAATTCAAGTACAGAACAGAGGTTTTACTGATGACAAGTCCGCCCAATCCAGATCCTAAAGCAAAACCTAACTGGATGAAGGAAGTATTCACACTTAGCGCCATATCAGGATTTCTGGGTACCAGCGTAACCAGTAATAGTTGTTGGGCAGGAGAAATGCTCCAGGTAGCTAACATAAAGATCATTAAGACCAGGATTAATAGAAATAGATTCATGCCAGCCAGAGCAAAGGCAAGGATCGTCGCTCCTTGTAACAGGAGTCCTAGACAAATGGTGAATTTCGCTCCTTTTGCATCGGCCAATTGCCCGCCCATTCTTGATCCCACGAAGCTGCAAACCCCTGCCAGGAATAGAACACCGCTAATCTCGGTTATGGACAGTGAGGAGGTGGCCTGCAGGAATGGAGTAATATAAGTAAACAGGGTAGAATATCCGCCGATATACAATAAAGTAATACCTAAGGCAGTCAGAATTTTTGGATCTTTTAGAATGGAGAGCTGCATGCGGAGGGTAACCCTGTCCACTTCTTTGATTGCCGGAACTTTTCTATAGATGATTAGCAATGGAAGAATGCTTAATAAACCGATCGCAATAAATAGAACTCTCCATCCAAGCCTCTCGCTAAAAAATGTACCCATCGGAACACCCAGTACGAGCGAGCTGCTGAGACCCATCAAGATAATACCGATGGCCCGTCCCCGTCGTTCTTTTTCAACCAGTCGTGTTGCTACTGCCATAGCCACCACGGTAGCCATTCCTCCACTAGCCCCTTGAATCATTCGCACCCATAGTACGATTTCATAAGAAAGATCGGCAAACATAAGCCCGTTAGTGGCAATGAATACACCAAGGGAAGCCACGAGCAGCTTCTTGCGATCCACATTTATAGTCAGTGCGATTAGAATCGGAGTGATAATGGCTCCTGCGAGCGCAAATACAGTCACTAATAGCCCAACCTTGGAAGTAGAAATGCCCAAGTCCACGGCAATCATATCAATGACTCCTGTAATAATGTATTCAACGGTTCCGATCAGAAAAACTGCAAGTGCCAGGATATAGATGATCGTATTATTTTTCAATGGGATTCGCTCCACTTTCAATTATTCACTGTGCGCTAAAATCATTCACCTAAGAAAATCTTCAGCTGTTGATCTATAAATTCGGAATCGGGCCCATGCTGTCCAATGCCTGCGCAATGTCCCCATTTCGAGTCAATCGGGAGGAAGCGAGCATTCGGCATACATAGTACTTCATAGTTGTTATCCTGGGGAGGAAAGAACAAGTCTGTACTTCCCGGCATGACTAGCGCACAGGCTGTAATGCTTCGTAATGCAAGTTCGAAATCGCCGTTATACGCCTGGTTTGCGCTGATATCGCCGCTGCTTCCGGTGCGTAACATGGTAATCAGGTCATTAGCGTCGAAAGTCAGAAACACTTGATCCCAGTAGTTCACAAGATAATCCTCCAGAGTGTGGTAACCGTCTTGCTGATAGAGCTGCTCCAGATAGTAAGCCTGGGAAAAGCCCCAAGGGGCATAGACCCGACCCATTGCGGCTAATCCCGCCGTAGGCTGCTGCTTATAAAACCCATTCTCCCAGGCAGAATCCGCTTGAAGTGCAGCGATCATGCTTGCAAAAACAATTTGTGCATGTGGCCTTGTCTGAGCCGTACCCCCGAATGGGGCAATACGTTTCACCATATCGGGATAGCTGGCTCCCCACTGGAAGGTTTGAACAGCTCCGAGTGACCAGCCGACGACGAGGGCGACTTTGCTAATCCCAAACTTCTTGGTCACCAGTTGATGCTGCAGACGCACGTTATCATAAATCGTCACCATCGGGAAGTTCCCGTGATCATAGGGCGGGGCCGTATTGCTTGGCGAAGAGGATAATCCATTACCCAGCATGTTCGGAATAATGATAAAATACTTTTCCGGGTCCAGCGCCTTGCCAGGTCCAATTAACCATTCATTATCGGTATGCAGACCTGCAAACCAGGTGGGATAGACAATAACATTATCTTTTGCCGCATTCAGTGTTCCGTAAGTTTTATAGGCAAGAATGGCATTCGGCAGGATGACACCGGATTGCAGCAGAACATCCCCTAGTTCATAGATTTCGTAATCTCTCATCGTAACAATCTCCTTTTTCGTAAATGCAAGATGGACTGTCTTACTTGTCACCACTCTACGACGATGCTATTGTTTGTTCAAGGAAACGTTTATGAATGATACATTCAATTAATTTGAATTAAGGATGGGATGTACTGTGGAATTACGCCAACTCAAGACCTTTCATACCCTTGCTTCTACACTAAACTTTAGCCGCGCTGCAGAAGTTCAAAACTACGTTCCGTCAACGGTTACGATGCAGATGAAGGCTCTGGAGGAGGAACTGGGGGTCAAGCTGGTGGACAGGCTGGGGAAGAAAGTAATATTAACCGATGCGGGGAGACGCTTCCTCGGATACGTTGTCAACATATTGAGGGAGCTTGAAGAAGCAGAACAAGTGGTTAGACAATCTGGCGAGATGACAGGGACGCTCGTTATAGGTGCAGATGAAACGTTGTGTACGTACCGCTTGCCGGATGTATTGCGGCGCTTTCGCTTGCGCTATCCTGGAATTCGCCTAATGTTCCGCGCACTTTCCGATGATAATCTCAAACAGAGTCTACGGGAAGGGGACGCGGATATTATTTTCATGCTGGATGAAGACAAGGGTGAGACCGGATTTTGTGGAGAAAAATTGCTGGATGAATCCTTCTATGTCCTGGCCGCGCCCGATCATCCCTTGGCAGCACGTACGACATTGACTGTTGAAGATTTTAAGGGTGAGACCTTTTTGCAGACAGAGAAGGGCTGTTCCTATCGCACATTTTTTGAGCGAAGTCTGTCGCAGAAGGGCATGAGAGGAGTTACGGAATTAGAGTTTAACAGCGCAGAAGCGATCAAGCAGTGTGCGAAAATAGGAATGGGCATCGCTATATTGCCTGAAATGGCCGTGGTCGAAGAAATGAACCGGGGAGAGCTGGTTCCGTTGGCTTGGGATTTGACCGCCGTGTCCTTCGCAACCCGAATGTTCTGGCATGAAGAGAAGTGGATCTCACCTGCGATCGAAGCCTTTATTAACTTAAGCCGGGATACGTTTCCGGGGAATAGTAACTTGTAGAAAGCAACGATAGAACCAAAGATAGAACCAAAGATAGAACCAAAGATAGAACCAAAGATAGAACCGATGACAACACCTTGAAAAACTGTTTCCATGTCGTAAGATGTGAAGTTCAGTTTTTTTAGGTTTTTTTGCGTTGGTTAGATCGTTTTATGAATCTTCAGTGGGCCTGCCTCAAAATCAGCGTTGGCCTCGGCAGGTAACGGACTCCAGAGACCTTATCGCCTATAAATTCAGTCATTTAGGAAAATAGCGGACTCCAGAGACCTTATGGGCAGAAATTCTCTGCAAATTCAGCGGTTTGATAGCAAATAACGTCATCTGAGTCCGTATCATCATTCAGAGCAACTTAGAGTGGGAAATAACGGCTATACGGTCCGTTAGCTCTTATAGATGAGCTTTAAGCCTTGAAAAAGATGGCATTCATGAATTGGTGTTCATGAATTAAGTGCGACCATGTTCTTTTGTCCAGAATAGAGCTATCTTAATGTCATTTTAATGTTATATTTTATAACCTGATCAAACGATTACTTTTTTTGTGGAATGAATACAATCATAAATGTCAGTTATGTGTTATGTATATGATGCATTTATCTTTATTTTTTAAAATTTTAAAAATATATTGATAACTTATCTAACATGTACTAGAATGAGATTAGAAATTGCGTAAACGTTTTTGCAAAATAACAGATTATTGTTAAATAGTCTCACATTATAAAAGGTATAAAGGTTGTAAAAACGTTATGACAAAAATAGAGGTAAAGAATGGAAGTGGTTGTCACGAAAAGAGACATAACGATTAAAGATGTGGCAAAAACAGCCAATGTATCTGTTGCTACTGTATCTCGGGTAATCAATGGACTGGACCGGGTAAGTGAGGCTACACGAAAAAAAGTATTGAAAGTAATCGATGAATTAAACTTCGTGCCGAACACGATAGCGGCATCTATGGTTAATAAAAAAACGAACATGCTGGCGGTAGTGGTGCCGGAGATTCAAAACCCCTTCTACACGGCAGTGATAGGCGGAACGGTGGAAGTAGCGAAGAAAGCAGGCTTTGTCACTCTTGTTGTATCTACCAATGGCGATGAAGCGGAAGAGTCCACCTATTTCGAGAGTTTTCTTGGTAAAAACGCCGACGGCTTTATCTTAATTGGTACTCATAAGACAGCGGATTTTTACCAGACTATCCGTAAGCCGACGATTCTGGTGGACCGGTACATCGATAATAGCGGTCATGATGGTGTGATGATTGATAACTATCGCGGCGCTTACGAAGCTACCAAGCACTTTCTAGAGTATGGTCACACACGGATTGCCATTATAGACGGGAAGCATGACTTTAATGATGGTAAGGATCGTTATTGGGGATATCAGCGGGCCATGGTTGAAGGTGGAGTAAGCCCTGATCCTAAGTATCACAAGCAAGGGAGCTGGCTGGAGGATAGCGGCTATCAATCTACCCTTGAATTAATGCAAGCCGAGGTCCCACCGACAGCGATTTTTGCAGCCAACAACTTGATCTGCCAGGGAGCCATCAAGGCGATTCGGGATTTGAATCTGGAGATCGGGGAAGACATTTCATTAATTGGTTTTGACGAGAATGAACTGGCTGAATTTGTGAAACCGAAGGTAACGGTTGTTCGCAGACCTACACGTGAAATGGGGACGCAAGCTGCGGAGATGCTGATTAAGAGAATTAAAGATAAAAAAACGGATGAGACGAACCCCAAGAAAGTCATACTGGATGTCGAACTAATGAAATATGGCTCCGTCAAAAAAATGAATTAGTCGAAGGAGAAGGAACATGGCAAAGGTCTTGGTAGTTGGCAGCATGAATATGGACATTGTGACCCAAGTACAGCGTCATCCGATTCCTGGTGAGACGATTCAAGGACAAGAGACTCAGTTTTTTGTAGGTGGTAAAGGAGCGAATCAAGCCGTTGCAGCGTCTCGCTCTGGAACCACAGTGACCATGGCAGGCGGGCTGGGCGATGATTTTTTTGGACAGGATATTCGCCGTAAATTATCCGCAGATAATATCGGTATGGAAGGGGTATTGCGTAAGCCTTTGACGACAGGGATGGCCATCATTACGGTGGATCATCTGGGAGAGAACAGTATTATTCTGTCAGCCGGCGCGAATGCCGCATATAGTGAGCAGGATGTGCAAGGCCTTGAGCTTTCAGACTATGATGCTGTGGTTCTGCAGAATGAAATCCCGAGAGAGACCAACCGGGCTGTGCTGAAACTGGCAAAGGTAGCCGGAATAACGGTGTTCGCTAACCCGGCACCTGTGCTGGGTTTTGAATTAGCTGATTTGAAGTTCATCGATTTCTTGATCTTGAATGAGATTGAGGCGGAAGCCTTAAGCGGGGTTAAGCTGGACGATGTCGCCAAAGTAGATGAAGCGGGTGAACGAATCCTGAAGCATGGGGTTCAGGGTGTCATTATCACGCTTGGCAGCAAAGGATCATTCTATATCGATACCAGCGGCTTAATGATCTCTACGACTGCATATAAGGTAGACGTTGTGGATACCACGGCGGCCGGGGACACTTTTATAGGAGCCTTCGTATCCAAATATTTAACGGGTGAAGGGGTGGAGTACAGCTTGAATTATGCCACCGCTGCCTCGGCGTTGACGGTATCGGCTTCTGGTGCTCTAAGTTCTATCCCTGAAGAAGCTCAGGTCCTTGAATTTATGGAAAAAGAAAGAGCGGGTTAGGACAAGTGAGATTCAGATGATCTACTGTGTGAAAAGGAATTCGTAAGGACATCATTGGAGTAGATTCCGAAGTGCTTTTTGAAGGAGATTGTTGCATCACTTGACTTTGTCGATTTAAAGCTGAGTCTTGTTAAAGTATTCCTAAAATTCACATTTGTTCACTATATTTATTGAACTGAAAAATTAACATAAGGGGACCGAAATGGAGGGAAAGTTTGGAACTGAAGGAGCGGTAGCGACCGCCTAAAAGCTTTCCGAAGGAAAGCTCACATCGGAAGCATAGGCTCTCCGGATTTTATCCGCGAGTAGCGGTACAATCTAAAAAATCTGGAGACAACAGCGGCCGAAAGTCCAAACGTTTTCCGCAATGGCGGCCTGACCCCATAAATAAATGTTAAGTTCAGTCTATATAGTCAACCAATCTAGACTGTTTGAAAGGGAGGGTTAACGATGGAACGTCCGATCTTATCGATGGAGGGGATCAGCAAGGAGTTTCCGGGTGTAAAAGCTTTGGAAGACGTCGATTTCGAGCTTTATCCTGGAGAGATTCATGCTTTGATGGGAGAGAATGGGGCCGGTAAATCCACTTTAATGAAAATATTATCCGGTGTGTATGCACCTACCAAAGGGATTATCCGGCTCAAAGGACAAGAGGTCGTTTTTCGTAATCCTCTCGATGCACAGCATCAGGGTGTATCTATCATTCATCAGGAATTCAATCTGTTTCCCAATTTGTCTGCAGCAGAGAATATTTATATCGACCGTCCGGAAGTGGTGGGACGATTCGGAAGAATCCAGTGGTCAAGATTATATAGTGAAGCCCAGAAACTGGTCGATTCTATTGGTGGTAGAGGGATTGATGTTCGTAAGGAAGTACGGCATCTAGGGGTTCACAGCCAGCAGGTCATCGAAATTGCCAAGGCCTTATCCTTTCAGGCTGATGTTCTGATCATGGACGAGCCATCCGCCGCGCTGCCGGAGAATGAAGTGCAAAAGATGTTTGATGTAGTGAAGCGGCTTAAAGAACAGGGTGTGGCTATCGTCTATGTCTCGCACCGAATGAAGGAAATATTCGAAATCGCAGATAAAGTGACGGTATTAAGAGACGGGAAGAAAATCGCTACACACAAGATTGAAGAGGTGACTGAGCAAAGCCTGATTCAGATGATGGTCGGCAAAGAGGTCGCTCAATTATATCCTGTGCGAACCGTAGAGCCGCGTGAAGAGATTGTGCTTCAGGTGAAGCAGCTGTCTCTCGACTCTGCGCATGCTATTTCTTTCAACTTGAGAAAAGGTGAGATCCTCGGCCTTTTTGGGATACCAGGTTCCGGCTCTCACACTGTAGCAGAGCGACTCTTCGGATTAGTGAAGGGAACAGGGGCAATCGAGATCAATGGTGTTCAAGTACAAATTAATACTCCTAATGAAGCGAAAGCTAAGAAGATTGCTTATGTTCCGCCAGATCGCCACCGCCAAGGGATTATTAAACCGATGTCGATCCGGCAAAATTTAGCGATGCCCATCCTGCCCGAGCTCTCCACGGGCTTGATTCTGGATCAGGAACGAATCAAGAAGATGAGCAGCTCCTATATGGAGCAACTGCATATCAAGGCACCGAATGATCTGCAAAGTGTCGATTTTCTGAGTGGTGGCAATCAGCAGAAGGTAGTTATAGGCAAATGGTTGGCTGCAGAGCCGGAAATCCTCATTCTCGAAGAACCTACACGTGGTGTGGATGTGGGGGCGAAGGCTGAAATCTATAACATTATTCATCAGTTGGCATTAAAGGGCTTGAGCATATTGCTTATTTCATCAGAGATGCCGGAGGTCATCGGCCTCAGTGATCGAATTCTGGTGCTGCATAAGGGAGAGATTGTCCATGAATTCGGACGTGGGGAGGCGGATCAGGAGCAATTACTGAAACGAGCCTCCAATCCGCGCACTAGGGGAGGAGATGTCATATGAAGCGTCTATTGAACGTCCACGAAGCACCGATCATCTTGTTCACAGTATTGATAGGCATTCTGTTTACAATCATCTCCCCGGAATTTCTTCAACTGGATAATGCGAAGCTGATCTTGGAGCAGAATACTTCAAGCGCGATTGTTGCCATCGGGATGACTATGGTAATTCTACTGGGCGGCATCGACTTGTCGGTAGGCTCGGTGCTGGCACTGACCGCCACTTCTGTGGGGCTGTTCCTCAGTCAAGGGATGTCACCTTGGCTCGCTTCCTTGCTTGGCGTTGGTATAGGGATTCTGTGCGGTATGTTTAACGGTTATTTCATTGCTGTGCTGAACATCCCGGACATTATTGTTACCTTGGCTTCAATGTATATCTTTCGGGGTCTGGCCGTTGGCATCAGCGGCGGAACGTGGATGACTAATTTTCCACCAGGATTCCAGTTTTTCGGACAAGGGCAGGTTCTGGGTATATCCTTTCCGCTAATCGTTACTGTAATTCTGATCATCGGCTTTATCTTTCTTCTAAAATTCACCCGCTTTGGCCGCAGAATCTATGCGATTGGCGGTAATAAAGCCGCGGCCAAGCTGGCCGGTGTAAGTATACCGAGAACCAAATTTATGGTCTATGTATTCAGCGGAATGCTTGTGGGTATCGCGGCAGTGATTTTTGCCTCCAAGGTGGGCAGTGTTCAGGCTTCAACGGCAGGCAGCAATCTATCCTTTGAAGTGATGGCGGCAGTCTTGATCGGTGGGGGGAGCATCTTCGGCGGTACCGGCACGATTGCTGGAACTGCGGTCGGTATTCTCCTGATGGGGATTATCAAGAACGGTCTGGTCATTGCTAAAGTTTCTCCATTTTGGGTAGATGCGACGACTGGGTTTCTGATTATCTTGGCGATTGCCATCAATACGCTGCAATACGTCAGACAAAATAAACGCAAAGGCGGCGAGCTGATATGAGTGCACTGACCCAATTTTTTAACTTTAGATCTAATAAAATGCTGGTTCAGATGCTCTTGTTTATCTTCATCCTCGTCTTTTTCAGCATTCAATCTCCTTACTTCCTGTCATTCACCAATTTCATGAATGTGCTGAATCAGATGGTTGAGGTCGGTCTGATTGCAATTCCGATGACCATGATCATTATCTCCGGCGCCATGGATCTCTCCGTCGGCTCGATTCTTGCCTTCTCGGCTGTTTGTATGGGACTTGCCTTTCAAGGCGGCCTCAACATTTGGCTTAGCGTGATCATTGGGCTGTTAGCTGGATTAGCATGCGGAGCTGTTAACGGATACCTGATTGCCAGGCATCGCATGCAGGCTATCGTAGTGACCATCGGAATGCTGGTAATGCTTCGCGGTCTTGTCTATGTACTGAACGAAGGTAGGCCGATCAGCGGTTACCCGGATGCCTTCTACTTTCTGGGACAGCAATACTTCTGGGGAATTCCCTTCAATGCGATTTTCCTGGCCGTCATGTTCCTGATTGCGAATTTTGTAATGAAGAAGACGCGGTTCAGCATCTATGTGTACGGCATAGGCAACAATGAGGAAACCGTCCATTATTCAGGAATTTCTGTTGTTCGCACCCGGTTCATTTTGTTCATGATCAGTGGGTTGTTCTCCGCTTTGGCTGGTGTTTTCCTAGTGTCCCGACTGGCAAGTGCAGAAGCGACATCAGGTACAAATATAGAGCTTGATGTAATAACGGCTACCCTGATAGGAGGCACACATATTTTTGGCGGAAGGGGGAGTCTTGCGGGTACGTTTCTCGGCTTGCTAATTATCGTGTTTTTACGCAATGGCCTGAATTTGTTGGGTGTATCTGTATTGTATCAATCCGTAATTCTCGGCATTCTGTTGTTGATCGCTGTTGGTAAACAAAAAGCATAACTTACTTGGAGGTCGAAGCACATGAGAAAAATAGCTACTACGTTAATTACTGGATTATTGACCCTTACTTTGGCTGCTTGCGGAAATACGGGTAACTCCAAACCACAGGAAAGTGCGGGAAGCAATAGCAATCAAGGCTCATCGTCCACTGCCACAAGAACCTATTTCATTAATCCGAAGTCCATTGGTCCCGCTTATTGGGCAGCCGCTGAAAAAGGAGCCAAGCAAGCAGAGACGGATCTGAAGGTGAAAGTTCTCTTCAATGCTCCGACTGAGGCAGATTCCTCTAAGCAAATTAATATGATTCAGGATATGTTGACTCGTCAAGTGAACGGGATTGGCGTCTCGCCAAATGATGCCAAAGCTGTTGGGCCTGTATTCAAGAAAGCAGCCGGTCAGGACGTCAAAATTGTCACCTGGGACAGCGATGCACCAGATACGGACCGTCAATATTATATAGCGCCAGCTACAGATGAAGAGGTTGGAGACAAGCTGGCTAAAACGATCGGCGACGAAATTGGAGGCAAGGGCCAGGTGGCATTCATGGTAGCGGGTCTTGGTTCTCAGAACCAAATTGCCAAATCGGAAGCGGCAAAAGCTTACCTGAAGGCTAACTATCCAGGCGTTGAAGTGGTCACAACGGTGTCCAGTGATGATGATCAACAGAAGGCATATGCCAATGCGCAAAACCTTATCAAAACGTATCCCGATTTGAAGGGCATCATTGGGTTCGCAGGCGGTGAGCCGCCGGCAGCAGCTGAAGTGGTCGAGCAGGCGGTAAAGGCTGGCACTTTGAAAGCAGGACAAATTGCGATTACCGGCATTGCCGTTCCTAGTGTGGTTAAAAACTACATCAAGAATGGCACGATTAAAACAGATATTATCTGGGATCCGGGCAAGCTCGCTTATACGACTGTATATGTCCTCGATCAACTGGCTCAAGGGAAAAAAATCACTGATGGCATGGATGTACCTACGGTCGGCAAGGTGAAAGTGGATGGGCAAAGCGTCTTTATCGGTATGCTGGAAGTCAAGAGTGACAATGTAGACAGCTTTGGATTCTAATCCTAAAGGATAGGAGGCGTAAAAATGCAGCATAGCATCAATGTAGAACCATTAACGAAAGAGGCGTTTGAACCTTACGGGAAAGTAATAGATCTTCCTTCTTACGCTCCTCCCAAAAGAGGAGATGGATGGGACTGCTGGAATTACATCGACATGCTGGATGTACACGAGCCTATTGGCTTTGGACTTGTGATTACGAAAAAGAGGGAGTTCTTGGTGGATGCCATGGAGCGTCACGTAAGCCGGGAGGAGCTGCTGCTTACGTTCGATCAAGAGATCATTCAGCCGGTGGCGTTATGTGCCGATATTGATGATCCGGATGAACATCCCGATGTAAGCACAGTGAGATGCTTCCGGATCAAACCGGGGCAAGCCATCATTATTGGCCGGGGTGTCTGGCACAGTCCTGCTTATCCTGCCCATGATGATGCGCGCTACATGTTCGCCATTGAGAAGAAGAAGGACAAATTCGGTGATGAAATGATCAATCCTTGGGTGAATTTCGGAAATGGGGATACGGTAAGTTTCGGAGATGGCTTGTCCATCTCTGAGGCTGACCCGAGCTTGATCAACTAGAGGAGGACTGGCAGCTATGAATCAAGAACAGCAAATTATGCAGTGGATTGATGATCATAACGATGAAATTATAAGCTTCTTACAACAATTGATACAGATTCCGAGTGTGAACCCCTGGTTTTTCGATGAGCCAGGGCCATCCAAAGAAAAAGACGTTCAGGAATTTATTGCCGATAAGCTGTCTAAATTAGGTGCGGAGATCGAATTATGGGAGCCTGTTGCCGACGATTTAAAGCAATATGAAGGAATGGCCGGTTATTATCCGGGAAGAGACTTTCAAGGAAGACCCAATTTGGCCGGTACTTTTGGAGCAGGAGCAGAAGGGAAGTCTCTGCTGCTCTTTGGACACATTGACGTAGTAAAAGCCGGTTCCAAATGGACCGTAGACCCCTTTGGGGCAGAGGTGATAGATGGCAAGCTGTATGGCCGGGGTACGGTTGATATGAAGGGCGGGGTCGCGGCCATGATTATGGCGGTTGAGGCGATCCTCCGCAGCGGGGCTAAGCTTAAAGGGCCTGTCATTGTGGGGACGGTCGTGGATGAAGAGACGGGTGGCATGGGTGCACTTGATTTTATCCACCATGGCTATCGTGCAGACGGCTGTATATTGACGGAGCCTACTTCACTTACAATCGCTCCATTATGCAGAGGAATTCTGTGGGCCAAAATCAAGGTGCAAGGCCGCAGTGGTCATATCGAGATGCCGCAGGCGGACTGGCAGGATGGCGGAGCGGTGGATGCCATTAAGAAAGCTAGATTAATCCTGGATCAGTTCGACCATCTGAATGCAGACTGGGCTGTACGCAAAACGCATCCGTATCTCTCGATTCCATGCCAAGTCCATGTAGCGCAGTTTAATGCGGGTGAGTATCCAACATCATTTGCCAACGAGGCTGAAATCGTGTTTAATGCGCAGTATTTGCCGTCGGAACGGGACGATAAATTAATGGGCGGACATGTGAAGAAAGAACTGGAAGACTTCATTTATAATATAGCGAAATCGGACCCTTGGCTAAGTCAGAATCTGCCGGAAATTGAATGGTTGGTGGATGCTGATTGTGCGGAAACCGATGTTGAGCATCACTTTGTTCAGACTTGTGTTCAATCTCTGCACTCTATTGGTCTGGAAGGCAAGATCGAAGGGCTGGGCTTCCATACGGATATGGGCTGGCCAGTTAATGTTGGGATTCCTACAGTGAATTTCGGCCCGGGAGATCCGAGTCTAGCTCACCACAGCGATGAGTTCACACCCGTAAACGAAGTGATAGATGCCGTTAAAATGATCGCCAAGACAATTATAGACTGGTGTGGAACTGAAGCAGTGGAGGTGCAGAATTGATGAAGGTATTATTCATAGGTGAATCCTGGATTGTTCATATGATCCATACGAAAGGTTATGACAGCTTTACATCGACTAAATATGAAGAGGGAGCTACGTATCTGTTATCCTGCTTGCGCGAAGAAGGAGTGGATGTAACATACATGCCTTCGCACGAAGTGCAGGTACGCTTCCCGAAAAGTCTGGAAGAGCTTCAAGCCTTTGATGCCATTGTGATCAGTGATGTGGGTGCTAACACTTTTCTGTTGCAGAACCCAACATTCTATCAAATGCAGATTATTCCCAATGCGCTCGACTCCATTAGACAGTTTGTTGCTGCAGGCGGCGGACTGTTGATGATCGGTGGATACCTGACGTTTATGGGGATCGAAGGTAAAGCGAATTACAAAAACACCATTCTCGCCGAGGTGCTGCCGGTTGAAATGATGAATGGCGAGGATCGTGTAGAGATGCCCGAAGGTTTCTCTCCGAAGGCTTCCAAGTCTCATCCGCTCATCGATTCATTCGGAGAATGGCCTAGGCTACTGGGATACAATAAATTGGTGACCAAGCCGGATGCGGAAGAAATTCTGAATTATAACGGCGACCCAATGCTTGTAGTAGGCACCTATGGATCAGGCAAAACCGCAGCCTTCGCAAGCGACTGTGCACCACACTGGGGCTCGCTGGAATTTATGAACTGGGAGCATTACTCGGCATTCTGGGGGAATCTGCTCAAGACACTGCAATAGATCGATCCTCCACAAAGTGAAAAGCAGCGCTTGAGGATATGCGGCTTAAGTGTTAAATAAAATCTGCTATGTTTCTTACGAGCCGTGCACACCAAGAAGGTGTGCGCGGCTATTTGCCGATTCTTAAGCTATGCCTGAGGGCAAGTCCAACGGGCTCTTTTTGTCACGAAAAAAAAGTTCAGAATATCTTAACAATCTCGGAAATAGAGATGAACATACGCATTTGTAAGCGTGTTCATCCTAATGGGGTGATACTTCTAGTTTGCGCAGCCAAAAGGAGGGCGAAAGATGAAGTCAGGCAAAAGGGGATTATCGCTTGTAGTGATGTCGGTTTTAAGTGTGTCTTTATTGTTTGGTTGTTCGGGTGGTAAGAATAGCCCGGCAGAGACGGGTAGTCCGGGGAAGGCTGAAGGTGGACAAACAGCCAAGAAGACGGTTAACGTCACGTTCAGGGATGACGGTGTTGGTGAGAATGGGGCGTTCTATAAGTGGCTGAAGGAAGTCGCGGCAAGTTATCCGGATAAAAATGTGGAGATCAAGCCGGCGCCGATTCAAGCGTCGGAAGGTGATTATTTTGCGAAGATCGCTCTGGCTTTGAAGTCCAAGGATACCGCACCGGATATTGTGACGGAAGATACGTTTATTCTGAATTCGGATGCCAGTGCAGGATTCCTGGAGCCGCTTGATGATAGATTGGCGAAGTGGGAGGACTGGACCAACGGCTCCTTCATCGAAGCAATGAAGAAGGGCGTTACGGCTAGTGACGGCAAAGTGTACGGGGTTCCTTACAACACGGATTCCCGCGGGTTATGGTACAACAAACAGATATTCAAACAGGCTGGTCTTCCAGAAGACTGGCAGCCTAAGACATGGGAAGATGTCTTGAATGCAGCCAGAACGATCAAGGAGAAAGCGCCGGATGTCGTACCGATCTGGATGAATATGGGCAAGGCAACGGGTGAGGCGACCTCGATGCAGACGTATGAAATGCTGCTGTATGGTACTGGGGAGAGGCTGTACGATGATGCCACCGGGAAATGGACGGTCAAAAGCCAGGGTATTCTCGATGCGCTTGGCTTCGTAGAGACGGTTAATAAGGAAAAGCTGGGGCCTCCGCTGTCCAAAGTGCTGAACGGCCAGGCCGGCAACACGGCCTCCCGTGAATACTTGCCAAAAGGCAAGCTGGCAATTTCACTGGACGGATCATGGATTTCAGGGAATTATCTCGATACCGGGGCTGCGCCATGGCCGGAATATAAGGATGTGCTGGGTTTTGCACCGATGCCTACCAGTAAAGGACAGGAGCCAGGCTCCATAACGCTGGCTGGTGGCTGGGCACTGTCGATTCCAAGCAACTCCAAGAATAAGGATGAAGCGTGGGCGTTTATTCAATACGCGTTAGGTAAGGAAAACACCCAGAAGCTGGTTATTGCTTCCGGAAATATCACCGTGCGTGCCGATGTTGCCAAGGACCCGGGGTATACCAAAATGCCGTTTAACGAAATTGCGACAGAATACCTGAAGAATGCGGAGTTCAGACCCGCTCAGGATAAATATCCGGAAGTGTCCACACAAATCCAAACGATGGTGGAGTCCGTGGCTACCGGAACTGCGCCTGCGGATGCGATGAACAAATATGCGCAGGATGTTACCCGCATCGTCGGTGCGGATCATGCAGTGGAGAAATAGAAGACAATAGCCAGAGGCCGGCTTGCTCAAGCATTCTTTCAGGTTATGCATGGATGCTTGGGCCAGCGGCCTTATTCAGAACTGCAGCACGGAAGGAGAACGGCACATGAGCAGCTTGTCAGTGGACATGTACGGTAAGTCCAAAAAATCATATACATGGCTCTTTTTTTTACTGCCTTCGATCGCGATTATGCTCCTATTTTTTATTTATCCGATATTGTTGACGTTCTTCTATTCGTTTACGAACCTGGCTCTGACCGGTGAAGCCGCGAAGGAATTGAAATTTATCGGATTCGATAACTATACACGGATGTTTCAGGACCCCACGGTAAGAATCAGCATCTGGAATACGCTGATCTTCCTGATCGGCTCAGCGGTTATTGGCCAACAGGTGCTTGGATTCCTCATTGCCTTGCTGATGAAACAGCGGAACAAAACCTTTCGGCGCGTTATCGGGACTATTGTGCTTGCAGGATGGGTTACACCAGAGATCGTATGCGCCTTGTGTCTGTATAGCTTTTTTGGGGATGATGGTACGCTGAATGCGATCATTGGGTTTTTCGGATTTTCGGAAGTGACTTGGCTGTTCACGGTGCCGATGCTCACCATTATCCTGGCGAACATTTGGCATGGTACCGCATTCTCGATGCTGGTATTCCAGGCGGCGCTGGACGATGTGCCAACTGAAATCGAGGAGGCTGCGGTGGTGGACGGGGCATCCAAGTGGAAAATATTCACCCGTATCATTCTGCCTTATATTAAAGGGACCATCACAACCAACATGATGCTGGTCACATTGCAGACGCTCGGGGTATTTGGCTTGATTTATGCGATGACCGGGGGCGGTCCTGGTAACTCCACGACTACGCTGCCTATCTTCATGTACAATCAGGCTTTCGTGAACTATCAGCTCGGTTACGGGACGGCCATATCGTTACTACTGCTGCTAATCGGTATCGTACTAAGTCTGTTATATATTCGCTCGATGAAAGAGTAACCGAGGTGAATCCATATGAATACCAAACAACGCAAACTGATCTTTCGCATCCTGCCGTATGCTATCCTTGCAGGGATTGGAATATGTTTCGTGCTACCGCTGCTTTGGATTCTGGTGGCTTCTGTAGATCCCAATGCGATGCAATCTCTAAAGGCTCCAAGTCGGCTCACCGGGGCTAATTATATCGAAGTCATCACAAGCAGAGACAATCAAAGAGCCTTCCTGATCGGCCTTGTAATGTCGCTTAGCCAAGCTGTGTTGGTTGTAATTCTAGCTTTGCTGGCAGCTTATCCATTATCACGTTATCAACTGAAGTATAAGAAGCCGTTCATGCTTACGATTTTGTTCATGACTTCCCTGCCGATTACGGCGGTCATGGTGCCTGTGTATCAGTTGTTTCTGGGGCTGAAGCTGTACGACAATATTCTTGGTGTCATTCTGTTCTATGTAGCGTCTTCGATGCCTTATGGCATCTGGATGATGAAAAACTTTATGGATTCCGTACCGGGCGACTTGGAAGAAGCTGCTTGGGTGGATGGCGCTTCGGTGTTTACGGGGATCCGCAAGGTTGTAGCTCCGCTCATGGTTCCCGGTATATGTACGGTAGCGATTTTCACCTTCTCTGGCAGTTGGGGTAACTTCTTCGTGCCGTATATCCTGCTCCAATCTCCTGAGAAATTCCCGGCTTCCGTGAAGCTATATCAGTTCTTCGGGCAATACGGCATGGTTGATTATGGCAGCCTGGCTGCGTTCTCGGTCCTGTATGCAATCCCGGCGATCATTATGTATATCCTCTCACAGCAGTACATGTCCAAGGGTTTTGGGTTACAGGGAGGTACTAAGGGGTAGAGTCTTTCACGAGATACCTCTTGATAAATAAACCATTTTTGAAAATACTAACGGCAGAAATGCCGTTTTTTGTTTGGAGACATGTATTTAAAAATAAGACGAGTACTGTCTCAGTTTATTTATATCTACGATAGTTACGGTTTTATTCTCCTTAATAATAATGCCGTCATCTATAAGTTCATTGAGCAGCCGCCGGAGATGGCGGTCCGAAATCCCTAGCATGCTGGCAACTTCCTTGCTAACAAAAAAGATTACCGGTGTCTCGAACAGCTCCGAAGTCTGTAGCAGGTATTTGCATAATTTGTTACGGGCAGGGTACAGCAGGGACCTGGCATTCTGAATGGAGGACCGCATCAGCTTCTCTGTTATGCTGGAGCACATGAACATTAGGAAGGGGACGGATCGGGTCAGCGTGCTATTCATGATCTCCAAGGGAATTCGCAAAATTTCAGTCGGCACAGCGGCAATTACAGTATGAAGGTATTGGCATTTATGAAAATATTCTATGTCCCCCAGCAGTCCTCTGCGCTCCAAATAATCCACTACCGCAATGTTTCCCTTCTCAGATGAATTATGAATGGCTACCTTGCCCTCGATGATGATAAAGAACTCCGTCAATTCATTGCCGGTAGAAATGACCGTTTCGTTCTTCTTGTAACACTTGATTTCAAGAGCAGGCAGGATCTCATCCGGAATAAGGTCCTGCAGATTGGCTTTTACGATGGCTGCTCTAAGGTCTGGTTGAGGCTTGTTGACCGTCATGCAGGCAGACTCCTCACGTCTTTATTTGTCGTTCTAAAAAGCGGACATATGTCCTCCTGTTTATGATTTTCAAATCATTATACTAGAGCCAGAAAGACAAGACAAATGCATAGAGACAGAGGTGACGGTATGAATTCTATAATTGATGATCATAGTTTGGCGAGTGCGGGAGCTGTAAGAATGCATTGGTTCCGGGAGCGGATGCCCGTTGTTGCTGGGGTAAACCAAACCTTTAAGGAGCAGCAAATCTTCAAAGGCAAGACGATTGCTGTGTGTATGCATATTGAACCCAAGACCGGATTTTGGATTGAGGGACTGCTGGGCGGTGGTGCGGAGCATGTCTATCTGGTGGGCTGTCTGGGGACCACGAAGAAGGATACTGCGGCATACTTGGCCTCCCTTGAGCATATCACCGTACTTGGTAAGGAAGGCGACACTTACGAAGACCACAAGGAATATCTCAAGCTGGTGATGGAGCATAAAATAGACCTTTTCCTGGACAATGGCGCAAGCCTGATTCTGGCTCATCATGAGCTTAACCCGGGCTGGAGTCCTATGGGCGCCAATGAAGAGACGCGCTCCGGGAAGCTGCTTATCGAGAAAGGTCAGGTAGAAACGGCCTATCCCATTGTGGTGATTGACGATTCGCCCCTGAAGCAAATTCTGGAGAATGCCGTAGGTGTCGGTCAGTCGGTTGTCGACGGATTTATGAGAACCACCAGCCTGCTGGTCGGCGGGAAAAAGGTACTTGTAGTGGGTTACGGATACTGTGGGAGCGGTGTAGCGAAGAAGTTCCGTGGCTTAGGCGCCACGACCCTGGTGTATGATCTCAATCCTGTCTATCAATTGAAGGCGAAGTCGGATGGTCATATTGTAGGTGAATTACAGGAGTTAATTCCTCAGGCGGATGTCATTATTACTGTGACCGGCGCCTTTGATGTGATTACCGAGCAGCACATTCCTTTATTCAAAGATAAGGTGATCCTCGGCAATTCCGGTCATTACAGCTTCGAGATCGATGTCAAAGCCATCAAGCAGGCCTCTATTTCAATAGATCAGGTCAAGGAAGGGATTGAACGAATCAGCTTCGGGGAGAAAAGGCTCTATTTGCTTCACCAAGCCAATCCGCTGAACCTTGCCGGTGCTGACGGTAATCCGATTGAAATCATGGATCTCGGGCTAGGATTACAATCCTATTCCGCCTATCGTATTGTTACAGGAGTAGAGACGCTGCAACCCGGAATGCAGCCGGTACCGGATGATATTAATGAAAGCATCAGTCAGCTATTTATTGAATCCTTGAAATGATCCATTCCCTTTCAAGGAACAAGAAAACGAACAGTTGATTTCACGAAGCGTAGCTTGTGGAGTTATACAAAGAGGCTGTCCCAAACACAAACTTTGGAACAGCCTCTTGTACTTACTCGGGGTATGAAGTTGTCTACTCTACGTGTTTATTTAAGGGGCGGAGTGCTGAGTGGAGCTTTGCGCACCTTCGCTGCTTGCTCATAAGAATATGCAAGCGAGAGGAGCAGCGGTTCGCTGTAATCGCGGCCGAGCAGTTCGGCTCCGATTGGAACGCCAAGCGGCGCCGTTGCGGTTGGCGTAGAGAAGCCGCCTGGGAACGTGACGGCCGGGAAGCCTGTGCCGTTAGATAGCGTACCGTTGCGCTCCATCTGATCCGCTGCGCTGATTGGCGCGACGAGTACCTTCTGCAGCGGGTACAGGATGGCGTCAAGCCCCAAGTCAGCCATCTTCGAAGATACTGCCAGACGCAGTTTGTCACGGTTCAGGGTGCGGTCTTTATACTCCTGGTTGTTCAAGCCGTCTTCCACGGCAATCTCGGTTTCAAGTGTTTTTTGGACTGTCGGTGATGCGGTTTTGGAATCCACCAGCTGACGGAAGGTTTTCACGGGAGCGTTGGGTCCAAGTTCGGCGAAGTATTTATCCATCGCAGATCTAGCTTCCCAGCTAGCCGTCCCTACCTTCGGTGACAATGTATCGTATTCCGGAAGCGAGAAACGGATGATCGTCGCGCCTTTGGCTTCCATCGTTTTGATCACTTGCTCCATGACCTTATTTACTTCTGCATGGCGTTCCTCCGTACCGTACAGATTGGTCATGACGCCGATTCGCGCGCCTTTCAGCGAATTCGCATTCAATCCGGCCGCATAGCTTTTCGGGGTCTTGCCGACGCCGAATGCGGTGATAGGATCTTTCGGGTCATAACCGACCATGACGTCGAGCAGTCTGGCCGCGTCTTTCACTGTGCGAGTGATCGGGCCTATTTCATCTTGCGTAAAGCTGTTAGGCATGACGCCGGCACGGCTGATCAAACCCCTGGTGGGACGCACGCCAACCAGGCTGTTGGCGGAAGCGGGAGAGCGGATCGATTGACCGGTGTCGCTGCCCGCTCCCAGCACGGCGAGATTGCTGGCAATAGCCGCGCCGGTACCTCCGCTTGAGCCGCCTGGGGTCAGGGTTAAGTCGTACGGGTTCAACACTTGGCCGCCGAGGCTGCTGATGGACATGCCTCCGCGCGCGAATTCCTGCAGATTGGCTTTTGCGAGGATGATAGCCCCGGCTTTGCGCATCTTATCTACTGTGAAGGCGTCGGATGGTGGTACCGAGTCTTTCATGGCCACGTTGCCTCCAGTCGTAGGCATATCCTTAGTATTGTAGTTGTCCTTCAAAATGATCGGGATGCAAAACAAGGGACTAACCTTGCCTTTGCTGTCTTTGTACTGCTTATCCATCTTCGCTGCAAGGTTCAGTGCATCATTGTTGACGTTAATAATGGAGTTGATGGCTGGGCCTTTCTTGTCATAAGCATTGATACGGGCGAGGTAACTTTTGACCAGTGCGGTACAAGTGAGTGTTCCGTTCGCGAATGCGGCGTGAATGCTGTCTACAGTTGCTTCCTCAAGGACGAAGGGCTTGGCTTTTTTGTCTTTATCTTTCGCGTCCTTGCCGTAGGCGGGAAACTGTAAAACTCCGAAGATTAAAACCAAGGCGATGACAAGTGATGTTAGATTTCTGGGTGTAAATTTCATTAAATGCCCTCCTGTTATTGTTTATGCGTAAGATTATATTACTCAAAATTAAAAATATCAATAGATTTCGTTGATTGTTGTTAATAAACATAACACAAAAAACTCTTGAATCAGACCTCGGGGCTGCGTGGGTCAGAAACCAGTGCAAGATCCGGGAGCTATTGGCACACTTTTTTTACACTTTCCTCTTTAAGAGGGGAACCGCCTTCCGTGTTGAAGTGTCTAATCTACTGAGGTGAGGATGCTGGGGCGAATCGTATTGGAGTAGCTTGAACAGATGGATGTTGAAAGCTTATAGCAGCTTACGACGACAGTTCTTTAATTATTGGTGAAATTTTGATGTTCATGAGAATATAAAGTAGGAAGGGGGAACTTATGAACAGATTCCTGAATGTACTTATGGTAATACTCATGCTGATGTTTATCTCTGCGTGTTCACAAGCAAATTCCAATTCTGTTGCAGAACCAGAAGAAATGTTGACACAGAAAGATTTTATCACCAATAAAGTGGAATTCTACACCCAAGATCACTTTAGGTTTGTGGAGAAATTCACAATTGAAGGCTCAAAAGCCCCGTACACGCTCCATTTTACGTTTGTGCCGGAAGTGGGTTCTGCACCTATCAAAGAGGATATTTATCGTTCGATGGTGGACTATGCCTGGAATGTGAACAACTTCTTCAAGGAAATTAAACGTTATGAATTCCAAGTCCTATGGGATGAGAATGTCAAGAAAGAGGCCGTAGGGGCCATTATGGACGAAGAGGCTGTAAGGAGCCTGAACATTCGCTACCTGGATTTGAAGAATGCTCAATTAGGTGGCGGTGATGTTTCTTACCGGTCGTTCTTCTCTAACCTCACTGAATCGGACGAAGCAAAGCGTTGGGCGGAGAAAGAGACTGGAGTTTAGTTGCACCCATTCGCTGGTAGTTCATAGTTAAGGGATTACCCCAAAACTAGGTATATTTCTTGATAAGAAGCCTATCTGCTAAAAAATATAGCGAAAATAGAACATTGCGGTGCTCAGAAAGAGTCCTGATCTCGCCATGTTCTATTTGTGGTCGATGACCACCTCTTGGGAAGGGAAAGGCAAGCGAAAGCCAGAGCCAGAGCCAGAGCCAGAGTGAAACCCAAAGCCAGAGTGAAACGCTGACCCAAACCCAAACCCAAACCCAAACCCAAACCCAAACCACTCGGCCTTCAGACGTGCAGGTCTCGTAAAGTAAAAATGGGTGTTACCCGTTATGCAGCGTCTAAATAACGGGAAATTCTCCCGTTAATTTTTCGAAAATGGCGTGTTCCAACAAAATAACGGGAAAGATTCCCGTTAATCTCTAGGATACCCTTCGATTTTCTGATAAAGGGGAAAAATAACTGGAGAAATCCCCTTTAATCCGTGCAAAACGCTTGAAAGGGGAGAATTAACGGTACATTTTCCTGTTAAATCAGAGCTATGCTCAGATCCCAGATACCACATCCCAGATCCCAGTTCCCAAGTTAGGGTGTGAGGATCTGCATGGATTCTGACCAATCCACCATTCTGCGCTACAAGGCGCACGAAGGTTCAAATCCTTTTTGGGACAACCCCTTCGTCAATAATGTTCTCCGGACGGCCTTATTCTGATTAAATCCGGTCTTCGGTGAGATAGGTTTTAACTTCCGGTGCATTGTATGCCGCGAACTGATCCAGAATTCCCTTGGCAGTAGTATCGACCAGCACCATGGAACGGTATTTTTCCTGCATGAATTTCTCGGCAGCGATATGATCAAACATGGTAATTAAAGCGTCGTAGTAATGTTCGATATTTAGCAGACCCAGTGGCTTATCGTGAAGTCCAAGCTGGCCCCAGGTGAAAATCTCGAAGTATTCCTCCAGCGTACCTGGTCCTCCCGGCAAAGCGATGAAGCCATCGGCGAGTTCTGCCATCTTGGCTTTACGTTCATGCATCGAATCGACAACAATCAGCTCGGTCAGGTGGTTGTGGGCAATTTCCCGGGTTTGCAGAAAATGCGGCAGGACGCCGACTACCTTCCCGCCTTTCTCTAATACAGCATCCGCTACGGCGCCCATCAAGCCTACACTGGCTCCGCCATAGATCAGGGTGATGTTACGCTCTGCAAGTTCATGACCTAATTTCTGTGCGCCTTCTCTATAGACAGGGGATGCACCTTCACTCGATCCGCAAAAAACAGCTACACTCTTCATCGTATCCTCTCTCCTTCGGAATGCTTTTTATAGGTATCCTACCATACGTATGTTCGGGTGTGAAGTGACCAGAGTCATCGGCATGAACGCTACACTTCGTGGCCGGGGGAATTGAATTTGACTTTAATGATAACTCTAACTATAATTAAAAATATGAACGGTCTGTCTTTTATTTACGTATTCATAATTGCCCTAATATTATAAAAATCATAAGGAGAGATTAGAATGAGCAGAGTATGGTTTATTACAGGAACGTCAACAGGGTTTGGGCGGAAATTCGTGGAGCAGCTGCTTCACACTGGAGATAAAATTGTTGCTACAGCACGCAACCTGGATTCCATCGCTGACTTGAAAGAAAAATCGCCGGAGAATGTGCATATTGCTGCACTCGATGTCACAAAGAAAGAACAAATTGAAGCTGCAGTGCAAGAGGCAGTGGACGTATTCGGCCGGATTGATATTGTCGTAAATAATGCTGGCTACGGGCTATTTGGAATGCTGGAAGAATATACGGATGAGCAAATCAGAGATCAGTTCGATGTGAACGTGTTCGGTATGCTGGATGTTATCCGGGCCACTCTTCCGGTCTTCAAGAAGCAGAAGTCGGGGCATTATGTGAATTTGTCTTCGATCTTCGGGGTGTGGGCTGTTCCAACTTACAGTGTATACGCAGCATCCAAGTTTGCAGTGGAAGGTTTCTCTAAAGCAATGGCAGCTGAGCTGGCCATGTTCGGGATTAAGACTACGATTGTGGAACCGGGCGTCTTCTTAACTGAATTCATGGGATCTTCTCAAAAACAAAGCAAATCTACCGACGAATATGCACCGGTGTATGAAGCCTTCAACAAGAGCTATGAGGCCCTGAAATTAGGCGATCAAGGAAAAGCGGTCGAATCCATTATCGCTATGATCAACAGCGAGAATCCGCCCCTGCATTTCCCGGTGGGGGCTATGGCAACCTATAGTATCCGGGATGAGCTAGGCAAAAGAATCGAAGAAGTTGTGGCGTGGGAAAAGGTATCGTTGATCGCGGAGTAATTCCCGCCACGGTCACGCTACCCGTCAAAAGAGACCTTACGGATGAAGCTGTAAGGTCTCTTTTTATTGCCAACATCGGTTTATTTCAGTACCTCATCGATATACCGGGCAAGTTGGTCTTTGATCAGTTGGAGCGGGGAGAACGGAAGAAGTTTGTTCATGAGCAGGCTCCCCTCGATCAGTGAGAGTATGACTACGGCTGTATTACGGGTATTGGCATCCGATCGGAATTCCCCTTGGGCGATTCCTGTATTTATGATATCTTCCAGCAACACCAGCATTCTGTCCATCGCTTCTTGTGCATGTTGGAACAGGGGAGGGGAAACAGCTTCGGCTTCTACAGCGGCATTGGCAATAGGACAGCCACCTGGAAAATCGAGGTCGAGATAAGTCTCGACAAAGGCATTCAGCTTATCGGCTGCTGCCGATGCCGAGGCGATGGCCGGCTCCATCTGTTCAGTAATCAGTGTGCAGTTGTATTTGAACGACTCGATCATCAGGTCTTCTTTATCTCTGAAATGATTATATAAGCCCCCCTTTTGCAGTCCGGTCGCATCCGTAACCTCGGCCAGGGAGGTGGATAAGTAACCGCGCTGATTAAGCAGCAGGGAGGTTTTCTCGATCACATATTGTTTCGTTTTCTCACCTTTACGAATCTTCAACACCGCCTTTCAAGCTCATGCTTCTTCTTTATTCTAAATTCAAAGGAAGCAGACGTCAATAAAAGACGGATTGTTCGTTTTCATAGTGAATCATTCTGCGTATTATTGTATAGCAGAGAATGTATGAACAAATTTTCGTATCCCCGGCAAGGCCAGCAGTGAGTGCTGTTTACAGTCCGGCAAAGGATATGTTGGCCCCCATATAATAACCGATAGAGGTGAATACCAGAACCCACACCAGTGATCCTAGGCTGGCGGTAAGGAAATATTTCCGAAAGGGCATGGCACTAATTCCGGAGATGTAGCTAGTAGCATGTCTCAGGCCTGGAACGAAGTATCCGAGAAGAATCGTCCAGAGACCAAACTTTGCGAACCAGCGCTTCACAATCTCAAACCGTTTGGTGGTGAGACCGATCCACTTGCCATGCTTGTCAACCAGTGGTTGTCCCAGTTTTTTGCCCAGGGTATAGCTAGTGAGCATACCTGTGACCGCTCCGATGAAGCAGACCAGCACGGAAATCGAGAAATCAAGGACCATTACAGAACACAGATAGCCTACGAACAGCATTAGAATTTCATCGGGAACCGGAATGCCTATAATTCCAAGCGCAAGCAGCGCAAAAATCGCGAAATATCCATATTGAGTGATCATATCCATAATCCATGCCATGCTGCAGTCACTTCCTGGCGTAAGTTTTTTTAAAGGATGGAAACGGAATTCTGCTTATCATCAGAACAGACAGCAAGCCCATCACAAGCAGTGTCATTTCAGGCTTCACCCGGTCACCGAGTAATGTTGTAAGAGACAGTATTACACCGGCAGCGGTAATGGGCAGACCGACGAACCCTCTGACGGGAGCACTTATATTAAATCTTGCCAACCGGAGCGCCCCGCATACCAGGAATACAACCGCCGCGAGCGGTCCGAGCCACACAGAATCCTCCAGCTTGTACATTAAGATCAGAAATACCGGAGCAATCCCGAAGGAAACGATGTCTGCGAGTGAGTCCAACTGTTTGCCAAAATCACTGGGACAATGCAGTAGACGAGCCAACAATCCATCCAGCACATCACATACGGCTGCCACCATCACCAGTGCAAATGCGACCATATATTCTTCGCGAATGGTAAAAAATAATGATAAGGCCCCTGCTCCCAAGTTGATTACAGTGAAAGCTGAGGGTAACCAAATCCATTTCATGTTTATTTTCACGCCTTTCGTGTAAAAAAAGATGATATTGAAAAATGATTAATGATCAAAGGTAATGACGATGCGAACGCCCATCCCCGTGTTCTCCGCTACATACCGGCAGCCGTGCAGATCCAGAATCCGCTTGACGATGGCAAGCCCAAGTCCTGTCCCGCCAGTCTGACGGCTGCGTGAAGGCTCAGCCCGGAAAAACCGCTCCCAGATTTGCTCCAACTGATGCTCCGGGATTTGCTCGCCGGTATTTTCAATGGAGAAAATAGAGGACTCTTCCAAGCCCTTGATACTTATAGTAATCGTGCTGCCTTCCACCGCATGACGGATCGCATTGGTAACGAGGTTAGAGACTACCTGTTCCATCCACCTTAAATCGCCATAGAGCGGGAGCTCATTGGAAGGAATAATCACAGCCTCGAGATTTTTTTGCTTCAATAAATAGACGAGCTTGCCCATTACATCTTCCACCAGCTCGCTGAGCATATAGGTTGTTTTACGGAGCTTGAGAGTGTCGGACTGCAAGGTCGCAAGATTCAGCATATCCTGAACGAGCATCTCCATTTTGTCCGATTCCTCGATAATGACGCCGATGTAGTGATCCTGCTTGCCAGCGCTCACCCCGTCCTGCAACCCTTCCGCGAAGCCCTTAATGATGCTGATGGGGGTCTTCAGCTCATGCGATGCATTGGCGAAAAACTCTTGCTGGGCGATCTCCATTTTTTGCTTTTCTTTCATATCACTCACCAGTTGCTGATTAGCCTCCTGAAGCTCCCCTAGCGCGCTGTCCAGCTTGCGCGAGAGGGTGTGCATGCTGGACGAAAGACTGCCCAGCTCGTCATTTTGCCGGATAGGCTCGTGATCAGTGAAGTCGAGATTGACCATTCGCTTCGCTGCATTGTTAATCGAGATAAGCGGACGGGTCACGATTTTTGAGAAGAAGAGAGACAGAAACAGGATTAGAATGAACCCGCCGATGCCGAGATAGACATAGAACCACTGCAGGGCCTGATTCGTCTCACTGACCTCCTGGAGCGAAGTCACTGTGAACAACAGGTCAATGTCGCCGTTCTTCATCTTCACAGGGTAGAGCAGAACGGAACTGCGGACGCCGGTCCAGGGTTCTGTCCAATCTGCTTGCTGAACCTCCAGTTTTTTTAGCTTCTCAAGCAGGGTTTGAGTTAGAGGGAACCATTCCTCCATAGCAGACAGCATAAGAACCTGGCGGGGGTTCCATGTCTTCAGATCAGGGAGTACAATCTCTGTAACTGTGCCCGTAATGGTCTCTGTTTCCCCAAACTCGTCTTCGCCAGTTATCACTTTTGCAGAAGGTTCTCCAACTACCGGTCCGCCTTGCTTGTAAATGTTTATCGGATAAAGCACATGGATCTGCGAATCTTCAACGATATCGTTCTCACCGAAGATGGTTAGCTGATCGCCCTGCTGTATCTGGGCATTCTTCAGCTCCGTGCCATACATATTCATAAAAAGGGACAGGTTGATCGTAACGAGCTGCCCATTTTCTTTTTTCAACGTGATATGGAAGGGGTCGCCTAGCTTCACTTTGCCTTCCAGGGTCAGAATGGCCAGCTGGCTTTTGTTCTGAATGATAAACTTGGCCGTGTCCTTAGAAATTTGACTCATACTCCGATTCTCTTCTGAGGCGTAGTTTACGGCGTAAGTCTTCAAATGATTTTCTACCCGGGAGATTTTCTGGTTCTCGTAGAAGCCTTCGAAGAACAGCATTTGGCTGAGGATCACCATGCCGTAAAAGCACAGGAAAAAAACAACGGTCATGATAAACAGCTTATAGGTGACGCCACGCTTCTTCATTCTTCCTCCTCGAACTTATAGCCGGTACCGATTACAGTACGGATATGACGTGATTCCGTTCCGAGCTTGCTCCGCAGTTTTTTGATATGGGTATCCACGACACGGGAATCACCTTCAAAATCCAATCCCCATATCCGGTCAAGTACAGTGTCGCGTGAAATGACAATCCCTTTGTTTTTGATCAAATAAAGAAGCAGTTCATACTCCTTGGGAGCCAGCTCCACTTCCACATGGTTCACTTCCAGCCGCCGGGCCATCGTGTTCAGTACCGCACCGCCGAACGTTAAGAGTGATGGCTGAGCTTTGGAAAGACCCTCGACTCTTTTCATCAGAACATTCGCCCGGGCCACGAGCACCTTAGGACTAAACGGCTTGGTGACGTAATCGTCGGCGCCCAGCTCAAAGCCTAATATTTTATCATCCTCGCCGGATTTGGCCGTCAGCAAAATAATAGGCACCTCTGAGCGGCTGCGAACCTGCCGGCATACTTCCCAGCCATCGATTTCCGGCATCATGATATCCAGAATCAGGAGGTCCGGCTGCAGGTCATCGAAACGGAGTAAGGCTTCTTGACCGTTGCCAGCTTCGTAGACATCCCAATCACTTTGTATAAAATAGTCGGCAATGACTTCACGAATACGGATTTCATCCTCAACGAGAAGCACTTTTTTATTCATGGAATCCCTCTTTTAATTCAGCTTGAAAAAAAGTATAACCTGCGGGTATGTCTTTCATGTGTCCATGAGGACACCGTGATAAATTTGGGGAAGAGGCGGGGGAGTCAATTTAAATATCATCAAATGAAGTGAAAAACACATTTGCGGGTGTTTTTGAAGACGCTGCCCTTTGGAAAGCCGAATTGCTTCGAGATGGTAATCCCGTTAACCGGTTAAAGCTGGCCGATGGCATCCAGCACATGCAGCATGATGATCGTCAGTTCCTTGATCAGATCTTTAAGGACCGGAATGTCCGTATGCTCTAGCATCCATGCGGTCTCCTCGTCATCCTCCTGCTGCAACTTTTTTTGTAAAGCATAGGTCTGCTCCAGCAGAGTTTGGATCAATGTATCATTATCGCCGCCTGTGCCGGGATCGGAATCAGGGGAAGAGTTATAGGATAGATTCATGTCTGCTCTCCTTATAAGTAAGGCTTCCTCAGTATAACAATAATAAGGTCACCTATAAAGTTTCGGGGAAACCATAACTGGTGTCACATAATATCATGATTTTTGAGATCAAAAAGCAATAAAATCATAGAAATTGGTGCCTTCTTATCGTAGAAATGATAACAAAATCACAGCAATCGAAAGTTTAAAATGCGTTATAGCTGTGATAGCATTCCATTTGTAAGCGGATTCATGAAATGTAGAGGGGGTTCCACTTTGCTCAAAGAACTGAATAAGCACAAGGTCTTGTATCTGATGACCTTGCCTGCGATGCTACTGCTGCTGGTATTCAGTTATTTTCCGATGGCCGGCATCATTATCGCATTTAAAGATTTCAATTTAAGTACGGGGATATTTCGCAGCTCCTGGGCACACCCGATCTATGAGAATTTTCAATACTTCTTTACTTCATCCAATTGGGTCCGGGTAACCCGGAATACCATCCTGCTGAATTTATTGTTCATCGCGGTTGGCACCTTCCTTAATGTGGCGCTGGCGATCCTTTTTAATGAGATCCGGTCGGTCTGGTTCAAGCGGGTCTCTCAATCACTAACGCTGCTTCCATACTTCATCTCCTGGATTGTGGTGGGCGTGTTCGCTTACAACATCCTGAGCTATGAGCACGGAATGTTAAGCGAGCTGCTGGTGAGATGGGGCTTTGATAAGATTGACTGGTATTCGCGTCCTATGGCTTGGCCTTTTATAATCGCCATAATTTTTGTATGGAAAAGCATCGGCTATAACAGCATCATCTACCTGGCCACCCTGATGGGGATTGACAATACGCTTTATGAATCGGCCCGGATTGACGGGGCTACCAAGTTCAGGCAGATCATTCATATTACCATTCCGATGCTGCGGCCAACCATTATCGTGCTGACCCTGCTCGGCATCGGCCACATTATGAACTCTGATTTCGGAATGTTCTACTCCCTTGTCGGCGATAACTCTCAGATCTATTCTACAGTGGATGTCATCGACACCTTTGTCTTCCGCAGCTTGAAGGGCGCCGGGGATATGGGAATGGCCGCAGCGGCGAACTTCTATCAGTCGGTACTGGCCTTCGCGCTTGTCTATATCAGCAACCGGCTGGCCCGCAAGTATGAAAGCGACGCAGCGCTCTTTTAAAAAAATGAGGTGCATAATGGAGGTACTTGCATGAAAATCAGCACATCCTTTTCCTGGGGCCAAGCGTTTCTAAATCTGATCGTCACGCTGATCGCCCTGTTCTGTGTCATCCCGTTTATCATCATTCTATCCAGCTCTATGACCCGGGAAATGGATATTCTCACCAGCGGGTATAATCTGTTTCCGAAAAATATTGACTTTGCGGCTTATCAGTATTTGTTCCAGCGGATGAGTGTGATCCTGAATGGCTACAAGGTCACGAGTCTGGTCACGGTGATTGGTACCATTGCCAGTCTGGCGATTACGGCCATGATTGCTTACCCGCTGTCACTGCGCAGGCTGAAATACCGTAATTTTATCTCCGCCTACGTGCTGCTCACAATGCTCTTCAGCGGGGGAATGGTTCCATGGTATATCATCTGCGTCAAATATCTACATCTTCACAACAATATGGCTGCACTTATTCTGCCTTCGATGGTTAACGGGTTCAATGTGTTCCTGATGCGCAGCTACTTCTCCTCGATCCCGGAGGAAATGCATGAATCCGCCAAAATCGACGGTTCCGGAGAGTTCCGGACGTTGATATCTATCATTTTGCCTCTATCGACGCCGGTGTTTGCCTCTGTAGGCTTGTTTATAGCTCTGGGCTACTGGAATGACTGGTGGCTGGGACTGATGCTAATCGACAAGGTAGAGCTGCAGCCGCTGCAGCTGCTTCTGCGGACCATTATCTCGAATGTGGATTATCTGGCCAATTCCAGCGTGCTGGCCACGACTGCTGACCAGATGATGCCGCGCGAAAGTATCAAGATGGCTGCCACGATGATTACAATCGGTCCGATTATTTTTCTGTATCCGTTCCTCCAGAAGTATTTCGTCAAGGGATTGATGCTGGGGGCGATTAAAGGGTAAGACGTTCACGGTTTGGCAGGTTGATGAAGGCTTGAACGGCAATGGTGCCGCTGAGCATATTCACAAAATTGTTAATAGGGGGAACGGCAATGGTCAAAGGAAAGAGATCGGCTGCGCTGGGATTGACGGTGCTGCTGGCAGGAGGGCTGCTCGCGGGCTGCGGCGGCGGAGACAAAGAGAGTGCAAGCACCCCAAGTAATACAGAAGGTACTAAAACAAGCGAAGGACAAAAGACAGAGCTGAAGCCGGTTACGCTGCGCTTTTATTTCCCGGGAGATAAGCCGCAGGCGACTGATGAGGTGTGGTCGTATGTGTCAGAGCTGACTAAGGACACCTTGAATGCCAAGTTCGAGATCAATTTTGTCAACTGGAATGACTATAAGGATAAAATGAAGCTGTTGCAGGCTTCGGGCGATAATTATGATCTTAATTTTGATGCGAACTGGAATGATTTCTCCAACGCCATGAATCGCGGCTCTTACCTGGATCTAACCGATCTGCTGCCACAATATGCACCGAAGCTGACTGAAACGTACAAAGAACAGAATCTGCTGGACCCGATCAAGGTCAAGGGACGGGTGTATGGGGCGCCTTGGACATTGAAGAAAAGCATTAAGCCTATCGTCTGGTATCGGGGTGATCTGGCTAAAAAAGGCGGCTACATGAAAGACAAGGTAGAAACGGTTGAGGAACTGGATGAGTACCTCCATGCTGCTAAAAAGGCTTCGCCGCAAATTCTCCCTATCTCCTGGCGGCCGGATAACTGGTACAGCGATGTTGCCCAGGTGTTTCTGCAAAAGTATGAATACGAGAACCTGAACTCCATGGGCCTGGTCGTCAAGATTGATGATCCCGAGCATAAGGTCATCCCGTGGGAACAGACTGAAGCCTTCAAGGAACTCGTATTCTATGCTAAGAAGTGGAACGAGGCTGGTCTGATTCCACGCAACCTGCTGGCCACCAAAGGAACGGAAGGTGACTTCTCGGCCGGAACGCTGAGCGCTGCTATTAACCAGATTGACGGAGGAATTCTGGAGAACCCTAACACGTTTAAGCCGTCTGTGGAAGCTGAAGGAGCTGTGAAGATCTGGTCGGAATTCTATCCGGATAAGAAATGGGTGATCGCTTCACCGCTTGATAATATTGTAGCGATCAACAAAAATGCAGCCAACCCGGAGCGGGTGCTCATGTTCCTGGAGGAGCTGTCGACGAACCAGAAGGTGTATGATGCTGTGATTTATGGCATTTTGGATAAGACCTACAAGCTGGATGGCGATAACGTGAAGTACATGGATGGGCAAGGTAATGGCCAGCCGACCAACTATCTTGATTGGCCGGGACAGTGGGGCTTCTGGCGTAAGGAGTTCCAGAAGTATGATGAGCAGCATACGCCGAAATACTATGAGACTTATGATGCCTTCATTAATCGTCCGAACCAGATTACGTCGACGGTCAAATACTTCGTGCCTGATCAGACACCGATCAAGACCGAGGCTGCAAAACGGGAGCAGCTGCGCAGTGAGCTGGGCAATCTGCTGATGTGCGGAATCAACATCAAGGATGTGGACAAAGATGTCGCCAATTTTATCGCCAAGGAGAGGGATGCCGGGACCGACAAGATTGTGGCTGAGGTCCAAAAACAGCTGGATGAATTTCTCGCAGCAAACTAAGCTGGATTAACGCTATTGCTTCAAAATCATCATCGCGGGTGGCGATATCATTGCCATTCGCGATCCTTTTCGTCTATACTGAATCCAATAATTGAAAGCGCTTAAAGAGAGAGGCGGGCTGTCGGTGGCAAAGCTCAGGCGGGATTCTTTATTTGTCCGGATGCTGTTATCCTTCATGGCATTGACGATGGTTCTTGTCGTGACGATGACCCTTGTTTTTTCCAACCTCTACTCCAAGACGCTCTTTAATCAGCTATCACGAGAACAAATCAAGGGCCTCGAAACTTTAAGCGGAAATATCGATAATCTCTTCCGGGAGATGGATCAGATCTTTCTGAATTTGGAGATCAATGACAACATCAATTATTTCCTGGCGTTAAGCAGCAGTGATGCCTTGACCAGCAACCAGGCCCGCATCCAGATCCGTAATATCCGCCAAATTAACCCCTACATCCATTCCATTTTTGTTTACAACTCAGCGATTAAAGAATTCATTTGTGAGGGAGAGCTTGGCTTCGATGCCGCAGGCTTTTTAAGGCAGGGGTCGAATTACCGCAAAAGTGTGGGCAACAAGCGGACCATCTATTTAACCCGGCTGGTTCCTACGGGGAACAAACAAGACTTTTTGACCAATAAGAAAGATTACACCATCAGTATCGAATATACGAACCTTAGCATCAGTGGTGAGCAGCAAACGGTAATTATTAATATAGACGAGAATTTGTTTATTCACGATTACCTCGCAAACTCAGGCAATGAACTGCTGATTGCCGACGCTCAGGGAACGCTGCTCGCACATACGGACCCGGAGAGAATTGGCGGGGACATCAAGGACACATCTGCTTTTGCCACCGTATTGCAACAATCTGCGCCCAAGGGCAACCTCTCCGATAAGGAAGGAGCATCCCGATCGCTTGTCGCTTTTGTACAGAATCAAACCACCGGCTGGTATATTTTGAGCAAGGCACCCTATTCCACGCTGGTCAAGCCAATTCAGGATAAACGCAATGGTTTTCTCGCTGTCTGTTTAAGTGTGCTCCTGATGTGTCTCGCTGCTATTTTTTTGATTTCTAAGAGGCTCTACATTCCGGTGGAGAAGTTGACGGAATTGTTCAAACGCTCCCCGTTCCATGTGGAGGGCGGACATACCGGAGATATCTCTTTTATTCAATCGGTGTATACAGAAACACTGCTGCATATGCGTTCACTGGAAAACGAGAATCGGAGCAATCAGCGGATTGTGAAAGAGAGTTATTTGCGCAGCCTGCTGACCGATGGGGGATCTGATGAACGAGAAGAGACTCATACAGGCGATTACAGACTTGTGGTTTGTTTGGACCGGTTCCGTCTGTGTCTGTTCAGGATCGATGCCTATTCACAGTTAGATGGGAAGGAGGCGGCCCTGTTCGAATCGCTGCTGTTCGAGAGTATCAGTCAACGTCTTCAAAATGATTACGCTTATGAGGCTGTAAGGATGCCCAAGGGAGAGATAGCTGTTCTAATTAACGAGAGTGAGGAAGGAACAGAGGACTTCGAGGATCTGCTGGAGTTATTGGAGAGTATTCAGAGGTTCATTGCGTCGCATGGGATCACGGTTAGTGTCGGGCTTAGCGATGTACGTCAGGACCGGAATTGTGCGCTAGCCTATGCACAGGGTCTGGAGATGCTTCAGCAACGGTTTGTGCTAGGCTCTGGCCGGATCATTCATCAGGCAGAGGTTGATGAGACACTTACCCGCAGTTATGGACTTCCGGCGGAGATGGAGAAGAAGCTGATTTCTTGTATTTCTACGAACGACAGAGCTGGATTCCAGGAGAGTTTGGGTGGTGCAGCTTATGTGCTAAAAGGGTTCGTGTACTCTGACGCTATTCAGGCGCTTTTCCATCTCTTTCTGGTCTGCATCACCCAGATGAACCAGACTATTAACGACGAGAACAAACGACTTGGTGTGCTATATGGGGAACTGAATCTGATCTTTACCGAGATGGAAACGCTGGAGCAGGCCATGGAATGGCTGCTTAGACAATTCGACCATTACAGCAGCAGCTTGGACAGTATCAAGCAGTTGAAGGAGAACAAGTTCTACCGCAAGGTCGAAGAGATTATGCACTACATCCAGCAGAACTATCACGACAATAATTTGAGTGTTGAGGTTCTGGCCGAGCGGGCCGGCTATACGCCTAATTATTTATCTAAGATTTTCAAAGAAGTCACAGGAATCAATTCCAGCGAGTACATCCGCAAGGTGCGAATAGACAAGGCCAAGGAATTGCTGCGCAGCGATGAATACCGGGTGAGCGATGTGGCTGAACTGTGCGGATACACCAACAGCAGTCACTTTTATTCCGCCTTCAAGAAGCAAGTGGGCCTGACGCCTTCAGCATATCGAGAGCTGTCGCTGCAGGATAATTCGCCTGATGGCTTTCCGCAGGAAGGTTAGCACCGCGAAAGCACAGACTGTCGCAAGGTTTCAACCGCTAGCAGCGATTTATAAGGAAGAAATCCGGGTACAACAGCAACCGGAAATTCGAGAGGAGAATGATTCATATGAGTTCAGCTTCACAAGAGAAAGGGAACGTCGAACTGAGGTTATGGTTTACCTCTCCGAGTGACAGATGGGAGACCGCCATACCTGTAGGTAATGGTAGGCTTGGCGCGATGATCTATGGTGATCCGCTGGAAGAGAGGATCGCGTTGAATGAAGACAGCCTGTGGTACGGTGGCCCGCGGAATCGCAACAATCCGGATGCCAAGGCAAAGCTGGCGGAAGTCCGGGGGCTGCTTCTGCGGGGCGAAGCAGGAAAAGCACAGGAACTGGCTGTCCTGGCCCTGTCGGGTGTTCCGGAAAGCCAGCGCCATTATGTTCCACTTGGAGAACTGGCGCTGGTGTTTGAGCATGGCAGAGAAATTGCGAATTATTCACGTCACTTGAATCTGGCTGATGGAATTGCCAGCGTCCATTACGAAGTGGATGGTGTAGGTTATGAACGGGAGATCTTCGTCAGTCATCCTGATCAGGTGATGGTTGTGCGCATCACGGCCAATGCTCCAGGAGCCGTGAGCTTCAAAGCCCGGCTGAAGCGGGGGAGCAACAATCGCTACTATGACGAGCTTGTCCAAGCCGATGATCATACGCTGCTTATGCGGGGGAATGAGGGCGGCGCAGGTGGTGTGGATTTTCGCACCGTAGTGCGTGTGAAAGCCGAGGGTGGCGGCAAGGCTGCCATCATTGGAGAACACGTTGTCGTTGAGCAGGCTGACACTGTGACTCTGTACCTGACAGCGGCAACCTCCTACCGCTATTCCCAGCCGGAGCTGCAAGCTTTGAAGGCCGCGGAAACGGCGGGGAAAATGGAATATGCTGCACTGAAGGAGCGGCATACCCTGGATATGGAGTCTGTGATGGGGCGGGTATCGATCCGGCTAGGCGCAGCGGCGGAAGTGGGCCAATTGCAAGGGGATAACCTGCCAACGGATGTCCGTCTGGAACGTATCCGCAGTGGTGAAGAGGACCTCAGCCTGATCGCGCTTTATTATCAATTCGGACGTTACCTTCTTGCAGCTTCCAGCAGACCCGGCTCCTTGCCGGCCACGCTGCAGGGGATCTGGAATGATCAGTTTCTGCCTCCTTGGGACAGCAAATATACGATTAATATCAACACCCAGATGAATTACTGGATTGCAGAATCAGGCAATCTGGCAGATTGCCATGAACCTCTATTCGAGATGATTGAGCGCATGCGCGAGCCGGGCAGGATAACGGCCCGGGACATGTATGGTTGCAAAGGTTTTGTAGCTCATCATAATACGGATTTGTGGGGCGATACGGCGCCGCAGGATCACTATATTCCAGCTACCTACTGGACAATGGGTGCGGCCTGGCTGAGCCTGCATTTGTGGGAGCATTACCAATTCGGCAGAGATGCAGCCTTTCTGGGGCGCGCATATCCCATACTTAAAGAGGCAGCGGAGTTCTTCGAAGACTATTTGATGGAGCTGCCGGACGGACGTATGGTTACCGTGCCTTCGGTCTCTCCAGAGAATACATATCTGCTGCCCGATGGTACTGCGGGGATCCTCTGCGCAGGTCCATCGATGGACAGCCAGATTCTGCATGAGCTGTTCAGCGCCTGCATTGAGGCAGCGGATCTTCTGGGGGTGGATGCTGCTTTTGCTAAGCGGCTGCATACGCTGCGTGAAAGACTGCCGCAGCCAGAGATCGGCAAGCATGGACAGCTGAAGGAGTGGCTGGAGGATTATGAAGAGGCTGAGCCGGGCCACAGGCATATTTCACATCTGTTCGCGCTGCATCCTGGTACCCGTTTCTCCGCCAGGGAAACGCCGGAATGGATGAAAGCGGCGCGGGTGACGCTGGAGCGGCGGCTGGCGCACGGCGGAGGCCACACCGGCTGGAGCCGGGCCTGGATCATTAATCTCTGGGCTAGACTTGCGGATGGAGAGAAGGCGTGGGAGAATGTCCAGGCGCTGCTGGCTCATTCCACGCTGCCAAACCTGCTTGACAATCATCCGCCTTTCCAAATTGATGGGAATTTTGGCGGAGCAGCCGGAATTTCCGAGATGCTTCTGCAAAGCCATGCCGGAGAATTGCATCTGCTTCCGGCACTTCCGCAGGCATGGGATGAAGGCGAGGTACGGGGACTACGGGTCAGGGGCGGTTATGTCGTAGATATGATCTGGAGTCAGGGACAACTGAACCAGGCTATCATTCATGCCCACAGCGACGGGGAATGTGTGCTACGTGTACCTGGTGATAGCGATGTGGAAATTACCTGCAAGGGACAACCGGCAGCCGTTACGCGGAACGAAAACGGCTCCGTGAGCTGGGCTGTAACGGCAGACTCAAGCTACATGGTTCTTCCAAGACATTAGCATTTGTAGAACATCAATGCGTTCAAAGCTCACTAAAACAGGCGGCCCTGATCAAACGTTCACTACGTTTGATCAGGGCCGCTTTTGATCTGCACATTTAGACGGTTAAGATTGCGGTTTCCATACCGGAAGCTGGATATAAGCGTTGTGACTTCCACCCCAGCAAATCGTCTGCTCGGCAGTCACTGTCTCCTGTATCGTGGACCAGCTGCCGGCCTGGTTAGGATGAACATGGTAAGCCGGGAAGTTGGAAGAGGAAATATCGACCCTGATCCGTGAGCCTGGTCTCAGTGTCCAGGTGATCGGCCATAACTGGAACGTTATCTCTTCGATTGAGCCGGGAGAATAAGACAGTGCCTCTGGTGAACCGTTCCGGTACGCCAATGAAGTTATCCCGTCAGCGATATTGTAGGCTCTGCCGTCCGGCAGAACCTCGCTCACTTTGACCGTGAACGAAGTATCTTCAGCAGTTGACTTGACCTGCAGCACCGCTTCGATGGAGCCTGCGAGGTACAGTTCCTCCTCCAGCGGTGCAGAGAGAAAGCTCAGGACATCCTGGCGATAGCCCGGTTCCGGCTGTAGTGCACAAGCGGTGCGGGGCTGGCCGGGCCCGGGTTCAAAGGTGGATAAGAGACCGCTTCCACCTATAGTAATCACTGGATCAAGCGGATCGTAAGTGTAGGTTAATTGGTGCTCATCCGCTTCGGGCATATCGCTAAGGGTGTTGTGCTGCCCTAAATGACAGGTTCGCTTCTGCACCAGCGGCGGCCAGGACGTCCAATTTTTCCAGCCATCCACGCCGATTACATAGGTCTTGACTGTGCCGAGCTCCTCTTCGTACGCCGCCTGCTTGAGTATGTAATCAAACCATCCCAATACCTCACGGAAGCCGCCATTGCCACCATTAACGGTTCCACCCGGAAAATCACGGTCGCCGTGCGGCGCTAGCGAATGCACCCAAGGACCGATGATAAAACGGCTGCGGTCCCGGATCTCCGGTGGAATCTGCTCGTAGCTCAGCATCATGCTTTCCAGCGCAATATCGAACCATCCTCCGACCATACAGACCGGAATGGTAAGACGGGAAGGAATATGCTGGAACTCCCGCCAGAAGCCCTCCTGCCATAGCTTCTCTCCGCCTCCAGGGTTCAACAGGAAATCACGATACCAATCCAGCTGTTTACCGAGCAGAGTCACATCCATCTCCAGGGGAGGACGGAATTCGCGCGCCTGCTTTTCCAGCTCCCGGGGACTGCGGCCTCCAAGATTGGTGTCGGCGTTGGTAACCGTCCAACTGGTATAGATATCCGGACGGAACATCCCGTCCATATAGATGAAGCGTTGCTGTTCAGTACCGATCACGGAAATATATAGCGTCTTGACCTCGGGCGGCAGGCTGTCTGCGAGCACCCAATGGTTAAATCCTAGATAGGAACCGCCGTATAAGCCTATATTCCCGTTACACCAATGCTGGGCGATGATCCAATCCAGCGTGTCGAGGCCGTCTTGCTTCTCATGCACAAACGGCACCCAGCGCCCTTCGGAAGAGCCGCGTCCTCTGCACTCCTGGATGATGACATTGTATCCATAAGCAGAGAGCAGCACGACTTCGGGGTCTGGCCGGAATTCTCTGCCTATATAAGGATTGCGCACAACTATCACTGGCGCGGGCTGTTCGCCCTTACTTAACCATACGTGGGTCATTAATTGCACCCCGTCACTCATCGTCACCCATAGGTCCTGACGTTCTCCCGCCTCGTGATGCGGAGCAGGGAATTCAGGAGCTTGCTTTTCTGACATGTTAGATGCCTCCCGATAAAAGATGGTGATCTGTTGTTTTCAAATAGGAATGCTATATTTGAATTCTATCATGCAAGCCATAGAGATGATATTGGGCAAAGAGGCATCGTCATGACATCATTCCGCAGCGGACTTTTACTATATATAAACAGGCGTAGCCTCTCGCATAGGAGCGAGAGGCTACGCCTGTTTGGTTTCTTCCCTGTACGTGCAAATGTAAGAATTGTAAGACGGTCAGCCGTTGTAATTATCCCGCCAGCGCAGCAGGCGAGTCTCAAGCTTGCGCACAAGGGAGTCAGTCAGCTTACCGACCCCGGCGAAGATAACGATGCCGACGAAAACAACCTCGGTTTGGGCAAACTGGCGGGCATCCGAGATCATATAACCTACACCTGCGTTAGCCCCCATTAGCTCGGCAACGATTAGACTTAACCAGGCCGTGCCGAGAGACAAGCGGATGCCAAGCAGCAGATTGGGCATGGCAGCCGGCAGAATGAGCCGGGTAATCTGCTTGAAACGGCTGAACTCCAGAATGCGGGACACCTCGAACAGCTTGGAATCCACACTGCGAATGCCCATGTAGGTATTGAGGTAGATGGGGAAAAAGGCACCCATCGCGATCAGCAGCACCTTCGAGAACTCCCCGAAGCCGAACCACAGGATGAACAGCGGCATAATGGCCAAATGCGGAACCGTACGGATCATCTGTAGCGTCGGGTCCAGCGTCCATTCCGTTTTTTTATAGAAGCCAACTAATAATCCGAATACGATGCCCAGCCCGCCGCCGATCAGAAATCCGATCAGGGCACGATAAATGCTGATCCCGATATTGGACAGCAACACACCGCTTGAGAGCAGATCAATGAAGCTTCTGCCGATCTTGAGCGGTGTGGGAAGCAGCTGGGGAGGCAGCAGATGAAGCTCCCCGATCAACTGCCACACCACCACAATAAGTAGAGGGAGCAGGCTGCCGTATACATATTTCACATAAGATTTCTGTGTTTTCATAGCTCGTTACGCAGGTAATCAATAGCAGAATGGTACAGCGTAATGACACCGGAGGCCAGTGCTTCTTGATAGCGCTGTTCCGAAGCTTGTCCAGGATAGGTAATTGGACCGTCATGGCCTTCTGCCAGCGGAATATCTGCCAATTCGCCAAGGAAGCCAGTGACCTGCGCGGTGAAGGATTCCACAGTATGACCGAAAATGGTAGGATCGATCAATTGGATGAAAGCTCCGCGATTCTTCTTGAGTCCTTTCGCCCCGATAGGCACGTTGACAAGAGCTCCACTGAGAATTTCCAATGCGAGCGCCAGGCCGAAGCCTTTGTAGCCGCCAAGCGGGGAGAGCCATTTGACATCCGCAGGATTCTCAGTCGGCTGGCCTTCTTCATCCACGCCCCAATGCTCAGGGATAGTTTCCCCTTTGAATTTGGCAATGCTGAGATGGCCCCAAGCCCGTTCCGACACAGCCATGTCGAGTACAAACAACGGATCTGTGTGTGGAATGGCAATCGCTAGCGGGGTGTTGTTCACAGCAGCGCCTTTGCCTCCGGGTGGTGCCATCACGCTCATTCCGCCATAAGCGGAGATCAGCGTAATTGCGCCGCGTTCCGCTCCGTACCGGGCAATAATGCCCGGGCAGTTGAAACGGGAGACATCAGTGAGGCCGATGGTGATCACTTTGCGCTCGGCGAGTGCCGGAAGGGCGAGATCAATCGATTCCCGGGCCACGATATGGCCCAGATCGTAATTTCCGGCTACATGCAGATAGGAGCCTTCCATCGGAGCGGCTTCATATTTTCCTCTGCCTTCGAGAGAGCCGACCGCTTGCTTAAAGAAGGTAAAACCGTGCGACGAGCGGCCCCTCAAATCGGCATCCAGATAATCACTGGCGATAATCTCTGCTTCGTGCTCGGTAGCGCCGTATTTCAGCAGGACTTTTTTACCCATGTCTTTGAGTTCTTGAATAGGGATGGTGATTGTGCTCATAGCTGTCTCTCCTAACGGTTATTTATCGTTCTTCAGTTCTTCCAGCGCTTGATTGATGAAGGTGTTATCCACGACCTTGGAAGGGTCAACGGACTTATTTACTGCTTTTTCTTTTAACAGGAATGCTGCCAGCTCTCCTTGAGCTTTGACAAAATCATCAGAGACCGGGACAGTCGCGAACTGGACATTGGAGATGACGGATTTAACAACCTCGGGATTCAGCTTAGTGCCCTCAGCGTAGATTTTTACCGCTTCATCCAGGTGATCGGTCTGCCACTGCAGTGTTTTTTCCAGTACCTTGAGATAAGCAACTACGAGATCCGGATGTTCATCGGCAAACTTGGTACGGACAATATGGAATGCAGGACTGATGTAGTTAATGGAAGAGCCGTCTGCCAAGACCTTGGCGCCTTCATCTACAACTGCTGTCGACAGGTAAGGCTCGCCGATGGCCCATGCATCTACAGATCCTCCGACGAACGCTGCCTTGGCTTCATCTGCACTGAGCTGGATAAGCTCCACATCATTTGCGGTCAGGCCAGCTTTGTCCAGTAATCTGAACAGAATGTCATACGCTGCTGTTGCCTTGGCTACAGCGATTTTCTTGCCTTTTAGTTCGCTGAGGTCGGTAATCGTACTGTTTTTGGGTAGCAACAGTCCAACATTTTTGGAGCCTGTGCTGCCAATGGCAATCTCTTTGAAAGGAATATCGGATATTTGTCCAGTGATAACGGTCGTATTACCGGTTACCGCGAGATCCAGGCGATCCGTAAGAATCGCATCGAATTGCGCCGGTCCACCTGGTACTTCCACCCAGCTTACCTTGGCGTTATGCTTGGCGAATTCTTCTTCGAACCATTTCTGCTGCTGAGCCAGAACCAGCGGAGCAACGGCGTGCTGGACGCCGATATTGACAGTGACTTCTGAAGCGGAGGCTCCCCCTTTATTGTTTCCGGAGGCGGTGGTGTTGCTGCCGGAATTATTGTCTTTACCGCAGGCAGCGAGCACCAGCAGCATGCTTATGGCAACCAATAGAATTGCGAATGTATTTTTTTTCATGATAGTACGAGTCCCCTTTGTCTAAGTTAAAGATCACTTTACTATATCCGATTAAACAAGTAAAATAACTTTGAATGATGTTTATATAACCAATGGTTATGGGAACGAGGCGAATTTCAAGTGAATATTGAACAAATAGAATATATTGTAAATGTAGCGAAGACAGGATCGATTTCTGCTACAGCGGAGACCATGCATATCTCGCAGGCTGGTATCAGTAAAGCCATCATGAAGCTGGAAAAAGAGGTGGGGTTCGAGCTGTTCCGCAGAACGCGGCACGGGACGCTGCCTACCGAGCGGGGAAAGATACTGATTGCCAAGGCTAGTGAAATTCTGCTGAAGGTTCAGGAGTTTGAGGACGAGGTTTCTGGCCAAAAAGAGCAGATCCATGGCGATATCCGCCTCTCTGTCAGCCCCAACTTTATCGCGATTCTGCCCAAAGCCATCATGTCATTCAAAGCGAGCAACCCTTACGTCAAGCTGGAGATTACCGAGAAGGATTCGGTAGAGATTCTAGAGGATATACGCCAGGACATCACCGATATGGGACTGATCTACTTTCATGCCGAGCACAGCCAGCATATTAAAGATTTATGGCTGACAACGATGGTAGAGACGAGGCTGATTGTCTGTGTGGGCAGAAAATCTGTAATGGCTTCAAAAAGCAAGCTGGGAATAGAGGATATTCTGGACCAGACTTTTGTCAGCGTGAACGGCAGCTTCTCCCGGCTTTTTATGAAAAAGCTCATGCTGAAATACGGCCCTGTGCAGGTTCTGTTCACGTCGACCAATCAGGAGGTACTGAAGCGGACGATTGCCGAAGGGGATGTGATCAGCATCTTCATGGAGTTCAATATTATGAACGATCCGCTGATTCTGAGCGGGGATATTGTAGCGATTCCGCTGGAAGCGAAGGAACTGGACCAGGAGGTAATCCAGCTGGGCTATGCCCGCTCGAAGCGGCAGCATTTCTCTATCGCCCATCAGGAGCTGCTCCGGCATCTGCAGCAGGAGATCGAGCGCTTGGGATTATAAAAAAACGCCTCACCCGGTATGGGCGAGACGTGAACTAGAATTAGAGAAATTAAGATGTTCTTGCTAGATGCTGTATGCAGGTTCTGTCTGCTGAGAGTCACTCAGGGCTTCCAGTACCCGTTTACGGTACTCCAGAAATGGCCCGGAGACGCGGGAACGGGGATGCTGCAGGTTAATGGGGATAATCTCTTTCACTCGGCCCGGCTTGGACTGCATGACTACAATCCGGTCGGCAAGGAAAATGGCCTCGTCAATATCATGGGTCACGAGCAGCATAGTGGTCCGGTTACTGCGCCAGATATCCAGCAGTGCTTCCTGCATATGGTTGCGCGTGAAAGCGTCAAGAGCACCGAAGGGCTCGTCCAGCAGCAGAACCTTCGGATTCCGGATCAATGCCCGGGCAATGGCTACGCGTTGGGACATACCGCCGGATAATTGCTTGGGAAAAGATTTCTCGAATCCGCCAAGCTTGACCAGCTGAATCATTTCATCGACAGCTTTTCTGACCTCAGGGTCTTTCAGGGATAGATCAGCGGCAATATTCTTTTCGACAGTCAGCCAAGGAAATAAACGGTGCTCTTGAAAAATAACGCCTTTCTGAATGCTCGGTCCTGTAACAGGCTTGCCATCCAGCTCGACAGATCCTTCATACCCGGTATCCAGGCCGGCAACGATCTTCAGCAGGGTGCTTTTGCCGCAGCCGCTGGGTCCGATAATGGCTACAAATTCATGGGGCTCCAGGGAAAGGTTGACGTTCTCCAGAGCCTGAACCTTCTCCTTCTGGGATGTAAATACTTTAGACACATGCTGCAAATTAACTGTAGCCATCTGTGGTTTCACCTCGGGTGTGTTCTTTTTTTGACTAAAGGTACTGTAATTGATTTGAATTGTCAATCACGTCCCTTTTTGAATTACTCTCCTGAATCGGCCTGACAAGCTGGCAGACAAAGGGGGGCAACATCTCCATCACTCCCCTGAAAGATGCCCCAATCTATCCTTTATTTTCTCTGAAAATAGCGGTAGGATTGATGTAATAAATTACATGAATTTATCTGTTTTGGAGGGAAATAAAGTGAAATTCGTCTTTGATTTGGATGGTACCATTTGCTTTAAAGGCCAACCGGTATCTGAAACTATCCTGGCTTGTCTGGAAGAATTGACACATGAAGGGCATGAAGTGATATTTGCCTCAGCTCGTCCGATTCGTGATATGCTGCCTGTTCTGCATGAACGCTTTCATTCCTTTGCGCTTATTGGCGGCAACGGGTCGTTAGTGTCCAAGGAAGGTCAGGTTCAGCATGCCGAAGCTTTTACTCAAGAGGATGTGCAGGAGATTCTTAGGCTGATTGAAGAATATCAGGCTACTTATCTGATCGACAGTGATTGGGATTATGCTTACACCGGCCCGTACGACCATCCCATTCTGAATAATGTGGACCCCTCCAAGCTGGCCCAGCGCCTTCCTGTAGGTTCACTGAAATCCATCGTCAAGATTCTGATTCTGACTGCTGACGATATGGAAGGGCTGGCGGAATCCCTGAAAGATCTTGGTGTGGTCATTCACAGGCACCGCAATGAAAATGTCATAGATATCAGCCCGCAAAACATCCATAAATGGAATGCATTACAACGGCTTGGGGTACAGGAGCAGGAATTTATTGCTTTTGGCAATGATGCCAATGATATTTCCATGTTCCAGCAGGCCCGGCATGCCGTTATGATCGGACATCATGAGGAGCTTGCTCCCTATGCTTCGGAATCGGTTTCACTGGGAGGCGACTGCGAGGGCGCCATTGTTAATAAGCTCAAGGCTTTATCGGTGTCATCAGTCCGTTCTTGATCAGCGGGTACATAAATTTTGGATATGAAGTACAGCGTATTTGAGTATAAAAATGAACGGCAAAAGTCCCTCAGGACAATGCCGTTTTATTTTTTAATAGGCTATGTTAAATTATATTGTTGATATTTGATATTCACAGTATGATCTGAGATTGAAAGGATGGGTCCGATGAAGAAGATATTTCTCTCACTTTTAGTCCTATTAATTATGTGTTCATGCAGTAATCAGTTTAATAAAGAAACTTGGTTAAAGCAACCAGAGAACAGAAATAGCATGGTGTATAGTCTGATAAATGAGCACGAACTACAAGGGAAAACGGAGCCCGAGATTATCGACTTACTTGGAGAGCCCGAACAAAGATTGGATGAACCATCCCTCCAGTATGTTTATTATTTGGGTAGAGCAGGATTTGGCGTAGATGATCGTTTGTTACGACTCCATTTTAACGAGAACGGTGAGCTTGAGAGTCACTTGGTAACAAATGACTAAACTTTTTTTGAAAGAGATTATCCGTGCAATTTAATATCCACCCATAAAAGTTCAGGATTACCCCCGTGCATTCCAAACCGCTGTCAGGTAGTATGAAACTAAAGCATAATGTTGCCACAGGAAACAGAGGTATAAAAAAGCGAATCGGGAAGGTGAACAGATGCTTAGCGTACTTATAGTGGATGATGAATATGAGATTCGTGAAGGTTTGCGTAACCGCTTTCTTTGGGAGGACTACAATATTACGGAGATTCTGGTGGCGGAGGACGGGGATGTTGCCTTGCACACGGCGCTTGAGGCCAGACCGGATCTGATCATTACGGATATCAAAATGAACCGCATGTCGGGTCTAGAGTTTCTGAGCGCTCTGTCCCCTGTGGAGGATTATAAACCGGAGAAGATTATTGTCAGCGGATATGATGATTTTGAACTGGTGAAGCAAGCCATGCAGTCAGGTGTATGCGATTACATCTTAAAGCCGATCAACCTGGATGAACTGGGAAAAATGGTGGATAAATCGGTCGAGACGATCAACCGCAGAAGGATGGATCAACGCAACCGCCAGATGCTACGGAACCAGGCCGTCTTCGCCATTCCCAAAATGCGGGAGGAACTGCTGAAGGAAATGATCGAGCATGTCTACGATCCTAATCTGGAGATGCGCAGATGCCACCGCCTGCAGACGCTGGAGCTCGAATGGATGCTGAGTGAGCCCATGTTCTTGATAGTCATCGAGGCCGATAATCTCAAGGCGATTGAGAACCGGAATCCGCATGAGAAGGAACTGATCTTGTTCGGGATCGGAAATGTCGTTCATCAGACGCTGGAGGAGGAATATCCGCATCCGTCCGCTCTTTATAAGGATAACCACAACCGCTGGATCGTTGTACTCGGCAGCTCGCAGCTGGAGCAGACGGAATTTGCCCAGGGTATGGCACAACTGTTGATCCAGAGAATCAATGAATTTGTCAAAATCACAGCCAGTGCGGGGATGCTGACCAAGCCGGGTAACACCCGGAATCTTTATCACATGTACACTGAGGCATTGAGTGTAATGGAGCAGAAGGCGGTCTATGGCGGCAACCGGCTGTTTACAGAGCAGGGGCTTTTTTATGATGGTGAAAATGAGGACCTGTCTCTTCAGGAGCCAGAAGAAATGCTTGATCTGGTCCGCTACGGGACGGATGCCGATATTTCAAGGGCGATGGACAGCTTCATCGAGATGGTCCATTCCTGGCAGCTTACACAGCTGAGGGATATTCAGCAGAAAATTTTTGAGTGGCTGTTCGAAGTGTTCCGCAGAGGGGCCGAGGGGACGGTTCTTAAGAACTGGAGGAGTAATCCGATTGCGGTCTGGGAGCTGCTGGAGCAGTACGATACACTACAAGCCCTGCGTGTGCAGACTGAAGCGTTCTTGCATGAGATTGCTGCCGATTTCCGCAAGCTCTCGGAGACGCCAAGCCAGATCGTCAGCGAGGCGGAGAAAATATTGCACCGTGATTATGCCGAAAGCCTCACACTGCAGAGCGTTGCTTCTGCTGTTCACGTAACACCGGTGTGGCTTAGCAAGCTTTTTAAGAAGGAACTGCATAAGACATTTCTCGAATATCTGACGGAGATTCGTGTCAAAAAAGCCAAGGAAATGCTGTACGATGTGAAATTTAAAATCTATCAGATTTCCTATCAAGTTGGATATAAAGACCCGGTGCATTTCTCGAAGCTGTTCAAGAAGCAGGTAGGCTGCACACCGAAGGAGTTTAGAAGACAGCTGGGGATGGCTGAGGAATGATTTCGAGGCTGTCGATTTCTCTAATCGACAGCCTCGAAGTTGATGCAAACTAATTCAAAGGTAGACCATATGAATCATTTAGGACGGGAGAAAAAGGTTATCGGGATGAGATTCCGATAGTCACAATGCCTGCTTTGCTCACTGGGAGCGATTCTTCCAGCACGTCCGAGGTATGCTGTTCCATGATATTGCTGGCATAGAGCACGGTATCCCCGCTAGTTTGGAGGCTCAGTTCGGACGGCGTATCCGCGAGGTTGTACCAGCGGGCCATCAGGTCACCGCTGCCTTCGCTGAGCTTCAGGTTGGAGAAGGCAAGCCCTTTTCCTTCCCAAGTGAGGAAGTTGTGTACGGGCGGCAGTTCGCCTTCATGAATGTCCGTTTGGGCTGTGATGAGCGGAACGGCGAAACGATAGGCTTCACGATAAGCATCGAAGCGAGTGTCCCCGCCACGGTGCGGAATAATGCTCCACTCTGCTTCATTTGCTCCAAGGCACTGGGCATCAGGGGTATGGAAGACGCCCCAGTCGCCCAGCTCTCCGACACTGCGAAGCAGTGTAACGGCAATCGTGCCTTCGGCATCACGCAGAACTTCGTATTCGTTCAAGCCCTTACCGGCCGCAGTCAAGCCTCTGCCGTCTCCATGCACATCGACGAACGATTGCATATGCTGACAGTTGCTCGGGTTCTCCCACTCTGGTGCGGGTACGGTCTGGCGTTCAGCTACTTCAAAGACAGAGTCGGCATAATGCACAGCCGACTGGACGCCGGATGGCAACAGGACCCGCAGGCGGTGATCCTTCGATTGATTGTCGATAGTGGTATGCACCTGCAGAGCATGACTGCTACGCTCCAGGCTGATGCGGGTGACGATATGAAGCGGGACAAGCTGCAGTGATCGGATCGCTTGGCGCTGCCTGAACTCTAACATCGTCTCTACTTCCTGTTGCAGTAACTCATTAGCCGAAGCCGGAATCTCCAGCGTGTGGCGGATTTCAAATGTAGCACGGTAAGGCGTATCCTCGGTCAACGTAATCTCGGCCTGTACACCACGGCTTGTGATAGCTGTATCGCCTATAGGTTGCTTGAAAATATATTCGTTCCCGATGTCGCCGACATCCTCATAGATGCCAAGGCCGCTATACAACTGGCCACTGGTTTTATCCAGCAGAGAGAAGCTGCCGTCTTGTTCCAGACTGACCCGGAGATGCTCGTTCTCCATAGTCAAGTCACCGGTGACCAGATAGATATCCTGCGGCTCCTGTTCCACTTGGGCATCCTTGCTTGGAATCCACGCGTAGGAGGCCAGACCCAATGCAGGAAGATTCGTCGCCTCAAAGGTCAGGCGCAGAGCCCGGGCCATGTAAGGCTGTCTGAACTTGTCGCCGGGCAGCTCGTAGCCGAAGCGTACGCCCAGATCTTCGGCGGTGACATCAATTCTTAGACCTGCCGCATCAACCAGATAACCTTCGCCATGCGTACGGCCGGCGACCTCGTTGAAGACAGCTACAGGATCTTCACTTTGGTTGAAGAAACGACGGGACCATTCCACTTCAACGGTCACTGCACCGCTGGTCGCGTAGCCGCTTGTATTATAGACCACGAACGGGACGGCCTGGTCTCCGTATGATGCGAATACAGATGTATCCACCTTGGAACTGATGAATTTGGCACTCTCGGTGGTGAGGGATGAGCCGACTTCCATGCTCTTCGCGAACCGGGTCTTCATCTCATGATACACTTCGTCCACGCTGCAGCCGCAAATGCTGTCATGCGGATGGTTCTGCATCAGGGTCTTCCAGGCATATTGCAGCAGACCATGCGGATAGGCTTTGCCCAGCCCATGTGCCAGGGCAGCCAGCGGCTCTGCCGTTTTTTCCAGAAGCGTCTGATTCTGTTGATTGAGCTGCTTGATATATACGCGCGCTGATGCTGTATTCACTAGCGAATACCAGCCGTCAGTATGCTGCCCGCGCAGCTCGCCGGTAGTGAGGGTCAGATCTTGCGGAAGCTCTTCCTTCAGGGCCTTCACGTAATCATCAAAATTCGAATGGATGAATTCGCAGTCGGGATAGAGTTCGCGCGCAACACGTAGGGCTTCGGACAGGTCGGTCTGGATGGGTTGATGATCACAGCCATTCATCAGCAGCAGATGCCGGGTGGAGGCATACTGCCGGGCACGCTCCAGACGAATATCCCAGTAAGCCTTGGCCGCCTCGGGGTCAACCGGAATTTCCATACCGTTGTTGTACCAGTTGGCGAACAGGATACCGAGAACACTGGAGCCGTCGGGAGATTGCCAGATCAGCTCGGAGTATGGAGATTCCAGGCCGGAAGCCTCTTCTACACGGTTGTTGAAGCCAGTGGCTTTCACACCTCTGCCGAACACGGATGTGCTGATACCGGCCTGCTGCAGGATTTGCGCAGCCTGGCCCATGTTGCCGAAGGAATCCGGGAAATAGCCGAGCTTCGAGATCGGACCGAACGTGCTGGCGTCACGGTGGCCGATTTGCAGATTACGGACATTGGCTTCGCCGCTCGTCAGGAATTCATCCTGAAGGATATACCATGGACCGAGGGACAGCTTGCCTTCATCGCACAGGCGCTGGATAATTTCGCGCTTCTCGGGATAGACCTGCAAATAATCCTCTACCACGATGGTTTGTCCATCAAGGTAGAAACTCTTGAATTCAGGATCAGACTCGAACGTTTCAATCAGGGTATCTATCGTTTCGATGAGTTTGACGTGATGGGCTTCATAGGGCATATACCATTCCCTGTCCCAGTGAGTGTGGGAGATGACATGTACAACCGTTTTGCTGGGTGCTGTCAATGCGATTCCTCTTTTCCATAAGATGATGGACGCTACAGCATAATTATAATCAATGTATCCGCTGTCACAATGAGTGGATCGCAAACTATTGCGGGGATTGTTATCGACATGCAAGGAAGGGAGGGCTGAAGCAGTGAATCGTTTTTCTCTGCGGCTCGGAGCATCGTTTCGGAACCGGATTATTCTGGTGTTTTTTTTGATCATTATAATGCCGTTCCTTATCTTTGCTTACTATGCACATATTAAATCCATTGAGGGTATTACTAACACTAATACTAAGATTTCACTAAGCTATCTCCAGCAGGCCCGTAAAAATTTTGAAATCTATCTCAATAAACTCAATGATCAGGTCAATACGCTTATCGGCAATAAACGCCTGCAGGATCTGTTGGTCGACCCGCCAGCCAATACCGCTGAAGAAGAGGCGTTCACAGTAAACCTGCTGACACTACTCTATCAGGCGACCCCGCAGATCGATGCTTTCCGGGTCAGAGTGTATCCGATGAATCCAGCCCTGTACCCTTCTTATATGAATACGCTGGGAGAATCGGCTGATCTTGTTTCTGAAGAGGACTGGTTCCAGAGACCTCAGGAGAGTGTGGGGCCGATCTGGAAGCAGTTCTTGCCGGAGCAAGGCAAATATGGACGGCCCTTACTCGCCTATATCAAACGCTTCTCGGGTCTTTACGACCGGAAGCCCCGCGGTGTGGTTGTCACGGAAGTCTCGGAAGATCATCTGAAGCGTTATTTTTCACCCACAGAGCAATTGAAGAATCAGAAGCTGCTTCTTATGAATAAGAACGGCACCATTTACTATGATTCAACTGCGAATGAGTGGGCAGGGACAGCTTTTCCTTCAGAATCGTTCATAGAACATCTACAACAAAGTCCGGAAGGCTCACAGACCATCAAGATCGACGGCAACACCTATCTTGCAACCTATGTCGGACTGAGTAGTGAGCCCTGGGCCATTGTCAGCCTGACGCTGCTCAAGGAGCTAACCGGGACGAATGATGAGATTAACCGGCTGTTGATTATTTTTCTGATCATTTATTTAATCTGCTGCATTGCCGTTGTTTTCTATATTACGGTGTATTTTACCCAGCCCATTGCTCGTCTGGTGCGGTTGATGCGGAGAATGGAGGACGGGAATTTTCATAATATTATACTGAACTCGCCCCGGAAGGACGAGGTGGGCTGGCTGTACCGCGGGGTTGGCAGTCTGGTTCAGCGGATTGATGTGTTGATTCAGGATGCGTGGCGTTCAGAGCGGAAGAAGAAAGCATTGGAATTCCAGGTGCTAAGCCACCAGATCAATCCGCATTTCCTCTATAATACGCTGGAATCCATTCGCTGGAAGGCGGAGAACCATGGACGTAGCGATATTAGTGAAATGGTATCTGCACTCGGTAATCTGCTTCGGCTGAGTCTGAATCAGGGCAAGGAAATTACGACTCTGCGGCGTGAAATCGAGCAGGTCAAGGCCTACGTGCTGATTGAGCAGGCCCGGATGGGCAGCGTTATTCGCATTCTGTATTCTATTGATGAAGAGCTGCTCGATTCGCCATTCCTGCGGCTGCTGCTGCAGCCTCTGGTGGAGAACGCGATTCAGCACAGCGTACGGAGTGATTTTGAGAAAGGCAAGATCATTGTGTCCGCGCGCAGCGAAGGGCAGGATATGATCATTGAGATTACCGATAACGGTAAAGGCATTCCGCAGCAAATTATAGAGGAACTGGAGCATGAAGTACCTGCTGAGGAAATGTATACAGCCACACGCCGGGGGGTAGGACTCCGCAATGTAAATGATCGTCTGAAGCTATACTTCGGTTCTGACTACAAGCTGCAGATTGAGACCGGCCCACAAGGCGGTACCCGCATACTGCTGCGCCATCCCAAGAAGATAGAGGTGGAATTACCTAGACCGGACGACAGCCGATAGACTGTTAGAATTGTAAAAGCAAGCATAGTAGCGGGTCTCCTCGTCAGGGAGATCCGCTACTTCCTGTTTGGGGGATCATGACCTGTAATAGGGTCATCAGGACAAAAGGAAACTACAAAGTGCAAGAATGACTCATAGAAGTGTGTATCGCTCTCTTTTACAATTAAGTCATCCAAACAGCGAAAGGGAAGTCGATATGAAACTAAACGGAGTGTTCAAGGAACTGTACAAGAATCGCACCTTGCTGCTCATGTTCCTCCCCGTCGGGGTACTATTCTTGCTTTTTAACTATTTGCCGCTGGCGGGTCTTGTCATCGCTTTCAAAAATTTCGATTTCTCCAAAGGGATTTTTGGTAGTGAATGGATGAACCCGCTGCTCAGCAATTTTGATTATGTATTCTCTTCACCGGTAGCCTTTCGGGCTATCCGCAACACGATTCTGCTCAATGCGCTCTTCATTGCTATAGGGTTAGTGTTTGAAGTAGGATTTGCTCTATTGCTGAATGAGATGCGTAACAAGTATTTCAAACGGATTACCCAGTCGTTGACCTTTCTACCCTTCTTCATTTCCTGGATCGTCGTAGGCGTATTTGCTTACAACCTGCTGAACTTTGAGAACGGTGCAGTCAACCGCTTTCTGGAATACCTGCATCTGCAGCCGATAGACTTCTATAGCCGGGCCGAGCTGTGGCCAGCCATTCTGACCATTGCAGCACGCTGGAAAATAACCGGTTACGGCACGATAGTTTATCTGGCGGCCTTAACCTCTGTTGACAATTCTTATTATGAAGCCGCTTCAATTGACGGAGCTTCCAGATGGCAGCAGATTCGTTATATCAGTATTCCGATGCTGCGGCCAACGATCATCATCCTGACCCTTCTGGCGGTAGGAAGAATCATGAATGCGGACTTCGGCATGTTCTATGCCATGGTAGGGGATGCTTCACTGCTCTTCCCGACCACGGATGTTATTGACACCTTCGTCTACCGGAGCTTGCGTAAATCCGGTGACATCGGGATGGCTTCCGCTGCGGGCTTCCTTCAGTCCTTTGTCGCCTTCTTCCTGGTGCTTGGCAGCAACTATGCGGCACGCAAAATTGACAAAGACTCAGCGATATTCTAAAGGCTGTGTGTCCGAGGTGCTAGCTAATCTAATGGAGGCACTTCGGATACCAGGCACATCATACTTTTAGGAGGTCATCCCACACGATGTCAGCACGAAAATTTTCCCTCAGCCAGTTTCTTATTGCTCTGGTCATCGGCCTGTTCAGTCTGGCCTGCCTGTTCCCGTTCCTGATGGTAATCTCAGGCTCCCTGAGTACAGAGAAGGATATCATGCAGTATGGTTATTCTCTTTGGCCGAAGACGATTACTTTTGACTCCTACCGGATCCTGCTACTTGGCTCCAATCGTATTTTCCAGGCTTACGGGGTCAGCACATTTGTTACAATCGTCGGTACCGTACTATCTCTGTTCCTGACGAGTATGGGCGCCTATGTTATGGCCCGCCGTTCCTTTAAATACCGGAATATTCTTTCGATCTTCGTCATTATTACCATGCTCTTCAGCGGGGGACTCGTGCCTTGGTATATTATTATCGTCAGATACCTGCACTTGAAAGATACGATTTGGGCACTTATTCTGCCGTCTCTGGCTAATGCCTTCAACATGTTCCTCATCAGAAACTTTATGCTTTCCATACCTGAAGATTTGCACGAATCGGCTAAAATGGACGGTGCTGGTGAATTCCGTATCTACGCCCGCCTGATCATGCCGCTGGCCTTGCCCGTGCTAGCTACTGTTGGTTTGTTCGTAGCCCTGGGCTATTGGAACGACTGGTTCCTCGGTCTGATGTTTGTAGATAAGCAAGAGCTTCAGCCATTACAGCTGTTGTTGCGTACGCTGATCTCTAATGTCGAGTTCTTGAAGAGCTCCAGTAATGCGGCGGCGATGCAGCGGATCTCGACCCAGATTCCTTCCGAGTCGATCAAGATGGCGCTCACTGTCATCACGATTGGACCGATCATTTTCCTCTATCCGTTCTTGCAGCGTTACTTTGTCAAAGGCCTCATGGTTGGGGCTGTAAAAGGTTAACTATGCCGACCACGGTCGTATAGTATAAATTACATTTCAAAAAGGGGAGATTTGGATGCGCAAAAGCATCGGTAGATTTCAGCTAATTCTAACCGCACTCCTGCTGTTCAGTTTAGTCTTGTCCGCATGTGGCGGTAGTAACAACAATACCACTTCAAATGCAGGCGAAAAGACGAATGCTGGCGGAGGAAGTGACACAGCAGCAACGAAGACTGAGAATGAAGTTACCCTTAAATTCTATTTCGGCGGTGATAAGAAGGCTGCCACAGATGAAGTCTGGTCCAAAATCAGTGAATATGTGAAAGCCAAAGGCCTGAATGTCAAATTCGATATCAACTTCATCCCGTTTGGTGACTTCAAGGAGAAAATGCTCGTTATGGCCGCTTCCGGCGATAGCTGGGACATGAACTTTGACGGCGACTGGCTCTCCTACAAGCAAATGGCAGCCAAAGGTTCCTATATGGCCCTGAATGATCTACTGCCGAAATATGCACCTAATCTGGAGAAGAAATACGAAGAGCAGGGTACATTGGGCGCAGCAACAGTAAACGGCCAAATTGTCGGATTGCCATGGACGATGAAAATGAATGAACGTAAATTTGCCGGCTGGCGTTCGGATCTTGCCGAGAAGGCAGGCATTAACATTGCGCCGGATTCTATCCAAACGATTGAAGATGTAGACAATCTGCTCCGTGAGCTGAAAAAGGCTTACCCGAACGATAAGCTGTCCCGTACTACACCGTTGTCCCTCTATTACATCCGTGATGAATGGGTGGACTTGAACTTCCACGGACTGGGCTTCTATCTGAATGATCCGAAGATTACCGTTCAACCAGTTGAACAACAACCGTTCTTCCTGGAGGCTTCGCAGCTGGCGAAGAAATGGTATGATGACAAGCTGATCAATAGAGATGCCATGATTGATAAAGAAGGCGCTGAAGACCAGTGGAGAAACGGCAAGCTGCTCTTTACCGTGACTTCTCATGAATGGGCTTACGCAGATCCAGGCTTCTCCGATTCTTCCTTTAAACAAGGAATGTCGCTCCTTTATCCTGATAAGAAATACGTTAACCGTACCGCTCTTGCTAACGTAGTAGCGATCAATGTGAACTCCAAGAATCCAGACCGTGTGCTGCGTTTCCTCGATATGGTAGAAACCGATCAAACGCTGTATGACTTGCTGCAATATGGTATCGAAGGCAAAACTTATGTCCTGAACGGAGATGCTGCGGATTATCCGGAAGGTATGCAGTCCTCTACAAGTAACTATATGGAGTGGGGCGGACAATGGGCATTCTGGAAGCCGCAATTTATGCGCCCAACCACAACGTATGCTAAAGATTTCTGGGTGAAGGAAGCAGATTTCGCTAACCAGCCGAACAATGTGAACTCGCCAATCGACGGATTGTTCATTGCTGAAGACAGCATGAAGAATGAGCTGGCCAAGCGTGACCAAGCTACCGATGAGATTAGCAGACCGATCGAATACGGTATGGTGAAAGATGTTGAGAAATCTGTAGCCGATTATGTTGAGACTCAAAAGAAGAACGGACTCGATAAAATTATCTCTGAAACACAGAAACAAATTGATGCCTATCTTGCTGCCAAAAAATAAAGCTTGCGGCAAACAGGAAGCCGCCTTGGGGTGTGCTTCCTGTTTTTTAGTCATAGCGTCATTGTCTATCCGCGGGAAGGTATGACCAATAAACTATTGGAGGTGCGTTTGTGAGTACAAATCGATCATGGGTCAAGCTCCGGGTACAGGTATCACGGGTACTTGCGGCCCTGCTGCTGGTGTCCAGTATCCAGCTTCCTCTGGGCACGGTAAAGGCTGACGCCAACGCTGTGCATGTTAGCTTGGGAGAAACACCGGTTGAGGAGGGGCTATCCGCTAGGGCAGGTGATACTACCGACGGTCTGAAGACCGGAACGGTTACCGGAGTCACCTATTGGGAGACTGGCAAGGACCTCGGTACAAGCTACATCTATCTGGACGTGGACAACGATTATTTGTATGACAGCAATGATTACGATGTGGATGTCACTGTAGATTATTATGACGAGGGCAGCGGAAAGTTTGTTCTGCAATATGATGCCCAGACGGCAGCCTTCAAAGATGGAACTGTGTTTCAGTATGGCGACTCCAAGACCTGGAAAAGTCATACCTTCACACTGAAGGATGCCAAATTTGCAGACCGCACGAACGGAGCGGATATGCGGCTCAGTGTGGAAGGCGGGGGCATTGATGCTGCGGCTAACAAAGACCTTAAGGTTGCTGGTGTTACAGTTTCCAAGAAACTGAAAGCGGATTCAAATAAACAGGTCGCTATCAAGTTGGGGGCGCAAGTCGACTCTAACGGTATTACCGCGAGACCTGGAGATGGACCAGCCACAGGCCTTTTGACTGGAACAAGGGACGGCAAAACTTACTGGCAGACGAATCAAAATGTAAGCTCGTCGGATCCGGGACAGAATGTCCTCTACTTCTATTTTAATGTGGGCGACGATTACTTGTATCAGAATACCGATCAGGATGTTTTTGTTACAGTGGAGTACTATGATCGCGGCAATGGTAGCATGGTTCTGCAGTATGATGCGGAGTCAGCGCATTTTAAGGATGCACCATTATTCACCTATAAAAATACGAATACCTGGAAGACACACACTTACAAATTGAGCGATGCTTATTTTGCTAATGGCACTAACGGCGGAGACTTCCGGCTTGGTGTCAGTGGCGCAGGCGCTCCGGCGGGTAATCCGGAACTGATCTTAGCTTCGGTAACGATCACGAAAGCTCCGCGCACTGCTGTGGATGCGCAGACCAAGGTATACACAACGAATTATGCAACACAGGATGTAGTTATAGCCGATGGCAGTGTCAAGGATTTTGGTGCTGTCGGGGATGGCGTTAAGGATGATACGCAGGCGTTCCAGGATGCCTTGACCGCAGCGGGCAACCGTGGAGGCGGGGTAGTCTTTGCGCCAGAAGGCCATTACAAGATTACCAGTAATCTCATTATTCCAACTGGCGTTACACTCCGCGGTGACTGGGTAAACCCGGACACTGTTAATAAGCAAGTAAAGGGTACGGTTCTCGAAGCTTACGGTGGTAGAGGAGATGCTGAAGCGCCAAGTTTCCTGCAGCTCGCACCTTCCAGTGGTGTTACGAATCTATCGGTTTGGTATCCGGAGCAATCGGCAGAGCAGCCGGTCCTCTATCCATGGACCTTTGAGCAGCTCTCAGGTGATAGCGCTACCATTCAGAATGTGACAATGGTCAACTCCTATAATGGTATCAAAATCGGTCCGATCTGGAATGAGCTTCATTATGTCAAAAATGTATTCGGTACCGTACTGAACACCGGGATTTTCCTGGATTTCACCACAGATATCGGACGCCTTGAGCATGTTCGTCTAGCTCCTGATTATTGGTCCGGTTCCGGTCTGGCCGGGTCTCCGCAGAAGGAGCAATTGACGAATTATCTTACAGGCCATGCCGAAGGGATTGTCATGGGCCGTTCGGACTGGGAATATATGTCGGACATTTACCTGTCGGGCTTCAAGACCGGGATGCGCGTGACCACCAGAACGGATAGCCTGGAAACGGCAAATGCCCAGCTCTACAAAATCAATATTGAGCATTCCCAGGTAGCGCTCAAGATTGAAGGCGTCAATGATTATGGTCTGCTGGTGACTGACAGCAGCTTTAAAGCCGATGTCGGACCCCATCCGATCGCCATTCAAGCTACGCCTGGGTTCCGCTCCATCGTCCAGTTCAATCAGGTGACGATCGGCGGTCAGCCGCATCACGCAGTCGTTAATGAAGGGACAGGAATTCTTTCTTTTGAGAATAGCACCTTCGAGAACTGGGATGACCAGGCTGGCGGCTATGCCATTACGGCTGAGGGCGGCTCGCTTATTCTTGGCCAGTCCACCTTCGACAAGCCGTCGAACCACATTTTGCTACAGGGTACTGTGGCAGAAGTGAACGCTGTCAATTCTGGCTATCAGGGTGAGCTTCAGGTGAAGAATGAGAGCGAGGGCGCGCAGCTGAACATTCACCAGGATGACAAGTACAGCCTGGAGGCACTGCCAGAAGTAGCAGCTCTTGATCTGGCACAGCAGCCGAAGCCGGCAACAAACGGATTATACAATGTAACTGAACAACCTTACGGAGCTGATAAAAGCGGCCAAATCGACGCAGCTGCCATTGTGCAGCAAGCCCTTAATGATGCGAAGCTTGCCGGCGGCGGCACCGTGTATTTGCCAGCAGGGATCTACCGGTTGAACTCACCTATTACTGTGCCAAGTGGTGTTGAGCTGAGAGGATCATGGGATGTGCCCCATCATACGATTGGTGGCGGAACGGTGTTCTTCACCAATTATGGGGAAAATGATCCCGATGGCACACCACTGATCACTCTGGAAGCCTCCTCGGGGGTCAGAGGCTTGTCTGTTTATTATGACAAGCAGAACTGGAACACAGTGAAGCCTTATTCCTGGACGATTCAGGGGAAAGGCCATGGCGTGTACGCCATCAATACGACTTTGATCAACTCTTATCAAGGGATTGATTTTGGCAGCTATGATACCAGTGGACATTATATTGATTATGTCGCCGGTTCTCCGCTTAAAGAAGGGATCTTCCTCGGCGGCGGGGCAGAAGGCGGAATGGTCCGCAATGTCCAGTTTAACCCGCACTATTATGGAAGAAACAATTATCCGAATCATCCTGAAAGCGACGAGGACTTCAATAAAGTCTGGAACTACCAGAAGGATCATCTGGATGCCTTCCGCGTAGGACATGTGAAGCAGGAGACCATCTTCAATACCTTTGTTTACGGTTCAATGTATGGCATTCATTTCGAGGAGCAGAATGGCTCTGGTCCGGAAGCGGTTGTCATCGGTCACGGAACGGACGGTAGTAAAAAAGGTGCCGTTATTGACAGTGCGGGTCCAGCAGGACTTTCCCTGATCAATACCGAGCTTGTATCGATGAGCAGCTCGGATAAAGTATATGTCGTAGTCGGCGAAGGCTTTGACTCCAAAGTCACGCTCTTCAACACTTCTATGTGGGGAGATACGACCCGTTCCTTCGATATTCACGCGGGAACCGTACGTATTCAGCAAGCTAACTTCACTACTGTTGGAGAACGGGGAATCAATGCTCTGGGAGGGGATACCGCATTATACAATTCCTACTTCCAGCAGCCGCGTACTACACATGTCTATGCTGGGCCGGATATTAGCAAGCTGGTGATTTCTAACAACCTTTTCAAAGGTGGCATGCAGCTAGTCAACGAAGCTGTGAGTAAAGTATTTGGCACCAATCTGGTTCCGGTTGCCCTGGGCATTAAACGTAGTCCGTTCAATGCTAGTGAACCAGACAAGGCGAACAGCGTGCTCACCGTAACTAATGTAACAGAAGAACAGCCGCTGAGCGGGCGTCTGGAGTTACTGCAGCCTGCCGGATATGCCGGGAAGCTCAAGCCTGTCCGATTTGAAGGTATTGCTCTGGGACAGTCTTTGGAGATTGCCTTGCCATTCCTGTCCAGTGACACACTGAAATACCGTGTCACACTGGATGATGGCTACACTTATACAACTTCTGTCAGACTGGCACAGTCCTTTGCCGGGCGTAATGGAGCGGAATCGGCGGTTACTCCGACGATTGAACTGTCCAGCATTGACCAATATTCCAGTGTAGGTGGTCAATGGAAAGGTCCAGACGATCTCAGCGCCCATGCATCTGTAAGCTGGGATGCCCAGAATCTGTACACCACGATTGTTGTGAAGGACGATGTGCATGCACAGACCTGGAGTGGCGGGGATATCTGGCAGGGCGACAGCATCCAGCTTGGCATTGATCTGTCCAAGAAAGATGGATCGGCCAGCAAAAATGTAAATGAGCTGGGCTTTGCCCTGAATAATCAAGGTAGTGTTACTAAGTGGAGATGGAGAGCACCGGAAGGAGTGCAAACCGGGGCGTTTAATAATGCCCAGGCAGACATTACCCGTGACGAGCCCACCCATCTGACCACCTATAGCCTGAAGATTCCGTTCAGTGAGCTGCACAAACCGGGATATACCTTCTCGCCTTCCGATGTGATTGGCTTCACGCTCTTGATCAACGAGAACGACGGAGCAGGTCGTGCCGGATACATGGAATACAATCAAGGTATTGGCTCCAGCAAGGATGCAACACTGTACGGGGACCTGATTCTGCTGGACAGCGATTATGCCGGTCTGCTGGAGCAATCGGCAACGGCACAGGTTACACAAGCAGAGACGCATAAGGATATCACCCATAAGGATACAGCAGCCAATTTTGTTAGTCTGCTGCCTGAAGGTCCGGTGAAGACTGCATTGATTGCCCGGTTGGCAGCGATCGGAGGCTCGGTCGATCCCGGACCTGGCACTGATCCGGGCACTGACCCGGGGAATCCAAATCCAGGGAATCCAAATCCGGGCACTGATCCGGGGGGACAAAAGCCGGAACCCGGCACGGAAACGCCGTCTACCAGCAATCCAAGTTCGGGATCTTCATCCTCTGTCCCTGCGGCTTCCGGAAGCAAGACATCCATCACTCTGCGGGGAGATGGAACTGTCGAAGTAAAGACCGTACCTGTAGTGGATAGCGCAGCGCAATCGGCGAAGGCCGTTGTGACCTCATCGGAGCTTACAAGCGCTTTTGCTCAGGCTAAGCCTGATAAGAATGGGGTACAACATGTATCTGTTCAGGTAGCATCAGCCAGCGGAGCCAAAGTCTATAGTATTGAGCTTCCTACTGCCTTCGTTGCAGCGGGTTCTCCAGATCAAGTGCTGGAGCTTGTACTGCCGACGGGAACACTTACTCTGCCGGGCAATCTGCTAGCTTCCCTGAGTAAAGAGCTGGATACAACAGTAACCTTCTATTTGCGGGAGGCTGACCGTACAAAATGGAGCAAAGATCTGCAGTCTAAGCTGGGCAGCCGTCCGGCAGTAGAACTATCCCTCCTGTCGGGGAATAAAACCCTTGTATGGAGCGACAAGAATTCGCAGCTTATTCTGTCGTTGCCTTACGTGCTTTCTGGTACCGAGCAAGCCCAAGCATCCGGCTTGGGAATTTGGCAAATTCTGCAGGATAAGCAGGGTGCTGTCGTAGCTGGAGCGAAATACGCAGACGGTAAGGTTCAATTCAAGGTAACTGAAACAGGTCAATATGCGGTTGTTTTAACCGCGCCAATTTTTGCTGATTTGAGCAGTGTTCCTTGGGCGCAAGAAGCCATTGAACAACTCGCAGCTAAAGGAATCATTCAAGGCGTGTCTGCTTCAGCCTTCAATCCAGGGGCACAGATCAAACGGGCGGACTTCGTGAAGCTGCTCGTGGACACTCTTGGCTTGACCGCAACCACCACTGATAACTTCAGTGATGTGGAGCAAGACGCTTACTACGCCGAAGCAGTGAGTATTGCCAAGGCACTTGGCATTACAACGGGCTCCGGTGATGGTGCATTCCTGCCGAATGCGGCCATCAGCCGAGAAGAAGCAGCGGTCTTCATTGACCGTGCACTGAAGCTCCAGAAGATTGAGCTAGCGCAAGCCGGCACAAGCACACTGGGCGACTTCAAGGATTCCAGCAGTATCGCGGGCTATGCCCGAGACAGCATTGGAACACTGGTGGAAGCCGGTCTGCTGCAGGGTAGCGGTAACAGCCTGAATCCTAAAGGCAAGCTGACACGCGCAGAGACTGCCGTGCTGTTGTACCGGATTTACAGCCTGTAATGCCCGATTTTCCAATGTTTGAATAGGAAGGCAGTGAGGGTTACAGGTTACAGGTTGCAGGTTGCAGGTATAAAAAAAGCGTCCTGAGCAGTCCGTTTATCGGCTGTTCGGGGCGCTTTTTGTTTGAAGGGGTTTAAGTAGTATGAGGAAAAGAGGAGATCCCAAGAGCATAGCTCTAACGAATGGTCAAAAACGCAGAGCAGCGATTTCTCAATAACGGGAGAATCGCTGCTCTGTTAGCTTTTACAGTTTTGAAAATGAAGAGGGTTTGTCTCCGCTCGCAGAATACCCAATAAAGGATTAGACAGGCCGATCGCCATTACTCTTACGGGCAGGATAGTTGAATGATTTCGCGAATAACTTAAGTCATGACGAATTTACGAAGTTCGCAAAAAGACTTTAGCCGAAAGAAGTTCTTAGTTTAGGAGGAGTCTATATGATATTAGAAAAAGTTATAAATAGAATTGTAATACAAAGTGAATATAAGGATTTTGTTGATAAGTATATAGATAATATACTTACCGAATTTAAAGGTAAGATTAATAGCATTTATATGTGTGGCTCGATTCCAAAAGGAACTGCTAAACCTTTTAAGTCAGATGCAGACTTTACTATTGTATGTGTAAATCCCAAAGATATTGATTACGAAAGATTGTCAAATATTAAAGACAGGCTTTTGGAAGAATATCCAGTAGTAACTAAGATTGATACGATAATTTGCTCGATTGACGATGTATTAAGTAAACCAAATGAGTGGGGTTTTTGGGTAAAGATAATTTGTGTTTGCATATATGGTCATGACGTTGGTGAAAAAGTACCACCGATAATTATTTCTCCAGAGTTCATTTTAGACTTAAATACAGAGACCAAGGAGGAAGTAGATCGTATACATAGTTTACTTTCTAATGCTAGTGATAACACAATGAAAACTAGATATATTAAAGGTTACTCTAAGAGATTAATTCGTGCATTATACTCTTTGGTTTTAGAAGATACAGGTGTATGGCAAGATGACATTTTTAAGATGAAGAATGCCATATTAAACTATTGTGAGATTGACTCTGCTTTAGTTGATTATCTGTATGTTTGTTACTTGGATAGTAATGTACTTGTTGAAGAGTTTCTGGGAATTGCAGATGAAGTATATAGCTATTTTGAGAACGCCTTAAATGCAATGGCTGCTTCCAGAACTTCCTTCGGCTAACACCATATTGACGCTCCGGGTCACTCTGAGAAGCGGGTGACCACATCCAGCCCCCTAAGCCCGTCGGGAGGTCACTGCGTTAGGTGTTCGGCAAGCCTCACAACTATAAGCAGCGACTCTAATTAAAACATAAGACTATTGAGCTAACGGGAAACGATAGCTCAATGTTACAGCGGCAGCCATGGACTTTATTCTCTCGTCCATGGCTGCCGCTGTTTCTATTACGGGGGGAAGTCACACGCTAGACAACTATAAATTCACCTGAAACTGCGATGTCGGCAGAACTGCGGCCGATCATCACCCGGAAGGTGCCGGGCTCGATGATCCACTCGAGATTTCGATTCAACAAGCTTAAGTCCTTCGGCGCCAGTGTAAAGGATAGCGTGCGCTGCTCTCCTGGCTGCAAGTGAATCCGCTGGAAACGCTTCAGTTCCTTTTCAGGCCGGGCGACAGAGCTGTGTACATCACAAATGTAGAGCTGAACGACCTCGTCTCCGGCCAGGCTTCCAGTGTTGGTCACATTCAGAGTCACATGAAGATCCTCGTCGGGATGAATGGACGCTGATTTGAAGTGCAGGCTGTCATACTGAAAAGTAGTGTAGCTAAGTCCGTGGCCAAAAGGATATAGCGGCTGGTTGTCACCGCCGACATAATGCTTTTGTCCGCCGCGTCTGCGATTGTAGTACACCGGAATCTGGCCGAGGGTCTTAGGAAAAGAGATTGGCAGACGTCCCGCAGGATTATAATCGCCGAACAGGACTTCAGCGATCGCATGACCGCCATTTTCGCCAGGGTACCAGGCTTCCAAAATGGCCGGAATATGCTCCGATTCCCAGCTAAGGGTTATCGGGCGGCCGTTCTGAAGCACGAGAACTACCGGTGTGCCGGTCTCATACACAGATTTCAGAAGCTGAAGCTGTGCTCCCGGCAGATCCAGGCTGAACCGGTCAATGCCTTCCCCGCAGGTTCGTTCGGAATCACCGAGTGCGAGGATAGCGATATCTGCTTGTGCAGCTGTAGCAGCAGCCTCCTGAATGAACTCTGCTGCATCATTCCAGCCCAGCAGCACCTCGACGCCATTCGTATCTTTACAATATTCCACGCGTAGCGCATATTCCTGTCCAGCCTTCAGTGCTACCGGCACGTTTTGGCGGGCGCTGTGTCCCTGACCCCAGCCATCTACAAGCAATTCTCCATCCAGCCACAGCCGCATGCTGTCCTGACTGGAAAGTCCGATATAACCTGTGAGATCATGCTGAGGAATAAGGCTACCACTCCAGCGTACCGAGAAATCATGATTGCGGACGATTTCATCCGGCTTGGAAATAGCCCAATTGAAATCAATCGTCTTATCTGTCCGGGTCAGGACAGGAGATCCTTCCAGGTCCGGATTGTTGAAATATTCGCCAAGCAATCCATTGGCACCGGAGCCGTGAGTGAAGTTGACAGGAGGAATAGGCTCCAGTTCATCATCCAGAATGCTGCTTCCTTTAGCATACAGAACTCTGGTCTTTGAACTAACAGATTTTTGAATCCCTTCCAGTACAGTAACCGGCTCAAACCCTTCGATATATGGCGTGTAATCGCCCAGTCTGGCTGTAGCGGCGCTAGGACCAATGACGGCAATAGTGCCCAGGTTTTTGTCCAACGGGAGCAGACCTTGATCATTTTTTAGCAAACAAATGCCTTCACGGGCTGTCTGTAGTGATGTTTGACCATGCGCTGTCTGACGGATCACTGTCTTGCTCAGATCCTCATCCGTATAAGGGTTCTCGAACAGTCCGAGCATGAACTTCACTTTAAGCACTCGACCGGCTGCTGTATCCACGGTATCCATGAGGATATCTCCGCTGGTGACTAACTCCATAATAGATTCCTGGTAAACGTCATGTGGATAATCGTAATATTGCATGTCGGTTCCGGCTACCAGCGCTTGGCGAATCGCTTCCTTTTCGGAGTCGGCTGTATAATGGGCATGCTGGAGGCGGGCAATCGCACCCAGATCTGATCTCACGAAGCCGGGCATATTCCATGCTCCGCGCAGGATCTCTGTAAGCAGGCTATAATCTGCCGAGCAGGGAACACCATCAATGGAATTATAGGAACACATAGCATTGATCGCACCGCCCTCCACAAAAGCAGCTTCAAAGACAGGCATATGATAGGTATGCATATCGTTAGCTCCAATGGAGGCCGGGGAATGGTTCAGCCCAGACTCAGGAATGCCATGTACGGCAAAATGCTTCGGCTCGGCAACAATATTCCGCCCGGAAGCCAAATCATCTCCCTGCAGTCCCTTGATCATGGCAACTGCCATCCTGGAGGACAGATAAGTGTCTTCGCCATAGGTTTCCTCCACGCGTCCCCAGCGGGGTTCACGGGCGAGATCCAGCACCGGGCCGAAGGTCTCGTGAATACCGAGGCTACGCGTTTCGGCGGCAATCTCGGTTCCGAGCTGTTTTACTAGTTCGGGATTCCACGTAGAGGCCATGGTGATGGCATGCGGATACACGGTACATCCAGGGCGTAGCAGCCCATGCAGTGCTTCCTCGCTGAACAGGATCGGGATACCGAGCCGGGTCTGCTCCACGGCATATTTTTGGATCGCGTTATTGACCTTGGTAGTGCCGTAAAGGTCGTGCAGACAGCCGATGCCATCTTCGCCAATCAACTCCTCAATCTTCTCCCAGAGTATTTCGGAATCATCGGCCATGACGGTATGCATCTGCGGATGTCTTGCGCTCATAAAAGAAGCCCCGAAGTATTGATCCAACTGGCGGACCTTTTCCTTCAATGTCATACGATGCAGTAAATCTTCCACCCGATTTTCCACCGGAAGCTCCGGGTTTCGGTAAGGTGCATTTGAATGCTCTGTGGATATGCTCACTGTATATTACCTCCTTGTACAATCTGAAGTGTATTGCGACTGATTCTTGTTTCTTTGAATTATAAAAAAAAGACCCTGACTTTACCTGTCAGGGATTGATGATCACTTGTCATATTTTGCTGCGATAGAGGGTAGGTGTGCATCCGTTCACTTTTTTAAAGACACGGTTGAAGGTCTCGATGCTGTTGAATCCTGCTCTGTAAGCCGCCTCAGTAATGCTCATGTCGCTACCGAGCAGCAGCTGTCCGGCATAGTTCGCTCGAAAGATGTTTATATAATCAACAAAGGTGACACCGGTAGCTTCTTTGAACAGCCGGGTGAAATGATAGATACTGTAGCCGGAAATATCTGCTGCTTGCTTGAGCGTCATTTCGCTTCCGGGATGATTCTCGATATGGTTCAGTACGCCTTCCAGCCGGTCGAGCTGCTCCAGTCGGATTTTGCGTTTGGTCAGTGCCTCTTTGCTGTAAATCTCCCTGGGAACTTGGCGAAGGAGCAGCGCCATCAAATCATGCATCCGGGCATTGATGACCAGTTCGAAGCCGTCGCTTTGGCCTTCCCATTCACGCTGAATGTTGAGGATCAGTCTTTCGAGCTCACCGTGCAGCGTTGCCTGCCACGTATTAGTTTGTTCATCGGTGACGGCAGGGCGGAGATGGGGCTGAACTATTTTCTGGTTGAAAATAAGGTCGCCCCAAGCTCCAAACGGCAGCTTATCCAGTTGAAGAATGATCTTCGCGCAGCCGTTCGGATTGGCGTAATTTTGATGCACCTCGCAGGAGTTAATCAGCAGAATATCTCTTGTCCGCAGCGTGTAAATCTCTCCGCCGATACCGATCTGCATGCCCTCGCCAAGGATGTATACAATCTCAAGCTCCTTGTGCCAGTGGGCCGGATAGCCTTCCTCCAGCGAGCTGATAATGATATTGAGGGGCTGGCTTGTTTTGTGGCGGATCTTCTCATGCCATGCCCTTATGGATGGTTGAGCCAAGTGAACGGCCTCCTTCACTCCTCATTTAATGACTTTAGAATCTTTTCTCTCGTTTGGCTTAATCGTTTATCAGCACCATGCGGGTGCAAGGGTTCGCTCCAGGAAAAACCATCCCCTTCGTATCTGGGTATAAGGTGCATATGGTAATGAGTAAGGTCGTTGAATTTTCCACCATTTTGGCAAATGCTTATACCATCAGGTTTGAACAAGTCCTTTAAGACTGCTGAAAGTCGCTTTGAAGCATCCATGATCGCATATGCAGTCGCGGATTCTATTTCTTCGACATCCAAGTAATGCTTTTTAGGAAGGATCAGGGTATGTCCTTCATTAAATGGGGCGATATCGAGTACACAAGTGATAAGTTCGTTCTCATAGATAATGTTTAAGTCTGGTTCAATATTATTAGCAATTCTACAGCCTAAGCATTCCATTTACAGCATCACTCCGTTGTAAGTTTTATAGTATATAAAATAAAACGAACTGAAGATACGAATGTACGGGTAAGGGATCGATCGTCACTTCGGTGGAACGTTTGGTCTTCCGATTGCGGTCGTCGACAGAGGCCCTCTTTATAACCGTTTCTGGCAATTGAAATTTGGTAAGAGTCTGTGCTGATGGGTGCGATCTTTCCCGCGAAAAGCTTTCAGGCGAGAGTTTCGCTTCTACAGTTCCAACTTCGCCCCTTTGCTCCTTCTAATATTGATCCTCGAAGTGAAATTAACGACATTTTTGTACCTTAAATACTCTGCAGTTAAGGATTTGTGGAGATTAAGTGCAATATTGTACCTTAAATCTTCCATAATGCCTCTTTCCAGCATGCTTTTTCAAAAATAAGATACAAAAATGCACCTATTTCCCTCATTTACCTATATTTAAGGAAATTAAGGTACAAAAATGCCGTTAGTTGGGGGCGGAGGCCCCTTTTTCACTATTAAGAAAGATGGTAAGGGGGAGGGGGAGATTTACGTCCTAAAGCCCCAGCTTCCAAGAGGGGCTACTTTAACCCGCTCCACCGACTCCGGGGATAATTCCACCCGGGATCCGTTTATAGTAACCAGAATAACGCTTAGTCTTCTGTTTGGATTGCCTGCTCTTCTGTATGAATTTTATTTTCACCTAATATAATTAGTATATCTTTTCCACTAAACGTTTGCATTGGAATTTGAGCATCTATAAACTAACGATCAGCTTCAATAGACAAAAAAGGCCGTTTCCTTAAGAAAGGAAAGACGGCCTTCTGGTTTTATTCTATATTTCCCAAAAAGTAAAATCAGGTCCCGCAGTATGTCCGGTAAGGAAGCTCTGATGGATCAGCGGGTTTGCAGTACTTGGCTTGCTCAGGCGTATGGGCAAACGGATCAGAAAGGGTTTCCAGAAGCTGTGTCATGACAGAATAGTCACCGCGCGTCACCGCAGCTTCCAACGCTTCTTCTACTCTGTGATTACGGGGAATGACTGCCGGATTAGTCTTTCGCATCAGTTCTTGGGAAGCGGCGTCTGATTCCGGTTGTCTGCTTTTTCTTGCGTTCCACCGCTCAACCCATTCCCCAAACTCCGTTGTACCAAATAATACGGTATCCTCCAACTTGTCGTTAGTTAACGCCAAAAAGGTATTGGTGTAGTCTGCACCCTGCTTTTGCATCATCCCTAACAAATCTTCGATCAGCGCCTCATCCTGAGACTCTTCATTAAAGAAGCCCAGCTTCGCTCTCATACCGGAAAGCCAATGTTTATCAAAGAGTACAGCGAATTGGGAAATGGCTTCTTCCCCAAGCTTAACGGCTTGCTCCGCATCTTCATGCAGCAGAGGGAGCAGTGTTTCGGCAAATCTGGCCAGATCCCATGCAGCAATATTGGGCTGGTTGCCAAAAGCATAGCGGCCACCGGTGTCAATAGAGCTGAATACAGTGCCGAGATCATAAGTATCCAAGAACGCGCATGGGCCGTAGTCAATAGTTTCGCCGCTAAGAGCTATGTTGTCTGTGTTCATAACCCCGTGGATAAAGCCAACTAGCTGCCATTGCGCAATTAATGAAGCTTGTCGTTGAATGATGCCCTGCAGCAGAGCAAGATAACGGTTCTCTTCCTTTTCCGCTTCAGGGTAGTGTCTATGCAAGGTATAGTCAGCTAATGTGCGGAGATCTTCGATCGTGCCCCATTTTGCAACATATTGAAAGGTACCTACGCGCAGATAGCTGGCTGCAATCCGGGTCAGAACAGCACCTGGCAGCTCGGATTCACGGGTGATATTCTGGCCGGTCGCTACAACTGCCAAACTTCGTGTCGTCGGAATACCGAGTCCGTACATAGCTTCACTGATGATATATTCACGCAGCATCGGTCCGAGTGCGGCCCGCCCGTCTCCTGCGCGGGAGTAGGGGGTTTGGCCTGAGCCTTTAAGTTGAATATCAAACCGTTCCCCGGAAGGAGTGATCTGTTCCCCAAGAAGGAGTGCCCGTCCATCGCCCAGCATGTTGAAACGCCCGAATTGATGTCCGGCGTATGCTTGTGCTAGCGGTGAAGAACCTTCAGGCACCTCATTACCGGCGAGTTCCGCCAGCCCGTCACTGCTCTCCAGATATTCGGAGTTCAAGCCTAAGGATGAGGCCAGCGCATGGTTCACAATGGCCAATTTAGGGTCTCGTACAGGGGTTGGATGCTGTCTGGTAAAAAGCATTTCTGGAAGAGCGGCATAACTGTTATCGAAATTCCATCCGGTTACTTGTACTGCTTTTTTCTCTGCCATTATAGCGCCTTCTCCCCTGAGTATTGGTTTTGGTAATTACGTAAAGAGTGATCTATTTACTTTGAATTTTAACATACAACAAATTCCCAGGTAAAGCCAGAGGGGTGGTTACAGTAGAAAGATAGAAATGGGATGGAAAGTTTAATAATGCCCCGTTTGGATGTGCGGAAGATTGCATTAAAATAGACACGACACAAAAGAGGGATGGTGATCTGATGGCAAAAATTACACGTATCGAATGCATCCGCACCAGGCATGATGGAAGCTGGACGATTGTGAAGGTATCCACGGATCAGGACGGTCTATATGGACTGGGCTCCGCCTCTGATCTCTATAATCCTGAGGCAGTGGTGCAGGTCATTGAGCAATTGTTAGGTCCGCTGATTATTGGGCGAGAGGCTTCCAATATAGAAGACTTGTGGCATCTGATGCATATGAGCGGGTACTGGCGAAACGGGGCAATCCTCAATACCGCTATTGGCGGGATTGATATGGCCTTGTGGGATATCAAGGGTAAGGAAGCAAACCTCCCGGTCTATCAGTTGCTCGGCGGAGCCTGCCGGTCGGCAGTACCATGCTACGGACATGCTGGAGGTGCGGATATCAACGAGCTTAAGGAGGATGTCCAGCGTTTTATAGAAGAAGGCTATACGGTGATTCGTGTTCAAATGGGCGGTTACGGTGGCGGGGGCTTTGTCAGCGGCAAGGAAGCGAAGCTGCCACGCCAGTCCTGGAACAGTGGTCCTGTATTTGATGAACATACGTATCTGAATACCATCCCGGACATGTTCGAGAAGCTGCGTGTGGAGTTCGGCACAGGGATTCAATACACGCATGATGTACATGAACATCTGTCCCCGATTCATGCCATTCAGTTGTCGAAGCGGCTGGAGCCCTACGGATTGTTCTTCCTGGAAGATGCCCTTCCACCGGAACAGATCGGTTGGTATCGGCAACTGCGTCAGCAGAGTGCGACGCCGCAGGCGGTGGGAGAGTTGTTCGTGAATCCGCAGGAATGGACCGGACTGATTCAGGAAAAGCTGATTGATTTTATCCGGGTACGGGTGTCCAAGGCTGGTGGAATTAGTGCCTGCCGCAAGATTGCTGCACTTGGTGAGACCTATGGTGTCCGCACAGCCTGGCAGGAAGGTGGGGAGAATGATCCCGTCAATCAGGCGGCTGCAGTTCACCTGGATATGGCACTTTGGAACTTTGGTATTCAAGAGGTTAACCACTTCAAGGCTCATGAACTGGAGGCTTTCCCGGGACACATCATTAGAGAAGGCGGATATCTGTATCCATCGAATAAACCTGGACTGGGCCTTGATCTGGATGAAGTGAAAGCGCAGGGGCTGTTGGGAGATTTATGGAATGTGAGCCGATATCACCGTCCGTATCCACTGGACCGCAAGGCTGACGGAACATTGGTTCGTCCGTAACCAAGTACAGCAAAGTACACAGATGAGTACAGTACGGTGCATGACCTCAGATATCCAAACACAGTAAAAGGAGGGCTGGAAGAAATGAAAACCATTGCGGTTACAGGCGGAGGCGGTAAGCTTGGATCACAGGTCATCATCAAGCTGCAACAGCAAGGCTACGATGTAGTATCGCTGGACAATCACTTGTCAGACCGGATTCACTGCAGGCAAATCAAGGTGGATCTCAATGATTTTGGACAGGTAGTGGGAGCGCTTGCCGGAGCCGATGCCATCATTCATTTGGCTGCGATTCCTGCGCCGATCCATTTTCCTCATGCCTATATTTTCGCCAATAATACGTTAGCCGGGTACCATGTGCTGGAGGCAGCTTCTTTATTAGGCATTCAAAAAGTGGTCATGGGCTCCAGCGAATCGTCGTATGGATTTGCTTGGGCGCCACAGCCGTTCTCGCCAGATTATTTCCCGGTGGATGAGGGACACCCTCAGCAACCGCAGGAGTGTTATGGGCTCTCCAAGGTTGTCAACGAACTGACCGCGGAGATGTTCCACCGGAAAACCGGGATGCAAGTAATCTCACTGCGGTACTCGATGATTGTCGGCCCGGGAGAGTATCAGCATATGGCTACGAGCAAGCCTGAGACCTTCAAGCAAATTTTGTGGAGCTATATCGATATCAGAGATGCTGTAGATGCTAGTCTGGCAGCTCTTCATACGGATTATGCGGGAGCCATACACCTGAACATTACCGGCAACGATACGTTAAGTGAGTGGAAGACGCAAAAGCTGCTGGAGACCTTTTACCCCGGGGTGACTGATCTGCGGGTTCCTTTCCACAATAGAGAAGCTATCGTCAGTAACAGTCTGGCACAGAAGGTGCTTAATTGGCGTCCCAAGCATTCCTGGAGTGATGCGGAACTAGAGTAGCACTCGTCCAGTTTCTTTTGGAATTCCCTGTTTTGTTTATGATCATCACATGGAGTCTAATAGTGGGAAAGGGTATGCTGTAACTGATAAATCACCTATTTTTGTAAGAAAATGCTGATACGCCTAAAGAGGAGGTGTAGTGAAGGGAAATAACGTCCGCAAGAATAATCCAGAATGTGAGTCCGTTCTCTTTCAAAGCTTGTCTCAGGCCTTATTTGGACAGTAATTAGCAGGAAACCCAAAGAACAGGAGGATCTTATGCTAAATTTTGTGCAAAAAAACAAAAGGTTATTGGCTTTTGCAAGCGCGGCTTTATTGATTCTTACGGTGTGCATTTCCTTTGCTCCTTCCGTCGTCTCGGCGGCTTCGGCGTTTAATCAAACGGCCGCTTCCAGTTACAACAGCCAATCCGGAATCCAGCTGGAGAATTCCACCGAAGGCGGGCAGAATGTTGCTTTTATCGACAATGGGGATTATATCGTCTTCAACAATGTTGATTTTGGAAGCGGTGCCAATTCAATAGATGTTAGAGTTGCCAGCAACAACAGCGGCGGAAATATTGAGGTCCGTCTGGACAGTCTTAACGGAACGCTCGTGGGAACCGTTGCTGTACCCGGTACCGGGGGCTGGCAGTCCTGGGTAACGAAGTCTGGTGCGATCAGCGGTGCCAGCGGTGTGCATACGCTCTATCTTAAATTTACCGGCGGCAGCGGGAATTTATTCAATCTGCTCTGGTTCAAGTTCAACGCGGGCTCCACAGGTGGTGGCGGCGGGGATGTTGTAGGCAAGCTGTATGCAGGATATCAGGGCTGGTTCAACGCAGCAGGTGACGGTTCGCCAAATGGCGGCTGGGTGCACTGGTCCAAGAACAGCAGTGCACCGTCGGCCAGCGGAAATGTGAACTTTGAGCTGTACCCGGATCTTCGTGAATACTCCAAGCTATATCAAACCAGTTTGGCTAATCTCGGCAACGGTACGCCAGCTAAACTGTTCTCCTCCTACGATCAGGAGACGGTCAACAAGCATTTTGAATGGATGCAGAGCTACAATATCGACGGCGCGGCACTGCAGCGGTTCGGCGCTGAAGAGAGTGATACGCCTAATAACTGGAAGACCAACCGTGATAGCGTAGCTGTCAAAGTGAAGAACGCGGCAGAGTTCTACAACCGCAAATTCTACGTCATGTATGACATTACCGGTATGAATGCTAGCAACTGGGTCAATGCAGTCAAGCATGACTGGACGACTAATATCGTCAACAACATGCACCTGCCTTCTTCCTCCGCCTATGCTAAGCAGAACGGCAAGACGGTTGTCTGTATCTGGGGCATCGGCTTCACGGACCGTCCGGGTACTGCGGCAGAGGCGGCTGATCTGATCAGCTGGTTCAAGAACCAGGGCATTTACGTCATTGGTGGCGTGCCTACCTATTGGAGAACCGGGAACAATGACTCCAGATCCGACTTTCTGAACGTGTACAAATCACTGGATATGATCTCGCCGTGGTCTGTGGGACGCTTCGGTATGGATGGAGTGGATAACTTCAAGAATAATCAGCTGCAGCCGGACCTGACCTTTACCCAGCAGAATGGAATTGACTATCAGCCGGTAATGTCACCGGGATTCGCCTGGTCCAATATGACCGGCCAGCAGAAGAATCAGATTCCGCGTGCGCATGGTGATTATATGTGGAAGCAAGCTTACAACATTAAGAGCTTGGGCATCAACACCGGCTATGTAGCTATGTTCGACGAATATGACGAGGGAACTGCCATCGCAAAAGCCGCAGAGAACAACTCGATGATTCCGACCAATCAATACTTCCTGACGCTAGATGCCGATGGTGTGGCTGTATCGGCGGACTTCTATCTCAGACTGAGTGGAGACATCAACCGTTTGCTCAAAGGGCAGATTCCACTGACGGTGAATCATCCTACGAGCCATCAGTAAGTGAACAACAAGGCCTTCGTGGATGCTAGATTTGCACGGCGAAGGCCTTAGCATGAAGCACATATTATATGCAAAAAGTATAACTTCAGGAGGATTTATTTATGACTACTGGCAATCAAGGCTTACAAATTAAACGGCAAAAGACCACATCCCTGAACCCGGCGATTACTTCCATCTATACGGCAGATCCGTCGGCCCATGTATGGAATGATGGCAAAATCTATATTTACGCATCCCATGATATGGACCCGGCCAGAGGCTGTGATCTTATGGACAGATATCATGTATTCTCTTCGGAGGATATGGTCCACTGGGTGGATGAAGGCGAAATCCTCGGCTCGGATGATGTGTCCTGGGGCCGTCCGGAGGGCGGATTCATGTGGGCTCCCGATTGTGCCTACAAGAACGGAACCTATTACTTCTACTATCCGCATCCGAGCGATTCGAACTGGAATGATTCCTGGAAGATCGGAGTTGCTACCAGCGACAAGCCGGCAAGCGGATTTACCGATCAGGGATATGTTCCAGGTCTGGGCGGGTTTGCCTTGATTGACCCGTGTGTGCTCGTGGACGACGACAATAGCGCCTACATGTATTACGGGGGTGGCAGTGTCTGTCTGGGCGGGGAGCTTAATGAGGATATGATATCCCTGAAGGACGGAATGAAGGAAATGGAAGGGTTAGAGGATTTTCATGAAGCGGCGTGGGTCTTTAAAAGAAACGGCCTCTATTACCTGACCTACGCAGACAATTTAGAAGATAACAATCGGATGAGATATGCAACCAGCGAGAACCCGCTTGGACCGTGGACGTACAGAGGTATTTTCCTGGAGCCGACCGGCTGCTCTACAACGCATGGTTCGGTGGTGGAATTCAAAGGACAATGGTATCTGTTCTATCATAATCAGGCGATTTCCGGGCAAGGCAATTTGCGCAGCGTGTGTATCGACTATCTGGATTTTAACGAAGATGGTTCCATCAAGACCGTTGTGCAGACCCTGGAAGGCGTATCATCTGTTGGTCCGGCCCCGGCGGTCAATCCTCAGCAGAAGTCGTATCTGGCAGCGGAGAGTAAGGTGTTCGGCGGTGCGGAAATTCGTAAGCTGGAATCAGATCAGAGCGTGGTGACCGATCTGGAGCGGGAAGGCTCCTACGTGCTGTTCGAAAATGTGGATGGAGGCGAGGGCGGCAGATCATCCATCGAGCTACATTATGCTACTGCTGAACGTCTGGCCAAATTACAGCTGACTGTCAACGACAAGGACTATTCCTTGCTGAATGCTCTGTCTACGGGTGGGCTGCAGGAATTCGGCGGAGTTTCTGATATCACCGTTTATTTGCAGCCGGGAGAAGCCAATACAATCAAACTCTCGGGTGGACATGGCGAAATCAGCCTAGAACGTATCACGGTCAGCCCGCTATAGGATTAAGGTAGACGAATTTCAAAGTTTGCTGCAAGCCCCACAGGAGGTTCCTCCTGCGGGGCTTTTTTGGAGATAAGCATGAGCCCGCTATGAGAACAGTTGGCTAGAATCTGCGAAGATTTGCTATAATGATGTACTGAGTCTTTTAGCCAGATCGGGCTAAGAGAATAAAGAATACTGATTTGTGCAGGTTGATGTAGATGAAGGAGTGTCGTGCTGATGATGAAGATATCCCCAAGATTAGTCGGTGAGAACAATAAAGATTATTCTTATAGAGTTATTCGTGAAAATATGATGTCGCTCACCTTGGCTCCAGGTCAGGTTATCAGCGAGATTGATCTTGCCGATGCGCTGCAGATTTCCCGTACACCGGTCAGGGAAGTGCTGGCGAAGCTGAAGGAGGAGCATCTGATTGATGTAGTTCCGCAAGTTGGCACCTATGTGTCCAAAATCAAGGGCCATCTGATTGAAGAGGCTGCTTTTATGCGTTTTACGCTGGAAAAAGAGGTTCTGCTCCGCTCCTGTCAGTCGTTCCCGGCAGAGGCACTGCTGGAGCTTAAGAAGAATGTCGGGCTGCAGGAGCTGCTGGTCGACAAGAAAGGCAAGGAGCTTGATTTTCATCAACTGGATACGGAATTTCATCAGATTATTTATCGGGGCAATCATTTGGAGAATGTGTGGAAATCCATCACCCGCCTGAGCACTCACTACAATCGCATCAGACTGCTCTCCGAAATGGAGCACAGCTTCGCAGAGGCAGTAACTCAGCATCGCCGGATGATCGGGCTTATCGAACAGGGCCAGACCGAGCAGATTGAGCATGCCGTCAAACAGCATATCCTCGAGCCGATAAACCAATGGGAGGAATTGTACCGGGATGACAGCCGTTTTGCACACTATTTTGACGTCGGTTCCGGGGTCCATATATCTTGAACTATTTTTAGCTGAAGGGCATTTATTATATTGCTCCACCTTATCTTGTATGCTAGTATACAAGTATTCGAATCCGTGCATAAGGAGGCCAATAAAAATGGAAATGTCGTTCCGCTGGTATGGGGAAGAGGACCCCGTCAAGCTGGAGTATATTGCTCAGATTCCGGGGATGAAAGGCATTGTCACCGCAATCTATGATGTGCCGGTAGGTGAAGTGTGGCCGATGGAGAAAATTACGGCTTTGAAGGAGAGAGTCGAGTCTGTAGGTCTGAAGATTTCGGTTATTGAGAGCGTTCCCGTACATGAGGACATTAAGCTGGGTCTGCCTACGCGTGACGTCTACATTGATAATTATAAAGAGACAATCCGCAATTTGGGCCGGGCGGGTATTCCCGTGATCTGCTATAACTTTATGCCAGTGTTCGACTGGACACGTTCGGATCTGTCCTTCGAGCTGCCGGATGGCTCCACGACTCTGATCTATGAGGAAGAAATCATCCGGAGAATGGACCCGAAGCTGGGTGAACTGGCGTTGCCGGGCTGGGATACTTCTTACGGAGAAGGGGGACTTGGGAAGGTTCTGGATCAGTATGAAGAGATGAATGAAGAGAAGCTATGGGAGCATCTCGGCTACTTTATTGAAGGAATTCTACCCGTTGCCGTAGAAAGTCAGGTTAAAATGGCCATTCACCCGGATGATCCGCCATGGTCCATCTTCGGTCTGCCACGCATCATCACGAATAAGGCTAATCTTGAACGGTTTCTGAACCTGTACGATTCCCCGTATCACGGGCTGACGTTATGCTCTGGCTCGTTGGGCTGTGATCCGAACAATGATTTTGTCGATATGGTTAAGTATTTCGGCGGGGTCAAGAACCGGGTGCATTTTGCTCATTTGCGGAATATCAAGATTACGGGTGAGAAGTCATTCCACGAGTCCGGGCATCTATCCGAATGGGGATCACTGGATTTCTATGAGATTGTTAAAGCTTATGTCGAGTATGGTTTTGACGGGCCGTTCCGCTCGGACCATGGTCGCATGATTTGGGGAGAGACGGGAAGAGCAGGGTACGGATTATATGACCGGGCGCTGGGCGCCGTCTATATCAACGGCTTGGCCGAAGCGGTCAAGAAGTCGTTACAATCCTGAAAGGAGAGCAGACGATGACGATGACAGCTTTCATTCATGAGGATTTTCTGCTGCAATCGGAGACGGCCCGAAGACTATACCATGAGTATGCGAAGAAACTGCCCATCATCGATTACCACTGCCATCTGGACCCCAAGGCGATTGCGGAGAATGCGCGTTTTGAGAGTATTACGGACATTTGGCTGGGCGGGGATCATTATAAATGGCGAGCCTTAAGAACCTATGGTATCGATGAAAAATATATCACCGGGGATGCTTCTCCTGAAGAGAAATTCGCCAAATGGAGCGAGGTGCTGCCCTTTACCATCGGAAACCCGTTGTTTCACTGGTCGGCCCTGGAGCTAAAAACCTACTTTGGCGTGGACGATTTGTTGACGGCGGACAATTGGGAGGAGATCTACAGGAAGTGCAATGAGGTCATCGCTCAGCCTGACTTCACCACCCAAGAGCTGATTACCCGTTCCAATGTAAAATGGATCTGCACCACCGATGATCCGGCGGATGATTTACGCTATCACCGGCAGATTGCGGAGCAGAAGGATTTCAAAACCGCCGTTACGCCTACATTCCGGCCAGATAAAGCACTGCAAATCGGTTCCCCCGGCTTCTTGGATTATATAGGGGTGCTGGAGCAGGCAGTAGGGTATCCTATTCAGTCCTATGCGTTAATTGAACAAGCCTTACTGGAACGTATAGAGTATTTCAACCAGTTCGGCTGTATGATCTCTGATCATGGCTTTACCCACTTGCCGTATGCCGAGGCCTCGGCTGAGGAGCTAGAGTCTATTTTCTCCAAACGTTTGCAAGGTGAGCCTCTGAGCAGCCTGGAGTGTGACCAATATGCTACGTCGCTGTTTCTGGCGATGGGCCGGAAGTATGCACAGTTCGGCTGGGCGATGCAGCTGCATATTGGCGCGATCCGTAATCCCAATACCCGGATGTTTCGACAATTAGGGCCTGACACCGGGTTCGACACAATAGGCGACAACAACTATGCCGATAATCTCTACAGATTGCTGGATGGATTGGAACAGAGTAATGAATTGCCGAAAACTATTCTGTACAACCTGAACCCGGTCCATAATGATGTACTGGCTGCGATGATCGGATCGTTCCAGCAGAGCGGCATCCGAGGCAAAATCCAGTTCGGCTCCGGTTGGTGGTACAACGACCAGAAGGAAGGGATGACCAAACAGCTGACGGCTTTGTCCAATCTGGGCCAGCTCAGCTGCTTTATCGGTATGCTGACGGACTCGCGCTCCTTCCTATCGTATACTCGTCATGAATACTTCCGCCGTATCCTGTGCAACATCCTGGGAGGCTGGGTAGAGAACGGCGAAGTGCCGAATGACATCCCGTTCCTGGGCCGCATTGTCGAGGATATTTGCTATAACAATGCCGATGTCTATTTTGGGTTGGAGGAGCATGCTTTAAAGAAATAGATGCTCTTTATCAATTATTATCCACTACCATGTGTATAAAAAACAGGCTAAGAAACCGCCGTTCAGCGGTTTCTTAGCCTGTTCTAATGTATAGTGTGATTCTATTCCTCGGAATCTACGTTATGATAGACTTGCTGAACATCATCGAGATCTTCCAGCGCGTCGATCATTTTGTTGAATTGAGCCTCGGCATCGGCTGGCAGCTCAACATAGTTCTGAGCCAGCATCGTGATTTCGGCAACCGTAAATTCGGTAATGCCGGCGTCCTTCAGCGCGGTTTGCACCGCGTGGAATTGGTCGGGAGCAGCGTATACGATCACAGCTTCCTCTTCTTCCAGGATATCGCGGGCATCAACGTCTGCTTCCATCAGCAGCTCAAGGACTTCTTCGGCGGTTTTGCCGGTCAGTCCGATTACTGCGGTTTCATCAAACATATAGTTAACGGAACCGGCTACCCCAAGGTTGCCACCGTTCTTGCTGAACGCTGCCCGTACTTCAGAAGCGGTGCGGTTCACGTTATTGGTCAGTGCATCGACAATGACCATGGAGCCGTTCGGGCCAAAGCCTTCATAGCGGAGCTCGTCATAGTTCTCATCGGAACCGCCTTTGGCTTTTTCAATCGCACGGTCAATTATGGCTTTGGGAACATTATAGGTCTTGGCACGCTCAAGGACGAATTTCAGAGCCTGATTGGATTCAGGGTCCGGCTCGCCTTGTTTGGCTACTACATAAATTTCGCGGCCAAATCTAGCATATATACGACTTGTATTGGCATCCTTGGATGCTTTTTTCTCTTTAATATTATTCCACTTACGTCCCATAGTTTTCGCTCTCTTTCAACATTGAATGTGCATCACTATCTTTTATTATATCTCTTTCAGGGGGGCATGATCAAATATTCTAAGCCGTTTATGGGCAAAAAAATTCATTGAATAAGGAGCTGACCTGGCAAAGCTGGCTCTCATGTTGACCCCTTACTGATTCGGCGTTATTATAGACGAACAAAGTCTGTAATTGAGGTGTTACATGAAATACTCAAAAGCTACCAATTACGCGCTGCATACGATGTTGTTTATGATGGCGGCAGGCACGGATAAACCCGTGGGCGTCCAACAGCTTGCAGAAAGACAAGGCGTGTCCCCTACGTATCTGTCCAAAATCTTGACCAAGCTGGTTAAAGGCGGTCTTATCGAATCCGCTTCCGGAGCGAACGGAGGTTATCGTCTTAAGCGCAAGAAGGAAGATATCTCATTCCTTGACGTGATTCATGCTATTGAAGGCACGGCTTCCTTGTTCGAATGCAGTCTTGACCATTCCTCGGAATGCCTGATTCAACAGGTGATGGTGGAGGGAGAACAGAAGATGGAGCAGCATTTGCAGAGTCAGAAGCTGTCCACGTTGGCTGAGAAAATAACTGTCGTTCTATAAAAAGCAAGTGCTGACAACGGTACGTTGCTGTAGACTTCCTCATCAAAAAGAGTCCAGCCTGATTATCCAGGCTGGACTCTTTATTTTTTAGCGGATTAATATGAATTTGGCAGCTCTACAGCAGGATCTGACTCAGCGTCATAGTCCACGCCTTCGGTCTGGAAACCGAACAGGTTAAAGAAATCCTCGCGGTAGCCTTCAAGATCAGCAAGTTCAGACACATTAGCAGTCTCAAGCTTGTTCCAGCGGTCCATAACTTCCTTCTGTACATCTTCACGCATTTCCCAATCGTCAATACGGATCAGCGTGCTGCCGTCGGCAGTGGCCGGACCTTCACCATACAAGCGGTCGGAGAACAGGCGATAGATCTGCTCGATGCAGTTCTCGTGAATTCCTTTTTCCTTCATTACTTTGTACAGTGCGGAAATGTACAGTGGAACGACAGGAATAGCCGAGCTGGATTGAGTAACCAGCGCTTTATTCACGGATACGAAGGCACGACCGCCTTTAGCTCCGAGTTGCTCATTCAGCTTGACTGCCGTTTGCTCCAGATCATTTTTGGCCTTACCGATCGTTCCTTCACGGTAAATAGCGTGAGTAACTTCTGGTCCAATGTAAGAGTAGGCCACCGTTGTAGCGCCATCTGCAAGCACACCGGCTTTTGACAGCTCATCAATCCACATGCTCCAGTCCTCGCCGCCCATAACGGCAATCGTCTGACGAACTTCTTCTTCTGTAGCCGGCTCGATCGTTGTATCGGATACTTCACCGGTATGGAAGTTCATAGTTTTGTTGCTGTATGCTGTGCCGATTGGCTTAATTACTGAGGAGAAGGTCTCTCCGGTAACCGGATGCGTGCGACGCGGGGAAGCCACACTATAAATAACAAGGTCTACGTTCTTAAATTCGTTTTTGATCAGCTCAATGGTTTTTTCCTTGATGCCATCGGAGAAAGCATCGCCGACAATGCTGAAGGATTTCAGCCCGAGTTCGTTAGCCTGCTCCTCAAAAGCTGCTGAATTGTACCAGCCTGCGGAGGCTGTACGCGAGCCTTCAGCCGGTCTGTCGAAGAAAACTCCGATCGTGTTGGCGCCTGCACCAAAAGCTGCGGCAATCCGCGAGGCCAGGCCATAACCAGTCGAAGCACCGATCACAAGCACATTGGCTGGGCCGGAGATTTTCTTCTGGGACTGTACATACTTAATTTGCTTCTCTATTTGTTTGGCGCATCCTTCGGGATGGGCTGTTGTGCATATAAAACCGCGTGTTTTTGGTTGGATAATCATCAAGGAATTCCCCTTTGTAAATAAATTTAAGCCTGCAATCAATCAGTAAGAGTATAGCAAACAATATTTAGTAATTCAAAGCATTTGCACAGCACGGCATTCCCAATCATGCATAAAGGCTTCCTTCACAGGTCACAATAGGAAAAAACCAGAATGAAGGGATTAACGTGAATGCTTCTCGCTTGAAAAAACAGCTTTGGCGTAGATGGAGACGTTGGAAAAAGGCATTGTGGGTAGGAGCGGCCTGTGTCGCTATAACGATATTGGCTTGGCGCGGAATGCAGCTTCCCGGCGAAATGAGCGAACTGCTGGAGGAACCATCGGCTTCTGTAGCGGATTCTTTGGAGCGTCTGCGCGGTACGGTTGAGAACGGGGAACATTCCGGAGAGGAGCCGGTAACGGCAGTTTTTCAGGAAGGAGATGGCGATGAAGAGGGGGGCTACAGTCCGCGGCGCGAGCAAGTTCTCCAAACGATACAGCAGAGTGGAATCAGCAGGACGGTTCATCTGAAGATCAGCTATGTATCCGGTGAGGAGATTCAGAATCTACCCGGCCAGATGAACCCGGTTCAGCTTAAAGAACTGATCGCCAAGCATCCATCCTGGGAGGCCAGAATCAGTGCTGCCGGAGATCTTTGGCTGGAAAAGAGAATCGCTGACCTGTCACCAGCCGTCAAGAAAGAAGCCTACTTTGGCGTGGACGAGCATGGCAACTTAACGCTGTTCAAGGGTCCTCCAGGCCAGGATGAGGTTCTGAAGACTTTTTTTCAAATGGATATGGGTTCCATGAAATCCTCTTTGCCGGAGGACATCTGGAGGCAGCTGCAGGATGGAATTCGGGTGCAGGACATCGAAGAGTATAACAGTGTGCTGTCCACCTTCAGTGATTACGCACGGGATAATTCGGAGCAGGTTATGCAAAATAAGGAATAAGTGAGAGCTTCTGTTCTGGCGGAGTTGTTAAATAGGAAGTACTGTATTGAGGCCTGGGGTGATACCCGCAGGTCTTTTTTGCTGTGTGTTCCCGTCAATTTGCGCGGCAATCACCCCCTTGTATAGGGCCGAAAGACCCCTTTTCTGGGAGCAGGGAAACTTTCTCCTCACCGCGGAGTCTATTTTTGCTATAATGGTTAGAAGGAATACATATGTTCGCTTTAGTGCTGGAGCCGAGGGACGGAGCCCGGCTTCTTATTGACCATAGAGGAGAGAGAAGTGTGCGCATATTAGGAATTGACCCGGGGCTCGCTATTGTCGGCTTCGGCTTTGTGGATAAGGAAGGCCATAAGGTGACGCCCGTGCAATACGGCTGTATCCAGACAGAGGCGCATACGCCGGAAGAAGAGCGGCTGCTGCATGTCTACGAGGGTATTACTCAGCTTATGGAGAAATACAAGCCTGATGCGGTGGCACTGGAGAAGCTGTTTTTCGCCCGCAACGTAACCACTGCATTGCCCGTCGCGCAGGCCCGTGGAGTGATGGTCCTGGCGGCGATTCAGCGTGGGCTCCCTATAGCGGAATATACGCCGATGCAGGTTAAGCAAGCAATCGTAGGCTATGGTAAGGCAGAGAAGCGCCAAGTACAAGAGATGGTGAAGATGTTCCTGAAGCTGACCGCGATTCCTAAGCCCGATGACGTGGCGGACGCGTTGGCGGTTGCTGTATGTCATGCCCACTCTTACAGTCTTAATTCCAAATTAAATGAGGTATTGCGAAAATGATAGATTTCTTAAGAGGTCCGGTTGTATACCTGGAATCCGAATATGTGGTGTTGGATGTGCAGGGGGTGGGATACCGCGTGTTCTGCCCGAATCCCTATGCTTTTGCCAAGACAGAGGGACCTGTAACGATCTTTATTCATTATGTGACCCGTGAGGATGCTACCCTGCTGTTCGGTTTCTCTACCCGTGAAGAGCAGCGGCTGTTCCGTAAGCTGATTGAGGTATCTGGTATTGGCCCGCGTGTGGCGCTTGGCATTCTGACAGGGGGTACCCCGGATCAGCTAATTTCAGCGATTTACCAGGAGAATATTACGTTCCTAACGAAGCTGCCAGGGATCGGGAAGAAGACGGCACAGCGCATGATCCTTGATCTGAAGGATAAGCTGGATGGACTTAGCATGGCTTCCATGCAGACAGGTCTCTTTGCGGTTCCGCAGGAAGAAGGCAGCGATGCCTTGCCGTGGGACGAGGCCAGAGACGGCTTGAAGGTACTTGGCTATACCGAGAGCGAGTTGGACCGTGTATGGTTAGCCCTGAAGAAAGAGGGATCCGATACGGGAAGTGTCGATGTATTGATGAAAAAGGCGCTGAAGCTGCTGTACGTGGCGAAGTAAAGCCTGCCTGCGGGCATCTTTTAAAGAACTGGAAGTGATGAGAGAATGGACGACCGGATCATATCTGCCAATCTGATGATGGAAGAACAGGCTGTGGAGCTGAGCCTGCGCCCCCGTTATCTGGCTGAATATATCGGACAGGGTCAGGTTAAGGAGAACCTGAAGATCTATATTGAGGCGGCCAAGATGAGAAACGAGGCGCTGGACCACGTGCTGCTCTATGGCCCGCCGGGTCTTGGTAAGACGACATTGGCGAACATTATTGCTAACGAGTTGGGTGTGAACTTGCGGACAACCTCAGGACCAGCGATTGAGCGGCCGGGAGATTTGGCCGCGCTGCTGACCAATCTGCAGGAGGGCGATGTGCTGTTCATTGATGAAATTCATCGTCTGCATCGCACGGTGGAGGAGGTTATGTATCCAGCTATGGAGGACTTTGCGCTGGATATTATGATCGGCAAAGGACCAAGTGCGCGTTCCGTGCGTCTGGACCTGCCTCCGTTCACGCTGATCGGCGCGACTACGCGGGCAGGACTATTGTCTGCGCCGCTGCGCGACCGTTTCGGCGTGGTCAGCCGGCTTGAATTCTATTCCATCGATGAGCTGAGCTTTATCGTCTCCCGCAATGCGGATCTGCTGGGTATTGAGATTCAGGGAGAAGCTGCTGAGGAAGTGGCCCTGCGGGCACGCGGAACACCGCGGATTGCCAACCGTCTGCTGAAGCGCGTCCGTGATTTTGCCCAGGTGCGCGGCGACGGAATTATTACACCTGACATTGCGGCTGAAGCCCTTCGTATGCTTCAAGTCGACCCGCGTGGACTGGACAGCATTGACCATAAGATGATTCACTCTATGATTACGAGTTTCCGCGGCGGTCCTGTTGGACTTGATACCATAGCCGCTACTATTGGAGAAGAAAGTCAGACCATAGAGGATGTATATGAGCCTTACCTGCTGCAGATTGGCTTTCTGCAACGGACGCCACGCGGCAGGATTGTCACGCCGGCTGCCTATCATCATTTGGGCATTCCGCTCCCTCCGGAGCAATCATGAGTAATTAATTCCCTGTACGAAGGAGGATGCTGAATGAAGCATGGAACAAGGAAATTCTCAGCGCTGAAGGTGCTGGGCCGGGGAATGCTGGTGTCAGCACTGGCTGCGGGAAGCTTCCTGATCCCTGCCGGGAGCAGTGAGGCTGCACCCGGTGCAACAATTCGTGTAGCACTGTACGCCGATATCGGCAGCAAATATAAATCTACGGTGGCGGCGGCAACGCTGCAGTCAGACCAAAGTTTTAATCTTGTAACCTCGCAAGGGGGCGGGGCACCGCTCGCGACTGTTCCGGCCAAGAGCAGTATTCGTGTCAGCCTGGACGGCTTTCGGGTGAAAGTGCTGGAAACCCCGTCTTGGCAGGCGGCAGCCGATGCGGCCAAGAAGCTGCAATCAACTTCTGACAAGCCTCAGCTGTTTGTTGTGACGAGAAATGGTTCCAGCCTGTATCAGCTGTACACCGGAGTATATGCCAGTGAAAATGCAGCCAAGGATGGATTGTCCAGAGTGACTAAAGCTGGATTGTCCATTCCGCCAGGGCAGACACCGGCAGTGACAGGCACCAAGCATTTGTCGGCTGGTTCCTTTGCGACCCAGGACGAGGCCGATGCGGTGATTGCCAGTTTGGCAGCGGCGGGATTCGATGCCTGGCCGGTATTGTCATCGGCTCAAGACGGCAGCTCACGGGTCGAGGTCTGGGTTGGAGAAGCTGTAAATGATACAAGTCTGGCGGCGTTGGCTGCTGCGGTGAATGTGGCGCTGCCACAGATTACGTTGTCCACCAGTGCAGTCTCAACAGCCGGATTAATCGTGCGCAGTGATGCAGGCCTGGATCTTACCAATGCGGGACAAGTTCCCCACTATGTTGTGTACGGTAGCGGAGCCAAATTCCTTGCTACTGGCAATGATGCTGGCATCCAGCTTGTAGAGCGCTCCAAACGTGTGTACCGGGGTAATCTGGAGCTTAGTGGATTGAACGGATCGCTCGCAGTGATTAATGAAGTGTCACTGGAACAATATTTGTATGCTGTTGTTGGCGGAGAAGTCTCTTCAAGCTGGCCGGAAGAGGCTCTGAAGGCGCAGGCTGTTGCAGCCCGCAGCTATGCTCTGGCCCAAGGCAACAAATTTGACGTGGCGAATGTGGTGGACACCACACTGAGCCAGGTATACAACGGAATTGGGGCTGAGGCACCGGCCATCACCAAAGCGGTAGACGCAACAGCTGGTGAAGTGTTGAAGAACGGCGCGCAGATTGTAGAAGCCCTATTCTCCTCCAACAGCGGCGGTGTAACGGCTGATCCTTCCGAGGTGTGGGGGAACGGCAGTGACGTGTTTGTCAGTGTGCCGAGCAAGGAAGACGTTGCATCCGTAGCGTCCAAACAGTGGTATTATGTTCTGCTGCCCAATGGAACCGCTGGGTATGCCCGGGAAGACAATATCAAATTAACGGGAAGCAAAACGGCAGCTGGACTTGATTTGGCTACAGCGACCACGAAGGACGTGAACATTCGTCCCCTGCCGATCATCCAAAGTGATGCTAATCCGGTAGGCAAGCTGAACCCGGGAGACAATGCTGTGGTGCTGGACAAGGTGTATGAATCCGGCAGCTACTCATGGGTGAAGGGCCCTTATTCTTCGGCTGATTTGTTGAAGAGCCTGCAAGGCAAGACAAGCAATGCGCTTCCTTCGTTAATCATTAGTCTTCAGGTAACTCAGCGCGGTCCTTCGGGAAGAGCTACTGAGGTGAAGGCTAATGGCGAGATTCTGAAGGTGAAATATCCGGATCTGTTCCGTTCGGCATTCAACGGATTGCCTAGCACATTGTTTGATATTGTGCCAACCGGCAGTTATACTGTACTAGGCGCTGACGGCTCAGTCTCTACCGTAGGTAGTGGAAGCAATGCTGGTGTTCTATCCGCAAATGGAAAAGTAACGTCTTCCGCCACCGGTACGGTGGTTATGGGCGGCGATGCCAAAGCTAGAGTAGTTACTGGCGGGTCTGGCTTCCTGTTCATCGGCCAAGGCTTTGGCCACGGTATGGGCATGTCCCAGTGGGGCGTGAAGGGGATGGCTGACAGCGGGTATGATTACAAGCAAATATTGCAACACTATTATCGTAACGTTACTATAGTTAAGGAATGAAGACGCACAATGAATGTAGAAGATTATGATTTTAATCTGCCTGAAGAGCTGATTGCCCAGACTCCGCTGCTTGACCGTAGTGCCTCGCGGCTGCTGCTGGTCAACAGGGAGACAGGTGAGACAGATCACCGGCATTTTAGCGATATGATCGAATATTTGCAGCCGGGAGATACACTGGTTCTGAATGATACCAGAGTCATTCCGGCCCGTCTGTTTGGTGTTAAGGAAGACACCGGGGCAAAGGCAGAAGTGCTTCTGCTGAAGAACCTCGGGGAGGATCGCTGGGAAGCATTGGTGAAGCCCGGCAAAAAGCTGAAGAGCGGGGCAGTTATCGTATTCAGCGATGAACTGCGGGCAGTAGTGGAAGACGAGTCTGAGATGGGCGGACGGACACTCCGCTTCATTTATAAAGGGATCTTTCAGGAGATTCTCGACAGGCTGGGAATGATGCCGCTTCCACCGTATATCAAGGAGACGCTGGATGACCGTGAGCGGTATCAGACAGTGTATGCCAAGCATGAAGGTTCAGCGGCTGCGCCAACGGCAGGTCTGCATTTTACCACCAGCCTACTGGAGCAGATTGCAGCCAAAGGTGTATCCATTGCCTACATTACGCTGCATGTTGGACTGGGCACATTCCGTCCGATGTCTGTAGAGAAGGTCGAGGAGCATGTCATGCATGCCGAGTACTTCGTCATGTCGCAGGAGACAGCAGATACACTGAATGCTGCTCGGGAGCGCGGGGGACGAATTATAGCTGTAGGTACGACCTCTTGCCGTACACTGGAGACAGTTGGGCGGCAGTGTCAGGGGGGACCGCTAACAGCATGCAGCGGATGGACAGATATTTTCATTTATCCAGGTTATCAATTCAATGTCGTTAATGCACTAATCACGAACTTTCACCTCCCTAAATCAACACTGGTGATGCTAGTCAGCGCATTGGCAGGTCGTGAGCATATTCTGGCCGCCTATGAAGAGGCGATTGCCGAGAGATACCGGTTTTTCAGTTTTGGAGACGCGATGTTTATTTATTAAGTAAGAGGATGGGTTAATCATGGCAGCAATTACGTATGAGCACATCAAAACGTGCAAGCAATCCGGCGCAAGACTCGGAAGAGTCCACACGCCTCACGGTGTCATTGAGACACCAACATTTATGCCTGTAGGCACCCAAGCTACAGTAAAGACAATGAGTCCAGAAGAGTTGAAGCAAATGGATGCTCAAATTATTTTGAGCAATACCTACCATTTGTTCCTGCGCCCGGGCCACGATATTATTCGTGAAGCTGGTGGTCTGCACAAGTTCATGAACTGGGATCGCCCGATTCTGACCGACAGCGGCGGGTTTCAGGTCTTCTCGTTAAGCGACATGCGCAAAATCACCGAGGAAGGCGTACAATTCCGTTCCCACTTGAATGGAGACAAGAAATTCCTCTCTCCTGAGGTGGCGATGGAAATTCAAAATGCGCTTGGTTCGGACATTATGATGGCATTCGATGAATGCCCGCCATTCCCGGCGGAATACGATTATGTTAAAAAATCGCTCGAGCGGACTACCCGCTGGGCAGAACGTTGCCTCAAGAGCCATGCTCGTCCTCAGGACCAAGGGCTGTTCGCCATCGTACAGGGAGGCATGTATGAAGATCTGCGTCGCCAGAGCGCCGCTGATTTGACTTCCATGGATTTCCCGGGGTATGCTATTGGGGGGCTCAGCGTCGGAGAGTCCAAGCAGCTAATGTATGAAGTGCTGGATTACACAGTTCCGCTGCTGCCGCAAGGGAAACCCCGCTATTTGATGGGTGTGGGTTCGCCGGATGCGCTCTTGGAAGGTGCGATCCGGGGTGTGGACATGTTCGACTGTGTTCTGCCAACCCGTATAGCCCGCAACGGAACAACGATGACCAGCCAAGGAAGACTCGTTGTACGCAACGCTCAGTATGCCCGTGATTTTGGGCCGCTGGATCCCGAGTGTAACTGTTACACCTGCCAGAATTATTCCCGCGCTTATTTGCGCCATTTGATTAAGGCAGACGAAACGTTCGGATTGCGGTTAACGACATACCATAACTTGCACTTCCTGTTGGAACTGATGCGTAAAGTGCGTGAAGCCATCAGAGAAGATCGGCTGCTTGATTTTCGCGATGAGTTTTTTGCACAATACGGCTTAAACGATAATCTTAAAGGCTTCTAGAAACGGAATTGTGCGTTGCCAGTCATTTGAAAGGGGGGAGAATTATGTTTGAGTTAGCAGCAGGTGCAGGCCAGTCCGGAGGGAGCATTCTGGGTCTGGTAGGACCTTTTGTACTGATGTTCGTAGTCTTCTATTTCCTTCTGATCCGTCCTCAGCAGAAGAAAACTAAAGCTCGCAATACGATGCTGAAAGCGCTGAAAAAAGGGGATAAGGTTGTTACAATCGGTGGTCTTCACGGAACGATTGTAGAAATCTCCGACGACATCGCGGTTCTCAAGGTTAATGATGTGACTAAGCTTACATTTGACCGTGGTTCCGTCAGCCATGCGGTTGCGACCGATACGGAATCGAAAGAGTAGGAAGATTCATATAAAAGCGGCATTTCTTCTCGGTAGAGAGGAAATGCCGCTTTTTGCTATTCTCATATGAACTTGTTGGAGTATTAACGCATAGGGTTGGCACGGCTGCGGAAAGTTAGTCTTTCCGAACTGGTTCGCAGCGTTAGCTTAGCCAGTTGAACGCCAACTGTAGCGGATAATATCGCAAGTACGGTACCGCCGAGCATATCGGTTAGCCAATGAATACCTAGATAGAAGATTCCGAATACAATGACAACGGCAGACAGGGTGGTGATTGCCATCCAGCGGCGGTTGCCCGAACGGTAAGCCAACAATGCCATCGTAACAGAAATGGAAGTATGAAGACTCGGGAAGCAGTTGTCGAGCCCTGAAAGCGGTCTGTATTCTTGCTCAAATCTAGGGAACACATCCAGCATGACAAATCTAACGCCTGCCGGAGCATATGACCACACCTCATTCACCGGGAAGAACAGGTAGAACGGAATAGCGATGGCATAGTTCAAAATAATAGCGTAGCAAGTAGCATAGAGCATCACACGGTTATTGTCGAGTAGGTAGACGCCCAGGGAAGCCGCTAACACCGCCTGCAACATAAAGATATAGAAGAAGACGATTATAGGTGTCAGCCAGGGGCTATAGAACAAATGCTGCACGCTCTGGACAAAATGTCCCTCCAGTCCAAATATAGATGGAGTGAAATCCGAAGTGATATTCAGCTTCTTCTCAATCTGCAACTCGTATTTATTGAGGGCCAGTACCCCGAACAAACCTACAAAAAGCAGTAAAAACTTATAAGAGCCTAATAGTTCTCTTCCGATCTCAATTAATGCAGTGAATGGATTGCGGCGTGAGCCGATCCAGACCAGTGCAATAACAAGAACAACAGTGTATAACACGATATGATCCATGGATTGGTAAAGCAAAGCAATCGAAGCCTCCTTGATCCCTTTTGAAGTCAGTGAACACAGTTTAACATATTTTAAGGGGAGCAGTTCCGATTTTTTAAAAAATCCTTAAATTTATGCTTTTTGTAAATTAACCCCAAACATTCCGCCGAGCGCCCCGATTGCTGCAGCTGCCAAAGTCCAGAGCAAATCCGAGCCTGAAGGCGCACTGTCAAGTGCTAGAAAACCGATGATTAGCACGATAATACCGTAGAAAAGCCCGGTCAAGCTCCCTTTATACCAACCCTTGCTGCTGGCTCTGCGGCCTGCTGTAAGCCCGCCAAAAGCGATGGCTACTGCATGTACAATGTAGGTGTACAGGGAGAGGTCCTTTTCTTCCAGCCCGCTACCCCAAAGCAGAAGCGAAAGAACAAACGCGCCCACCAGCATCCAGAGGAACGATCGGCTCAAGCCAGATAATACAGGATTGGCTATTCTCCATGAGAACAGGCGCCGGATTACATGCATGGTACAACCTCCTAAGCATTTTTATGATGGCAATACAAGCTACTACTCATTGTATGGGCAGGCTTGCCCCGTTAGTACAAGAATGAGACTGTCGTTACTTTTACCATTAATTAATAAGCCAGCTTCCGAATGTTCCCTGACCCGAGCGGTCAGAATAGGGTATACATTAATGACCTGCGGGGACGTTCACTGCGGGTAAACGCGGAAGGAGAGAAGCAATATGTTCCAGCAGATCACATACCACATTCTCATGACCGTGCTGATGTATTTCTTCATTTTTCTGTGCTTGCGGATAATGGGGAAAAGAGAAATCGGAAAGCTGTCGGTGTTTGATTTGACGATTTCGATCATGATTGCCGAGATTGCAGTGTTTGTTATAGATGATATTAAAAGACCGGTGTATGAAGGGATTGTGCCTATGGCCACACTCGTCCTGATTCAGGTGCTAGTGGCCCAGCTTGGCCTGAAAAGCCGTAAGCTGCGTTTGTTTATGGATGGTAAGCCGAGCATCCTGATTTCCGATGGCAAATTACACCGTGGCGAGATGCGCAAACAGAGGTACAACATTGATGACTTGCTGCTGCAATTGCGCGGCCAGAATATTGATAATCCTGCCGATGTAGAATTTGCCATTCTGGAAGCCAGTGGCCAGCTTACGATTATTGAGAAGAACAAGAACGGCTCCTCATCGTCCCAATCATCCAGCAGTTCGGAAGAACAGGGCAGTGAAGCCGGAGACAGTTCAGGCGCAAGCACAAACAACTCCAAGACTGTGAAGCTTCCCAAGGACAAAATCAGGTATGAAGGACTTCCGATTCCACTAATTATGGATGGAAAGGTACAGGATACGAACCTGGAGATGATTGGGAAAACAAGATTTTGGCTGAGACAGCAGATTCGCCAAAAGGGAGTATCGGACTTTCGCGATGTCTTCCTGTGCTCGGTGGATCACCAGGGCAAAATCTATGTCTCCCGGCTCTACCACTGAAGCTCTCTAGCGCCAACGCTTGATAAAGGGCAGGCGATCCATATCGCGGACCGAGACAAGTCCTGATAATAGGCAGATACCGAGGTAGATCAAGAGGCCAACAGCAGCGGCAAAAATAAACTGGATCCACTGTGCTCCGGCAACAGGAATAGAGGTATACGCAAACTGGGCACCGGCACCCATAATGATCATAGCTGCGGCAATTTTCAACAAATCCCTAATGCGCAGGGATAAGGAGATTAGCGAGACGACACTGTACCCGTGTAGTAGTGTTACAAGAATGCTATTGGCGATAATTGCGATAATAGCCCCATAGATCCCATACTGTGGCTGTGAGGCCAGCAGCAGAATTAACAGGATTTTGACCACAGCTCCAATCAGGGTGTTAACGAGTGCTCTCCCCGGCCGGTCCATAGCCTGAAGTGCTGCTTGAAGGGGTGCCTGTACATACAGGAATACAGCAAACGGTGCAATTAGGCGCAGCATGGGGGCGGTATCCGCGTTTCCGTACAGCAGACTGCAGAGCGGAACGGCCAGGATGTACATAAGAACAGCAAAAGGAGCACCTGTGACAAGGGCAAGTCTAAGCGCTTGATGCATCCGTTTATGGATCATGGACAAGTCTTTGCGGGCAGCGGCTTCCGACAAGGAAGGAACCAACGATACTGCCAGGGATGAAGTTAGCGCTCCCGGCAGTAATAGCAACGGAATAACCATCCCTTGCAGTGCGCCATATTGTGCAGTGGCAACGGCTGTAGCAATCCCGGCAAGGGCAAGGCTGCGGGCTGTGATGATTGATTCCAGCAAATAGGATACGGAGCCCACCAGCCGCCCGGCGGTCACCGGAATGGAAATACCAAGCAGTCGCTTCAGCAAGGAACCCGTAGGCTGTGCTTCTGAAGGTACTTTCTCAGGGACAGTTGCATCAGTAGAGTCTTCCGGCTGCGGTCCGGGTTCAGGCCTGTCTTTTCTGACAATGAAATAATATTGCCACAGTAAAGCGAGCATACCGGCAATTTCGCCGACGGTGACCCCGATCATAGCTCCTGCCGCCGCAAAAGCGATTCCCTTGGGCAGCAACAGCCAGGAAAACCAGAGCATAGCAAAAATCCGGATCACGGACTCCAGCACGGAGGAAAGCGCGGAAGGAATCATATTCTGCCGGCCCTGAAAGTACCCGCGATAGACTGCAGATACAGCAATAATGCACAGCATCGGAATCATGGCAATGAATGTATAGAAGACCCGGTTGTCTGTCAGCAGAACGTTGGAAACCCATGAAGCGCTGGCTAAGGCAACCATTGTGAAAAATATACCCAGCGCCAGACTGAGCGCAAGTGCTGTCCGCAAAATCTGCTTTGATTTGTCTGGACGGTTCTGGCCCTCGGCTTCGGCCACCATTTTGGCGACCGCTAGCGGCAGCCCCCCCGTAATCACGGTAACGAGCAGAATGAAGAACGGATAGCCAAGCTGGTAGAGACCCACGCCCTCAGCCCCGATCACGCGCGGAAGGACAATCCGGGGAATGAAGCCAAGCATGCGGTTGATAATTCCTGCAGCCAGCAGAATTAACGTGCCTTGTATAAAGCTTTGTTTGTTTAAGGAGCTTAGTTTCTTCAAAGAACATTCCTTCTTCCCGGCATGAAATGGGACGCTGGTGGCGACTCACCTTTAAAGCACTTGAATGGGCTTGTTCTATGGATATGCTGAACCCCTATGCCGGCATGACAAGCATTGTGCTACATAACTTTTTGAAGGAAGAAGGAAAGGCAGGGGAGAAGGTCGAATAGATAGGATGAACATGCGTATACGAGCGACCTGGAGGTGTCAACACGTGGAATCGGGGCAATGGATTTATGACGAGCTTAGTGAGGAAATCGAAGCCATGTGCTGCAGCAAAGCGGAGGAATTCCGGCTCCTTGGCTACGAATATGTTACTGGCAAAGATATCTGGGAGTGTGTCAGCCGTAATTACGCAAAGGAAGGACAGCCGCCGCTTTACAAGCTAGTCAATGATATATATTCCTTAAAAGCCAATAGTTACATGAATTATTTGACTGTTGCAGCGTATAGGGGAATGGTTTGATGCAAGGAAACATTTTTCTTTGCAAACAACTTCACAAAGCGGTAAAGTTATGAAGTGATTTAATTTCACATTTCCTACTGAAAAACGGATGGCTTGCCAAATGGGGAGAGCCCGCCGTTTCTTTGTGTGAATATAGCCTTGCCCATTCTTACATGAATTGACGGTCATTTGGCGCGTGGCTATAATAGGAATATTGAGTTATGAAAGGGGAACTAGCAAGAGCATGAAGAGACTTATGAGCTTTATCGTTACCGTGCTCGTTTTAACAGGCGTCATGGTATTCACTACCCCTGGTCTGTTGGACAAGGTCCGTCTGGGTCTTGATCTGAAGGGCGGCTTCGAGATCCTGTATCACGCTGAGCCGATGGAGGCCGGAGGGGCACTGACCCGGGCTTCACTGCAAAAAACTGCAGAGAGTCTGGAGAAACGGGCCAATGCGCTCGGAACTAGTGAGCCAGAGGTTACCACGGAAGGAACGGACCGTATTCGTTTGAAAATTGCGGGTGTGACCAATGAGGCTGAAGTCCGCAAGAAGATGAAAGAACCTGCCGTCTTGACTTTCCGCAGTGCTGCCGAAGGTGATCCTGCCGGAAAGTACAGCAAGATTGAACTGGTGGGCAGTGACTTTGTGGAAGGTGCTGCAGAGGTCGGTCGTGACAACCTGAACCAGCCGATCATCAGCATCAAAGTGAAGGACAAGGCTAAGTTCACTGAGATTACGAAGCGACTCTTGGGCAAGAACCTTGCCATCTACCTGGATGAGAACTTGTTGTCAGATCCTCAGGTTAGAGCTGAATTGACTGACGGCAGTGCTTCAATCTCCGGCAGTTATACGCTCCAAGAAGCGCGTGAATTGGCTGATACGATTAATCTCGGTGCTCTTCCGCTGAAGCTGACGGAGAAATACTCCCAAAGCGTAGGCGCCACACTGGGTAAACAGTCTCTTGAGCAAACGATCAAAGCCGGTCTTGTCGGTTCCCTGATAATTCTTATTTTCATGATTGGCATGTACCGCTTGCCAGGTCTTCTGGCCAGCTTCGCGCTGATCCTTCATACATGGCTTCTAATTCTTGTCTTCGTTTGGGCTGATTTTACCCTCACCCTTCCCGGTATCGCCGCGTTTATTCTCGGTATAGGGATGGCAGTTGATGCGAACATCATTACCAATGAGCGGATCAGAGAAGAAATTTACAACGGAAAAAGCATTATGTCTGCTGTAAAAGCAGGCAGTAAATCTTCATTCCGTACTGTAATGGATGCCAATATCACTACTATTATCGTTGCGGCTGTAATGTTCGCTTACGGAACAGGTGCTGTTAAAGGTTTTGCACTGGTTCTGATTGTGGAAATCGTGCTCAGTATTGCCACGAACCTTTACTTCTCCCGCTGGTTGCTCAATCTGCTTGTCAAAGCCGGTAAGCTGAGCAAACCAAAGCAATTCGGGGTTAAGGAGAGTGAAATCCGTGCACTTTAAGAGAGAGTTTGATTTCGTACATCTAAGTAAATATTTCTATATCTTCTCCATAGCGTTGACTGTGGCCGGTTTGATCTTCCTGGCAACTTTTGGATTGAATTACAGTGTTGATTTCAAGGCAGGTTCCAATGTGGATATCTCCCTGTCCAAGAATCTTACGCAAGAACAAGTTGAAGCGGCAATCAAGGACCTGGGTGTCACTCATGAACCGAGTATCTCTCTTGGTCAGGAACGGGTCAATATCCGTTATGATAAAGAGCTGACTGAGGATCAAAGTGAAGCGTTGAAGGCTGGAATTACCAAGCTGGATGACAAGGCTTCCTTCGAAATCAACACCGTGGATACGGAAATGGCAAAAGAATTGGCGCGCAACGCCATTTATGCAGTACTTATTTCCTGTCTCGGGATTATCATTTATGTAAGTATCCGTTTTGAATGGCGTTTTGCCTTGGCTGCAATTGTCTCGCTGCTGCATGACGCATTCATGGTTGTGGCAGTCTTCTCCATCTTCCGTCTGGAAGTGGATTTGACCTTTATTGTCGCGGTGCTTACGATCATCGGTTATTCCATCAATGACACGATCGTAATCTTTGACCGTATCCGTGAGAATCTGCGCTTTGGTAAACAGAAAACTTATGAGGACATGAAAGCTCTTGTGAACAAGAGTGTTACTCAGACGCTCATGCGTTCCCTGTATACGGCATTTACGGTATTTGTAGCGGCATTCTTCCTGTTGATTATGGGCGGAGAATCCATTAAGATGTTCTCGCTTGCCATGGTTGTCGGGTTGCTCTTCGGAGCTTACTCCTCCATCTTTATTGCGAGCCCACTCTGGTTGCTTCTCAAGAAGCGTCAGAAGCCGAAAGTGGCCAACAAAACAGCTTAAAGCTAAAACTTGACTGTAAAGAAAGCCGCGTCAAAGGCGACGCGGCTTTCGAAATCTTCGGAGCTGCACGCCATGCGCTTTTTATGCATCATGAGATGATATGCAGCAGCAAGGAGGGCCTCGCATGAATGACAAACAATCAACGCAGAATGAGACGGTCGCCTGGACCGGAATCGTCAGCGATGTCGCTCTGGCCATAGCCAAGGGAAGTGTGGGTTACATCTCAGGCAGCAAGGCATTAATGGGGGATGCTTTATATACTGGAGCTGACGCCGCAGCCAAGCTGGCAAATACTCTTCCATGGCGGTCTGGACAGAAAAAGAACAGCAAAGCTTCCTCCCGATCCACGGCTGGTGCCCGGCAGGGAAGTAAGGAGCCAATCTTGGCCATATCCTGTTCCGTGCTCATTTTAATGGGCGGGTTACAGGTTGTTTTTTCCTCAATTCGTGATCTGACTTATGGACATTTAACTACACCCGGGTATTACGCACTTGTAACAGTTCTATTATCTATTCTGGTGAAAGAAATTGTGTTCCAGTATCAATATCGTCATTTCAAGAAGCTGGGCGATGGTAGCCATGCTGCTTATGCCGACAGCCACCGTTTCAGTCTGTATACTTCAATCACTGTTCTGATCGGGATTACACTTGCGATGGCTGGCAGCTACTCTGGCTGGCATCCGCTGTTGTATATGGACCCTATTGCGGCGCTGCTGACGGGGTTTCTGATTTTGCGTAAAGGATATAGCCTGATTGCCAGTTCGGTCTATGGAAAAAACATTCAGGAGCTTCCCTCGGAAGATGCGGCCAGCTTTATTGATACCGTACAGCGAGTGCATGGAGTAATCCGTGTGGAGCATCTGAAGGCGATGGAGCAGGGGCGTTATGTGAACCTGGAGGTCAAAATCAGTGTTAACCCGCGCATTACAGTGCTAGAAGCCCAGGAAATTGCGGAATGTGCCAGAAAGCTGCTGCTGCAACGTTTTGTTCACGTGGGCGAGGTGCGTATGGATGTCGTACCGTATGATCCGGGTTATCCTTACAAGAGCAATCATGAGCTGGTGGATGATGATCTGCCCACCCTGCTTCAATAGTTTGCCAAGGTAAGAGAAAGGTGAGTTATCCGTGCTTCATTCTAAAACAAGATGGCATTCTCCGGCAGCCGATCCCGATGCAGTAAGGGAACTGGCCCGGAGCCTTTCTATTTCTCCGCTTTTGTCGTCACTGTTAGTTACCAGAGGCAAGGCAACGCCTGAAGAGGCGCTGGTATTTATGGACGGTGGCGGGCAGGAGCAGCACGACCCGTTTTTACTTAAGGGGATGACTGAAGCGGTTCCGAGAATTAGAAAGGCATTGCAAGAAAATGAACATATTCTGGTCTACGGTGATTATGATGCCGATGGTGTGTCCAGCACAGCGCTGATGATTCATCTGCTGCGTTATCTGGGCGCTTCCTATGACATTTATATCCCGCATCGTTCAAACGAAGGCTATGGTTTACATAATCATGCCCTGGATTGGGCGCTGCAACAGGGAGTCTCCCTGATTATTACTGTAGATACAGGTATCAGTGCTTATCACCAGATTGCTTATGCCAAGGAACTGGGCATGGATGTGATCGTAACGGATCACCATGAGCCGCCGGCACTTCTGCCAGAGGCCTATGCATTGATTAATCCCAAGCTGCCGGATTGCCCTTATCCCTTCAAAGGTTTGGCTGGTGTAGGTGTTGCACTTAAGCTGGCACAGGCACTCCTTGGTGGGGACATACCGGAGGAATGGACCGAAATCGCTGCCATAGGTACTGTGGCGGATCTTATGCCTTTACTGGGCGAGAATCGGGAGATTGTACGCAGGGGGATCCTCTCCATGCGTAATTCCCGTTTCCCTGGCATTCGCGCGCTACTTGAGGTTAGCGGGGTAACTATGAATACAGTAGGCGCGGTGAACATTGCTTTTGGCATGGCGCCGCGTATCAACGCCAGCGGCCGTCTTGATCACGCCGGGCGAGCTGTCTCGCTGTTGACCACAGAGCATGCAGAAGAAGCGCGTGAGCTGGCGGATGAGCTGGACTTGCTGAATAAGGAGCGTCAGCTGGTTGTGGAGAGAATCGTGGTTGAAGCCACAGCCAAGCTGGAGGAAAGAATCGCAGTTGAAGGGCTTCCCGATGTGATCGTTTTGGCTTCGGAAGGCTGGAATGTAGGTGTGGTAGGCATCGTTGCCTCCAAGCTACTGGAACGCTACTACCGGCCGGTAATCATTCTGGACATCCATCCCGAGACGGGGATGTGCAAGGGCTCAGCCCGCTCGATTCCTGGATTCGATATTTATGCGGCCTTATCTTCCTGTTCCAGCTTGATGGATCATTTCGGGGGGCATCCTTCGGCTGCCGGTATGAGCCTTCATCGCGATGGCCTTGGTGCCTTCGCTGATGCACTGAACGACTATGCTTCAGGTGTACTGACACCGGAGCATTTTGTGGCGGTGACATCAGCGGATGGTGAAGCAACGATCGCCGATCTGTCGCTTCAAGCGGCGGATGAGCTGGAACGGCTAGCGCCGTTTGGCATGAGTAACCCGTTGCCGAAGTTTATTCTTCGTGGTGCTGCGGTCAAAGAGACACGCACCATGGGCGCCGAAGGCAAGCACCTCAAAATTGTTCTGCAGCAAGGCAAGCATATTATTGAGGCGGTTGCTTTTGGCAAAGGTCCGCTCGGGGCACTGCTGCCCGGTGGTACTAAAGTGGATGTGTTAGCCGAATTGTCTGTGAACGAGTGGAATGGCTCCCGTAAGCCGCAGCTGATGCTGCAGGATCTGGCTGTCCACGAAACTCAGCTGTTCGATCTGCGCGGAGCTGCCGATGCGGTTCGGCAAGCGCGTGAGATCAGCGAGCGCCTGACGCCCTATGCGGGAACGGATCCGTATCGGGCTGTAGTCGTGTCTCGTAAGGAGCGAGCCCTTGTGCCAGATGAGTTGAAGGGCATGTCTCTTTGGACATACGATGAGAACGGCGGAATTTCCGCACATGACGATGAGCAGAATAAGCTGGAAGAGGAACGTGTGTCTGTCCTCTGTCTGCTGGATCTGCCGGAGTCGCCGGAACAACTGGACGCGGTACTTCAGACCTTTCCGCTTATCGATAATGTGGCGCTGCTGCATTCGATCCGAGAGAGACGTGAACGTCTGCAGGTTCCTACCCGTGATCATTTTAAGGCCTTATATAAGCTGCTTGCTTCCGTCGCTGCTGCGGCAACCCCAGAGCATGAGGTGCTGCTGCGTCTGAGCCGGCAGACCCCGCTGAGCGTACGTATGCTGGGTATGATGCTGGATGTGTTCGAGGAGCTTGATTTTATCGAACGCCACCAAGGGCTGATCACTTTTGTAACGCAGCCTGCTGCCAAGAGCCTTACAGCTTCGCAGCATTTTATCCGTTTGGGACAGGTAGCGCAGATGGAAGAGTATTTCATGGACGGCAGCCTGTCAGAGTTGCAGGACTTTATGCAATCCCGCCGGCAAGGTGTGTCCTGAGATTATAGAGATGCTTACGAAGTAATTTTGTTCGACGTTAAATCAATGCAGCCTATGCTCACAAAAAGCGTATGCTTTCGAAGTAAGTTTGTTCGATGTTAAATCAATGCAGCCTATGCTCACAAAAAGCATATGCTTACGAAGCCAGTTTTGTCGAAGTAAAATCACCGCAGCCTATGCTATACAAAACTTTTAGGAGATGATAATCTTGAACTTCAAAGAAATTATTCGCGTGATTCCGGATTTCCCACAACCGGGAATCAGCTTTAAGGATATTACAACACTGCTTAACAATGGCGAGGCTTACCGCCAGGCGATCGATGAACTGAAAGCCCTTGTAGCCCACCTGAAAATTGATATTATTGCCGGACCTGAAGCTCGCGGCTTCGTTGTGGGCGCACCACTGGCGTATGCACTTGGTGTAGGTTTTGTGCCGATCCGCAAGAGCGGTAAGCTTCCCTATGAGACTATTGAAGTTGGATATGACCTGGAATACGGTAAGGATAAGCTGGCTGTGCACACCGATGCTATCAAGCCAGGGCAAAATGTACTGATCGCCGACGATCTGCTGGCAACCGGTGGTACGATTGCTACTTCGGTTAGCTTGATCGAACAACTTGGAGGCAAAGTCGTCGGGGCAGCGTTCCTGATCGAGCTAGTTGAACTGGCCGGACGCAACAAGCTGACTGATATCGAAGTCATCTCCTTGCTGAACTATGAGGACTAAGAGATAAACGAAATAGCGTTTCCCGGGAAATAAAAAGCGGACTGCTGTCGATAGATGATAGCAGTCCGCTTTTTTATAAGTAATTTTACCCGCGTATTACCCGCGTATTAATGAGCAGATTTTTCGTTATCTTTCTCATTGCTAAGTCCAAGTACTTCAATGAGCTTGAACAACAGGGAAAGGACCATACCAACGATGGTAGCTAGCGCCATTCCCTTCAGATGAACATTACCGATCGTAAGGGTTGTACCACTGATGCCTACAACAAGAACGAGGGTTGCGAGAATCATGTTAGTTGCTTTGGAGAAGTCGACCTTTTGCTCTACGAAGATACGTAGGCCCGATGCTGCAATAACACCGAACAGCAGCAGGGAGACACCACCCATTACCGGAAGAGGGATATTGGCAATAACGGATGAGAAGGTGCCTGAGAACGAGAGCAGAATGGCGATGATGGCGGCACCACCAATTACAAATACGCTGTAAACTTTGGTCAAAGCCATGACTCCGATATTTTCACCATAAGTAGTATTAGGAGTGGAACCGACAAAACCGGAGATAATGGTAGATATCCCGTTCCCGAACAGTGAGCGATCCAGGCCAGGGTCCTTGGCCAGGTCCTTGCCGACGATATTGCTTGTAACTAGTAAGTGTCCGATATGCTCAACAATAACAACAAGGGACACCGGGATAATGGTTAGAATAACATCCCAGTCAAAGGAAGGTGTAGTGATGGTTGGGCTGGCAAAGAAATGGGCATTACCAATTGCTGCTGTATCTACTTTGCCCATCAGATATGCCAAGCCGTAACCTGTCACGATCCCGATCAGGATGTGAATGATTTTGGGGAAACCGCGGAAGAGAACCGCTCCAATCACAGTGACGCCGAGGGTTACCATGGACAGGATGATAGCACTGCTGTCAGGTGTCCAATCTGTTGCGCCTTCAGGACCGATCAGTCCGGCCATACGTGCGGCTACCGGCACCAGTTCAAGTCCAATGGTGGCCACGATAGCGCCCATGACTGCTGGAGGGAAGACTACGTCAATCCAGCCGGTTCCGGCAAAACGGATAATTAGCGCGACAAGGATGAAAATCACACCGGTGACGATAAATGCGCCAAGTGCAAGCGAATATCCACGTTGATGATCATCCTGATGTTGTGCCAGCACGGCCAGAACAGGTGAAATAAAAGCGAAGCTGGAGCCAAGATAAGCAGGGATTTTACCGCGGCAGATTAAAATGTACATGAGTGTGCCGATACCGTTCATCAGCAGAATCATACCGGGATCTACCCCGAACAGGTTGGGCACCAGCACCGTGCTGCCGAACATGGCAAACAAATGCTGAAGACTCAGAAGGAAGCCCGGCCCCCAGGGAAGCCTTTCGTTAACTTGAATTTCGCGTTGCAATGGTGGTCACTCCTCTTTCTTTTTCATAATATAAATCATTACTTGGCAAACCGCCTTTACTAGATTAAATAGAACTTGACATTTTTACAACAACAATTTCACAAGTGACATCAATTTGTACGTTATTGTGACTTCTCTTGACACTAATGCCATGCGATGGCAAGTGTTGACGTAATCCCTCGCAAGCGTCATAATTATAGACAACTTTCAACTGTAAGAGGTTGTTCACAGAAAGCGGCATAACGATCGAGAAACCTGCAGACGATGCATATTTTTGCAGGTTTGTTTATTTTATCGACTACATCATCGAGAGACTCCTGGAAGGAGTTTTTCTTATAGAAAGGAAACGGATACGACGAGAATGGGCATTGAGCGATTAATTGACAAAGCTGGCGCATATATAAAAGAAAAAGATCTGCTCCGCATCACGGAAGCATATGAATTTGCCGAACAGGCCCACCATGGGCAAGTCCGCAAATCGGGGGAGCCGTATATCCTGCATCCGCTTGCCGTCGCAGATATTGTCGTCAATATGCAGATGGATGTAATCTCCATTATTGCTGCACTTCTGCATGATGTTGTGGAAGATACGACAGTGTCCCTCGAACAGATCCGTGCGAATTTTGGCGACACCTGCGCCATGCTAGTTGATGGTCTGACCAAGCTGGAACGCATCCGCTTCCGCTCCAAGGAAGAGCAGCAGAACGAGAATTACCGCAAGATGTTCATTGCAATGGCGCAGGATATCCGGGTCATTGTCATCAAGCTGGCGGACCGTCTGCACAATATGCGGACACTGAAGTACCAGTCTGAGGAAAGCCAGCGCAGGATCTCTTATGAGACACTGGAGATTTTCTGTCCTATTGCAGATCGATTGGGGATTTCGGCAATCAAGTGGGAGATGGAGGATATTGCCCTCCGGTATTTGAATCCTCAGCAGTATTACCGCATAGCCAATCTGATGCATAAGAAGCGGGCAGAACGCGAACAGTTCATCGAGAGCGTCATTGGCCGCATTCAGGCCAAGCTGGACGAGATGGGTATCGAAGGTGACCTGTCCGGACGGCCGAAGCATATCTACAGCGTTTATAATAAAATGAGCACGAAGAACAAGCAGTTTAACGAGATCTATGATCTGCTGGCTATTCGTATCATTGTCGATAACATTAAAGACTGTTATGCCACACTAGGCATTATTCATACCCTTTGGAAGCCGATGCCTGGTCGTTTCAAGGATTATATTGCTATGCCCAAAGCGAACATGTACCAATCGCTTCACACCACGGTGGTTGGGCCAGGAGGGGAGCCTACAGAGGTTCAGATCCGTACCTGGGAGATGCATCGTACCGCAGAATTCGGTATCGCGGCGCACTGGGCGTATAAGGAAGGCACCGGCAACAACGGCAATCCCGAGAACCGGATGCCATTCTTCCGGGAAATTCTTGAGCTTCAACATGAGGCTAAGGATGCGGAAGAATTCGTCGAATCGCTGAAAATGGACTTTTTCTCGGACCTCGTCTTCGTATTTACTCCCAAAGGCGAGGTTATTGAACTGCCTGCCGGCTCTGTTCCGCTTGATTTTGCCTTCCGTATCCATACGGAGGTCGGTAACCGGACTATTGGCGCCAAGGTGAACGGAAGAATTGTACCGCTTGATCATAAGCTGAAGACCGGGGACATCGTGGAGATCCTGACCTCGAAGCATTCGTATGGTCCGAGTCGCGACTGGCTGAAGATTGCCCAGTCCTCCCATGCCCGGAGCAAGATCAAGCAGTGGTTCAAGAAGGAGAAGCGTGAGGAGAATGTCGAGAAGGGCCGTGAAGCGATTGAACGTGAGCTGAAGCGTTTGAACGTTGAAGTGTCTGAATACATCTCCGACGATAAGCTGCTTGAGGCTGCGAAGAAATTCGCCTTCAACGATATTGAAGATATGCTCTCTGCTGTAGGTTTCGGCGGCATTACGGCCGCGCAGATCGCCTCCAAGCTGACCGAGAAGCTGCGCAAGGAGCAGGAAGAGACTGCTAATCATCTGGAGCTGACCTCTGAGATGAAGGAGATCAAATCCTCGGGCGAGAAGCGGAATCAGCCGACGAACGGTGTGCGTGTCAAAGGCATTGATAACTTGCTTGTACGTTTTGCCCGATGTTGTAATCCCGTGCCAGGCGATGACATTGTCGGGTATGTGACTCGCGGCCGCGGGGTATCTGTTCACCGCCAAGACTGTCCGAATATTCCGGGCGACGGTGAGGGCGAAGAAGCGGCACGGGTGATTGAGGTAGACTGGGAAGGCAGCGTCGAGGCCAATTATAGCGTCGATATTGAGATTACAGGCCATGATCGTAACGGGCTGCTCAATGAAGTACTGCAGGCTGTCGCAGAGAGTAAGACCAACATCTCGGCGGTGACCGGACGATCCGACAAGAACAAGATGGCCATGGTTCATATGACAGTCTTGATCCGCAATACTGAACATTTGCAATCGGTAGTGGATCGGGTCAAACGTGTCAAGGATGTCTACACGGTCCACCGGATCATGCAATAAGGCAAGGAGCTGAAAGCTGCAATGAGAGTAGTAGTACAGCGCTGCAAGGAAGCTAAGGTAACGGTTAATGGCGAAGTGACCGGCGCGATTGGTGAAGGCTTGATGCTACTGGTCGGCGTGACCCATGGTGATACAGAGAAGGATGCGGCGTATCTGGCGGAGAAGATCGCGGGACTGCGAATTTTTGAGGATGAAGCAGGGAAAATGAACTTCAGCGTCACTGACACTGGCGGTGCGATTCTGTCTGTATCGCAGTTTACGCTCTACGGGGACTGCCGTAAGGGCAGACGCCCCAATTTCATGGCCGCCGCTGCGCCGGCTGAAGCCGAGCAGTTATATGCTTATTTTAACCGTGAGCTGGTTGCCCGCGGTCTGCAGGTTGGAACCGGGGTGTTCGGGGCGATGATGGATGTGTCGCTCGTCAACTGGGGGCCTGTCACGTTAATCCTCGATAGCCGGGGTTAAATCAAGCGCTACAATTTTGTTTCATTTGAGACGAGTAAAATATCGGCGGATGCCGCATTACTGTTCCTTTGGGAGCCGTGTGCGGCATCTTTTTTTGTACGGATAGGGCATTGTTCGTATGGTTAGACTAGAAGCGGATGGATATTACGGCAAGTTGCAAGGAGCTACGGCAATGAGACAATCTCAAAAGGCATGGGTATGGAGAAGCAACCCGACATTGGCGACAGGAAGCCCTGCTGAAGCAGGCGCAATTGTAAAAGGAGCTGAAGCTCCGGCTGAGATTCAGGTATTGAAGGGAAGAAGTCGTGACCTGCTGCCGCGTACCTGAGACGGGTAGTAAGTCGGCTTTTTCTATGAGGCTATAGAGGCGCACGAAGGGGATAATAACAGGTTCATTCTGTAAGACAGGGTTAGAAAACATATCGACCGGGTAATAGTAGAAGAGCAAGGATCTTTCAAGCGCAATCGTTCCGTTCAGCTGCATAAGAACAAGCAGAAGGGAGAAGTTGTCTCATGAGTAGAGTTGCATTTCTATTGGCGAGTGATTTTGAAGATTCCGAAATGAAGGTTCCTTACGATGAAGTGATAAAAGCAGGACATCAGGCGGAGATCATAGGTCTGAAGGAAAATGAGACACTGGTGGGTAAGCAGGGCAAGGCTTCGTATACAGTCGACAAGGCGATCTCAAAAGTCCGCGCAGGCGATTATGACGCTGTGGTTATTCCCGGCGGATCATCTCCAGAGAACCTGCGACTAAGTCCGGAAGTGCTTCGATTTGTAAAAGAGACCAACAGCGCAGGCAAGCCTATTGCCGCCATCTGTCATGGCCCGCAGATTCTGATCAGCGCTGAGCTGCTCAAAGGACGTACGGTAACCTCCTATCCTCCACTGAAGGATGATGTTGTCAATGCAGGAGCGGAATTTAAAGATGAAGAAGTGGTCGTCGACCACAATTATATCACTTCACGTACACCGAAAGACGAGCCGGCATTCGTGCGTGAGCTGCTGAAAGTGCTATAGACTACAGACTGACTTGAACATATATTCAAGGAGGGATTAACAATGCCTAGAAGAATACAGGCTTATTTTAAGACAGAAGATGATGCGCTAGGAGCCAAAACAGCACTTATCGCCTATAACGTGGAAGGGCTGGAGGTATGGCCGCTCAATGATCGGTTGGAACAGGACCGCCGTTTTCTGCTACCGGTGATTCCACTTGGGAATTCCGCCTTGGCAGCCGGTGGATTCAGTACATCGGGTACCTCTGGGTCACCGGGTGCCGGAGCTGCACTGGTTGCTAGTACTGGAATTCCAGAGTCTGTGGACGATGTTGAAAGCCGCGGGATTGAGGGAAGCACTGGGGAAGAAGCTGAACTTAGCGACGAAGAGCTTGGGGAACTCAGCTATATCATGGAGCTGAAGGTGGATGAGGATCGATATAACGAAGTTATTCAAATCCTGCGAGGCAAGCAAGCTTATGTGGAGCGGTTTGATTAACGGCTGCATTCTAGAGTGATGAGCAATATAGCGTCGGATGGCCTTTGTGGGCTATCCGGCGCTTTTGAATTGGATTATAAGTCGGTTCGGTTGAAAATAGGGCCCTCAAGGGTTGCCGTCACGTCAGGCTAAAGCTATGATAAAGAGACGGGTATGTCCCTGAAAATTAAGCGCTTTCTTTTCTGTAATGTACTCGTAACATTTCATACATGATTCCTTAATATAGCGTGTTTATAATAAAGACATGACCCCCTTTTTAATAATATATGATGATGGACCCGCAGCAACCGGCTGTGGGTCATTTTTTTTGTAACAGGAGAAATTTGCCGATTAAGCTCACTTTCCGCCCTCATTCATCTTAAAATTATTAATTTCCCTTCTTGACTTTAGCGCAGTGGTTCAGTAGAATCTAACAATAACAGTTATATTATAGTGCTTTGATGACGGGAATAAGTAATTCGGGCCCCCACAACCCCAGAGAGGAATCCCCTGACGAGTCGGTATTGTCCATACCAAGGACGATTAAGTCGCTACGTCTGGCTGCAAGGATTCTGTTGATGAGCGAATGAATGACCTCCCCGAGAACGCACGGCGAACATCGGCAGGATTTGACAACTGCTGCAATCAGTAGCCGTTTGCGCGTAGGCGGGCGTTAACCGCTTGAAGCGGATGTGGTGAGAGTAATCTCCTGCTCCGGAATGTGGGTGGTACCACGGGTGAATTATTGGTTATGATAATCCCTCGTCCCTGTTTGTGATAAACAGGGCGAGGGATTTTTTGTTATGCTGCGCACTAACGCAGAAATTAAGGCTATAAGGGGTATTTTTTCAGGAGGGATAGGCAGTGGCTAAAGAAAGATTCGAGAAACCCACAGGCACACAGGATGTGCTGCCAGGCGCGGTGGAGAAATGGCAGTTTGTAGAGGCGAAGGCCAGAGAGCTGTGCCACCGTTTTAACTACCGGGAGATCCGTACACCTATGTTCGAGCATACCGGATTGTTTGAAAGAGGCGTAGGCGAAACTACGGACATTGTAGAAGGCGAGATGTACACGTTCAAGGACAAAGGCGACCGGGATCTGGCGCTTCGTCCAGAAGGGACAGCAGGCGTTGTACGTGCTTATGTGCAGAACAAGCTCTATGGCGAGCCGGATGTCAGCAAGCTGTATTATATCGGGCCGATGTTCCGTTATGAACGTCCACAAGCGGGTAGATACCGTCAATTCCACCAGTTTGGAGTTGAAGCTTTCGGAGCGGTAGATCCGGCGATTGATGCTGAGGTCATTTCCTTGGGTTACGAGTTCTATAAGGAATTGGGTCTGAAGGATGTGCGGGTGGAGATCAACTCTGTGGGTAACGCGCCAAGCCGTGCGGCCTATCGGGAGGAGCTTCTGAACTTCCTGCGACCAATGAAGGACAATCTTTGCGGTGACTGCCAGCGGCGCATGGAGCGCAACCCGCTGCGGGTACTAGACTGCAAGGTAGATCAGGATAAGTTCACTGATGCACCGTCCATTTTGAATAGTCTGGATGAAGAGTGCACCGTGCATTTTGCCAAGGTTAAGCAGCACCTGGATACAATGGGCGTTGACTATTCCATCAATACGCGTCTTGTGCGCGGACTCGATTATTACACGCATACTGCGTTTGAATATAAAGCAGCCGGTATCGGTTCCATCGATACAGTAGGCGGCGGCGGGCGCTACAACGGGCTCGTGGAACAAATCGGCGGGCCGGATCAACCGGGTATCGGTTTCGGGATCGGTCTGGAGCGTATTCTGCTCATTCTGGAACACCAGAAGGTGGAACTGGAATCTTCCAAACCGCTGGATGTCTATTTTGTAGCGCTGAGTGAAGAAGCTGATCTCGAGATTACGAAGCAGCTGTATCATCTGCGCAGCAAGGGCTACTCTGCCGAACGAGATTATCTGGGCCGGAAAATGAAGGCGCAAATGAAGTCGGCAGACCGCATGGCAGCCAGATACACCGCGATCTTGGGCGAAGACGAGCTGAAGGCCGGTGTGATTGCCTTGAAGTCGATGGACACAGGAGAACAGCGTAACGTCAAGCTGGATGAACTTGCTCAGTCCATCGTATAGTCTGAGGCAATAGCATAGTACAAGAGATATTTCAATCATGAAAGGATATGATCAAATCATGCAAAGAAGTCATCATTGTGGACAATTAACGCAGGACCATATTGGACAAACCGTTACCCTTAACGGCTGGGTACAGACCCGCCGCGACCTCGGGGGCGTACTTTTCATTGATCTCCGTGACCGCAGCGGAATTGTGCAAGTTGTTTTCAATCCGGATTATTCGGGTGAAGCGCTGCAAACCGCTGACAAAGTACGCAGCGAATACGTTGTGGCTGTAAAAGGTAAAGTGGTTAAGCGCGATGACGAAACCGTGAACAAGAATCTGCCTACCGGTGAGATTGAAGTGCAAATCACGGATATTGAAGTGCTGAACGCAGCGAAGACACCTCCGTTCTTTATCGAAGATGGTGTAGAAGTGGACGAATCTTTGCGTCTGAAATACCGTTACCTCGACCTGCGTCGTCCTGAAATGCAAAAGACGCTGTTGTTGCGCTCCAAAGCATCTAAAATATTCCGTGACTTCCTGGACAGCGAAGGTTTTATCGATGTAGAAACACCGATTCTAACTAAAAGCTCACCGGAAGGCGCGCGTGACTATCTTGTACCGAGCCGGGTGCATGAAGGGGAATTCTTCGGTCTGCCGCAATCCCCGCAAATCTACAAACAGCTGCTGATGGTGGGCGGTATAGAGCGCTACTATCAAATCGCCCGTTGTTTCCGCGATGAGGATCTGCGTGCTGACCGCCAGCCGGAATTCACCCAGGTCGACATTGAGACCTCCTTCCTGTCCCAGGATGATCTGCTGGGCATGATGGAGAAGCTTTTGCAGCGTCTCTTCAAGGAAACTGTTGGTGCAGATCTCGCTCTTCCGTTCCAACGGTTGACATATGCTGATGCTATTGGTAAATACGGCTCCGACAAGCCGGACCTGCGCTTTGGTCTGGAACTGATCGAGATGAATGATATCGTAGCGACCAGCGGCGTGAAGGTATTCGCGTCCGTTATCGAAAAAGGCGGAGAAGTGAAGTGCCTTAACGCTAAGGGCTGTGGTACTTGGACTCGTAAAGAAATCGACGATCTTGGACCGTATGCCGCGCGTTACGGCGCGAAAGGGTTGGCATGGATTCAAGTGAAGGATGGCGAATTCAAGGGGCCAATCGTTAAGTTCTTCTCCGAAGAAGAGATTGCTGCTGTTAAGGAACGTACTGGCGCTGAGGAAGGCGACTTGCTGCTCTTCTCCGCAGATAACAAAAAAGTGGTTGCAGATGTTCTTGGTGCGCTGCGTCTCAAAATCGGACGCCAGCTCGGCCTGATCGACGACAACGTCTTCAAATTCGCTTGGGTAACAGACTTCCCGCTGCTGGGCTATGATGAAGATCAAAAACGTTATGTTGCTGAGCACCATCCGTTCACACGTCCGCGTGAAGAGGATCTGCACCTGTTCGAGACTGATCCGGGTGCCATTCGTGCCCAAGCCTACGATATCGTGCTGAACGGCTACGAAGTCGGTGGCGGCTCGATGCGGATCTACAAACGTGAAGTGCAAGAGCAAATGTTCAAAGCGCTCGGCTTCTCTGAGGAAGTTGCTTACGAAAAATTCGGTTACCTGCTCGACGCGTTTGAATACGGTACGCCTCCGCACGGCGGAATTGCCTTCGGCCTTGACCGTCTCGTGATGCTGCTCGCTGGACGCACCAACCTGCGGGAAACAATCGCATTCCCGAAAACTGCAAGTGCAACCGATCTGCTAATGGATGCTCCATCCCCAGTGGAAGGCTCGCAATTGGAAGATTTGCACATCAAGCTGGCGCTGAAACCGAAGAAGGAAAAAGACAAAGAATAATCATACTATTCATTCACTGCGAAGCGCATTTTGCGCTTCGTAGTGCTAGTTAAGGAGGTTAAAAATATGTTGCACCAGTTCTCGCGCACAGAACTTGCCATTGGGCCGGAAGGCCTGGATATTATGAAAAACAGCACCGTAGCAGTGCTAGGTATCGGTGGTGTCGGCGGTATAGCGGCAGAGGCGCTGGCCCGTAGCGGGGTTGGGCGGATTATCCTGATTGATAAGGACGTGGTGGATATCACCAATGTGAACCGCCAGATCCACGCACTCACTACCACTGTAGGCCAGAAGAAAGCCGAGCTGATGGTGGACCGCATCAAGCTGATCAACCCGGACTGTGATGCTATTGCGCTGAATATGTTCTATACGGAAGAAACATATGAAGAATTGTTTAAATATAAGCTGGATTATGTAATTGATGCTTCGGATACGATCATCTACAAAGTCCACCTGATCAAAGAATGTCTGGCCCGGGGAATTCCGATGATCTCAAGTATGGGCGCAGCCAACAAAATGGATCCTACCCGGTTCCAGGTTGCTGACATCTCCAAGACTACCTATGACCCTATCGCCCGGATTATCCGTCAGAAGCTGCGTAAAGAGGGCATCAAAAAGGGTGTTAAGGTTGTATTCTCTACAGAGACTCCAGTGAAACCGCGTCAGGATGTTACGGATAAAATTGTTCCCGAGAACGCGCCGGACAGACGCAAGGCGAAGCAGCCGCCTGCCAGCAACTCGTTCGTGCCGCCTGTAGCCGGTCTTATTATGGTCAGCGTAACCGTGAAGGATCTGCTGGAGGCCGGAGGCGTCAGCTTCTAATTTCCTTACTTACCAGGAAGCTGCATCTAGGCCGAAAGATTTCTGTGAATAAAGGGTAGACTAAATATTATCAAAGTAAATGGACAAAAGGGCGTACAGCCGGTTTCTGGCTGCTGACGCCCTTTTGTCAGGGCTTGAGGACTTTTTTTTGCAATGCATAGAGATGGACCTGACTTGACATTAGCGGAGGTTTATAAATAATGAAATCGAATTTTTGGCGAAATAGCGTAGGTTTACTGCCTGAACATGACTGGAAACGGGAATGGGCGGCCGGTATTCTCTCCTATTTTGCTTCAGTATATATTGTAATGGTCAATGCGGCCATTCTGCATGATGCGGGCATGCCGCTGCGGGCAGGGATGGTGGCTACATTGCTGACGGCCATTACAGGCTGCCTCTTGATGGCTTTTGCCGGCAAGACGCCGATCATAGTGGTGCCGGGGATGGGGATCAACGCTTTTTTCACGTACACCCTTGTGCATTCCATGAAGCTGGATTGGCGGGAGGCGCTGGCTGTAGTTGTCGTAACCGGCGTATTGTTTGCGATTGTGGCGTTCACTTCGCTCTATCGTATCTTGAGCGAAGCGATTCCGCACAATCTGCAGCATGCCATCACAGTCGGTATCGGTTTGTTCCTGACCTTTATCGGGCTGCAGAAGAGCGGGATCGTTATTGCCCATCAGACGACCTTCGTGGCCATCGGCCACTTCAGTGACCCGGCAGTAATCACGTCATGTATTACTCTGCTGCTCGCACTGGTACTGTTCATCCGTGGTACGAGCGGCGGTCTGCTGATCAGTATGGCGGTAGGTACCGGACTTGCTTATCTACTGGGTGCCACCAAAGGACCGGAGAATGTGGAATCCGGACATGTTTTCAGCGGATACAGTAATGTATTCTTCGGCATGCAATGGACTGGCCTGCTTAGTTTGGTATTCTGGATTGCCATTTTCCTGTTGCTATTGATTGTTGTCTTTGAAAATATCGGTCTGATCGCCTCCCAGACTCAGTTGGCAAACCGTCCAGAACGCTTTAAAAGCAGCCTGCGTGCGCTTTCCATCGCCAACATTGCGGCAGGTATCTTCGGCAGTAGTCCGGTGGTGGCTGCTGCAGAATCCAATGCCGGAATTGCGGCAGGTGGCCGCTCCGGTCTGACCTCCCTGGTCACAGGTATCCTGTTCGGTGCAACCTTCTTGTTCATTCCACTGCTGGCTTATGTGCCGGATAGCGCGATTGCCCCGATTCTGATGGTTATTGGGGGATTGATGGTGCAGAGTGTACGTGAGATGGACTTTAGCGACATGACAGAGCTGTTCCCGGCGTTCCTGGTTATGGTCATGATTCCGTTCACTTACAGTATTGTTGACGGGATGGCGTTTGGCTTCATTACCTACCCGATCCTAAAACTGTCGATGGGCAAAGGCAAAGATGTCCCACCAGCCCTGTACGCCATAGCGGCCCTATTTGTAGCGAATTTTATCCTGCACGCACTGTTATAATCCCTCAATCAACTTGTCCAGCTTGAAACATATGGATTTCGGGCCTTGGTTATGCTACAATGAGAATCCTTTTTGTATGTAGAAGAGGAATAAGGCAACCATGGCTCGATAATACTTTTAGGAGGTAACTGAAATTGGAAGACAATCTTCAAAGTGCCTATCAAGAGGAAGAAGACAGGCTGGACAAAACACTTGTAGAAATTGATGCTGTGCTGGAGAAGCTCCGCAATACGCCGGTATACACTGGACATGATTACACGGAGCAAGCTCTGGAGGCCTCCAGAGAGCAAAGACGCAGGGATTTGACCAAGCTAAGGCAGGAGCCTTATTTCGGACGGCTTGATTTTCAAGGTACAGATGAGCACGAACGCAAGGCGCTTTACATTGGCAAAATCGGTGCAGACCGCGAACAGGTAAGCGACCGTCCGCTAGTCATCGACTGGCGCGCACCGGTAGCAAGCCTGTTCTATTCGTTTACCGGCGGGACCGAGCCAGCTTCCTATGAAGCGCCAGAAGGATTGGTAGAAGGGCTAGTCTACCTCAAGCGCAACGTGGTGATCCGCAAGCAGATTCTGGAACGGGTAGCGGACACCTTTAACCGGGAGAGTGACGGCCCCGCGGTATCGGACGAATTCCTCGTCTACCGCCTTGGCGAGAACAAGGATAACCGTCTGCGGGATATTGTGTCGACAATTCAGGAAGAGCAGGACAAGATCATCCGGGCAGCGAAGAACACCGCGCTGATTATTCAGGGTGTTGCGGGCAGTGGGAAGACGACGGTAGCCCTGCACCGTCTGGCCTTCTTGCTCTATCAATACAAGGATCAGGTCTCAGCGGAGAAAATGATTATTTTCGCTCCGAACCGCATGTTCCTTGATTACATCTCTGATGTGCTTCCAGAGCTTGGTGTGGGCAACATTGCACAGAACACGTTCCCGGACTGGGCGGCAGAGGTGCTGGGGCTGGAGCTGCCGCAGCAGGATGCAACGCAGACGCTGAACCGCTGGTTCGAGACTTCCGGCGGCATGCCGGAAATCACGGAAGAGACGCCGGGCCGCTTCAAAGGTTCCACTGCGCTGATGGGCCTTATCGAGGACTCCATCAAGCTGTTGGAAGCAGACGCTGTCCCGGAAGGAGATTTCATCCCTTGGGAAGGTACGGTACTGCGCCGCTCCATGATTCTGCGCTGGCATAATGAGGAGTACGCACCGTACCCTCCGGCGAAGCGCAAGGAGCGGGTGATGGCACGGATCCATCGCTGGATTGAGATGGAGCTGAAGAAGAGCCCGTCTGCAGCAGCTATGAAGGAACGCAAGAAGAAGGGCGCTCAGCGGGAAAAAGCGTACAGCGCTAAATGGTCCAAGTACGATCCTCTGACCATCTACAAGCAGATCTTCCGGGCGGCAAAGACCCCGGAGAGTTGGCCTGCAGAACCACCCGAGATCATTCCGGCTGGTGTTCTTAAGGAAACGGCAAAGGAACTGAAGAAGGGTATTATTCGGGAAGAGGATTTGCCGCCTCTGCTGTATATTCATTATCTTCTGAACGGCAACGAAGGCATCAGCCGCTTCGACCATGTCGTGATTGATGAGGCGCAGGACTTCTCGCCGTTCCAGATCGCGATTCTGGATCTGTACGTGCGCGGTCACTCCTTCACAATCCTGGGCGATCTGTCGCAGGGCATACATGCCTACAAGGGTGTACATGGCTGGGAAGAGATGCAGAAGCTCTTCGATCCCGAGCATACGGCCTACCATGCGCTTACACGCAGTTATCGCTCGACGATGGAGATCATCGAGTTCGCGAACGGCATCCTGTCTGCGGGTGTGAACAGCCCGTTGTTGGCCGTGCCGGTCTTCCGTAGCGGTAACCCGGTGCGTCTTATCGCCTATGGTGAAGCAGGCCGCCCTGAAGTGCAGAGTTCTAAAGTAGGTGGCTCAGAAGCAGGCAGGTCTGAGGTAGACGGCTCTGAGGTAGATGGCTCTGACGTGGGCAGATCTGAGGCAGGTGCCACTGATGCGGGCAGATCTAAAGCAGACGGTTCTGAGGTACGTGACTCAGAAGCAGGAGTCCCTGATGCAGGCAACTTGTTGAAGACAAATGAGCTGCACCTGGATCCACGCGTCCAGGACCTGAGAGCCGCGCTGGCTGCGCTGTCTGGCCGGGAGTATCGTACGGTTGCTGTGCTGACACGTAGTTTGCGGGAAGCCACGGAGCTGTATGCGGCGCTCGCAGAGCATTTTAGCGACATCCATCTCATCGACGGCAGCATGACAGCTTATCAAGGCGGGCTATCCATACTGCCGGTGTACCTGTCCAAGGGACTGGAGTTCGACGCCGTTATCCTGGCGGATGCGGACCGTGGTCACTATGGGGAAGCAGCCTGGGATGCGAAGCTGATGTATGTTGGCTGCACACGCGCGCTGCATGAGCTGTGGCTGCTGCATGACGGGGAACTCCCGGCCTATGTGCAGGCGTCTGAAGGAGAGGTCCTGATCGGCTGGCCGACGGAGACGTCGCCGCAGAAGTGAATTATCAAGGAACTACCGGGGAGATTGTCCCGGCTAGTTCCTTTTTGTATATAAGACGAATAAAAGAAACTGTCGCCAGGGTTTCAGAACACAAATCTAATCGCTCGCTTACTTTCTCCTTCTTCTTAACTGTTTAACTGTGAAAAAAGGTCCCCCTCGCCCAACTAAGAGCATTTTTGTACCTTAAATTTATTGGATGAAGGAAAATAAGGGAAATAGAGGCATTATTGTATCTTATTTTCGATAAAATCAGCTTTAAAGGGGTATTATGGAATAATTAAGGTACAAAATTGCCTTTAATAAACCCTAACCCTTAAAAAACAGATTATTTAAGGTACAAAAATGCCGTTAAATTACAGATCGAGAAGCCGAATAATAAATTCTCTTTTTTCTTGGCTTTGTTTGTTTTTTTAATGCGTCCACATAGAAGCGGCGATACAGAGGAAATCTGGAGACAACATTGACCGGAAGTTAATACCTTCCACCGAAGGAATGACCGCGCCATACGTTCGGATTCTGGGTTCAGATCCTAAGTGCGGATCCTAAGTGCAGATCCTAAGTGAAGATTTTAAGTTCAAATTTTAAGTTCAAATTCTAAGTTCAGATCTTAAATTGAGATCTTAAATTCAAACCGTACGCTTGTCTTATATATAAATAAAACTAAAATCCTAAAAGAACCGGTTGACATGCCGGCCGGGATCATCAATCCTTAGAAGTAGACATAAGTGGAATATGATAGAGAGCAGGTAACACATCAATGACAACCAATGGACAACAGTTCTACCGCTTCAGTGAAGCCCCGATCTGGGAGCTGCAGCGTGCTTATTTTGAAGAAAAGGGTATGAAAGCTTGGGAAGACGATGAAGTACCACAGTATATTACGAGCAATCCTATGATTGCGGAAGCTTACGCAGAGATGATTTTCGGATTTCTTCAGGATCGGGCCGCACAAGGGCATGTATCGGAGCCGGTTACCATTCTGGAGCTTGGAGCGGGCGCCGGCCGGCTGGCCTTCCATATCGTTCGTCAATTACGCGAAATTAGGAATTACGCAGGGCTTACCTTGCCTCCCGTTCGTTATGTTATGAGTGATTTGGCTGCCAAAAACGTCGCCTCCTGGCAGCGGCATCCTGGCCTGCTGTCGTTGGTAGATGAGGGGCTGCTGGATTTTGCCCGTTTTGATGCTGTCAATGATACGGAGCTGCATCTGACTCAGAGTAAAGTGGTCATCCGTCCAGGGGATTTGGAGCAGCCCTTGCTGGTGATCGCCAATTACTTTTTTTGCAGTATCCCGCAAGAATTGCTTTACGTGGATGAAGGGAAAATTTTCGAGTGCGAGGTGGCACTGAAATTTCCAGAGCAAGTGGAAGGGCTTAGCCAATCTGAGCTGCTCAAAAAAGTGGTTCCCGAGTTCCAATACCGCCGTGCAGCCAGCTATGAAGAGGATACGCACCCTTATCAAGGGGTTATACAAATATATCAGGACAAGCTGGAGGACTCGCATATTCTGTTCCCTGCGGCAGGACTTATGTGTATGGAGCGTTTGAATGCCTTGTCCCAGGCTGGTTTTCTACTGATCACGGCAGATAAAGGCGATCACCGGCTGGAGAACTGGGAGTTCGCACCACCCCCTGAACTGATTCACCACGGATGTTTCTCTCTGACGGCGAACTATCATGCGATCCAGCATGCTTTTGAGCAAAAAGGAGCCGTGTCGCTGTTCACACAACACCACTATAAAGACATCAATGCCGGCTGTATTCTCATGCTTCAGGACCCGGCTAGTTATGTACAGACCCGTCTAGCCTATCGACGTTTCATCGACCGCTTCGGACCGGATGATTTTTATTGTCTGAAGGGATCCGTAGATCAGCATTTGGGTGAAATGGAGCTTCGTCAGCTCTTGGCCTTTTGGCGGCTTGGCGGCTATGATGCCGAGTTGTTCATCCACAGTGCTGAGCATATCTCTACCCTGCTCCAGGATTGCGGTGACGAGGAGCTGCTCGACTTGCAAAGAGGGATTCAGATCATGTGGGCCAATCATTATGCGATGGAAGCCAGCTATGATCTAGCCTTGGATTGCGGGCTGCTGCTGTTCGAGATGGATCAATTTGCGCAGGCGCGGGAGTTCCTGGAACGCTCTGTGCTAGCCAACCCGGATGAGCCTGTCGTGCCTGTCTTGTATAGTCTTGCCATCTGTAACTACGAGCTTGGGGATGAGGCGGCTACCTTGGATTATACGACCAGAGCGCTGGAACTGGAGCCGGAATATGAAGAAGCTTTGGAATTGTTGAACGCACTGAAACAGGGAGTGGAATGATCTCATAGGGGACCTCGATACTGTAGGGTTAGGCGAACCGGAAGGTTATATATCGACTGGTCGAATATGCAGAATGAGGTAACCGAATATGTAGATTCAGGCCAGCTCATCGCTGTAGAATGAACGGGCCATATGGGGCTGTATCTTTGGTGGAGAATGTTTTAAACTGTTCTTGCACTTGTAACTCCACTGGGGCTATGGCTTAATAATAAGTGTCCGGCCGGGCAAGATTACTTCTGGAAGGAGGCTGATTACGATGATTTCAGTATACGAGGTGGTTTCCGTCTAACGACGGAAACCGCAATACAAGGGGAGGCCGCAAGGCCTCCTTATTTAAAAAAACATAACGAATAATAAACATAATGTATTTTAAAGACACCGGCTCCAAGTTTGTAAACACTAACATAAAAACGATTACAAGATTGTTGTATCTGAATATAGACGCCTAACGGCTGGTTTAATATAATGAAATTACGGTATTTACCAAATTTGAGAAAAAGAAAGGAGAGCGTGACATGATTATCTTTAACAAGAAGTTGGCGGGAACTCAAGGAACACATCTGTTGAAGGAGGATACGAAACGTGAGTTATGTAAATGGGAGGGATGTTCTTCCCCCTAGGCTTTTAGAGGAGCTTCAGGGATACATCCAGGGAGAATTGCTCTACATCCCCAAGAAATCGGAACAACGTGTCAGATGGGGCGAGAACAGTGGTTCAAGGCAGGAGATTGCGAACCGTAACGAAGAGATTTTTTGTTCTCACCGCAGTGGATGCTCTGTATCGGAGCTTCAGAAAAGATATCATCTATCGGAAGAAAGTATCCGTAAAATTATATCAAAAATGCGGCTGGCGCTAAACCGCTAGGCCGCACTTTGAACAAAGAGCATGGCTCCCGTCCCGATGACGAGGTCATGCTCTTTATTATGTATTTCTCTGATATGGTATGATAGGGGAGCAAAAAAGATATGAACTGAAAGAAGCAAACTTTCGTGGCCTGCGCTTCAGATGATGATGAACGCAGAATATGCTGATTTTTTTCTAAAATTGTGATCCCAAAGTTCCAGACCTTTCAGGTTCAACCTATATAGAATATCGCAAGGAAGTGGAGATTATGGATTTATTTTCTTTTGAAGAGAGTAGAGGGGACGGACGGCTGCTGGCTGACCGCATGCGCCCGGAGAATCTGGATGAATATATCGGGCAGGAGCATATCATAGGCCGGGGTAAATTGCTGCGCCGGGCGATTGAGGCTGATCAGGTCTCATCGATTCTGCTCTATGGGCCACCGGGATGCGGCAAGACGACGCTAGCCCATATTATTTCCCACCACACGCAGGGCGAGTTCGTGCGGTTGAATGCCGTTGAGGCTTCCGTCAAGGATGTACGGGAAGTGATTGAGCGAGCGCAGAGCAACAAGTCCCTGTACGGGACGAAGACGATTCTTTTCCTGGACGAGGTGCATCGCTTCAACAGCTCGCGCCAGGATGCCCTGCTGCCCGCGGTGGAGAAGGGCACGATTATTTTCATCGGGGCGACGACAGAGAACCCGTTCCATTATGTGAACGGGGCGCTTATGAGCCGGTCCACGCTGTTCCAGTTGGAGCCGCTGACGCGGGAGCACAGTCTCACGGCGATGAAGCGGGCACTGGACGATAAGGAACGGGGCCTGGGGTTCATGGACCTCCGAGTGGACGAGGAGGCCCTGCAGCATATCGCCACGATGGCGAACGGCGACATCCGGCGGGCACTGAATGCGCTGGAGTTAGCTGCGCTCACGACAGCGCCTGAGAGCGACGGCAGCGTGCACATCACGCTGGAGGTCGCAGAGGAGTCGATCCGCCGCCCGATCGTCAAGGCGGATGAATCGACGCAGTATGATGTGCTGTCGGCTTTTCACAAGAGCATTCGCGGCTCCAGTGACGCCGCGCTGTTCTGGTTCCTCTATGCCGTCGAGAAGCTCGGCATGGACCCGATGACCTTCATCCGGCGTCTGATCGCAGCCAGCAGCGAGGACATCGGGCTCGCCAATCCGCAGGCCATGGTGCAGGCTGTCAGCGCCCTGGAGGCTTATCGCAACAACGGATGGCCGGAAGCGAAGCTGAACATTGCTCAGGCGATTTTGTTCGCGGTAGAGAGTCCAAAATCCAATGCCGTATACACGGCCATCTCCAAGGCAATGTCCAGCATTGAGGAACTGAAATCGGCAGAGGTACCTCTGCACCTGCGGGACACGCATTACAAAGGCGCGTCCGCACTGGGACACGCCGGGTACCAGTACCCGCATGATTTCCCAGGCCACTATGTGAAGCAAGATTACCTGCCCAAGGCGATTGCCCGCAGGGTGTTCTATCAAGCTACTGAGCAGGGCAATGAAGCGAAGATTCGTCACAATCAGGCGTTGCGGCGGGAGCGGTAGACCTGAATCGAGCTTTTCTTAACCTGCAACAGGATGTTTTCTAACGGACGGGGCTTCTTTTTAACACTAATGCTTATGGGAATCACTCATTGAGCTTTAGGGGAGTTGTGGCTCATCTATCGCTTCGGATGTCGGAAACTGCGAGCCCAAAGGGTTGCGCTAATAAATCTGAACTTCCTATTTGCTTGTAAATAAGACACAAGAGCCCGAGTGCTCTTGCGTCTTATTTTTTTGAATATGATGACGCTTCTATGAACTGGTCGTATTTTGATGTAAACGGAACAACAGAGAGAGCTGATTGGCGAGAAAATTCGGTGTGTAGGGCATATCATTGCGAAGCCAGAAGACAATTGTACCGATGAATGCGGAAGAGCCATACCAGATTGCAATATCTTTAGGAACGCTCACAACCGAACCGGATAAGGAAGCGTCTCGATTCTCTGCTCTGCTGGAGATGACATCAACCATCAGCTGCATTAGGCGATCGGAGAAGATCGGTATGCGTTTTGAAGCGAGCAGCACCTTGTAAAAGTTTGAATTCTCCGCGATATGTTCAAGCACACTGACCAATACGAACCTCTCAAAGTCAACACGAGATTGACGCTGAACATCTTCAAAGATAGCAACAATTGCATTAATCATGTCATCTGCCATCTTCTCCATCATATCCGGAATATCCCGGTAATGAAGATAGAAGGTAACACGATTGATGGTGGCGCGTTCCGCAATACGATTCACGGTTATTTTCTCAAGATCAATCTCCTGCAGCAAATCGATAAATGCATTTCGAATCAATTGGCGCGTGCGTAGTACACGCGGGTCCGTACGCGGTGATTTTGTTGACATGCGCTTTCATTTCCTTTCCCTGTAAATAATTTGTACGACAAAAATATACGATTTGTAAATAATATTCTGAATAAACGACAGATCCTGTTCAGCTGTAAACTAACATACATTTTTTTGAAAAGTGTTGCTTGTGAATTGTAAGAGGGGTGGCTATAATTCTTTACGTTGAGTTTATTATACTACACAGTGTCTATTAGTTTCGCACTGAATTTGAAGGGAATGAGAAAACTGAGCAATAATTTATCTTTAGCCAGCAGCTCCATTAAGAAAGGTCCGCTATTGTTTGTCATGATTCTGGGGGCGTTCATCGCTGTTTTGAACCAGACGATTATGAGCGTCGCGACACCGGAGCTGATGATCGACTTTAATATTGGGGCATCTACGGCCCAATGGCTGACAACCGGATACATGTTGGTTAACGGGGTTCTTATTCCTATCACCGCATATCTCATGCAACGGTTTACGACCCGTGAGCTGTTTCAGACTGCGATGGTTATTTTCCTCGGTGGAACTATTGTTTCGGCGGTAGCACCTAACTTCGATATTTTGCTGGTTGGCCGTCTGATTCAAGCTGCTGGCGCTGGAATTATCATGCCGTTGCTAATGACTGTCATTCTGACTGTATTTCCTCCTGACAAACGGGGAGCCGCGATGGGGATGGTCGGTTTCGCTATTATTTTTGCTCCTGCTATCGGTCCTACACTCGCCGGTTATATCATGGAGCATTATTCCTGGCGTACGATGTTCTATGGAATGATTCCGCTTGCTGTAATCGTTATTGCGATCGCCTTTATTTATCTGAAAAATGTGGCTGAACGAAAATATCCGAAGCTTGACGTTTGGAGTATCATTCTCTCAACTATCGGCTTCGGTACCGTTCTTTATGGCTTCAGCAGTGCTGGAAGCAAGGGCTGGTCAAGCACGGAAGTGGTCCTATCTATTGTTGTAGGTGTAATCTCCTTGATTTTGTTTACCTGGAGACAGCTGGTCTCCAAGAGCCCGCTTCTCGATCTCAGAGCGTTCAAATACGGCATGTTCTCCTTGACAACCGTTATTAATATTGCGGTTACGATGGTTATGTATGCGGATATGATGCTGCTTCCGCTGTATTTGCAGTCTGCACGTGGATATACAGCCCTGGAATCTGGGCTGCTGATGCTTCCTGGCGCGCTTCTCATGGGAATTATGATGCCGATAACAGGCAAACTGTTCGATCGGTTTGGAGCGAAGTGGCTGTCCATTATCGGTATGGTTATTACGATCGGAACAACAATCGGATTCATTAATCTGACCGATTCCACCAGTTATACGTATTTACTTTTAATGTCCACAGGACGGCGCTTCGGGATGGCTATGTTTCTGATGCCAATTACAACAGCGGGCCTGAACCAACTGCCTGCAAAACTGAATGAGCACGGAACAGCTATCTCCAATACCATTAAGCAGGTGGCTGGTGCGATAGGTACTTCTTTACTTGTTACGGTTATGACGAGCAGAACCAAGACTCATTTGCAAGATATGATGGCAACAGGCGGCTCAGGTTCGAAGGAGCATATGCTAATGGAGGCGACTATTCAGGGGATTAATGATGCGTACCTTGTCATTATTGGAATCGGAATTGCCGGCTTGTTGCTTTCTTTCTTCATTAAACGTACAGGGCAGGCCGAGAAAGAAGAAGGCGCAATAGCCCTGAACACAAAACTAGTTAATGAAACATAGGGGAGCAGGGAAGGTTCTTCTAAGTATTCTTCTGATGCAACAATACAACGGCTACGGTCCTATGACATTGGGGATAAACGGAACCGTCAAACCGTAAGAAAATGAAGCAGGGTCCCATCCAATCTGGATGGGACCCCTTTTTCTCGACCAAGGGTAGTACTTGCGAAGCTGTTACCAGGGGCGCAATATGAATTCAATATTACAGTGCCCATCCTCTCTCAGATAGAAGTACTTATCTTCTCTCTGTCATTCCCACATAGCCCGAACTGCTTCGGCAATGGAGCGGCCCTGTTGCCGACCGGCGGTTGCCGTTATGCCGCAGTGCGTCGAATCGTAGGGGTTGAGGCCTATGGCCGCAACACTGTGTTCATCTGGGATTATGAGATAAACGTCTGCATTTGTATGCAAGCCTTCCGCCTCTTCCACGGCTCCCGGAATGGAACCATAACCTTTTGGCATCGGGGCGAGAATGATAATCCGTTGGTGGCCTTCCGCCAGCCGCGCATTGGTTGTGGACACCATGCCTCCGTCAGTCCAGTTGCGCTCACCGATGGAGACGAGCGGCCAAATTCCTGGAACGGCCCCGCTTGCCGACACGGCATCGGGTAGAGGAATTCCAGACTCATAATCGAAAGTGTGAAGATGCCCGGTATCGGCATCGATGGCGGTTACCTGCAATTGTTGTGGCCATTCTTTGGTCACAAGGCGGCTTTCGACTAAGGCGCGCCGCTGTTCAGGCGACACGGAGGGGGAATTGTTTTTGGCGATAAGACCGAATTCTGCTCCGACTTTTCGCGGATCGCTTCCTCCGGTGACGAAAACCTTGTACCACGCTTGCATCAATTCTTTGGATGCGGAGACTGGTATCTCGTTCGGGTTCGATTCCAACTGGTCCGCAAACAGTTTGTGTATGTCGTACCCACTAGCCAGGGCTGTTCCGACAAAGGAGCCAGCAGACGTTCCAATGATCGTCTCAGCTTGATGCAGGTCGACTCCAGACTCCAGCAATCCCGTTAAGATCCCGACCTCCCACGCTATGCCGGTCACACCGCCGCCGCCCAAGACGACGGCTCGAGTCATCGATTGGTTGTTCTGACTGTTCATGCCCATGCCTCCCATTTTGATTAATCGTTGTAGGAACTTGTTTGACAAGGTTCCTTTCGGCCTCTAGAGTATAAACTATAAAGTATACTTTAAGGTCAAGTGTATCGGGGAGGTTAGGATGAAAATTCATGTGCTGGCCCAAAAGACCGGATTAACGCCGCCGACCATTCGTTATTATGAGAAGGAAGGCTTGCTGAATATGCGCCACGTTGTGCGTGGTGATAATAACTATCGGGATTATACCGAAGCAGCGGTCGAACACCTTCAATTGATAAAACGTGTGCAGGCTGTGGGATTTACGCTCAAGGAGATAAAAGCCGTTATGGAGGAAAAAGAGGGGAGTAAACTTGAGATCTCCCGGTCCATTGAATTGTTACGCGAGAAGATGTTGGAAATGGACTTCAGGAAAATTGAATTGGAGCAAGCCCAGGCACTTCTTGCCCGTATGCTAGCCAATAAGCTGGCGTTGTTGAAGGAGAAGCAATAAAGAGACTGGGAGTAACGAAAAAGAAATGCTTCTAGTCTCTATACGTGGATTGGCGCAACCTTCTTCATTCACTCGTGGTCGCTAACTTCTCCTTCGTAACGTCTATTGACTGTAGATGCTTAATTAACGGAGAAATGTACCCAATCTTTACCTTGGATGGCGTTCATTTTATGGAAGAATGATTGGGCGCGTTTATTATGAATAGAAGTTATCCATGTCATATTGGCATATCCCGAATCCTTACAATAATTCTCACATGCCAAATAGAGTTGGGACTCCAGTTCTGAATCTCTATAAGGCTCCTTAAGGAAGAGGTCGTTCATTACAGCAATTTTATCTGCTCTCATTGAACTAAAAGTAAAGTAGAGAGTAGCAAAACCGACGAGTCTACCCTCTTCTTCTGCAACGAATTGAATGCCAAATTGTTTGTCAAAAAGGGTTCTAATCAATTGATGAATTTTATCGATAGGCGGGTGGGGATTTTGATAAAAGTCGACATACTCATACATTAATTCCGTCAAACTTGTTAAATCATCAGGTTCAGCAATTCTTACAAAAGACGACATGGTAATTCCTCCAGGTAGATACAATTAATATAATATAACTAATTTGATAGGGGGACTTGAATTGAATGATTCTGTTCTAAAGTTCTATGATGAGATTGCAGAAGACTATCATCTTATATTTGTTGATTGGAATCAAGCAATTTCGCAGCAAGGTGAGGTTCTCGACAAAATCATCCAATCCAAGTTGGCTATTTCTCCCCCGCATCACATTTCACTTTTGGACTGTTCGTGCGGCATAGGTACACAAGCAATTGGGTTGGCGAAATATGGGTATAACGTAAGTGCGACTGATCTAAGTCCCGCTTCCGTAAAAAGAGCCGAAGAAGAAGCAGTATCGCGCGGGGTTAACATCAACTTTGGCGTAGCAGATTTTCGCTCGTTGGATAAAGATGTGTCGGGATCTTTTGATATCGTTCTGTCGGCGGATAATGCTATTCCTCATCTTCTTACAGACGGCGATTTAAATAAAGCGTTTGAAAATATCCATACAAAGCTTAATCAGAATGGCTTGCTTGTAGTTACCATAAGAGACTACGATGCATTGGTACAAGAGAGGCTGACAACCACACAGCCGCGTGTTTTCGATGAGGGTAAACGTATCGTTTTTCAGGTATGGGATTGGGCAGGGGACGGAAATACGTATACGACAAACCAATTTATTGTGCAGGAAATTAACGGTGAATGGATAACAAAACATAATAGAACTGAGTACAGGGCATTGCTGCGAGAGGATATTAACAAAGCATTAAGTGCGACTGGTTTTACAGCTATTGAGTGGCATCTCCCTGCGGATTCAGGCTATTATCAGCCTATTGTGACAGCTCGGAAATTTTAAAATCATATATTCCAGTTGAAGAAAAACAGTGATATCGTTCTAGATCTGTTGACCTGGGGGTAACACCATAGTTTATAGTTTAAAACCAACGGAACATGTGCACAATTGTTCTTTTGGTTTTTTATTATGACACTATCCATAGGTGAGGGAGCGAATTGAAGCGAATCTTATTAAAATATATTGCTTTGACTTACGGGATATTTTATGTTTTTTTCTTCTAATCGGATTGGCGATGATTGTGTTAAAGTCTCAGCATATCTACGGTAATTTGTGTTTTTCTGCTCCAATTTCTTATTTTTGCAGGAAGTCTATATGTAAGACAAGTTATATGGAATGTATCGATACACCAACAATTAGTTGCTTCATGGACTACACTGTTTATTGTATTTGGTAATAATCTTATTTATGGACCACTTGGAGAAGAGCCAGGGTGGAGAGGATTTGTACAGAATGAGTTACAAAAAAGATTCAGTCCTTTGAAATCTGCTATGATTTATAAGTTGAATCAAAGTCTGGTCATTCCAATATTAATTCATCAGCTTTTCAATTATTTGATGGCAATTCAAATGGGGGATCGATTGCAAATTTTAATCGTTACTACTCTATTCTATTTTATTGTGGCACTAGCTTTGGTTCTAACATCGAGCGTCGCAAAGTCCAGATGGTGATAACATCATGCTCGCCTGAGAAATATGATTCATAGAAAAGGGAGACACTTTGCTGAATTTGTATATGGATTATCAAAGAGTTGATCCTTATTTTAATACACTATATTTTTTTGTAGCCACTCGGACTAACTCTTCTTCTCCCCAAACAATAACCCCAACAATTTTTGTTTCCTCAGTTTCTTTTGAAGATATTTCTAGCGAATACTGATCAAAGGCATTATTAAGAGATTGTCCGATTTGTGAGAACACTATGCATTTTAATTCAGCGGCATCTATCGGTAACAGTTTGATCAATGTATGAAGTTGATTTTCTCCAGCCTTAAGAATTACAGTGCTATATTGTATACCTGCATGTTGAACATTGTCTTTATCCAAAACAGGTCTCTCGGAATATAGACTTGGCTCAACAAGAGAGGCTTGCCCCATTAATAAAGCAGCCACATTTGATGCAGCGCCTATTTCTAGATTTTTGTCTAATATAATAGCTATCCTCTTCATATTACAGCCTTCACTCCTCTAGTGCTTTTAATAAAACAAATCCAAGGCAAATTAATTCCCTTGCGTAGAACTTTGTAAGTTGTTAGTCCATAGTGGTCGGCGCAAAGCTGATTTGTAATAGCAATTGAACGATTTATGTTCTTAATAACTATTCTACATGCTTCAGGATTGGAAGATACAGTAATATTTTCTTGGTAGCTAAGCTGAACAAAAATATAACAAATGCAAGGAGGGGAAAATGGGGGAGTTTGTATAATAATTCTTTAAGTAAGGACTTTGGTATGCAAAAAGGTGACCAAACGGATTTGTCCGTAGTCACCTTTTTTGCAGCCTTCAAGTCTATTTGAAATCTATGGAATATGTTGTAACTCGCAATCCTTAAACGTTCTGCGCCAAAGGCACAACTTTCTCTGCATATTCAATCGTTCCGCCGCCAAGGCACTCTTCGCCTTGGTAGAAAACAACGGCTTGTCCAGGCGTAATCGCCTTTTGCGGTACGTCAAATGCTACATGCACCGTTCCGTCCTCACGGGCAGTCAATGTTACGCCTTGGTCTGGCTGACGGTAGCGGAACTTCGCTACACAGCGCACGGGTTCTGCACCGAGCTGTGTGCCGTTGATCCAATTCACCCCGGAGGCTACGAGCCCGGTGGAGTAGAGGCTGTGGTGCTTGTCGCCTTGTACTACGTATAGAATGTTGCGGTTCAAATCCTTCTCTGCCACAAACCATGGCTCACCATTGCCCGATCCGCCGATACCCAGCCCTTGACGTTGTCCCAGTGTGTAGTACATCAGCCCTTCGTGACGGCCTTTGACTTCGCCGGTAGCGATGTCGACCATGTCGCCTGATTGTGCCGGCAGGTACTGGCTCAGGAATTCACGGAAGTTACGCTCTCCAATGAAGCAGACGCCGGTGCTGTCTTTTTTCTTCGCGGTATATAGACCCGCTTCTTCGGCAATTCTCCGTACTTCCGGCTTCGGCAGATGACCGATTGGGAACATAGCTTTGGAGAGCTGGTACTGATTCAATGCATTCAGGAAGTAGGTCTGATCTTTGTTGTTATCGACACCGCGCAGCAGCTTATACACGCCATCTTCCTCAACCACGCGGGCATAGTGACCTGTAGCTACATAATCTGCGCCGAGCTGCAGTGCCTTGTTCAGGAATTCCCCGAATTTGATCTCACGGTTGCACATGACATCGGGATTTGGGGTGCGTCCAGCCTTATATTCATCGAGAAAATAGGAAAAGACTTTATCAAAGTATTCCTTCTCGAAGTTTACGGTATAGTAAGGGATATCAATCTGCTCGCAGACGCGGCGAACATCCTCTGCATCCGTTTCTGCCGTGCAAACGCCGAATTCGTCGGTATCGTCCCAGTTCTTCATGAAGATGCCGATGACGTCATAGCCCTGCTGCTTGAGCAGAAGCGCCGTGACGGAGGAATCGACTCCTCCGGACATGCCGACGACGACACGTGTGTCTTGCTTTGCTTTTGTCATCGTAATCACCATTTCTGTGCAAAATATGAAGCGAACGGCCAAAGTATTTATGAAACACCCGGCTCAAATTGTATTATAACATACCTGTCTACCACAGACTGTCCACTTTAGGCTAAATTCAGCCAAAAAAGCCCAAAGTCATGACAATTTGTCCACTGGGAGAGAACATTCTTGCAAAAAGTTACGTTTTGTTCTCCAAATGTGGGCGCAGATATGTTAACATAAACTCATAGGAAACATCGGAATACGTTGAAATGTAAGTTTTGTATTACCCGACTAATGATTATACTATAAACAGCAACTAAACCGAAAGAGGTGCCCCTTTGAAAATATCGACAAAAGGACGTTACGGATTAACAATTATGATGGAGCTTGCCATGAAGTTCGGCGAGGGCCCAACATCACTTAAGAGCATTGCTGAGAAAAACGGATTGTCTGAACATTATCTGGAGCAACTGATCGCTCCCCTGCGGAACGCAGGTCTTGTAAAAAGTATTCGCGGAGCTTACGGCGGTTACATTCTGTCCCGCGAAGTCGCTTCCATCACGGCGGGAGATATCATCCGCGTATTGGAAGGTCCTATTTCCCCTGTCGATTTTACGGAAGAAGATGACCCGGCTAAGCGCGACCTGTGGCTTCGTATCCGCGACAGCATTGCTGATGTGCTGGATTCCACCACATTGTCGGATCTGATCAATTTTAAAGAAGAGAATCATGCAGATAACTACATGTTCTATATTTAGAAAAAAAGTAAATTAATTAATTTCAAAGTACTTCACGCATAACTCTGCTATCCCCTGTTACTGTGGAGCAGATAACCAGCAATAAAAGCCCGTCAACCTTAATTGGTCGGCGGGCTTTTATTCTATTTACATGATAAGCTCTGTGAATATTAACTAAAGTGGAGATACATGATATGCATATCTGAGTACACTCCGCTTTTCAAGCGAAACCCTTCCGGAATGGTTCCTACGGTCTTGAATCCGGCTTTCTGATAGGTGTGAATAGCTGCTGAATTGCCTGAAACTACTGCATTAAATTGCATTCCTCTAAAACCCAATTTTCTAGCTTGTTCGATCGATTTTTTGACCAGCGGGTCTGCTAATTTACGGCCGCGGTACAATTTGGAGATCGCATAACTCGCGTTTGCTACATGGCTGCATCTGCCAATATTATTAGGGTGCAAAATATAGTAACCAGCCACTTCATCATCTACCAAGATGCATGTGACAGCAGATTGTTCCTCCAGCATATTTTCGAATTCTTTCTCCTCGTAGTGATCCTCTCCAGGAAATGCGACACCGTCAATTAATATGTCGTTCCAAATATTTTTAAGGAGCGTTATATCTTCTTTCTTATACTCTCGGAATGTAATGTGCATTTTTGCTCTCCTAACTTTAAATGTAATTTGAAATTAGATATGATGATATCATCATTTATTTGAGCAATCTGCAATTATATTATCATTTTATATAAGAATATCGTCATTCTTGAAGTGGAGGATATATGAATAAGAATTTGGAGGAAAAGAATGATTATCCAGACACGCTTTTCCCAATTGAAATGTATACGGTCACTCGATTGTCGTGTATACCTCGCGGAAGAGGTTTTAATGGCTTACACTGGCATGATGAAATTCAACTAACTTTAGTTACTTCCGGTTGGATAAGCATGCAAATTAACGGTGATAATTATAGGCTGAATTCGGGAGAAGCAATTTTTATAAACAAAGGCTTGTTGCATGTAACAACAGAGATGTCCGCTGATGGGCAATATGTAAGTTTCAATTTTCCAGAAAAACTATTATGTTTTTTTTCAGGAAGCCGAATGGAGCTGCAATATGTCCAACCCTATACCAATAGCTCAGCATTTCCAGCGAAGATTCTCAATAAAGACGTAGATTGGCAAGCCTATTTAATTCAAATGTTATGGGACCTGAAAAAAATGTACGATGAACCAAGATATTTTGGATGGGAGTATGAAGTGGCTTGCAAGATAAACTGTATGTGGATGAAATTGATAAGTCATGTTCCCTTACAAAAAAACGAGACAAATAATAAATCCAAGATGCAACAGCTGGAGCGTGTGCAATCCATACTCAGCTTTATCCATCAAAATTACTCGGAAGATATCTCTTTAGCAGATATAGCCAAATCGGCTAGGGTTAGTATCGCAGAATGTGGCAGGTGTTTCCATAAAATTGTTCATACAACTCCGTATAACTACCTTATAGGATATCGGATTAAACGAAGTGTGGAACTGCTAGATGCGTCGAGATTCACTATTACTGAAATTGCCACTCGGGTTGGATTCAATCATGTCAATCATTACATTCAATCCTTTAAGAAGCATCATGGAATAACACCTGGAGAGTATCGGAAATCTAAACTTTAAACTCTTCCATTAGGAAAGCTAGCACCGGAACATAGACTGTCGACAGATTTCAACCACCAGGAGCAGTATATTCCCTTTACCAGTCGTCTTTACAGTGAAAAAGAGGGGAGCGTCCCCAACTAACAACATTTTTGTACCTTATTTTTCTTGAATATAGGCAAATGAGGGAAATAGAGGCATTATTGTATCTTATTTTTGGTAAAAGCACACTGAACGGGGCATTCTGGAAGATTTAAGGTACAATATTGCACTTAATCTTCATTAACCCTTAGCTGCAGAGGAATTAAGGTACGAAAATGCCGTTAATTACACTTCGTGACTTCTTAGTAGTGATTCGAATTCTTTTTAAATAATCTGCTATATGTGGTTGCAATTGACTCGCCTCCGTAACTCCCATTTCCTATGTTTCTACTATCGGACCCCGCCGGGTACTTTTCAACTATACTCATTCTTTCCCCTGCCTAACTGGTATCCAATGAATATAATTAATCTCAACTAATTTCGGAGGTGTGCTTATATGCGACAGAGAAACTTGGCTGCTTGTTTACTCACAGTATGGAAAGAAAGTACAGACCGGTAGAACTTTCGCACGGCTTAGACTGGAATTCATGAAGCCGGGATGAACGTGTACGGAGATTCTGCCGTGAATAGAGAGGCGGACCCGGTTTAATGAAAAGACAGCTTAATGCAAGACATGTGTATTCCTTTATGGGATTTTGGACATCCCTTGCCAGTGCCACAATGTTTACCACCTATGCGGTGTATCAGGTTATTACTCTCGGTCTGAGTCCGCTGCAGCTGCTGATGGTGGGTGCGGTGCTGGAGCTGACAGTATTGATTTTTGAAGGGATTACCGGTGTAATCGCGGATGTGTACAGCCGAAAATGGTCGGTAATCATCGGAATGTTTATCTTGGGTGTAGGCTTTGTTGTTGAAGGTAGTGTACAGGCGCTGGAGAGCAGTGTTCCGTTGCTTTCGGCTTTTGCGTGGCTTTTAGTGTCACAGGTTTTCTTTGGCATTGGTTACACGTTCACGAGCGGTGCTGATATTGCCTGGATTGTAGATGAGGTTGGCGAGCAGGAGGCCGGGCGTGTTTTTCTGACTGCCAAGCGACTGAGCCTGTTCGGAACACTGGCTGGCATCGGCATTAGCGTAGGTCTTTCTACAATTCAGTCTAATCTGCCTTATGTGGCAGCTGGCTTGATGTATCTTGTGCTGGGATTCTTTCTGATTCGGTATATGAGGGAGACGAAGTTTGTCAGACCGGAGAAGAGTGAGGGAACACCATTTGCACATTTGAAAAGTATGAAGGATGCTTGGCTGTCCGGAGCAGGCATGATTCGCCGTCATCCGGTTCTGCTGATGCTGCTGCTCGTTACCGTGTTTAGTGGTGCAGCCTCGGAAGGGTATGACCGGTTATGGCAGGCACATCTGATTACAGACATCGGATTTCCCGAAGGGATAACGGCCTCGGTTGCAGTGTGGGTCGGATTGATCGCTTTGCTGTCGACACTGGTCAGTCTGCCGGTTGTCTGGCTCGCGGAGAAAAAGCTGGATATCAACAGCCGGCCGCTAATACTCTTCAGTCTGATAGTGCTGACTGCTTTGCGGATCGGGGCAATCCTGCTCATGGCATTTGCTCCCGGCTTCGGGTGGGCGCTTGCCGCTGTGCTGCTGCACGATACGGTCATGACCCTGAACGGACCGATTTACAACACATGGCTCAATCAGCACATCGAGAGTAAGTCACGGGCAACGGTGATTTCGATGATGAGTCAATCCGATGCGCTCGGTCAGTCGGCGGGAGGACCGCTGGTAGGCTGGATTGGTAACCGGTTGTCTGTCCGTGCCTCCATCGTTGCTTCAGCTGTACTGCTGACGCCAGTTCTTGGCCTATTTGCCAGACAGATTCGGGATCGGGCAGCAGAAAAACAGCGCGAATAAGGCGATTTTCTGGTATACTTGACAGTATAATGTTACGCAAACAAAACGGGCACCGTCCCTGATGGGGATGGTGCATCCGTTTTTTCTTGTGCCTCCAGGGCATTATAATTTGTGAAGTAGAGGTGTTCCGGGTGATTCTGGTAAGTTCATGTCTGGCAGGAATGAAAGTAAGATATAACGGCACGGATTGCTTGCATGAAAGCATTCAGAAACTTCTGGACGAGGATAAGGCCGTGGCGGTCTGCCCTGAACTTTTGGGCGGATTTTCTACCCCACGGGAACCGGCTGAAATCGTTGGCGGAGACGGCTATGATGTGCTGGAAGGAAAGGCCCGGGTGATGGACAGGTCCGGAGTCGATGTGACTGAGCTGTACCTTCGTGGTGCGCACATTACACTGGACAAGGCCCGGGAGATGGGGGCCACCGTGGTTGTACTGAAGGAGAATAGTCCGTCTTGCGGTAGCGCAATGATCTATAACGGCGAGTTTTCAGGTGAAAAGATTACCGGGGATGGCGTCACTTCTGCACTGCTGCGTAAACATGGCATCACCGTGATCTCCGAGGATCATCTGGCCGACATATTAGACTGAATGATAAAACTCTAAGTTGAATCTATGCCTTAACATTAATCCATGCAATAACTTTTTTTGGAAAATTGCCGCCTTTGGCGTTATAATCAAATTACCAATTCCCATATCTATAGAAGTGGAGAACTTTAGCTATGAAATCCATCTATTTAGACCATGCTGCTTCAACCCCGATACATCCTGAGGTAGCGAAGGTCATGCTGAATATAATGACAGAAAGCTATGGCAATGCGTCGAGTGTACATCAATTCGGGCGTTCAGCCAAAAGAATTTTGAACGGGGCGCGTGATTCTATCGCGGCCTTTTTGGGCTGTTCCTCCGACGAGTGGGTGTTCACTGGCGGAGGGACAGAGAGCGATAATCTGGCTCTGTTCGGTGCTGCGGCTGCCTCTACGAACAAAGGACGCCACATCATTACCACGATGATCGAGCATCATGCTGTGCTGCATACCTGCGAGGAACTGGAGCATCAAGGTTACACGGTTACTTATCTGCCCGTTGATGAGACAGGCCTTGTATCTGTAGCTGATGTAGAGGCCGCTTTGCGTGAAGACACTGTGCTGATCAGTGTGATGTATGCCAACAATGAGGTGGGCACTGTTCAGCCGATTGCAGAGATCGGCCGTCTGGCTGCGGAGCGGGGTATCCTGTTCCACGTTGATGCGGTTCAGGCACTAGGGGCGCTGCCGATCAGGCTGCATGAGCTTCCTGTGGACTACATGAGCTTTACCGCTCACAAAATAAACGGGCCGCAGGGCATCGGCGGCCTTTATGTACGGCGCGGTGCGCCGGTGCATCCAAGACTGCACGGCGGTCTGCAAGAACGTGGCCGGCGTGCGGGCACAGAGAATCTGGCAGGCGTCGCCGGGTTCGCCAAGGCGGTAGAGCTGGCGATTCAGGGGCAGGAGCAGCGCAGTGCGGCAGCGCTGGAACTGCGGAAGCTACTGCAGGATGAGCTGGAGCGCCTGGTTGGGAGCGATGGGTTCGTAGTAAACGGGAATTCCGAGCATTTTTTACCATCGATCTTGAATGTGAGCTTTCCGGGGGTACGCACCGATGTCATGCTGATGAACCTGGATATGGAGGGGATTGCCGCAGCCAGCGGCTCGGCCTGCACCTCAGGATCACTCGAGATTTCCCATGTGCTGCAAGCGATGAAGCTCTCCGGGAATCTTTTGGACACAGCGATTCGTTTTAGCACGGGTTTGGGTAATACTACTGAAGAAATAGAGTATGTTGCCCAAAAAGTTGCAACCATTTTGAATCGGCTGCGTAATAGAGACTAGGCGCTTTTTCGGTTCTGATATGGAGTGATGGAATTTGGGCATTCGGCTCTTTGGAAATCCCAATACACTTCACTAGCAGGGGGACCAGGAACAGCTATGAAACTTCAGGATATGATTGGCCTCGCTGTATTTGAGGTTGAAGAAGGTCAGGAAGTCGGAAAAATTGTCGATATTCTGGTGGATTCAAACTGGAATATTACGGGTATTGAACTGGAAAGCAAAACTTTTTTCACCAATCATGTGAAAGTTGTGGCATGGAACGAAATGATCGCCTATGGCGAGGATGCTGTCATGATTCGCAGTAAAGAGTCGATTGAAAAGGCAGAAGCTGACCACATACCATATACTTTTCTTCTGGGCAAACGTAAATTGAAGGATTTGCAGGTCATTACTGCAGCCGGAACGATACTGGGCCGGATCTCCGATGTTTATTTTGACCAAAAGATGGGAAACACAATAGTAGCGCTGGAAATCAGTGACGGACTTGTGACTGATTTGATCGAAGGCCGCAAATGGCTGCCTTGTTCTGAAGAGATGTCTATCGGTGAGGATACCGTCATGGTGCCCGCGATGAGCGAAGAACGGCTACAGAAAGCCATTAATATTGTTAACGGATAGGTGGAATATATATTATGAAGTGTCCAAACTGTGGCTCTAAAGATATCGGAAAGATCGGCTCGCATCAATTTTATTGCTGGGGCTGCTTTATTGAATTAACGGTGAACGGGGAGAAAATGTCCGTATACCAGGTGGAGGAAGACGGTACGCTCAGCTCGCTCGACGACCTCTTTCCCGGAGAAGAAATCGCCCAGGATTTCCCGCAGATTCACGCCTCTTCCTGAGTTGTCATTAGGGTTGGTCTGAACAGCGGTACATAGGTCATATAACGTCAATTTCCTTTCAGCGAACCAAAGCTGCAGGGTTATTGGCGTTTTTTGGTTTTGGGCACTCCTTTTGGCCGGGAGCGAGAGCCTTATTTTGGTTCCGTCGAAGTAGATGCGATTATTTTACTGCGGTAGAACATATACTTATGTACGTAGCCAGTCCAGTTATACCGCAGGAGGTCACACTCATGGAGCAATGGTCCCAAAGTAAATGGTTTCGCTGGATGATCGGGGTGCTGCTCTCTCTGATCATTTTGTATTTTGTTTGGCTGCTTCGTCCGATGCTGATGGGCATTTGGGTGTTTTTAAAAGCCATTCTGGCGCCTTTTCTGGCAGCCATGATTATATCTTATGTGCTTAATCCCGTAGTCAGCATGCTGGCCGGACGCAAAATGCCGCGAAGTGTCGCTGTTCTGCTTATATATGCCGTATTTCTGACAGCCATTGCCGTCATTGCGATCAATCTCATCCCGATGTTCATCGAGCAGTTGGAAGAATTAAATGAGCATCTGCCGGAAATGACACTCCGTGCCCAGAGCTTAATGAGCGGCATGAACTCCAAGCTGATTCCGCCAGGAGTGGGAATGGGGATGAACAACTGGTTTTTTCAGCTGGAAAATCGTTTGGCAGAAGGGATCTCTAACTTTCTTGATAACATAGGCTCTACTATCAACGTGCTGTTTAATGCCTTTATCGTACCGTTTCTTGTTTTCTATATCCTCAAGGACTTTGAAGTGTTTGAACGGACGATTGTGTCGTGTCTGCCAAGGTCGCGCCGGAAATCGATTGTCACTCTGTTCAAAGATATCGATGAGGCGCTAGGGAACTATATTCGGGGTCAATTTTTGGTCTGTTTAATTATTGGAGTGTTTGCGTATATTGGCTATGCAATCATCGGGATGCCCTATGCGCTGCTGTTCGCCAGTGTCGTTGCGGTGTTTAATATCGTGCCTTATATGGGGCCTTTTCTCGGCGCAGCACCGGCCGTTGTGATGGCTTCAACCGTCTCGCTGAAGCTGGTGCTGCTGGTTGCACTGGTGAATACTCTATGCCAGATTGTGGAGAGCAACATTATTTCTCCTCAGGTCGTAGGGCGGACGCTTCATTTGCATCCACTGCTGATTATTTTTGCCTTACTGGTCGGGGGCGAGGTTGCCGGGATGCTGGGATTAATTCTGGCGGTGCCGTTTTTCGCGGCGGCAAAGGTCGTCATTCAGCATTTTGTGGCATATTATATTAGAAGAAAGCCGGTGTAGATGTCGTTAATGATTGACTACAGGTGGAGCTATTGTATATAATGTTGTGGAATATTACGATTTACATCGTGAATAGCTGTTCAATGATGAGGAGCATTAGTTCCGGATAGACCGTTATTGCAGAGAGCCGGCACAAGGGTGCGAGCCGGTTGACGGACAGGAATGAACTCACCTCGGAGTAACGATGCAAGCCGCAGAAGAGATGTAATCCCTTGGGAGAACATCACAATGTGTGTGAACCATCGTCGCCTCACCCCCGCTAAAGGGTGCAAAGTGAGTGGCCGGTAAAGCATATCCAGCCGCTAACTAGGGTGGTACCACGGGAATTCAGACCTCTCGTCCCTAGCGATTATACGCTAGGGATGGGAGGTTTTTTTGAAAATATAAGGGTTTATAAGTTTTACGCTTATAAACCATCTTTATATTTCTCGCTGAAACGGACGCCATCCCTTAGAGGACGGATAAGCCGTTTCTACTTGAATATAAGAGTGTATATGCTCCGCGCAGTACATAAGGCTTATATTTTTTGCGAGAAACGCATGTCTTCCTCTTCCAAGGGGACGGCCAGCCGTTTCTTCTGATTAGCAACACTCCAAGGAGGGCATAAGATGAGCGATAATAAACCAAACACAGCCACTACTGGCTATCACGCCCAAAGCATTGAGCCGAAATGGCAGAAATACTGGGATGAACACAAGACTTTCAAGACTGGTGAAGAACCAGGCAAATCGAAATTTTACGCGCTGGATATGTTCCCGTATCCTTCAGGTGCAGGGCTGCATGTAGGCCATCCGGAAGGCTACACGGCAACAGATATCGTCTCCCGCTACAAGCGTATGCGCGGTTACAATGTACTGCACCCGATGGGCTGGGATGCCTTCGGCCTGCCAGCAGAACAGTACGCGCTGGATACCGGACAGGATCCGCGGGAATTCACGTTCAAGAACATCGACAACTTCCGCCGTCAGATCAAGTCCCTGGGCTTCTCGTATGACTGGGATCGCGAGATTAGTACGACAGATCCGGAATATTACAAATGGACACAGTGGATTTTCATTCAGCTCTACAATCGTGGCCTGGCTTATGTAGCTGAAGTGCCGGTGAACTGGTGTGAGGCGCTGGGAACAGTGCTGGCGAACGAAGAAGTCATCGATGGCAAAAGTGAGCGCGGCGGTCATCCCGTGGTGCGCAAGCCAATGCGTCAGTGGATTCTGAAGATCACCGATTATGCGGAGCGCTTGCTTGAGGATCTGGAAGAGCTGGACTGGTCCGAGAGTATCAAGGATATGCAGCGTAACTGGATCGGTAAATCAACCGGTGCGGAAGTGACCTTCGCTATTGAGGGCCATGAGTCCAGCCTGCAAGTATTTACGACCCGCCCGGATACTTTGTTCGGAGCCAGCTACTGCGTATTGGCGCCAGAACATGAACTGGTGGACGTAATTACCACTGACGCACAGCGTGCAGCGATTTCGGAATACCGTGAGAAGGCTTCACGCAAGAGTGACCTGGAACGTACCGATCTGGCAAAAGAGAAGACAGGCGTATTTACCGGAGCTTATGCAGTTAACCCGGTTAATGGTGCGCAAGTGCCAATCTGGATCGCCGACTATGTACTGGCCGGTTATGGAACAGGAGCTATTATGGCCGTGCCGGGTCATGATACACGCGACTGGGAATTTGCGAAGCAATTCGGTCTGAACATCGTAGAAGTCGTGCAAGGTGGCAACATTGAAGAAGAAGCTTACGCAGGAGACGGCCCGCACGTTAATTCCGAGTTCCTGGATGGCCTGAATAATGCAGAAGCTATTGCCAAGATGATTTCCTGGCTGGAAGAGAACGGAAAAGGTCAAGGCAAAGTCACATATCGTCTGCGCGACTGGCTGTTCAGCCGTCAGCGGTATTGGGGTGAGCCGATTCCAATTCTGCATTTGGAAGATGGAACGATGAAGACTGTACCGGAAGATCAGCTGCCGCTGATGCTGCCGGATGTTGATGTTATCAAGCCGTCGGGTACAGGCGAATCTCCACTGGCGAACGTGACGGAATGGGTAGAGACTGTAGATCCGGAGACTGGCATGAAGGCGCGCCGCGAGACCAACACCATGCCGCAATGGGCGGGCAGCTGCTGGTACTATCTGCGTTATATTGATCCGCACAATGATGAGGCGCTGTGCTCGCCAGAGAAGCAGAAAGAATGGCTGCCGGTGGACCTGTATATCGGCGGAGCTGAGCATGCGGTACTTCACTTGCTGTATGCCCGTTTCTGGCATAAAGTGCTGTACGATCTGGGCGTAGTACACACCAAGGAGCCGTTCCACAAGCTGGTGAACCAAGGTATGATCTTGGGTAACAACAATGAGAAGATGAGTAAGTCACGCGGCAATGTTATCAACCCGGATGAGATTGTGGAAGCTTATGGTGCAGATACGCTGCGTGTCTATGAAATGTTCATGGGACCACTGGAAGCCACCAAGCCTTGGAACGAAAAAGGCGTGGAAGGTATCCACCGCTTCTTGTCCCGCGTATGGCGCCTGTTCGTGAACGAAGATGGTAGCCTGACCAGCAAGATTACAGCTGACGGCGGTACTGACGAGTTCAAACGGACTTGGCATAAGACATTGAAGAAGGTTACCGAGGACTTCGAGGCTCTGCGCTTCAATACGGCGATCAGTCAGCTCATGATCTTCATCAACGACGCCTATAAGCAGGAGACGCTGTCTACAGAAGCGGCTGAGAACTTTGTTCAAATGCTGTCCCCTCTGGCGCCTCACCTTGCGGAAGAGCTGTGGCAGCTGTTGGGTCATGGAGGTGGCATCAGTTACGTGGCTTGGCCAGCTTATGATGAAGCATGGACGGTGGATGCCGAGGTTGAGATTGTCGTGCAGGTAAACGGCAAAATCGTACAACGCGCCCTGATCCCGCAGGATATGAACCAAGAAGACATGCAGGCCCACGCGCTTGCGCTCCCGAACGTGAGTGCAGCCGTTGAAGGTAAGACCGTACGCAAGATTATTGCCGTTCCCGGCAAGCTTGTAAATATCGTAGTGGGTTAAGCGAAGAACGCAATTTGCCCGCAGCAACGGAGTGATCCGTGCTGCGGGTTTTGTTTTGCTAAATACGGGTGAAGCTGTCTGAACCGGGCTTCTTTTCGTGGAAGTTACTAGCTATCTAGTGAGTTTTGGGGAGTGTCGTCCAATGCGAAGAGCAGATTCAGCTTGTCGACATCCTCGTCGTATTTGTCATGGGTTGTAGAGATCAACTTCTCGAAGACACCATCTAAACTAAGGCGCAAATGGTTCAGCGCTTCCGCTGTAATGCCGCCGGGAACGGCGACCCGTTCCTGCAGCTCCTGCGGGCTGAAGTTTCCTTCGGTCAGCAGCTTACCTGTGCCAAGTAACATTTCACCGGCCAGACGACTGATTAAATCTCCGTCAATACCGGTTGCAACGACAGCGGTATTGATCCAGCGCTCGATGAAATAGCTTAGAAAAGCAGGTCCGCAGCTGGAGAAATCAGAAGCAATTCGAGTATGGGCTTCGTTGATCTCTATAGGAACGCCGATAAATGACAGAAGACTGAGCAGCTTCTGCCTGTCTTCCGTATTTAACAGACTGCCAAAGATGCAAAGTGAAGAGCCGCTCTTGACGCTGTGCGTAATGCTGGGAATGACTTTGGCGATTTTGGATGGCAGAACAGTTTCCAGATGATGCAGCTGCACAGGGCTGGTAATGGAGACTACAATTTGCTCTTTCGTCAAGATAGAGCCGATCTCATCCGTTAACGTTTTGAATTCCAGGGGCTTCACGCATATAAAAAGGATATCGCTTCCGCCAGCGGTCTCGCGGTTGCTGCCGCATAGCTCGATACCGGGATGCCGCTCTTGAAGCTGCAACAGCCTGCCCGGGCTGCGGTTGCTGGCCAGCACCTGGCTTGGCTCCAGTGCACCGGAGGAAATGAACGCGTCAATCAATAGACTGCCCATGCTGCCGGTTCCGATAAATCCTATCTTCATCCTAAGGTTCCTCCTTTCCTGTGTTGCTTTTTTGAGGAATGACATGAATTCTCTTCGTTATATGTATGCAGGGTAGCCTTGGACTCATGACAGGTTTTGTATAAAACAACAAGAGTTTATATATCAGAGGTTGTATTTATATTCAAAAAAACGAATAGAAGGATGCAGAGGAAGGAGTGGAGTTAGGTGAATAAAGGAACAATCATTGGTGGAATAGCCGCGGCGCTTATAGGCAGCGCTCTGATCTGGGCTGCGAGTGGCAGTAGTTCCGGTATAGCTGGTTGGGAGACGCTTAACGTAAGCATGGGGGAGGCCATCGGGGTTCCCGTTCATGAGGAAGCAAAAATGCCGGCTGGTGAAAAAGGCGGACAGGAGAAGGGGGCTTTGGCGGAGTCTGTTCAGTCAGGGGCAGAAGCCGTTGCGGCAAAAGCACCTGTAACATTGGGGAACGCTGATGCGGCGGGGGCAAACACAGGGGCGGCGCTGCCTGCAGGGGCTGGAAATGCGATAAATGCTGCAAACGTTGCAAATCCTGCAAGCGCCACAAACGCTACAAATGCAGTCCCACAGTCAGGGCAGCAGACTTCGGTCGAAGGACAAGCACAGGGCCAGCCAGGTGCTGTGGTGAGTGGTGGAGTGGGTGCTGGGGTGAGCGCTGGAGCGGGTGCTGGTGTGAATGGTGAAGCGGGTGCTGGGGCAAGCGCCGCAGGAGTTGCAGCTGCTCCCCCTGTCCCGCCACCTGCTGCCCCCACTTCCGGTCTGATCAATGTTAATACCGCAACCGTAGCGGAATTAATGAATTTACCGGGGATCGGGGAGAAGAAAGCGCAGGCCATTATCGATTATCGTAGCAGCAAAGGCGCTTTCCGGGGTGCGACTGACCTCGGCAAGGTCAAAGGAATCGGCCCCAAGGTGCTGGAAAAACTGCGGCCACTGGTGACTTTTTAATGGGAATCTTGAAGCGCAGCGGGCACTTCTTGTTCTAGTGGACACATGCGGTGATGTGTTACAATAGTAAACAAATATTTTGATATAGAGAAGATGGAGATGGAAGATGACTGTAGTCAAACGCAAAAACTGGGATACCTATTTTATGGACATTGCTTGCATGGTCTCGACCCGTTCGCGTTGTAATCGTCGTCATGTCGGTGCCGTGCTGGTGCAGGGCAAGAAGCTGCTGGGTACCGCCTATAATGGCGCACCGATGGGAGTACCGGATTGCTCGGAAGCCGGCTGTATGATCTCGGAGACGGTTGAAATGGAGGTAGTGGACGGTAACGAGAAGATGGTCAAGAAGCAGCGCTGCATTCGCACTATCCATGCGGAGCAGAACCTGCTGCTGTTCACCGACCGGATTGACCGTGAAGGCAGTACCGTATATGTCACCGATGAGCCCTGCTGGACCTGCGCCAATATGCTGGCCAACAGCGGGATTGTAGAGATCGTGTACTATCGTCCTTACCGGAAGGATATGGAGAAAGTACGGGCCATGATGGCCGCCAAGGGGATTATTTTCCGCCAGTTGGAGAGCTACGAGCCACCGCCGGAGACGATGATAACGATATCGGAATAAACCGGAAATCACGAATTAAATAAGTATTGAACCGGAGGAAGAACCTCTGTAGACGCATGTATGGTGCGGATACAGGGGTCTTTTTTTATGTTTAGAAAAGATAATTTGCATTTGATGCCGATAGATTTCAATTGATTTGAAGGATCAGAAGGACGAATGCATTCTTTTCTGCTGGATACAGCAAAGAGAGGGAGGGCGAGAGTTTGAAAGCTAGACCGCTATTAAGCTTTACCGTATGCTGGGTGATCGGCAGCACTGCGGCCTGCTTGTATTCCGGGAGCAGACTGCTTCTTGCCGGTACGGGACTATTATTGCTGCTCGTGGCGCTGGCCTGTACGGGAAGGCTGGGGCTGAAATATGTTGCAGTATTGGCAGCAGCCATGATTTTGTCGGTCGGTTACTGGGAATGGAACGAAGTTCATCATGTCAGCCGGCTTCCAGACGTGCTTCAGCTACAGCCTATGGAGACGAGAGAGATAGAAGTGCTGGCAGAGGGATTCATAACTTCCCCGGTGGATCGGGACGGGGATCGTGCAGATTTTACAATGAAGGTATCGGAGATTACTCGTGGCGGTCAGGTAGCAGGGCAGGAGGGGACGGGCGTCGGAAGTAGTCCTGACCATTCCGGATCACAACGCAGCGGGAAGTCTGGCGGCCAAGGATCAGGAGAGCAGCTTGCTGTGCAGGTGAAATTGCAGGCCGAATCGGAGATTGAGATAGCTGCTGCGTGGAAGCGGGGCGACCTTGTAAAGCTGACTGGTGTACTGGAGCAGCCCCAGGAAGCCCGGAACTTTGGCGGTTTCGATTATAGAGCCTACCTCCAGACCCGGGATATCTACTGGCTGCTGAAAGTGACGGGTGCAGAGACAGTGGAGACAGTGCCACCGGAATCTTGGAGCTTGTCTACGGTGTTACGCTGGAACGATGGAGTCCGGGCAAGTCTTGGGGCTGAATTGGATCGGTTATTTGAAAAGCTGCACTCAGGGTATATGAAAGGCCTAATTATCGGAATGCAGGAGGATCTGGATCCTAACACGTTCCGGCAGTTCTCCCAGTTGGGGTTGACGCACATCCTCGCAATTTCAGGGATGCATGTAGCAGTGTATGTAGGTGCTATTCTATTTCTCCTAAAGCGTTTCCGCCTGACTCGGGAGACGACGTTAACCGTTACGTTCATGCTTGTACCTGTGTATGTGCTCTTGTCGGGGGCAGGGCCTTCGGTCATTCGCGCCGGACTGATGAGCATGATTGCTTTGGCTGCTGCGCGTGCCGGGATTCTAAAAGACGGCCTGAACATTCTCTGCGCCTCCGCGCTCATCATGCTGATCTGGAATCCCTATATGCTGGTGAATGTCAGCTTCCAGTTGTCGTTCCTTGTGACAGCCGGGCTGATGATTTATGTACCGCTGGCCGATGTTTTGCTGCGGAGACTGCCGCGCTGGCTCAGGAGTGCTGTATCCGTAACTGTCGTCGCGCAGTTTATCTCTTTTCCACTGACCATCTACTATTTTAACCAATTTTCGCTAATGTCCTTCATTGCCAATCTCGTGCTGGTCCCCTTTATTACCTTTGTTATTCTGCCGCTTGGGACTGTCGCGCTGCTGCTGGGGCGTTTATGGGGGGATGCGGCAAGGCTACTGGCCACCATTACAGAGCAACTGAATAATATTACCTTTGGATTGGTAGAGTGGATCAACGGTTTTCCCGGCGGGGTGATGATTTGGCGTTCGCCATCTCTGCTATGGATCTGTGTCTATTACGTCCTGCTCTTCGGCTTGCTGTACTTCGCTAAGTTACGGATTGAAACGCGGGATAGAGCAAGGCAATATACAGAAGACGAGACAAGACCATTGGCGGAATTAATGGAGTCTGAGATTGTAAGGAGTGTAGGCGGAATTAGAGAACTGTCAACGATGTATACCGGATGGAGGTCACCGGCGCTGCGCTGGAGTGGGGCAATCTTGTTAACAATGTTTGCAGGATTCAGTCTGCTATTGTATCAGGGTTATCAACCGGATCAGCATCCAGGCGGCGGAAGTATCAGTTATCTCGACATTGGGCAAGGCGACAGCATTCTGATCACAACCCCGGGCGGGTCACACATCCTGGTGGACGGCGGCGGGACAGTCAGTTTTGGCAAAAAAGAGGAGTGGCGTATCCGCCGCAATCCATTCGAGGTAGGGGCCAAGGTGCTGGTTCCGCTTCTTAAAAAGCGCGGCATTCACCGCTTGGACGCCATCATTCTGACCCATGCCGATCAGGATCATGCCGGAGGATTACAGGCTGTGCTGGAGAACATTCCGGTCTCTGCCTTTTTATTCAACGGGACTATGGCTGAGCAGGAGCCCTATAAAAAGCTGATGCGGACCGCGCTAGAAGCCGGCGTTCAGCTGTATACTGTGCATCAGGGCATGGAGCTGGCGCCGGATCACGCGACACGTTTATTTTTCCTGTGGCCGCCGCCGGTAGAGGGAGAAGAGGGTTATCTTTCAGAGACGGACAACCAGAATCATGCCTCTGTGGTCTTTCGCCTGAATATGAATGAGCGGAATTTCCTGTTCACAGGGGATATGGATATGGCAGCGGAAGAAGAGATTGTCGCTCAAGGGGGAGCATTGGGATTTCACGCTGGACCGCAGATTGATGTGCTGAAGGCGGCGCATCATGGGAGTAAAACGTCGACAGGCGAGGAGTGGCTGCAATTCTGGCAGCCAGCGGCTACAGTCATCTCTGCGGGCGTCAACAATATGTACGGGCATCCAGCGCCAGTGGTGATGGAGCGTCTGACCGACAGTGGCACAGCGGTGTACCGCACGGATCGGCAGGGGGAGATCCAGATGAAAGTTACGAAGGATGAGATCAAGGTGCGGCATAAGCTGGATGGAAAGGCAGGGGAATGAGAAGGAACAGTCACTTTTAGTCATGTTGTCGGACGTGCTAGGGCATTGGCGCTTGCTTGTGGATGTCCAAGTTGAATGAAGCTGTTGGTCATCTCTCTTTCTCGAGCACGCAGCAGTATATAGCATGGTTTCAATTCTTGGACAGCAGGGAGTATGAAAGGACGATGGTGAACAGGGGGAGATATTATTTATTATTAATTAGGAGAAGAAGGCATCATCGAGGATGTGAAGATATTTCTCAACGGGGAGTTACAAAATCATATTAATGGTAAAAAATCTTTTAAAGGCGAAGTCGATAAAAAGTGGGAGGAAGTACCTAAAATCCCAAAAAAATTATCTGAATTGGGGCTGCAGTAACTGGGGTTTAATTGATTTTATAATTTTTTTTAAAAAAATATTTTATGTTAATTGGCTCAAAACAGAAATTAGCGGTTGAAGAATTCAAGTGAGCGCAGAACGGAGATAAAAATGGAAAAACATCTGCAAATCCTGTAATGTTGTAAGTCCTACCAAACAACAAAAGGATATGACAGATGCCACTCCAGTATATCAACGAAATGCTCGGATTACCAGAGCTACAACTTCATAAAATTGTCTCCATGGATACCCAGGACATTCATCTGGAGGCATCGCCTATAGCCTACAAACAACCTTGCCCCATCTGCAATTCGGAACAAGATGTGAAGCGTGATGGTCGAAACAAACCACGTAAAATTCGCCATTTAAGTGTCTTTGGTAGAAAGAGCTATTTGCATATCCCATCTCTTCGTTTGGCTTGTACGCGTTGTCGAATCCGCTTCGTTTGGACGTATGGCTTTGTGGGTCCGAAACAGCGGTACAGCCGAGCCTTCCGAGCCCAAACGGTAGAACAAGCGCTTGGCTCCACGTCAGCTCATAGTGCACGAATGCAAGACGCGCCTGCGAGTACGGTACAGCGGATGCATCAAGATGCCCTCCCCATCGAAAGCGAACGCTTGGTGGAGCAGGCTTGGCGAGAAGCCAAGGACAGCAAAGTCCTCGTACTGGGGATCGACGACTTTGCGATCAAAAAGGGCCACACGTACAATACCGGCATTCACAACCTTCCGGGCGAAACGATGCTGGATTTACTGGCTGGCCGCAAGCTCGAAGACCTGCGTGCCTATGCTCGCCAGCATCCCGACTTTCTGGCGCTGAACCCCAAAGCTGTTGCGATGGACTTGGCTCAGGCGTATCATACGTGGATCAGCGAATGCTTTCCGTGTGCCATCCGCATTGCGGATCGATTCCATGTTCACGGCTACGTCATTGAAAGTGTCCAGGAGGTCCGCAAGTCGGTTCAGCAGACCCTATCCCCCAGGGCCAAGGCGATCTTGAAAAGTCACCATCGACTGCTAAATCCACCCGTCGACAGCCTGCCCGAAAAGAACAAAGCTCAGTTAGAAATCCTGCTTGCCTTCTCTCCGCTGTTATGCAGCGTGTGGGAATGGAAGGAAGCCTTTTCTCAGTGGTATGACTGTTCATCGAACGTCTGCATCGCCCGCCTGGGTTTTACACGTTGGCTCAAGCAAGGCGAGAAAATAGACTATAACGCCGTGCGAAGTGCCTTGAAAACCATGCGCAATTGGCAGGATGAGATCGTGAATTACCATCGTTGTCGTTGGACTAACGCAACCGTAGAAGGGCGGCACAATCGTATTAAGGCTTATCAGCGTCGACACTACTTTACTCGTAATCGGGCATGCTACAAAGCTGGCATTTTAATTGAATGTAATCGACCCGTTTACCGAGTTGAAAAGTTCAACCGCTAATTTTTAGATTGAGCCGTGATATTGTAATTCATATTGGCGATGAGCCAACTGAAATTTATTTTGTCGTATCGGGGATATTAAGAAGTTATTACATTGATATTAGCGGAGACGATAAGACACAGTTGTTTATTAACGAAAATTCATTTTATGCAAATGAATACTTCTTGGATATGGAACCTTCAAAATGTTGTGTTGAGGCACTCGAAGATTGTACCGTGTTGGTTGTAGAGTGGAGGGATCTGGTACACCTATTAGAATCCAATGTTTATTGTATGAAGGCTTATATCAAAGCGTTGGAGTATAGTATCAGATATAAAATCGGCAGAGAGAATAGTTTTTTGTTAAAGAGTGCTACGGAACGTTATTTGGATTTTAAAAAGAAATATGTACATTTGGAAAAGCGAGTAAATCAATCTTATATTGCCTCTTATCTTGGAATTACTCCTGTATCGTTAAGCAGAATACGGCGAACAATAAAAGACGAAAATTAAAGATGAAGAAAGCATGGTGACACATGAGATATACAAAATTAAAAGACAAGGAAATACCAGCAATAGCGTTTGGAACATGGTCATGGGGAACAGGATTTATGGGAGGGAACCGTATTTTTGGGAATGATCTTCAGAAAGATGATCTACTCCCAGTATTTAATAGAGCTTTACAACATGGATTCACATTATGGGATACTGCACCCATTTACGGTTTGGGGGCATCAGAATCTATCCTCGGCGAATTCATAATGCATGAAAGTGATATAGTTGTCTCTACTAAATTCACGCCTATAGGCTATCAACTGAAAAGTAAGTTAAGAAAGACTTTAGACAAGAGTTTAATTAGGCTAGGAGTGAGTAGTGCAGACATTTATTGGGTTCATAATCCAAAGGATGTCGTCAAATGGACAAAAGAACTGATCCCCTTAATGAAAAGGGGGCTGATCAAACATGCTGGAGTATCTAATCACAATTTGGAAGAAATTAAAGTAGCGGCTAGGATATTAGAAAAAGAAGGTTTGCAACTTTCAGCTGTACAGAACCATTATAGTTTATTATACAGAGCTTCTGAAGAAACGGGTATCATAGATTGGTGTCATAGAAACAACGTTGTATTTTTCTCCTACATGACATTGGAACAAGGTGCTTTAACCGGTCGGAATAACGCTAATAATCCATTCAAAAAGAATACCAGAAGAGGGAAAGCATTTAATATAGATGTACTGAAAAAACTTGAAGGTCTGATAAAAACAATGACTGAAATTGGGGATTCGTACGGAGTAGAACCAGCTCAGATTGCTATGGCTTGGGCAGTTACCAAAGGAACGGTACCCATTATTGGTATAACGAAGGTATCACATGTCGATGGTGCGTTGGCCTCGCTCGATGTAAATCTTAAGCAAACTGAAGTAATTCGTTTAGAGAAAGCTGCAAGGGAAACAGGAATTAACATCAAAGGATTTTGGGAAAAAAGCATGTAGCTAATGTCGTCGGTATCTTCGTGTTGCTGTTCGGAACGAATGGGGGAATAAGGCTACCTGATAATGTAGGTAGTTATAAAAGAACTCGAACATTGTGCGAGTTCTTTTTAATTGGAATCAAGTTATTGTCCTGCGCTTTAGTACAAGTATTTGTTTTTTTAAAAATGTACAAGGATAAAGCCTTATTGTTGAATCTTAAACTTAGGTACTCGACCGTGTAGGGAGCCCTGTTACTTCTTTAAGTTTGTGTGTTTGCGGACGATTCCTTCAGCCAATAAGGTTTTATAATATCAAATAAAAGAGGAGTACTTTCTTAATAATTCCATATCGAGGATAGTAACTTGTTTACTTATTTTACGAATAATCTCTTCATCTATCAGTTCATTCAGCATTCTCCGTAAGTGTCTCTCCGAGATGCCAATCTCATTAGCTACGTCTTTATGTTTAAAATAAATCGTGTTCGATTTGGAATGCTCAGAAGCTTGAACGATGAATTTACACAGTTTCTGCTGAGGCGGGTAGAGCAGGGATCTTGCATTTTTAATGGAGGATTTCATAAGTTTTTCACTCATGCTTTTGCACATTAATAATAGAAAGTCTGCTGATTTCATCAAGTGGTCATTTACAATTTCAATTGGAATAAGGAGTACACTCGCGGGCTGTGAAGCCATCACCGAATGCACAAAGTTGCTTTTAGTGAAATATTCAAAATCACCCATCATTTCTTTGTTTTCTAAATGCTCTATAAGAGCAAGATCACCTTCCTCTGAAGAATTCATGATGGCTCCTTTCCCTTCAATAACAATATAAAGGTAATTCAGCTTCTCTCCAGAAACAATGATCCATTCATTTTTATTATATTTTTTTACCCTTAAGAAGGGGGTAACTTCTGGCGGCAAAATAGTTGTTAAATCGGCTTCTTTAATCGCTTCTTTAACGTTCAGCAGATTCGATCTCTCCATGACGACATTACCTCCCCATTAAATGTAAAAGCAGACAGATGGCCTTATTGTTAGCATTTTAAATTATTATACTGAATGCAGTAACACATAATCAATTTTACATGAATGAGGTGGGTATTTTGAAATCAATGATTGATAATTTTGAATTAGCGGCCATCGGTGAATCTAGAATGCACTGGTTTCGTGAGAGAATGCCTGTTGTAGCAGAGATTAATCAAATTTTCAAAGAGCAGCAGACATTCAAAGGCAAGAAGATTGCTGTGTGTATGCATATCGAGCCCAAAACAGGCTACTGGATTGAGGGGCTGCTTGGTGGCGGTGCGGAGCATGTTTATCTTGTTGGCTGTCTTGGCACTACAAAAAAAGATACAGCAGCTTATCTGTCTTCGCTTGACAATATTACTGTGTTAGGAAAAGAAGGCGATAGCTATGAAGACCATAAGCACTATTTGAAGCTTGTGATGGAAGATAAAATTGACCTGTTCTTGGATAACGGAGCCAGCTTGATCCTGGCACATAATGAATTAAAGCCAGATTGGACACCAATCGGAGCAAATGAGGAGACACGCACTGGAAAACTGCTCATCGAACAAAAACAGGTACAAACATCCTACCCCATTGTTGTTATTGATGATTCGCCGTTGAAGCAAATTATTGAAAACGCTGTCGGTGTTGGACAGTCTCTGGTTGACGGATTTATGCGGACTACCAGCCTGCTTATTGGGGGGAAAAAGGTTCTTGTTGTTGGTTACGGTTACGTCGGTAGCGGTGTTGCCAAGAAATTCCGCGGCCTGGGAGCTACAACGATGGTATATGATATTAATCCTATCTACCAATTAAAAGCTAAAGCAGACGGGCATATTGTAGGCGAATTGGAGGAACTTATTCCTAACGCTGATGTCATCATCACGGTGACGGGAAGATTTAGTGTGATTACAGAAAAGCATATCGCGCTGTTCAAGCATAAAGCAATTTTGGCTAACTCCGGGCACTACAGATTTGAAATTAATGTTGACGAGATAAAAATGGAAGCGCTATCTGTAGAGCAAGTAAAGGAAGGAATTGAAAGAATCTCTTTCAAGGACAAGAGCATTTACTTGCTTCACCATGCTGACCCGCTCAACTTGGCTGGCGCTGATGGAAATCCGATTGAAGTTATGGATCTGGGTCTTGGTCTGCAATCTTATTCCGCTCTTCGAATTGTAACGGATGCTTCCAGCTTATCTGCTGGTATGCAACCAGTTCCCGATGATATTAATGAGCGTGTCAGTCAATTGTTTATCAAATCCTTAGAGTAGCAGTTTAGTCAGATAGGAACTTATGAAGGGAATTGATTTAAATGAACGTACTGGAAAAAATAAGAGATACTAAGACGTATTTAATATCCAAAATGGATCAGTCTCCAACAATCGGCCTTGTGCTTGGTTCCGGGCTTGGTGTGCTGGCAGATGAAATTGAGCAGCCGGTCATTATTCCTTATGATGAAATTCCGCATTTTCCTGTATCTACAGTCACAGGTCATGCAGGGCAATTAGTGATAGGCAGACTCAGAGGTAAAGTTGTCATAGCCATGCAAGGCAGATTTCATTATTATGAGGGGCACTCCATTGAAGCCGTTACCTATCCAATACGGATCATGAAGGCAATTGGCGTAGAACAGCTTATTGTCACAAACGCAGCAGGCGGAATCAATAGTGAGTTTCAAGCTGGTGATTTAATGCTGATACAGGATCATCTTAATCTGACAGGTCAAAATCCATTAATTGGTCCTAATCTCGATGAATTCGGTCCAAGGTTTCCTGATATGACAGAGGCATATTCTAAATCGCTGCAGTCACTTGCCAAATCGGTGGCAGTTGAACATGGAGTTAATTTGGTTGAAGGTGTGTACGCCGGAATGCTGGGTCCAAGCTATGAGACGCCTGCGGAAATTCGCTTCTTGAATACTATTGGCGCGAGCGCAGTAGGTATGTCTACTGTGCCGGAGGTCATCACTGCACGGCATTCTGGAATAGAGGTGCTCGGCATTTCATGCATCAGCAATCTTGCGGCGGGTATTTCTCCAAACGTACTAACGCACGATGAAGTGATGGAGACAACGGAAAAAAGCAAACAGCAATTTTTAAAGCTAATAAAAGAAATAATTACTGCTATGTAAGATAGAACCTTGATCTATGGAGCTTTAGATTTGTGATTGTACTAGTTAAATACTAGTGGGTGGCGGCGGGATTGTATGTTGGAGGCAATATTTATTATGTTAAATAAGCTTTTTCAAATAAAGGAGCATGAATCAACATGGCGTAAGGAATTAATGGCAGGGTTAACTTCATTTTTCACATGCTCATACATTATATTGGTAAATCCGCTGATTTTGCGAGATGCTGGAATTCCGATAGAGGCTGGCGTGATTTCATCCATAATCATTTCGATCCTCGGTTGCTTGCTGATGGGGCTTTTTGCTAATGCGCCTATAATCCTTATCCCCGGAATGGGGATTAACGCTTTTTTTAGTTATACAATGGTGCAGTCCATGGGATTGTCCCCGCAGCAAGGTCTTGCTGTCATAATGGTGTCTGGCCTTGTCTTTGCTGTCATTGCTTTTACTTCATTAAGTACAAAATTGATCAGTGCCGTTCCAAGTTCATTAAAGCATGGGATTACAAGCGGAATTGGGGTATACCTTACTTTTATTGGTTTGCAAAAGGGAGAACTTATTCGGGCAAATCCTTCAACCCTTGTCGAAGTTGGAAATCTGGCCTCCCCCGTAGCTCTTGCAACAATCATTGGCTTAATGGTGACACTTATTCTATTCGCTAGAAATGTTAAAGGCAGCCTATTGATTGGCTTATTGTCTACGGCTTGCTTAACAATCATTTCAGGTACTCATTCTGCTCTATCCTCTGAAGGTATTAGTATTGCTGCCTATAAAACGATATTTCTGTCCGGTCAATTTAGTTTTATTACGATCCCATTTTGGATAGCAACATTTTCAATTACGATGATTGTATTATTTGAAAATGTTGGATTACTTAGCGGAATGCTTCCTGATGTCTCCAAGTTTCCGAAAGCTCTTAGGATAACGGCCATTTCTACTATTTTATCTGGCATTGTAGGAACAAGCCCTACTGTTGCATCAGCAGAAAGCGCTGCTGGAATCGCTGAGGGTGGAAAAACAGGAATTCCGGCACTAGTGACCGCTATCTTGTTTTTAGCATGCATTCCTTTACTGCCTTATGTAGGATATATCCCAGAGAATGCAGTTGCCCCCATCCTCATTCTAATAGGAGCTTTAATGATGAGAAGCTTGGCAGAAATCTCATTTAATGATTTTACAGAGTGGGTCCCTGCTTTTCTGATGGTTGTCTGTATTCCATTGACCTCTAGCATAGCTGAAGGTATTGCATTTGGATTTATTTTCTATCCGATTATGAAGCTGGCTGTCGGCAAATGGAAAGATGTTTCTGTCATCTTATATGTATGCGCTGCCCTTTTTCTATGCAATTTGTTTGCATTACCATTATTCACACATTAACTTGCCTAAAGTGATAGTATCAGTTACTCCATAGGGGGAATAGCTAGATGAACATTGTGAACCGGTTAAAAGTGCTATCGTTTTTGCAGTATTTTATTTGGGGAAGCTGGTTAACAACATTTAGCTCATATATGATAGATACGCTTCACTTTTCCGGAGCGGAAGTAGGGCTTGTTTACAGCGCCAATGGGATTGCCGCATTATTTATGCCAAGTCTTATTGGTATTATTGCCGATAAGTGGATACCGGCCAACCGTGTGTTCATGTTATGCCATCTCATTTGTGCAGTGGTTCTTTTCTACACAACTTCGATTTCAGATGCAGGCAGTATGTTCTTATTCATGCTTTTTAATGCTATGCTCTTTATTCCAACAATAGCTTTGTTGAATAGCATCTCTTACTTCTGTCTGGAGCAAAACCATTTAGATGCTGTATCCACATTCCCGAAAATTCGCATTTATGGAACAATAGGTTTTATTGTAGCCATGTGGTCCGTTAGCTTGCTCGGTTTCGAGCTTAGCAATATGCAATTGTATTTGGCTGCAGGATCGTCTGTTCTTATTGCTTTATTTTCAATGCTATTACCGAAGGTGTCTTCTAGTAAAAAGGAAAAAAAGAAGAATTGGGCGGAAACGCTTGGACTGGATGCTTTCGTTTTATTTAAACAACCCAAAATGATTGTATTTTTTATATTTGCCATATTACTGGGTGCAACCTTGCAAATTTCGAATACATTCAGCAGCCCCTATTTGCATGATTTTTCCTTACTGCCTGAGTATCAAAATAGTCTGATTGTAAAATATCCTTCTATATTATTATCTGTTTCACAAATGGCAGAGGTGTTTTGTTTATTATTGATCCCTTTTTTCTTAAGAAAATATGGAATCAAACGCATAATGATTATTAGTATGGTGGCATGGTCTCTGCGATTCATACTTCTGGCTTTTGGGGATCCATCACCATTTGGGTTTATGCTTTTGCTGATAGCCATGCTCGTATACGGTTGTGCCTTTGACTTTTTTAATATTTCGGGCTCTCTCTTTATTGAAACAGAAACAAATTCGGACATTCGGGCAAGTGCGCAAGGTCTTTTTATGACAATGGTCAATGGGTTTGGAGCATACTTTGGCTCTGTAATCAGTGGTCATATTGTCGATTATTTCACTGTAAACGGGACAAAAAATTGGACATCTATATGGCTTGTTTTTGCGGTGTATGCCCTAATGCTTGCTGTCATCTTTGTCTTTTCGTTTAAGTATAAACATGAGCCCGAACGTTTCAAAGCTGACATTATAAATCATTAGATTGAAAGGGTTTACTTTTAGATCATAAATGGAATGGAGATAAGTCAAATGGGAACATCTAAACTTTGTTTTATAGGTGCAGGATTTCATGCAACAACCAACATCTATCCCTCAGCCCTTGAAGCTGGAGCAGAAATCATGGCAATTTCGACACGGAATATAGATCGCTCTAAAGCAGCTCTTCAACGATTTGGAAGCAGGGGAAATGCATATGACAACTATAAGACGATGTTGCAAAATGAAGACTGTGACGGAGTAGTGGTCGTAGCTCAACCCCATGATCAGACAGAACTTGTATTGGATTGTATCAAGGCCGGGAAAAATGTGTACGTAGACAAGCCGCTTGGCTGGAATGCTCTGGAAGCTGAACAAGTTGCAAACGCTGCCGAGCAAGCCGGAGTTGTATTAATGGTAGGATTTATGAAACGTTACGCTCCTGTATATATGAAACTTAAAGAACTGATTGATAGTAGAGCACTCGGCACGGCGCGTTCTTTTGAAGCCAGCTTCGCGGTTGATAGCACACCGTTTTGCAAAAATGATGAAGAATTCATAAAGCTTGCAGCCATTCACATCGTTGATCTGATTCGTCATCTATTCGGGGAAGTAGCTCAAGTAACAGGGTTTAAGAACAGCAACAACGAGTTTATCTCGCAAAGTCTTTCGTTAAAGTTTGACAATGGTATCGTTGGAAGTATTTATTTCTCTGGCATGAGTGCCTGGTCGCGTGAAAGTGAAAAAATACGGGTCACTTTTGACGATGGATTTGCGTGCGCGGATGAAATTAATACGTTTACTGTTCATAAATCACTAACGTCAAATTATCCGTCATGGAGATCACTGGGAGAGTCCGATAGCGTCTATACCCCATCTGCCTCAGCGATGTCAGGGTGTTTCAGAGATCTTTATTTACGCGGCTTTGTAAGTGAAATGGCACATTTTATCGACTGCTGCAGAGATAAAAGCATCCCAGTTACAAGCGGACGTGACAATGTGAGTACAATGGATCTCTGCGATCGGATTTTGTCAGCATTACTTTAAGTATGTAAAAGGAATTTATATTGTCGAGCGGAAAGGATATGAAATGTTTGATGGATTTAGGGTTATTTATGATTCGTGCAGTTATCGGTTTATTGATGATTGGGCATGCAGGAAAAATGCTGTTTGGGCTGTTCGGTGGTGGAGGATTGTTAAAGACTGCAGACTTTTTTGAATCCATTGGCATCAGACCGGGTGTGTTCATGGCGATAAGTGCAGGCCTCTTAGAATTAATTGGCGGTCTCTTGTTTGCGGCTGGCCTTTGGATACAGGTTGGTGCTGTATTGTTGATTATACCGATGGTGGTTGCCATAGCAAAGTTCCACGGAGCAAATGGAATTTGGGGAGAAAAGAACGGATATGAGTATAATTTAGTATTGATTATAACTTTAATTGGAATTGCTTTTACTGGAGCTGGTGAAATTTCTATTGATGCTTTGTTGAAATAAATTGAATTCTTGTAGCGTTACGATGCATGCACAAGTAAGCAGGGCTGTTGGAAGTTTGAAATGCTGAAGCCTACAAGATTGCACTGCTATCAGGGTTCGCCGAAATGGCGAGCCTGTTTTTATTGGGGGATAGCCTCCGGCGAATTTTTCAGGTATGTTGTAATCATGAATGTATGAACTCAACGCACGCAGTGATTCGTTCTCTTGAATGCGATTTCACAACTTATGCACCTTAACTATCGATTGGAGGAAGGCCAAGTGAATTTCTCAAAACTGGAAGCGTATTTGAATTCATTTTATAAGGAGAAGAATGTACCTGGTCTGGGATTTGCGATGTATCACAAGCATCAGCCGGTGTTCGAGCATTATGCCGGGTTTTCTGACGTAGAGAATGGAGTGCGTTTTGGCCAGGATACGATTTTCCGGTTGTATTCTGCGACGAAGGTCATTACGTGCACGGCTCTGTTGCAGCTGTATGAGGCTGGGAAGTTCCGGCTTGACGATCCATTGTCCGCCTATATCCCGGAATACAAGCATATGACCGTACGGCATACGCTCAAGGATGGATCGGAGGAGCTTCGGCCTGCACAACAGCCTATCACCATCGAGCACTTGTTCAGTATGACGGCAGGGATTGATCAACGGGATACGAAGGATACGCTTCGTGTTATTGAAGAGTCGAATGGAGAAGGCAAAACGCTGGAAGTGATTAAGGCGCTAGCGAGCGAACCGCTCATTTTCGAACCGGGATCACGTTTCAAATATGGTGCTTGTCATGAAGTGCTCGGGGCCCTAATCGAAGTGCTGTCTGGACAAACATTTGGGACATATCTGCAGAACAATATTTTTGATCCGCTTGGGATGAAGAATACTTCTTTCCAACTGAAGGATGAGAAGCGCTTCTGCAAGCTGTATAATCACTTCAACGGGCAGAACCATACGCATGAAAGTATCGGCGAACATTTTAATCTACAGCCAGGCACTGCTTATGAGAACGGCGGAGGCGGGTTGTATTCGACCGTTCCGGACTATATTATGTTTGCCGAGGCGTTATGCAATTATGGTCTGGCCTCCAACGGAGAGCGGATTTTGAGCAAAGAGACTGTCAACGAGATGAGAACAAGACGTCTTAACCCGCTGGCACAGCAGGATTTTGCCCAATTTGGTGGTGTGTACAAAAGTGGTTATAGTTACGGCCTCGGGGTGCGCACACTGGTTGAACGGGAGGAAAATAACGCTCTAAGCCTTAACGGGGAGTTTGGGTGGGATGGCGCCCGCGGTTGTTATGTTGTTATAGATCCGGAAGCTGAGGTAGCATTGTTCTACGCACAGCAAGAGAATGGTTCTCCGTGGTTCCGTTGGCATGGCACCATTCGTAACTACGCTTATGCCAGTGTGTGGGAAGATTAAGTTCGCAAATTGGGTAGAACGGCGGGATGAGTGTCTGATCATGACTGGCCTCATTCCGCTTCATGTCATTTATGGCGGCGCTGCATCTTTTTTGATGGCTATTTTCACTAAAAGTCTATTAGGAACGGTCGGGATTGGCATATTAACGGTTATGATACTGTGGTTCCTGGTTTAGTGATCTGCATACATAGCACTTAACTATAAAATGTTATACACGCAGTACAATGGGCATTCGCGCCTGTTGTATTTTTTCTTTTTTTTAGGGGTTATGGATAACGCTGGGGAAGAAGAGTTGTAGGGCAAAGAGGAATGAACAACGTGTAGATTATTATTTTTATAGTATATTTTTATGAGAACAGGGAACTTTTTGCATCCTAAAAAGTCATATTGGGCAAGAGGTGAGATACAGATGCAGAGTAATGAGATGGGGTATATGGCCAAGGCGGGCTATGCTCCAGCTGTGACGTTGCGGGAAATGATGGAGGAATACGGTTCGGATGTATGGAACTATGCGTTCTTCCTGACCCGCAGCCGCGAACAGGTGAATGATATCAGTCAGGAGGTTTTTCTGAAGGCATACCGAAACATCGAGAAATTCCGGGGGGACTCTTCGCTCAAAACATGGCTGCTGACGATTACTAGGAACACGGCTTTCAGTTATGGCAAAAGCAACTTTTGGCGCAGATTCATCACACTGGATACGAAGCAGCATCTGCCGAACGAAGTCCGGTCTGCAGAGCAGGAAGCGCTGGGTAATGCGTATGCTAATCGAATTTGGGAGATCATCATGGCGCTTCCGAAGAAGAACAGGGAAGTGCTGGCACTCGATATCCAACATGGATTATCCATTGCTGAAATGGCGAAGCTGCTGGGAGTAGCTGAAGGAACCGTCAAGTCACGCCTGGCGCGAGCCCGGGATAAGGTGCGGATCGCTATAAAGGAGGAGGAGCAGGAATGAAGAGCAAAGCCGACAGTGACATTGTGAAGATTGAAGATACACACTGGTACAGAGATGCAGGGAAGAATCCCTTGCGGGAACAGGGCTTTACGCCGGAACTTATGCTACGAATTGAACAGGCGGCAGTACATCGTAATCCTCAAGATTTTATTAAATTCAACATAGGCAAAAGTAAAGTGCTGACCGGGCTTGCTGCTGCATTGCTGGTTCTCTTTTTATTATGGCCAAAAGATGAAATCCAGCAGGGAGACTTGAACTCGGAATCCACATTAAAGTCCCAGTCAGCCACTGCGTCACAACCGTTCCCATCTCCTGGAGCAACGAAGTATTTGCCTACCTTCAATTCAGCTGACTTTGAGTTTAATGGAAAGAATTATTTTATGACTCTTCCCCTTGATCGAGACAGGAATGCTTCCTATGCGGCTGATACCCCGGAAGGGATCCTGTGGTCACCAGCTCCACCGATGAAGAAAAATCAAAAAACAAAGCTTCTGTATCCCACAGAGCCATACACCTTATATTTGAGCTCCAAGGAACAGACGGAGTTGTCGCCCTATTCCGCTCGCAAAGTATATACCTTCCCGCTATACGCTGGGGGGGCTCAGGCCTATAACTTTTTGATAGGTATATATGGTTTTGGAGAGAAGGTATTTTTGGCGACTGGTGCACAAAATGCAAATGAACTTACAGCCTTCCCCTTAAGGATATCTATGCTCAATATGAAGCGAGTGGCGTCCGGGGGATTGGTTGAACCACAGGAATTATTAACATTAGATACTTCGTCTAACGATGAAAGTAAATCGTTTCTCGCCTTTGATCAACTGCATGAGTCCATTTTACTTGTGGATATAGCAACCGGGCAGAGTGAGAATGATAAAGACAGGGTTAGGCTTTATGACTTGAAGTCTCAAGCTATGCGTGAATTGGATACCGCTATCGAAATGGGGAAGGAGGGTTCTGTTTCCATAGCACAATATAAATTAGGTGGGGTGAAACGCTCTGCGGAAATCTTCATGAAAATTGGATGGCAATGGTATGCAGACGAAGCCCGGCAATAATCCGGCCTGTAGAAATATTCCTGAGAAAAAGCTATACTTTTCCTTAAAGTGTGTTCTTTAGAGAAGAGTGGAGCGGAAGAAATGAAGAAATTAACGATTGATGATGTGGCTCGGAAAGCGGGAGTTTCGAAAAGTACCGTCTCCCAATTTCTAAATCAGCGTTTTAAATATATGAGTGAGGCTACTAAAGACCGGATTGCTGCGGTCATTGAGGAGCTGAACTACCAGCCGAACGGGCTGGCCCGCAGTCTGAAGCAGAACCGGACGCACATGGTCGGCATAATTGTGGCTAATATCGATTATACACTGTCCATTCACTGCATTCGGGCGATCGAAAGCGAACTCCAGCAGCATGGCATACAGGTGATTATTTGCAATGCGGACGAAGATGCTGAAAAAGAAGCGAAGTATGTGGAGACACTGCTTGCACGTCAGGTGGACGGACTGATTATTTTCCCGGCAGGGCAGGACGGGTCCGCTTATGCTCATCTAGTAGATGAAGCCTTCCCGCTTGTCTTTATGGACCGGCTGGTAGAGGGGGTATCCACACAAAGCTTGCTGCTCGACAACGAAATGGCAGTGAAGCTGGCCGTTGGGGAACTCACGCGCCAGCGGCATGAACGAATTGCCCTGCTGACGTTGCCACTGGGTGAACATTCTATCACGCCCCGCAAGGAGCGGCTGGGCGGTTACAAGCGAGCAATGGAGGAAGCCGGACTGGAGCTGCGAGAGGAATACATAGTCAGCGCTGCCCGGGAAAATATCTCTGCCGAGCTGGAGCGTCTTACGGCGCTGCCCCAGCCACCAACAGCCGTGCTCGCCGCCAATGATATCGTGCTGGCTGAGATTCTGAAATATGCCAACCGGCACTCTGTCTCCATCCCGGACCAGCTTTCGGTTATCGGGATTGACGATGCTGAGTTTGCTCACATCTACAATCCCGTCATTACGACGATTTCCCAGCCCGCTTACGAGATGGGCGTACAGGCTGCCCGGATCATGTTGTCCTGCATTGAGGACAAGGGTGCCAATGTGCCGATTACTTACCGTTTTGTTCCATCCCTGGAGCAAGGGCAGTCGGTCAAGATACTATAAGTGTACGATCACAACGTGAATGAGCAAAGCCGGACGGTCCGTTGACCTTCCGGCTTTCTTTGCATCCTGCGGTCTTGTAATGCAACTATCGGAGCCGCTTTACACATTCTGCCGCATAAACTGCTCCAGCCTTTCGCGGGTCGGCAGTCCGTCCATGTCCCCCGGGGACATCACGGCCAATGCGCCAATGGCATTGCCCCGCTCCACGGCTTCAGAGACAGGCAGCTTTTCCAGTAGTCCGCTTATTACACCAACGGCGAACCCATCCCCTGCGCCCACGGTATCCACAACCTTATCCACTTTAAAACCCTTCACGTACCCTTCTTCTTGTGCCGACTTAAAATATGCGCCTTCCGGTCCTAACTTGATCACGACGAGCGGTACACTCCGTGCCAAATAGTAATCGGCAATCTCTTCCGGTGTATCCAGCCCGGTAAGAATTCGCCCTTCGTTCAGCCCTGGCAGGAACCAGTGACAGCGCGTAGCGAGATCGTTGATTGTGCTAACCATCGTATCTGTGTCAGGCCATAGTGCCGGGCGCAAATTGGGATCGAGGGAGACGGTTTTGCCTTTACTTTTCATAAAATCCATAGCGTGCACGGAGAATTCGCGGCAGCTTTGAGACAAAGCAGCTGAAATGCTGGTGGCATGCAGGTGGTCAGCAGCGGCGAAGTAGGACTCATCAAAATCAGTCAGACTGAGCCTGGACGCGGCGGAATGTTTGCGGAAATATTCTACTTTGGGATCGCCGGAGATGACCTTGGACTTGATCAGCATTCCTGTGGATTGTTCCTTAGTAACCGAAATATGGCTCGTATCTATATTTTCTTTGTTTAACGCATCAGCTATAAAAGTGCCAAAGTTATCTTGACCAAGCTTGGTGACGTACCCGGTTGGATGTTCCAGGCGGGACAGGCCGACAGCGACATTGCTTTCTGCCCCGGCAAGTCCTTTGGAGAACGAAAATACTTCGTGCAGTGGTCCGGTCTCATTGGCATAGAACATAGCCATCGGTTCACCGAAAGTGACGGCATTTAGATGTTTAGTCATATACTGCTCCTCCTCGGGGGAAGTGGTAAGTTTCTGCAATAACGATTGATAAATTGAAATTATCACATAAATCGGTTTTGTACAATAACTCATTATGTTTAGTTGATTATTTTAAAAAGGGATACATAACAAAAAAACATTTTATATCCTTTATTTATAAGGGTAATAAGGAGTTCTAATAACATCTTTCTAGTTTCCATTCGAAAAAAATCATTGACTGTTAGCGCTATTGTTATTACTATTTCATTAACGAATTCGGAAAATTATTAGTAAAATTAATAAAATAGTTTATCTAAATGATACTGATTAATTTACTTCTGTAACTGCTGCATTCAGATGCTCTGCTCGTGGAGCAAGGGAGGGAAGTTCGAGATGAAGAAGATCAAAGTGTTGCAGAATATGGCGTCCGTAGGTGTGGTGGCGGTGATTCGGGGTGATCATCCAGAGGATGCTTACAAGATGTCGGCAGCTTGTATCGACGGCGGACTGAATAATATTGAAGTGACGTTCACTACGCCTTCCGCAGATGTTGTCATCAAGAGGCTGGTTGAGGAGTACGGAGACCGTGCAGTGATTGGTGCTGGAACGGTGCTGGATCCGCTGACGGCGAGAATTGCGATTTTGGCAGGCGCGGAATTTGTGGTGAGTCCTTCTTTTGAAGAAGAGACGGCGAAAATGTGCAATCTCTACAGCATTCCTTATATGCCTGGCTGTATGACGCTGAATGAGATGAAGGAAGCGCTGAAGTTTGGTGCGGATGTGCTCAAACTGTTCCCCGGCAGTGCCTTCGGTCCGGATTATATCAAGGCAGTCAAGGGACCGATGCCTTATGTGAACATCATGCCGACGGGCGGGGTGGATCTGAATAACATGGACAAATGGATTAACGGCGGCAGTCTCGCGGTCGGTATCGGGGGCAATCTGACGGCTCCGGCAAAGGAAGGACGCTACGATCTCATCACAGAACTGGCGGCTCAATATGTGGCTAAATTCAAGGAGATCAAAGGCGCATAAGCTATTTCGTTTGATACGGATAACAAGGAAAATCTATCAATAATAAGGCTGGCGGACCGGGTGACGGTGCGGCGGCTTTTTCAATTTTGTCACTTTTGTCCAAGTGTGGGGCGTGATATGGCAACTGGTGTCATTTTTGTAATCGAATTATTGAAAAGAGTATTTGAATGACAAGCGCTTCCCCTGTATGCTTAGTAAGGATTATCAGATTGTACCGGAAGCAGCAAAGAACGCCGGGTGCAGCATGACGAAGAAAATAAAGTTTGGTATTCTAAAAATAACGATTACAAGGATGCAACATATTCGCAGTCTTGCGCGTCAGTAAGATTGCATAGAGAGGGGGAACCTTCGTGGTGGAGCAGGGACTCATCAGAGCCGCTCAAGCGGGCGATCGCGACGCTCTAATCACCCTATTGCGAGAAATAGAAGGGACTGTATACAAGACAGCCTTTTACATTTTGCATAATGAACAGGATGCGCTGGATGCGTCTCAGGAGGCTTTGATCCGGGTGTATACCAAAATTGGTTCCTACGAGGAAAAAGCCCAGTTCAAAACATGGGTACAGCGTATCGTGACCAATATATGCATTGACAAATTCAGGAGAACCAAGCCTACGGTGTCTATTGATGAGCATGAAATGGTGTTTCAGGATAAGCATAACGTAGAGCGGGAAGTGCTGTCTGGTTATTTAGCCCAGGATATACGTGAAGCGATTGACGGGCTTCCGGAGCATCACCGGACGGTCATCGTACTGCGGTATTTGCAGGATTTTTCTTACAACGAGATTGCAGACTGTCTGGACCTGCCTCTGAATACAGTGAAATCCTATCTGTTCAGAGCGAGGCAGCAGCTGCAAAATAGACTTCAGGAGTATCAGAAAGGTGGTGTATCGGGATGAGTTGCGCGGAGGTGATGGAATGGATGCACCGTTATTTGGATCATGATCTCAGTCAGGATGAGATATTAGAGATGTTCCGTCATATCGACAATTGTCCTTCTTGCGCGGAGGTCTTTGACTCACTGTCCACATTGTCCAAGTCACTCGAGCAGATGCCGGATGTGAAGCCTCCTTTCAGTCTGGTGGACTCTATTCTGCCGAAGCTGGATGAATTGGACCGTGGCCTTCATCAGCCAAGCACCATCAAGGCCGAGGATCATCCACAGGATGAACAGGTGGTTGTGCCGTTCTCACGCAAAGTCTCCCATAAGAAGCCCGCAAGGGGTCATTCCATGGCGAGACGGACAGGCATTGGAGCGGCAGCCGCTGCAGTTATATTGGGTATTGCAATTTTTTATGCGCCACCAAAAATGCCGAGTGCTGAAGTGGACCAGTTATTGAATCGAAGTGCAGATAAAGCTTTAAGTAATAATGCAGCCGTTGGCGATTCTTCCGAATCCTCATTCAAGAGTGCTGAGGTGGGGACCACTGAAGGGGACGATAAGGGAGCCAATTCCAGTGAGAGTGCCAGTACCTTTGGTGCTACGGATGTTACTGCCCAAGATGGAGGTGGTGCCGCTGATCCTTCGCAGGACGCTGCTCCGTCCGCTACGCAAAGTGCTGCACCGGAGGGTGGGGCTGCATCTGCTCCAGTCAAAACCAAGGAGCCGGTCAAAACGGAAAAACCAAGGAAAAGCAGTCGTGTTACGACACCAACCCCGAAGGCTACTGTTCCCGCAGATCAGCTTAGGGTGCAGAGGGATTTGAAGAATGACACAGAGAGTTTTGACCAAGGTTTGCAAGATTCAGTGAGTTCAGCGGGGGGAGGTGCACCGTCTCCGGGCGAGGCTGGGGACGGTGCGATGGGAATGATTCCGCCGAGTTCGGCGTTGAACGCGGCGACATCACAGACATCCTGGACTTCCCCGGACGGACTTCACAAAGTGGAATTAGCCGGGCAGCAATTGGTTATCTATAATCTTGCTGCGGCTGGAACGGGTGGTGAGCAGGTGGTGACTTCCTTGCCGCTGGATGGAACATGGGTGTCCGGAGAGTGGTCGCCAGATGGTACCCAGTTCACTTATGTGACTTCACAACAAGGAACGAACGTAACCAAGACATTCACTGTGGAGCCTGCTGGCACTCCTGTTGCGCCTTCGGCTTCACCTACTCCACAGCCGTCTGCGACGCCTACGGGAACCTAAATGTACAAATTGATTCCGGGTTGTCACTTTTTTCAGGGCACTGGAATATACTATGGCAAGAGAGAAGATGGAACCGGAATTTGCAGGTTCGCAGAACATCGGTATGACCGTCGGCTGTGAGGTTTCTAGGGCCTTGCACACCGTCGTTTATATAGATGCGCCGCTGAAACGGAGGGACTTTGGCACAGGCTGCCGGAGTTCCTCCGTTTTTGCGTTCAGTTTTCATAAAAGGATTTTTTTGTTACAATAAAGCTTCGGGAAAGTTCAAGGGAATGAACGCCAGATGAATGAAGAAAAGGAAGTGGCAAGATGGATGCCAAAGCGGCGGCCAAAGATATCAAACAGGGGGAAATTTCACCGCTGTATGTGCTGTACGGCAGCGAAAAATTCCGGATGAATGAATTTGCGGCCATGCTGGAAGATCAATTGATTGCGAAGGAGGATCGTGACTTCGCGGTCATCCCTTTTGATCTGTCCGAAACGCCGGTGCAAGCGGTGGTGGAAGAAGCGGAGACGGTGCCTTTCATGGTACCGCGCAAACTGCTTCTGGTACGGGACGCCTCGTTGTTCACTGCGGGCAAAGAGAATGCTAAGCTGGAGCACAGGGTGGATCTGTTGAATGACTATCTGCAGCATCCAGTAGACTATAGTGTGATTGTATTTATGGTTAATAGCGATAAACTTGATGAGCGCAAAAAAATCGTCAAAGCCGTGAAGTCCACCGGAACGGTGCTGGCCTTTAATCCCCTGGGAGCAGAAGAGTTGCTCCGGTGGGTAGAGAAAGGTATTAAGGATCGCGGCTGCATGGCAGCGCCAGGGACAGCTGAAGCGCTGATCGCCAATGCCGGGACCGGGCTGCAGGGCTTGACCGGGGAGATGGACAAGCTCTGCTTGTTCGCTGGTCAAGGCGGAACTGTAGACACGGCGGCCGTGGAGAGCCTTGTACACCGTGGCACAGAGCAGAACGTGTTCACGCTCGTGGAGGATATTGCGAACCTGCGGCTTGATAAGGCGCTGAATACATTATACGAGCTGCTGAAGCAACGGGAGGAGCCGATCAAGATTGCGGCGCTGATTGCCCGGCAGTTCCGGATGATTTTACAAGTGAAGGATTTATCCGCGCTCAGCTATTCGCAGGGGCAGATTGCTTCACAGCTTGGTCTGCATCCTTATGCGGTGAAAATTGCTGGTGAGCAAGCACGCAAGTTCGGCACCGACCGGCTGCGCCAGATCCTCAGCGCCCTCGCTGATCTCGATTACCAAATGAAGACGGGGGCTATCGATAAGGTGCTTGGGCTTGAAATGTTCATGTTTAAGCTAGGTGCCTGAGTCATGCGCGTCCGCCTGAACCTAAAAAAGCCTGTCCATTCCTGTTGTTACAGGGCGGACGGGCTTTTTTGGTGTTGAGGAAGAAAGAGTGTTGAAGACAAAAAAACCTAACCGTATGCAGCATAACGGTCAGGTTCTTCAATGCTCAATATGAAAGTCGTTCTTAGGCTTGAGCCTTAAGAGCGTTCAATTTCTTCGCCAAGCGGGATTTTTTGCGGGCAGCCGCATTTTTATGAACCAGACCTTTAGTAACGGCCTTGTCCAGCTTTTGAGAAGCAGCTTGGAAAGCAGTTTGAGCATTTTCAACTTCCGTGCCAGTCAGAGCTACATCAGCAGCTTTCACGGCTGTACGAAGCGCGGACTTTTGGGAAGCGTTCAGTGCACGGCGTTTTTCGATCGTTTTTACACGTTTTACCGCGGATTTAATATTTGGCATTGCATTCACCTCCTGTAAGACATTCGAAATCATCAAATGATTCACAACTTAAAATAGTTTAGCATGCTCCATACTAAAATGCAACATAAAAAGCTTTCAAATTAAAGGATGACCTTTGCATAAACGTTGGCTTACACTCGCACACTATCGATAAACGAGCATAGGAGGCTGATATAACAATGGAACTGGATCTGCAACTGTATTCGGTGCGCACGGATTTGGCGCTTGAAGCGAGGGAAATGGCCCAAGGGCCGACAAAATCGCCGATTCCTGGTGTGAACGAGGAAGTCGAAGAATCGGACGGCATAAAAATCACCAGACTTGGTGTAGCGACTCCTGCCGGATCGCAGGCGATCGGACGTGCTATCGGCAATTATGTGACACTGGAAGTTCCGGGTCTGCGCGGCGGAGATACAGGTCTGCAGCAAAAGGTGGCCGAAGCCTTTGCCCGTGAATTTGAGGGTTTTATGACTCGGATCGGCATCGGTAAAGATTCCTCTGCTCTCATTGTCGGCTTGGGGAACTGGAATGTGACACCAGACTCGCTGGGTCCACTGGTGGTCGAGAATGCACTTGTCACACGCCAGTTCTACGAATTGGTCCCGGATCAGGTGTCTCCAGGTTACCGGAAGGTCAGTGCGATTGCCCCGGGTGTTCTGGGATTGACGGGGATTGAATCCAGTGAAGTGGTTCAGGGTATTGTGGATCGCACTAAGCCAGATGTTATTATCGCGATTGACGCGCTGGCCTCCCGCTCTCTGGAGCGGATTAATACCACCATTCAGATTGCTGATATTGGGATCCATCCCGGCTCCGGGATTGGCAATAAGCGGCGTGGTCTTACCCGGGAAGTGCTGGGTGTTCCGTGTATCGCCATCGGTGTTCCCACCGTCTGCTATGCCTCAACGATAGTCAACAACGTGCTGGAGATGATGAAAAGTCATTTTGGTCATGGTGCCCCTACCAAGGAAATTATGGGGATGCTCGATGATATCTCGGAGCAGGATCGGCTTACGCTGGTGAAGGAAGTGCTGGAACCGCTCGGCCATGATCTGATTGTTACACCTAAAGAAATAGATGAGTTCATTGAAGATATTGCCAATATTGTGGCTAGCGGATTGAACGCGGCGCTGCATGAGGCAGTCGATCCCGGTAACGTGGGAGCATACACTCACTAGTCCAGAGCAAGACTCGGTGATCTGCTGTGATGGCGGCCCGCCGGGTCCTGTTTTTTTATGCGCTGTATTAATGTCATTCCTATTGATTGGATCTCTATTAAATGCGGCTCTATTTGTTCGTCTTCTATTTTCGGTTCTAGCAGTACTCTTCTGCTCATAGATTTGAAGTATAAGAGATTACAGAGGGCTGGAGGAGGACATAACAATAATGAACAAAAAATGGTTTCAGCTATGGAACATCGGCCGGCTGCGGGGAAAAGTGCTGGATGTTTTGTCGCTGGGGAGAACGATGCTGCTGCTGGCCGGAGGCTCGCTTGTCTTCTTTATGCTGCTGGGCGCCGGCGGAATTGCCGGACAGAAGTTGAACTCTTCACCCATTCCTTCTATGAAAGGTCTTGCTGCCTCACTATCCAGCGGTTTCTTCATGGAAATCCTGGGGATGGAGGTGCCGCATTTGCCGCAAGGCAAGGAAGCGGAGGAGTTGTCACCTAAAAATGTAACATCATTTGTGTTTCAATTGCTGACCAGTGTGAATCCCGGCGATCCTAAAAGTCTTCTGGCCCGCGAGGTGCCGGGAATGGGCTCGGATGATCCCTTCCTACTACGAAAAGGGTCCGGCGGTGTGGCGGGCGCACCTGCGGACTATCACCCCGGAACAGATGAGCTAGCCTCAGAGGACGGCGGGCAGGAACATGATCCTCCTGCAATCAACGGGACGGAGGATCCTGGTAGCGACGAAGGCTCTGTGCCAGATGTACCGGTGGCCACCCCGTCGCCGGACACGGGCGGAGACAATGTACCAGAAGACACCTCAATCAAACGTGTCCTGATCTATCACTCGCATCCTCGGGAAGCTTTCAACCCCTTGCTGGGGGCGCAGAGCGATAATCCCAGTTCGTCGCTCCCCTCGAAGAATATCATGCTGGTAGGTTCATATATTGCCAAACGACTTGAAGAGCATGGCGTTGGGACGATTCATTCCCAGGAGGACTATGCCACCAAGGTGAAGGATTACAAATGGAACTTCTCTTATAAATATTCCCGGATCACGGTTAAGGCGGCACTGGCGGGTAATGATCAGCTGACTGATCTCATTGACATTCACCGTGACTCACAGCGGCATGGCAAAACGACGACAGTCATCGATGGTAAAAGCTATGCCCAGGTTTATTTTATTTTGGGGCATGAAAATAAAGATTGGAAGAAAAACGAGGCTTTTGCGAACAAGATTCATCAGGAACTGGAAAAGAGCTACCCTGGCCTTTCAAGAGGCATTTGGGGCAAGACCTCTAGTCAGGGGAACGGGGAATACAACCAGTCGCTTTCCCCCAACAGTGTGCTCATAGAGGTGGGCGGAATTGACAACACCGAGGAGGAGCTGAAACGGACCGCGGAAATTCTCGGGGACATTATTGCGGATGTGTACTGGAAGAATCAGAAGGCGGATAAGGTCGATGCGCCACAGACTGTAACTTCACCTGCCACAACGGCTCCAGCTGCACAGCCTGGGGGTGAACCGTCCGGCGACAGTGCCAAGGCAACAGGCGAAGCTGGTGGCCAAGCGGTAGGTAAAGCCCCAGCGAACAAGGCGTCCTAAATTTAACGTAAGGAGAGAAGGTGAGGAAATGTCGCGAGTCGGAAGAAAATTGACAATGGTTGCTATCTGGGCTGGCATTGGTATTCTGATTGGCATGCAATTCGGAGGGGGCGGGACCAAAATCTCCGATGTGCTTCCGGGCTGGGATTCCGGGACACAAGCCGTACAGAACATTCCGGCAGCAGGAGGGGCTGGGGGAGTAAGGCAGCAGCCTGCTCCCAGCGCGGGTGCTCCTCAGACCTATGTGTACGTTCCTATGGCGGTCGATCCCGCAACCGGAGCGTACACGCCGCTCCCGGTGCGTACGGAGACGGGCGCGACGGCACAGAAGCAGAATAATCAGCCGCAGCAGGAGGCGGAGGAGTACAATAGCACGACTTTGACGCCGGAGCAAATCCTGGTCCCGGAGGGGCAGAAGCCCACGGTGGATGTGCTGGCGGACAAGACGGCAGGGCTGTTGCAGGAGGCCTCGCAAAAAGGGATTCGCTGGGTCGTCTCGTTGTTTTCTTCAGCGGAGTGAGGCGCCGATCCGGCATTGGTATTTTTGCGCCGCAGGTAAGCTTCCCGTTCGATCTTCATTTATATGAATCGGCTTACGGCAGTGAATGCTCCTTACAGTAGAGGGTGTTCACTGCTATTTGCACTGTGATTTTATCCCTTGCGTCAGCCCGGGATTGCTGGGGGAAGATTGTACTGTTATAATAAATGGATTAACATAGGCTGTCTGTGGGGGTAAGGAATGACTGACGTACAGAAAAGACAACAACAAATCCGCAATTTCTCGATTATTGCACATATAGACCATGGTAAATCGACCTTGGCTGACCGCATTTTGGAATATACGGGCGCGCTGACCTCCCGTGAAATGCAGGAGCAGGTACTCGATCAGATGGATCTGGAGCGCGAGCGCGGGATTACCATCAAATTGCAGGCCGTTCGTCTGAGCTACAAAGCTGACGACGGTGAGGAATATTTGCTCAATCTGATTGACACACCGGGACACGTCGACTTCACCTATGAGGTCTCCCGCAGTCTTGCCGCCTGTGAAGGTGCGCTGCTGGTTGTGGACGCGGCACAAGGGATTGAGGCTCAGACGCTAGCCAACGTTTATCTGGCGCTGGATAATAATCTCGAGATCCTGCCTGTCATTAACAAGATCGATTTGCCGAGTGCCGACCCTGAGCGGGTCAAGCAGGAAATAGAGGATGTCATCGGCCTGGATGCCAGTGAAGCCGTACTCGCTTCCGCTAAAGCCGGGATCGGTATCAAGGAAATTCTGGAGCAGGTCGTCAAGCAGGTCCCGGCGCCAACAGGCAACTCGGCAGATCCGCTGAAGGCACTGATTTTCGACTCCCATTATGATCCGTACAAAGGCGTTATCGTCTATGTCCGCGTCATTGACGGCAGTATCCGTGCGGGCTCGAAGATCAAGATGATGGCTACCGACAAAACCTTTGAGGTTATTGAGGTGGGCGCGTTTATGCCTCGCATGACTATTGTGAAAGAACTGAATATCGGCGATGTAGGCTTTATCGTGGCTGGTATCAAGCATGTCGGAGATACCCGTGTCGGTGATACGGTAACGGATGCGAAGAATCCGACACCAGAGCCATTACCGGGTTACCGTAGAATCAACCCGATGGTTTATTGCGGTCTTTATCCGATCGAAACATCGGATTATAACGATCTGCGTGAAGCGCTGGAGAAACTTCAGCTTAACGATGCGTCACTCAGCTTTGAGCCGGAAAGCTCAAGCGCACTTGGCTTCGGCTTCCGTTGCGGCTTCTTGGGTCTGCTCCATATGGAGATCATTCAGGAGCGGATCGAGCGCGAGTTCAATCTGCCGCTGATTACGACGGCGCCAAGCGTTATCTACCGGATTATGCTGACGAGCGGGGAAATGATTCAGATTGACAACCCGTCACACTACCCGGAAATTGGCACCATCGATTACGTGGAAGAGCCGTATGTCAAAGCAGCAATCATCGTTCCTAACGATTATGTAGGTACGGTAATGGAGCTTTGTCAGAACAAGCGCGGCGAGTTCGTGAATATGGAGTACCTGGATTCGAATCGGGTTACAATCACTTACCAGATTCCGCTGTCCGAGATTGTATATGACTTCTTCGACCAGCTTAAATCGGGCACGAAGGGTTATGCATCCTTTGACTATGAGATTTCCGGCTACCGCCGTTCGAATCTGGTCAAGATGGATATCCTGCTCAACAACGAGCAAGTCGATGCCTTGTCCTTTATCGTGCACCGCGACCGCGCCTACAACCGCGGACGCATTATCTGTGAGAAGCTGCGCGGCATCATTCCGCGTCAGATGTTCGAGGTGCCGATTCAGGCGACAATCGGAACAAAGGTTGTTGCGCGTGAGACCGTTAAGGCGATGCGTAAGAACGTCCTTGCCAAATGCTACGGCGGTGATATTTCGCGGAAGCGGAAATTGCTGGAGAAGCAGAAGGAAGGTAAGAAGCGCATGAAGCAGGTCGGCAGCGTAGAGGTGCCGCAAGAAGCGTTTATGGCGGTACTCAAGATCGACGAGTAGGCTGCTGTAATCACAGCGAAGCTGCTTCATTTATAAGAAAACAATCCTGTAAGGGAAGCCGTCAGGCTTCCCTTTTCTGGAGATTCGAAGGTTTAAACCTATATGAGAAACGGGTACCCACCTCTTCATAGAGGAAGGCGGAGCCGTTTCTTCTTACTTTTTAAGATCAGGCGATCCTGCCCTGACATCATTCGATAGAATAAAGGAGACAGCTATGACAACCCAAACCCACGGCCGTCCCCCTGAGGCTGTATATATTCATATCCCTTTTTGCACGAACAAGTGCTTTTATTGTGATTTCAATTCCTATGTCCTGAAAGACCAGCCCGTAATGGACTATCTTCGTGCACTGGACCAGGAGATGGAGCAGACTGTTGCAATCACTCCGCCCGGCGTGATCCGTTCGATCTTCGTGGGCGGCGGAACGCCGACTGTGCTGAAGCCAGACGAGATGGCTTATTTCCTGGCTTCTGTACGGAGACACTTTCCGAATTGGGCCGATGATATCGAGTTCTCAATGGAAGCCAACCCTGGCACTACCGACATCGACAAGTTAGCCGTGATGAAAGAAGGCGGAGTTAATCGGGTCAGCTTCGGTGTACAGGCTTTCCAGAACGAGCTGCTCACCGGAATCGGCCGCATTCATAATGTAGACGATGTCTATCGCAGTTTGGAGAACGCGCGTGCTGTAGGTCTGAACAATCTTTCCGTAGACCTGATGTTTGGATTGCCTAACCAAACTGTTGATATGCTGGCTGAAAGTGTCCGCAAAGCACTGGAGCTGAACCTGCCACACTATTCCATCTACAGTCTCAAGGTGGAGGAGAATACACTTTTCCATACTCTCTTTAACAAGAATAAGCTTCCGCTTCCTAATGAAGAGGATGAGCTGCAAATGTACCTGCTTCTGATGTCGAAGATGGAAGAGGCCGGATACGGGCAGTATGAGATCAGTAACTTTGCTAAGCCGGGTATGGAAAGCCGTCACAATATTACCTACTGGCGTAATCAGGATTACTACGGACTTGGTGCAGGTGCACATGGTTACGTGGGGCGTAACCGGCATATCAATATCAAAGGCGTTAATCCATATGTTGAAGCTGCAAGCAAAGGCCTGCCTCGTCTGGACTCTTATCCGGTAACGTCGGAAGAAGCGATGGAAGACTTTATGATGGTGGGCCTGCGGATGCGCGAAGGAATCTCGGATGCATCATTCCAGGCGCAATTTGGGCAATCGATGGAGGACATATTTGCCGGTTCACTGCATAAAATGCTGAATGCGGGTCTGCTCGAGCGAGTGGGCGACGGCTACCGTCTCAGCAAGCAGGGCGTGCTGTTTGGTAACGATGTTTTCGGCGAATTTGTCGGCGCACTGACAGAGGTTTAATTTTAAAATAACTCTTGAATTCAAATTCACCTTGTTGTATATTTATTCATATTATCAACGAGGGGTGAATTAGAGTGCTTGCCAAACCGGAATTAATGCCGAATGTTTCTGCTAAGGCGGAGACAGGGGCTATATGCAGAAGTGCCACAGTGGAAGATGTTGAACCACTGTTTCAGATGATAGAAGAATATGCACAGAGTGGTATTATGCTGCCCCGATCCCGGCAAGCCCTGACCCGCCAGATCGACCAATTCGTCATTGCAGAGATTGATGGCAGATTCGTCGGTTGTGGCTCGCTCTGCAAGCTGGGTAATGACCTCGTGGAGATTCGTTCGCTGGGGCTGCGTCCTGAATGCAAAGGCAAAGGGATCGGTTCCCTGATCGTGGATAAGCTGACCGAGGAAGCCAGACGGCAGAAGATTCCTAAGATTATGGCACTGACCTATGCGGTCGATTTCTTCCTGAGAAATGGATTTACCATCGTTGAGAAGGAGATCTTCCCGGAAAAGGTATGGACCGATTGTGTAAATTGTAAAAAGCAGCACGCCTGCGATGAAATAGCCGTTCTTAAAATGCTGAACTGACTTGACTTTTGTCAATGTCGGTTCGGTGTTTTTTTTCAAACCATACATGATCAGTATCATAAAGAAGAATACCATGATGTAGCGAAAAAAAAGCGGATGCCCAAGATGCTGAACTGACTTGACAATGTTAATGTCAGTTTGGTATTTTTGTAATAGTGGTTAGCACTCATCTGAGTCGAGTGCTAACGAATCAGAAACCGCAGGCGGACAGGAGGGAATGCCATGTTAACCGATCGCCAGAGAATGATATTGAATGCTATTGTGGATGACTATATCTCTTCGGCTGAGCCGGTAGGCTCACGCAGTATTTCTAAGCGGGGTGATGTAGGATACAGTCCTGCTACCATCCGCAATGAAATGGCCGACCTGGAGGAACTGGGCTATCTTGAACAGCCTCATACATCGGCAGGACGAATTCCATCTCATAAGGGATACCGCTATTATGTGGATCATCTGGTACCTTGGAATTCTGCCGAAATCGCTGAGATGGGGACGATCCGTACATTTTTCGCTGAGAAGCTGAATGCAACGGAACAGGTCATCCAGCATGCGGCTATGATCCTTTCTAATATGACGAATTACACTTCCATCCTTCTGGGACCGGAGGTTTTTCATACTTCACTACGCCATTTTCAATTGTTGCCCCTGGACGACAAGACCGCTGTAGCGATCATTGTCACCAGCACGGGGCAGGTAGAGAACCGTACTGTTAATATTCCGCCGGAGATTTCAATCTCCGAGATCGAGAAGGTCGTTAATCTGCTCAACAGCAAGCTGAAGAATGTGCCGCTTTACAAGCTGAAGACCCAGCTCTACACCGAGCTTGGCCAGGAAATGCAGCGCCATATCTCTCATTATGAAGAGCTGATGAAGATGCTTGATACCGCGCTTGACAGTGAGAATGAGCAGCGGATCTATCTGAGTGGGGCCACGAATATGCTGACCCAGCCGGAATTTAAGGATGTCGACAAGGTTAAGCACATTCTGGATCTGCTGGAGGAGACGCCTACGCTGCTCAAGATGATGTCGCCCGTGCCAGGCGGACCTGGCATTCAGGTGCGGATAGGAACCGAGAACGACCATGAGGCCTTTGCGAATTGCAGTCTTATTACTGCGACTTATTCATTGGACGGCCAGGCGCTGGGCAGCATTGGTATTCTAGGTCCTACCCGAATGGAATACGCGCGGGTAATGGGCATCTTGGGCATTTTATCCCGAGATTTGACAGCGATGCTGGCACACTGGTATAAGTGAACAGAGCCATATTGATTTTCGTGATGATTTTAAGGAGGTGAAGACAACTTGAAAGAGGAACAAGTTCAAGATCCGAATGAATTGAATGAAGAGCAAGCAACTGAGGAAACTGTCTCGGAGGCCGGTACTGTATCGGCAGAAGAAGCCGGGGACGCAGCTCGTCTGCAGACGCTGGCTGATGAATTGCAGGGACGTGTACTTCGTGTACAAGCCGATTATGACAATTTCCGCCGCCGCACCCAGAAAGAAAAAGAAGAACTGGCGCAATACGCCACCTCCAAGCTCATCAACGAATTGCTTCCGGTTCTGGACAATTTCGACCGGGCCTTGGCTACCGCACCTGCCGGTCCTGAGACTGAGGCGTTCACGAAAGGCGTGAACATGATTTTCCGTCAACTGGATGTGGTATTAAAGTCGGAGGGGCTCACAGCGATGGAATCGGTGGGACAGCCTTTTAACCCTGAATATCATCAAGCTATTATGCAGGTGGAGAGCGAGGAGCACGAGGAAGGTATCGTGACGGAAGAGGTCCAAAAGGGCTATCTCCTGAAGGATAAAGTCCTTCGTCCAGCCATGGTCAAAGTCAGCATGTAGCCTGTCTATATAAGCGGGGATAGCTTTGGCCCGCGAAGTGAAGCAGCTCTGCTATTTGCAGCCAGCCTGCTTCTTGAGTCGATGGGATTTGGTACACAAAGAGAACAATTCAAACGGGGCGAATGCTCCATTACATTTTGAGGAGGCAAATTACAGTGAGTAAAGTTATCGGTATTGACCTTGGAACCACCAACTCTTGCGTAGCCGTTATGGAAGGCGGCGAGGCCGTTGTTATTCCGAATCCGGAAGGCGCACGCACAACCCCTTCGGTTGTAGGCTTCAAGAAAGACGGCGAGCGTATCGTCGGTGAAACGGCTAAACGCCAAGCGATCACCAACCCTGATCGTACAATCAGTTCCATTAAACGCCATATTGGTACGAACCATAAAGAAAGCATCGATGCCAAAGATTACTCTCCACAAGAAATCTCGGCTATGATTCTGCAAAAGCTGAAATCCGATGCAGAAGCTTATCTTGGCCAAACCGTTACACAAGCGGTTATCACTGTTCCTGCTTATTTTAATGATAGCCAACGTCAAGCAACCAAAGATGCCGGTAAAATTGCGGGTCTGGAAGTTCTGCGTATCGTGAACGAGCCAACTGCTGCAGCTTTGGCTTATGGTCTGGAGAAATCCGAAGATCAAACAATCCTTGTCTATGACCTTGGTGGTGGTACGTTCGACGTATCTATCCTTGAACTGGGCGATGGTTTCTTCGAAGTAAAAGCTACAAGCGGTGACAACAAGCTTGGTGGCGATGACTTTGACGAAGTAGTTATGAATTACCTCGTAGCTGAATTCAAAAAAGAACAAGGCATCGACCTGAGCAAAGATAAAGCGGCTGTACAACGTCTTAAAGACGCTGCTGAGAAAGCGAAGAAAGAACTGTCCGGCGTACTGACAACTACAGTATCCCTTCCGTTCATCACTGTCGTTGACGGCGTACCTCAGCACTTGGAGGTTAACTTGACTCGCGCTAAGTTCGATGAGTTGACTGCTGGTCTGGTAGAACGTACTTTGGGCCCAACACGTCAAGCATTGAGCGATGCAGGCATGACTCCTGCTGATCTTACAAGAATCGTACTCGTAGGCGGATCTACACGGATTCCTGCCGTACAAGATGCCATTAAGAAACTAACTGGCAAAGAGCCTCACAAAGGTGTTAACCCGGACGAAGTGGTAGCCCTTGGTGCAGCTGTTCAAGCGGGCGTTCTGACAGGCGACGTTAAAGACGTAGTCCTGCTCGACGTAACACCATTGTCCCTGGGTATCGAAACTGCGGGCGGCGTCTTCACGAAGATGATCGAGCGCAACACAACGATTCCTACAAGCAAATCTCAAGTGTTCTCAACCTTTGCTGACAGCCAGCCAAGCGTGGAAATTCACGTTCTGCAAGGTGAGCGTCAAATGGCGAACGGCAACAAAACACTGGGTCGCTTTACGCTTAACGAGATTCCACCGGCACCACGCGGTGTACCACAAATCGAAGTTACTTTTGACATCGATGCGAACGGTATCGTGAACGTATCGGCTACTGATAAAGGCACGAACAAGAGCCAGAAGATCACCATCACTTCTTCCAGCGGCTTGAGCGATGCTGAAGTTGAACAAATGATGAAGGATGCCGAGCTGCACGCTGAGGAAGACCGTAAGCGTAAGGAACTGGTAGAAGCGAAGAACAACGCTGACCAACTCGTGTACTCCACTGAGAAAGTAATCAAGGATCTTGGTGACAAGGCCGATGCTTCCGAAGTTGAAAAGGCTAATGAAGCTAAAGAAAAGGTAAAAGCGGCTATTCAAACCGACAACCTCGAAGAAATCAATGCAGCTACAGAAGCTTTGAACGAAATCGTTCAACAGTTGTCCGTGAAGCTGTACGAGCAAGCAGCAGCTGAACAAGGTGCTGCCGGCGGAGAAGGTGCTCCTGAAGGCGCGTCTAAGAGAGAAAATGTGGTAGATGCTGATTATGAAGTTGTTGACGACGAGAAGAAACAAGGGTAACCTTAGACGATAAGTGTCGTAAGTGGGGGAAGGTCAAAACCGGGGCATCCCGTGTTTTGGCTTTCCTTTTACATGTAACAGGGATAAGTGTATGCACCGTCTGAAACGATAGAGGAATAGTATGAATTGTCGGGCGGAATTAGAGGTACGGAGGTGAATGCAGTGGCAGATAAACGCGATTATTATGAAGTGCTGGGCCTTGGAAGAGACGCTTCAGACGATGAGGTCAAGAAAGCCTATCGTAAGCTGGCCCGCCAGTATCATCCGGACGTGAACAAAGCCAGCGATGCCGAGGCTAAATTCAAGGAAGTGAAGGAAGCCTATGACGTTCTGAGCGATGGTCAGCAGCGTGCAAGATATGACCAGTACGGCCATATCGATCCTAACCAGGGTATGGGTGGCGGCGGCTTCAGCGGTGGCGGAGACTTCGGAGGCCTGGGCGATATCTTCGATATGTTCTTCGGCGGCGGCGGACGCCGTGATCCTAATGCTCCGCAGCGCGGTAGCGATTTGCAGTATACAATGACCATTGAGTTCAAGGAAGCGGTGTTCGGCAAGGAAACGGATATTACAATTCCACGTACCGAGGACTGCGACACTTGCTTTGGTTCCGGTGCTAAGCCGGGTACGAAGCCTGAGACTTGTTCGGTCTGCCGCGGTAGCGGTCAGCAGGAGTTCGTGCAGAATACGCCACTTGGCCAAATGCGCAACCGTCGTCCATGCTCAAATTGTAGCGGGACCGGTAAAGTCATTAAAGAGAAATGTACCACTTGTGCCGGCAACGGTAAGGTGAAGAAGCAGCGCAAGATTCATGTTCGCATTCCAGCTGGTGTTGATGACGGCGCACAACTGCGTATGACCGGTGAAGGCGAAGGCGGTTTACGGGGCGGCCCTGCGGGCGACCTGTACATTGTCATTCGTGTGAAGCCGCATGATTTCTTTGAGCGCGAGAACGATGATATTCTATGCGAGGTACCGCTTACCTTTGCTCAGGCAGCACTCGGTGACGAGATTGAGATCCCGACTTTGACTGAGAAAGTGAAGCTCAAGATCCCAGCCGGGACGCAAACGGGTACTTTCTTCCGTTTGAAGGGCAAGGGCGTACCACGCTTGCGTGGTAACGGCCAGGGTGATCAGCACGTCAGAGTCATCGTGGTAACGCCAAGCAAGCTGAGCGAAGAGCAGAAAGACTTGCTGCGCCAGTTCGGAGCCCTCAATGGAGAGAATACGCATGAGCAGGAGCAATCTTTCTTTGACCGTGTGAAGCGTGCGTTCCGTGGGGAATAAAGCGTATCGTTTCTAATATAAAACAGCAGGCTGGAGGATAACCTCCGGCCTGCTGTTTTTTTGTATTGGAATAGAAGCATAAACTCAAGGGAGTTAAGACAATATAACCTTAGCCGCATGCGGGGCTTGATTACAATGGAAAGCGGGGATATGATGCCGGAACGCTCTATTTTGTCCTATTTTAAAAGCCCGGAGGAAGCTGAGGGGGTATCCAGAAAGCTACAAGCGCTGCGGGTAATTGAGCTCTCGATCGACCGCTTTAGCAAATATGGCGGGAACGGTCCGGTCCAGAGCATTAATCCGGTCACTGGGAATATTGCTGGCATGGCTTCAATGACTGCTGACCGCAGCCATACCGGCATTCTTGCGGCGGCGGATACCAGCGCCAGCGGGATGAGCCACGGGGGAGATGGCGGCCCCACGGGAAGAGATATTTTATTGACTGTAGTGGTGGATTCGGACTCGTATGACAGGGCGCTGCGTTTGATCGAAGAAGCTGGGGGCTTTATCTAAAACAATAGATAGCACGACTAAACCCGAAAGGATTGTGAGGCCACGATGGATCGAGAGAACTCCAAAATTTTCTCCAAGACAGACAAGCAGAAGATGTTGTACGAAGCTAAATTGGAGGATGTTGAATTCTCAGCCGCAGAAGCAGATCATGATGATTTGGAAGCTCAGGAGCGGTCACTGGAAGCTGATAAACGGCAGTTGCACGAGATTTTGAAGAAAAAGTAAAAGAAAATATTAGAAATTGCCCCACTTGATGGGGCTTTTTTGCGTGTTCGGGGTGTATAATCAAAGGAGTAGTGCTCAATAAACATAAAGCTGGGTGATGATATTGTCGCAAATTGTACTATTGGAAATACCCGGTAAGCTGGACAGTAATACATATGAATTCTGGCAGTCCAAAGTTTCGGTGCAACGTCGTAATGGGATCGGCAGATTTTTGCGCCTTGAGGATGCTTACCGCTCCTTGTTCGGAGAAATTCTGGTCCGGACGGTGATTCGCCAGGAACTGGGTATTCCCAATCAGGAAATTCATTTTCAGAAGAATAAGTATGGAAAGCCACATCTGGAAGGCAAAGAGAACTTTTCCTTCAATGTCTCTCATTCGGGCAAGTGGGTGTCCTTAATTTATGGAACAGGCAGGCTTGGAGTAGATATCGAAGAGATCCGGCCTATCGACTTGACGATCGCGGAACGCTTTTTCTCAGACGAGGAATATGAGGATTTAATGCTGCGTCCGGAGGAAGCGCGGACAGATTATTTTTACGAGATATGGACGTTGAAGGAGGCGTATGTAAAAGCGCTCGGTAGCGGCTTATCGCATCCCTTGACCTCATTCTCTGTACGTAAGCATCCAGATGGCTCAGCCCGGCTCTCTCCTGACGCTGGAAGCTACTATTTCAAAACCTATGATATTAACAGTGCTTATAAGTTCTCCGCCTGTTCCAGTCTGGATGATCTGCCGGATCAGTTCGTGCTTCAGGATACCCAGAAACTCCAGCAGTTCTGGTTGAATAATTGAATTCGCTTTCATATTTGAATTTGAAAATCAAGCTATTGTGGGGAGGTGGTTTTTTGAGATGAGTGATACTGCCATTATAACGTTGAATAGTAACAATATTGAGCAGCAGCATATATGCTGTGCGATCTCGGACAAGAAGTGTGCGGAGGGAGTTAGGCTGAAGAAGGAATGGCTACAAGAACGTTTCCAGGAAGGGCTGCGATTCAAAAAACTGGATGTTAGGCAGAAAGTATTTATTGAATATCTTCCGGCGGATTACGCCTGGTGTCCGGTAGAGGCACCTGGTTATTTATTTATCAATTGCCTATGGGTAGCGGGTTCCTTCAAGGGGAAGGGACACGGCGCGCAGTTGCTGGCTGAATGCCTGGAGGAAGCGCAAGGAGCTAACGGCATTGTGGCCGTAACAGGCAGGACGAAGAAGCCGTATCTGTCAGACAAATCCTATTTTCTGCATAACGGTTTTCAGGTTTGTGACCAGGCACCACCTTATTTTGAACTGGTAGTTCTGAAATTCAACGAGACTGCGCCAACACCGAAATTCAAGGCAACTGTACAGAGTCAAAAGGTGGAATTTTCGGAAGGATTACAACTGTTTTATACCGCACAGTGCCCATATACCAGCTATTATATAGGTGAGCTTGAGACAGGCGCGCAGGAACGCGGAATCCCTTTGCAGGTGCGCCGAATAATGACTACAGAAGAAGCGCAGAACGCACCCACTCCATATACCAGCTACAGTCTGTTCTATAAAGGACATTTCATTACGCATGAAATCATGACCCGGAACAAGTTTGAAAAGTCGGTGGAGGGCTGGATCGAAAAGTATGGTCTTCCCGGCTAGCGTACCGTATCCCTTGCTATCAGTGAATTTGTTGCAGAATCTGGAGGAGAGACAATGGACAACATCATATTATGGGGCGGACTCGTGCTGGTGATCGCACTACTCACCTATCTTAATCAAAAGCAGCGCTATTCCTCCAGCGTCAAGTTCGCCTACCGTGAACTGCGTGAGCTGGCGCAAAAGATTGGCGATGGTCAATCCTCTAACACTGATCTCAGCCGCTGGGAAGAGGCTTTGGCGGAGCTGGAGAAGCATCCCAATGAGTTCAACAAGCTGGAAAATGAGCTGGGGCTGCGTAGTACGTTCGCTTCTTACCTGGAGCGGCATTATCCGCATGATACCAGGCTTCCAGCTCTGCAGGAGGCCGCTGCGCACCGCAAGGACAGTGTCTGGGGAATCAGGATCGGCGATTACAATTCCAAGAAATAAGTGGTGGATGCTGTGGCATACATATCCCGGACCGATGGAGGGCAAGCAGACGGCTTGCCCTCTTTATTTTGTTTCTTTGCATATTCTGAATGAACCTTTTGGGCGGCTCAATTGTTATATAGATATCCGAGACCAGAGAGGAGGGGGAACATTGGAGAGCAATCGGGAACTATTCGAAGTCTTTAACAGGGAAGTGTACCGAACCTGCTATTACATGGTCCATAATGCGGCGGATGCGGAGGACCTGACACAAGAAGTATTCATTACAGTTTTCCGCAGCAATCGGGAACATATCGAGCATTTACGGGCCTGGATCATGAAAATAACAGTCAACCAATGCTTGAATCATTTGCGGCGACGGCGCAGCCTGAATGAGAAGGTTGCAGATCATCCCTATATATTCACAGGAAATGAAGAGAAGCCGGTAGACCGGCTGGCGGAAGAACGGGAATCCGCAGTGGAGTGGGCAGGGTACATGAGGCGTTTGCCGGACAAAATCAGGGCGGTAGTGACACTGCGTTACATGCATGATTTTAGTCTAGCCGAGATTTCAGGCTTGTTGTCGATCCCCTTGGGAACGACGAAATCCAGACTGCATAAGGGACTTCGATTAATGAAAGGCATTCTGCTAGAAGCAGGGGTGCACACTCAAGACAGGGAGGAAGAATCTTATGGACAAAATAGAGCCTACGCTAAAGCGTCAATTAAATAAGGATGAGAACGTGCCTTATCCTGATTTTGAGAACATGTGGAACAGGATGGAAGAAGCCGGTCATACCTCTGCTGTGGTGGATTCTACACCGGCCCGTGTATCTACACGACGCCACAAAAGCTGGCGCAGAATTGCTATGGCCGCTTCACTCAGCGCACTATTGGCTGCTGCTCCGGTGTATGCCGCCATTCATTATGATTGGGGCAACGTGTTGCGGGACAAAGGGGGACTTCAGGCTGTTCTGGATCAGAATATGGGTCAGCCACTGGGGCAGACAATCAGCAAAGGTGGCGTTACACTAACGCTTCGCACGGCGATTGTGGATGAGAACCGGACGGTCATTTTATACAATCTGGATGTCGGGAAACGTGCGGATACTGAGTTCTGGGATCTTAAGGGCATGAGCTTGAAGGATGAACATGGAAAGAATAGCGAAGGAGAATTTAGCTATTTGCAGTGGGATGAGAAGAATCAGAGATATAACGGTTATTTCGAGAGTGATTGGTCCCCAAAGCAGGATACGGCGAAAGTTAGGCTCACTGCGGATATTCTCCAGTTATACAGCCAGCAGGAAGTGGACTTGCAGCTGGACAGCAGTTCCGAGAAGGCACAGAGCTTCCAGATCGCCAAGGATGGCATGCAAAAAATCGAGGTCAAAGCGTTCAAGCAAGGCGCTGATAAAATACTTCTCTCCTCGGCGATTACTTTCGATCGGGTAGAAAGCAAAGCCTGGGCTTATCCGCAGATTGCTCCGATTGTCCAAGGAAAGACGCTGCACGCACTGTCTGGAAGTACCTATGGTCAGCCGAATGATAATGGCGATTATACAACCCAGCAATATTTTAAAAGCAGTGACTTGCCTGCGGGACAGACGACTTACAAACTGCAATATACCAAGGTAGAAAAAAATATAGACGGACCTTGGGCATTTGATCTGCAGTTAAGTAAAAAGCAGATGGAGAGCGGAACGATCAAGACGGAGCTGAATCTTCCACTAGAGCCTGGGGTTTCCGACCATATCATCGAAAAAATGGTGGTGACGCCTACCCAAATCCGGGTGGCCGTACGATCTAAGGTTAAAGGGTTCGCGGATATACCATATAAAAAAATGGCACTTGAAGTAAATGGACGAACGCTTGAAGGCGGGTTGTTCCGTTCGCCCAAGGATGATCCCTATCTGATGAACTACAAGTTCGAGTTGCCTTCCGATCTGGTAATCACCAAGGAGACGCCGATCACTTTTGTAGGCAAATATAAGGTTACAACCCATGAAGATGACAAGACACCGGTTCTCTTGACCGACATCTCTACTAAAAAGCAGACGTTGGACAGAGCGGTTGGTGGATATCCTGTTCAGTGGACGTACTATATGCGGGGGAATGACTTGTACGTAGAGACTGGAAGCGAGGATGCCCATTTTGGCGGGATCAACCAGACCCATATTAACCTTGGTAAAGACAGAATTCTTGGCAGACCGGTAACGGTCAACTTCGCCGGTGATGGCAACAACAAGGCGATTGATGTCTATAAGGATTTCAAACAAACAGAAGCCTCGCTATATATGTTCTACTACACGACCGACGAGCCGGATAAAGAGACCCGGGTGCAGCTGCAGCCTTAGTGTACTTGGGGAAAATAATTCAAAATATTAACCTTATTTTAATGGGGAGAACCTTGTGTTCTTCCCTTTTTTTCGTATACATTAATAGGACGTTGTCAAGGCAGGGCAAAAGAAGGTGTCTATAAGACACCACAATATTAAAGAGAGAGAGGAGGAGATGACGATTAAAAGATGTGATTGGGTCACCGCTGATCCCTTGTATATTGCTTATCACGACACGGAATGGGGACAACCCTTGTATGACGATAGGGCGCTGTTCGAACTGCTGATGCTGGAGGGGATGCAGGCAGGACTAAGCTGGTACACGGTGCTGCAAAAGCGGGAGCGCTTCAGGATCGTGTTCGACGGTTTCGATCCCGAGAAGATTAGTGCTTATGATGAGTCAAAAATTGCCGAACTGATGCAGGATGCCGGGATTATCCGCAATCGGCTGAAGATCCTGTCCGTCATCAATAATGCGCGCGTGTATCAGGAAATTATCCGGGAGGAAGGCAGCTTTTCGAATTATTTATGGAGCTTTGTTGGCGGAACGCCTGTCCTAAATCACTGGAAGAGCAGGGCGGAAGTGCCTGCCAGCACCCCGCAATCTGATGCTATGAGCAGTGCGCTGAAGAAGAAAGGCATGAAATTCGTCGGCACCACCATATGTTATGCCTTTATGCAGGCTTCCGGCATGGTGAATGACCATACCCTGGATTGTTTCTGCAGGAGCCAGGACACGAGCCTACCGTTGTAAAAGTTTAATTCAGCGTCTCTATGCGTGCAGTTTGGCGCTCAGGCAAGGAGAAATGTTATACTGGTAATGTTCGCAAATTTAAGGAGGATTCCAACAAGATGTTATGGCATGAAGTAACGATACATACAACCGAAGAAGCGCAAGAAATGATATCTAATTTTTTATATGAAGCAGGCGCGGGCGGTGTTTCCATCGAGGAATCCGGCATACTGGGCAAAGTGCGGGATACCCGTTACGGCGAACTGTATGATGAGCCGCTGAATGATATCCCCGAAGGGGAAGCAGTAATTAAAGGGTACTACGCAGAGTCTGTGGATATGGATGAAGTGATTGCGGAGCTGACTCCCCGTGTAGAGGAACTGCGGGAATATGGCATTGATCCGGGCAAAGCTCTAATCTCCTGGAAAACTGTGGATGAAGAAGAATGGGCACATGCCTGGAAGCAGTATTTCAAGCCACTGCGCGTATCGGAGCGATTGACCATCAAGCCGACTTGGGAAGAGTATACGCCGGAAAGTCCGAACGAAAAAATTATTGAGATCGACCCTGGCATGGCCTTTGGTACGGGCACACATCCCACGACAGCTTTATGCTTGCGGGCGCTGGAGAAGAATATCACTGGCGGCGAAGAAGTCATTGATGTCGGCACCGGGTCCGGCATTTTGGCGGTCGGTGCGATGCTGCTGGGCGCAGGTTCTGTGCTGGCGCTGGATCTTGATCCCGTTGCCGTGGAGAGCGCAGTGGAGAATGTGGCGCTAAATCGGCTTGAAGAGTCCATTACTGTAAAAGAAAGCGACTTGCTGTCGCTATTAGGCGGCGAAAAGGCCGCTGATACAGCGGCCGGAGACATGTGGCCATCGGCAAGACCAGAGGCCAATGTCTCTGTACAACCTGAAGTGAATCCTGCCGGGGATAGTCTTGGCGTTACACTGCCAGTGCAAATTGTGGTGGCTAACATTCTCGCAGAGATTATCGTATTGTTCACAGATGATGTTTACCGGGCGCTGAAGCCGGGCGGCATCTACATTACCTCCGGCATTTACAAGGACAAGGAAGGTCTGGTGTCACAGGCGCTGACGGCGTCCGGCTTTGAGATTATCGAAATTACCCGTGAAGAAGATTGGGTGGCATTTACAGCCGGAAAGAGGTAAAGATGGATTTTTTGCGAAATTTTATTAGTATACCGCTTGAACAGTTACCGTTTTTTTTGATCACACTATTAATCGCATTTACGGTGCATGAATTTGCACATGCTTATTTTGCCAACAAGTTCGGCGATCCCACAGCACGGCTGCTGGGCCGCATGACGCTGAACCCTGCCGTTCATTTTGATTTCCTGGGCGTTATTTTGATGCTGTTGGTCGGTTTCGGTTGGGCGCGGCCCGTTCCGGTTAATCGGGACAACTTCAAAAACCCACGTCTGATGGGGATTATTGTGTCTATTGCAGGACCAATCAGTAACTTGTTGCTGGCGATTCTCGGAACGTTGATCTACGCGGCGCTGCTGGCGACGGGTACGATCGAAGCCATTACCAATGTTCGTTTGCTTCAGGCCGTGTATTTGTTCTTCGGTATGTTCATTCAGTGGAATTTCTTCCTGTTCCTGTTCAACCTGATCCCGCTTCCGCCACTGGACGGCTACCGGATTGTCGAAGATCTGGCCCCGCGTTCGATCCGCGGGCGGCTGCAGCAGTATGAGCAGTGGGGAAGCCTGATTTTCCTGCTGATTCTATTTATTCCGGCATTGAGAGCGTACACCATTACTCCGCTGCATATTTGGGGCGATCAAATGACCCGAAGTTTTCTAAAGATGTTCCTCTGGATGTTCGGCAGCTAAAGCCGGGCAATAAGGCTGGTCACAGCATGGCAAACGTTGTATGATGGTTTTTGGCGTTAAGACGGCTTATCATGTTGCGCCGGATGGCGGGGGCCAGCCTGCAGAGGCAGGACCTATGTCCCCCGGCGCCTGAATAACGGACAGGATGTTGATACGATGCAGCGATATTTTGTGACGCCGGAGCAGTTCAGCGGCGATACCGTAACTATCGGCGGCGAGGATGCTCGCCATATCGCCAAGGTCATGCGCGGCAAGGAAGGGGACAAGCTGATTGTCAGCGATGGGTCCTCCCGTGAAGCCTTGGTTGAAATTGTTCAGATTGAAATTGGAGAAGTTACAGCGAATGTAGTGGAAGTCCTGGAAATGACGCATGAAGCGCGCGTCAAGATTACAGTAGCCCAAAGCCTTCCTAAAGGCGACAAGATGGAGACTGTGATCCAGAAATGTACTGAGATCGGTGCTGTGTCCTTTCAGCCGTTTTTGTCAGAACGCACCATTGTGCAGTATGACGAACGCAAGGAAGGCAAGCGTCTAGAACGATGGCGCAAAATCTGCAAGGAAGCCGCAGAGCAGGCCCACCGGAACATCATCCCTCCGGTAGAGCCTCCAGTATCCTGGAAGCTTTTGCTGCAATCGTTTGCGGAATATGACGCCGTGTATTTTTGCTATGAGAAGGAAGAAGGTCTGCAATTGCGCAGCGCCGCGGCTCCAAAGCTACAAGCTTTGCAGGACCAGTCTGCTATCAAAATAATGGTGGTAGTTGGACCAGAGGGCGGCTTTACAGTCGAAGAGGCCGCTAAAGCTGAGGCGGCCGGTGCCGTGCCTGTCGGTCTTGGACGACGCATCCTGCGCTGTGAGACGGCAGGGATGGTAGCTGCAGCATGCCTGTTATATGAATCCGGAGAAATGGGGGGAGCTTAAGAGATGTCATCCGTAGCGTTTTATACGTTGGGTTGCAAAGTTAATTTCTATGATACCGAAGCCATCTGGCAACTGTTCAAAAATGAAGGTTACGAGCAGGTGGATTTCGAGGGTACCGCCGATGTGTATCTGATCAATACTTGTACTGTTACCAATACTGGTGATAAGAAGAGTCGCCAGATGATCCGCCGCGCTGTACGCCGCAACCCTGAGGCCATCGTAGCTGTTACGGGCTGCTATGCACAGACGTCCCCAGGGGAGATTCTTGATATTCCGGGTGTCGATCTCGTGATCGGCAACCAGGACAGGGATCAGATCATGACGCATGTGAAGAACATTCAGGAATCGCGCCAGCCGGTGAATGCGGTTCGCAATATCATGAAGACCCGTGAGTTTGAGGAAATGGACGTACCGGCTTTTGCTGACCGGACACGGGCGTTCCTGAAGATTCAAGACGGGTGTAATAACTTCTGCACCTTCTGTATAATTCCTTGGTCGCGTGGACTGTCGCGCAGCCGTGATCCGAAGAGCATTGTGACTCAGGCACATCAGCTTGTGGAGTCCGGTTACAAGGAATTCGTGCTGACCGGCATTCATACCGGAGGCTATGGGGATGACCTTGACAACTATCGTCTGTCCGATCTGCTCTGGGAGCTGGACAAGGTAGATGGACTGGAGCGCGTGCGGATTTCCTCCATTGAAGCCAGTCAGATCGATGAGAAGCTGCTTGAAGTGCTGAACCGCTCCTCCAAAATGTGCCGTCATCTGCACATCCCGCTGCAAGCTGGACATAACCATGTGCTGAAGACGATGCGCCGGAAGTATACAACCGAAGAATATTACGCCAAAATGCAGCTGATTCGTCAGGCCATGCCGGATGTCGGCATTACAACTGACGTCATTGTTGGATTCCCGGGAGAAACCGATGAAATGTTCCGTGCCGGCTATGATTTCATGAAGGCGGTCAATTTCTCGGAAATGCACGTATTCCCGTACTCCAAACGGACAGGTACACCGGCTGCTCGCATGGACAATCAGGTGGATGAAGAGATCAAGAATGCCCGTGTGCAGGAACTGATTGACTTGTCCGAGGAAATGCAGCTGGCGTACGCGCAGAAGTTCGTTGGGCAGACGCTGAATGTGATTCCCGAGCGGTCTGCGAAGGATGCTCCGGGCCGGAGTACACAGCATGGCTTCAGCGACAATTATTTGCAGGTCTTCTTTGAAGGTGATGATTCCCTGCAAGGTGAGCTGTGCCAGGTGAAGATCACGCAAGCAGGCGTAAACGAATGCCGCGGCGAGCTGGCTTCAGTGAAACAGGCGAGCCTATCGATATAAAAATTGTAGACACAAAAGCCAAACAGCGATTCCTCAGTTTTATTCGGAGTGGCTGCTTGGCTTTTTTATGTTATTGGATTGTCTTCGGCAGTTAAATTCCGCATAAGGCGATGGCACTGCTTTTAACGGAAATTTTATAGTCATAAAGTCCTGAATTGTGAATTTAAGCCTCCATAATCTCAGAAAGAGTAAACACTTCGATGCAAAATGTCGATAGTAGTGGAAGAGTGTGGGAATGCATCCCTGGGACAACATTAAAACAGAAGGAGAGAAATGATGACTGTGAATAGAAAAATGACGAAGCTGCTCCTCATCTTTGCATTGCTGGCTACCGTGGTATTCCCGGCAAGCGTCTTTGCGGAGAAGGGAGATATCAACTCGATTGAGTTTGAAAGCTCGGCCAAGCTGGATCTGGTTGTAGGGCAGTCACCGAAACAGTTGAGAGTGTTCGCCAATGTGGAAGGGTCTACCTCCAAGAAGGATGTGACGGGCGCAGTAAGCTGGAGCTCCTCGAATACTGCTGCCGTTAAGGTTGTGAATGGTCTTGTGACCCCGCTCGACAGTGGTACAGCTACAATTACTGCGATTTATAATACTGCGTTGACTACTATTGAGGTCTCGGTTACTCATCCGTTTAAAGACCTGAAGATTGAACATAAAGAGGGCATTTACAAGCTGGGAGACAGTGAAGAGAAGCGGACAATCAAAGCAACGGTACTTGGTGGAAAGTCCATTACCGAAGCGACTGATGTTACAAAAGATGTTGAATGGTCCAGCTCTGACAGCAGTGTATTGACGATATCGGAAGGTAAAGTCAATCTTCTGAAAGAGGGCAAGTCCACCATTACAGCAAAATACAAAGGTTTGACGGCTACATATAAGGCTGAAGTAGAAGTTGCTTTTACCGAGATTGAAATTAAGCAGAACGGTAAAGTAGTCAAGGATGTTGAGACCCTGATCGGGGACAGTTCTATCAAATTGACAGCGTTCAGCAAAACGGCAGCGGTATCGGAATCAGAAGATTTGACTACCAAGGGAGACTGGAGTTCCTCCAATCCGGCTGTAGCTACGGTCAAGGATGGAGAACTCAAAGTTCTGGCTACAGGTAAAACAGTGATTACGATCACAAGCCTCGGCGTTAAGGCTACAGTAGACGTCTATGTCCGCTCGCCATATGAAGCGATTCTATTGAGTCCTTCCAAGGATCAGACGCTGTTCATGGGCGAAGTGCTGGATGTAAAGGCTGAGGTAAGAGATGCAGCTAACTCTACGCTGAATGTATCCCTGAACGCTACCTGGACATCCAGTGATCAACTGGTAGCTACAGCCAAACCCGAAGCAGACGCTGCGGACATTACGGCTAAGGGTGTGGGGGACTCTACCATCAAAGCGGAGTATAGAGGCGTTAGCAGAGATATTAAGGTAAAAGTGCTGCCAACGATTACTGCATTGTCTATCGAGAAGACAGAGCAAGAGTTGTTCAAGGGAGACACGCTGGGTCTGCCAAAAGTAGACGGAACCAAACTCGACGGCTCCAAGATTGATCTGAGCCAAGAGGTGGAATGGACTTCCGGTAATGCAGAAATCGCTCTGATTAAGGACGGTAAGATTGAAGGTAAATCTGCAGGGACTGTCACTCTGACCGGTAAAATCAAAGAGGGCGGCGTCACCGCTTCCAAAGCAGATATCCGCAACAAGAGCGTGGAATTGAAGCTTACGGTTCAGGATAAAGTGCTGGTACTGATCGGACCTGAGGACAACCTTGTGGTGGTTACCGGTGAAGAGAAGCCTATGCCTTCGGTAAGAGCGGTTATGGAGAACGGCGACGAGCGTGAGACCTCGGATAAGATCAAGTGGGAGATTTCTGGCACGAATGCCGTACTCAAGACAAGCGCAAGCGGTCAAACCATTAAAGGACTCACTAAAGGCAGTGCGAACCTGAAAGGGACGTATGCCAACAAGACTATCACAATCCCGGTAACTATTGAGCAGAAGATTACCAAGATTGTGGTTGAGCCGGCTTCACTGGATTTGAACATCAAGAATAGCAAGACGGTTAAAGTAACGGCTTATTATTCCAACGGAAAAACAGGTAACCTGTCCAGCAGCATCAAATGGGAATCCAGCAATCCTGCAGCGGCTACGGTGACTGGCTCTTCCGTAAAAGCGATCGCTGAAGGCACGACTACACTGAAAGGCTCCTATCAAGGAATTGATATCAGTCTGAAAGTCAACGTGATTCCTAAGCTGACCAAACTGACAGTGAATGAAACACGTCTCCAACTGGCCCCGGGTGCCAAGCAGACGGTAGTGGTTACAGCTCTGTATGATACTGGTAAAACAGTTGATGTGACAGGTCTTGTAGCTTGGACCAACTCGAAGCCATCGGTAGCCAAATGGTCAATTGGCAGTATTACAGGGGTGGCGAAGGGATCGACATCCTTTAAAGGTAAATTCGACGGTAAGACTGTAACGGTCTCTGTAACAGTTAAGTAATTGCAGCATTATGCTAAAAAATAGTTAGAAGACGGAAAGAACTGCAAGCCTATATCGGGCCTTTGCAGTTCTTTTTTGGTAACATGCATTTTTCTTCTTTGTATTAGATGAAAAGGCCCAATTGAAGTATAATAGTACAGCGACAGCAGAAGTGCCGGTAAAGTGTATGTCATGGTACTGCTTGTTAGGACTGGAACCGGGTCTCCAGCCTGGACCATAACTGCAGGTAGCACAGTGGCAGAACAAGTGCCGAGCAGACGATGTTGAAAATAGTCTGGGCGTGTGCAATCTGTGCGCCAGAGCCCCCGCCAATCCAGGCGGAAAGACTCTGCAGCGGGCCGATGAGCGGCAGGAACAGCAGTGCACCGCCTACGTTGAGTGCCACATTCGTCCAGGCAACGAAGGTTCCGGCAATGGAACCGCCGATGGATGCGATCACGGCTGTGACGCATGTGCCGACATTCGCGCCTAGCACAATGGCAATCCCCACCTCAGTTGGCAAGGCCCCTGAGGTGGCAACGCCGATGGCCATGCCAATGACAGCAGCGCTGCTGTGTACAAGCGCGGTCAGGCAGGCGCCGGCAACGATGCCCCACAGGGCGCTTGTGGCCGCATGATCCAGGAACCACCAATACAAGCCGTTCTCCTGCAGTGCTGGGCCAATAGACTGCATGACTTTGATGCCCCATAGGACGAGCGAGAAACCGGTGATAGCCAGGCTAATGTATTGGAGCGGCGTGGATAACCGCCGGAGTGATGACGCTGCAGGATGGTTGGACGACAGCTCGCCCATGATAACCGCAGCCCCCCACAGGCTGAGCGAGACGGCCAACAGTGGCGAAGAATAAGAGCTGATCTGCAGTCCGATCAGTTCTGTAGTCAGGGAGGTGCCGATGTTGCTGCCGAGAATAATGCCCAGTGTGCGGGCATAGGTGAGCAGCCCGGCATTCACCATACCGATCGTCAGCACGGTGACGGCGGTGCTGCTCTGCAGCAGGGCGGACAGCAGACTACTGGCTATCATGCCTTTTAACGGTGTAGCCGTTGCTTTATTCAGGCCGGCCTTCAGCAGCGGACCGGCCAGCCGGGACAAGGACTTCTCCATCAGCTTCATACCGGTTAGAAAAATGACAAGACCATATATGACAGGGAACAACAGATCACGGATCATAACAACATGCTCCTTTGACTGGGGTTGTACACCAATATATGAAAGTAGCGCAGTGGACATGTATAAAACGATAAGATCAAGGAGTTGAAGTCATTGGCATCAGTAATTTTGGAACGCAGCCGTAAAAAAAGACTAGAGCAGGGCCATCCATGGGTATACGGCAGTGAAGTGGCCTCGGTGGAAGGAGAGCCACAAGCTGGCAGCTTGGTCGATATTATGAATCATCAGGGCCGGTTTCTGGCATCAGGATACTATAACCCCGCTTCGCAGATCCGGGTTCGGGTGGTCTCCCACCAGCATCTGGAAGAGATGGACAAAGCATTCTTCGTGGAGCGGTTTACGAACTGCCTGCGGCACCGGAATCGCTTCCTTCCCGGCGCAGACGCATACCGGTTAGTCTATGGCGAAGCCGATTTTCTGCCGGGACTGATTGTGGACCGGTTCGGGGACGTTCTGGTCGTGCAACTGCTGACGCTGGGCATGGACAAGCGGCGGGCAGAGATTGTAGAGGCGCTGGTGCAGGTGATGGCACCGCGCGGAATTTATGAGCGCAGCGACGTAAGCGTTCGCGAGCTTGAAGGGCTGGAGCAGGTAACCGGGCTTCTTTACGGGGAATGTCCCCGTCATGTGACGGTTACCGAGAATGGCCTGAAGCTGATCGTAGATATCGTGGAAGGCCAGAAAACGGGCTACTTCTTCGACCAGCGCGAGAACCGGGCCTCCATTGCCCCGCTAATGACAGGCTGGGGGGAACGCAGCGGCATCACGCTGCAGGAAGTTGATGCTGAGGATGGCTCTCGTCAGGTGCTGCCGGTTAACAAAAGCGGCAAGAAAGTAACTTTCCCATACTGGGACGGGGCTACAGTATTAGAATGTTTTTCGCATACAGGAAGCTTCACCCTTCATGCCTGCAAATACGGCGCCAAGAAGGTAACCTGTCTTGACGTGTCCGCCCATGCTATTGAAAGCGCCAAGACTAACGTGGAGCTGAATGGATTCAGCGACCGGGTGGAATTCGTGGTCGACGACGCGTTCCAATACTTGCGTAATCAGGTGAAGGGGCTGGAGGAACGCTCCGAACGTGCCACCGCGGGGGCGGGGCAGGATGCTTCCGGCGCCAAGACGGCCAAGGCGGATACAGCCAAGCCGATGACCGCAGGCGGCGGACGGACCTTCGACGTGGTAATTCTGGACCCGCCTGCTTTTGCCAAGACAAGAAGCGCTGTAGCAGGAGCTTGCCGTGGATATAAGGACATTAACTTGCATGGCATGAAGCTGGTGAACGAGGGTGGATATCTGGTAACGGCAAGCTGCTCCTATCACATGCAGCCGGATCTGTTCCTGGAAACCATCGGGGAAGCAGCCAAAGATGCCGGTAAAGTGCTCAGACTGGTAGAGTGGCGTGCCGCTGGCAAGGATCACCCGCAAATTCTCGGTGTGGATGAAGGGCATTACCTGAAATTCGCGATCTTTGAGGTGCGGAGCAAGAGTAATTAATTCTCCTGTTAGGTACGTTGGAGGGGTAATCGGACCTTTGACTTGAAAATGGAAGCTGCCCCTGTAGGCAGAAAAAGAGTGTCGAGAATGTCTACGGACTTTTCGACACTCTTATTTTTATGTGTGGAGACTTCACACGGAGGAGTGTGCTAAGAGCTAGAAGGAACGAAAGGGAAGAGTTGGAACTGTAGGAGCGAATGCGCCCGCCTGAAAGCTTTTCGTAGGAAAGCTGGCATCGAAAGCATAAGCTTTAGACAGATTTCAACAGCAATATAGTTTGAACTTAAAAATCTAACGTCCTGGGTGGGTGAAATCCTTCGTATACGAGGGCGTAACTTGGTGTATCTTGTGTAACCCGCGTTCGAGCTTAAGAGGAACTTTTATAACAGGAAAATATACCGTTAAAAAGTTCCTTTCACCGTATTTGTCATAAATAAAGGGAATTTCTCCCGTTAAAAAGCTCGTTTATCCCTCAATTAGCTAGTAATGAGGTGATTAACAGGAGTTTTTCCAGTTGTTTGTAGAAAAGGAGCCGTTTTAATGAAAATAACAGGAGTCATTCCCGTTATTCCAATCATCGTAGTGAAGACCGGGGCTTAAGTGAGAATCTTAAGTTCGTTTTATATAATTGATAATAGTTCTCATTTACGTATATAATGAACCCAAAGCAAGAGGAAGTGGGGCTAAGGGATGGAACATTATGCGAATATATACGGACATGAAAGAATAGATGCTAAAAAGACACTTGCCTGCGAAGGGTTCAGTCATACTTACCGCCTTGATGGAGGTCATTTCGAGATTAAGCCCCCGGAAGAGATTGGAGTTGGGGCCTGCCGCAGCCTGCTCACCCGCGGTAATATTCAGATGACTAACTTCAGCCTTACTTTTAACAGAGACATACAGGCTAACGGAGAGTTCAACTCCCCGCGGACAGAGCTGGTGTTCTGTCTTGGGCACGGAATTGAATGGGGTACTTCGCTGAAGGGAGATAACTTTGGCATTGATACAGGGCAGAGTGCTCTGCTGTATGGCGGCGTACGGGCTGAGAATTGCCAGTATTTGCGGGATGCCAATTATCGTTTTCTCAGCATGGATATGAGCCCGGAGCAGTTCAAGCGGATGACGAGCGGGCTGACCGAGGATGAACGACTCCGTTTTACCGGAAACGAGGCTGTGTTTTTCAACAAAAATAGAATTACGCCTGCCATCCGGCTTGTGCTGTCACAAATTTGGGAATGCCCCTATAGTGGAGGTGTTAGGGAACTCTATTTGGAAGCGAAAATGCTGGAACTGTTCGCCGTCTACCTCAATGAATCGTTGTACGAAGCGGAGCGGATTCCGCAAACTGTCCGCCTCTCCAAAGACGATATGGCCAGCTTGCAGCAGGCAAGGGAGATTTTGCAGCGGGATTATACCGAGCCGCCGACACTGGCAGCACTGGCCCGGAGCATTTGTCTCAATGAATTCAAGCTCAAAAAAGGATTTAAGGAGATGTTCGGCTATACTGTACATGCTTATGTGATTGAACAGCGGATGCAGCAGGCTCGTCATTTGCTGGAGCAAGGCAGCCTGACCGTGACAGAAGCCGCGTACCGGGTAGGATACGGAAATGCCAGCCACTTTGCAGCCGCATTCCGCAAAAAATTCGGGGTTCGGCCCGGAGAATATGCCATTCGTTCCCGAGGTGCAGGTCCGAACAGGACGGGGTGGCTAGCTGACGATGACCAAAATGAGGATTTACCCGGATTGCTCCCTTTTTGATTCATAATAATCCCATAAGGAGTAGAGCCGTCAGGAATCCAGCGGCTTCCGCATAGAGGTTTGACCACCACCTTGGGCCCCGCACCGCGCGCCGGGAGCCGCACACGGTGTGGGTTATAATTTGTTTGTTGTTACAAGAGCTCGCCGTATCTACCAGATGCGGCGGGCTTTTGCGCGTTTTACATAGAAAGCAGGCTGCGATGTTCTGCACAGAACACTTGTAAAACATTTGAAGATCATCCAAACGTATGTTCCGAATGGAGGGGGATATGGTATAATGTTGGGACGAGTAAGTGACTGTGAGTTACACTTTTGTTTTGCCATGGGAGGAGTCTTTATTTATGTCGATAACCTTTTTAACCGGACGCTCGGGCAGCGGTAAGACAACTAAAATACGGGAGTCGATATCCTCTCAGCTAGCGCAGGAGCCGCTTGGTGCGCCAATCATTGTGCTTGTCCCAGAGCAGGGGTCCTTCGGGGCCGAACGGGGCCTGCTCACTACGGGTGGTGCCAAGGGCAGCATCCGCGCCCAGACCCTGAGCTTTTCGCGGCTGGCCTATCGGGTAAGGCAGGAAACGGGAGGCAGCGCAAGTCTTCCGATTAGTGAAGAAGGCAAGAAGATGCTTATTTATAAAATCATTAGCCGCCGCAAGGAAGAACTGAAACTGTTTGGACCCTCCTCGGACCGTCCGGGCTTTGTGGAACGGTTGAGTCAGCTGCATACCGAATTGAAGCGCTGCTGTATCGGTTCTAATGATCTGAATGAGCAATTGTCCAGTATGCGTGACTCTATCGGTAACAGCCCCATATTGGCAGGCAAGCTGGAGGATTTATATATCGTATTTAGCGATCTGGAGCAGGAGATGTCACAGCTCTATATGGACGAAGAAGACCGGTTGGTTGAACTGGCCGAGCAGATTCCTTTGTCATCCTATGTCCGTGGTGCTGAAATTTGGGTGGACGGCTTTCATGGTTTTACCCCTCAGGAATTCAAGGTGCTGCGGGAACTGATGCTGCACGCCTCCAGCATGACAATATCGCTTACGCTGGACAAGTCCTATCCATCCGGCGGGGGGCTGCATGAGCTCGACCTGTTCCATCCAGCTGCAGTAACGTATATCAAGCTCCGCGGTATGGCTGAGGAACTTGGGCTTGAGGTTTGGGACGAGCCACTGTCGCCTCCTGTGTTGCCCCGCTTCAAAGATAGCCCTGTGCTCGGCCATCTGGAGCAGGGGTATGACCGCCGCTTGGGCTGGAAAGGCCAACAGGATGCCGTACAGTCCATTACCATTGGCGCTGCTGTCTCACACAGGGCTGAAGTGGAGGGGGCCTTGCGTGAGATGCTCAGACTGGCACGGGATGAGGGTGCCAAATACGGTGAAATGGCGGTATTCATGCGAAACATCGGCGATTATGAATCGCTGGTGTCCCCGCTGTTCAACGATTACAAGATCCCTTTCTTCCTCGATCAGAAGGTGAATGAGCTGCATCACCCGCTGGTAGAATTTATTCGCTCCGCGCTGGATGTAGTGAGACGTCGCTGGCGTTATGAAGATGTGTTTCGCTGTGTGAAGACCGGACTGCTTCTTCCGGACGACGGTAGCCTGACTAACGAAGACATGGACAATCTGGAGAATTATGTGCTGGCCTGCGGTATTCAAGGGTATCGCTGGACGGACGGACGTCCTTGGAGGGGCATTCCCAGCCTTTCGCTTGAAGGCGGCAGGGCTGTAGACGAAGAATTGTTGTCCACGATGGAGAAATGTAGAGCAGCCATCGTTGGCCCCCTGGGGGATTTTGAGAAACGGGTGAAGAAAAGCCGTAGCGGAGAAGACCTCTGCCGGGCAGTCTACACTCTTCTTGAGGATGCAGGTACCGCAGGCAAGCTGGAAGAGATAAGCGCCCAGGCGCTGAAGTCGGGAAAGACAGCTAGTGCTCGTGAGCACAGTCAGATCTGGAGTGCGGTGCTTGATCTGCTGGATCAGATCGTGGAAATGATGGGCCAGGAGAAAATGGAGTTTGCGATGTTCGCGGGTGTGCTGGAGACGGGTCTGGCCGAGCTGAAAATGGGGCTGGTGCCACCAGCTCTGGATCAGGTTCTGGTAGGCAGCATGGACCGGACGCGTACTTCGGGTGTGAAGTATGCTTTTCTCCTTGGGTTCAATGAGGGTGTCGTTCCGGCACAATTCAAAGAAGACGGCATTTTGTCCGAGGGAGAACGTGGGATACTGGAGAGCGTCGGACTGGAGCTTGCTCCGGGGGCTTCCCGCAAGCTGCTTGATGAACGCTTCCTGATCTACAATGCGCTCACAACAGCGAGCCATAAGTTATGGATCAGCTATGCGACTGCTGACGAAGAAGGAAAAGCCCTTCTGCCGTCTGAAGTGATTCGTCATTTGCAGCGGATGTTCGGGGGCAAACTGGCAGAACGTCAGCTTCCGGTTAGTCCGCCTGCGGTGTCAGATGAAGTGGCCCAGGCTGTGTTACCTCTGCATATGGACTTTATCGGGGATCCGGAACAAAGCCTACGCATTCTCATGTTGCAACTAAGACAGTGGCGGCAGGGTGCCGATATCCCGTCTTTCTGGTGGGATGTCTATAACTGGTTCGCTTCTGGTACAGAAGGGGAAGCGAAGAAGCTTCGCCTGAAGCGGCTGCTGGGCTCCTTGTTCTACCGCAATGAAGGCATTCAACTGAAGCGTGGAACCAGCCTCAGACTGTACGGCGGTTCCACGCTGCGTGGTAGCGTATCCCGGATGGAGAAGTTCTCGGCTTGTGCGTTCTCTCATTTTGCCGCGTACGGCTTGCGCCTCAAGGAGCGGCAGATGTACAGGCTCCAGGCCCCGGATATCGGGCAGCTGTTCCATGCGGCGCTTAGTGAAATGGCGCAGCGGCTGCAAGAACAGGGCCGTGGCTGGGCCAGCCTGACACCGGAGGAATGCCGGCGCGAAGCCGGGGAGACGGTGGATCGCCTGTCGCCGCTGCTTCAGGGCGAGATTCTTCTCAGTACGAAGCGGTACGGTTATATTAACCGCAAGCTGAAGAGTATTGTGGGCCGGGCTTCCGTAATCCTGGGTGAACATGCCCGCCGGGGCAGCTTTGAGCCGGTCGGGCTGGAGCTTGATTTTGGACCGGGCCAAGATTTGCCTCCCCTGCGGATTACACTGCCCAACGGCTGTGTGATGGAAGTAGTCGGGCGGATTGACCGGGTGGATAAGGCGGAAGGGGAGAATGGCATCCTGCTGCGAGTAATTGACTATAAGTCCAGCCAGAAGGATCTCAAGCTCCACGAAGTTTATTTCGGTCTGTCGTTACAAATGCTGACCTATCTTGAAGTGCTGTTGACCTATTCCGAGGAATGGCTGGGCAAGCCGGCACTCCCGGCAGGCACGCTTTATTTTCATGTCCATGACCCGCTGCTCTCGTCGTCCAACGGCATGAACCGCGAGCAGGCGGAGCAGGAACTGCTGAAGCGGTTCAAAATGAAGGGGCTGCTGCTGGCTGACCGTGAAGTCGTATCCTTGATGGACACTACGCTCGATAAGGGACATTCCGCGATTGTTCCGGTGGCAGTGAAAAGCGACGGGAGCTTCTACAGCAGTGCTTCTGTAGCCACGCCGGAGCAATGGGGTCAGTTGTTGTCCTCTGTAAAAGGGACCATAGCAGAGATTGGCACCCGGATTACAGAAGGGGATGTGGCCATCCAGCCCTATCGGATTCAACAGGAGACGGCTTGCACATTCTGTTCCTTCAAACCGGTGTGCCAGTTTGATGAGACTATTGAAGGCAGCGGATATAACCATCTCGGCAAGCCCGGCAAAGATGATATTTGGGACCTGCTGTCCCGCAAAGGAGGATTGACGCCGTGAATATGAGGCCAGCTATAGACAATAAGCCCGAAGGCAGCATTTGGAGCGATGACCAATGGCGCGCCATTGCGGAGAGCGGCGATGATATCCTGGTCGCGGCTGCGGCAGGTTCCGGAAAAACGGCAGTATTGGTCGAACGGATTATTCGCAAAATCAGCCGGGAAGAGAATGGCTTCAGTGTAGACAGGCTACTGGTTGCTACGTTCACCAAAGCCGCTGCTTCGGAGATGCGGCAGCGGATTCGTGAGGCGCTGGACCGTGCTCTGGAGGAAGATAGCGGGAATGAGCATTTGCGCCGCCAGCTAGCTTTGCTCGGAAGAGCTTCTATTACGACTCTGCACTCCTTTTGTCTGGAGGTAATCCGGCGTTACTATCAATTGATTCCGATTGATCCAGGTTTCCGCATTCTGAATGAGCATGAAGCCGAGATGATGCGTCAGGAACTGTTGATGGAGCTGCTGGAAGAGAAATATGGCGAGACCGGGGAAGATGGCGGGGACAGTGTGTTCGTGGCGCTAGCCGACTGGTTCAGCGGCGAACGCACGGATGACGCAGTACACGCGCTAATCCAGCGGCTGCATGATTTTGCCCGCAGCCATCCGTGGCCGGAGCAGTGGCTGCGCGATACGGCAGCAGATTTCTCGCTGCCGGATACGGAGAGCTTGGGGCACACATTATGGGTGCAAAGCATCCTCGCAGAGGCGAAACTAGCCTTGGACGGTGCGGCTAGCCAATTGCTGCAGGGCCGGAAAATAGCTCTGCAGCCGGGAGGACCTGCTCCATATGCCGAGAATCTTACGGCAGATCTGGACATGGTGCAAGGCTTGCAGGCCGCTTTAAGTGAACGGCCCTGGGCTGAGCTGTATGAGGCGTTCCGCGGCGTAAGCTTCGGAAAGCTGAAGCCGTGCAAGAAGGATGCCACAGATCCCGGGCTTCAGGAGATGGTCAAGGAGCTGCGGGAGAGCGTCAAGAAGACCCTATCCGAACTTCAGAATGCCCTGTTTGGGCGTCCAGCGGAATCCTTTCTTGCCGAGCTGCATGAAGCGGCGCCACTGATGAAGGAACTGGCAGAGACGGTTATAGCCTTCGGTGAGCGCTATCGGTTGGAGAAAGCCGGCAAAGGGCTGGTAGATTTCAGCGATCTGGAGCATTATTGCCTGCAAATTCTCCGTCACCCAGACTCGCAGCCGGGCCACTCCATGCCCTCCGATGCGGCGATGGAATACCGCGCCCAGTTCGATGAAGTCCTGCTCGATGAGTACCAGGATACGAACAGCGTGCAGGAAGAGATTGTTCGCTTGATTGCCAGGGAAGCGCCGGGGAACCGCTTCATGGTTGGCGATATGAAGCAAAGTATCTATCGGTTCCGCTTGGCGGAGCCGGGTTTGTTCCTGGAGAAATACCGCAGCTTTAGCAGTGCGGGAGGAGCTCCTGTAGGGTTAGCGGACGGATATCCGGCAGATGGGGATCGAGCTGGAGGAGATCCTTCGATCAGTAACTCTGGGGGAATGGTCATTGACCTCGCCCGGAATTTCCGCAGCCGGATGGAGGTCGTTAATGCTGTGAATATGATTTTCCGGCAGATCATGAATGCGACAGTGGCGGAGATCAACTATGATGAGCGGGCCGAATTAGTCTATGGTGCCGGTTTTCCCGGAACGGAAGGCAAGGAGGCCGATCTGTATTTTGCTCCGGAACTGCTGCTGATTGATCGTGGTGCTTCAGGTGCCAGTCAGTCGGAAGAAGAGCCTGGCGACGGGGAAGCAGCGCCGGAGAGCGAGATCATCGAGAGTGAGACAGCGCAGCTGGAAGCACGGGCTATTGCCCGCAGAATCTCAGTGATGACCGGGATGAGCGGCGGATCGCCAATGCTCATCTACGACAAAGGCCTCAAAATGATGCGCCCGGTGTCATACGGAGATATTGTAATTCTGCTGCGATCAGCGAGAATTTGGACACCACTCATGATTGAGGAGCTTCGGATGGAGGGTATCCCTGCTTATGGTGACCAGAACAAGGGATATTTTGAAGCGACAGAAGTAGAGATTGCGCTCTCGCTATTAAAAGTAGTGGATAATCCGCGGCAGGATATACCGCTGGCGGGTGTTCTACGCTCGCCTGTAGTGGGCTTAAGTGAAGAAGAGCTGTCCGCAGTACGCCTGTGCAGTCACGGGACATTCTATGAAGCTGTGCAGGCTGCAGCAACGCTGCCGATAGCAGGTCAAGCTGAGATTGCCGCAACGGTGCTGCCGATGGCAGAGTCAGGTCAAGCTGAGATTGCCGTAACGGCGCTACCGTTGGCAGGGTCAGGTCAATCTGAGATTGCGGACGCTCTCGGCAGTCCGGTGGAGCCTATGGCTTCCGTGGAAGAACTGGACCACGTTGACGGTGTGGATAGTCAGTTGACCATTCAGGAATTAGCTGCAAGTCAATCTGTTCCTGACCTGGCTCCGGAGCTTATAGCCAAGCTCAAACATTTTCTGGATCAACTGGAGAGCTGGAGACTGGCCGCCCGTCAAGGTAGCCTCAGCGACCTGATCTGGCGCATCTATGGGGAAAGCGGGTATTTGGAGTGGGTTGGCGGTCTGCCTGGCGGTGCCCAGCGGCAAAACAACCTAAAGGCTCTGTATGATCGGGCTGTTCAGTATGAGCAGGATACTTCGGCACGCGGATTGTTCCGTTTCCTGTTGTATATTTCCCGTCTGAGGGAAAATGGTGGCGATTTAGGGATCGCGGGCGGCAGTGGCGAAGAGGGTAGCGGGGTCAGAATCATGACCATTCACAAGAGTAAAGGGCTGGAGTTTCCGGTTGTTTTCCTGGCTGGTATGAACAAGGCCTTTAACCGCCAGGATTTACATGCCCGGTTTTTGATGCACAAGGAGCTGGGATTTGGTCCGCGTTTTGTGGATCGGGAGACAAGGGTAACTTATCCGACGCTGCCTTATTTAGCGATTAACCGCCGTTCAAGGCTGGAGCTGTTGGCTGAAGAAATGCGTGTACTCTATGTGGGACTAACCCGTCCGCGGGATAAAATGATTCTGGTCGGTACGGTTCGCGACTTGCCGCGCAAAGTTGCGGGCTGGAGTGCTATGCAAGGCCGGGAGGAACTGCTGTTGGCAGACCATCTGCTGGCCCGGGGGCGCAGCTATCTCGATTGGGTTGGACCTGCGCTGATCCGCCATCCGGGCGCAGCGATCCTGCGCAAGCTGTCCGGCTCGGAAGGTACAGTATCCACAGTGCTTCATGGCGATACCTCCCACTGGAGTATTCATGTAATGGATTCCAATGGACTCAGCTCAGCTGCATTTTCTGCTAAAGATGAGGATGGTGAAGCGGGGGCAGAGCGTGAGCTGGCGCTTGCGGCATTGCAGGAAGGTCAGCCAATTCCTTCTTTGGGGACAGAGGCGGAAACCGAGATTGCTGGCAGACTTAAATGGACCTATCCACATGCTGCGGCTTCCCGCATACCCGCCAAGACATCGGTTACGGAGCTGAAAACGCTGCTGTCCATGCAAGAACAGCCATCTTATGATCTGTACGAGGACCACAACAGATCTGGCGGTGAAGCAGATGCTGTTGTTAGTTCGCCATACCGGGACAGTTTGCGCTTGCGGCGTCCCAAGTTCATGGAGCGGCGGAGCCTTACCTCTGCTGAACGGGGAACGGCCTATCATACGGTGATGCAGCATATTCCATTGGATGCAGCGGTGACTCGGGCTGTGGTGGAAGAAACATTGGCCCGGCTGCAAGAGGTGGCAATTTTGACGCCGGAACAGGTTGAAATCATCGATGTCGATCAAATTGCAGCGTTTTATGCTACCGAGCTTGGAAGCAGGTTGCTGGCATCGGAGTGGAACCGGAGGGAATTACCGTTCAGTTATATGGTCCCTGCTGATGAGGCTTATCGGGGGCTTGGTCCGCTGGATGAAGCCGTCTCTGGACTCCTGTCATCAGAAGCGGATACGCCATTGCTTGAACGTGAAGAGGTACTGATTCAGGGGGTTATCGACTGCCTGTTTCGTGAGAATGGCAGACTGATTTTGCTGGATTACAAGACGGATTCCGTTCTGGAGCATCGTGGGGGGCTGGAAACACTGAGGGAGAAGTACCGCTTCCAGCTAGAGTTGTATAGCAAGGCCCTGAATGATATTTTGGGAGAAAGCATCAGTGAAATCTGGCTGTATTTCTTCGACGGCGGGCAATCTGTGCGGCTTTGAAATCTAGCAGCAATGAGTGTTGTAAGTTATACAAGACAAATAAGAGGGGCTGTCTCCAAATCAGTATCTGCTTCGTCAATTAACGGACCCCAGAGGCTCTATTGCCTATAGCTGTCACCGTTCAGTAAGATAACGGACCTCAGGGGCCCTATGGGTAGAGAGTCTGGTAAAGTCTACTTCTTTTGGGAAAATAGGGTCACCTGGGTCCACTACATGTTCTAGCGAGCGGCTGTATGTGCACATAACGGCTATACGATCCGCCCGTTTCCATGCGTGAGCTTTTTGCCTTATGTTCTGGTTGCATTGACGAAGTTGTTATTAGTAATTATTGATTCTGGAGAGCCCAGTTTTATATTAATCAAGCCTTTCAGGTTTGATATAAAGCTGCGATTGTCATCATAGACAAAATTCGTGGTGTTATATCAGATCTGAAGAAAGGCGGGAAAAGAGGACAGAAGATGCGGATATTGCATACAGGGGACTGGCACTTGGGGCGTACGCTGGAGGGAAGAAGCCGCCAGCGGGAGCAAGAACAGTTCATGGATGAACTGGTGGAGATCGCAGATAGCCAAAATGTTGATCTTATATTGATGGCGGGAGACGTCTATGATTCTGTGAATCCTCCGGCTGCTGCTGAGCAGCTGTTCTATGATGCAGCAGCACGCCTGACGGCTGGCGGACGGCCGCTGGTAGTTATTGCGGGCAACCATGACCAGCCGGAACGTGTCTCTTCCGTCTCCCCGCTTGTGCGCAGACAAGGGATTACGCTGGTGGGCCTGCCTACCTCCGATCCGGTGACGGTTCAGGTGGCACGCACCGGGGAAATTGCCAAAATTGCTGCGCTGCCATATCCATCCGAAGCTCGGCTGGGAGAACTGCTGGCGGGAGAAAGCGGCGAAGCAGAGCTACGCCTCGCCTATAGCGCTCGAGTAGGCAGGCTCATGAATCTGCTAGGGAGGGAGTTTACCCCGGAGACCGTCAATTTGGCTATGAGCCACATCTATGTGCTGGGTGGGGTAGAAAGCGACTCTGAGCGGCCAATCCAGGTGGGCGGCGCTTATACGGTCGATCCTTCTGCTCTATATTGTGGAGCGCAGTACACAGCTCTTGGCCATCTTCACCGTGCACAACGAGTCAAGGGCGATGGAATGATCCGCTATAGCGGATCACCGCTCGCTTATAGCTTTTCCGAAGCGGGACAGACCAAATCGGTGACCTTAATTGATGTCGCTCCAGGTCAGGAGCCTGCCTGTGAAGAAATTTATTTGCGGTGCGGCCGTCCGCTGGTGAACTGGAAATCCAGCGGCGGGCTTGAGGAAGTGTACCGCTGGCTGGATGAAGACAGAGATCCTTCTGCTTTTATTGATCTGGAAATCCGGCTGAACGAAGCCCTCTCAATGAACGATATCCAGCGACTGCGTAAGGCACGGGAAGGAATCGTACATATTCGCCCCGTCTATCCACAAATGGAGCAGGAATTGGAACAGGTGTCACGTTCCCGCATGCCCGTGCAGGAATTGTTTCGTAAATTCTATCAGCGGCAGACTGGAGGAGCCGAGCCGGATGATAGCCTGATTGAGTTATTCCTGGAGCTTACGGAAGAAGAACGGCGTCAGCCGGAGGAAGGGGAGGAGAACTGACATGAAGCCGATTTCTTTAAAAGTAGCGGGACTTCAAAGTTATAGAGAGCAGCAGGAGATAGATTTTGAGAGTCTGACGGAGACGGGATTATTCGGTATTTTCGGGCCGACAGGCAGCGGAAAATCCAGTTTGCTGGATGGGATTACGTTGGCTATGTACGGAAAGGTGGAGCGCGCCGCAGGCGGAACCCAGGGGATTATGAACCATTCCGAGGATCAGCTGAGCGTGGCCTTTACCTTCGAGCTGACGTCTGCTGCAGGTTCACACCGTTACCGGGTGGAGCGGAAGTTTAAGCGTACCGGTGAGCAGACAGTCAGCAATACGATCAGTCGTTTCATCGAGGTTCTGCCTGATGGGGATCAGGTGCTGGCGGACAAGCTGGCTGATGTGACGCGTTGCGTCGAGGAGAAGATCGGTCTCAAAATGGACGACTTCACCCGGGCGGTCGTGCTTCCACAAGGGAAATTCGCCGAGTTTCTGTCTCTGCGCGGCGTAGACCGCAGGCAGATGCTCCAGCGGCTCTTTCATCTGGAGCAGTATGGGGACCAGCTCGCCCTGAAGCTCAGCCGCCGGGTCAAGGAGAACGACACGGCGCTGCGTGCGCTGGAGGCGGAACAGCAGGGGCTAGGCAGCGCTGGCGAGCAGGATCTGGAGGCTGCTGCTGAACGCTTGCAGCAGGCAGTGGCTCATGCGGCGGAATGCAGACGCCGCTTGGAAGAAGCGCTGGCCTTGTCGGAGCGCTTCACCAGAATCCGCGAGCTGCAAGGCGAACGCTCCCGGCGGGAACTGCAGCGGGAGCGCCTGCTGGCCCAGGAGGGTGATATTCTCCTCCTGGAACAGCGGCTCGGCAAGGCTGACGAAGCCGAGAAAAGACTGCCGCTGCTGCAGGCCTGGCGCAGCGCGGAGGGCGCTCTGAAGAGCCGCCAGGCCCGCGCAGGGGAACTGGCGGCCCGTGCCGCCGCCGCTGAAGCCGAGGCGGCGCGCACCGCCACGGCTGACGCAGCCGCACAGGCTGCGCTGGCCGCGGAAGAGCCGGCCCTCCGCGAGGCGGCCGGCACGTACCGCAGGGCGCTCGAGCTGGAAGCCGAGCGCGACTTGCTGCTGCGCGAGCTCGCTGCGCTGCGCGGGCGCAGCGAGGAAGCTTCCCGCAGGCTGGACGCCATGCGGGAAGGGATGGCCCGGGAGCGGGAGCTTTTGGCCAAGGGCCAAAAGCGGCAGCACGAGCTGCAGCAGAGCCTGCAGCCGCTCGAGGTCCGCTCCCAGGAGCGCCAGTCTCTGCAGGAAGCCATGCAGAGACTGCAAGGGCTGCGCTCTGCGGAATCCCAGCGGGATGCTGCAGAGCGTGAGCAGCGCGAGCGTCAGGTAGCGCTCGCGGATGCCCAGTGCCGCCTGGCCGGGGCCGAGGCCGGGCTGGGGGCATTGGAGGCGGACCGCGCGGAGCGGGTCCGCGGGGCGGTGCTGCACCTGGAAGAATTGCGGTCAGCAGAGACCGCCGCGGTGCATGTAGCGGAGACCCTGGAGCATGAGGCTAGTGCGCTGGAAGCCTCGCTGAAGGAGCAGGAGGTTCACCGCCTGTCCTTGTCACTGGCCCGCGATCTGGAGGAGGGTGTCCCTTGTCCGGTCTGCGGCAGCCAGCATCATCCGGCTCCTGCGACACTTCAAGGCAGCGGAGAGCAGGAAGGACAGGAAGCCATGTTGCAGCAGGTTCGCAGTAGATCCAAGGCTGCGCTGGAACTGCGTCTTGGCTTCCGCAGCCAGCGGGAGCAGGATATGGTCTGGCTGGAGCAGATTTATGGCGGCGAAGCGGCTCAGGCTTGGGATCATCCAGCGGCAGCAGGCCGCGAGACGATGGGCGGGTCAGGACAGCTGGATCAGTCGTTCGTAGAGTACGAAGGGGAGTCAGCAGCGCTGCTGACTTCACTGGAGGGCAGCCTGACCAGCATGAAGCAGCGGTCTGCAGAGCTGCGCCGCACGGCAGCCGAATGGCAGCGTGCCTTGCAGGAAGGCCAGCAGGCCTGTCACAAGGCGGCAGCAGCCGTCCAGTCAGAACAGGCTTGGGTTGAGGGCATAACGGCCAAAGCCAGCGAGCTGGCCCAGCAGGCCGCAAGTCTGTGGCAAAGCTGGAATGACCAGTTCCCGGATCTGGCTCCTGAGAATACGGAGACCGCATACCGTGAACGGCTCCAAAAAGACGAGCAGGCCGAGGAGATTCGTGGGCGGCTGAATATCAGTGTGAAGTTCCTGGACGACAAAGCAGCAGCTGTTCAGGAACTTCAGGAGAGTATCGCTGTGCTCGACAGGGAACTAGCCCAGTGGAACGCCCAGCTTGAAGGAAAGGAAGCCTTGCTGCGAGAGAAGGAAGCCCGGCTGGTGCAGTGGACGGAAGGGCAACCCGCGGGTCAGTTGCTGGCAACTTGCGAGCAGCGCTTGCAGGAGCTGCTGGCGGCTGTGGAAGACGGTAAGAAGATTTACCGTGCGGCTGCGGATGCAGCGCAGCAGGAAGGCAAAGAGGCGGCTATAGCCCGGCAGGCGGCGGAATCCGCTCATGAGCATTATGTCACTGCGGCCAAAGCCTGGGAGGATAGTCTGGCGTCATCGCCGTTCTCGGAAGCGTCCGAAGTTGAAGGAGCAGCGCTATCGGTGGAAGAGCGGGGTGCTGCGGCAGCCCGTGTGAAGAATCACCGGGACGATGAAGTGGAAGTGAATTTACAGCTTCGTGATATTGAGGAGAAGCTCGCTGGAGCCAATCTCAGCGAAGCGGAATGGGTGGAGAGCCAGGAGACTCTGCGCCGCTGCAAGGAAGAGGATGAAATCTCGCTCCAGAACCGGGCCCGCGGGGAACGCGATCTGGAGGATTTAGGGCATCGTCACATTCGCTGGAAGGAGCTTGAGACTCAGCGGCTGGAGCATGAGGCTCTGCAGGATCGTCTGTCCAAGCTGCAGTCCTGTCTGCGCGGCAATGCTTTTGTGGAATATATTGCCGAGGAGCAGCTGATGCAAGTCTGTCAGGCGGCGTCCCAGCGCCTTCGTTATCTGAGCAAACAGCGTTACGCGCTTGAGGTGGACTCCGGCGGCGGGTTCGTCATCCGCGACGATGGCAACGGTGGAGTGAAGCGTCCGGTATCCACACTGTCCGGCGGCGAGACCTTTTTGACCTCACTGTCGTTGGCATTGGCTCTGTCAGCCCAAATTCAGCTGCGCGGCCAGTATCCACTGCAATTCTTTTTCCTGGATGAAGGCTTCGGTACACTCGACCCTGATCTGCTGGATACTGTGATAACTTCGCTGGAAAGGCTGCATAATGACCAGTTGTCCGTTGGAATTATAAGCCACGTTCCTGAACTGCGGGCGCGCCTGCCGCGCAAGCTGGTTGTTGTTCCTGCCGAACAAGGCGGAGGAGGCTCCCGTATTATTTTGGAAAAAATGTGAGGTTTGGTATACAGTGTGATAACAGTCACAGAGACAGCATCAACCCCCTGTTATAATACAGCTAAGCCGACATCATTTTTGAAACACCTCGGCGGACGTATGACCGGGAGCAGGACTCCTTTTCATACGCCCGCCGCCGATCAGCTTTATAAGCTGTGAAGGGTGTTTCTTTTTTTTTGCCCTTTTGAGTGATATATTGGGCTGTAACAGATACAGTAATGAAATTTATTTCTAGCCGACAGGTTTTACAACCAGCAGGGTCAGTCCGACTTTCGTTAACCATGAATATCCTGTATGATAATAGGACAACCAATTCGGGGAGGAAGTCGCAGTATGGAAACCATATTCAGCAAAATTATTGAGGGCAGTATTCCCTCCAACAAAGTATTCGAGAATGAGCGCATTCTGGCCTTTCATGATATCGCGCCTGCGGCCCCGGTGCATGTGCTGATTATTCCGAAGAAATTCATTGCGTCGATGAATGAGGTTACGCCAGAGGATCTGCCGCTGATTGCCGAGATTCACAGTGTCGCCCAGCAGCTTGCCATTCAGCTTGGGATTGCGGAATCCGGTTATCGGTTGATCAACAATAGCGGACCCGATGGTGGACAGACTGTGCCGCATTTGCATTACCACTTGCTCGGAGGGGCCAAATTAGGCGCTCTGACGGGAATTTCGGATTCCCATAAGTAAGACGGAAAGGTCGATGTGAAAAGCCTGTTACAAAAAAAGGCGTTACACTGTTGACACTGTATTTCAGTTTGACCTATAATGAAATTTGATGAACCGTGTTATGCTCTTGGACGGTCTGGTCGGAGGGAGGGAAAACTGGTGTCTGAAACTAAAGTTCGCAAAAACGAGACAATTGATGCTGCACTTCGTCGGTTCAAACGCTCCATCGCTAAAGATGGTGTCTTGGCTGAGGTGAAGAAACGCAAGCATTATGAAAAGCCAAGCGTAAAGCGCAAGAAGAAGTCTGAGGCTGCTCGTAAGAGAAAGTTTTAGGAGGAATACCCACGCATGAATCTTAGCGAACGATTGAACGAAGATATGAAGCAAGCGATGAAGAGTAAGGACAAGTTCGCACTCTCCACCATTCGAATGGTTCGTTCGACGATAAAGTATCTTGAAATAGATTTAAAGAGAACATTAGACGACAACGAAGTGCTTGATATCCTTAGTCGTGAAATCAAACAGCGCAAAGATGCCCTCCAAGAATTTGAGACAGCGGGTCGCGACGATCTTGCCGCGAGTACGAAGGCAGAAATCGAGATTATCATTAAGTATCTTCCCGAGCAACTTTCCGAAGAAGAAATTAAAGTAATTGTACAGCAGACCATCCAGGAAACCGGTGCTTCTTCGAAAAGTGAAATGGGTAAGCTCATGAGCGCGCTGATGCCGAAAGTCAAAGGTCGCGCCGATGGTAAGCTTGTGAACCAAGTGGTTCAGCAATTTCTGCAATAATAGAACGTCAGCACCCCTTTTTATAAGGGGTGTTTTTCTTTGTTTTGAAACGAATTCTCCAAACTTTCGTATTACTGATTATGTGCCTGTGTCCATTTTTCTAAGAAGGGAGGAGAAGAGATGAAAGGGCTTCGTAAAACAGCATATGCCTGCATTGCAGGGTTGATGTTGCTACTGGTACTCCTGCCGCTGTCTTCCCTGGCAAGTGCTGATGTTGACCCGCCCAGGCAGCCTGAGCGAGCGGCTGGAGAGTCCGTTAAAGGGTCAGTCTTCATCATTCCGGTTGATCAGGAAATCGAACGGGGGCTTCAGAGCTTTCTGGAGCGGGGTTTTGAGGAAGCAAACAACTATGGTGCAGTGCTGATTGTGCTGGATATCAACACGCCAGGCGGCCAGGTTAGCGCGGCCGAACAAATCGGCAAGTTGATCAGAGAAAGCGCTATCCCGGTGCTGGCTTTTATTAAAAGTGATGCGGCTTCTGCCGGTAGTTACATTGCACTGAACGCCGACAAGATCGTGATGAAGCCAGGCAGCATGATCGGATCAGCTTCGCTGGTGGACAAGAGTGGTACGCATGTCGAGGATCCGAAGCTGATATCCTACTGGAAATCGAAGATGATGGGGGCTGCGGCGCTTAACGGCCGAGACCCGGATATCGCTGCGGGGATGACCGATATCAATCTTGTTGTGGAGAAGCCGAAGCTTGGCGTGAGCAAGGGTAGCGGAGAAATTATTGCCCTCAGCAGCGATCAGGCGCTGAAGGCCGGTTATGCCGATTACATAGCGGATACCCCGGAAGAAGCAGTGGTCTGGATGGGATATACTACGGACGATATTTTCCGGGTGAAGCATACCGGGGCGGAGAAGATGTCGCAATTTTTAACTAATCCGGTTATCATGACGATCTTGCTGTTCGTCGGGATCGCAGGAATTGTTATTGAGTTGATCGTTCCGGGATTTGGAGCGCCCGGCATTATCGGAACATTGGCTTTTACCTTGTATTTCTTCGGAAATTACGTGGCTGGCTTCGCGGGTTCCGAGACCTGGCTGCTATTCATTCTGGGGCTGGTCATGCTGGTGTTGGAGTTATTCATGCCGAGCTTCGGTATTCTTGGACTGTTAGGTTCGGTAAGCCTTGTGGCAGGTGTGGTCAGGGCGGCTTACAGTTATACGAATGCACTGCTTAGCCTTGGTATCGCTTTTGCAGCGGCGACGGTGGTCATTATTATTGTGGCCGTTGTGTTCAAAGAGCGCGGTATCTGGAACCGGTTCATTCTGAAGGAAAGTCTGACCAAGGAGCAGGGCTATATACCCGTGCTTGAGAAGCTGAATCTGGTCGGCGGTATTGGGGTCAGTCTCACTCCGCTTCGTCCGGCAGGTACTGCTATGGTGAATGGGGAACGGATTGATGTGGTCACCGAGGGCAGTTTTATTGCTGCTGGTGCCGAAATTTCGGTAGTGACTGTGGAAGGTGCACGGATTGTGGTTAAAGAAATAGTGAAATAAGGAACACTAGTACAAGACAAGTCATTAACTTTACAACAATAAACTAAACTTATTTAATGATGGGGGTTTGAACAACGTATGGGTGAGGCTTCTTTGATTCCTATATTACTGATCGCGGTGGTCGTGATCATTGTTTTGAGTGTCTTTTTGAGTTTCTTTCCGGTCATGCTTTGGATTTCAGCCTTAGCTTCCGGAGTTAGAATCAGTATTATTACCCTGGTGGCGATGAGATTGCGCCGGGTTACACCAAGCCGGATCGTTAATCCAATGATTAAGGCAACAAAGGCTGGACTGGGTCTGAATATCAACCAGCTCGAAAGTCACTATCTGGCCGGCGGTAACGTCGACCGTGTCGTTAATGCCCTGATTGCGGCACAGCGTGCCAACATTCCGCTGGAATTCACGCGTGCTGCTGCTATTGATCTGGCAGGCCGTGATGTACTGCAAGCGGTACAAATGAGCGTTAATCCCCGGGTTATTGAGACCCCGACTGTAGCCGCAGTAGCGAAAAACGGGATCGAGGTTAAAGTTAAGGCTCGGGTTACCGTACGTGCGAACATCGATCGTCTCGTCGGTGGTGCCGGTGAAGAAACGATTATTGCCCGTGTAGGTGAAGGGATTGTAACCACTGTCGGTTCTAGTAACTCTCACAAGGACGTTCTGGAGAATCCGGATTCCATTTCCCGTACAGTCTTGTCCAAGGGTCTGGATTCCGGTACTGCGTTTGAGATTCTGTCCATCGATATCGCGGACGTTGATGTCGGTAAGAACATCGGTGCGTACCTGCAGACAGAGCAAGCTGAAGCCGACAAACGCATAGCACAAGCGAAAGCAGAAGAGCGTAGAGCGATGGCTGTAGCGCATGAACAGGAAATGAAAGCCCGCGTCGTGGAAATGAAGGCGCTTGTCGTGGAGTCTGAATCGAAGGTTCCTCTTGCCATGGCTGAAGCGCTGCGCGGCGGCCAGATCGGTGTGATGGACTATATGAACCTTAAGAACATTGAGGCGGATACGCAAATGCGCGGTTCTCTAGGCAAAATGAATGACCAGGACGAGAATAACGGTCCGAAAAACAACAAATAAGGGGATGTGATACCCCATGAGCTGGATCTACATCGTTGCTGTAATTATTTTTGCCATCGTCTCGAACGTGAACAAGGCGAATAAAACGAAGGGCAAGGGAGCGCCGCCGGGCGGTATGCCCACCTTCGGAGGTGGAGGCGGGGACGATAATCCGCTTCGCCGGGTCAAACGTGAGCTGGAGCAGCAGGGCAGGGCATTTCCGCCACCCGGTACTCCGGTTCCAAGGGAGACCCGGGAGCTTGCGCGGGAAGAGCAGGAGCTAGAAGAGAGTTTTCCGGTGGAACGGGAACAGCAATGGATTCCCGGCCCTGATGCCGAGGTTGGAAATGGATCAACCCTGGAGCAGGGAGAAGAGCTGGATAGCGTAGATATCCGTACCGAGAAAATGCGGCAGGAACTGGAGCGCATCCATGCTGTCTTTGACGATATGGCTGGTGAGTCCAGCCCAAGCGTGAAGCATTCTTCCGAGCAAGTAAGCTCCGGGACGGCCTCAAGCCCGGTTCTAGCAACCAGCCGCGAGGATCTGCGCAAAGGCCTCATATGGGCTGAGATTCTCGGCCCTCCGCGTTCTAAGCGTCCGCATGCATATCGTAAAGAAAGCTGAAGGGCCGGTTATATTATTGTCTGACCCTTGGCAGAAGCCGTTTGGTTGATCTAAGAAAGAACATAGGTAAGCTGTTCCATAAGCGGATATCCTGCTGGCGGAGACAGGCCACGATTCTCTCATAAGCTTAACGCTCAAAAGAGCAGCGCTTCCCCCTGTTATGGGTGAAGCGCTGCTCTTAGTTTTGACCAGGTGCTGCTTATTTCAGTAAATTATGAGCAGGTGAAAGCCAACGGGCCTTGATCGCCACTTTTTCTAGGCATGAAGCAAAAAGCGCCGAATTTCCCCGTCCTTCTTCAGTTGTTTCTTGCGCACGGCTTCGGCGATTTTGCATCCGCAGTATGATCAATGCTGCCAAAAGATCCTGATGCTAAGACCCCGTCCGTAATTTGAAGCTCATTTTTAGGAGTTCGTTTGTTAAAGTTCATTTGTTTAAGCTCATTTTTAGGAGCTGACGGACCGTATAGTCGTTATTTTCCACATGAAGTTGTTTCGGAACGTGTAGCGGACTCAGGGGCCGTTATTTCCTGCTTGATAGTGGAATCTGAACCGGATTTCTGCGCATAGGGTCTCTGGAGTCCGTTAACTTCTTGAATGCACGATTCCATAGACAATAAGGTCACTGGAGTCCGTTAATTCCTGAATGCTCGAATTGTTCGACAATTGGGCGTCTGGAGTCCGCTTCTTTGACGTATCAGGCATTGACTTTGATATGTACTCTCTTTCCTTCAAAGATCCTCAAAGATTATCCCGCTTAAACCATGGAGTGGTCGTACTGATTGTGGGGAAGCGGTAGCAATGGTCGTACTGATTGTGGGGAAGCGGTAGCAATGGTCGTATTGATAGTGGGGAAGCGGTAGCCGTGGTCGTACTGATTGTGGGGAAGCGGCAGCGGTGGTAGTACTGGTTGTGGGGAAGCGGTAGCGGTGGTCGTACTGATTGTGGGGAAGCGGTAGCAATGGTCATACTGATTGTGGGGAAGCGGTAGCGGCGGTCGTACTGGCGTAGGGAAGCGATAGCAGTCCCCTTTATTACCGAATTGTTACGGATAAGAAGAATAAATACAATCCGGGGACCGTAGCGCCTGAGACAACTGGCCTTACGCGGAGCGCCCTACCCAATAGAAATATCTCTTCACTGATTTGCCCGCCGAGCCGTCACGCTATGCGGGCTTTTTTCCATGTCTTCTTCTCATAAAGTGATGTGCTATCGCATATGGTGTACAGAAGGCAGGAAGGGGGAACGTCTACTTATGACCCGTATTGGCCGCAGGCTGCGGGGATGGACAAACGGGGTGCTGGATCTGCCGCAGGATCTGCTGCAGGATATGCCCCGGATCACCCTGATCGGCAATAAGGAGCTGCATATTGAGAATCATCGAGGCGTGCTGCATTTTTCCTCTGAGCAGCTGAAGCTTGCGTTAGCCAAGGGCTCGCTGGAGATCACAGGCGAGGGGCTTATGATCCGGAATATTCTTGGCCAGGAGCTGGCTATAGAGGGGATAATCGGGGAAATCAGGTACAAGGAAAGCGAGGAGAGATCATGAAGGAACCGCCTCTGTCATCACTGCGGGGGTTCGTTACTCTGCAAGTAACGGGACCGCAGGTGGAAGGATTCATTAACGCTGTTGCCGAGGCAGGCATTGTCATCTGGGACGTGAAGCCTGCCGGGAACGGCGCTTCCTTAAAGCTGCTGCTGGACGATTTCTATAACCTCCGGCCGCTCCTGAAGCGGACAGGCTGCCGGATGCATGTCACCGGACGGCATGGGTTGCCGTTTAAGATGCTCCGTCTGTGGAAACGTAAATTTTTTGCCGCGGGTGTGGTACTATTCGGTGTCTCTCTCCTGCTTCTATGTTCTATGGTCTGGAGTATCAAGGTGGAGGGGAATGACCGCATTGCCTCCGAGGATATTTTAGCGGCTGCCCGTAAAGAGGGGCTCTATACTTATCAATGGATCTGGCGTCTAAAGGACCCGGACAAGCTGACCACAGAACTGACTAATCATCTGCCGGGTGTCTCATGGATAGGCATGGAGCGGACGGGGACAAGTGTAGTCATCCAGGTGGTAGAGGCTGCCCAGCCGGAGCAAAAGCCGCTGCTTAGCAATCGTCATCTGATTAGCCGTACCGATGCGGTGGTAACTAATATATACGCTGAACAGGGTAGACCGGTTGTCGCTCGTAATTCCCGCGTGAAGAAAGGGGACATCCTTATCTCCGGTATTCTTGGTGACGAGGAGTTCTCAAAGGCCGTGGTTGCCAAGGGGGAGGTCAAGGGGCTCGTCTGGCATGAATACAATATCACGGTTCCACTTGAAACAAAGGGTAGCTCCTACACAGGAGAACGGAAAGATCGCAGCTATCTCGTACTTGGCAAGTGGGCGATCCAGCTGTGGGGCTATGGAAAATCGACTTTTGAGGCGTCCAGAACGCTGACAGAAATGGATCCGTTGACCTGGCGGTCTATCGAGCTTCCAGTGGGCTGGATGACAGAGAAGGAGATGGAGGTCCGAGAGACATCCGCCACACGTACGGCAGAGGAGGCCAAGGCGGAGGGGCTGGAGCGGGCTAAAGCTGATATTTTCGCGCGTTATGGCTCCGAAAGCGCCATCAAAAGTCAAAAAATTTTGCATGAGAAGAAAGAGAATGGTAAAGTTTATATGAAAGTGCTTTTTGAAGTAGAAGAGAGTATCGCGGAAGAACTTCCGATAGTAAACAACCAAGGAGAATGAGGCTACTTGTCAGAACAGACTGCAAGCATTCGTATATCTTTGCAAAATGCGGGAGAAGCGCAATCCCTCTTCGGCCCGCAGGATGGATTTCTGAAAATCATCGAGAGTGAAATTCCGGCAACCATTGATTCCCGCGAGGCGGAACTGACGGTGCGCGGTGCAGAACAGGAAGTAGACAAGCTGGGTCAACTGTTCAATGTGCTGTTGTCCCTGATCCGCAGCGGATACATACTCAGTGAGCGGGATGTGCAGTATGCTGTGGAGCTTGCGAAGGATTATCGCGCCGACCAGCTGCTCGACTTATTCAAAGGCGAAATTACAACAACCTTCCGCGGCAAGCCGATCCGTGTAAAGACGGTTGGACAGAAGCATTATGTGACTACGATCAAGAAACGCGATATTGTTTTTGGTATTGGACCGGCGGGTACGGGTAAAACCTATCTGGCCGTAGTACTGGCCGTTGCCGCTCTGAAGGAAGGCTCGGTTAAGCGGATTGTGCTAACCCGTCCGGCTGTGGAAGCAGGAGAAAGCCTGGGCTTCCTCCCGGGAGACCTGCAAGAGAAGGTAGATCCGTATCTCAGACCGCTCTACGACGCCCTGTACGACGTTATGGGGCCCGATCAGGTGGCGAAGGCACTGGAACGTGGATTGATCGAAATCGCCCCTCTGGCCTATATGCGGGGGCGTACGCTGGATGATTCGTTTATCATCCTTGATGAAGCACAGAACACGACACCCGAGCAGATGAAGATGTTCCTGACCCGGCTCGGCTTCGGTTCCAAAATGGTCATCACCGGGGACGTGACTCAGATTGACCTGCCTCGCGGCAAGAAATCCGGCCTGATTGAAGCAAAAGCGATTTTATCCGGTATAGAAGAGCTGGGCTTTGTCTATTTTGCGGAACAGGATGTAGTACGGCATTCATTGGTGCAGAAGATCATTGTCGCCTATGACCGGGCTGCCGAAAACCTTGAATAAAGGGGACTGTCTCCATGGATTCAAAGCAACCTACGAAATTAAGCGGATTTGTATACAGCAATAACGGATGGAAGTATAGCGCGGCGACGCGCTATGCTCTTTTCCTGTTGCTCGGAATTGTGTTCTACTTTACTCTGGCACCTGATCTGCTGCCCAAGCGGTACGATATCAAGGAAGGGACCCAGAGTGCAAAGGAAATTACAGCACCCAAGCGAATTCAGGACAACAAAGCTACACTTAAGGCACAGGAGCAAGCTGCTGAGAATGTGGAGCCACGCTATAAGATCATCCCCATGCGGGCCGATAATTCAGTTACCTCATTGCTGGACCGGATTGACCGGCTTAATCAGGATGACCTGATCTCCCAAAGCGATAAAACGGGCATATATCGCGAGGAGATTCCGAAGCGGGCCAGCGATTTTATTCTGAACTTTGTAAGCACAAGTCGTAATAACGGTACATATTCAGATCATCTGCTGGATGAAATGCAATCGGTGATCAAGGATCAGACCTATGTCATTCCGGAAGAGACTTTTATCAAAATCCCGCGGCTGACTTCCCAGGACATCATCGAGATGAAGCCTGTGGCCCGTGATATTGTCAACCGGCTGATGAACGATCAGATTACGGATGCCCAGACCGCAAGAGCCAAGGTGGCGGAACAGGTAAGTATCAGTGCACTCAGCCAGCGTACCGCTCGGGAAGTCGTGCAGGAACTGGTACGTCTCGTCATCACCAGCAACAAATTCTATGATGAGGATACCACTAAGGATGCTGAGGTTCAGGCCCGTGAAAATGCACCGAAGGTGTTCATTGAGCAGGGGGATGTACTGGTTGCCAAAGGACAATTGATCACGCCTGAGCTGTACAAGCTTCTGGACGAGAGCGGCCTTTTGAACAACAAAGTCAACTATTGGCCGCAGCTTGGCCTGTTGATGCTCGCTGCGATGTTGTCTGCAGGTCTGCTGATGTTTATTCGCTATTCCGGCGGCCCATCCAAATTCAAGTACAATAATTCCCAGTTGTTGATGCTGGTTCTGGTCTTTGCAATTACAATCGTATTGATGCGTCTCGCTGCGTTTCTCCAAACGGATATGCGCCCTTATATTGGTTTTCTGGCCCCGGTGGCCATCGGGGCGATGCTGGTGGCGATGCTGCTGGATATGACGCTAGCATACTTCTGCTCGATTCTGTTCGCTATTCTGGCCAGCATTATCCTGAATGTGCAGCAAGATACTATATTTGACTTTACGTTTGGGTTCTTTGCTCTGATCGTGTCTTATGTGGCGATCTTTGCGACTCACCGGGCAGGACAACGCTCCACCTTGCTTAAAGGTGGAATTATGGTATCATTGTTCGGCAGTGTGACGGTCTTTATGCTTACGCTGCTAAGCGGTGGGGTCTTGAAAGAAATGGATACGCTGTATGCGCTCGGGTTTGCTTTTACCGGGGGGCTTCTGACGGCTGTACTGGTCATTGGTTTGATGCCGTTCTTCGAAGCTACCTTTGGTATTCTATCGGCGCTTAAGCTGGTAGAGTTGTCGAATCCTAACCATCCGCTCCTACGAAAGCTGCTCACAGAAACGCCGGGTACCTATCATCACAGTGTAATGGTCGGCAATCTGTCGGAAGCGGCAGCGGAAGCGATTGGTGCCGATGGACTGCTCTGCCGGGTAGGCTCTTATTACCATGATATCGGCAAGACCAAACGGCCGTTTTATTTCATCGAGAATCAGAATAATATGGAGAACCCGCATGACTCTATTGAGCCAATGCTGAGTAAATCCATTATTGTGGCTCATGCCCGGGACGGGGTAGAGATGCTTAAGGAGTACAAGCTTCCGAAGCCGATCCGAGATATTGCCGAGCAGCATCATGGAACAACATTTTTGCATTATTTTTATCATAAGGCGCTGCGTCTTGCCGAAGAGAAGGGGAATGCTCCTGATTTCAACGAAGAGGATTTCCGTTATCCGGGACCCAAAGCCCAGTCGAAGGAATCGGCGGTGGTTGGCATAGCAGACAGTGTGGAAGCTGCTGTTCGTTCCTTGCGCAAACCAACCGTTGAGCAGGTGGAGACGATGATCGAGAAGATCATCAAGAGTCGTCTCGATGACCATCAGTTTGACGAGTGTGATCTCACCATTAAGGAATTAGACATCATTGCGCGCACGTTAAAAGAAACGGTGATGGGCATATTCCACTCCCGGATCGAGTATCCGGAGGAAGCGCGGAAGCCGAAAAAAGAGGAAGGGGCTGTTGGTACATGAGCCTGAGTGTGGTCTGGAATAATGAACAAGAGCAATTTGAAATCAATGACAGTCTCATTGCACTGCTGGAGAGCATCCTGCAAAAAGCAGGGGAGGCTGAAGGCATCAATAGTGGCGAAGTCGATCTGACCTTCGTAGACAATGAGCGGATCCATGAATTGAACCGGGAATACCGTGGCATTGATCGTCCGACGGATGTTCTGTCGTTTGCGATGAATGAATCTGCGGAAGACGAACCGGAAATTATATATGAACTGGAAGAAGGCGAGACGCTGGAGGATGTTCCAGAAGTGCTGGGGGATATTATCATTTCTGTCCCGCGGGCTCAGGAGCAGGCACTGGAGTACGGCCACTCTCTTGAGCGTGAGCTGGGCTTTCTGTTCGTGCACGGCTTTCTGCACCTGTTAGGTTACGATCATCAGGATGAAGCTTCTGAAGCTGAAATGATGTCCAAGCAGGAGCATGTTCTGGCCCAGGTCGGACTGACACGCTAATGGTCAAGAACACGGCAGTAGGGCGCAAAAAGTTCTGGCATTCCTTTCGCTTCGCCGCACAGGGCATCGCTGCGGCATTCAAATCGGAATTGAACATGAAAGTGCACTGCGGTCTGGCTGTGATCGTCATCATCGCTGCAGCGGTATTCCGATTGCCCCCGGGTAACTGGATGCTGCTGCTGCTGGCGATTACGCTGGTGCTAGCCGCTGAGCTGCTGAATACGGCTATAGAAGCGACGATTGATCTGGTCTCGCCGGAGATTCATCCGCTGGCCAAGAAAGCCAAAGATACCGCCGCAGGAGCCGTGCTTCTATCGGCGGTGTTTGCTGTAATCACGGGGATTTATGTGTTTTATCACCCTGTGATAGACTGGATTGCCGAACTTATGTCATAATCAGTGTACCTCAGAACGTCACGATGGTTTCATAGCATATAGATATTGCAGGCGTACCCAGGGGCGGATTTCGCGGTTTGCGATTCCGCCCTCTTTGAGTGGGTATGGATTCTTATGTTTCTTTGCCGGGAATACTAGGGTAGTAAACTTAACGGGGCACTCCTTAAGGAAACGGATGTATGGGGCATGCGAGTGGTACGCGAACTGTTGCAAGATGCCGCCAAAAGGGCAAGCCGATGGCTGGAGGATCTCGCCAAGAGACGGTGCAGCCTAAATTAACGGGAATTATTCCCGTTAATTTAATACCAGAGGGAATGCTCTTGGCTTTGTATAGCCATGTAAATTAAAAGTTAAGATTTTTCATTCAAGGAAGGAAGATTACATGAAGAAGTTTAAATCAGGCTTTGTTGCCATTATCGGAAGACCTAATGTAGGTAAATCGACGCTTATGAATCAGGTGATTGGACAGAAGATCGCCATCATGTCGGACAAGCCACAAACCACCAGAAATAAAATTCACGGGGTATATACGACAAATGAATCCCAGGTCGTGTTCCTGGACACGCCGGGAATTCACAAGAGACAGTCCAAACTGGGCGATTACATGAATCAGACGGCTATGAGCACACTCGGCGAAGTAGAAGCTGTATTGTTCCTGGTCGATGCTGCGGATGGACTGGGCGGAGGCGACCGTTTTATTGCTGAGCAATTAGGGGGACTGAAGACGCCGGTTATTCTTGTGATGAACAAGATTGACAAGATTGAGCCAGAAGCGCTGCTGCCATTGATCACGCAATATCAGAAGCTGCATGACTTTGCCGAGATCGTGCCGATCTCCGCTAAGCTGGGCAACAATGTCAACACGCTGCTGGAGCAGGTGCAAAAGTATCTGCCGGACGGACCACAGTACTATCCGGACGACCAAGTTACGGATCACCCTGAGCAGTTTGTCGTTGCTGAACTCGTACGGGAGAAGATTCTGCACTTGACCCGTGAAGAGGTACCGCATTCCATCGCGGTGGCTATTGAGGATATGCGTGTGGAATCCAACGGTGTGGTACACATCTCAGCTGTTATTTTTGTTGAGCGCGATTCGCAGAAGGGAATCATTATCGGTAAGCAAGGGGCCTTGCTGAAGGAAGTCGGCAAGCGGGCTCGTATGGATATTGAAAACCTGCTGGGTTCGAAGATTTTTCTGGAGCTTTGGGTAAAAGTGAAAAAAGACTGGCGCAATCAGGACCGTGTCCTGCGTGACTTAGGTTTTCATAAAGATCAATAATGACTTCGCCACCTTGGCAGGAATTGCAAGGATAGAACCCGGTACATCGCACATCCTAATTTCGAAGAGACATCGTGTTTCCGAAGAAAGGATGAATACGAATGCGAGATTTTTCGTGGAAGTATTTTGCAATGACTGGAGATGTCGATGCTTATCTGCTGTATAGGGAAGCTGCAGGTTCACTCCCCGAGAGCGGACCTGTAACGGCGGAGGAAGAGCAGGTCTATGATGAAGAAGCGCAATAGGGACTGGTTGCTTGCCGAATGGTTGGGGGAAGAGGCATGCTACACAGGGTGGAAGGGATCGTCATCCGCAGCATGGACTACGGCGAAGGGAACGCGATCATTACGCTTTGCACCGAGAACGCGGGCAAAGTAGGTGTGCTCGTACGCGGTGCCAAGAAGGTCAGAAGCCGCCATGCTGCGCTGATTCAGCTGTTTACAGTTGGAGAATTTGTTTTTTTCAGAAATAACGGAGGACTGGGTACGCTGAACTCGGGGGAGATTACGCAATCTCATCATCCACTGCGTGAAGATCTAATCAAAGCTGCCTACGCTTCCTATGCCTGCGAGCTGCTGGACCGTGTGCTGCATGATGAAGAGACCGGAAGCTTCTGGTTTCGCCAGTTGACAGCCTGCCTGAATGCGCTGGAAGAAGATAAGGAACCCGGTGTGATCATCAATATTTTCGAAATGAAGCTTCTACAGGCAGCAGGATATGCTCCGGAACTGGATGTATGTGTCATATGCGGCTCGCAAAAACCTGATGATCAGCTTTTAATCAGTCCCCGCCTCGGCGGGGTACTGTGCCGTAGCTGCAAGCATCAGGATCCCCCGGCGCTGGCGATTTCACCCCGGGCGCTGAAGCTGCTACGGTTGTTCGCGGCGCTGGATCTGACCCGGCTCGGCAATGTGGATGTGAAGGAAGGTACCCGTCTGGAACTGAAGAAGATCATGCGATCCTTTATGGATGTGCAGCTTGGGCTGCGGCTGAAATCGCAGAACTTTCTGGACCAGCTGGATAAATACGAGATTTGACGAATCCTGAAATTTCCGTTACTATAGTGGCAGTTTACTTTTATTAATTGTGGTCAGCCGTAATGGCTCCATTAAGGAGAACGTGCAGCGATCGGGAAAGTAATGAATAGTATTGCCGCATCAGCGAGCCGGGGGCAGTGGAAGCCTGGCAGGGCAAAGTTCATGAACATGGCACCCGGGAGTACGGAAACGGCACCAAGCGAAAAGTGGATTCGTCACCCTGTTATTGGCAGTTTTAGTACCAGTTATGGGACGGATCAAGTAGGGTGGAACCGCGGGAGAACATGTTAAGCTCTCGTCCCTATGTCTGTATATCAGGCATGGGGGCGGGAGCTTTTTGACCTGTAGCTGGCCGGGAGTCTCCCGGTGCACTGCAAGAATAGAGAAGAGCCGCCTCCAGCGCAAGGCCTAAAGAAGGCATCAGGCATGAAAAAACTTGTAAGCGAAGGAGTCGGTAGCATGAACTTTCAGCAGATGATTTTGACGCTGCAGCAGTTTTGGGCAGCACACAACTGTATTATCGTCCAGCCGTACGATACGGAAAAAGGGGCGGGTACGATGAACCCTATGACCTTTTTGCGTTCACTGGGGCCAGAGCCGTGGAAGGTAGCTTATGTAGAGCCGTCACGTCGTCCTTCCGACGGTCGTTACGGGGAGAACCCTAACCGTTTGTACCAGCATCACCAGTTCCAGGTGATTATTAAGCCATCCCCGGACAATATCCAGGAGATTTATTTGGAGAGTCTGAAGGCGCTTGGCGTAGATCCGCTTCTGCATGACATTCGTTTTGTAGAAGATAACTGGGAGAATCCTTCCCTGGGCTGCGCCGGTCTTGGCTGGGAAGTGTGGCTGGACGGGATGGAAATTACGCAGTTTACGTACTTCCAGCAAGTGGGCGGTATCGAGACCCATCCGGTAGCTGTTGAAATCACTTATGGTATGGAGCGCCTTGCCTCCTATATCCAGGAGAAGGAAAATGTATTCGATCTGGAGTGGGTGGACGGAATCAGCTACGGAGATGTATTCCACCAGCCGGAAGTGGAGCATTCCACATATACCTTTGAAGTTTCCGATGTCAAAATGTTGTTTACACTTTTCAACACGTATGAAGAAGAAGCCCGCAGAGCGATGGAGAACCATCTGGTGTTCCCGGCTTACGACTATGTGTTGAAATGCTCCCATACCTTTAACTTGCTTGATGCACGGGGAGCAATCAGTGTAACGGAGCGGACCGGATTTATTACGAGAGTGCGTAATTTGGCTCGTACGGTGGCCGCAACCTATGTGGAGGAACGCGAGAAGCTGGGCTTCCCGCTGCTGAAGAAAGAAGGTGCTGACCTTGGCTAAAGATATATTGTTCGAGATCGGTCTGGAGGAAGTTCCGGCCCGGTTCATCCGTGCTGCGATGGAGCAGCTTGAAGACAGAATGTCCAAATGGCTGGAGTCTTCGCGTATTTCTCATAGCGGTGTTACTGCCTATGCAACACCTCGTCGTTTGGCTGTTCTGGTGAAAGATGTTGCTGAGAAGCAGACTGATATCAGTGAAGAAGTCAAAGGCCCGTCACGTAAAATTGCCTTGGACGCCAGTGGTGAATGGAGCAAGGCTGCACTTGGTTTTGCCCGTAGTCAAGGCGTATCCCCAGAGCAGTTTACCTTTAAGGAACTGGCTGGTGTTGAATACATTTACGCTACCAAAAGCAGTGCCGGCGTAGAAACATCCACACTGCTGTCACAAGGTCTGTTGGACATCGTTAATGCCATGACGTTCCCGAAAAATATGCGTTGGGGCAGCTACGACTTCAAGTTCGTACGTCCGATCCGCTGGCTGGTTGCCCTGTTCGGCAAGGATATTATTGACTTGGAGATCACGGGTGTCAAAGCCGGCAATAGTAGCCGTGGACATCGTTTCCTTGGAGGCGAGACTGTAATTGCCGAGCCTGCTGCTTATGTGGAGAGCCTGCGTTCACAGCATGTGCTGGCCGATGTGAAGGAACGGGAGAGCCTGATTCTGGATCAGATTCACAAGCTGGCTGCTGAGAAGAACTGGACGATCGCCATCAAAGAAGATTTGCTTGAAGAAGTGCTCTTCCTGGTAGAGACGCCAACGGTTCTGTTCGGCACCTTCGACCCAGCATTCCTGAATATTCCGCAGGACGTACTGATTACTTCGATGCGCGAGCATCAGCGTTACTTCCCTGTGCTTGATACAGAAGGCAAGCTGTTGCCGTTCTTCGTCACTGTCCGTAACGGAAACGCAGAGTCACTGGACGTGATCGCGAAAGGGAACGAGAAAGTGCTTCGCGCCCGCTTGTCCGATGCCAAGTTTTTCTACGAAGAGGATCAGAAGCTGCAAATCAGTGACGCGCTGGCTAAGCTGGAAAATATCGTGTATCACGAAGAAATGGGCAGTATCGGCGATAAAGTCCGTCGGATTCGCAAGATCGCGGACCTGCTGGCAGCCAAGCTGAATCTGCCTGCGGCTACTGCCTCTGAAATTAGCCGTACCGCCGATATTTGCAAATTTGATCTCGTTACCCAAATGGTTTATGAGTTCCCTGAGCTGCAAGGCACCATGGGTGAAGATTATGCACGTAAAGCCGGAGAGACGGAGACAGTTGCCAAGGCTATCTTTGAACACTATCAGCCGCGTTTCGCCGGAGATCAAGTTCCATCGACAGATGCAGGTGCGGTAGTCAGCATTGCGGATAAAATGGATACTATTGTCGGCTGCTTCTCCATCGGCATCATTCCGACCGGTTCCCAGGATCCTTATGCTCTGCGCCGTCAGGCCGCAGGGATTGTGCAGATCGTGCTGGAGCGTCAGCTTCCGATCTCCTTGCAGGATATTTTTGCCGCTGCGACTGAAGTTCATGAAAGTTCACGAAATCTGAAACATTCGGGTGAGGAACTGCGTAATACACTTTACGAGTTCTTTGGTCTACGCGTTAAACGACTGCTGTCCGACAATGTTCGTTATGATGTAGTGGATGCTGTCATTGCTGCTGGTTTTGATGATGTAGTGAATGTAGTTGCGAGAAGCCGGGCATTGATGAATGCGGTCACCGGACAAGAGGATTTCAAGATTACTGTGGATTCCTTGACCCGGGTAAGCAACCTTGCCGCCAAGGCAACGGAAGTCACTATCGATCCTGCGTTGTTGGTTGAGGCAGCAGAGGCTAAGCTGTATGAGACATGGCAGGCTCTGCACACTCCTTATCGTGAAGCTCTTGCAAGCAAGCAAGCCGAAGAAGCGTTGACTATTCTTTCTGGCTTGAAGGATGCCGTCACCGGATTCTTCGATTCCGTCATGGTTATGGCAGAGGATGAGAAGGTGCGCGCTAACCGTCTGGCACTGCTGGCTGGCATTGATGCCGACTCGAAGATTTTCGCTGATTTCGGCAAGCTGGTTTGGTAGACCAAGCCCCTTCCTTAATTCCTGACGATAAAAAAGTTAAGTGTTTTATGGTATAGATTGATGGTTTAGGGTATAAATATACGGAACAGTGCCAAAGCGTCAGCTTGACAACTGTTCCGTATTTATGATTTTGCTAAAATGTCCGCTTACGTTTTATGATTCGAATTATAGATTTTCCAGAGGACAGCAAAGCCGTTTCTTTTTGATAAAGAAGGATTTCATACCAGAAGCGCGTATATATATTACACGGGAAATTGGTGATGAAGATGGAGAAGTCCCCGGGGAGAACAATCGTTGTAGACGGAGATGCTTGTCCGGTCAAAAAAGAAATTGCAGCCGTAGGCCGCTCCTTTGGAATTCCGGTGGTTATGGTTTCTTCCTATGACCATGCGTTGAAGGGCGAAGAAGGAGTAACGGTCGTGCAGGTGGACCGGGGTGATCAGAGTGCCGACCTGTATATTGCCAATCATATCTCCGCAGGTGATGTGGTGCTGACGCAGGATTATGGACTGGCCGCACTGGCGCTGGGCAAACGCTGTAATGTGCTGTCGTTTCGTGGCCAGGACTATAAGGATTCCACCATGGATTTCATGCTGGAAGGCAGGCATGCCAGGGCAGTGGAACGAAGGCGGGGGCATTATTCCAAAGGTCCAAAACCCATCACTGCCGAGGAGAAAAACTTTTTTCAACATAAACTGACAAAACTTTTAACAATTTTGCAGGAGAATGTTCAGCTGTAGCGAATTATATTTATTTGTTAAGAGATGAAGGTGGTTGAAATGGCTAGCGGACAGGGAAGTATCCCGGAAGAGGTCATCGAGAGCGTGCTGGCACGCCATGATATTGTCGATACCGTCGGTAAAGTTGTCCAGTTGACCAAGCGGGGGAAATATTTATGGGGCCTCTGCCCGTTTCATTCGGAGAAAACCCCTTCCTTCACTGTCACTCCAGAGCGTGGAGTATTTCATTGTTTTAGCTGCGGTATGGGCGGAAATGCCATCAAATTCAGGATGGAAATCGAAGGGTTATCCTTCCCCGAGGCAGTTAGAACGATGGCCGAAGAAAGTGACATTCCCCTTCCGGAAGGGAAAAGCGGGCTATTGTCTCCGCCAGACCCCGAACGGGACCGGCTGCTTCAAGCGTATGAATGGTCTGCGAAGTTTTATCATTTTCTGCTGAAGAATACGGAGCACGGCACTGCCGCCATGGAGTATTTAAGATCCCGGAATTTCAGTGATAAAATGATTGATCAGTTTCAGATCGGATATGCGCCGGACCGCTGGGATACGCTCCAGCAATTTTTGGAGAAGCGTCAATTTGATCTCGCCGAGATGGAGCGGGGCGGACTATTGTCCGTCAGAGGCGAGGGTAAAGGTTTCATCGACCGTTTTCGCGGCCGGATTATGTTTCCGATTGCGAGCCGCACAGGCAAGGTGATTGCTTTTGCCGGAAGAATTCTGGGGGATGGCCAGCCGAAGTATCTGAATTCCCCGGACACGAAGCTGTTTAACAAAAGCAGGGTTCTGTACAATCTGCATCAGTCGAAAGCATCCATTCGCAAAACGCGGCAAATCGTTCTGTTAGAAGGATATGGGGATGTCATTTCAGCCTGGGAATCAGGTGTACTGAACGGCGTTGCCACTATGGGGACCTCGCTCACCGAGAATCATGTGGCAATGATGAAAAATCTGGCTGATGAGATTGTGCTGTCGTATGATGGCGACCGGGCGGGACAAGCTGCGGCTATCAAAGCTATTCCCATGCTGGAGGAAGCGGGGTTCCGCGTGAAAGTTGCCGTGCTGCCCAGTGGACTGGACCCGGATGAATTTGTATCCCGTTATGGTGGGGATCGGTTCAGGGAACAGGTGATTGAGTCGGCGGTCTCATCCGTAAAATTTAAGCTTATATATCTGAAAAAAAACCATATACTCCTAGAGGAAGACGGTAAAATTGCTTACGTAAAAGAAGCACTTCAGATTATTGCATCCTTGCATTCCTCCACGGAACGAGAAGTTTATTTGCGGGAAATCGCCTCTGAGCTTGAGCTGTCATATGATAGTTTAAAGCAGGATTGCAATTTACTCCGGGCATCGATGCAAAAAAACATCCCCGAAGGGGATAATAACGATAAAAGGTGGAATAATGGTAGGCATAAAAAAGGGCAAGTGCAGACACCAACGCTGCTACCCGCTTACCATGTCGCGGAACGGCGCCTGTTGTCCTTCATGATTCAGGACCCGGAAGCCGCCACATATGTGGGCGAACGCCTCGGAGAAGATTTCAACATCGATGATCATGCGGCAATTGCCGCTTATCTATACGCCTATTACGCTCAAGGAAAACCACCGGGAATCAGCCGGTTTCTCTCATCTCTTCAGGATGACCGTCTGGAAAAAGCGGCAACTGCTATTTCCATGATGGATACCCCTCCAGACTGGAATACACAGGTGCTGGACGACTACATCCGTGAAGTGCGGAAATACCCCCTGCAGCGCAGGATGGAACAGAAGCGAGAAGAAATGATTCAGGCCGAAAAAACAGGTGACTTTTTGCGTGCGGCACAAATAGCAAGTGAGATTATAGCCCTAGAGAGACAATGAAATGCCTGGCAGGATGTACCTAGGGAGGAGGGAGTCGAATTATGGCGAACGATCAGCATACTGAACTCGAAGCGGAATTTACTTTGGATCAGGTTAAGGATCAACTTATTGAACATGGCAAGAAAAGATCATCACTGAATTACAAAGATATCATGGAGAAATTGTCGCCGTTTGATCAAGACCCCGAGCAAATGGAAGAGTTCTATGAGCAGCTTAGCGATTTGGGGATTGAGGTTGTGAACGAGAATGACGAGGAGGTTACGACTCTTCGGCAAAGTGAGGACAACGAAGGCAGCGATAATGACGACTTCAGCTTCGATGATGATCTGTCATTGCCTCCGGGCATCAAGATCAATGATCCTGTGCGGATGTATTTGAAAGAAATCGGCCGTGTTCCCCTGTTGTCGGCAGATGACGAAGTGGAGCTCGCTATGCGCATCAAGAACGGCGATGAAGAAGCCAAACGCCGTCTTGCAGAAGCGAACCTGCGGCTCGTAGTCAGCATCGCGAAGCGTTATGTAGGCCGTGGCATGCTGTTCCTGGATTTGATTCAGGAAGGTAACATGGGTCTGATCAAAGCGGTGGAGAAGTTCGACCATAATAAAGGATTCAAATTCAGTACGTATGCTACTTGGTGGATTCGTCAGGCGATTACCCGCGCGATTGCGGACCAGGCCAGAACGATTCGTATTCCGGTGCACATGGTTGAAACAATCAATAAGCTGATCCGTGTTTCCCGTCAACTGTTGCAAGAACTTGGACGTGAACCTTCGCCAGAAGAAATTGCAGCAGAGATGGAATTGACAGTAGAAAAGGTCAGAGAAATCATGAAGATTGCTCAAGAGCCGGTATCGCTGGAAACACCGATTGGTGAAGAGGATGATTCCCATCTGGGCGATTTCATTGAGGATCAGGAAGCGTTGGCCCCTGCGGATGCGGCGGCTTACGAATTGCTGAAGGAACAGCTGGAGGATGTGCTGGACACGCTCACCGAGCGTGAAGAGAACGTGCTTCGTCTGCGTTTCGGTCTGGATGATGGCCGGACGAGAACACTGGAGGAGGTTGGTAAGGTCTTCGGCGTAACCCGGGAACGGATTCGTCAGATCGAAGCCAAGGCGCTTAGAAAACTGCGTCATCCTAGCCGCAGTAAACGGCTGAAGGATTTCCTCGAATAGGATGTATGAACTGGACCTTCTGCTGCTCAGTGGCAGGAGGTTCTTTTCGTTTAATGGGCGGAAAGAGGGATGAGCCGGTGAATTTGGAGAAACGCGACACGATCTTGAATGAAATTCAGTATTGGAGAAAGAGCCGACTGTTACCAGAGCAATATTGCGATTTCTTGACCAACCTGTATGACGACGAAAATGCGGTCAAGGACAGTAACCCCATCTCGCTGCAAAATCTGCAGCAGGGCAGCATCAAAATATGGTTGTTTGGTTTTGGTATTATTTCCTTGTTTTTCTTGATTAGTATATATTTTAGCGTTTTTCCCTGGCCTTTGCAAATCGCAACCGCCCTGTCTGTCCTGATTGTTTGTTACGGATATGCAGCAATTTTCAGAAAGCGTAACCGAATGATCAGCCTGATGTTGACAGGAATCGGCAGTTTGCTGACCTTGGGATTCGGCTTGTGGCTCATTTCGCTGCATCATCTTGATCCAGACTTCTGGCAGCCGATTCTGATTGGAACCTGCGGTTTGCTCTGGTGTGTGCTTGGCTTTGTTCTTCGTATCGGGTTATTGCAATACTGCGGTTATGCCTTCTGGGCGCTGCTGTATGCGGGTTTCTTCGGCGGGATGCGTCCGGATGCTTCGATTCTTGAGCTGGAGCTGCTTTGGCTGCCGCTGTGTGTGCTGATGGTCTGGCTGAGCTGGCTGTTGCATTACCGGGTGAGTGGAGTTGCCGGCGTGTATTTTGCAGTGGGAGCCACGCTCTGGCTGCTGCCGGAGCTGGATGCGCTTCTGCTGCGGCATGATTATCCGCAGTGGATTGCCTTCTTGCTACTAGCGAAGATTGCTGCAGAACTGGCGTTGTTGTTTATTTTCCGAAAAAAATGGATTGCGTGGGTGGCTACATGAACAATACTAAATTATCTGAACGGCTTCAGCTGGTGCTGGAGCAGATTCCACAGGGCAGCCGGCTAGCCGATATTGGCTCCGATCATGCGCTGCTGCCTGTAGCAGCTATACAGAGCGGACGTGCCGTGTTTGCTGTGGCTGGAGAGGTCAACGAGGGACCTTTTGAAGCTGCACGCAGAGGCGTGGCGGAAGCTGGAAAAGGAAAGGTGATCTCGGTTCGCCGGGGAGATGGTCTAGAGGTGCTGGAGCCGGGCGAGGTGGATAGTATCTCCATTGCCGGTATGGGCGGATCGCTGATTGCGGCGATTCTTGACCGGGGACGCCAGCAAGGGAAGCTGGAAGGCGTGACGACCCTGTCGCTTCAACCAAATGTCGGCGAAGATAATCTTCGTCGTTGGTTGCTGGAGCATGGTTGGGTGCTTACTGCTGAGCATATTTTGGAGGAAGACGGTAAGATCTACGAGATCCTGACCGCGGTGCCAGAAGCTGCGGGGACTCACACTAATGTTGAGGTGTACAGCGATCTGAAGCTGGCGGGCGGCGAAGTCGTTTGCAGTAAAGATAGATTGATCCAGATGGGGCCTTGGCTACTGCGGTCGCCGAATGACGTATTTTTTGACAAGTGGCAGGGAGAGATTCGTAAGCTGGAAAGCATTCTTGCCTCGCTTTCTCGTTCCGAGCTGGCCTCGGCTGAGGACAAGCGGAGAGTCATTACAGGACAGATCAAGGAAATCACGGAGGTGCTGGAATGCTTGCGAAAGGACAAACTGTAATTCAGTATATGGAGCAGCTTGCCCCAAAGCATATCGCCGAGGAGTGGGATAAGGTCGGGCTTCAACTGGGCTCTTTGCAGAAGGAGATTACCGGGATTCTGGTCGCGCTGGATGTGAACGAGGAGATTGTGGAGGAAGCTATTTCCCTGGGCTGCAATCTGATCATTGCCCATCATGCGATTATTTTCCGTCCCCTGCAGGGTATTCTTACGGATACACCAGCTGGCCGATTGTATGAGAAGCTCATCAAGCACGATATTGCTGTGTATATCAGCCATACAAATCTGGACGTGGCTGAAGGCGGGATGAACGACTGGATGGCGGAAGCGCTCGGCATTGAGAACAGTGCACCGATTAAGGATATTCATTCGGAGCAATTGTCCAAGCTGGTAGTGTTCGTCCCGAAAGATCATCATCAAAAGGTGCTGGATGCCATTCTGAACGCAGGTGCGGGTTCGATTGGTAACTACAGTCATTGTAGCTTCAATATTGAGGGATATGGCACTTTTCTGCCGGGTGAAGGTACTGAGCCCTATATTGGGGAGCCGGGGAAAATGCAGCGTGCTGAGGAAGTACGGATCGAAACGATCGTGCCGCAGGGGATCCGTAACAAAGTGGTGCAAGCCATGCTGAAGGCTCATCCTTATGAAGAAGTAGCTTATGATCTGTATCAGATGGATCTGAAGGGCCGCAGCCTCGGTCTGGGCCGGGTAGGAAAGCTTAAAGAGGCCACCACACTTGGAGCGTTCGTGGAGACCGTCAAACAGGGGCTGAAGGTGGATAAGGTACGTGTGGTTGGCGAACTTGATCGTCCGATCCGTAAGGCAGCTGTTCTGGGCGGTTCCGGTGCTAAATACTATAACAGTGCGATTTTCCGCGGGGCGGACGTGCTGGTTACTGGAGACATTGATTACCACACGGCTCAGGATGCGCTGCTGGCGGGTATTACCTTGATTGATCCGGGGCATAACGCGGAGAAGATCATGAAGGAGAAAGTTGCGGAGTGGATGACCGAGAAGCTGACTGAAGGGCGTTATAAGACGGCAGTCCATGCTTCGCAGGTGAATACGGAGCCATTCCGGTTTATGTAGTTCCAAACAATTACACTTGTGCAGGACACCGTAAGTCTGTATAATATAAATGTTGTTCGGAAAGTTTGACAGACAATCGCCGGCGGCGCAAGCCGCGGGAGGAAAGTCCGGGCTCCATAAGGCAGGGTGCTGGATAACGTCCAGTCGGCGCGAGCCGAAGGATAGTGCCACAGAAATGGACCGCCGATGGCCGCCCTTGGGCGGCACAGGCAAGGATGGAACCGAGGTGTAAGAGACCCCGAGGAACACTGGTGACTTTGTTCCTGGTAAACCCCATCTGGAGCAAGACCTAATGAGACGCAGCGCATCCCTTGCGGAATGTGCAGCCTTCGCCTGAGGCGCGTCTAGGTTGGTCGCTGGAGCTGTGCAGTAATGTACGGCCTAGATAGATGATTGTCGCTTATGGTGGGAGGGTAGTTCCCGTATGAACCACGAAGAGCACAGAACCCGGCTTACGGCAAACTTTCCTAACTGCAACGTTATGTATTAATTTTTCAATCGTCTGATGAACAGCATAGATCAAACGGCGGCGTTTATCCGGTTATCCGGGTAATGCCGCCGTTTTTTGTTTTTATAAAAAGAAGTCCGGTAAACCCGCCCGCTACAAGATAGCAGTCTCATGTTCCCGCCACTGCACAATGGCTCTCATCAGGCGCTGCACGCCTTCCTGAACAAGCTGCGGCGGCGTGTGGGTGAAATTAAGGCGCATCGTATTCTTTTCTGGATGAGAGGGATAGAAGACCTCACCGGGGACAAAAGCGACACCTTGCTCCATGGCTAGCGGCAGGAGCTTTGTTGTATCGATTTCGGCTGGTAGTGTCAGCCAAAGAAACATCCCTCCCAGAGGTTCACGGAAGCTCAACCCTTCCATCCCCTGAGCAAGAAGCTCCTGGGACAACAGCTTCATCCGCGAATGATATTCACGGGAGACGCTAGCAATGTGCTGTTCTATATCGAACGTCCGCAGAAGTTGATGCAACGCCCGCTGATCGATTGCGCTGGAATGCAGATCGGCTGTCTGTTTGGCCTTGGCAACCATCCTGACAAGTTCAGGGGTAGCCGCAATCCAGCCGGTGCGCAGGGCAGGGGCGACAATTTTAGAAAAGGTGCCTGTATAGATAACGCAATGTTCTTTATTGCTGTTTCGGTCGATGGCCGCTAGTGTAGGCGGAATGCTGCCAGGCTCACTTGTGAATCTCAGTTCGCCATAAGGATTATCCTCCAGAATCAGTGTGCCGTATCGTTGGCACAGCTGTACAATTTGTTGGCGGCGTTCCGTGCTCCAAGTAGCTCCAGAGGGATTGTTAAAGGTAGGGACGGTGTACAGCAGCTTTGGCTTCAGCCTCCGTAGCTTCTCTTCCAGATCTTCGGGTAACATCCCTTCACTGTCGTGGTCCACAGTATGGATATTGGCACGGTAGAAGTTCAAAGATTGCAATGCAGCGAGATAGGTAGGTGTTTCTACGAGCACGGCATCGCCGGGGTCTAACAGAATTCTACAAATCAGGTCAATTGCTTGCTGAGAGCCTGTAGTCAACATAATCTCATCTGTATTTACCGGAATGCCCTGACGGGCAAGTCGGCCGGCAATTTGTTCACGTAGGGGAGTGAAGCCCTCGGTGATTCCGTACTGAAGTGCGGAGCCGTCGCCCGATAATACCTGGTTGTAAGCAACCCGGACTGCTTCTACCGGAAACAGCTCTTCAGCGGGCAATCCACCCGCAAGCGAGATCACATCAGAGCCTTGCGTGACTTTCAGGATTTCTCGAACGACTGACGAGCCTATATTTTGAGCTGCTGTAGAGTACTGGATATTCATAAGATTACTCCCCGCCTTCTTGGTTTGATGGTATCATAACGACATGAGAGTATAACAGTAAAGGGCCGAATATAACAGTTGGGAGATAACCAGTATGCACATAGAACTGAAGCGCGGCAGCAGCCGATCCCTCCCTCAGCAAATCTGCGAGAAATTGGGGCAGCGTATCTCTTCAGGTCTTCTGCTTCCCGGCGCACGGTTGCCCTCTGTACGCGAACTTGCCCTGTCCCTGAAGGTTAGCCAGGTGACAGTAAGCAAGGCTTATGCGGAGCTGGAGAAAAAGGGGCGTATTCTCTGTATTCAGGGGAAGGGCTGCTTTGTTGCAGATATGACGCATGAGGGAACGGGAGAAGACAGCGGTTGGCAGGGACGTTATGATGATTATTTGCCGAGAGCGCAGCTCTGGCGTAATTTCAATGAGTCTGAGGCCGACTATTCATTCCATCTGGCGTCGTTGCATCGTGCACTGCTGCCGCTGAGATCTATTGGCAGCATCATGGCCGCTCTTGTATCGGAACAGCCTGAATTAATGGCGTCTTACGGGAATTTCCAAGGTGATCTGGAGCTACGGGAGGTCATGCGGCAGCATCTGCAGAAGCGTGGCATGGCGCTGGCATCTTCGGGGCTGATGATTACAAGCGGTTCACAGCAGGGCATTGATCTTGTGGCACGTACTTTTGTGGGACCGGGAGATGTTGTCTATCTTGAAGATCCCAGCTATACAGGCGCGATTGATGTTTTTGCCGGACGCGGGGCAGAGATGATTTTTGTGCCGATGGATCGTGAAGGAATGAGAGTGGATATTCTAACTTCCTTATGTGACCAGCGCCCCCCGAAGCTGATCTATACCAACCCGACCTTTCAAAACCCGAGCGGAGTTACGATGAGCATACAAAGAAGACAGCGGCTGCTGGAGTTGGCCCGCAGCTACCGCTGTCTCATTATAGAAGATGATCCATTCAGTGATCTGTATTTCCGTGATCCACCCCCGCCTTCCATCAAGTCGATGGATAGAGATGGGCATGTCGTGTATTTGAAAAGCTTCAGTAAGGTGCTGGCTCCCGGCTGTCGAATCGCCTGTGTCGCCGCTGAAGGGGACATTCTGTCCCGGCTGATTGCTGCCAAATCCGCCAGTGATCTCGGCAGTCCGCTCCTGACCCAGCGAGCTGTACTGCCCTTCATAGCGGACAGCTATGAACGATATGCCGCAGGGCTCCGCATCGCTTTAAGAGAGCGGATGGAGAGTGCAGGCCGACTATTGAGGCAATATGCACCTTCAGGGGTTGGCTGGACGCTGCCGGAAGGCGGGCTCAACGTATGGTTAGAACTCCCGGCCACACTTCAGATTGACAAATTGCACACACTGGCAGAGCAGGAGAGTATTTCTTTTCTCCCTGGTGATGTCTGCAATGCGGGAAACGGCAACTCAAGGCATATTCGGCTTTGTTACGCGCAAATGGATAAAGCCCGCATGGAGCAGGGGCTGAAATTATTTTTAGAGCTACTGTCCAGGTACATGGCCTCTGAATTACCGGGAAAAATGATCCAGTAAAGGCTGTCCCAGGTGGATTCAGTACCGCATTGCGCCGCGATTACATTACCAGATGCAAGTACGTATTACCGCGTCATCCGCAACTTTTTATCAAGGGTTAACACCCATTCTCTGTTTCAATTGGTTAAGCTGCTGCCGAACATGCTGTGGCCAGAGCTGTAGCGGGACGGGATTGCCGGAGGCTGCCTGCAGGGTCTTGTAGATATCAACCTGACCCCAGCCGTAGTATTTATCATGACCTGGGGTGCCGAGGTCGATTGCATTTTTCATCAACAGATCCATGACCTCTTGGTTGCTTAAGTCGGGGTTCAAGGATCGAACCAATGCGGCCAGCGCGGCTACATGGGGGCTTGCCATGGATGTGCCAGACAATGCCGCATACTGGCTGTTCGGGTATGTGCTGGCAATGCTTTCCCCAGGGGCAGCAACATCCACATAATCCCCGTAATTAGAGAAAGATGCCCGCTGGTGCGACGAGTTGGTTGCGGCTACAGCCAGCACTTCCGGATAGGCGGCAGGGTATCCCGGCCGCTCCGTATTATCGTTCCCCGAGGCCGAGACAAGGACTACATCCCGGTCATAGGCATATTTGATGGCATCGTGCAGAAATTGGGAGTCGGCGTAGTTGCCGAGACTGAGGTTAATGACCTTGGCCCCGTTGTCGGCGGCCCAAATGATGCCTTCAGCGACCGAGTAGGTGGTTCCTGCCCCGGAGTTATCGAGTGCTTTTACCGGCAAAATCTTGTTGTACCAGCTAATCCCCGCTACACCCTCTCCATTGTTGACGAGAGCTCCGATAATGCCCGTAACATGTGTCCCATGACCCACATCATCATCCGGGGTAGAGCCCTTCGTTACGGCATTGTAGCCCGGTAGAAGCTTGCCCTGCAGATCGGGATGGCTGGCCTGCACGCCGGTATCTACGACTCCGACAATAACATCCTTACTGCCTTTATTTAAATTCCATCCCTGCCCTGTCTCAATCGCTGGTAAATTCCACTGGTAAGTGGAGTAGAGCAAGTCGTTGGGCGTAATGACCGCAGGATTTGTTTCAGAAACGGTGTCATTCGTTAAATATAAGTAGTGTGGCTCCGTATACTCCGGATGCCATTTGTTATCAAAATAGGATTTGAGCTGATAAAAACTCATCTTCTCCGAGCGGAAAATATAAGCATAGCCCAATTTGCGCGGTTCTTTGCCGTTGATGTCAGCGACAATTGTCTGAAGCTGCCCTTGCGTGGGATGGCCGTTCGGAAAACGGACTACGATCTCATTTTCATAAAAATGGCTGGCATTCTGATTGTCATGTCCAGTCTTGACTGTCAGTTCACCGAGGGTATCAGTATGCACGGATTCGACAAGGAACTTCCCTTCTTTGGGATAAGGAATGAGGCGAAGGTTCTTGAGCTGATGATCGGCAACTTTGCCGAGGACTTTCTGATTAATCAGCGCAATTACGCCGATACTGCCTTCCTTGTCGCGTTGGCCCATAAAATAATATTTTTCCTGGCCGACCACAAAAGTGGGGGATTCGTAGGACTTGTGATTTTTTAAGCTGGACTTGGCTAGCTTCAGGTATTTCTGCAGTGTTTTATTCTCCTGATCGCTACCTTGAGGAGGGTCGGATTTGAAGGTGGTGGTCTTATTGGTACGGAAATCTAACCATGTCAGCATGGCAAAATGCCCGTGTTCCTGCTTAAGGTGCTCTGCATACACTGAAACATCCTTAAAGGAAGCTCCATGTGCCTTGTTAAGCAAGCTTGTCAGATGATGGCTTACATCCACCCGGTTCAACCGGTCCGTTGCTGTGACATCTTGGGAAAGTGTAGTTTTCTTCAATATTTTCTCCTGCTTGGGGCCGGGGACTGAGGCTTGTCTAAGCGGCGTATTTCCCTTCTCTGCTGGCCGTAAGGCGAAGGTCAGCAGAACAACCGTAAATGTGGCGGTCAGCAGACCAGCTATTCTTAAATTTTTTCGTGACATGATTTCCGTTCCTCCATGGCTTTGTAGTCTCCATAGATTGAGAAACGGAAGCCTGTTTTATGCATTGCAGAAAAGGGATACCGCAGGCTCGTTTTTTATGATAATATCAGAAGATAGAAGACCCCAGGATTGAATTCCTGAACTTGTAAGATTACATCGGAACATCATAACTAATGAAACTTGAAATGTGAACTGTGAAAAGTGTAAATTGAACGTAAGCGACGGCAAGAGTAAGGAATAATAAGGGGGAGCAACCGCCATGTCAGCTAATGTGCAGAAATTATGTGAAACGACGAGAGAAAAGCTTAAAATCGCTATCGATAAAGTGGAGCTGTTCCTGAACCAGCACGCATTACCGCAGCTTGTTACCGAGCAGGATGAGGAAACTGTGCATTTCTATGAAGGGTTTCTGTCCGATCTGCGTCATGTGCTGGTATTCTCCGAGATGTCATATGAGAAGCTGGGAGTTGCTTTGCGCCGTGCCACATTTGATGAATCATTTGCGCAGAAAGCGCTTTATAATGTGTACCATTATGGCGTGAATAACTTCTTTTATCCCAAGAATGAAAGCTACTCCGAAGACGGTCGTTATGCCTATACAGGGCAGGATGCTATCCGTTTCCGCAAGAAGCCAGTACGTCCAGCCCGTGATATCATTCTGGACATTACCAAATTGTATGAAGAACTGCGCGATGATCTGACTTATTATGAGAATGATTATTTGACTGAGAAGCGCATGCAAAATCAGGTGTAGTCTTATCCAAAACGTTTATTTAGGATCAGTAACCCAGTACATGGGTGCTGATCCTTTTTTGCGTGAACAAGCAGGGAATCTCAGAGCCAGCATCGTTCGGGAATCAACTGGAAGCGGTGAATCGCATAGCTGATTGTCTGCCCGGACATAATGAAGCCGAGGTGATGATGATGCCAAGCGCTCAAAAGCCGTTCGTAAAGTGCAGTGTCAGCAACTGTCATTATTGGGGAGAAAGCAACATTTGCAGGGCCGAAGAAATCATCATTGAAATTGACAAGCACACAGGAAGCCATTTTAAAGAAGAATTCGCTGAAGAACTGATTCATGGCGATCATAAAGATCATGCCAATACCTCATCCGCAACCTGCTGTCTGACGTTTAAGCCGAACTCTTAGGAGGCCCACTCATGGATAACTATGATAACGAACCCGAACGGTCGGAAGAGACCTCTGATCGTAAAAAAGTCATTTTTCGTCCCCGCAGAGTCGATTATCCGCGCCGGGAACGCGAACATCGTGAGGAATATGCTGCTGAAGTCAGTCCTGTTCCAACGCAACTACGAAATGCCACGGTCAAGGACAGAACTGAAGACGATGAAGTGGAAGGAACGGACAGTGGAAGTCGTGTTATGGGCTATACAGGTCTGGCCTTCGGCATCCTCTCCTTGTTCATCTGGTCTATCGTGTTGGGGCCGGCAGCCGCAGTGATTGGTTATTTTGCCTATGCCAGAGGTCAAAAGACGACAGGTGCGTGGGCTATAGGACTGGGAATTGTTGCTGCGCTGAGCTACTTTGTAATGACACCTTTTGCACGCTAACAAGCGCTGGTGGAAAACGGAAATATCGACATCGAAACAGGCTTCTAGACCTAAATATCCGGGTCTGAAGTCTGTTTTTTGATGCCTCATATAGCAAACATTACAAATAAAATGTAAGATGAAGGCGTATTTTAAAAATGGAATGTAACAAATTCAATATAGAGAATATATAAGATGAACAAAAGAAAGTAACGACCGAGCCTTAAGTTCGATCTTAAGTTCGTCTTATATAGCTAAAAGAAAGGAATGTCAGCATGGGGATTAATCCGGTACAAGCCAACGGGGCTGGTCAATTGAAATGGGTCAATCTGAAAACAGGCGCAGTGACAGGACCTGCAGACAAGGTGAAGGATACTCCGGTTACGGGAAAATCGTCTGCCGTGTTCTCAGCGATGCTGCAGGAAGGGACTGCACAGGGGGATTCGCTGAAGAGTCTTGATACCGCTGCTGCTCTGGCCGGTATGGCCGCAGACAACCCGCTTCTCTGGCAGAATCTTGGTGCACAGTCATCGGGAAGCATTTCCGGGGAAATAACGGGAACCAAAACCACCGATTATGAGGAGCTTATTCAGACGGCAAGCGCTAAATACGGTGTACCGGTTGATCTGATCAAAGCTGTAATTGATACGGAGTCCTCTTTCAATCCTAATGTGGTATCCTCCGCTGGAGCCAAGGGTTTGATGCAGCTGATGGATGGCACGGCCAGTGGGCTCGGGGTATCCAATCCATTCGACCCGGCGCAAAGCATCGATGGGGGCGTACGGTATTTGTCGTACCAGCTTCAACGCTTCGGCGGTGAAGAAAGAATGGCGCTGGCGGCTTATAATGCCGGTCCGGGCCGGGTGACGAAACTTGGCGTCAGCAATGATCAGGAACTGATGGCCAATCTGTCTCAGCTTCCTAAAGAGACCCAGGCCTATATCTATAAAATAGAACGCGCCCGCGCACAATACGCGGTATAATAAAAAGGATCAAACGGGATTTCCTCCCTGGGCTACATGCCCCGGCAGCCTGTTTGATCCTTTTCTCTGTATCAGGAGCAGTAAAGGATTTCTGCTTGCTGATTAAAGGAAGACTTTTTGAACAAGCTCATATAGTGTAGAATCAGAAGACTGTACTTGTACCGTCTAAAATCCTCAACTTATTAGAAATAAAGGAGACTAACGATATATGCTTTACTGGGATTACGCCGCCGCTGCCCCGCCTTATGAAGAGGTGGTCCAGACGATGGAACAAATCATGAAACTTCACTATGCTAATCCTTCCTCTCTGCACAAAGCGGGCATGGAGGCGGGGAGGCTGGTCAGACGGGCGCGGGAAGTCTGTGCGGCGGCTATTGGAGTCAAGCCAGAGGAGATTCTCTTCACGTCAGGGGCTACAGAGAGCAATAACCTTGCTATTAAGGGGGCTGCTCTCCAATATGAGAGCCGGGGCCGTCACCTGGTGACTACGGAGCTGGAGCATCCGTCTGTCTATGAAAGCTGTCTGCAGCTGCAGCAGCGGGGATGGGAAATCACCTTTATTGCTCCTGATGCCAATGGTATAGTGAATCCTGCTGCTGTTGCTGCTGCTGTGCGCAAAGATACAGTGTTGGTCAGCGTCATGCATGTTAACAATGAGATCGGTACAGTTCAGCCCTTGAAGGAGATCGGGGCGCTGGTAAAATCAGCGAATCCCCGGACGTTATTCCATGTGGATGGAGTACAGGGCTTCGGGAAGCTTCCCGTAGAGCTGAATGTATGGAAGGCCGATCTGTACAGCCTATCCCCCCATAAAGTTCGCGGACCGCGCGGTGCGGGCCTGCTCTACGTTAAGGAAGGCGTTGCGCTTGCACCACTGCTGACCGGTGGCTCCCATGAAGAGGGATTGCGGGCTGGCACGGAGAATGTCCCGGCAATTGTAGCCTCCGCCAAGGCTGTGCGAATGAGCGGGGAAGGACGACAACAATTATATGATCAGCTTGTACCGCTACGTGACAGGTTGTTGCATTTTCTGCGCGGCATTCCGGAATTTGTCGTGAACAGCGGGGAGGAGGGTGCGCCTCATATTGTGCATTTTTCCTATCCCGGTATGAAGGGTGAAGTCATGGCCCGTAAGCTGGAAGAACTGGGCATGGCCGTATCCACCCGTTCCGCTTGTTCTTCCCGGCTAGCTGAGCCGAGCCGCGTGCTGTTATCAATGGGGCGCTCTGCCCAGGAAGCGCTGGGGGGCATTCGGATTAGCTTCGGTGACAAGCATAGTTTTGAGGATATTGCGGCCTTGGAAAAGGCGTTGATTAAAGCGGTACAGGATTTGAAGATTGCAGAAGGAGGCGTGAAATAAATCATGAGTGCCAACAATGAAGTTCAACCGATTCCCGGCAGCAGTATTGAATACGCCGATATGCTGCTTCTACGTTTCGGAGAGTTTACGTTAAAAGGCAAGAACCGTGCACGGTTTGAACGGACGGTATTGCGCCATGTTAAAGAAATTATCAAGCCATATCCCGGCATTGTACTCAGTAAAGAATTCGGACGCATCTATGCCGAGCTAAATGGGGAGCCTGCTGCCGAGGTTGCCGGTGCACTCAAAAATGTATTTGGTATCGCCTCCGTTAGCCCAGTGAAATGTGCTCCCTCCGAGCTGGAACAGATTGTAGCGGTAAGCCGTGAGTTATTAGTGAGATTGGCGCCTGCGCCAGGCACGACCTTCAAGGTGAATGCCCGCCGGGTATGGAAAGACTTCCCGCACGGCTCCATTGAGATGAACAAGCTGGTGGCCACTCCGCTCTTACAGGGTTATCCCGGCCTGACGGTGGATGTCAAATCGCCGCAACTGGAGCTGCGGATAGAGATCCGTCAGAATCATACTTATATTTTCTGCGAAAATATTGAGGGAGTCGGCGGTTTCCCGCTCGGTACTAATGGCAAGGCTTTGCTATTGCTGTCGGGAGGTATAGATAGCCCAGTAGCCGCCTGGTCTTCTATGCGCAGAGGGCTAGAGGTCGAATGCATTCATTTTTACAGCTATCCGTATACCAGTGAACTGGCTCGTCAAAAAGTTGTTGACCTGGCACGAGTGCTCTCCAGATATGCAGGGGTAATCAAGCTGCATCTGGTTCCGTTCACAGAGGTTCAGACTGCTTTTACTGGTATCGGACAGGACAATTTAATTATTACGCTGATGCGCAGGGCTATGCTGAGAATCGCCACTGGCATTGCCGAGCGGGAGGGAGCACTGGCTCTGGTAACGGGCGATAGTCTCGGACAGGTCGCGAGCCAGACACTACCTAGCATGAACGTTATCGGACGCGCTACGCAGCTCCCGCTGCTCCGCCCGCTCGTTATGATGGACAAGAGCGAAATTGTGGACCTGTCCAAGCAAATCGGGACCTATGACTTGTCCATTCTTCCCTATGAAGATTGCTGCACTTTGTTCGTTCCGAAGTCACCGACTACCAATCCCAACCTGCGGATTGTAGAGAAGATAGAAGCGACACTTCCCGGTTATTCGGCACTGCTGGCAGAAGCTGTGGCAGCTACCGAGACCATTGAAATTACGCCGTACGGAGATGAGAAGCCAGCAGAGGTGGTTAGTGTAGAAGCTGGACTGCAGGAGGAATGGTTCTAACAACTTTCTATTCATCCCCTCTGAAAAATGGGACAGCAAGCATAGCTTGTCACTTTCGGACATACATGTAATTACATGTAGTTCGAGGGGGTAGAAGTATGGATTCAATTGTGCTGCTAGGTGAAATACTGATGATCAATCTGGTGCTTAGCGGAGATAATGCTATGGTAATTGCACTGGCCAGCAAGGATCTTCCAGAGCATCATCGCAAAATGGCAGTGTGGTGGGGAGCAGCCGGGGCAGTGCTCCTGCGCTGCCTTCTGACCTTTGCCGCAGTTCTGCTGCTTAAAATTCCCTTTATTCAGGCGGGCGGCGGACTTTTGCTGCTGTGGATTTCCTTTAAGCTGTTGGTGGAGGAAGAGAACACGCTGAGGATATCCGGAGTATCTACGATCTGGAAATCGATCCGGACGATTCTTCTGGCTGATTTCATTATGAGCCTTGATAATGTACTGGCTATTGCAGGTTTAGCCCAAGGAGATTTGTCTCTGATTGTCATTGGTATCGCGCTCAGCATCCCGATTGTCGTTTGGGGCAGCGGAATTATAGTGAATTTGCTGCACCGTTTTCCATTGCTGGTCTTCATCGGCGCTTATATTTTAGCTTATACTGCGGGGGATATGCTGCTGCAGGACACCAAATTAGGCCCGATGGTTTCTTTGGCTCTGCCGTCGCTACATTCCTCGCTTCCGCTCTTCTTGGGTATTGTGGTGGTGGTAACTGGAGCGCTCAAGCGACGTGCTGCCAGAATCGTTTGAAGCAAGGCGCACAAGGGTGGTCTCTCAAGAGGCCATCCTTTTTTTGGTTAGAGAACGTAGTTTCATGTCCATAATGAGAAGAGATAGAAGAATGTGGTGTTTTGACCCGTTTTCAGCTAAAATGAAAGTGAATTCTGTCGTAATTCGGGGCTAAAGGGCTCGAAGAAGCAGGAAGTGATGTTGAACCATGAAGGGATGGATGAGAGATGTCTTCCAAAAATGACATGAAGCTTGGGATTTTCATTGCCGCTGCCGGCATCGTGATTTTATTCGGGAAGCTGGGAGTCTTCGGATTTTTGGGGCGGGCGCTCTGGCCCCTCGTGATTCTGCTTCCGGGCCTTTTGCTGTATGTATTGTTCTTCAATCGCCGGATGTCTGCTACCCTGCTGATTCCTGCTGGAGTTCTGACCGTGTATGGCATTCTGTTCGGACTCTGTAATATCTGGGGCTGGAGCCTGATGAGACATTTGTGGCCATTGTTACTGATTGGCATAGCGTTAGGACTATATCAATATTCGCTCTATTCTCCTTACCGGAGTAGGGGGCTCGCAGTTGGTTCCGCTGTGATTGGCTTGCTTAGTCTTGTCTTGTTAGTATTCAGCTTACTTGGAACAGGATTCCTCTATGTACTTGGTGCTGTTTTGGTCCTGGCGGGTCTCTGGTTGATTGCCGGACGTGGCAAATCGCGGGGCGGGAAGAAATGGAATGGCGGCTGGTAATCGGCATTTGCACAAACAAGCATATAAATAGGAAAAATTTAAGCGAAAACCAGTGTGTTTTTTTCATAAAAAGACTTGCTTTTCATGGTGCTTTCACTATAAAATTAATGTTATGATAAAGCGTCGGCTTTCCGCCAGGCGCTTCTTTTGTGAGATTGTCGTGACATGCTCAGAATTTGAACAGATTTAATTTGATAAATGAGAGGATTTGGATACAAATCATGCATTCAAGAAAAGACATTCGCAACATTGCGATTATTGCCCACGTTGACCATGGTAAAACAACACTGGTTGACCAGCTTCTGCAGCAGTCCGGTATTTTCAGTGCCCATGAGACCCTTCAGGAACGCGCCATGGACTCCAACGATCTGGAGCGTGAACGCGGAATTACGATCCTTGCCAAAAATACTGCAATTACCTATAAAGAGTTCTTGATCAACATTGTAGATACCCCTGGACACGCCGACTTCGGCGGTGAGGTTGAGCGGATTATGAAAATGGTTGACGGCGTAGTGCTCGTTGTTGACGCTTATGAAGGTTGTATGCCGCAAACGAAGTTCGTACTTCGTAAAGCGCTGGAACAGAATTTGAAACCGATCGTCGTTGTGAACAAAATCGACCGTCCGGCTGCCCGCCCTGCGGAAGTTATTGACGAAGTACTTGATCTGTTCATTGAGCTTGAAGCCAGTGACGAACAGTTGGAATTCCCGGTAGTATATGCTTCCGGATTGAACGGTACATCAAGCCTTGATCCAGAGAAACAGGATGACAACATGTTGGCCCTGTACGAAACAATCGTTGAGAAGATTCCTGCACCAACTGAAAGTGTCGAAGAGCCGCTGCAATTCCTGGTAACTCTGATGGACTACAACGAATATCTTGGTCGTATTGCCATTGGCCGTGTTAACCGCGGTGTGGTTAAACAAGGTCAATCCGTTACAGTTATTATGCGTGATGGTAAGAGCAAGACTGCACGTGTTGAGAAGCTGTTCGGCTTCCAAGGTCTGAAGCGTGTAGAAGCAGAAGAAGCTGGCGCTGGTGACATCGTTGCTATTGCCGGTATCAAGGACATCAACATTGGTGAGACAATCGCTGATCCTGCACATCCTGAGGCGTTGCCTGTCCTGAAGATTGACGAGCCAACCATGCAAATGACATTCCTCGTTAACAACAGTCCGTTTGCTGGTAAAGAAGGTAAATGGGTAACTTCCCGCAAGCTGCGTGAACGTCTGATGAAAGAGCTGGAGACAGATGTCAGTCTACGCGTACTTGAAACAGATAGCCCGGATGCATTCGTAGTATCTGGACGCGGTGAGCTTCACCTCGGTATCCTGATCGAGAACATGCGCCGTGAAGGTTATGAAATGCAAGTATCCAAGCCTGAGGTTATCGTTAAGGAAGTCGATGGGGTCAAAATGGAGCCGCTTGAGCGCCTGATGATCGACGTACCGGAAGATAGCATGGGTGCTGTTATGGAGAGCCTGGGCAGCCGTAAGGCTGAGATGGTAAACATGATTAACAACGGTACTGGACAGGTTCGTCTGGAATTCTTGATTCCTGCACGTGGTCTGATCGGTTACAATACACACTTCCTGACATTGACACGCGGCTATGGTGTAATGAACCATGCGTTCGACAGCTATGCACCACTGATTGGTGGTCAAGTAGGCGGACGTCACCAAGGCGTACTGGTATCCACTGAGACCGGAACTTCCACGTTCTACGGAATGATGGGTGTTGAAGACCGTGGTATCCTGTTCCTGGAGCCGGGAACCGATATTTATGAAGGTATGATCGTCGGCGAGCATACTCGCGACAATGATATCGTCGTTAATATTTGTAAGGAAAAAGCATTGACCAACGTTCGTTCTGCAACGAAGGACGATACTGTAAAAATGAAAACGCCACGGATGTTCTCTTTGGAACAGGCGCTTGAATATTTGAATGATGATGAATATTGCGAAATCACGCCGAAATCGGTGCGTCTGCGTAAGAAGATCCTTAACAAGAGCGAGCGCGAGCGTGCTGAAAAGCAACGTAAACAAGCACAAGCAAGCGTGTAAGCAAGAATCTAATAAGCCGTCGGAATTAAGATTCCGGCGGCTTATTTTTTCACAAAGGGATACATAGAAGGAATTTTGAGGTTAAAATGATAGACTGATGTTATAATGTAAGCGTAACTATATTCGGGAGGGGTGTACTAAAAGCTATGCAAACCTGGTTCGCTAATCATCCTGTTATTGCTTATATTGTTATTTTCGTCTTACTTACTTATGTTTACAATCAGGTATTCCGAGTGAACCAGAAGCTCTCCATCGGCAAGGAAATTGTTCTCTATGTGATGATGGCGCTGGGCTCCGGGATGCTTCTTATTTTTCAGCACGACAAGCTTCCAATTATCCAATGTCTGCTTGTGGCCGTCAGTTTGATGCTGCTTGTGCGGGTGCGGTATTTTGTGGAAGCAAGGCAGAAGCGGAAGGCGGCCGGCGGAGTGAAACGCTCCTAGTCCGCAACTTTTTACTGCTAAAATCGTCTATATAAACAGTATTATCCTGTAATCCAATGAACTGAAAAGGAATTTATTCTATTATGACACGCAACAATAATGAACTACCCCCGAGAAGATCTGCGGGGAATCCTAGCACTAGACCTGAAAACGGCAGGAAGCAGCCTGCCAAAGGGGCTCCTAAAAAGGGTAACAAAAAGAAAGCTAAAAAGAGAGGGTTTGGGGCCAGACTCGGCCGTGCACTTCTTGTTATTCTGATCGTCGCCATTGTTGGTGGTCTAGGTTATGGAGGCTATCTTTACTGGAAGCTGGAGCACGGGATTCTGGATACCGGTATAGACAAGCCAGTTCCGCCTGAGCAGTCTGCCACAGTTAAGCCCTTGACGATACTGCTTCTTGGAACCGACAGCCGGCCGAAGCATGAATCCTTCCTGACAGATGTCATCATGGTAGCATCGCTGAACCCGGAGACCAAATCGGCCACCGTTGTGTCACTCCCGCGTGATACCTATGTGGAGCTGGATGGATACAAAAAAACGAAAATCAATGAGTTCTATACACGTTTCAAGAGCAAGGAAAAAACCTCTGGTGGTTCGGCTGAGGAAGAAATGAAGACCATGATGGGCAAGTACTTGAATGTGAAAATAGACTATGTGACAGTTCTCGATTTCCAGGGCTTCCGGGATATCGTTGATACACTCGGCGGCGTCAAAGTGAACGTCAGTGCGGATATGTGCTATAAGGATAGCGCAGATGGAACCAATATTAATCTGAAAAAAGGTCCGGCCGAGCTGAACGGTGATAACGCGCTCGATTATGTGCGCTACCGCAAATCCAATTGCAAGCCAAAAACAAAGGGATCGGATGACTTTGACCGCAACAGACGGCAAAATGAAGTGTTGAACTCATTGATCGATCAGGTTCAATCATTCGGTGGTGTCATGAAGATTGGCAGCATGCTGGACGCCGTAAATGACAATATGAAGACGGATGTTGAAAACAGCCAGCTGAAGGATTTGATCGCTACCTATTGGAACATTTCCAAGCAGCATGTAGAGTTCAAGCCTGTAACGGGCACATGGAAAAGTCCATATGTATATATTAATGAGAAAGAGCTTGAGGCGGCGAGACAGAGTCTTCATAACCGAATCGCTGGTGTTAGCGAAGAGAATAATAACTAAAATTGAATGCAAGTTTCTCGCTATGTTATAATATACTTAATTGAATGCACTTTTGCGTCATAGGGGGCCTGTACTCATGTCCGAAGCCGTTGCTCAGCTTAATGAATCCCTGCTTTCGATGCTGCAATCTGAGACGTTTGTTCTGCTTAACACTGTCGATGCCGAAACTTCAGGTCCTACGTCCACGGCCATTTCGTGGATTTATGCAGTGAGCCCTTCCGTGTTACGGATCGCAGTGGATCATCGTTCACGGCTGGTGAACAATATGAAGGTTAACCCTATGGTAACAATTACTGTGTTCGGCGAGAGCACGGTTCATGCCATCAACGGACGTGCTGCGGTTAGGCAGGATCGTCTTGACGATGTGCCCTTTAATATTTGCTGCTTTGATGTTGAAATTGAAGCGGTGCGCAACGCGCTTTTTTATGGCGCGAAGCTGGACTCCGCTCCACGATATGTTAAAGTATACGATCAGCGTGCAGCCGAGAAGCTGGACGGACAAGTATTTGCTGCAATGCAAAAAGCCCGGTGAGGTCGTCACTGGGCTTTTTTTGTCAACTTATGACGTTATTGTTTTCTGGGCTTGGTATCTTCGGGAATTTGCGGAATAATCCGTCCGACAATGTCTGCCAGCTCTGAGGCGAATCCCGATACAGGGCGGCCTTTAGAGATATGGTTACTCAGCTCGGCAAGTCTGCTGGAAAGGTCCATGTCGGCAGTAACCAGAGCGTTAACGCTTCGCGGATCTTTGCGGATGGCTTCGGCCACGGAATATTTGATGCTTCCGACCCGCGATCTGCTAAGCGAGCCTTTGACGTCAAGACCAACAATGGCGGTTTTACCCATAACTACACAGTGTGCATTATCTACGCCGGGTACTCTTTTAGCCAGCTGCTCTAAGTGATCCTTGAGTGCAATCTCGCTTCCCGCTTTGGCCGTATGATTCACTCCGTTCGGAGATGCGGATGAAAGCGGGACGGCAGTGGTATTATTCAGTTTTCGAACCTCGTGGCCCCCTTTGTTGCCTACAGCCTGAGCCGACTGTTTATCCTGAGGAGAGGGTGATGTCTTCTTATTAGCGATACCGCAGCTTGTCAGCAGCAGCAGTACCAGCAACAGACACATTGATTTTCTCATATGTGCTTACTCCTTTCGGTCAAAGATTAGTTCTGGGATTATCTTTTCCCATGACGGAAAGAGTTATGTATGACCAATCAAACCAGGCGCTGTGGAGGGGATAACATGAAAAAAATATTTGTGCTTGATACCAACGTGCTGTTGCACGACCCCAATTCGATTTTTTCTTTCAAGGAGCATGAAGTCATCATTCCTGCAGTTGTATTGGAAGAAATCGACTCCAAGAAGCGCAATGCCGATGAAATTGGCCGTAACGCCCGCACCGTGTCCCGTCTGCTGGACGGACTCCGGGAACTGGGCCACCTGCACAGCGGAGTGGAACTGGAACATGGAGGCATGCTGAAGGTAGAACTGAATCACCGCAGCTTCGTGAAGGTTCAAGAGATGTTCGGTGAGGTATCCAACGACAACCGGATTTTGGCGGTTGCGCTCAATTATTTAATTGAAGAGAACGAGAAGCCTGATCCGCGTCCTGTTGTGCTGGTGAGTAAAGATGTATTGGTGCGGATTAAGGCGGATGTGCTTGGCATAACGCCTGAGGATTACTTGTCGGACCGTACAGGAGATCTAAATGAGCTGTACACCGGCTATCAGGCTTTGCATGTGCATCCTTCATTGATTGATGAATATTACAGCAACCGATATTTATCCATTAAACAACTGGAGCTGCCTTACCGTCTCTATCCTAATGAATTTGTAATTCTCAAGGATGAGATCGGCAGCGGGAAATCTGCATTGCTTAAGGTGAATAGTGATGCTTCCCGTCTGGAGCCGCTATATCTCGGGAATGATGCCGTCTGGGGCATCAGCGCTCGCAATGCCCAGCAGCGCATGGCACTGGAATTACTGCTGAATGACGATATACCGCTGGTAACCATTACTGGCAAGGCGGGAACAGGTAAAACATTATTGGCGCTTGCCGCCGGATTGTTCAAGGTAGAAGACGAGCATAAATACAAAAAGCTGCTGATCGCCCGCCCGGTCGTACCGATGGGTAAAGACATCGGATATTTGCCTGGCGAGAAGGATGAGAAGCTTCGTCCGTGGATGCAGCCGATTTATGATAACCTCGAGTTTCTGTTCGATACTAAGAAATCGGGGGATATTGATAAAATTCTGATGGGGCTTGGCAGTATTCAGGTTGAAGCGTTGACCTATATCCGCGGCCGCTCGATCCCTGCACAATTCATTATTATTGATGAAGCGCAGAACCTCTCCCGTCATGAGGTGAAGACCATCGTCTCCCGGGCCGGTGAAGGAAGTAAAGTAATTCTCATGGGCGACCCGGAGCAAATCGATCACCCGTATCTGGATGCAGCGAGCAATGGGCTCAGCTATATTGTAGAAAAATTCAAGCAGCAGGGCATTAGCGGCCATATAACCTTGGAAAAAGGTGAGCGTTCCCGCCTGGCTCAGCTGGCTGCGGATCTTCTGTAACAGCTCATTTGCCCTAATCGTCATTGTTGTCCTAAGTCACTATACCGCACTATTCATCCTAAAAATGGTTCTAAGCGCTCCAACTGCTCTAGCAGCATAATTCTACCTTTAATTGCGTATAGCCTCTCTAATCCGCTCTAATCCGCTCTGGAACCTATGTTTTACCGCCGGGAGTTAAATCACTCCCGGCTTTTTGCTGCCCCCGCCACCTGAAAAGGCAGTGAATCATGTTTTTGAGGTGGCAAGCCGTAGCGTAGAGAGCGGAATTATTCTGGAGAAGCGCAGCGTTCGCCTTTATCCTCGGATTTCAACCACTATAGGTGGTTATTCAATCAGGAAATCCGAGGATAACAGCCGATCGGAAGAATAATCCGCACGCGGAGCGTCCAGGCACTCCGAGAGTTCTTGCATTCCCTGTCTTTTCAAATCTATATAATAGAAAGAGAACGTTTTCACAGATACAGACAAGGGGGAATGGGTCTGGTAGAATAGGGGAAAGGAAATGCCCCGGGAGGAGAACAATCGTGCTGAGACGCAAAAACTACTGGCTGCTGTTTGCCATCCTGCTGCTGTCGCTGACAAGTCTGTCACCGAGCATGCAGGTAAATACGAACAATGGCCCGCTTGAGGTCAATAGAAGGCAGAACCCGTCTGCTTTTCCGGATTCAAGCAAGGTCGGGACAGTGGATAACTTGCAGATTACCGTAGCCCTCAGCCCTGCGGAATTTACTGAACTGAAGGCGCTGAGCAGCAGCTATTCGTTGTCCAGCGGCGTTAAAATAGACTTGAAGAATATTGAGAAGGCGGATGCTGAGGAAATCTTGCTGAAGGATTTAACTATTGGCGACAGTCCCGATATTATTATGACCGACGGGCGCAAGATACTTGATCTGGCCAAACACGGCTATCTGCTTCCTATTGATGTATATAGAAGTGTTCCAGGCAGCGCGCCGCTTACCCGGCTAATCCCGCAAATGCAGTGGAATGGGTATGACTGGGGCGTGCCGCTAGATATTGATCCTTATGTACTGGTGTATTCCCCGCAGCGGCTGACTGAACTTGGAATGCCTTCATTGCCGCGAAATGTAAATGAGTGGAATCTCATGCTGGAGAACCTTCGCAAACAGCCGGATAAATATCTGCTTGCCCTGGATACCCGAACTCCGTACGGATTTGCAGCTGTACTGGAGTCTATGGGAACCAGCATGACCTCTGTAAAGCCGGAGACGCTAAATTGGTTGCAGCAAGCGTTGGGAGATTTTTATTTGAGCAGCCAACCAGACCATAAGATCTGGGACAAAATTCAGGATGGTAGTATTGCCATTGCAGCTGTTCCGTACTCGGAATGGAAACGATACGGGAATGCTTCCTTGAAGGCTGAAGGACTGCTTGGTGCGCGCGGTACTAATGGAATTGAGAGTATTTACAGCCGGTCGTTTGCTTTGCCTGCGCAGTCCGAACACCCCGAAGAAGCAGTGAAATGGCTTGCCTTTATCACCGGAACGACTTCGCAGCTGGATTGGCTAGATGCAACAGGGGGCCTGCCCGCGCTAGATGAAATCTACCGTTCCGGGCCACCATCGAGTGTAGTACTGCCGTTCGATTCCCAGTTGCTGCTGGCTGAAGAAGCCGCCCCCGATGATGAACCGGAAGGCGGCTGGAAGAAAATGACCGAGGCGGTTGCCTTATTTCTTGAAGGCAAGCTGAATGCTACAGAGCTTCAGAAGCAGCTGCAGACATCAGAATGAGACGGCAAGCTTGACCTGAAGCAGGCCGTCCTTGCTATCAACCTCGGTTGCCCGGAGGAAAGAGATGATTTTTGCCGGATAAAAGCCTAAATCGAATTCTTTTTCCAATGCTTGACTGGTAGTGTCCGGCAGTTCAAGTCCGTTAAAGACAATTTTATCAACATGGAACAACATCGCATTGACCGGTTCATTCTGGATCGTATAGTGTCCGGTTAGAGCCAGTGACAATTTGCCGCTTTTTCCCGAAGCGGTCACAGAGCCTTCATTGAAATGAAAAGCAAAATCGGTGAACAGTTTGTTCTGCGACTGTAAAAAATCATTAAGATCCTCTTCCTTAAGACTTAGCTGATAAGTCATTCCCTGGCGGGTAAGCAGCCCTTCGCGGTTCTGGACAAAGTCTGGTAGATTCTTCATCGCGGAGGCTAATGCTTTAAAGTAGGTTTTTACTTCGTGAAGCCCGATATTCTCCCAATACAATGAGAACTCTTTCAGTAGAGCATTCATGCTTTCCGGATCACTGCTGCCTCGGATTCCTCCTTCAATCTCCTTATGTAGAGCCGTTACCCTGATCTTTTGCTCCTCGAGTGTGCTTTTGAGCGTTGCCAGCTCTTGTGAACTTCGTTTGGCAGCCTGAAGCGTCGCTTTTAAACTTTTGTATTGCTTCTCATACTGCGATAAAATATCGCGGTCCCGCCCGATGATAATTTCGTAGTAATCCCACAGAACAAGCACTCTGCTAATGCTTTTGGCGGACAGAAAAGCTTCCAATAGTCCATCCCGATCTCCCATATAATAAGAACGAATAATGGCACCGGCACGTTCCTGCTGAGCAGCAATTGCCGACTTTTGTTCGGCCGCCTGAGTTTCCAACCCCGCCACTTTGTTCTCGAGAGCTTCCTGTTCACTGCTAATCCGGGCGATTTCTTTCTCAATTTCGGCAGAGGACAAGGTCTGCTCCAGCAGTTTGCGCGTATCTTCATTATCAGTAAGAGAAGCTGGTGGAGGCGCGACAGTGCCGACAGGGTCAGCAGACAGATATGCGGAGGGAACCAGTGGCAGGAGTGCGCAGCAGAATAAAATGAGTATGGCTGCAATCATACGGCGTATAGAAGGACGGGAGAGCACCACACCACCACCTTTGCTTGTATAAAATAGTTCAGGATTGGAATAGCAATATTACTAATGATATGATTCACCCTGCTAAAATAGCATACTCCGTTTTTAAGTCCATGTCCTATAAAAAAAAGCATGCAAAAAAACGGAAGAGCCCCTTGCGATCAGGGGGCATCGTCCGTTCCGTTAGAGTAAATTACGTTTATAACGGGAGACCCATCTGGAATATCGTCCAGTAGCTAAAGCCGGTGAAGGTCACAATCATGTATCCCCAGAAGAGTAGAATGTATGTCTTCTCGGTAAATTTAAGATACCCCAGGATAACGAAGAATGCGGTTTGCAAAAAGAAGAGCAAGGCCATTTCGGTCAAATTTCCGGCAAAAGCCATCAAGCCGATCGCCAGCGTGAAAAACCCCAACACCCGAAACATGCGGTCCAAGAGCGAGTCCCCCTTCAAATATGTATCTTCATTCCATTTATTTTAATTATACCCGCTGCGGAAATGAGTGTAAACGAATTCATCGAAAAAAAAGTGCGGATTTGTGAAAAAATGTGATTTTTATGATTGACACCTTTTCTTAAGGAGGGTTCGAGAGAATTAATAAAGCATAATGCGTATGAGGTGTACGTAAAATGGAAATACAATTTAGTATCAAATAGATTCTATGAACTCTTTAAGAGGCATAGAAATGGAGTAAGCAGCTTTTATCCCTATTCACTACCCGGCGGAGCTGCCGGTTATGAAGATGGTTATTTCAAGATGTTGTTAGGAGGTTTGGCTTTTATGACAGCCGTTAGACAGGACGCTTGGAGTACAGAGGATGATCTAATCCTGGCAGAAGTAACTTTACGCCACATTCGGGAGGGTAGCACTCAGCTTGCTGCTTTTGAAGAAGTGGGGGAAAAAATCGGCAGAACTTCCGCTGCCTGCGGATTCCGCTGGAACAGCTGTGTCCGCAAGAGTTATGAAGATGCGATCAGTATTGCTAAAGGGCAACGCCAGAAACGCAGTTATTTGAAGAAACAACCAGCCGTAAGAGGCGCACAGGTAGCTGGATTGATCCTGGGAGAAACAGAAGAGGATTACGCTAGAAGTGAAGGGCTGACCGAGAACACATTGTCCATTGATGCGGTAATTCGTTTCTTGAGACAATGGAAGGGAACTTTTCAAGAGGCCGGCCGGCAGCTAAAGATGCTTGAGCGGGACCTCCGGGAAAAGGAAGAGGAATTGACAGAGCTGCGGACGGAGAATGAACGCCTGTCCAAGGAAGTCAATCTTGCTCAAACGGATTACAGGGTTGTAAATGACGATTATAAAGCATTGATTCAGATTATGGACCGCGCCAGAAGGCTGGCCTTTCTGAATGAAGAAGAAGAGGAGCTTAAGACCCGCTTCAAAATGGATGCTAATGGTAATCTGGAGCGAATTGAGTAAGGTTTCTCAGCGCTGAGAATCCCGCAATGTGCAGGTGCAATGGCCTGTCTTGCGGGATTTTTGCTTTTGCTTTTGCCGAGGGGTGCGGGATATACTAAAGGGAAACTATGGGGAAATGTGGCAGGGGGCAAGTATGAGGATTGATATTATAGGCGCTGGATCATTGGGGCTGCTGCTGGCCGGACGGCTTATTTCAGCTGGGAACGAGGTCAGACTGTGGTGTCGCGGCAGTCAACAGGTCCACGAGCTGGTGCGCAGCGGGATCAACATTAGTTATGAAGATGAAGGAACGCCAATTAGAATTAAAAGTGATCTTTTCCATGCAGGCTTGGTGACCGGATTTACCGAGACCTATTTGCGAGAACCTGGTGGCTGCATTGTAATTACTGTTAAACAAAATGTTCTGCATCATGATTTACCTGAGATGTTGCAGCCACTTCGCAATGAGCGTCCAAGTATTGTTTGTTTTCAAAATGGGATCGGACATATAGAGTTGCTGCAAAAACTGCTTCCGGAGAGCAATATTTATGCTGCTGTTACCACGGAAGGCGCTAAAAGGAAAACATTAACAGAGGTTATTCACGCCGGGAAAGGGGAAGTATGGTTAGGGAAGGTTCCTCCAGAAGCCTCCATGGGAGCTCCTTTTACGGAGCCTCAGAACGATATTGAAGTAATTCATTTACTTGAAACACTTTCAGTTGCAGGATTCTCCGCGTTTTTGTCGAATGACATGAATACCATGATTTACCGAAAGCTCTTAATCAATGCTGTTATTAATCCACTTACTGCTCTTTGGCGCATTCCGAACGGGGAACTGCTCGCCTCCGAGGAACGCATACGGGTCATGAGAGATCTGTATAATGAAGCCATTGCAGTATATGAAGCATGCGACATTCCTTATGAAACCGATTCATGGGAGGTCATCGCTCAGGTATGCCGATCCACTTCGGGTAATACCTCATCTATGCTTGCGGACGTTCTTGCCGGAAGGGCAACAGAAATCCGCTGGATTAATGGCAGTCTTGTAGAAATGGGAGAGCGTTCCGGCCTGGCGGTTCCACTGCACCGCATTATGTGCCGACTGGTAGAGGGTATGATCGCGGAGGAGAGGTGAGGTTGCCTTGGAATTTTTGCAGAATTCGTTCGTTACATTAAGTGTTATTCCGGTTGTCCCTTTTTTGCTTGTTTATTTTATCGGAACAGGTATGAAAAAAGACAGGAGGAAGACCTTTTTTCTGGCCATGGATGTTAGCACGATTTTTTTATTGCTATCGGTGTCCGCGCTTTTTAATAACATATTCAGTACCAAATTCGGCTTTTATCTTATACTACTTATTGTATTAATATCCGCTGGACTGATTGGTGGAGCGCAAAATCGTATGAAAGGGAAAGTGGATGGTAAACGGATTTTACGGGCAGTTTGGCGGCTCAGTTTTATCGTAATGAGCACTTTTTATGTTTTGTTCATGTTCGTAGGCCTTATAAAGTACATATCACAAGCCATGTAATGTTCCGCTACTTCGGTGAAGCGTCAACGTCACAAAATTTTAAAGTTTTAAAAAAAATGTGTTTTCAGAAAACATTAGTCTAGATTTTTTTGACCACTGGTTGTATAATCATAAACCATATACCACATTCTATTTAGGGGGAACTGCTAGATGAAGAAGAGTAAAAGTCTATTGCTTATGATTGCTCTAGTTCTTGTAATCGGCACAGCGCTTGCTGGTTGCGGCGGGAACAAAGCAAACAACGGCAACACAGCCAGCCCAACCAACGCGGCAGGCAACACAAACACAGGTAGCGGCGACGAAAAACTGGCTGCTGACCAAACGCTTAGACTTAATATGAGTGCAGATGTACCGACATTTGATCCTGGTCAAGCTCAGGACAGCCAATCGAATGTGGCTCTTAAGTTAATGTATGAAGGTTTAGTGCGTATTGACAAAGACGGAAAAGAAGGCCCAGGCGTAGCTGAGAAATGGGATATTTCCGCAGACGGATTGGTTTATACCTTCCACTTGCGTGACAGCCAATGGAGCAATGGTGATCCGGTAACTGCAAATGATTTCGTATTTGCATGGAAGCGGGTTCTTGACCCAGCAACTGTTCCAGCGCCACCATATGCACAACAACTTTACTATTTGAAAAATGCAGAACAGTTCAACAAAGGTGAAATTAAAGATTTCTCTCAAGTAGGTGTTAAGGCAGTTGATGAGCACACTCTTGAAGTAACTTTGAATAACCCGACTGCATACTTCTTGAACTTGATGTCCTTCTACACCTACTTCCCGGTTCACAAATCGGTAGAAGGTAATGAGAAATGGGCAACTGATCCTAAAACAATGATTACAAACGGACCGTTCACCCTTACTAGCTGGATTACAGGTCAATCCGTTGAGTATACCAAGAACGATAAGTATTGGGATAAAGACGACATTAAACTGAATAAAATCACTGCTACTATTGTTAACGAAGCTTCTACAGAAGTTCTAAGTTACAAAAACGGCGAAATTGATCGTGCAGGCGCACCAAACGGTGACATTCCACCAGACCAAATCCCTGTATTGAAAAATGAATTGCCAGATGATTTCACACTGAAAGCTATTGCAAGCATTTACTACTATGAATTCAACACAAAAGCTGAGCCATTTGACAACGCGAAAATCCGTAAGGCATTTTCCATGGCAATCAGCCGTCAAGATATCGTAGATAAGGTAACTTTGGCTTCACAAGTTCCAGCATTCGGTTACATTCCACCAGGTATTAAAGGTGCATCCGAAGGTAGCGAATATCGTAACGATTACAAAGATGATTTCTTCAAAGAGGACTACACAGAAGCTAAGAAATTGCTTGAAGAAGGTATGAAAGAAAAAGGATACACTACATTGCCACCAGTTACATTGATCTACAACACAAGCGAAGGTCACAAGAAGATTGCTCTTGCCATCGCTGATATGTGGAAAAAGAACCTTGGTGTTGACGTGAAAACTGAAAACCAAGAGTGGGGCGTATTCATCAAAAACCGTCAAAATGGCGATTACCAAGTAGCACGTGCTGGTTGGAACCCTGATTACAACGATCCAATGACATTCTTGGATATGTGGAAAACTGGTAATGGTAACAACGACATTAAGTTCGACAATGCAGAATACAACAAGTTGCTTGATGATGCTTATAAAGAAGTAGACAATACTAAACGTATGGAAAGCTTCCATAAAGCTGAAGAGATTTTGATTAAAGATGAAATGGGCGTTATGCCGATTTACTACTACACTCAAGTCTCGCTTCAAAAGCCATATCTCAAAGGCTTAGTTTCTCAGTATGACGGTACTGTGGATTACTCTAAAGCATATTTGTTGGAACACTAAAAGCTTGCACAAATATTATGCAGTAAAATAAGAGTGCATGTTATAAAGTCTAGGGATATATGTGGTAACACATCATATATATCCCGTTTTTTTGTGTAAGTGCAATGGTGTTTATTTCTTCCTCTTTATCCATAAACATGCATTGGACAAGGGGCTTAGTTTTTCCTACAATTGAAAAGGATTGTTTTAACTCGAAAAAGGAGGTGCGCAGTAGGAATGGTGCGTTATTTTTTAAATAAATTTTTCTACATGCTAGTATCTATTTTGATTCTAATTACTGCAACATTTTTTCTAATGAAAGCAATACCTGGCGATCCATTTATGTCTGAAAAGAAAGTTCCACCTGAAGTACAAGCCAGACTTTATCAGCAGTATGGTTTGGACCAACCAGTCTGGAAACAGTATTTGAAGTACATGGGGAATATTGCGCAGGGTGATTTAGGGATTTCTATGAAGCAGTTGAACCAAGATGTAAGTGGTTTGATTGGAAAAACATTTTCTGCTTCATTAAAGTTAGGTCTAGTTGCTATTGTGGTTTCGGTTGTGATCGGTGTACTTTTAGGTATGCTTGCTGCCTTGTATCATAGGCGCCTAATTGATAATTTAGCAATGGTGATAGCGGTCTTAGGTATTGCGGTACCGGGCTTTTTAGTCGCTGCTTTACTCCAGTATGTCTTCTCTTATAAATTGCATATGTTCAGAGTTATGGGTTTCACAGGACCACTGGATTATGTATTGCCTGTAGCTGCGTTAAGTTTCCAGCCAATTGCGTTTATTGCTCGCTTGACACGTTCCAGTATGCTTGAAGTTTTGCATGCAGAATATATTAAGACAGCAAAAGCTAAAGGTTTAAGCTGGGCTCAAATCATGTTCAAACATGTCATTCGTAACGGAATCATGCCTGTAGTTACCTATGTTGGACCGATGACGGCTAACATTGTAACGGGTTCAGTTGTTATTGAACAAATTTTTGGTATCGGCGGAATCGGAAAACAATTCGTACAAGCTATAGGTGTTCGGGATTATACACTTATTATGGGTATTACTATTTTCTACGGAGTATTACTTATGCTTGCACGTTTTGCAACAGATATTTTGTATGTGTTTATCGATCCTCGAGTTAAACTTGTTGGAAGGAAGGAGGGTTAGTTTTGACTGTAAATCAAACATTATCATCGCAGAGCACACAACTTAAACCGGAGGATTTTGTACAAGTTAGTACAGATAAGAAGGTTGCCGAAACAATAGAACGTGAAAGTATTTCTGCTTGGAAAGATTCCATGTATCGTTTGCGTCAAAATAAGATGGCCATGACAGCTTTAATTGCGATGATCATCATAATAATCGCAGCGATTGTTGGTCCACTTATTTCGAAATACAATTACTATTCAAATGATTTGCTGAATACTAATCAGCCTCCTTCGTCAGAGCATTGGTTTGGAACCGATGATTTAGGACGGGATATGTGGGTACGGACTTGGATGGGTGCACGTATTTCACTTATCGTTGGATTGGCAGCAGCAATGATTGACTTGTTCATCGGTGTTATATACGGTGGAATCATGGGTTATTTTGGCGGTCGTGTAGATGAGATTATGAATAAATTTTCAGAAATCCTTTATTCTATTCCGTACCTGCTTGTTACAATACTATTGCTGGTTGTTTTAGAACCTAGTTTAGGTACAATTATATTGGCGTTAACAATCACAGGCTGGATTAATATGTCTTGGATTGTTCGGGGCGAGATCATGCAACTCAAAAACCGTGAATTTGTCCTTGCTTCGCGTTCAATGGGTGCAAGCTCTGGTCGTCTATTATTCCGTCATTTGTTGCCGAATGCAGTTGGTCCGATTATCGTAACCATTACGCTTTCTGTTCCAAGTGCGATCTTTGCAGAAGCCTTTTTAAGTTTCCTCGGTTTAGGTGTTCAAGCACCAGTTTCATCACTCGGTTCTATGGTTAACGACGCTAGAACAGGCTGGATGACTTATCCTTGGCGCATGATTTTCCCTGCCGCTGCGATTAGTGTGACTATGCTTGCATTTAACATTCTAGGCGATGGTCTTCGGGATGCATTGGATCCTAAATTGAAAAAATAAGGATTTGGGGAAATCAATTTTACTAGTTTAGTGTTTTTCAGCGCAACTGTTTAAATCATGATTTCCTCTGATCTTCTCGTTAACTTAAAAGAATTCAGAAGGGTCAAAACATCGACATTGAAATCAGTTGTCAACGTTCTGGCCAAATATCAAGCATGATCAGCATTTGAGTCCATCATAAGGTATTGGAGTGCTGAACCTGGTTGATATAAATGATGCAGGTATCCGTTGTAATCAACATTCTCACAATTCTTTCGGGTATGCGATAGTTGTTGGTTACTATCGTGTTATTTTGTGTCCTGAGTGCTGATTAAAGACGAGTAGTGTTATATGCAAGATGACAGGGAAAGTTGCTGTTTTAATTAGCGACACAGTGCCTTATTCTTTTAATCACCGATCGGCTATCTGTTCACTGTAGGTTACAGTGATAAGGTGCATACATGTGAATGGTTCGATTCCGGTGTCACAGGATTCAGTATATGCATTAGATGCATTGCTGAAATCTGCATTTGATGGCCAAGGAGGTGCGGTTCTTATGAGTAAGAACTTAATTGAAGTAGAAGGTCTTAAAAAATATTTTAATGTAGGTAAAGGCAAGGTACTTAAGGCAGTCGATAACGTCAGCTTTAACATCCGTGAGGGAGAAACGCTAGGTATGGTAGGTGAGTCTGGTTGTGGTAAAACCACAGCAGGACGTACGGTTCTTCGTTTGTATGAGCCGACTGCCGGAAGCGTGAAATATAACGGAACTGACATCTATAAATTATCCTCAAGAAAAATGAAGGCTTTCCGTCGGGATATGCAGATGATCTTTCAGGATCCATATGCATCTCTGAATCCGCGGTTTACTGTTTCGGATATTATTGGCGAAGCATTGGACATCCATGGAATGGCTGGAAGTAGTAGCGAGCGCAAAAAACGCATTGAAGAATTATTAGATATGGTTGGTCTGAATCATGACCATGCCACTCGGTATGCTCATGAATTCTCCGGTGGACAACGACAACGGATCGGTATTGCTCGGGCGCTTGCCGTTAACCCGAAATTTATTGTTTGCGACGAGCCTATTTCTGCACTGGACGTGTCCATTCAGGCACAGGTTGTCAACCTTCTTAAAGAGCTTCAGGATCGCATTGGACTGACATACCTCTTCATTGCCCATGATCTCTCTATGGTTAAGCACATCAGTGACAGAGTTGCTGTAATGTATCTGGGGAAAATGGTAGAGCTTGCAGAAAGTGAAGAGCTTTATTCCAATCCGATACACCCATACACCAAGTCATTGTTATCTGCAATCCCTGAGCCGGACCCAGAGGTTGAGGCGAACAAGAAGCGGATTCATTTCCATGATGAATTGAAATCGCCGATTTATACGCAAGGCCAGAAGGACTCAGAGGAAGCTTCGCAATTGGTTGAAGTATCCAAGGGCCATTTTGTGTCCAAAGCGTTTGCTTAATATTAAATGAATTCAAAATCAACTCGATGATATCACGAGTATTTTGAAGTGCACCCCTTAGAATAGACATTGGATTAAACCTTCGGGTTTTCCAATGAAATCCTAAGGGGTGCATTTTTATGGTGATTAAAATTTAAGATAAGTGATTCTTTGACGAATCCCCCTCCTTTGGATACAATCAGATAGGGTTTATCACTCTGTAATTTAATTTATATATAGCAGAGATAGCAGACAGGAGGCTACAGCAATGAAGGTTGTAACGGAGCCGCTTGCGGGCGGATCTGCGCTTGCCAGGGACTATATGAACCGTTATGAGACGGTAGAACATTTATACGGTGGTGACTTCCGTAATGAAGGCAGCAGAGCGTTGCGGGCGGAATGGCTGGACAGCCACGAGGCATTGCGTGCTGACCGGGTGCAGGTGGCAGCTTGCCTGCGGAGTTATAATGAAGCACACAATCCACATGAGGCGGTAAAGTCTTCGCTTGCATTGTTGGAGAAGCCGGGGACACTGGTAATTTCCGGAGGCCAGCAAAGTGGGTTGTTCACGGGTCCGCTGCTTGTGATATATAAGGCAATGACAACCATAATAGCGGCAAGAGAAGCCGGGGAGCAATTAGGCAGACCTGTTGTTCCATTATTTTGGATTGCCGGGGAAGATCATGACTGGGATGAGGTCAATCATACCTATGTGTTGAATCGAAGCGGGGAAATCAGCAAGATCAAGATTGAGAAAACCGGAGATGTACGTTCATCGGTCAGCGATATTAAGGTTGAAGACGAAAGCTGGCAGCAAGCCGTAGCTCAACTGGATGAACTGCTGCAGGACAGCGAGTTCAAACCAGGAATTATGGAATTCATTCGTGAAGCCTCTTCTGCTTCCAATAACATGACAGACCTTTTCGCCAAGTTGATGGGGAATCTGTTTGGCAAATTTGGTCTGATTCTGCTTGATTCTGCTGATCCCTGTCTACGCAAATTGGAGCAGCCGTTTTTTGAAACGCTGATCCGTGAGAATGGAGAACTGGAGACGGCCTATCTAAATGCGGCTACGGTTATTCGTGATAGCGGGTACCAGCTTCAGGCCGATGTGGCGGAAGGCAGTGCCAATCTGTTCTATATTCATGAAGGCACACGCTTGCTGCTGCACAAGAAGGATGGTTTCTTTACGGACCGTAAAGGAACTGTATCTTTTTCAAAGGAAGCACTTCTGGATATACTTTATACCCACCCAGAGCGTTTCAGTAACAATGTGCTGACCCGCCCGTTGATGCAGGACTACCTCTTGCCTACCTTGGCTACAGTGCTGGGTCAGGGAGAGATTGCTTACTGGGCGATCCCGCATCAGGCTTTCAAGACGGTGGGCGGAGCTATGCCGCTGATTATTCCGCGGATGTCTTTCACTCTGGTGGAGGGCACGCTTCAAAAGCATATGGACAAATACGGAATCGGATTCCCTGATGTACATCAGGGACTGGACAGTAAGAGACAGGAATGGCTGACTGCGCAGGACGAGCTTCGTTTGGGAGACCGTTTTGAAGAAACGAAAGCAGCATTCAGTTCACTTTATGAGCCTTTGATTGAACAGCTCGGTACCATACAGGCCGGACTACTGAAGCTGGGAAGCAATAATAAGGACAAGATCCTCGATCAGATCTCATTCCTGCAGGCCAAAGCTCAGGATGCTCTTGAGAAGCAGAATGAAGCGGCGCTGCGCCAGTGGGAACGGATTGAGCTGTCCCTAATGCCGCAAGGAAAGCTTCAGGAGAGAGTCTACAACATCATGTATTACTTGAACCGCTATGGACCAGATTGGCTTGATAATCTAATGGCTGTTCCTGCTGATTACAGCGGTACCCACCGCATGATATATATGTAACTTTGCATAGGTGATACGATGCAGAAGCCGTTCTGCCGGAAGCATATTCCGGCCGGGCGGTTTCTTGCGTGTTTCTGGTAATTTATACAGGGGGTAACAGGTGTCGGACAGGACCTTGGAACCATATATATAGGGACTTAGAGGCAATTTTACAATTAGGAAACAATTACCTTGGTCTGGAAAAAGGTTTTTGATTTTTAACGGCGAATCTATTATGCTTAAGTGGTGAAAAGTGGGGTAAAGTGGGGATTTGGGGAGCGGGAGTGGGAAAGCTATGTTCATGGGTGAATACCAGCATAGTATCGACGAGAAAGGCCGAATTATTATTCCGGCCAAGTTCCGTGAAATGCTCGGAACTTCCTTCGTGGCGACCCGCGGACTTGACTCCTGCCTTTTTGTTTATCCCATGGAAGAATGGGGCATCATGGAGCAAAAGCTCAAAACCCTATCGTTGATGAAATCGGATGCCCGCGCATTCAGCCGCTTTTTTTTCTCGGGAGCGACAGAATGTGTTTGGGACAAGCAGGGCAGGGTAAACTTGCCGGGCAATTTGCGGCAGTATGCCAAGCTGGACAAGGACTGTGTTATTCTAGGCGTTTCTAACCGGGTGGAGATCTGGAACAAGGAGCTTTGGGAACAGTACTTCGAACAGTCAGAAGAATCATTCAACGAGATTGCCGAGAAATTGGTCGATTTCAACTTTGATCTATAAACCACACAAATATCGAATACTGTCCTGGAGGGATGCAGCTTGTTTCATCACATCACGGTGCTTAAAGAAGAAGCGACAGAAGGGCTGCACATCAAAAAAGACGGAATCTATGTAGATTGCACGCTCGGCGGGGCAGGTCACAGCTCACTTATCGCTTCCAAACTCAGCGGAGAAGGCCGTTTAATCTGCCTGGATCAAGATGACTGGGCCCTGAATAACGCCAAGGAAAAGCTGGCTGAATATGGGGATAAAGTTGTTCTTGTGAAGACGAATTTCCGCGATTTGGAATATGTGCTTAGAGATGTGCCTTTTGTCCCGAAGAAAGACGGAGTTCCCCAGGTTGACGGAATTCTCTTTGACCTTGGCGTCTCATCGCCCCAGTTCGACGAAGGGGAACGCGGCTTTAGCTACAATCACGATGCGCCGCTGGACATGCGGATGGACCAGTCGGGGATGTTGACTGCAGCGGATATTGTGAACACCTGGTCCGAGCAGGAAATCGCACGCGTGCTTTTCCAATACGGGGAAGAGAAATTCTCGCGACGGATTGCCGGACGCATTGTAGCGCGGAGAGCCGAGAAGCCCATCGAGAACACTGGCGAATTAGTAGAGTTGATCAAGGAAGGTATTCCTGCGGCTGCGCGCAGAACTGGCGGACATCCTGCCAAACGGAGTTTCCAGGCCCTGCGCATTGCTGTAAATGATGAATTGGGTGCCTTTGAAGAAGGGCTGCATGGGGCGGTTCGCTGCCTGGCGCCCGAAGGAAGAGTATCCGTCATCACCTTCCACTCGTTGGAGGATCGGATTTGCAAGCAGATTCTGAGCAGTTATGTCAGCAAATGCACATGCCCACCTGATTTTCCGTTATGTGTATGCGGTGCTGAAGGCTCGCTCAAGCTGATCAATCGCAAACCACGCTTGCCTTCCGAAGAAGAGCTTGAGCTTAACCCTCGTGCCCGTTCAGCGAAGCTGCGTATTGCAGAGAAATTGTAAATTACGATAAAGGAGAGTCAGAGATGGCCTATACCCGCGGCAACTTGGCAGTCCAGCCCAAAAGAAAAGAAGAAAAGAACCCACTATACCGCGAGAAGACAAAAGTAGTCACCAGGCGAATGGTGCTCCCCATGCAAGAGAAGCTGCTGTACATGCTGACTCTAAGTGTATTTGTCCTGGTAGCCGTCACCCTGATTTGGCGTTACGTTCATATTTACGATTTGAACAAGCAAGCGCAGAAGCTGGATGCTGAAATTGCCAGAGATAAGAAGCAGATCGCTACATACCAGATGGAAAAGCAGACACTGGAGCAGTTGATCCCGATAAAGGCCAAGGAGCTGGGTTTTGTCCCGCCCAATGAAGATACTACGATATTTGTTCCGAAATCAGGAACATCTACTGACGGAGATAACTAGTAAGCGATTGGCAAGATCGCAATAATAGAGTATGTGAGGTTAGGTATGATTAAAAGAATAAAACTTCGCACGCTGTTTATAGGAGGGTGTATTACCCTCTTTTTTCTTGTTTTGGTCGGAAGGGTGTTCTATATCCAGGTGTTAAACGGGGATTTCTGGCAGGAACGGGCACAAAAGCAGTGGGCGCATACTTCCACAATTAAGGCGACCCGCGGAGTGATCACCGACCGTAATGGAAGCACACTGGCCAGCGACGTCCCTGCTTACACTGTTGTTGTGAACCCTGAGGTGATAAACACGATAGGTATTGGCGATGAGGTGATCGCCGGTCTCAAGGATCTGCTGAAGAAGCCGGAGAGTGAGCTGCGGAAGCTGGTGGAGGCCAAGGATGAGAACGGTAATTTTTTAAAGAACCGTGAAATTCGTAACGAAGGCTGGAAAATCGATCAGGATCTTTATGAGAAGGTAGTGGCTTTTCGGGACAAGCTGAAAGCAGAGCATAAGATTCAGGAGACGGGGATCGGATTTGTACGGGAGCAGAAGAGATATTATCCTAAGAATACCCTTGCAGCCCATATTCTCGGGTATACAGACCGTGACGGCAAAGCCGTTATGGGTTTCGAGAAGTATTTTGACGATCAGTTGAAAGGTAAGGACGGGCAGTTACTCTATAAGAGTGACGGTAAGGGAATCAAGCTGCCCAATGCCGAGGAATCCTATCAGCCGGTAGTTAATGGAAACAATTTCAAGCTGACGATTGATAGTACCATTCAGTATTATATCGAAGAGGCGATGAAGAAGGCCGTTAACCAGTATAAGCCAAAGAGTATGACTGTCATCGCGGCAGATCCGAACACAATGGAAATTCTGGGGATGGCGAATATGCCCACCTTCAACCCTAATGCCTTTTGGGAAACTAAAGATCAAGGTGCTTTCCGGAACCATGCCATCCAATCTATTTATGAACCTGGCTCTACGTTCAAGATTGCTACACTAGCCGGGGCAGTGCAAGAGAAGCTGTTCAAGCCCGATGACACATTCATGTCTGGATCGATCCGGATCAAGGGCTACAGCAAGTCACTGCATGATATCAAAAAAGCTGGCTGGGGCCAGATCTCGTTTCTTGAAGGTGTAAAACGCTCCAGTAACGTAGCTTTCGTCAAACTAGGCTATGAAATGCTAGGACAGGATAGACTCTTAAAGTATATTGAAGATTTTGGTTTTAAAGAGAAAACAGGTATAGATTTGCCGGGGGAAGTTACGGGTAGAGTATCGCCCCAATACCCCGTTGAATTTGCCACACTGGCTTATGGTCATGGTAAGGTACAGGTAACCCCGATTGAGCAGTTAACGGCGGTTGCAGCTATTGCCAACGGCGGGAAGCTGATGGTTCCGCATGTGGTCAAGGAAGTAACCAACCCGAATACAGGACAAACGGCGGTTACTAAGCCAGAGGTTGTGCGTCAGGTGATTTCGGAGCAAAGCGCTAGGGAGACCGGGGGTTATCTGGAACAGGTGGTTGCTGACCAGACTATAGGTACTGGACGTCATGCCTATATTGAAGGCTACCGGGTAGCAGGGAAGACGGGAACGGCTATTAAGGTTGAGGGACAAGACTATGTGAAATCCAAGGTGCTTGTATCCTTTATTGGCTATGCGCCCGTGAATGATCCGAAAATTGCCGTGATCGTTATCATTGATGAGCCGAACGTCGAGGTAGGTGGCGGTACAGCGGCAGGGCCAGTGTTCAAGGAGATTGTGTCTCAGTCGCTGCAATACATGGGTGTGCCGAAGAACGTCACCAAAGATGATAAAAACAGTAAAGAACCAGTCAAAGCGGCGGCTCCAGCTCTGCGAACGGCTCCAGATCTTCAAGGGAAAACGATGAAGGAGGCCCGTGAACTTCTGCTCGCCGGTGGATATGATTTCGAGACTGTCGGCCAAGGAGCGACTGTAGTCAGTCAGTATCCTCCTGGCGGAACGAAGCTTGCTTCAGGCCAGCGGATTTATCTGCTGAGTCAGGAGGGGGATTCGTCAGTCATTCCGGATCTGAAGGGTCAGTCCTTGCGTGATGCGCTGGAAGTGCTCAGCCTTATGAAGGTTGGCATCGTTGTACAGGGTGAAGGTTATGTAACTGAGCAAGTAGAGAGTACGAAGAATGGCAAGAAGCTTATCACTCTCAAATTAACTCCGCTCAACGAGCCAGGGGGAGATCAGGCGGCGGCCGATCCACCTGCGGACGGAGAGAATGAGGCCAAAAGCAATCCATAGGCTTGTTCTAACCCCTGTTTGTCCCGAATAGTCATGAAGGTAAGAGCTCATGTCTATTACCTGGGAAACGGGGGAGAACGGAATGAAGGTATCGAAAGTTACAAGCCGCCGAAGAATGTTGTGGACGCTGCTAGGACTGGCTTTGTTGTTTGGTTCGCTAGCGGTTCGGCTGGCTTATGTACAATTGTCTAAAGGCCAGGAACTAACTGCTAAAGCTGAGGATTCTTGGCGCCGGAATATTCCCTTTACCGCCAAGCGCGGTGAAATATTGGACCGCGAAGGTGTACCGCTGGCATATAACGTCAGTTCGCCTACGATCTACGCCATTCCTGTGCAAGTAAAAGATAAAGAGACGACAGCACAGCAGTTGGCACCCTTGCTTGGCATGACCAAGGAGAAGCTTGTGCCTATGCTGTCCCAAAAGAAAGCCTCGGTGAGACTGCAGCCCGGCGGCCGTAAAATTACGATGGAGCTTGCCGCCGAAATTCGTGATTTGAAGCTGCCGGGCATCGTTGTGGCTGAGGATAGCAAGCGCTATTACCCCTACGGTGATCTTGCAGCGCATATTCTAGGCTTTACAGGGATAGACAACCAGGGCATTACCGGAGTAGAGAGCATCTATGACAAGTTGCTGCAGGGTATTGGCGGTAATATCTCTTATCTCTCCGATGCCGGAGGGCGTTTAATGCCAGGTTCCTCCGAGAAGTATTCCAAGCCTCAGGATGGACTTAATCTGGAACTGACGATTGACAAGCAGATTCAGTCGATTATGGAACGAGAGCTGGATCAGGCAATGGTGAAGTATCAGGCTCAGGGCAGCTGGGCCATTGCCATGAATCCCAAGAATGGCGAGATTTTGGCGATGGCCAGTAGGCCGGGGTATGAACCCGGGCAATACAAGGAATATGATGCTCAGACCTATAACCGGAACTTGCCGATCTGGATGACCTACGAGCCAGGGTCTACTTTCAAGATTATTACCCTTGCGGCTGCGCTGCAGGAGGGGAAGGTTGATCTGCAGAATGATCACTTCTTTGATCCTGGTTTTATCGAGGTCGGCGGGGCGAGACTCCGCTGCTGGAAGAAAGGCGGCCATGGCAGCCAGACTTTCCTGCAGGTTGTCGAGAACTCTTGCAACCCGGGCTTCGTGGCCCTGGGTCAGCGGCTGGGTAAGGATTCATTGTTCAAATACATCCGGGATTTCGGTTTTGGGAGCAAGACGGGAATTGATTTGAACGGTGAATCGAATGGTATCTTGTTCAAGCCATCGCAGGTGGGGCCTGTCGAGCTGGCAACAACGGCGTTTGGCCAAGGTGTCTCGGTTACACCGATTCAGCAGATCACAGCAGTATCGGCAGCAATCAATGGCGGCAAGTTATATAAACCGCATGTAGCCAAAGCCTGGATTAACCCGGATACAGGGGAAACCGTCTCAGAGGTGGAGCCTGAACTGGTGCGGGAGGTTATTTCTGAGGAGACCTCAAAGAAGGTTCGGGCTGCGCTGGAGAGTGTGGTTGCCAAGGGCACTGGCCGCCCGGCTTTTATTGATGGATACCGGGTAGGTGGCAAGACAGGTACCGCCCAGAAGGTCATTAACGGCCGCTACTCTCCGACAGAGCACATCGTTTCCTTTGTCGGTTTTGCGCCAGCAGATGATCCGCAAATCGTTGTTTATACGGCGGTGGATAATCCGAAAGGCATTCAGTTCGGGGGTGTTGTCGCCGCACCAATTGTACAGAATATTTTGGAAGACTCCTTGCATTACATGAAGGTGCCGGAACGGACTGATCAGCTAGCCAAGAATTATAAATACGGGGAAACGCCAATTGTGACTGTACCTGACCTCACTGGCGCCACCGTACAGGATATTTATGAAGATCTGAATATGAACTTTACACTGGCCCGCTCCGGAACGGGCAATACCGTAATCAACCAGGCCCCCAAGCCGGGAGCCAGAGTGGAACGGGGATCCACCATCCGCATTTACATGGGTGCATCACCCGAATAACCAGCAGCGGATGAAAGTGAGAGGCCCCCAGAGCGCCAGTATCAAATATGCATTCCAAGAGGTATACTACTGTATCTCTTATCCGAAAATGTAGAGTGAGGGATTACTATGAAAGTTAACGAATTGGCATCCTGTCTGGCCGTATCGCAGCTATACGGGGCAGGAGATATTGAGATCAAGAATCTGCAGACAGATTCCCGCCGGGTACAGCCGGGCGACTTGTTCATCTGTCTGCCCGGCCACACTGTAGACGGGCATGAGTACGCCTCACAGGCAGTGGCGAACGGGGCTGCTGCTATTGTGGCGGAACGAAGACTTGACCTTGATGTGCCGCAAATCGTAGTAGGCGACAGTCGTTTTGCGATGTCTGTACTGTCTAATGCCTTTTTTGGTTCCCCGAGCAGCCGCATGCGGATGATCGGTATCACGGGTACTAACGGTAAAACTACGACAACCTATCTTATTGAACGGATCATGGAAGATCATCAGGTGAAGACAGGACTCATTGGAACCATTCAAATGCGCTATGATGGTCAAAGTTATCCGATGTCCGGAACCACTCCCGAATCACTGGAGCTTCAGCGTTCACTGAGCGATATGGCGAACAAAGGCGTGCAATTATGCGTCATGGAAGTGTCCTCGCATGCATTGGAACAAGGGCGTGTGAAAGGAACAGATTTCCGCACAGCGATATTTACAAATTTAACCCAGGACCATTTGGATTATCATCATACAATGGAGGAGTACCGGGCAGCCAAGGGGTTGTTCTTCTCCCGCCTGGGCAATGTCATCTCCCCTTGGAAGGAAGAGCGCAAATACGCGGTGCTGAATGCAGATGATGGGGCCAGCGCTTATTTTGCTTCCCAGACCGCTGCAGAAGTCATTACATACGGCATTGACAATGAGGCCAATGTCCGTGCTTCTCAAATCTCGATCACTGCAAAAGGAACATTTTTCCATGTTGACACGTTTAAAGGGAAGACGGACATTTCGCTGCGAATGGTCGGCAAGTTCAATGTGTACAATGCGTTGGCTGCCATTACGGCCGCTCTTTTGGAGGATGTGCCGTTAGAGGAGATCAAGGCTAGTCTGGAAGCTGTTCCTGGTGTGGCCGGACGGGTGGAATCCGTGGACGAAGGTCAGGAGTTTGCGGTGATCGTGGATTATGCGCATACCCCGGATGGCCTGGAGAATGTATTGCGTGCTGTGCAGGAATTTGCGACGGGCAAAGTACTGACCGTATTCGGATGCGGCGGGGACAGAGACCGCACCAAACGTCCGCTGATGGGCAAGATCGCCGCCAAGTACAGTGATGCCATCCTTGTTACCTCTGACAATCCGCGCACCGAAGACCCACTGCTGATTCTGAAGGATATTGAAGCCGGGTTGGTGGAGGACGGGGTTGCACGGGAACGCTACGAACTGATCGCAGACCGGAGAGAAGCTATCAGGAAAGCTATTGAAATGGCAAGCCCCGGCGATGTAGTATTGATTGCGGGGAAGGGTCATGAGACCTACCAATTGATCGGCGGAGTGGTTCACGATTTCGATGATCGCGTCGTCGCTAAAGAAGTGATAAGGGGCCGAAGCTATTGATTACTAGTACACTTGAAAATATCGCCGCCATGTGCGGGGGGCAACTCTTGGCCCCTGCTGCTGCCGATATAGAGGTTACGGGAGTCGTTACGGATTCTCGCAAAATTGTGCCTGCCTGCTTGTTCGTTCCGCTGGTAGGCGAGAAGTTCGATGGACATGACTACGGTGCTGCATCGCTTGCGGCAGGGGCTGCTGGCACGCTCTGGCAGCGTGATAGGGGACCTGCTCCCGAGGGTGGGGTCATTCTCGTTGAAGATACGCTCATAGCTCTTCAGAAGCTGTCCGCTTCTTATCTGGATATCGTGAAGCCTCAGGTCGTAGCCATTACGGGTAGTAACGGTAAAACAACGACCAAGGATATCGTTACTGCCTTGTTAGAGAGCCAATATAAAGTTCATAAGACACAAGGTAATTTCAACAATCATATCGGTTTACCGCTAACGATTCTGTCGATGGCATCCGATACCGAGGTGGCCATCCTTGAGATGGGCATGAGCGGTCGGGGAGAAATTGCTCTTCTGGCCTCACTGGCCCCGCCTGATATCGCCATCATTACCAACATTGGCGAGTCCCACCTGCTGCAGCTCGGCTCTCGTAAGGAAATCGCCCGGGCGAAGCTGGAAATTGCTGAAGGCTTGAAGCCTGGCGGTCTGCTGGTCTATAACGGGGATGAGCCACTGCTTGCGGAAGTGATGGAGGAACCGGGGTTCCAGGCTCCGCAAGAGATGAGAACCTTCCGTTTCGGCCTGGCCGCAGACAATGATGATTATCCGACAGGCATGATGGCTCACAGTGCGGGAATGAGCTTCACTTCTCATCTCCATGCCGAGCGTGCCTTTACCCTGCCTTTGCCTGGCCGCCATAATGTGGTGAATGCTTTGGCTGCGCTGGCGGTTGCGCGTCACTTCGGCATTACGGAGGAGCATATCGAGCAGGGCCTCGGCGGACTCCGGCTGACAGGTATGAGAATTGAAGTGATCTCAGTGCCTTGCGGACTAACCCTGCTGAACGATGCCTACAACGCCAGTCCGACATCTATGCGGGCAGCGATTGATGTCATTCAAGCCATGAAGAGCAGCGGCAGCAAAATCGCCGTGCTTGGGGACATGCTGGAACTTGGGCCGGAGGAAGAACGGTATCACCGTGAAATTGGTAGCTACCTGAATGCCGAAGAGCTTGATTTTGTATTTACTTTTGGCCCTCTGTCTACACATATCGCAGAAGCTGCCACCAAGACATTCGGGCCGGACAGAGTATTCGCTTTTACCGATAAAGCGTCTCTGACTGAACTTCTGATCGCTAAAAGCACGCCAAGAGATATTGTGCTCTTCAAGGGCTCACGAGGCATGCGGCTGGAAGAAGTGCTGGGGTCACTGAATGCACATTATCAACAGACATAGAACATTGGAGGGGGTGTACCCATGGATTATCAATTATTGCTGCTTACTATCGCTGTTTCCTTTATCCTTGCGGTCATTGCCGCTCCGCTCTTCATTCCGCTGCTGCGCAGGATGAAATTCGGACAGCAGGTTCGTGACGACGGGCCTCAGAGTCATCTTAAAAAAGCGGGAACGCCTACAATGGGCGGGATCGTGATCATTGTGGCCTTTACCTTGTCTTTTCTTAAGTTTTCCGTAGTAAACTCGGATTTTTATGTCCTTCTTGTGGCTGCGCTCGGCTTTGGCCTGATCGGCTTTTTGGATGACTATATCAAAATCGTCTTCAAACGTTCCCTCGGACTAACGGCGCGCCAGAAGCTGATCGGACAGCTCCTCGTGGGAGCTGTAATGTGCTACCTGTTAATTTCCGCGGGACATAGCACCAGCATCAGTGTACCAGGCACGTCCTGGAGCTTTGATTGGGGTGGCTGGTTCTACTATCCGTTCGTCATCGTCATGATGATGGCTGTCACCAATGCTGTCAATTTTACCGATGGCGTAGATGGTCTGCTGTCCGGGGTTAGTGCGATTGCCCTTGCGGCTTACGCTGTTATTGCCATGCAGACGACTTCCATTGCGGCAGGCGTATGTGCTGCAGCGATGATCGGCGCTGTGCTGGGCTTTCTGGTCTTTAACGCCCACCCGGCTAAGGTGTTCATGGGAGACACGGGGTCGTTCGGGATTGGCGGCGCCATTGGTGCCATAGCGATCGTCACGAAGAGCGAGCTGTTGTTCCTGATTATTGGCGGTGTATTTGTAGTGGAAATGCTATCCGTTGTATTGCAGGTAGCTTCCTTTAAAACCCGCGGCAAGCGTATTTTCAAAATGAGCCCAATCCATCACCACTTTGAACTCAGCGGCTGGTCGGAATGGCGGGTCGTCATCTCGTTCTGGGCGGTAAGTCTGGTGCTGGCGGCAGTAGGACTTTATATCAGCAAGGGGTTGTAGACTATGAAACATCCGGATTTGTATCGTGGAGAAGAGGTCGTCGTTCTGGGTCTTGCCAAGAGCGGCGTCCAGGTAGCCAAAGTGCTGCATGAGCGCGGCGCCGTGGTTACGGTCAATGATAAAAAGGAAAGAGAACAAAGTCCCGAAGCTTCCGAATTGGAATCTTTGGGAATTTCTGTTATATGCGGCGGGCATCCGGAAGGGTTGATTCATCCGGGCATCAAGCTGGTGGTTAAGAATCCGGGCATACCGTATTCCGTGCCTCCTGTTCAAAAAGCATTGGAGCTCGGCATAGAAGTGGTCACCGAGGTCGAAGTGGCTTACCGTCTCTGTGCCGCACCGATGATCGGTATCACCGGTTCCAACGGCAAGACGACGACAACGACCTGGGTGGGTCAGATGCTGGATGCGGCAGGTATGAATCCGATCGTAGCCGGTAACATCGGCACACCGCTCTGTCAGGCGGCACAGGAGGCCACCGAGGACAACTGGATGGTGGTTGAACTGAGCAGCTTCCAGCTCAAAGGAACGGAGACTTTCCGCCCGAAGATAGGCTGTCTGCTGAACGTAGCCGAGACGCATCTGGATTATCACGGAGATATGAAGGATTATGTGGACTCCAAAGCGAAGATTTTTGCCAATCAACTGGATAGCGATACAGCAGTGCTGAACTGGGATGACCCCGTTTGTCGCGAACTGGTGCCTTATGTAAAAGCAGAACTGCTGCCTTTCTCTATGACAGAGGAGCTGGTGCAGGGCGTCTTTGTTAGTCCATCCTATGTACCTGATGTTGAAGACGATCTGGAGCGCGTCATTCTCTACCGTAATTCGGCGGGTCAGGAGATAGAGATCGCTCCGGTAGAGTCTATCAGTCTTCTAGGACGCTTCAATGTGGGGAATGCGCTGGCAGCCAGCGCTATTGCCATAGCGGCGGGGGCTGATCCAGCTGGACTGTCAGCGGTACTGAAGTCTTTCCGTGGTGTAGAGCACCGTCTGGAGTACGTTGCAGATAAAAACGGAGCTGCTTATTATAACAATTCCAAGGCGACGAATTCCCAAGCGACTACGATGGCGCTGACCTCTCTCCGTAGACCGGTAGTGTTGATTGCTGGCGGGCTGGACCGCGGGTCTGATTATCTTGAACTGCTGCCTGTCCTGAGCAGTCGTGTTAAGGCACTTGTGGCTCTGGGAGAGACGAAGGACAAGCTGGTGAACGTGGCGAAGCTGGCAGGACTAAACGCCGTGGTGTCCGTCGATAATGGGGAGAGCGCCGCCGCCGTGCTGGAGCAGGCTGTGCGGGAGGCTTCCGCCCTGGCGGAAGAAGGAGACATCGTTCTCTTGTCACCTGCATGTGCAAGCTGGGACATGTTTACATCCTATGAAGAGCGCGGGCGTATTTTTAAAGAGGCGGTGCATAACCTTTAAGTAGGGGGGCGGATAAGCCCCTACTACGGAAGCAGAGGTGTGCTCCTCATGAACAAATCCCGTCATGCGCCGGATATTTGGCTGCTGATCCCTATTCTTGCCCTGCTGGTTATCGGCATGGTGATGGTATACAGCGCCGGTTCCGTCTTGGGCTTTCGCAATTATGGAGACTCGTTTTATTTTGTCAAAAGGCAGCTGTTGTTCGCGGGTCTGGGCCTGGTGGTCATGTTCTTTACCGCCAATACGGATTATCGCGTTCTGAAGAAGTTCGCCAAACCGCTGTTGATCATTTGTTTTGTATTACTGGTGATTGTGTTGATCCCTGGAATCGGGGTTGTGCGCGGGGGAGCGCGCAGTTGGCTGGGCATTAGCTCCTTCGGCATCCAGCCCTCGGAGTTCATGAAGATGGGCATGATCCTGTTTCTGGCCAATTGGCTGGGACGCGATGATTATGATATTTCCACCTTCACCCGTGGACTGTTGCCCCCGCTGGCACTGATTGGTACGGCCTTTGGTCTGATTATGCTCCAGCCTGACCTTGGGACGGGCACCGTCATGTTCGGCGCCGCATTGATGATGGTCTTCACAGCTGGTGCCCGGATGAAGCATCTGGTGTCACTGGGTATTGCGGGCCTGGCCGGATTTGCCGGGCTGATCGCCACGGCTCCGTATCGTTTGCAGCGGATCACGGCGTTCCTGGATCCCTGGTCCGATCCGCTCGGCGCAGGCTATCAGATTATCCAATCGCTGTACGCCATCGGTCCTGGCGGACTTGGGGGCATGGGGCTTGGAATGAGCCGCCAGAAGTACAGTTATGTACCGGAACCACAGACTGATTTTATTTTTTCCATATTGGCCGAGGAATTGGGGTTTATCGGGGGCTTGGCGGTATTGACCTTGTTCTTAATTCTGATTTGGCGCGGGATGAGGGTGGCGATGAGCCTGCCTGACCGCTTTGGGAGCTACTTAGCCGTAGGCATCGTCTGTATGGTGGCTGTGCAGGTCGTCATCAACATCGGTGTGGTTATCGGCCTGATGCCGGTAACGGGCATTACGCTTCCGCTGATCAGCTATGGCGGGTCCTCGTTAACTCTCATGCTCACGGCACTCGGCATTCTACTGAATTTATCCCGTTATGCGAGGTGAAAGGCATGCGTATCGTATTAAGTGGCGGCGGCACGGGTGGACATATCTATCCGGCCGTCGCAGTCGCAAGGCAACTGGAAGCAGAGGACGACCAAGCTGCTTTTCTGTATATTGGCGGCACGCGCGGCCTGGAGAGCAAACTGGTTCCCCAGGAGAACATTCCGTTCAAATCTATTGATATTACCGGCTTCCGCCGCAAGCTATCTATGGATAACGTTAAGACCGTTATGCGTTTTCTGAAAGGAGTCAGGGCTTCTAAAGAGATGCTTAAAGAGTTCAAGCCGGATGTAGTGATCGGGACGGGCGGTTATGTCTGCGGTCCTGTCGTGTATGCCGCATCAAGGCTGGGCATTCCAACATTGATTCATGAGCAGAATGCCATTCCTGGTCTGACTAACCGCTTCCTGAGCCGTTATGCAGATACAGTGGCTGTCAGCTTTGAAGGCACGGAATCTGCGTTTCCTGGTGGTAAACGGGTCATTTATACCGGCAACCCGCGGGCTACTACAGTAACCACTGCAAGCGCACAGCGTGGGTATGCATCGCTTGGTATTCCCGAAGACAGCACAGTTGTGCTGGTGGTCGGCGGCAGCCGGGGAGCCAAGGCCATTAATGATGCGATGATTGACATGGCCCCTTTTGTGGGTAAGGGTAATGGAGTTCATTACGTTTATGTGACGGGCGAGCCTTACTTTGAAGAGACCCGCAAAGCGCTGCGGCAAAAATTGGGGAGTCTCCCCAACTGGCTGCATGTGCTTCCTTATATTCACAATATGCCGGAAGTACTGGCATGCACGTCGCTGATCGTCAACCGTGCGGGCGCATCATTTCTTTCGGAGATTACGGCTTTGGGCATTCCTTCTGTACTTATACCTTCTCCTAACGTAACGAACAATCACCAGGAAGCCAATGCCAGACAGTTGGAACGCGAAGGCGCCGCCGTGGTGGTGTTGGAGAAAGAACTGAATGGGCAGGCACTGCATGGAGCCATTGCCAAGATTATTGGAGATGAGGCTGTTCGCCGTAAAATGTCTGAGTCCTCGCTGCGTTTGGGCAAAAGAGATTCTGCCGCGCTGGTCGTCAGTGAGCTGTACAAACTCGTCGGCAAGCAAAAGTAATTCCTCAGCGGCTAAAGTACAGGCCGCACGACAGTGGGAAATAAGCCTGGATTTAGGGCTGCGGTGGCGGAAAATGCCTTATTGGCAGCCACAGTCACACACCCGAGGGATTGAACATAGGATAATCCTATAATCGTGACAATCACCCAGACACTTCCGGTATTGAAATGAGGCAGGCGGGCGTTCCTGTTCATTTCACGAAGGCCCTGGTACCGGAAGTGTTTGTGGTGGGTGAGCGGTAATCTCGGAGGTGATACATTGGACAAATTGGTGATTGAGGGTGGGAGTCCCCTGTCCGGCACCATTCGGATCCATGGAGCAAAAAATGCGGCGCTGCCGATCCTGGCGGCAAGTCTGCTGGCCGAAGGAGTTCACTCACTGCATAATGTGCCGAAGCTGCTGGACACCGTGACCATGCTGGATATTTTGGACCGGCTGGGCTGCAAAAGTGTGCATGAAGACGAGAGGGTGACGATTGACACATCCTCCGTGGCTACTTCTCATGTTCCAGAGGATTTAATGCGGCAGATGAGGTCCTCGATCTTTCTGATGGGTCCGCTCCTCGCCAGGTTTGGTGAGGTGAAGATATATCAGCCTGGTGGCTGTGCTATCGGCGAACGCAAGATTGATCTTCATTTGCAGGGGCTAAAGGCGCTCGGTGCGGTGATCGAGGAAAGTAGTGGCCAGATCTCCTGCAGGGCGGAAAAGCTTACAGGAAGTGATATTCACCTAGACTACCCGAGCGTAGGGGCGACAGAGAATATTATGATGGCTGCGGCTACGGCGGAAGGCACCACAACGATAACCGGTGCGGCCAGGGAACCGGAGATACAGGATCTTCAGCATTTTTTGAACAAGATGGGGGCCCAGATCATGGGTGCAGGGACTGATACCATCACAATTCAAGGTGTGAAGAAGCTTTACCCCTGTACGTATGAGGTCATTCCGGACCGGATTGTAGCTGGGACCGTAATGATTGCAGCGGCGGCAACACGGGGGAACGTTACGCTGACACATACTAACGCAGGGCATTTGACCTCGCTCATTCATGTGCTCAAGCGCGCCGGTGTTCAAATTACAGTCTGCAATGATATAATTAATGTCAGCTGCATGGGGCGTCCCCGGGGGGTAGAGCGAATAGTGACCTCTCCATATCCTTCGTTTCCGACGGACCTCCAGTCCCAGGTGATGGTGCTGCTTTCGCTCGCCGACGGTTTTAGTGTGATCAAAGAAACCGTGTTTGAGGGGCGCTTCAAGCATGTGGAGGAAATGGCTCGCATGGGTGCGGATATTTCTATTGACCTGAACCGGGCGTTCATCCGCGGTGTGCAGAGGCTCTACGGAGCTACTGTGGAGGCAACTGACCTGCGGGCGGGGGCAGCGCTTGTGATTGCCGGCCTTGCCGCCAACGGGACGACCATTGTCGAGCAGGCGCATCACATAGACCGGGGCTATGACGGTATTGAGAAGTTGTTTCAGAAACTGGGTGCCCGTATTAGCCGCAAGGTGCCTGTTCCGGGACCGATTGATTTGGCCAATTAAAGCTCCCTGTCTCCTTCGGAAGAATTGCCCGGGAAGGAGACAGGGCCTTACTACGGAGAAATGAGAATGTCTAAAACCACTGTGCCTCTATTGAAAGAGGACAAGCCCAAAAAGAAAATGAGCCGCAAGGTTACCTTTATTCTAATCCTGCTGTTCACCGCGCTGCTCGCTGTGATTTTTTTCCGTTCGTCTGCCAGCCGGATTACAGAGATAGATTTTGAGGGAAGCAAGTATTCGACGCAAGAAGAATTGCTAGCCCAAAGCGGTCTGCAGACCGGAGGACAGTTCTTTGCTGTCTCCAAGAGCGCTGTGGAGGAATCTCTGATGAAACTGGATACAGTGCAAAAAGCAACGGTAGATAAAAAGTTCCCGGGCTTAATTTCCATACACATTGAGGAGTACCCGGCGGTGGCTTATGAACTGGATCAGGATGGCAGCCTCAAGGCTATTCTCTCTAGCGGAGCAGCTGTCAAGGTAAATGAGACCGGAATTGCCGTCGAGAAGCCTATTTTGACCAATTGGAATCCATCCGATCCGTTTAAGGCAAAGCTCTCGCAGGTACTGGCTGGGATTCCTAATGAGCTGACGAGTGATATTTCTGAAATTGTACCTTCACCGACGCTGTCTTTTCCGGACAGAATTAAGCTGTACACCCGCTCCAAATTCGAGGTGATTACGGCGATTTCGCTGCTAAAGAACAAGGTGGGCTATCTTAATCAGGTCATAGAAACGGAGCAACCCGGATTGATCACGATGCTAGAGGCGGATTCCTACGTTCCGTTCCAACCGGAAGACGCAGAAACAGAGGGGAAATAGGTACACAAGAGTAAATAGTCCCTACTAATAGATTTAAAAAAATGCTAAAATAGATTTTATGGGTTATGAGCTCCATCCCTCTTTTTTCTCCGGATTTTTTGGAATCTGAGCATATTTATGGATATATTTTCACTCTTTTGCTTATATTTCTTGTGTGAAATGGTCTGCTTTTTGCTTTTTAGCAGAGTCATTTGCTTCTGGGATAGCTGTATTATTATTCCACTCAAAAAATTTGTAGAAAAAAGAGGGAAAGGATTAGGTATGTTGAATATGTACAGAAGATGTTTCCCGAGAACGGGAAAGGCTTTGCAATTTACTTTGATTATAACAGGAGGTGCCATAGGGCTTGAGCAACAATGACATCATTGTTAGTTTGGACATCGGTACATCCAAAGTTCGGGCGATCATTGGTGAAGTTACCAATGGAACCTTTAATATTATTGGCGTTGGATCTGCTGATTCGGAAGGAATACGCAAAGGTGCGATTGTAGATATCGACCAGACTGTGCAATCAATCAGAAGCGCTGTAGAACATGCAGAGCAGATGGTTGGTATTCAAATATCCGAGGTCTATGTCGGGATTACCGGCAACCATATCGGCCTGCAATCCAGCCACGGTGTCGTGGCCGTTCAGAATGAAGACCGTGAGATCGGTGAAGATGATATTGATCGCGTGATCAAGGCAGCGGAGGTGCTCGCCTTGCCTCCAGAACGCGAAGTGATCGATGTTGTCGCCAAGCAATATATCGTCGATGGCCTGGAGGGCATTCAGGACCCGCGCGGGATGATAGGCGTCCGTCTGGAAGTTGACGCGACCATTATCACTGGTGCGAAGACGCCAATACATAATTTGCTGCGCTGCGTAGAGAAATCAGGATTGAAAGTTAAGGATCTTGTACTGATGTCTCTTGGCGCTGGTGGATTGGCGCTCTCTAAAGACGAGAAGTCGATGGGATCGGTCTTGGTCGATATCGGAGCAGGATCAACTACAATTGCCGTATATGAAGAGGGTTCCCTCACTGCAACCTCTACGATTCCGATCGGAGGGGAATTTGTAACCAATGATATTGCCTATGGACTTCGGACACTGACCGATCAGGCGGAGAAGGTGAAGCTGAAGTATGGCTGCGCCTGGATCGACGATGCGGCTTCGGATGTGGTCTTCAAGGTGCTGCGTATTGGCAGCAACGTGGAGAAGGAGTTCAACCAGGAGGATCTGGCGGCGATTATTGAACCGCGAGTCCAGGAAATTTTCCATCTAATCCGCAAGGAAGTGAAGCGCCTGGGTTACAGTGAGCTCCCCGGAGGTTATATACTATCGGGCGGCACTGTTTCTATGCCAGGTGTGTTAAAGGTTGCTCAAGCAGAGCTGGCGGCATCTGTACGTATAGCTGTACCCGATTATATCGGTGTGCGCGACCCCGGATTTACCGGTGGTGTCGGCATTCTGCATAATGTGGTCCGCAGATTCCGTGGACGCAGTACCGGCGGAAGCGGCAACAAGAAGACGGCGGCCCGCACGAAGCAAAGTGCCGCACCCAACCAGGATACCGCTCGGAAGCCTGGATTGGTGGAACGTCTGAAGAACATGTTCAGCGAGTTTATATAACTGTAAGACCAGATATACTTGGACCGGGCATCCAAGCACTTTTCTAGGGGGAGATGGAACAATATGTTGGAATTTGATTTTGAAATGGAGAGCTTGGCGCAAATAAAAGTCATTGGCGTGGGTGGCGGCGGAAGCAATGCGGTCAACCGGATGATTGAAAATGGCGTTCAAGGTGTCGAGTTCATTACCGTTAACACGGATGCCCAGGCGCTGCATATGGCCAAATCGGAGCATAAGCTGCAAATTGGGGATAAATTGACTCGTGGACTTGGTGCAGGAGCCAATCCAGAGGTCGGCAAAAAAGCGGCTGAGGAATCCCGTGATTTGATCTCAAATACGCTTAAGGGTGCAGACATGGTATTTGTTACCGCAGGAATGGGCGGCGGTACAGGAACAGGAGCAGCACCGGTAATTGCTGAAATTGCAAGAGAGTGTGGAGCATTGACTGTAGGCGTGGTGACACGCCCGTTTACCTTTGAAGGCAGAAAGCGTTCGAATCAAGCTGATCTTGGTATTGAAGCTTTGAAAGAAAAGGTCGATACCTTAATCGTTATCCCGAATGACCGACTTCTCGAAATCGTCGACAAGAAGACCCCGATGCTTGAAGCTTTCCGCGAAGCAGACAACGTATTGCGTCAAGCGGTACAGGGTATCTCGGATTTGATTCAGGTTCCCGGCTTAATCAACCTTGACTTTGCAGACGTGAAGACGATCATGACTGAACGTGGTTCAGCACTGATGGGCATTGGTATCGCTAACGGTGAGAACCGTGCTGCGGAAGCTGCACGCAAAGCGATTATGAGCCCGCTCCTGGAGACGTCTATTGAAGGCGCACGCGGAGTTATCATGAATATTACCGGTGGATCTAACCTTTCACTTTATGAGGTTAATGAAGCGGCAGAAATCGTCACCGAGGCATCGGACCCGGAAGTTAATATGATCTTTGGTGCGATTATCGAAGAGAGTATGAAGGATGAGATCAAAGTTACGGTTATCGCGACTGGCTTTGAACATAAGCCTTCTTCTATGGCTCCTGGTCGTCGTCCGGCAGCTCCGAGTACGAGTACCGAGCCTGCAGCGGCGGATAAGAATGCTAATTTGCGTCCGTTCGGCAATCAGAATACTTCTGATCAGCTCGATATTCCAACGTTCCTCCGGAACCGTACACGTGGCAATAATGACTAAATAGATTTTAATGAGATATACGGAAGCACCGTATTGCTTTAGCTGACAGCTATGGGCAATGCGGTGTTTTTTTATTGTGCCTGCTGTTATAATAACAATAACGGGAGATGACATGATGGAACTGCTCGATCCCCGGGTGGATTTTGTATTTAAACGGATTTTTGCCAGTGACAACAATAAAGATGTGTTATTGGCCTTTCTTAACAGGATTTTCGCCGAGGCGGGAGAACCTGCCCTGGATGAAGTGGTACTGCTGAATCCATATACGGATAAGGATGATCCGCTGGACAAGCAATCTATCTTCGATATATGGGCCAAGACAGTAGATGGCAGAATGATTGATATTGAGATGCAGCTGTTTAACAAATATGATATTGAAAAACGAACGCTTTATTACTGGAGCAAACGGTATTCCGGACAGCTTCAGGAAAGCGGCAAATATAGAGATCTTAAAAAGTGTGTGACGATCAACATTTTGAATTATAGCTTGTTGCCTGGCGAGCAGTATCATAGTGTTTTTCATTTGCGTGAGGATCATTGCGGCATAGCGCTCACCCAGGATATAGAGATACACTTTCTGGAGCTGCCGAACCTGAAATTGTCCTCACCTCCCGAGCAAGAAGGTTTAGTGAACTGGCTGTTATTTCTCAAAGGTATAGACCAATCTCACTGGGAGGTGCTGAGCATGAATGAACCGGTCATGAAGAAGGCCATGGATACATTGCAGTTTTTAAGTCAGGATTCGGAGGCCCGCCGAATTTATGAAGCCCGCCAAAAATATTTGCATGATGAAGCTTCTCTTCGTGATGCAGCTGAGAATGGCTGGGAAAGAGGTTTGCAAAAGGGCATGCAAGAAGGTTTGAAAGAAGGTTTGAAAGAAGGTTTGAAAGAAGGTTTACATGAAGGACAACTAAAGGCTAAGCTGGAAATCGCCAAGAAACTGTTGGCAATGGGGTTGAACCAGGCAGAAATTCGCGAAGCTACCGGACTGAGTGACGAGGAGATTGAATCTAGTAACCCTTAACATTTAAAGTATTACAAATGCTGCGTAAGCAGACGCTTATGATTTAATATAATAATTAGCTTAGGGCCAGCCGGAAACGGCTGGTCTTTTTACGCTGCAATGGCGGTAGCTGTTCTATAACTCGACAAAAAAACCGCAAGAATGCCTCCCAAGTTTAGACAGACTTTGAATACGAGACTTTCTATACTAATCATATCGTCCAAAAAAGAGAGCCTGCTCTATTGTCCGTTTCGGGAATAGATTGCAGTCTGTAGGCAGGTGAATGTCCTGGTAGTTTATATTGACTTGATATTCGCCGCCAATTTGCTGATTGACGGAGTGCTGCTCTGGCTGACGGGCTGGCTGGTCAAGCTCAAAGTATCTTGGTGGAGGCTTGTACTATCTGCTGTGGTTGGAGCACTGTATGTGGTTATGATGTTTGTACCGGAGCTGACCTTCCTCTATACCTTCCTTATCAAGTTCGGATTGTCAGTGATTATGCTGTGGATTGCCTTTGGGTTCGGGAGCCTTCAGCGCTATCTGCGGACGATGGGCGCTTTTTATATCATCAATTTTGCGGCGGCAGGAGGAATTGTTGGCATTCACTATCTATTGCAGAGCTCAGGTGATATCTGGAATGGCATCATGTTCACGGCGGCAGGCGGGCATGCCTACAGGCTAAAAATCGGCATTTGGTTCGTTATTGCACTTCTGCCTTTGGTGCTGCTCTGCTTCAAGGCGGTACACACTTCTAGGATGAAGCGAGAACAGCTAGAGTCTTATATCGGCGAGGTGACTGTGGAGATTGATGGTGTAACCGTTACCTGCCTTGGCCTGCTGGATACAGGCAACAGACTAAGTGATCCGTTGACTCGTATTCCAGTCATGGTCATGGAGTCGTCGCTCTGGGAGAAGCAGCTTCCAGCATCCTGGAAGGGGAGGCTGACACAGAGTAGTGCGGACCAACTTTTACTGGAGACGGACGGGCAGTCCTTTGCTTGGCAAGACAGAATTCGGCTTGTTCCTTACCGGGGAGTAAACCGAAGTGCATCGTTTATGCTCGCCCTGAAGCCTGACCTTGTGACCATAAGGCTGGATGCAGACACCTTTTGCTGTAAGCGGGTGCTAATCGGGCTGGATGGCGGGACACTTTCGGGAGACGGAGCGTACCGGGCTGTGATACATCCCGATCTGGTTGTGCGGGAAAGCGCCGAGGCGGTGCCTTCCTAATATGGGCATACGACTGACAGACATGTACGTTTCTCAAGGCCATTCTTTTACGAGCCAGGCACATCTTGAAGGAGGAACAAGAATGATCAAATGGAAGATTTCGCTGCAGCTACAATATTACCGCATGCTTTTTCTGCTGGGACTGAAAAGCCAGGAAATTTATTATATCGGCGGGAGTGAAGCTCTGCCACCCCCGTTAACACGCGAGGAGGAAGAGTTTCTGCTGCAGCGGCTGTCTAGTGGTGATGCGGCTGTACGTGCGATGCTGATTGAGCGCAACCTGCGGCTTGTCGTCTACATTGCCCGCAAATTCGAGAATACTGGGATCAACATTGAGGATCTCGTCTCTATCGGTGCGATCGGACTGATTAAGGCGGTTAACACCTTTGACCCGGAGAAAAAGATCAAACTTGCAACCTACGCTTCGCGTTGTATTGAGAATGAGATTCTGATGTATCTGCGGCGCAACAGCAAAACACGCAGCGAGGTCTCCTTCGATGAGCCGTTGAATATTGATTGGGACGGTAATGAACTCCTGCTGTCCGATGTACTGGGAACCGAGAATGATACGATTTACCGGAACATTGAAGAACAGGTGGACCGCAAGCTGTTGCAGAAGGCGCTGGAGAAGCTGAGTGAGCGGGAGCGGCTGATTATGGAGCTGAGATTTGGGCTGCGCGGCGGTGAGGAGAAGACACAAAAAGATGTGGCTGATCTGCTGGGCATCTCCCAATCCTACATCTCACGTCTGGAAAAAAGAATTATCAAGCGACTGCGTAAGGAGTTCAACAAGATGGTCTGAGGTGAGATCATCAAGGAATAAAATGCCGGACCGGGGAGATAATGTACAGTAATGTTTCTCCTTGGGAGGTTAATCATCATGACCCGTAATAAAGTCGAGATTTGCGGTGTGGACACATCCAAATTGCCCGTTCTAACGAACGTTGAAATGCGTGAATTGTTCACTTCGCTGCAGCAACAGGGGGAGCGATCCGCCAGAGAGAAATTGGTTAACGGCAACCTGAGGTTGGTCCTGAGTGTAATTCAGCGGTTCAACAACCGGGGGGAATTCGTGGACGACCTGTTCCAGGTGGGGTGCATCGGGCTTATGAAAGCCATCGACAATTTTGACTTATCGCAAAATGTTAAGTTCTCCACATATGCGGTTCCCATGATCATCGGCGAGATTCGCAGATATCTGCGCGATAACAATCCGATTCGTGTCTCCAGATCGCTGCGGGATATCGCCTATAAGGCGCTGCAGGTTCGCGACAGTCTGACCAACCAGAACTCGCGGGAACCGACGATTTTCGAAATTTCGCAAGCCCTTGGCGTACCTAAAGAGGATGTTGTCTTTGCCCTAGATGCCATTCAGGATCCAGTGTCCTTGTTCGAGCCGATCTATCATGACGGCGGGGATCCGATTTATGTCATGGACCAGATCAGTGATGATAAGAATAAGGATGTCTCATGGATTGAGGAAATTGCCTTGCGGGAAGCTATGCGGAAGTTAGGTGGCCGGGAGAAGCGAATTCTATCCATGCGCTTTTTCGAAGGGAAGACTCAGATGGAAGTCGCTGATGAAATCGGCATTTCACAGGCCCAGGTCTCACGTCTGGAGAAATCCGCAATTCAGCAAATGCAGAAGCATGTTAAATCGTAATTATTAGCTTCACTAAAAATGGGATGTCCCTTCAGCCGAATTCAAGGCTTGGGGACATCCCATTTTCTATGTGCATTTCTAATCTAGAACTATCCTATGAACGCACAGGCAGCCTCGACTTGCAGTATTCCATGAAATGCTCCATCTCACCGACAAAGCTGCATAGTGCTTCCAAATTATATTTGTCCGAGGGAGGGAGAATGGGGACGAAATAGACATGTTGCCAAGCTTAGGGATCATATATTGGACTATAGGTCTGATAGTACAGGGGTGATGAAATGAATCAGGAAACTATAGGAGCGGGCAAAAAAATGAAGATCTCTGATTTTCAGACTAAGGATGTCATCAATATCGTAGACGGTAAGCGACTGGGACAGATCAGTGACTTGGAGCTGGATCTCCGGCGGGGTGTTATTGATGCTATTGTGGTTCCCGGGTATACCCGTTTCATGGGATTGTTCGGCGGTGGTGCAGACCTGATCATTCCCTGGAGGAATATTGTGAAGATTGGATCGGATGTTGTCCTCGTGAAAATTGAAGAGAACCGGATGCCCCAGGCTGAGGAAGAACGGCAGACGATGTATTTGGAGCGGGGAGACCGGAGTGAACGGCGCATGTATTAATGATGCGTCTTTTTCTTTGGATCTTCTCTTACAATCTAGGTCAAAATGCCTGGATTTTCAGAATTTGCCCTGAATCAAAGGCATTTCTTTGTGGGGAGTTTTGCCCTGTGTTACACTAAGGCGGAGGTGAGGAAATGGAACCGTTTGTACGGAGCGGGAAGGCTCCTATGCTACTGCGGCTGGAACCGTGGGCTGAGGAGCATCCGGAAATAACTGCGGGATTTACTGGCAGAGAGGGTGGGACCGGTACGGCACCCTATGATAGTTTTAACTGTGCATTCCATGTCGGGGATGATCCCGACAATGTTATGAATAACCGGACAAAGTTGGTCGATAGTCTGGGATTTGCCCTGGAGGACTGGACCTGTGGTGAGCAAACGCATGGTGCTACAGTCGCTGTTGTTACAGAGAATGACCGTGGACGGGGTCGTCTGGATCGAGCCTCTGCTTTTCAGGCTACAGATGCAATGGTCACCAACATTCCTGGTGTACTGCTGACTTCATTCTATGCAGATTGTGTGCCGCTGTATTTCTATGATCCCATCAATTGTGCCGTAGGTCTTGCTCATGCAGGCTGGAAAGGGACTGTAGCGGAAATTGCTGCTGCCGCTGTTCAGGCTATGGAGCAAGCATATGGGAGTCGTCCGGAGGATATTCGTGCCGCCATCGGCCCTTCGATTGGTGATTGCTGTTATGAAGTCGACGATTATGTGATGGATCATATCCGGCGTCTGGAAGCAGAGTGTGGGGAGTCACCAGGGCAGGGTGAAGTGCTGTACAGTCCTTCTGCTGCAGATAGCAGTAAATGTATGCTGAACTTGAAAGAAATGAATCGACGCATTATGATAAAAGCAGGAATATTGCCGACTCATATCGAATGTACATCATGGTGTACAAGCTGTAATACAGATATTTTCTTTTCATACCGTGCGGAAAATGGGATTACAGGCAGAATGACGAGCTGGATCGGAATAAAGGAGAGTTGAAAGTTGGCTTTAACACTACAGGAGAGAATAGCCGAGGTAGAAGAGCGCATAGCACGTGCCTGCGCAACGAGCGGACGAGACCGTAAGGACGTCAAGGTAATCGCGGTTACAAAATACGTTTCCTTGGAAACGGTATCCGCTGTGCTGGAAGCAGGGCTGGAGCATATCGCCGAGAGCCGCTGGCAGAATGCTGAGCATAAGTGGTTGGCCTTGGGAGAGAAGGGGACCTGGCATTTCATCGGTCACTTGCAAACGAATAAGGTTAAGGATGTTATCGGTAAATTTCAATATATACACTCCCTGGACCGTATTTCGCTGGCCCGGGAGCTGCAGCGAAAGGCCGAGAGCATCGGACAGAAGGTCAATGTTTTTCTGCAGGTTAACATCTCGGGTGAGGATACGAAGTTTGGTTTGTCACCTGCAGATGTACCGGGATTTTTGCAGGAAATCGCTGATCTTGACCGCGTTAACGTGATCGGACTGATGACCATGGCACCTTATGAGATGGAGCCTGAACTGACTCGCCCTGTCTTCCGTGGACTTCGAGAATTGCGTGATGAGCTGAATCGGCAGGGACTGACACCGGAGCCGATTACGGAATTGTCGATGGGAATGTCAAATGATTTTGAAGTGGCGATAGAGGAAGGAGCTACCTGGGTTCGCTTGGGTACGGTGTTGGTAGGTCACAAGGAGGGATAGGTGATGGGTGTTATGAACCGTTTTATGAGTTTTTTTGGCTTGCAGGAGGAAGAGGAGATTGTGGAGCGGGAGCAGATTTCTTCACGTGAGGAAGATGAGTACGAGCCAACCCCTGTAGAAACCCGCAAGAATCAGCGGACCAACAACGTCGTCAGCATCCACTCACAGAAAAATGTCAAGGTTGTGCTGTATGAACCGCGTTCCTATGAGGAGGCGCAGGAAATTGCCGATCATCTCCGGGCACACCGGACCGTTGTAATTAACCTGCAGCGTGTGCGCAATGACCAGGCTATGCGAATTATTGATTTTCTAAGCGGAACTGTTTATGCCCTGGGTGGAGGAATATCCAAAATCGGGGGCAATATATTTATGTGCACTCCGGATACGGTTGAAATTCAAGGCTCCATCACCGAGATCCTTGGCGACGAACAAGACTATAACAGAATGAGGTGAACGGGCTTTGTACCAAGAAGTGAGCTCCATTATTGATATCCTGTTTAATATTTACTTCTACATGATTTTTATCTATATCCTGATGTCCTGGGTTCCTAGTGTCCGTGAGAATTTTATTGGGGAACTGCTGGCAAAGCTGGTTGAACCGTATTTGTCACCGTTCCGCAAGATTATTCCGCCACTTTTCGGAATGCTGGATATCTCGCCGATCGTTGCGTTGTTTGTACTCAGATGGGCGGTTTACGGCCTCAAATCTTTGCTGAGCTATGTTCTGTAACCTATGTTGAAGACAGAAATTTACGGGCATTTTCATCCCGACGAGCGGCAGTTTGTGGACAGGGCCTGGGACTGGGTGACGGCTGCTGGGGAATATCATGAGAGTAAACTGACTGATTTCCTCGATCCGCGCCAAGGTCATATTCTGCATAGTCTGGTGAACCGCCATCCTGATGTCATAGTCAGATTGGAAGGTGGCCATGAAGATGCAGAGCGGTGCAGAGCCCTCATTGCTCCAGATTACCGCGAGCTGGATGGCGAAGACATGGAAATGAAAGTGTTAGCGATTACCTCCGGGGAGCAGAAATTTCTGGCTCTGGAGCATGGGGATTATATGGGCGCCATTCTGGGCCTTGGAATCAAACGAAGCAAAATTGGTGATATTCATGTGCTTGCAGATGGTTGCCATGTCGTAGTAACGGCAGATATCGCCGATTATCTCACCATGAATCTGCATGGTGTGCATAAGGTTAATGTCAGCACTGAAATCTTACCGCTTTCCTCGCTGCGTAGCAGTGAGACCAAGCTTGAAATGATGGATTTGACTGTGGCCTCCCTGCGGCTTGACGGCATTGCTGCGGATGTGACCCGTCTTAGCCGGAGCAAAATTCTTGCGCCGATCAAAAGCGGACGGGTACGGGTGAACTGGAAGGTGGAGGAGGATCCGTCCACCGCACTCAAGGAAGGCGATGTGGTATCTCTGCAAGGCTTTGGCCGTTTCAAGGTGCTGGAAGTCGGCGGCTTGACGAAAAAAGGCCGATACCGGGTTCAGGTTGGCAAATTTGTGTGAATCCCTTTGCAGGAATCCCGCTTTCCTTGTCGAAAATGATTAACTCGTGGGAAACAAACGAATTTGAAGCTGGACGCCGATAGTGTAGAAGAGGCGGACCCTAGCCGGCAGTGAGTATGAAACAGCAACTTCTGCCTAATACTTGAGTTACAATCTTGCTTCTTTGTCTGCTGCACGGCTGCAGAGGCCAGGAAGGTCCGAAATTTCTAGGAGGTGCACAGCATGCCATTAACGCCGCTCGATATACATAACAAGGAGTTTTCCCGGCGGCTCCGCGGTTATGACGAAGATGAGGTCAACGAGTTTTTGGACCAGGTCATCAAGGATTACGAAAGCGTCATTCGTGAGAACAAGGAACTGCAAAATCAGCTCCTGGCCCTTCAGGAGCGTCTGGACCACTTTGTGAACATCGAGGAGACATTGTCCAAGACGATCATCATTGCTCAGGAAGCAGCTGATGAAGTGAAGAACAACTCCAAGAAGGAATCGCAGCTGATTATCAAGGAAGCGGAGAAAAACGCTGACCGTATCATTAACGAAGCTTTATCCAAATCCCGCAGAATTTCGATTGAGACTGAAGAGCTGCGTAAGCAGGCTTCTATTTACCGGACTCGTTTCCGGACGCTGCTTGAAGCCCAGCTGGAGCTGCTCTCCCAGGATGACTGGAATGCACTTGAGAGTCGTGAGGTTACCGAGAACGCATTTTAGGTGTGTTCTGTCCGGTTGACATTTAAGCTCAAAGAGGCTATAACTAGAACATATCTTCAACCATGATTATATGTAATTCGATGAAGGGCCAAGTACGACAAGAATCTGTTCCCCAGAGAGTCGGTGATTGCTGAAAGCCGATGTTCAGACCCTGCCGGAAAATCTCCCCTTAGAAGCGACGCTGAAGCGCATTCTCGCGTGTGTAAGCCGAGCCGTCTGCCGGACGTTATACCGGACCCGCGTCATAAAGTAACGGCGCGGAACTGAGATCGTGCCTGAATACTCTCCCTCTAAGGAGGTGCTCATGCACTGAATTAGGGTGGTATCGCGAGCGTCGTCTCGCCCCTTGTGGGGCGGGATGGCGCTCGTTTTTGCGTGGACGCATCCCCCTAAATCCCCCTTCTAAGGGGGACCCCAAGGGCCGCAGCCCTCTGGACACCCGCAAGTAAATCTCGACGGAAGAAGGTTGGCTAGCGGACAGGTGGTTTGTTCGGCGGGGGAGCGGCACTTCTTAGGCTCCCCTGGCGGGTTCGCCTGCGTGGCCTCCACAGCGTTAAAGAGCAAGGAGACTGCGCCGCTACGCCTGTCGCAGAGTCCCGAGCCCCGGGCTGCCTCCTTTGGAGGATCGCGGGCTCGGGTCAGAGCAAGGAGACTGCGATGCTACGCCTGTCGCAGAGTCCCCGAGCCTCAGGCTGCCTCCTTTGGAGGATCGCGGGCTCGGGTCAGTGTAAGGAGACTGCGACGCTACGCCTGCCGCAGAGTCCCGGAGCCTCAGGCTGCCTCCTTTGGAGGATCGCGGGCTCGGGTCAGAGCAAGGAGACTGCGACGCTACGCCTGCCGCAGAGTCCCCGAGCCTCAGGCTGCCTCCTTTGGAGGATCACGGGCTCGGGTCAGAGCAAGGAGACTGCGATGCTACGCCTGTCGTAGTCGAGGCCGCGTAGGCGAACCCGTAGGGAAGCCTAAGAAGGGCCGGTTCTCGCGCCAACGTATCAGTTACTATTCCACCACTGCCACTCCCACCTGGAGCTCTGCTTCCGGGTGTCCAGAGGGCGGCGCCCTCTGGGGCCCTCCCTTGGCGAAGGGAGGGTTTGGGAGGGATCGAAAAGATTGAAAAAGGTTGAAAAACCAAGAAAGGATTTGACCCTAAATGCAAAAAGTTGATGTCAGAGAAAAAGCGCGGGCTAGAGACGTCCGCATCTTGAAGAAATGGAGCGACGAAAATACGTTCCGCAGATCCATGGAGAACCGTGAAGGCCGCAAGAACTATGTGTTCTATGAAGGACCTCCTACAGCGAATGGTGCACCCCATATCGGGCACGTGCTGGGACGCGTAATCAAGGACTTTATCGGCCGTTACCAGACGATGAAGGGCTACCGCGTTGTTCGTAAAGCGGGCTGGGATACACACGGCCTGCCGGTTGAGCTGGGTGTTCAGAAGCAGCTCGGAATCTCCGGGAAACAAGAGATCGAGGAATACGGCATCGAGAAGTTCATCGAGAAATGTAAAGCGAGCGTCTTTGGATACGAGAAGCAATGGCGTGAATTTACGGAAGCGATCGGGTACTGGACGGATTTGGATAACCCGTACATCACCCTGAACAATACGTACATTGAGAGTGTTTGGAACATCTTGGCGACAGTGCATGAGAAGGGTCTTCTATACCGTGGGCACCGCGTTAGCCCGTACTGTCCGAGCTGCCAAACGACACTGAGCTCCCACGAAGTTGCACAAGGCTACAAGACGGTCAAAGACCTCAGTGCTACCGCCAAGTTCAAGCTGGATGACAGCGGAGAATATGTACTGGCTTGGACCACAACCCCTTGGACGCTGCCGGCGCATATGGCGTTGGCGATGAACCCGGACATGGATTACGTGCGGGTACAGCAAGAGGATGGAGTATACATCCTGGCGAAGAATCTGGTGGATGATGTGATGAAGGGTGAGCATACGATCCTTTCCACGCATAAAGGTTCCGAATTTATCGGCAAAACCTATGCGCCTCCATTCAGCTATATTCAGGCTGAGAAGCACAATGTCATTGTTGGCGCCTCTTTCGTTACAGATGCCAGCGGTACAGGGATTGTACACATGGCTCCGGCGCATGGTGAGGATGACTACAAGACTTGCCGCGAGAACGGCATCAGCTTTGTGAATGTGGTTGATGCTTCCGGTAAATATACAGATCTGATTGTTGATTTTGCCGGACGATTCGTGAAGGATTGCGATCTGGACATCGTGAAGACGTTGTCGGAGAAAGGTCTGCTCTACAGCAAGGAAAAATATGAGCACAGCTATCCGTTCTGCTGGCGCTGTGATACCCCGCTTCTGTACTATGCGACAGACAGCTGGTTCATCAGCACGACAGAGATCAAGGATCAACTCATTGCCAACAACAACGGTGTGAGCTGGTATCCTGAACACGTCCGTGATGGACGTTTTGGAAAATTCCTGGAGGAGCTGGTGGACTGGAATATCAGCCGTAACCGCTATTGGGGAACGCCGCTGAATGTATGGGTCTGCCAGGACACCGGCAAGGAGTTCGCGCCGCACAGCATCGCTGAGATGAGAGCGATGGCCGTGGACGAAGTACCAGAGGATATCGAGCTGCACAAGCCGTTCGTGGACAACATCAAGCTGCGCAGTCCGTTCAGCGAGGGTGGAGTGATGGTACGTACATCGGAAGTTATCGACGTTTGGTTTGATAGCGGATCGATGCCATTTGCGCAAAGCCACTATCCATTTGAAAATGCTGACGCGTTAGATGACCAATTCCCGGCAGATATGATCTGTGAAGGAATTGACCAGACTCGTGGCTGGTTCTACAGCCTGCTGGCAGTTTCCACGTTGTTCAAGGGCGTAGCGCCTTACAAAGCGGTTATTGCTACTGGTCATATTCTTGATGAAAATGGCCAAAAAATGTCCAAATCCAAGGGCAATGTCATTGACCCATGGGAAATCATGAACGAATACGGCACCGATGCTTTCCGTTGGGCGATCCTGTCCGACAGCGCACCATGGAACAATAAACGCTTCTCCCGTGGTCTGGTCGGTGAGACCAAATCCAAAATCGTGGATACACTGGTCAACACGCACGCGTTCCTGACCTTGTATGCTGGTATTGACGGTTATGATCCGGCGGATCATCCGTTCAAAGTATCCGAACACAAGCTGGATCGCTGGATTCTTTCTCGCATGAACAGCCTGATTCTGTTGGTAGATAAAGGGCTGGCTGTGAATGATTTTGTCAATACGTCAAAAGCGATTGAGAACTTCATCGACGAGCTCAGCAACTGGTACATCCGTCGTTCCCGTGACCGCTTCTGGGGCAGCGGCTTGGGCGAGGAAAAGCTGGATGCTTACCGTACGCTGACTCATGTACTGTTGACCACAGCACAGCTGATGGCGCCGTTCACACCAATGCTGTCTGAGGATATCTTCACAAACCTGGGTGGCGGCGAGAGCGTACACTTGGCGGATTATCCGGTAGCTGACGAAAGCCTGATCGACAAAGAGCTGGAGCAGGATATGGAAAGTGCTCGGGGCATCGTAGAGCTTGCACGTAACGTGCGTAACGAGACGGGCATTAAGAACCGCCAGCCGTTGTCCGAGCTGATTGTGTCGATTGATCGCAGCTTCCACGTGGCCGACTATGAAGAAATCATCAAGGATGAGATCAACATCAAGAACATTGTGGTGGAGACCAGCGATAGCGGGTTTGTTGATTTTACCTTGAAGATGAATCTGAAGGTTGCTGGTAAAAAATACGGCAAAAACATCGGCTTCCTGCAAGGCTTCCTGAAGAGCCTGGACAGTGAGGCTACACGCAAAGCCGTACAGGACGGCGTAATCGCCATCGTCTCTCCGGAAGGGGAAGAGCTGCAAATCACTGCCGATGAGCTGCTGGTGGAGAAGCAGGCTAAGCCTGGTTTCGCCTCTGCATCTGGCTATGGTATCACTGTAGCGCTGAATACCGAGATCACGCCTGAACTGGTGCAAGAAGGCTGGGTGCGGGAGATCGTACGAGCGGTGCAGGATTACCGCAAACGTCTGGATCTGCCGATCGATAAGCGCATTGCACTGACACTGGATCTTGACGACGAACTGAAGGCGGCGGTTACTGCATTTGAGCATGTGCTACGTGAGAACGTTCTGGTTACCACTGTTGAATTAGGTGGAGCACAATCCTTTGAGACCGTGGAAGCCGGAGGCAAATCTATCGGTATTCACATCGGTGCTTAAAAATGTATCACTTGTCCGTTAATGGCATATACTAGCGTCACAAGCATAGATGAACAGTCTTTGGGCCGTCCGTCTATGCATGAAATATAGTTCCTTATATTTCGGCGCAAAATAACGAGCCCGTGCTAAAGGAAAGATATTTCCTTTGCCGGGCTCGTCTGTTTTGAGATGCCAGGAACATGGGAAGGGACGGGTGACAGTGACGGAACGAAAGGAAGACAGCAAAGGTTCAGGGCCTAGAGGGAGAATCTCCATCAAGACCTCGGACAAGATAAAGGGGCACAAGGAAACTCCAGCCGGGGATCCTCGAAATCCTGAGGAAATTCCACCGGAGGAGAAGCTAAACCTCGTCTATCGGATGACCTTTGATCTGGCACAGCAGATGGAGAAGTCTCGGATTGCCGAGTATACACAGCTGCTGTACTCTCCTTGGCGCCTAATTTGGCTGAATGTGCTCTCAGGAACGTCACGTGGAGTTGGAATTGCAGTGGGCTTCACGTTTTTTGCGGCAACGATTATTTATGTCCTTCAAGTGCTCGGGGCGCTTAATCTGCCGATTATCGGGGATTATATTGCGGATATCGTGCGGATTGTACAACATCAACTGGAACTGAAGACTTTTTAAAAGCCGTGGCCTCTGCGTTGCTCCAACCGCTTGCTTTGATCGGCTTTCTAAAGCTGTTCCAATCCCTCTTCAACCGCTGCAGCGGAGTGTATTGCTTCTTTTCCGCATAGATAATCCGCAGTTTTCTCATGAGCAGTTGATAACGCCGGTCATCTTGATGACTGAACTGATGTACTTCTTTAAAGTAATTAGATTTCATTGTGCATACTCCTTCTGAGTTGGGTTCGTGATACACATAGACAGAAAAGAATTTATACAGGGCCAACAGATATATAGTTCAACAGAACTATTATACTAGGACATTCTGAACATTTTCTCAAAGTTTTCTTAAACAAAAAAAGAGGAGCCGGTATATAGCGTCCTGCAACCGTCTCCACGCGATTTATTCTGATGTTTTTCTGTGCATAATTCATGAATAGGTTCTATTAGTCTTCTCCGTCTTCTTTGCCATGGGGATCAAGCAGGTAACTACCCTCGCCGCTGTCCATATAATGCTGGTAGCTGCGCCCTCTAACGACAGTTACATTGTTGCCTTCGATATCGGTAGCAATGAAATTTTCCCAAGGCTCTACGAAGCCTTCGGTCTCGTCGGCCTCAATCTCCATGTCTTCATAAGCTCCGATCTCATTGCTTTCTGCCATGGCCGGAGAATTGGAGGTACCCCAGCTCTCGACAATTTGCCAGGCGTCTTCGCCGTCAAAACCATTCTGCTCTTCATTCTCGTCAAGACTGGTTCGCCCAAAAGGGGGCGTGAGGAATTCCTCTTCGGCGGGACGGTTATTCGGCTTCTTTTGTTTGGGATTATGCTCTTTGCAGTAACGGGTAGCTGGGACGACGGCTAACCGCTCAAATGGAATAGGTTCACCGCCGGCAATACAGGTGCCATATGTTCCTTCATCCATCGCCTTCAAGGCTGCATCGATATCCTCCAGCTCATGCTCGTCCCGCTCCAGCAGCGAAATGTCCATGGACCGGTGATACAGGTCGGTAGCGGCATCGCCTGGATGGTTATCGATTTCTGACAGTTCCCCGGAGTTGTCGCGCATGGATTCCTGCAGCCCGTAATGTTCATTATTTTGCAGTCTGTGGCGGATATCGGCCCGTTGCTGGTGCAGATTTGCACGAAGTTCCGAGAGCTGCTCTGCTGTCAGGTGTGTCATTTGATTGTGCTCCTTTCTGATCCTGCTTCAGAACATCATTCCTTCCCCTTCGCCTGTGCGGGAGGGATCCTTGATAGGTTGACCGGAGAGAAGGGATTTTAGCGATGGAAAATAGTCCCCAAGAGTCCCTGCACGAAAGGGTCTGCAATAGACGGGTCTTTAGGCCTGTGCTACAATATACGAGTCTTTAATCAGTATTTGACCGCGTAGACGCGGGAAAAATAAGAACGGAGTGACAACTTCTGTGGTGTATTATCTGATAGCTCTCATTGCTTTTTTGATCGACCAGGCAACCAAATATGTAATCGCTACGCGTCTGGAGCTCGGGGAACAAATTCCGGTGATTGGGAACTTCTTTCTGATTACCTCCCATCGCAACCGCGGGGCCGCTTTCGGCATTCTGGAGGGACAGCAGTGGTTCTTCATTTTGGTTACCATTGTGGTTGTTGTCGGTATCGTATGGTATCTGAATAAGGTCAAAGCGACACGCAAATTGCTGCCTACCGCATTAGGTCTCGTACTCGGTGGAGCCGTCGGCAATTTCCTGGATCGGATGTTGAACGGCGAGGTTGTCGATTTTCTGCAATTTAATTTTGGAAGCTATACCTTCCCGATCTTCAATGTCGCGGATTCCTGCATCGTTATCGGTGTGGCGCTGATTATTCTGGATTCGCTGCGTGATATGAAGGGCGGAGAAGAGATCACGGAAGTAAAGGAAACAAAGTAAGCTCACAGAAAGGAATGAATGATTTGAATAATGACGTCAATCAGCAACCGGCATCCGGCTACGAAGAAGAGAGGGACGTCACGGAGTGGACGGTCTCCGGCGAGAATGCCCGGGAGCGTATTGATAAGTATATCACCGAGGCTTGGGAGGAAGAGGTGTCCCGCTCACAGGTTCAGCTGTGGATCAACGGCGGAAATGTTACTGTGAATGGTGCAACGGTCAAAGCCAATCACAAGCTATGGGAAGGCGACGTGGTCGCTGTCACGGTACCTGAAGCGGAAGTCACGGATCTGGTTGCGGAAAATATCCCGCTGGACGTTGTGTATGAAGACAGCGATGTGATCGTTGTGAACAAGCCGCGCGGAATGGTCGTGCATCCTGCAGTAGGTCATCCCTCAGGAACACTGGTTAATGCCCTCATGTATCATTGCAAGGACTTGTCCGGCATTAATGGTGAGATCCGTCCAGGTATTGTACACCGCATTGACAAAGATACCTCTGGCCTCATTATGGCCGCGAAGAACGACGCCAGCCATGCTTCGCTGGCTGCGCAGCTGAAGGAGCACAGTGTGACCCGTCGTTATATTGCTGTAGTTCAGGGCAATCTGAGTCATGACAAGGGAACTGTAGATGCGCCAATCGGCAGAGATCCGCATGATCGCAAGCTGTACACCGTAACGGAGAAGAACAGCAAAAAATCTGTAACTCATTTTACCGTACTGGAACGGTTTGGCGATTGCACGCTTCTGGAGCTGCAACTGGAGACAGGGCGCACCCACCAGATTCGGGTACATATGAAATTCATCGGTCATCCTCTGGCTGGTGATCCGATCTATGGCCGCAGCAAAGGAACGACGATGAAAGGTCAGGCTTTGCATGCAGCTGTTCTCGGATTTGTTCACCCTTCTACTGGAGAGTATATGGAGTACAGTGCACCACTTCCAGCAGATATGGAAGAATTATTGTTCGCTTTGCGTAGCAGATAAGTACAAATGAAGTGATAATAAATCCATGGTTTTGCATCACGGTTTACGTCATATTTATGATTAGAACTTTGAAAAAAAGCCAGGAGATGACCTTTATGAGTATTGAACAATATCAAGATACATTCATCCAGAGTAACTTTGCAGACCGCATCGGCGGTGCCAATTACGGTAAAGACACCGCGATTTATAAATTCGAGAAAATCAAACGCGCCAAGGCATCCGCGAAGCTGGATTTCCCTGACATCGAACTTATTGACATGGGTGTCGGCGAACCGGACGAAATGGCGGACGCGGGCATTGTTGCCAAGCTGGCCGAAGAAGCATCGAAGGAAGAGAACCGTGGTTATTCGGATAACGGTATTCCTGAGTTCAAGGCTGCAGCTGCACAATACTTGCACGATGTATTCAGCGTGGAAGGCATTGATCCGGTAACCGAGGTTGTGCATTCTATCGGTTCGAAGCCAGCATTGGCCATGTTGCCATCTTGCTTCATTAATCCCGGCGATATCACCATCATGACGGTTCCAGGCTATCCGGTCTTGGGCACACACACCAAATACTTGGGTGGACAAGTCTACACGGTGGAATTGAAGAAAGAGAACAAATTCCTGCCGGATCTGAACGCCATTCCTGAGGACATTGCCAAGAAAGCCAAACTGCTTTATTTGAACTATCCGAACAACCCTACGGGAGCCAGTGCGACGCCTGAGTTCTTCGCTGAGGTAGTAGTCTGGGCCAAGAAATACGATGTTGTCGTGATTCATGATGCACCGTACGCTGCCCTGACCTATGATGGTGTGAAGCCGCTCAGCTTCCTGTCTGTTCCGGGTGCTAAGGATGTCGGTGTTGAGCTGCATTCCCTGTCCAAGTCGTATAACATGACTGGTTGGAGAATTGGCTTTGTAGCCGGCAACCCGCTGATTGTCAAAGCGTTCAGCGATGTGAAGGACAACAATGACTCCGGTCAGTTTATCGCCATCCAAAAAGCTGCAGCCTATGGTCTGGCTAACCCTTCGATCACAGAAGCGATCGCGGACAAATATTCCCGCCGTCATAACCTGCTGGTAGATGCGCTGAACAGTCTCGGCTTCCAGGCCGAGAAGCCTAAAGGCTCGTTCTTCCTGTACGTGGCTGCGCCGAAAGGCGTGAAGGGCGGACGCCGTTTTGAGACTGGCGAAGATTTCTCGCAGTTCCTGATCCGTGAGAAGCTGATCTCCACCGTACCTTGGGATGATGCCGGAGCCTTCGTACGTTTCTCCGTAACCTTCGTTGCCAAAGGCGAAGAGGAAGAGCACCGCGTGATCTCTGAGATCAAACGCCGGCTCAGCGATGTTGAATTTGAATTCTAAGATAGTGGATATAGCATACCCCGCAGCCAGTAATGGCTGCGGGGTATTGTTTTACTCAGGAGAAAATGAAATACATATAACTGGTGGGCAAGCATCCGTTATTAAAACAACTTCTTCAAAACTAATTCATCAAGACAATCAGCCCAGAAAGTGGAAGATCATTTATATGAGCTAACGGACCGTATAGTCCTTATTTTCCGGATGAAGTTGCTCCAGGTATATGGAGTGGACTCAGACGACGTTATTTCGTTCCAAACAGAGGATTTTGAACAGGATTTGTGCCCATAAGGTCTCTGGAGTCCTTTATCTTCCTGAATGGTTGATTTTATAGCCAATAAAGCCGCTGGAGTCCGTTACGAGGCAAGCACTGGTAGTATGGAAGACATTATGATGGAAAAATTGTTAGTTTATTTTCAAAAAAAGAAAAGGCCATCCTGCAAGGATGGCTCTTAAATTTACCGTTTCAGTCAACACGGGGAACAGCGTATCTCACTAGTGTTAAAGTACAGAATATTCGAGCACCTTTTTATAAAGGCTTTGTCCCACACGCCATAAAAAATAGCATCATGGCATGAGCTTCCGGAGAATTAACAAAATGGTCATAGGATTTATTTAATTCCTCAAATTCGTATGAAGAAATAATGCCATGTTTATAGAAATCAGCAAAGCGGTTGATATCAAATTGTCGTTTGAAGCCTTCGATACTATGTAAATCACTATGTTGGATGATTGCATCCATATCCACGTCTATAAAGCCGGAATCGGATAGAATCCGCGGCAAGCTTCTTCCGATATTCCGGTTGCCACCTCTTGAAGCTTGTAGTTGTGACAGCTTTTTCAATATGGATGGTAAAACATCTAGTTCAGGTTGAACAGCACCAAATACCCCGTCATCGATATCAATAATAATGAGTTTCCCGCCTGGTTTTAAGACACGGCTAAGTTCTTCCGCAGCTTGCAATGGGTCATGTAGATGAAGGAAAATTAATCGTGCAATCACAAAGTCATACTGATTATCGGGGAGTTCGGTATTGTAAATCGATGCTTTAACAAAATTAAGTCTTGATTCAGGGATATGACTTAGCCTCTGTCTAGCTTTTTCAAGCAGAATATCATCAATATCCAATGCGGTAATTTGACTCTGCGGTAATTCCTCCAGTAGTTGTTCAGTAACAAATCCGGGGCCACTTCCAACTTCCAATACCTTCATCCCATCTTGTAGTCCAAACCATTTCAGAGTGCGGAATTCTTTTTCCCAACCCATCAGAGCTTGTTCTTTTAAGCGCAACAATTCTGCGTCGGCTCCAATACTAACATTCTGAAAATTATATGTTGATTTGCGTTCTTCCAATGATATTCCCTCCTGTTAGATTATGAGTTCAATGGAATAAAATAATCATAACATCGGTTGGAAGAAAAGTGAAAATTATAACAGTGAGGATGCTTTCACTTCGATAATAGTTTTTCAATAAACCAAGGTTTAATCAAAGGCAGAACCGTTTCAGGCTGCATCGCTTTTGTATGATCCATGTTCTCCCCGCGTAAAAGATTAACATTCCAGCCAAAGTGCTTGAGTACATCTTCATTTTTCTTTAATAAGCCGCTGATATTGACAGTTACATTCCCAAAGTTCTCGCCATAAACAATGGTATCTTTGTCACCAGTGAATGTAAGCTTAGGAAAGTTTAATCCGGCCTGAATTTTGCTATCATCGAAATCTATTAAGTTTTTGTACATGGTGACAAATTGTTTGGTTTGTTTTGGATCTATTGTTACCTGTATGTTATCCCAATCGAATTCCTCTGGACTGATATTTTCTTCGAATTGATACTTAGAGTTATCATGATTATTTAATGCTTGCTCATAAGTCTTTGTGGTTACTACCATCATTTCTTTATAGGGCCCCTCATAGGGTGGGAATCCTCCCATAACTAAACTTTCCAAACGGTTTGTTCTAATCGCCAATTGTAAGCCAATTAGAGCCAACCAGGAGTAGCCGTAATAACTAAATGTGTTAACCTTCATTTCATCAGCGATTCGTAATAAATCCTTTGAGATGTTCTCTGGTGTAAGAAGATCTGGTTGAGGATTGCGAAAAAGGTGGCCTTCATAGTCAAAGTACAACACCTGAAATTTATCAGAAAGTCCTTCCACAAAATTTCTTCCTAGTTCAGGATCTACACCCCACAATTTCAACGTTTCAGCTTCTTGACCAAAAACAGATTTTTTAGCGATTGGTAACATAATTACTTTACTAGCAGGATCTCCAGTCAAACCTGCCTCTAATTTTGATCCATCATTTAATGTTACGATTTTGTTCAACATGATCACTCCCCACCGGATATACTAATAACATACAACATTCATGCAATAGTCCGGTTTTTCCCAACAAAACCTTGGTATTAGTATAGAATACGGACTTTATGTTAACGCAGCACTTTAAGGTTTTACTTTAAGATTTGGGAGTGGGGAAATGCAAAGTATATTCACACCTACACAAATTGCTAACAAACTGAACGTAAGTACCACTACTTTAAGGAGATATGAAGAACAAGGATTAATCCCTGATGTACCGAGAACGGCAGGAAGTCATAGATCCTATACTCTGGTACATTTTCAGGCTTTTAGTACCATTCGATCATTATTGAAGGGATATGATATACCTGTAGTTTACGATGTCATGAGGCGAATCAAGAATATTGATATAACGGATGCTCTTTGGCTAGTGAACCATCAGCTGTACCTGACTCAAGAAGAAAAACAGCGGGTTGAAGAAATACTGGGTATGATCAGAAATGCTGATTTCAGCCAATACAGAAATATTAAATTAATACAGCCACTGACTATTGGAAAAGCAGCTGAAATTGCTGGGGTTAACACCTCTGCTATTAGGCATTGGGAGCAGGAGGGGTTGATTTCTTCAGAACGAGACGAAGGTAATGGTTATCGAATTTTCACTATGTCTGAATTGCGGAAGATCTTAGTGATTAGCAGCTTAAGAAAAACAATATATTACACTGAAAATCTGAAAGACCTTCTAAATGACCTAGAAACACACCATTTTACAACAATAGATCGATCGTTTCAGTTAGCACTTGAAAAATTAAACGATAAGCTAATAGTACAATTAAAGGGAATAGTAGAACTAATGAAATATATAGACTACATCAAAGTGGATTAGCAATTCTGGTAGACAATCTCTTGGGTAAGGGGTGACCGGATAGAGGTCATAAATTTTATCCGCTCATCGTATAGCCCCTCTGAAGTTCCCCATGGTAATCGGTGTACAATAGATATTCTACTTTGCCTGATAGTGAACAACAGAACTCAAGATGTTCATAAATCATGTCCGTGATAAAAGTGATTCTGCCGGGCTCCTGACGGATAGGGATCAGTTTGAATTTATACGGCACCCCATACATTTTAGTAACCGTTAGATAAAGCTCTTGATTTTTAGTGGAAATGTCCAAGGACGTATTTGTCTCGTTTTCAAGGAAATAGCAGCCGGTTAGAGCGTCTAGGCCTGTGAATGGTACCCGGACTGCAATAGGTGGTAAAGTGACCTGATCCTCAAATATTGTCTTGGCTATATCTCTGGATAAATGCGTTACAGGTGTGACATTCATATTGCTTAAAAAAATGATTGTCAATTCATCGTCAACAAATCGCAGGAAATCATTAAAAAATCCACTAATATCTCCAAAATGATTCAAGCATTTTCTTCCCAGTTCATTAGAAACGACCCAACCGCAGGCATAGGACTGGAGGTGTGGGGTAAACATGTGGTTCATCAGCTCTTGACTTAGTATTTTCGCAGATTTCAAGGCCTGATCCCAAACCAATAAATCCTCCGTTGTAGAATATAATCCATACGACCCTAAAGGCAAGGACATATCGGCGTAAGCGGTATGAATCGGCTTCTCCCAGAACGAATAACCGGAAGCCATTCCTGGAATGACGTTTATCCCATCGTCGCATCCCGTATTATACATGCCTAGCGGCAGGCATATTTGTGCTTGTATATAATCTGAATACGACATCCCGGAGACATTTTCGATAATGGCCGTTAAAATTGCATAGCCAGAACTAGAATACCCAAAGCGGCTTCCAGGCTGGAATTCCAATTTCTGCTCTTTAAATGAGTCTATCAGCTGATCCAGAGTCGAAGGTAATCTCATCGTACGAGGCCAAAAATCCGGGGAGCTTGTATAGTTGGGGATGCCAGCAGTATTCGTTAGGCAATGATAAATTGTAATTCCTTCAGGATTTGGGTAATGGGGCAGGTACTTGTCTATTTTGTCGTGGATGTTCAGTTTCTGCTGCTCATGTAATTGAAAAATGCACATAGCTGTAAAAGCTTTGGTTATAGAGCCGATGCGAAATTTCGTTGCAGGTGTATTAGGTACTTTATGCTCCCGATTTGCCAGTCCAAATCCTTTGTTGATAAGGATATTTCCCTTATAAGCCACCAGGATGGCTCCGTTTAAATAACCATTTCCATCGTAGGACGCAATCCATTGATTAATCCGTTCCTCTACACTCACAATTAGTTCCCCCAATATAATCATGACATTGATAAAATCCAGCTGCCATCATGATAACAGAAGGGGGTGAAATGAAACTGGTATAAAATTATTAAGGTTAAACTCTCCCCAATCGCACAGCATATCTAACAATGAAATAAGAGAAAGACTACGTTCACATAGCTGAAAAGAGGTAAACACGGTTATTCCAAATAAATTTATAATAGTTAAGACGGTTTCTTAATTCTTCTTACGTCTAATGTTATGAACTTAATTTGAGGAGGATGAAAGTGGGTTGTTCGGATACAGAGCTGGTAAATAGGGTGTGTAAAGGAGAGGTTGATGCATTCGGTGAACTTATCAGCAAATATGCCAATGCTGTTTACGGGGTAGCTTACGGCAAATTGGGTGATTTTCACACTGCACAGGATGTTGCACAGGAGGTCTTTGTCAAGACATTCAAGAAGTTGTCCAACTTAAAGGAACCCGAAAAACTCAGCAGTTGGCTATATGCAGTTACCACAAGGGAATGCATGGACTGGTTTAGGGCTAACAAACACAAGGAAGTGTACAAATTAGCGGAACAAGTAGATACTCCGCAGCTAGAAAGCACCGAAGATACATTATTAAAGAAAGAACTTCATAGTGAGGTATGGAACGCTCTAAACACCCTATCCGAAGCTAACCGTACAGTCACAATTCTATACTATATTGATGGATATAAGATTAGGGAGATTAGTGATTTCCTTGGTGTATCTGTCGATGCAGTAGAGAGCAGACTTCGCAGATCAAGAACATCATTAAAAAGGGAGATGTTAAGCATGGTAAATGATAATCTCAGCGAGAACAGATTGAATGAGGAGTTTAAGAAGAAGGTATTTCAAGATGAGAGAATGCCAGAAACGCAGTTCCGGCGTGTGGCTATGGGAGGCAGTGATTTTGACGACAGCGATCTGAATACAACAAGATTCTATAACATTAATCTGGAGGGCTCCAGTTTTGATGATATCAATATGAGCAAGACCGTCTTTAATAATATAAACATGCATCTTGCGAAATTTGTTGAGGTTGGATTGTGGGAGATTGAGGTGAGTAATTGTCAGATGGGAGGAGCTCATTTCCATGATATTACCAAGCACGGAGAAGGGAATCGGTTCGAAAACTGCGAATTACAGGGGAGCTCCTTCCTAAACTGTAATCTTTCAAACGTCGACATTAAAGATTGCGATATCTCAGGGCTTAAAGTTAATGGGGTGTCCATCGAAGCCCTTTTGGCGAGCTATAATAACAAATAAAACATGTAAGTTGTTTAAATACAAAGGCCATCCTGTATTCAGGATGGTCTTTGTTAATTCTTACTATAATTAAACTTTACCGAAATTCTTCCTTCAACCTTTAGTATTATGAAAATGGGATATCCATTTATATACAAAGGGGATTTTAAATGCTGAATGTATTTGATGTTGCCAAGTCACTTTTGAATCATATAGAGAAAGTTTACGCTGAAGAGATTGCGATTGTTGCTTACTACGGATCATACGCGCAGGGAACCGCGACGAAACGCTCTGACTTGGACTTCTTTTTTATACCAGCCACATCAAAAGGATATGAAGCAAGTATTCAGTTTATCATTGATGACATAAGCTTTGACTTCTGGCCGATTAGTTGGGAACGTGCGGAGAGAATGGCTTCGTTTCAAGAAGATAAAACCACGATTATCACGGATTGTAAGGTCCTCTATACTCGTTCGGATGAAGAGCGGGAAAGATTTATGAAGCTGCGGGAGACCACTTCTGTATTGCAGGCCTCTGAGAATGCGCAAAAGATGATAGAGAAGGCTGAAGCCGAGCTCCGTGATGTTTATGTGCATTTGTATAAGCTGACCAGGGCTAGAGGGTCTGGTTCTTTAGCGTTCTATAGAACAGAGGCACACGGTATTTTAACAAGGATTTTCCTAAGCCTTGCCCTGTTAAATGGGACGTATTACTCAAAAGGCTTTGGTAAAAACAAGGAAGAAATATTAAGCCTGCCGCTCAAGCCGGTGCGCTTGGAATCTTATATAGAAACGATTACACAAAGCGACGTGAACGCCCGTATTCATGAGGCATGTGAAGAACTCGTGGCAGATACACTTGAGCTAATCATGGCGCAAAGGGAACAGCACTACAGCGACCCTGCTTACCCCGAAAGAATGAAAGGCTTTTATGAAGAGGAAAAGGGAGTTCTGGATAAAATCATTACCGCTTGTGAAACGAACGATTTCGATACCGCATTTTTCTCTGCTGTCCATGTACAGGATGTGGTCGCTGCCTTTTTGTTTTACGCTGAAACCGGGCATTGGCCAAGTGATTATACCACTGATTTTAAATACCAGGAGCAATACCTACAATTGGGATTCCCCGATCTGGTGTCACTTCTCCGCTCGCAGGATCTAACGCAATTACAAGCAGCCACTGAACGTTTAAGCGCTATGCTAGAGGCTTATCTGCGAAGTAAAGGGGTCCAAATCAATCGTTTTGAGAACATTGAGCAGTTTGTAGTGTTTCTTGAGAAGAAGGAAGTAGCCAGACACAATTTCACAAAAACAAGCGGTGCGCCTGTTACCTATTCTTTCAATGAGGTTACCTTTCAGCTTCAAGAACAACACGATTTTGCATGGCTGCGGTCTCTAGGCAAAGTATTCTGCGTGTTTGATCAACAGGATTCAGGTAATATCTGTTTCGGAGTGGAGAAGGATGGGGAGAAGAAATTCGTTAAGTATGCAGGAGCCAGGCCGCTAGATTTTTCGGGAAATCCTCAAGAGGCTGTGTCGCGGCTAGTTGCGGCTATTCCATTGTACGCTGCTTTAAATCATCGGCATCTTATTCAGCTCAAGGATCATTTCCGTACCGCTAACGGATACGCAGCAGCATTTGAATGGTTTGAAGGGGAATGTCTTCATTCACATTGGTCCTTCGCTGGTGAAGCAAAATATAATCATCCAGACTCGCCATTTTATAAATACAAGCATTTGCCCCTTGAAAAGCGCCTGGAATCCCTTGATGCCATTTTTGAATTTCATACTTTTGTTGAAGCACAAGGATATGCCGCAGTTGATTTCTACGATGGAAGTATCTTATACAATTTTTCACACGATATAACGAAAATATGTGACATTGATTTCTACAGAAAAGTCCCTGCTGTAAATGATATGGGGGAGAATTTCTGGGGTGCAACGAGATCAAAAGCTCCTGAAGAGTTCATATTAGGTGCCCCTATTAATGCACAGACCAATGTTTTCACGATGGGTGCTATTGCCTTTGGTTTGTTAGGCGGTGAAATGGATCACTCCTTCGCTAAATGGGAAGCAGGGAGACCGCTCTACGAAGTAGTACTGCGAGCAGTTAGTGAAGATCGAGAATTGAGGTACGACAATGTCAGCACGTTCAAATGCTTCTGGGATGAAGCAAAGGGCTTGTAAATTGCAATAATGGAACAGCATGTTTGCTAAATTGCTTTGCTTAAATACACTCAAGGAGGTAGATAAGATGATAGAACTATCTGATGAGGAGTACACTCACGTTCTGCCGCTGCTTAAGAACCAAGCGTATGAACCTGTGTTTGCGTATTCCGTAATTGATCATAATCAGTCTGGAAAAGTGTTTGTGGATCACCGTGAGAATCCTGCCTCTTGTCTTGTCATCAATTCGTATGGACAGTATCTTTTGGCCGGGAGCGGCAGCGATGAGCGCTTTATGAACGATGTAGTTGAATATTTACTCAATGAAGAGAACCATTCAACTTACTATGATCTTTATGTTACAACGCCGGAACTGCTAATTCTAATTAACGAAAGGCTAGCGGGGCGGACTGTTTTGTTGCACTGATCTTCTTTTACATTCGATCCATCCCGATTCTAGAATCTTAAAACTACTCTAAAAGCATTGCCCGAGCATTATGTAATGAAATCAATGGATGACACGCTGTTCAACAAATATCGAAATGAAATGGACTCTTCCTATGACTCGCTATGGAATTCGTCCCAACATTTTATCGAGCGAGAATTTGGTTATTGCATAATGATGAATGATCATTTCGCTAGCGTGTGCAATTCTTTTTTTGTAGGTGGAGGGTATGCGGATATTGATATCGTAACGGTGGATGAGTACCAGAAGCAAGGGTTAGCAACACTTACAGGTGCAGCATTTATCGAGCATTGTTTGAAGCATGATGTAGTGCCAAACTATAATTGCGACGCAGGCAATCAACGTTCGATCCAGTTAGCGGAGAAGTTAGGATTTGTAAGAAATCATGATTTTCCAATGTTATGGTGGCATCAGGACAAGACAATCATTAGTGATTATTTGGAAAAATTCAATTATTCAAACCAGTAGAAAATCCTGAAACCTAACGCTATGGAGGTACGATGAAAAATAATATTGCTTTAACCAATGAGCTACTTAAGATAGCGGCACAACTTTTTAATACGAGCAGCAATGAGCTCTCTTATATAGGAGGCAGTCAGAATATCGTCTACGAGTATGAGCGGGAGGGAGCAAGCTTTATTCTGAGATTCACGCCAAGCGCCAATCGTTCAGAGAGTTTGGTCCAAAGTGAACTGGATTGGATGATGTTCCTCGCAAATGCAGGGATTGCAGTCTCCTTACCTACACTTTCGAATAAGGGACGATGGACGGAGGTCATTCATTTTCCGGGTGGGTATTACACTTGCGTGTCTTTTGAAAAAGCTCAGGGAAACAAGATCGACTACCCGGAATGTCTTCAGGATGATGAGCTGTACGAGCGGCTGGGACAGTTGACAGGCAAAATGCATGCGTTGTCTAATACATATCGCCCTAAGGAAGGTATTGCCAAAAGACAGGACTGGAACCAAAACTGGTTTCTGGAAAACATTGAACTGCTTCCTGAATCACAGGTCAGCGTTCGTGAGAGCTATTTGGCCCTGATCAAGATTATCGGGGCTTTACCCAAAGATAATAACGGATACGGATTGATCCATGGCGACATTAATGTTGCGAATTTTAAGGTGGATGATCATGGAGTGATTACACTTTTTGATTTTGATGAAGCCCAGTATAGTTGGTTTGTAGAGGATATAGCGATCCAGATCTATTATTTGGTATATGTTTATGGCGGTGATGATGGACTGGTTTACCGAGAGGAGCAGACCAGCCGATTTATGCATCACTTTATGAAGGGTTATCGCTTAGAGCATACATTAGATGAATATTGGCTCGGGCAGATCCCGTTATTTCTAAGACTAAGAGAACTGATCGTATACATAGGCTCATTTCGAAATTGGGACGGAGATGAAACTTTCAGCAGCTCTGACAATCAATGGTTTAAGGACTGGATTGCAGAAAGTAGATTCCGGATCGAGAACGAAATTCCTATTGTAAATCTGTAGTGCCTCTTCTTCCCAAAATCAGTTCTTGGAGTTGACAGGCCGCCGTCATTCTGTCATACTTCTGTTAAATGAATAGCGCCTTTAATTCAGTCCCGTGAGACTGGCAAGGTAACGTGAATCGAGGTTCGCGACTCTAGGAAGGTATCCGTATGACTATACGGAAGTCTTTTCATGTGCGCAGCCGTCATCTTCTTCATGTGTGGATTCCACTCCTTGCCTGTTTCAGGCAAGGAGTTTTTTGTTTTCCAAAGAACTTGAAGTGGCGTTCAAACAGAGAGGATGACAATCATGGTTACTGAAAAAAACGTCATTATGGACGAAACGGCGATTCGCCGGGCGTTATCACGAATTGCACATGAGATTTTGGAGAAGAACAAAGGTATTGAGAACTGCTTGTTAGTGGGTATTCGCACTCGAGGCGTATATTTAGCCCGCCGGATTGCTGAGCGGATCAAGGAGATTGAAGGGGTAGCCATTCCTTACGGTGAGCTGGATATCACCCATTACCGCGATGACCGTAGTGATGAGGGCAAGAGCAGCAATGAAGCGGGAGCCTCGGCGGTTGTAAGCAGTAATCTGATGTTGAATGCGGACAGTGCAGGCATCCACGATCAAAAAGTTATTCTGTGCGACGATGTGCTCTACACCGGACGGACCATCCGGGCGGCGATGGATGCCCTGATGGACTGCGGCAGGCCGCGCATGATTCAACTAGCGGTCCTTGCGGATCGCGGTCACCGTGAGCTGCCGATCCGGCCAGATTACGTCGGCAAGAACGTACCTACCTCCAAACATGAGCAAATCGAAGTGGCGCTGAAGGAATATGACGGTAAAGACGAAGTGTCCATTATTTCGCAATGGGAGGAAAAATAATCATGATGACAGCAACCAAGGTGAAGGAACGCAGCTTGCTCGGCTTAAAAGATCTGGATCGCTCAGAGATCGAACAACTGCTGGAGAGAACATCCCATTGGGATAATCAGAGTCAGAAATTAACACCCGTTCTGGAATCGCGGTTTGTGTCCAACATGTTTTTTGAGAATAGTACCCGCACCCGCTTCTCATTCGAAATGGCTGAGAAGCGCCTCGGTGCACAAGTATTGAACTTCACGGCTGCCGCTTCCAGCGTAGAAAAAGGCGAATCCATCTACGACACCGTACGGACGCTGGAATCCATGGGGATCGACGCGGGGGTTATCCGCTTGAAGCCGGCAGGGGTGCTGGAGCAGCTTGCGGAGAAAGTAGCTATCCCGCTAATCAACGCGGGTGATGGTAACAACGAACATCCGACACAAGCGCTGCTGGATATGTATACCATGACCAAGCATTTCGGTGCTCTGAAAGGCCTGAAGGTGTCGATCATCGGAGATATCCTGCACAGCCGCGTGGCTCGTTCCAACCTCTGGGGATTGACCAAGATGGGAGCACAGGTGCAGTTCTGCGCACCAGAGAATATGAAGGCTCCCGAGCTTGCGGCTTACGCGCCATATGTTTCCATGGAAGAGGCGATGCAAGCTGATGTGGTGATGATGCTGCGGGTACAGCTCGAGCGTCATGCCAGCGGAATTCTGCAGTCGGCAGAAGAATATCGCCGCCAGTTCGGCCTGACCGAAGAACGCGCTTCGAAGCTCAGTGCAGGTACGATCATCATGCATCCTGCACCGGTGAATCGGAACGTTGAGATTGATGATGCAGTGGTGGAATGCAGCCAGTCGCGCATCTTCCCGCAAATGTCCAACGGAGTGCCGGTACGGATGGCTGTACTCGAAAGAGCGCTTCTCTAAAAAAAGCTAACATTAACCGATTAATAAATATACACAATGATGAATTTTTATTATATAATAACGGGGAAGCTTGCGGCAGTGGTCTGCAGGCAAAAAGGAGAATCATGACAGTGATCATTAAAAACGCCAGCGTATTGAACAAGGACGGCAAGCCGGAGCGCAAACACATCGTCATTGAGGACGGAGTGATCTCCGCTCTTATAGATGGAAATGAGGAAGTAACCGGAGCTGCTGAGATCGTTGATGCAGAAGGAAAGCTGCTGATTCCCGGCCTGATTGACATGCATGTGCATCTGCGTGAACCAGGATTCGAGCACAAGGAAACGATTGAAACGGGCAGCCGTTCGGCAGCCAAGGGCGGTTTTACCACTATCGCCTGCATGCCGAATACGCGTCCGGTGACAGACAGCCCCGAAGTGGTTCAATTGGTTAAAGACAAGGCTCGTGAAGCCGGTCTGGTAAAGGTCCTACCTTATGCAGCAATTACGAAGAATGAGCTGGGTAGAGAGCTGACTGATTTTCCAGCGCTGAAGGAAGCCGGAGCGATTGGGTTTACTGACGACGGTGTGGGCGTGCAGAGCGCGCAAATGATGAAAGACGCCATGAAGCTGGCTGCAAAGCTGGATATGCCGGTGATTGCCCACTGTGAGGATAACTCGCTGGTGGAGGGCGGCTGTGTGGCTGAAGGAACGTTCGCAGAGAAGCACGGCCTGATCGGAATTCCGAATGAGTCGGAAGCGATCCATGTCGGCCGGGATATTTTGCTAGCGGAAGCGACTGGGGTTCACTATCATGTCTGCCACGTCAGCACAGAACAATCGGTACGTCTGATCCGTCAAGCCAAGGAGATCGGGATTAAAGTGACCGCTGAAGTATGCCCGCACCATCTGCTGCTCTCAGAAGAGGACATTCCAGGGCTGGATGCCAATTGGAAAATGAACCCGCCGCTTCGTTCGCGCCGTGACGTGGAAGCATGTATCGAAGGACTGCTGGACGGTACGCTCGATATGATCGTTACCGATCACGCTCCACACAGCGAAGACGAGAAAGCTAAGGGTATGCAGCTTGCTCCATTCGGTATCGTAGGCTTTGAGACAGCATTCCCGCTGCTCTACACGGCTTTTGTAGACACAGGCAAATGGGACTTGTCCCTGCTGGTCCAGCGGATGACCGCTGATCCGGCTCGCGTATTCCGGTTGAACACCGGGGTTTTGGAGGCCGGAGCGCCTGCAGACTTGACACTGATTGATCTGGAGCAGGAGAAGGAAGTGAACCCGGCGGATTTTGCGACTAAGGGTCGGAATACTCCTTTTACCGGTTGGAAGCTTAAAGGTTGGCCGGTAAGTACCTGGGTGGATGGCAAGCTGGTCTGGAATGAGACAAACTAACTAACGAACTTTTATAATAGAAACAACAAGAAGGAGTGGAAGGGAATGCAGGCAAGATTGTTGCTGCAGGATGGCACGCTGTTTACAGGTACCGCATTTGGTGCCGAGGGCGAGAAGACAGGCGAGGTTGTATTTAACACAGGAATTACAGGATATCAAGAGGTACTGTCGGATCCTTCTTACTGCGGTCAGATCGTTACCATGACCTATCCGTTGATCGGAAACTACGGCATCACCCGCGATGATTTCGAATCGGCACGTCCGTTCGTACACGGATTTGTGGTGCGTCGTCATGAGACGGTGCCAAGTAACTGGCGCGCAGAATACAGTGTAGACGATCTGCTGAAGGAATATGGCATTCCCGGTATCAGCGGGATTGACACCCGGATGCTGACCCGCATCATTCGCCACTACGGAACGATGAAAGCAATCCTGACCACGTCCAACAAACGGGTAGAAGAACTGCAGGAAATGATGGGTGACACCAGTATAGAGGAATTGCGCAATCAGGTAGCGCGCACCTCTACACCGAACACTTACATTAGTCCTGGCAACAAGGAAAGAATCGTACTCGTTGATTACGGTGCTAAGACAGGAATTCTGCGCGAGCTTAACAACCGCGGATGTGACGTTGTAGTCGTACCGCATGATGTGACAGCAGATGAGATTCGCCGCCTGAACCCGGATGGCATTCAGTTGTCCAACGGCCCTGGGGACCCTAAGGATGTACCTTACGCGGTACAAACAATCTCTGAGCTGCTTGGCGAATATCCGATCTTCGGCATCTGCCTGGGTCACCAATTGTTTGCCCTGGCTTGTGGAGCGGATACAGAGAAGCTGAAGTTCGGTCACCGCGGCGGGAATCACCCGGTTAAGGAACTGGAGAGCGGACGTTGCTTCATCACTTCACAGAACCATGGCTACACCGTTAATGAAGACTCCATCAAGAGTACAGAGCTGGAAGTTACACATATCAACAATAACGATAAGACAGTCGAAGGACTAAAACATACCCGTTACCCTGCCTTCTCGGTGCAGTATCACCCAGAAGCAGCGCCGGGACCGCATGACAGCAGCTATTTGTTTGACCGTTTCCTGCAGATGATTGCAGAGCATAAAGCGAGCAAGCCTGTAAGCACTCGTCAGGCGCAGCTTGCAGCCAACGCCAGAATCACGGCGCAGCAGTGGGCGCCCCAGCTTGAAGCCGTGAAAGGAGCAAGATAACATGCCTAAGAATGATAAACTTAAAAAGATACTGGTGATCGGCTCCGGTCCGATCGTCATTGGCCAAGCAGCCGAGTTCGACTATGCAGGAACTCAAGCTTGCCAAGCTCTGAAAGAAGAAGGCGTTGAGGTAGTGCTGATCAACAGCAACCCGGCGACCATCATGACCGATACCAATATGGCCGACAAAGTCTATATTGAACCTATCACCCTTGAATTCGTCACCGGCATTATCCGCCAAGAACGTCCGGACGGCTTGCTGCCAACACTCGGCGGACAGACCGGTTTGAATATGGCTGTAGAACTGGCCCGTGCAGGCGTTCTGGAGCAAGAGAATGTGAAGTTGCTCGGAACGCAGCTTCACTCCATCGAAAAAGCTGAGGACCGCGATTTGTTCCGCGAACTGATGCGCGAATTGGATCAGCCAGTTCCAGAGAGCACAATCATCACTACACTGGAAGAAGCTCTGAGCTTCGCTGATGAGATCGGCTATCCGCTGATTGTCCGTCCTGCGTACACTTTGGGTGGTACAGGCGGCGGTATCTGTGATAACGAAGAGGAACTGCGTGAGACGGTTAAGGCAGGTATCCGTTACAGCCCGATCGGACAATGTCTGGTTGAGAAGAGCATCGCCGGCATGAAGGAAGTCGAATATGAAGTTATGCGCGATGCCAACGATAACTGTATCGTGGTCTGCAACATGGAGAACTTTGATCCGGTGGGTGTACATACCGGGGACAGTATCGTTGTGGCGCCGAGCCAGACGCTGTCTGACCGTGAGTACCAAATGCTGCGCAGCGCGTCGCTCAAAATTATCCGTGCGCTGAACATCGAAGGCGGCTGTAACGTACAGTTCGCGCTTGATCCGCAAAGCTATCAATACTATGTCATTGAAGTGAACCCGCGTGTTAGCCGCTCCTCGGCGCTGGCTTCCAAGGCAACCGGCTATCCGATTGCGAAGATGGCTGCCAAGATTGCCCTTGGCTACACGCTGGATGAAATCGTCAACCCGGTAACCGGACAGACTTATGCCTGCTTCGAGCCTACCCTTGACTATATCGTGAGCAAAATCCCGCGCTGGCCGTTCGACAAGTTCACGTCGGCTAACCGCAAGCTGGGCACGCAGATGAAAGCGACCGGAGAGGTTATGGCCATCGGCCGTACTTTCGAAGAGTCCATTCATAAAGCGGTTCGTTCCCTTGAAATCGGCGTTCACCGCTTCCGTCTGCCAGGGGCAGAGAAGCTCGAAGAACAGGTTCTGAGAGATCGGTTGGCAAAAGCCGATGATGAGCGTCTGTTCCTGATCGCCGAGGCATTCCGCCGCGGCTACGGATTGCAAGAGGTTCAGGATATCACTAACGTTGACTGGTGGTTCCTCTCCAAGATCGAAGGTTTGGTGAACTTCGAGAGCGTTATTCGCGGGGAAGAAAGCCTGACCGCAGAAACGTTGTATGAAGCTAAGCGTTTTGGCTTCACTGACCTGGCTATCGCCGAGATCCGTGCTGAAGGTGACCCTAACGGCAAGCAAACGAAGGAATCCGAGGTGCGGGCATTGCGTCTCAGCCAGGGGCTGAAGCCAGTGTTCAAGATGGTAGATACTTGTGCGGCTGAGTTTGAGGCTTCCACACCTTACTACTACTCTACCTATGAGACTGAGAATGAAGTGACACCTTCTGACAAGCAGAAGGTAATCGTGCTCGGCTCTGGTCCGATCCGTATCGGACAGGGGATTGAATTCGACTACTCTACTGTACACGCGGTATGGGCGATTCAGAAGGCTGGTTATGAAGCTGTAATTATCAATAACAATCCGGAGACTGTATCTACAGACTTCAACACATCGGACCGGTTGTATTTTGAACCACTGTTCTTTGAAGATGTAATGAACGTAGTAGAGCAGGAGAACCCGATTGGGGTAATCGTTCAGTTCGGTGGACAGACCGCGATCAACCTTGCGGCACCGCTGAGTGCTGCCGGGGTGAATATTCTCGGAACAAGTCTGGAAAGCATCGACGAAGCCGAGAACCGCAAGAAGTTCGAAGCATTGCTCTCCCGTCTTGATATTGCACAGCCGAAGGGTAAGACGGTTACGACTGTCGATCAAGCGGTTGAAACCGCACAGTCGCTGGGGTATCCGGTATTGGTTCGCCCGTCTTACGTACTTGGCGGACGCGCGATGGAGATTGTCTACAACGACACTGAACTGCTGAGCTACATGGTCGAAGCTGTCAAGGTGAATCCAGAGCATCCGGTACTGATTGACCGTTACATGCTGGGTAAAGAGGTTGAGGTAGACGCCATCTGCGACGGAGAGACTGTAGTCATTCCGGGCATTATGGAGCATGTGGAACGGGCAGGGGTTCACTCCGGTGACTCTATCGCCGTCTATCCGCCGCAATATCTGGATGAAGGTCTGAAGCAGAAGATTTCCGAAATTACAATCAAGATTGCCAAGGAACTGAAGACCATTGGTCTGGTCAACATCCAGTTCGTTATCTATAAAAATGAAGTCTATGTTATCGAGGTTAACCCGCGCTCCTCGCGTACGGTTCCGTTCCTGAGCAAGGTGACCGGGATTCCTATGGCCCACCTGGCGACTAAAGTTATCCTTGGCGGCAAGCTCAAGGAAGACGGCTACCAAGAAGGACTATGGCCGGAAAGCGATTATGTATCGGTTAAAGTGCCGGTGTTCTCCTTTGCCAAGCTGCGCCGCGTAGAGCCTACACTGGGGCCGGAAATGAAATCCACCGGTGAAGTTATGGGCCGCGACAAGCTGTATGCCAAAGCGCTGTATAAAGGTCTCATCGGAGCGGGTATGAAGATCCCGGCTACGGGAGCCATTATCGTGACGGTGGCTGACAAGGACAAAGCTGAAGCGGTTGAACTGATGAAGGGCTTCCATGCGATGGGTTACAAAATCATTGCTACAGGCGGTACGGCAATCGCACTTGAAGATGCTGGCCTGAACGTGATGAACGTGAACAAGCTGGGCGAAGGCGAGCCGAACATCGTCGACTTGATCCGCAGCGGACAAGCGAACTTTGTCTTCAACACCCTGACTAAGGGTAAAACACCAGAGCGTGACGGATTCCGTATCCGCCGTGAAGCGGTAGAGAATGGCGTAGTATGCATGACCTCCCTCGACACCGTAGCGGCGCTGCTGAGAATGCTGCAGACAATCAACTTCTCGTCGCAGTCCATGCCTGCATTTGTCGGTCAATAAAGAACTGAATAGACAGCATTGAACATGCTACAGGGACGGTTTGCGGATGATTCGCAGACCGTCCCGCCATGACCGGGCCATGAATAAGATGAATGAGGTCCTCGTGGACAAGGTGAAACTGGATAGGAGCGGTGGTTATGGCTTACGAAAAAGAACAAGAGGTGAAGACAGATCTCGATGCTGCATGGTCAGACATGGCTAAGCGGCTGATGATTGCCCTGGATTACCCGGATGTAGCGAGTGCAAGACTGCTCATGGAGAAGCTGGAAGGCATCCCATGCTATATGAAAGTAGGCATGCAGTTGTTCTATGCGGCTGGGCCGGAGTTCGTACGGGAGCTGAAAGAACGAGGCTACTCTGTATTCCTGGATGTCAAAATGCATGATATCCCGAACACGGTAAAAGGCGGAGCAGGCAGCATTACAAGGCTGGGTGCTGATATGTTCAACGTGCATGCCGGAGGCGGCAAGGCTATGATGGCTGCTGCCCGTGAGGGCGCAGCTGCTGCGGTTAGCGCTAATCCGGAGCTTAATATGCCGGTGATTATTGCGGTAACCCAGCTGACCAGTACGAGTCAGGAAGTCATGAACGGGGAGATTGGAGTCCCGGGCAATGTAGATGACACGGTGGTTCGGTATGCCAAGCTGGCTGCGGAAGCAGGCCTGGATGGCGTTGTAGCCTCCCCGCAGGAGTCGGCGGCCATTGCGTCCGCCTGTGGCCCGGATTTTCGCACAGTGACCCCTGGCATCCGGCCAGCCGGCTCATCGATGGATGACCAGACGAGAGTCCTGACACCGGGACAAGCGATCCGGCAGGGCAGCCACTATCTCGTCATCGGCCGACCGATTACGGCAGCATCCGATCCGCGTCAAGCGGCACTAACCATTATTGAGGAGATGATTCAAGCGTGAGCCAATTTTCGAATAAAAGTGAACAAGTCGCTTCGTATTTGCTGGAGATCGGGGCGGTAAACCTGCGTCCGCAAGAGCCTTTTACCTGGACTTCCGGTATTAAGTCGCCCATCTACTGTGATAACCGTCTGACTTTATCGTATCCAGAGGTCCGTAACTATATCGCCGATGCATTTGCCGAGCTGATTAAGAGCCGTTACCCGGATGCTGAAGTGATTGCCGGAACAGCAACAGCGGGTATCCCGCATGCGGCTTGGGTAGCTGACAAGCTGAATCTGCCTATGGCATATATCCGTGATAAAGCTAAGGGTCATGGCAAGCAGAACCAGATTGAGGGCCTGATTGCTCCAGGGCAGAAGGTGATCGTTATTGAGGACCTGATCTCCACTGGGGGCAGCTCCATTAAGGCCGCTCAGGCGGTTCAGGAGGCCGGTGGCGTGCCACTGGCGGTACTGGCTATTTTCAGCTATGAGCTAGATCGGGCTACACAAGCATTCGCTGATGCAGAGATTCCGCTGCTGAGCCTGTCCAATTACACCACGTTGATTGATGTTGCACTGTCGCAGAGTAAAATTGCTGCAAGTGATGTAGATCTTCTGCACTCCTGGAGAAAAGATCCTGCGGCATTTGGAGTATAAATGATGTTTTACAGTCCCTCGCCTTGGCGCGCAGGGACTTTTTTTAATATATATATCGCTGAAACGGATACCGTCCCTTAGCGGACGGAGAAGCCGTTCTAATTATTCCAATATAAGGGAATTCGATGAAAGATTCGTTGTTTAACTTTAAATTTGCTGTAACTTTCACAATGCTATAAACCTATATAATACATAAAGAAGGAATGGATGATTACTCCAGTAACCAGGCGTTCATGATCTAATGTTTAGTATGTTCAGGAGGGATATATAGTGAAATTTAATAGGAATACAACTGACAAGAAACGAAAGGCAATCCGCCGGGTGAGTCTTGGTCTTAGCGCGGCATTGCTGCTGCCATTGGCGTCATCGAACTTACATACAGCGTGGGCAGAATCAGGGCAAGGCCATGCTCAGCAGAAAGAACGTGTGCTGCGGATCGGTAGCTTGTGGAGCGGAGAAGAGGATACCTATTTTCGCCAACAATTTACGGATCTGTATGAATTGAAGCATCCAGAGGTCAAGCTTGAGATTGTGCCAGCTATAAACAGTAGTGACACCCGTTTCAATCCTGGCCCGCAAGCACCCGCAGGAGACAACCTGGAGAGCATTCGTAAGCTCATGGGCGGAGACAAGCCTGTGGATGTTATTGTCGGGGACAGCACGCTCATCAAGAGCCTGAGAGACCACAACATGCTCAAGCCGCTTCAGCCGCTGATTGATCGTGACCATTATGATATTAGCAATATGGCGCCGACGATGCTGGATGGTATCCGCGAGCTGGGTAACGGCAGTCTGTACGCTCTGGCACCGACCTTTAATTCCAGTGCTTTGTATTATAACAAAGCTATTTTTGACAAGGCAGGTCTACCTTATCCAACGAATGGAATGACCTGGGATGAAGTCTTCACACTGGCGACGAAGGTTGTCAATGCTTCCAAAATGGCCAAAGTGTCGGGTCATCCAGATAGCCGTGTCTACGGATTCTCCATGAGCCGTTATTCCAGCGATCCATTCTGGGACATGCTGACCTATATATCGCCGCTTCAGCTGACCATGTACGATAACAAAGGCGAGAAGATGACTGTCAACAGTCAACCATGGAAAAAAGCATGGACAACCTATAGTGAACTTGTGCATAAGGGGATTATTCCCGGGTTTGTCAGCGATGTCGGTAGTCCCGAGAGCAATGGCTTCAACCCGCTTCAGGGAGATCTATTCGCGACAGGTAAGGCTGCCATGGTTATCGGGGAGTACGGCTATGTGAAAGAATTGGCGGATATTGAGCGAAATGCCTCCAAAATCCCTAACTACAAGCTGGCGGATTGGGGCATTGTGAATGTACCTTCGCATGCGGAGAAGCCGGGGGTGTCATCCGGCACTTGGCTGGGAAATATGATGGCGATCAGTGCTAATGCGCCCGATCCAGAGGATGCCTGGGACCTGATTAAGTTCGTTAACAGCAACGAGGTGGCGAAAATCAAAGCCCATAACAACTACGAACTGACGTCCCGCACAGACTACATTACTTCCAGTCAGCCGGGTCTGGATTTGCAGCCTTTTTATACACAGAAACCACTGCCTGCTGGTGATCCCGCTATGGATCAACTGGAGGCGCAGAAGCCGGGAATTACCCAAATCAGCGATGCCGGCCGTCAGTTGTTCATCGAAGTGTATAACGGCCGCCAATCTGTGGATCGAGCACTGAAGACCTGGGAATCCCAGGGTAATAAGATGCTTGAGAAGCTGAAAAAATCCCCGGCGTCCACCTTTGATCTGGAGGATGGCTGGATGTCACAAGGTGCTGTGAGGAATTAATCACTATTTATTCCAAATAAAAGGTCCAAAGCCGCCGGGAGTTTCGGCGGCTTATTTTATGAAAACTGGGTATGATAAGCTCATGAAGGAATCCCATTATTTTGCCGACAAAGGAGCCGAATACAGCATGAACTGGATATACTTCGCCAAGTTGTTCCGGACCCGATTTCAAGCCGGATGTCTAGCCAAGCGATTAGAGCAGGACGGATGGATTTATGGCTATCATGATCCACGTTTCGTGGAAATTTACCGTTCCCGTAAGGGAAAGTACGGGGTACGTTTCCTCCCTTGAGAAGTTTTTCTAAATTCTCTTGACTTAGAGGCATCATGTAATGTATATTAATTATTGTCGCTGTTTGAATTTAATGACTGACGCGGGGTGGAGCAGCCCGGTAGCTCGTCGGGCTCATAACCCGAAGGCCGCAGGTTCAAATCCTGCCCCCGCAACCAATTTTATTCATCCTCAGCACTCCTAAATACGGATATTTTAGATCCGGGCCCTTAGCTCAGTTGGTTAGAGCGGTCGGCTCATAACCGATTGGTCGGGGGTTCGAGTCCCTCAGGGCCCACTTCGCCAAAACCCTTACGTTGTAAGGGTTTTTTGCTGTTTATACACTTAGCGGAGCGAATATGCTTGAGTGTGGGAAGGCAGGAATACTACAAAATAACTATAGAACTTAAAGCTGCTAATAATATTCCAAAACTGCAGATCCTAAAAGATTAACAAAGCCCCGCGGACCATTGAGGTTCGTGGGGCACCGTAATATGTATATTTTGTGTTTTGATAACAATCAAAGGCCTATCTCTGACTTTCAATCTTGTGCAGTTTTTTTGTCAGGAGCGGCAGTTGATGCTGGGGGAGCTTTTCAGTAGGAGCTTCTGTTATCTCCACTGTGGGGAGCTGGCGTTGGATCTTCTGTAGGTTCTACGGTAGTTGTAGCTGACAGTGTGGACTCAGCGACCTTCTTATTTCCACCCATATTACCCATAACTCCAAAAACAAGTACCACCAGTAAGCAAAGCCACCACTTCACTCCAAAAATAATTATCACCAGTAACCAAAACCACCACTTTTTAAAAATCGACTTTTCCAATCATTCTTCCCCCTAAATCTGATAATTATTTAAAATTGATTCTATCAGATAAAGGGATGGTAATCTATGCATTTTACTAAGAATGATATATGTAAAGGGCATCTTTCGAGTAAGGTTATACCCCCTTATCTGTAGCATCGCGCAGCCATTTTGGTAGTGAACAGTTCTTCGTTAGAGCGGTCGGCTGATGATTTTCCGCAGAGAAGTATAGATACCTATTTTTCATATGGTAATATATAACTATTGGGAAGGTGGTGATCAGGTTGTTGGAAAGGGAAAATAAAATTTCTGGTGTAATAACTTGGATGGGGATTATTAACATCGCAGCAGGATTTATTCTAGGTTTGGTATTTGGGAGAGAAAATGTTGGACTCTATAGTGACACATATGAACAAATATGGTCTGTCACTCTGTTGTATTGGGCTGCTGGTTTTGTGTCGGGGATGTTTTTCATCGGTATATCCGAGATTATAGAGCAATTACATAAAATTAATTCAAAATTAGGAAAAGAGCCAGAAGAAGACGATCTACGTTTATTAAGCGATTAAGCGGGGGAATGGAATGTTAGTAAATATCGAATGTCCTGTTGAATGTCTTGATTATGAATTATATGAGAGTAGAAGCACAGGAAAGATTTACTGTTCATTAATGTTTAACAACTTGTCTTCCCGTACCGTAAAAGGACTAAAAATTATTATTTACTGCTATGACCAATTCGGTGATCCAGTTGAGGATGAGCGGAACACATTTGAATGTAAGATTGAATTTAAAGATGGTTTACCTCCGAGCTTAAGACAATTCACGGACAAAAAGTTAGAGCTGGCAGTGGATCAAAACACCAGAAAAATAGAAGTGGATATTGTGAAAATCCTGTTTGACGATAATTCAATGTGGAACAACGATACCTCTTCATCGGAAAAGATTGAACTAGTAAAGGTAGGGGATCCCAAGCTATTGGCATTCGTACAAGCGAGAGCTGGGGATGATGCTAAATATTTGGCTAACGAGTTTGATGAGAGATGGATATGTATTTGCGGAAGATTGAATGTTGGCGATCACCTAACTTGTAAAAGATGCAGAAGAAACAAAGAGAATGTTCTGACTGATTATAAAGAAGAGGAGACAATAATCCGGAATTTGAGGGTTTTTGAAGAAGAAAAGGCAAAAAAGCAGATGGAAGAACGTGAGAAAAATGAGCAACAATTAAAAAGAAACAAAGAAAAGCAGAAAAGAATTATCAAAAATTCATCTTACATTGCCGCAATTCTTCTTGTAACAGCTGTAATCAGTTTCGGATTTTTGACTAAGTTTACTTTTTCAATAAAGAATCATCAAGCTTCAACGGATGAGAATAACAATAAGGTAACATTTGAAACTATACCCGTGGTAGAAGCAGAAAAAGAACCAGAACCGGAAAAGCAATTAGTCGAAGACTCGCTAAAGGCGGATTTAGTTGAAGAGGTTATCCATACTTCTTTTGTGTCAAACGGTGGAAACAATGGTCGGGGAGAATTTGAAGTAGAGTACCGTAAAGAAGGTGTTGTTAAAACTAAATTAATCAGCGACATCTTTGAACCTAAAAGTGTTGATATAGACCACGATGGTGTAAATGAGTTTGTGATTTCATATCGAATAGATGTGGACAATCTTAGTAATGCTCAAATGCCCTATTGGGATGATGTATATGAATTCGATGTAAACAAGGAAGATCTAGTGTTGGTTAGTAATAAATACAGTGAATATTATAAAAATAATTACATACCGTCTTTGAAAAAGAAAGTAACTGAGAGCAGTGATTTAGGAGAAAAGCAAGCGCTGTTTGTGTTAATTCAGGCTGCCAATGATTTGTTTGAGGGAAACTTTATTCCTGATGTTAATCAGGAGAAGATTGATTCTTTGGTTCAAGATCATCAAATTGTGAGTCCTTTGAAGATTGTAAAAAAAAGTAATAAATTCTATATCCATGGGATAACTTTAGGGATGAATATTAAAGAAGCGATTAAACTCCTTGGTAACCCCGATGATTCATTTGAAGTGGACTCTAAAGTTGCGATATGGAATTTAAAGGATAATTTGAAACTGACTGTCGAGTATGTAATAGATACAATTGATTATCTTGACCTGGGAGAATTTGATCAATGGACCCAGGATCAAAGCATGAGTGCTTTGGGTAACCCAGCAGAAGTTGGGGAAGAGGAATATTCATATCTTACTTCGACTCAGAGGCTTAGATTCCATACGATGGTTAAACCTGGGGAATTTAGAGTACAGCTTATGGATCCTGAAGTTCTTTAGGTTACTCTGGCAGCTCAATTGATTTCAAACATTGAGGTGCCAGAGTTATGTAAAATCAGTGATTTTTCTTTTTGGTTCCACTGTTGTGATAGTGGTATTCTCCCTTTTTCAATCCCCACTTCTCGCAGTTTGTGCGGCAATAATGACCACCTTTTGAATCGGTTCGACCCGGATGGGCACTGGCTAGTGCGGGTGTAAGTAACAGAATTATCGAAAGGAACAGTGGGAGTAATACTTTTTTCACGACAAAAATCCTCCTGAATTGTATGATATTTAGATATAGTCTATCAGAACTAGGTAAATATTACTATAATTCTGGGAGAATATTGATATTACTTATTCGGGAATAAGGTAAAAATACTTTAACCTAGTGATATCTGCTTTGTTTTTTAAAGGAATCAGACAAACTGGTGAAAGCATATGGGTTACATAAACGCTATAGAGGTGGATGGTGAGCCCATGCTGCATAATCAGGAGTTTAAGGTATATATTATAACCTCTCGGGATATCCTGCGGTTTATTGTCATGGAGATCGTGATCGGAACGATGGCGTATTCCATAGCTATGAAGTTGTTTCATAACGTGATTTTGGCGAGTGCCGGGAGCTGGGCCGGGACAGAGGGAATCAAGCGGCTGACGGGTGTTTTAAGAGCGATAGCCAAGTAGTAATGGAGAGGCTTGTGAAAAGCCGCAAAATAAGCACCTTGCCAACAAGGCGAGGTGCTTTGATGTAGTCAGGCCTATGTATGAGTAGGATAGATATTGTATGATGTCTGCTTACAGAGTTTGTCGGTAAAACAGTTAATCGTAGATCTTCTTGTCCAAATACGTGATTAGAAGCTCTGCCAAGGCTCTCAGCTGTATGGGGTTATTCTCTTGGGCTATTGCCTCTTGGATGCGGCTGATTGTGATTTGACTGTCTTTCTCTCTGCTGGCTTCCTGGTCCACCGGGGTACCGGTTATATTGTGTTGCAATGTATGGGACACGCTCTCGATCTCCGTAATCGGAACCCAGAGTGATTCTTCCTCCGTCTGTATCTTGATCATTCGGTAGGTCAAGGCTTCGGCTGTTCCCTTTAGATTCCCGCCATTCAATAAAACGAGGTTAATACGTTCGTTCTTTGCCACTGCAGCTTGCAAGTTCTGACGTACTCCTTTATTCATTAAATTGCCTCCATAAATTAGTCTGTGTCAATTATACCCATATTATGATTGGTATAACAACCGTTAGCAGGAGGCGTTTCATGCACATACAGGTCTTATGGATCTTAGGGCCACATGAATCATACATGCTCCGCTGGTCGATAAACCTAGCGGAGCGTATGATTATAGAACTATATCATCTTCCTTGGGTTCTTGCAGCAGGATGGAGAAGGTCTGAGTCTCGTGGTCCACTTCAATCGTTTCGATTCCGACAAAATCAGGCATTTCGGGGTGTACTGCATCAACATTGTATTCGGGATGGGTCAATAATAAGGCAATGACTTTAGTGGCTTCCATAAGCTCCCTCCAATGAGATCATTCCACCATGTAACGCGGGTGGGCGGTTAATAGCTTGGCGATTGTGTTATCGCTATTATCCCCGCGAGCCGGACTGAATATCATTGGAATTAATTTGCTGGGGACATTACCGCAAGCAGTTGACCTTGAAATATGCGTCTTTGTATCTGATCAATCCGCTGGACAGCCAATTCGTTCGGGACTTGAAACATAGCTGACAGGTAACGAATCGCCTCTCCACGCTGCTCCGGCAATGGCATGCGCGAGATCATGGAGTAGGGCATGGAGGCATACAGAATGAAGCGGTCGGATTCATCCTCCTGATCTTGAGTGAAGATTTCGGGCATCAGCGTACGCTTCCCGGAATGGCGCAGCAGGTGGCAGAGGGCGTGAAGAAATTCCAGGCGCTGCATGCTTGATGGCAGACGATTATCAATGAACATGCTGTACATCCCGGCAGATGCCTCCACCGCCTTGCTTCTCACATCGAGATAATGGACCCAGATATTCAAGCGTTCTGAAATATACTCGATGGAGATTTGGGAAGGCTGCTTTATTTGGAGTCTGTTGTATAGATCCTCGGTCCATTTCTCCAAAACAGTCATTTGATAATATGATTTCACTTCATCCACCTCGTTATAGGATCGTATGTTCGTATTTAAAAGTAAAAGAAAAGCCCGGAGGGCTTGTGAAATACAGAGAGGCGGAGAAAGCAGATGTCTGCTTTCCGCCTGGTGTCTTTTGAAATACTTTTAAAAAAGGGAACTAATGTTCTTGTTAGATTAGCATAAAACAATCAGACGCGAATATCAAGTGTTTTTCCTAAGCTAGGATGAACGCTTTGTTCAAGCATCTGCACCAGATTCTGGCTCTGAGTTTCTGCCTGGTCCTTAGCAATGCTTAATACCTGTATACCCACAGCCTGGGCCAGGGATGCCTGGCTCATTGAAGTAGATAATGCTGCAATATCCATGTCGCACCTCCCTCTATAAGCTATATCGACAAGGATATTCTTTTTTATAAGCAGGCAGGGTACACAAAAATAGCTCAGTCAAGGCCTTGATATAATTGTCACGCATTTCTTTACCTGTTGGCCCATACCTCAAGGCGGAATTTCACATATTCTGAGCTGTATTCAATATTCATCATTCTAAGGAGGAAATTTAAATGGGTGCAGGATATGGTTGCGGTTGTGGAAATGTTAGTCCGGTAAATGAAGCTCCGGTTGTCGCTCCGTGTGTAAGTCCTTTTACTTCTACAGGTGCTATTCTGGTTCTCTTCATTCTGTTGGTTATCATCACTAAAGCCTGTTTGTTCTAGGATAGCTTTATCGTACTGTCCCCCCCTGGCCTTAGCCGGGCGGGGGTTATTTCTTTTTTCTGCGCGCAGGCCCAATTTGGCGTTTGATTCTTCCGGTATTCGGATCCACTTCGACAATGTACAATTCTTTGATCGTTCCCGATAAGGTAAACCATTCCTGCAAGGCCTCGGTTTCAGACATGGGTCCGTATAGTCTTCTTCCGCGATAACAAATATAGAACACCTGGCTCTCCGTTTATGGATAAAATTCCATTCTATTTTAAACTGAAATAGAGGATTTTAAACATTGCATCAAGAACATTTGTTCGCATATAATAAAATCAATCGTTAAATTTCGGCAGGGGGACAGACATCATGACCAGCAATATTGGGAATTTCGGCATAGCAGCAAGTCAGGAATTTTGGATGAAGGGCTTACTGGAGCGACTAGAGGTGGAGTGCAGAGATATGGAGTACCGCGGTAAGCCTGAATTAACGGTGGCTCAATGCAAGGCGATAATGGAAGATATTTTTTATTCGTTTCAGAACGGGTGCAGGATTTCTATGTATACTTGGGACCCGTTTGGCACTGAAAAACTAAGTGGAATTGTGCGGATTATGAACGTCAAACCGCTGCAAATCAAGTTAGAGTTGAACAATGGCACATTCAGGTGGGTGTGGATGGCGAATATTGTGGACACCTTTACATAATAAGGCCCCGGAGGTTATCCGGGGCCGGTTCTGTCATTATTGGAACATGAACTCCACGCGAACACCGTCCGCATATCCTTCTAGCTGATTGCCAACCCAACTTCCGGCGCCGCGGTTGTCGCTTGGCGATATGTATTCAATATCTGCGCCTTCTCCGCCTTCCTTGCACATCGCCATTGGCCATTCGTCGCGGTCATAGCCCTTCTTGGTAGGGACGCCCTTTAGAGAGAGGCGGCGGTTGTTCTCTGCTTGCTCACGATCGATTGTGCATATGGCGGACTCACCCTTTGCAATGGCATCCTGGATGTGCTTAGCTGTCTCCGGATAACGATCCGAGGGAAAGACCAGCTGGACAATTTCAGAATCGGATGGGGATGATGGCGGGAACTGTCCGTCCTCTTCATACCAGTAAGAACCCAGAGCTAGCAGCGCAACAATGATGAGACTGCCGATTAATTTACGTAACTTCACTTCTGCTCCTCCTTTTTCTGCGCTTCAATCAGTATAGCGTATTTCCAATTATAGCGCCTGGATTTGTATATCGCTGATAAAATCGAGCAGAGAAACAGCAGATTCTAAAGACAGGCTCTCTGTCCTGTAGATTAGCCGCGTCCGTGTACAGGGCCTTTTCATACTATGTACCAAAAGTACAAGGGTGGTGAGGGCTAATGGAACAAGGGGTACTTTGGCAGCTGTTAGATTCTGCATCACGGCTGGTAAACGATGTGCAGTGGCAGACGGCGTTCAGGAATTGGGTCATGACCCCGGCCAATCCGAATTTGACGGTTCCTGCCCGAAATCTTCTGAGGACGTTATATGCTTTACAAGGCACGGGGATTATTAACGGACAGCATGATTATCTCGAAAGTCCCGATGAATTCAGCAATAAGCTGAAGACGACTGGGGGACAATATGCCGGGCTCCATGGTTACGAACTGGGAGCCATCAACAACCAGACGCCAGAACTGATCCGCAGCCAAAGAGGCGGGGTAGTCGCCAGTGCAATCCGCTGGTACCAGTCCGGAGGGATTGTAGCCCTGACCTATCACGCTCATCTGCCTGGAACAGCCCCGGCCTGGTCTAATGTATCTATGAATCTGAGTAATGCAGAATTCGATAAATACGTAACGCCCGGCACTCCCCAGAATGCTGCACTGCTTGCCGATCTCGATGACGTTGCTTTGTCTTTGCGCAAGTTAGCGGATGCTGGTGTTCCTGTGTTATGGAGGCCATATCACGAGATGAACGGCGGTTGGTTCTGGTGGGGGCGCAAGAGCAAGTTCATCACACTTTGGAATTTGATGTTCGATCATTTCACGAAGACTCATAAGTTGAACAATATACTATGGGTGTGGAGCCCAAATGCAGACGGTGATGGAGTTGAAGCGCAAGAAGCTTATTACCCCGGCGGGGCGAGGGTGGATATTCTGGCACTCGATATCTATAACAGTGAATTTAAGGATGAGTTTCATAATCGGCTGTGGGATCTTGGGCGGGGCAAGCTGATTGCTATTGGGGAGAATGGCAAGCTTCCGTCACCTGCACTACTTGCCAAGTCACAGCGCAGGTGGTCTTACCTGATGACCTGGGGCAAGCTTCTTTATGAGAGCAATACGGAGTCGGCTATCAAGGATTTTATGAATGCCAGCTTCACCATCAACAGGAGTGAATATACGAAGGCACTTGCAGTTCAGGCTTCCAAGCCTGAGGGTAGTCCGCCAGTCCCTGTCAGTGGTCTGCGGGGAGAGTATTTTAATAATATGCTTCTTAGCGGAATGCCAGCTTTAGTACGGACGGATGCCAATATTAACTTTGTCTGGAGACAAGGCTCGCCGGACCCGGCAATCGGTGTGGACTTCTTCTCTGTACGCTGGAACGGAAGGCTCAGTGCGACTTATAGTGAGGGTTACACGGTGTACTCTTCATCCGATGATGGCATTCGAATCTGGATTGACGGACAGCTGGTTATTGACAGCTGGATCAAGCAGAGTGGACAGGAGCGAAAAGGTATTGTTAATCTGATCGCTGGCAAGCTGCATGACATCAAAGTGGAGTTCTATGAGAATCAGGGTGATGCGCGGGCCGTGCTGATGTGGGAGAGTCCCAGTCAGGTCAAGGAGGTCATCCCGGCGGCGGCATTCTTTCTTCCTTAACGCAGGGCTATGTGGAATTCTCTATATAGAAGTCAACGAGGTAACAGCCCCGGAAATGATCCGGGGCTGTTTGATCTGCAACAAAGGCGTATAAGGTCAAATCTGTTCGCGATAGCTAATGTTATTAACAGTCTTTTCATCACGTACTGCTTTGCGCAGCGCATCCTTGACAGTATGGGCACCATGGATCTTGCGGAACCACAGCTCGGGCGATGAAGCATCATCGGAAAAGATTGTCAGTGTCCCGATACCGAGCATGCGATCCAGAATGGATTGGGATACTCCCAGGTCACGAATTCGGAGCAGTTCAATCTCTTCGACATTTTTACCGATCAGGCCTGTCTTTACTATAATTCTCTGGCTTGTAATCGTATAAGTAGTCGTATTAAGGCCCACAAGACCCTTCAGTCGGTCGGATATGCCCGCCGGCTTTCCTTCCCATAGCTTGATTTCCTGAGCAGGCGTCAGGTCTCGCAGCGTGCGCTCGGCTGTCGGTGAAGCTCCTCCGTTCAGCGCGGTCCCACATTCTCCGCAAAATTTAGCGGCCTGCTTATATTCTGTTCCACAGGCTGTACAATAAGGCATCGAATGAACCTCCTCTCCCCATAAACATTTGTTATATTTATTATTATACTGCCTTATCCGGTCATTGGTTGCACACATAGCTATGATGTATTTTTTTTGCATTTTCCCCCGATTTACATTAATTTCATTTGCACTTTACAATAACCGACATTATTCTGTTATGTGGGGGGAATGTAAACGATGAAACGAGCTTGGCTAATAGGGTTGATTGGGCTGGTTCTAACGCTCTCAGCCTGCAGCTATAATGATTCTGCTTCAACCGCGGCGCTGTCGGAGGAAGAAGTGCAGGAATCTGTGCAAAATTATTACAATGAAATGTCCAAAATTGAACAATTAGGAAAATCGTCGCGGGAGCAATTCAACAAGACGATCGCCGCGTACTCGGCTGGGACAGCTACATCCAAAGAAATGGAGAAAGCCATTGCTCAGTTCAAGGATACGGCTACTGATATCTCATCTCAGGCGAAAAAGGTTGAAATCTCCGACCGTCTGCCGGAGAAAGTTAAGAAGCTGCTGGATGAGGCTCAGATTGCTTTTCAAAGTGCCTATTCTTTAAAAGAAAAAGCTTCAAAAGGTGCCGATTCTGCTGATGTGTCCGCCGACGAATTCAACGAGCTTAATCAGAATGCAGATCTCGCGATGCTGTACGGAATCTCTAAGCTCAACGAAGCCAGAGTGGCTACTGGACTTTTGGAGCCGGACAAGGATGCTGACCCGAAGGCAGCCGCTGATTCCAAGGTGGTAACCGGAACAGATTTGGAAAATGTTAAACCATAAGATACCCTGCCCCTATGCCTGGGGATGACGATAAAAGGCGCTGCACAGCACAGCTGTGGGCGCTTTTTTGCGTGCGGATTGTCATTTTTTTCATATTGATTAAAGGACTTGACTATGGATATAATACAAACATACGTTCGTGTTATGTGGAATTATTAATTGAACCGAAGGAGGCCAGGCAATGGGTAAGAAGCTGGAAGGTAACGGATTATGGGAGAGCAGCCGGATGATGCTGCCGGAGCACAAGAACCGGATTATCAGCGATGAACGGGAGACGCTGCGCCGCATCCAGCCGGTACTGGATGAGCAGAAGCAGGAGGAGATTGAGAGCACCCTGGCGCTGTCACTGCGAAGTCATGTGTGCGTCACGGTGATTCTGTTCGATCCGTTCGAGAATGAGGCGGTGAGCGGCTTTGTGACCTCCATTCACACCCACTCGCGGGAGATTAAGCTGCAGTGGGCGGAGGAATGGAAGTGGATTCGTGTAGACCAGATTGTGGAAGCCTATATCGTTTAACATCACTACTGTCGTTCTTAATCAGCTTACAAACTCCTCTATTGCTGTGCTACAATGTACTGGCAATGGGGAGTGAGTGGAGGATGACTAGATGAAATTTATCAAAGGGAGCATTATATCTAAAATTATTATCAGCTTAATCGTAGCGACAACTGTTCCTTTCATTATTTCTAACTATTTGTCGTATCAGATCACGGGCAAAGCAATTAAACGCCAGTTAGTTGAGCTTAATCAGAATTCGATGTCAATTACGATGTCAGAATTGCAGTCTTATTTTCATGATTTGTCACTACTTGGCCTAACATACTTTTCTGATCCTGAGCTTGTTAGATTATTGTCAGAAAAAGACCCGCAAACCCCTGCTGAGAGTGTCTATATTGCGCAGAGGCTTGAGAAAATATATGCGAATTACAGCGAGATAGGTGCAGTTTCTTACAAAAGCGCACTAACAAACAAGCAGTTCAATATTCGAGATCATTATAATTCCATAGTTACAATTCCTGATTTTAAAAACCGTGAGATGTCTTATGCGCATACAGAGCTTAAGCAGCCCTTTCAAGTTACACATAATAATAGAGAACCCAGATTACGTGTCAATAAGCCATTCATAGATGTTTTTACTAGAGAAGTAATCGGCTTTACTACCTTTGATATTAAACCCCTACAAATCCGTAAGATGCTAACATCCTTAACGACAAGTGAGCAAGGCCCTGTATACTTATTTATCGGTAATAATCTGGAATTGCTCTATACAACTGCAGATGAGAGGGATTCGACTGAGCCGGCACTTTCCCAAACAACGTATCCGGAGACAATACAAAAAACTGGAGAAGCATGGCAGGCAGAACTTAATCAGAGGCTTCATACATCGCAACTACTTACAGATAAAGGGGAACTTCAAACTCCTGAAGGCAGTTATGTCTATTTGAGTAAGACAAATGAGAATGGCGCAATCATGACAATAGTTAGGTTTATACCTCTTTCATTTATTAATCAGGCACGTACTTCTGCACTTGGTAAAACTGTATCCATTCAAGTCATTTCAATTATTTTTGTTTCAATTTTGGCGGCATTCATCTCTTATTACATGTTGCGTAGGATTAAAATTATACTGCGGCACATTAAGAAGTTGCAGATGGGTAACTTTCAATTACAGCGTATGCCTGTACCAACAACACCGGATGAGTTAGATTTGTTGGAAATTAGATTGCATGAAATGGCTGGTGAGCTAGATGAGCTGTGGAATAAGCAATATCGTCATCAGCTTGAGTTATCACAAGCTCGTTTGAAAATGCTGCAAGCTCAAATTAATCCTCATTTTTTCTATAACACACTGCAATCGATTGGAACGTTAGCAATTAAATCTAAAGCGTACGACGTCAGTGATCGACTTGCTGAATTTGCAGCTTTGTTTCGTTATTCCATGGACATTGAGAATGAGGATGTTTCGCTAGAAGAAGAAATCGAACATTTACAGCATTACATGGTACTTCAGCAAGGCCGATATAAGCAAAAGCTTCAATTTGAGTTAGACTGTCCAGATGAGGCCAGATACATTCCTATACCTAAAATGACTTTACAGCCGCTTGTTGAAAATAGTATTATACATGGTTTAGAACGGGGAAATGGTCAAATTCATATTATTGTAAGCGTTGTCCTTACTAAGTGTTCACTGTTAATCAAGGTAATCGATAACGGAAAAGGCTTTACAGATCAGCAAATTGAACAAATCAAGGTTGGATATAATGAGCAGGTTATTGTATCGGAGAGACGGGGAATTGGCTTGTCCAATGTATTGAAGCGATTGATGCTCTATTATGGCAACGAATTTAATTGGTCGATTTCTAGCAGCCCCTTTAAAAAAACAATAGTAGCATTGTCGTTGCCGGTTGAATCATCAAGGGGGATACAGGAAGATGAAGTTATTGATCGTAGATGATGAAGAGCATGTACGTGAAGGTGTTGAGCTATCGATAGATTGGCGACATTATAACATCAATAAGATATTCATGGCAGAAAATGGGTTAGAGGCATTGGAACTTGTACGACAGCATCATCCAGAGTTGATAATTTGCGATATGAGCATGCATATTATGGATGGCTCGCAATTTTTAGAGAAGCTTCGGGAGGAAGGATGGACTTGCAAAGTTATTGTGCTAAGCGGCTATCAACAGTTCCGTTACACTAGGGCGACTCTGCTTGCAAACGGTGTAGATTACTTGCTTAAACCATTTAAAATTAGTGAGCTGGACAAAGCGATTCAAAAAGCTTGCGGTCAAATACAACAAGAGCAGAAAGTTTGGCTAAAAGAACTTAGCACTAATTTTCGATTAAATGAAGTGAATCATCTCGTTATGGAGCAACGTTTTTCTCGCTTAATTGAGGAGGAACAGGTTTCTAAAGAAGAGCTTGATACTTTTCTTACTACTCTTGGCATCAACCCTGATCATTTTTATGCTGTTACTTTTTTGCCTAGAAATAAAGATGCAGTTGTAAAGCAATATTATAATCGAGACGAGCAGTTGTTTAATTATTCGGTGAAAAATATTGTTAAAGAGCTGGTTGAATCACTTGGTAGCTGGTATATGCTTCAATATGAAGAGTTTATCATCGTGTTTATAAGTTCAGATTATTTACTTACTGATATAGAGGATACTATTCACAAATTACAGGATGCTTGGAAAAGAACTTTGCGGCTATCAACATTTTCTGGTTTCTATAAAATGAGTTTGACAGCTAGTAGATTTCAATTAGCATTGTCTGAGGAAAAATCGATGATTCTTAATAGTTATGTTTTTGGTCATATGAAGAGTGGACGAAAGTCAACAGCCATGCACTTTTTCATAGATAAGGAGCGTGTTATTTTAGAAGCAGTTCTTGTGAAAAATAAACACTATCTTTATAAGTTGGTCGATTCTTTCGAAATGGAGTTGGCTTCATATGAGGCTGTAAGCTTAAGAGAGCTTCAGCACTATACCATAGAAATCAACCTATTGCTCGTAAGAATTTATATACAATTGAACAATGATAGCTTTCATGAGACGATGCCGCTTTGGTTATCACAGTTGGAGGAATGGTCCTCAAAACTTAAACAAATTTTTAGTGATATGTTAGAATCAATCAACTATAGTAGGCTGGAAATAAGTAATCTTCAGTCTATCGCTTCAGTAAAAAATTATATCAATGATCATATGAAGGAAGAGATTACGTTAGCGGGCTTGGCAGAAATTTTTCATTTTTCTCCGCAATATTTGGCAAAAAAGTTTAAAGAAGAGTATGGCACAACGATTATGAATTATCTGACTCAGATAAGGATGGAAAGAGCGTGCTCATTGCTTGATCATACTGAGTTATCAATTCAAGAGGTTGCGAGCGAAAGTGGCTTTGAAGAGTTAAATTATTTCGGTAAAGTATTTAAAAAATATACTGGTATAGCACCTAGCGGTTACCGAAAGAAATACAAAATGTAACATACAACACATTCAATAAAAATCTAAAATACTTCTGCTTGAGTTAATAGTGGGAGTTTTTGGAATTGAATGTGTTTTTTTGTTTTTCGATATATGTATAAGAACTTCAGATTCAAAATTTACTCATTTAGGTGAATATCACGCCTGTCAGAGGGCAAATGATTATAGATATAATACACCTATAAATTAAATTCAAAATTGTAAGAGGGGGTTGCAATAATGAAGAGAAGTTGGGGTCTTGTGCTACTTACTGCTATGCTTTTCATTTTTTCAGCATGTGGCAATAATACAGGCGTTAATCCAAATGAAGGAACAGGTAATAGCGGAAATAAAGCTAAGAAGCTTGCTAAAATTACATTGTTTCAAAGTAAAGTTGAAATTGCCGGAGCACTTGAGAACTTGGCTTCTAAGTACAAAGAAGAAACAGGAAATGAAGTTGAGATATGGGGTTCCGCAGGTGATTCCTACATTACACAGCTACAAACAAAGTTAGCTGCTAATGAAGGTCCGACAATTTTTTCAGTGCAACAAGGTGTTGAAGCAGAAAAATTTGCATCATATTTCTATGATATGACGAATGAGTCTTATGCTAAGTACATCGTTCCAAACATGGCTTTAGAAATAGAAGGTAAGGTTGTAGGTGTTCCAATTGGGATCGAGGGATTTGGACTTGTATACAATAAAGAGTTATATGATCCGTCTACTGTAAAAGACACAAAGTCATTGATACAAGCACTTGAAAAATTCAAAGCTGATGGTATTAATGGTTTGGAGCTGTCTCAAACAGCGTATTTCTTAATTGGTCATATTATTAATACACCATTCGCATTGCAGAAAGATCCTGTGGCCTTCATTAAGAAAGTAAACAAAGGTGAAGTGGATTTGAAAACAATTCCGGAATTCCAGGAATTCGCTAAAGTGATGGAAGCTATTCGTGCTAATTCTGCTAATCCAGTTGAAGTAACGTATGATAAACAAATGGGTGATTTGGCAACAGGTAAAGCGGCAATTGTACACCAAGGTAACTGGAGTTACAGTATGCTTGCTGAATATGATGATATCAATATTGGGATGGCTCCACTTCCGATCGTTGGAAACGATAAATTGGAAGTCGGTATTCCATCTGGTTGGGTTATTAATAATAAAGCATCTCAAGAGCAAATTACAGCAGCTAATGTATTCTTAGAGTGGTTGTATACTAGCGAAACTGGTAAAAATACAATTCTTAATGATTTTGGTTTTATTCCAGCGGTTACAACGATCGAACCAACTGGGTTAGATCCATTATCACAGCAAGTTTATGAAGCAACACAAGCGGGAAATACGATTCCTCGGGCTTTGAATTACTTCCCACAAGGAATTATTATTAATGATCTTGCACCGCTAGCATCTGAATTCTTCCTTGATTCTTCAATTACACCAGAACAATTCCTTGATAAACTTCGAGATGTTTGGGTAAAAGCTGCTAAGTAATACAAAGACATCCAATGTTGAAGGCCTAACCCTTATAAGGGATGTTAGGCTTTCCACTTCTCTTCTAAGTTGAGCTTCATGAAAGGATGTTACCTATGTCAAATAAAAATAAAAATATATGGTACTGTATATTCACGATGCCATTATTTTTGATTTTTCTTATTGTTGTTGTTGTTCCGTTTTTGATCGGAATTTACTATTCCTTTATTAGCTGGGATGGTATTTCAAGTACCCCTAAAGTATTTGTTGGTTTGGATAATTATTCAGCATTTTTGCAGGATAAGCGTTTCATTGCATCTGCATGGAATACTATAAAATTCACTATATTTGCACTAATTAGCGTTAATTTGCTGGGATTATTTTTTGCTTTGCTTGTTACAGCGGGGTTCAAAACGAGTAATCTTGTTCGTACGCTACTATTTATGCCAAACCTTATTGGGGGCCTAATACTTGGATATATCTGGCGTTTCATTTTTACAGATGGATTTAAGCAGATTGGGGCTACGACAGGAATGGAATCTATCTTCTTTAATTGGCTGATTGATCCAAACTATGCTCTAATTGCACTGGTAATTGTCTTCACTTGGCAGATGGCAGGCTATACAATGGTTATCTATATCGCTGGTATTCAAGGGATTTCCGATGAAGTGATGGAGGCAGCAAAAGTAGATGGGGCAAATATATGGCATCGTATGACCAAAATAGTATTTCCGCTACTAATGCCATCGTTTACAATTTGCTTATTTTTAACTTTGTCAGGTGCGTTCAAAATTTACGATGTTAACTTGTCACTAACTAATGGTGGCCCAATATATTCTACTGAGTTGTTTGCTATGAATGTATTTAATGAAATATTCGGATATGGTAATTATGGACTTGGTCAAGCGAAAGCAATCGTATTCTTTGTTATTATTGCGTTAGTAACGATTACCCAGGTCGTAATTACGAAGCGAAGAGAGGTGCAGATGTAATGAATAAAGCTAAGAATGGAATAGTCTCTTTGCTAATCGTTATTATCGCACTGCTGTTTTTGTCACCAATGTACATTATGTTTGTTAATTCATTCAAAACACGTGCTGAATTATATGAAAATGTACTTTCTTTACCTGGCGATTTCAGCTTTCAATATTATACAGCGGCAATTAAGAAAATGAATTTCTTAGTTGTACTTGGAAACTCGCTGTATGTGACGATTGCTACTGTTATTTTTGTTATTGTGCTTTCCTCGATGACGGCGTGGATGCTTGTACGTCGCGATAATGTCATGAGTAAATTCATTTTCTTCTTGTTTGTTGCAACAATGCTTATTCCGTTCCAAACATTAATGATGCCACTTATGCAAGTAATGGATTGGCTACGTACCTATTTGCATTTGCCAATGCTTAATACGCATGGAGGATTGATATTTATGAATATTGGTTTCCATGCTGGTATAGCGGTATTTCTATATCACGGTTTTATTAAATCAATCCCTGTGGCTTTAGAGGAAGCGGCTGTTCTTGATGGTTGTAGTACCTTCGGCGTATTCTGGAGAATTGTATTTCCTTTACTAAAAAGCATTACTGTAACAGTTGCGATTCTCGACGTTATTGCTTCATGGAATGATTACTTGCTTCCGTCACTCGTGCTATCTGAAAAGGGCTTGCGTACTATCCAGTTATCAACGTTCTATTTCTTCGGCGAATTTACAATTGTTTGGAATCAGGCGATGGCTGGCTTGACATTAACTATTATCCCTATTGTTATTTTCTATGCTATTGCACAAAAATATATTATTAAAGGGATTGCAGCAGGGGCAGTGAAGTGAGATTGTAATAAAAATTAAAATATGGGGGATAAAATGAAACCACTACAATTGGAAAAGCGCGGAATAGCCACAAGTCGTATGGTGATGGGATGTATGGGACTAGGAGGTGGTTGGAATCAAAATCCAATTACAGCAGATGATATAATGCAAGCCCATCATGCAGTTGATGCAGCACTATCCATCGGTATCAATCTGTTTGATCATGCGGATATTTATACCTTTGGAAAGGCAGAGATAGTATTTGGGCAAGTTTTAAAGGAGCGTAAAGATCTTAGAGAAAACATATTAATTCAATCTAAATGCGGTATTCGATTTGAAGACGGTCCAGGAAGGCCTGGGAGATATGATTTTTCTTCTGACTATATTCGCAACAGTGTCGACGGAATCTTAAAAAGACTGGGAGTAGAGTTTATTGATTTTTTACTATTTCACCGACCAGATCCGTTGATGGAACCAGAAGAAGTTGCTGAAGTAATTAATGAATTAAAAGAGTCTGGTAAAGTACGACATTTTGGTGTCTCCAATATGAGTGCAGCACAAGTCAAACTGCTTCAATCCTATTCTAATGAACCTTTAATCATCAACCAATTAGAGATGAGTCTAGCTAAACTTGATTGGTTAGAAACAGGGGTACTTGTCAACCACGATGAACGTATAAATGCCCACTTCCCTGAAGAAACTCTAGAATATTGTCGTCTTGAAAATATACAAATTCAAGCCTGGGGCTCCTTGTCACAAGGACTGTTTTCGGGAAGGAATTTAGATGGTCAATCCGAATCTATACAAGAAACAGCCCGATTAGTTAAAGATATGGCTGATCAAAAACAAGTATCACCCGAGGCAATTTTATTAGCCTGGCTAATGAGACATCCTGCAGGTATTCAACCTATTTTAGGTACTACTCGACCAGACCGTATTCAAAAATGTGGAGAGGCAATGAATATAACCCTAACAAGAGAAGAATGGTATTCTCTTTATGTAAGTTCAAGAGGTAGACGACTACCATAGGAGAAAATATGTAGTTGTCCATGTATAAAACTCGGTTGAATTTTAAATCAACAAATTTCACGATAACTGGTGGAGGTATTTATGAGTCAGGTAAACTTCTTAAGTGAAGATATAGGTGACATTGATTTAAAAGGTTCTATTAAAAAAAATGGTACGGGGTACGATGTAATTGCAGGTGGGGAAGATATCTGGGGGACTGCAGATCAATTTCATTTTGGTTATGTAACAATTCATGATGATTTTGATATGACAGTAAGGATAGAATCACTTAGCATGGCTAATCTCTATACGAAAGCAGGACTTATGGCTCGTAAATCTTTACTTGCTGATAGTGAACATGTTTTCTTTATGGTTTTTCCTGATAATAGCCCTCGTAATAAAAATAATGGAGGCTATGAATTCCAATATCGGGAAAAGCTTGGGGCTGATTCTTCTGCAATATATCCTAATGATTATAACTCGGAACCAGCAGAATTCCCAGTTAATTATCCAAATACATGGTTAAGACTAAAGAGGTCTGGTGATGTTTTTTACGGGTTCTATAGCACAGACGGTGAGACGTGGAAATTATATTCGAGTTATGAAATGAAAATTGATCGAACTGTTTACTTAGGGTTAGCGGTAACTTCTCATAATGAAAACAAGACGGTGAAAGCATCATTTAGGGATATAACGATCAAATAAATCTATATGGGTTATTCTTAGATAAGGCCCCGGACGTTGTCCGAGGGCTTTTTTTCGTGGGAAAGCGGTATGCAGAAGCATTGAAATTACAAACATCCAGGCATAGGGGTATCTGAACAAGCAGAACAGAAAATTCGGACATCTACTATACCAGGGGGTGAATATATGCTGACTTTGGACGTGGTAAAAAGCAAATCGGCAACTGCTCTCACGGGGCTGAACCCGGCTGTGTTGGTCGGAGCGAACACGCTGATCGAGCGTAGCTTCGCCAAGGGCGTGCCGATTATCATTAGCCAAGGCCTACGGACCTTTGCCGAGCAGAATGCTCTCTATGCACAGGGGAGAAGCAAGCCGGGGAATATCGTGACCAATGCGCGCGGGGGATTCAGTTATCATAATTATGGATTGGCGATTGACTTTGCACTGCTGTTGCCAGATGGCAAGGGCATCTCATGGGATATGAAGCGTGACGGAAACGGCAATAAAATCGCAGACTGGCAGGAAGTAGTGCAGGAGGCGAAACAGCTGGGTTTTGAATGGGGCGGGGACTGGACCTCCTTCAAAGATTATTCCCATCTGCAGATTGCTTATGGCCTTTCAATTGATCAATTGCGGGCAGGCCTCCGCCCGTCGGCAGAGCAGATCAAGGCTGCACTTAAGGTGATCAATGGAGGTGACAACGTGAACAAAGACGTGAAGGTAAGCATCGTCCTGAATGGTAACAAGCTCACAGATGGTGTTCTGGATACCGGCGTCACCTATGTGCCCGTACGGGCGCTGGCGGAAGCGTTGGGTGCGAAGGTTACGTATGACGCCGCAAGCAAGACCGTGAATATTGTTACAGGATAAGCAGTTTGGGGTTGCATAGAAAATAAGGGATAAGGGGAAATTATCAGCAACCAAATTACAAGGGGGCAACATATCTTGAATAAGCTGATAACAAGCCTTATCTGTACCGCTGCACTGTCTATGACGCTGCTTGGCACCGGCTATACGGCCGAGGCTGCTGGAGTCGACGGGGTGGGGGATACCACACGCAATACCGGCACCATTAGAAACGACGCAAACCGACTGCATCCAAATGGCAGCATGATCAATGGTACGACAGGAACGAGCAGAAGCAACAGTAACATCCTGGACAACAACGTTCGGACTGAAGATAATCACAGAGTAGCTCCGTTGTCCACGACGAACCAGAATGGTACCTATCGGGCCACCAGCACCACCAGTAACGGAAACGGGTCGAACTGGGGCTGGTTGGGACTCATCGGCCTGCTCGGTCTGGCTGGCATGAGAAATCGTACTGGAGAGCGCAGCTAGGTAGTGAAGGGAAGGACGCCGAGCAGTTACATGCATGTGAAAATAAAGCTGATTTTATTAACGTTCCTGTCCATTCGGCAGGGACGTTTTTTGTTGCATGTCTGGGTTAAAGAATCATGGACCTATCTCGAAATTAGTACGTGCTTCTTGTTCTATCTGGCAACGGACCCCAGAGACGTTATGAGCAGAAATCCTGTGTAAAATCCACGGTTTGGGAGGAAATAGCGACACCTGAGTCCGTTACATGCTCCAGAAGCTGTTTGATGTGCAAATAACGACGATAGGGTCCGTTAGCCCTCATGCATAAGTTTCAATCTTCTGAAGCAGTGGTTTTGGTATTGGTAAGCACTGATGATGAAGTTCAGCCTGATTTATAAGGATTTTATAAGGCTATTTCTCATCAACAATCGTAGATAATGGTGTTTCTGGACAGTCTAAGGAGCCTACATACGCAGGCTCCTCTTCCCATTACGTGTACAATAATGTGATGACCAGCAATTCATAAAGCACAAGAGTTAAGATCATTTCATCATTGGAATATGGACTCCGTTGTCCTCCCTGACTGCTAACCTTTAAATACATCAATCCGCCGCTGCAGCCGACAATTCTCCCCACGTACACCTGGCCATCCAAAGTTTCAATTCTAACGGATTGATTGCCATAAATCCGGCAAATATTCTGCAGTTTGTCTCGAACACTTCTTAAATTATGAATCGTGTTATTGTCCGCTCTGTATAACACTTGTTGCTGCGGATGATGATATCCTGATGGTTGAAGACTCATGAGTATTTGACCTCCGGTTACAATATCAATTTAGAATTATCGTATGCATTTGCCTAGGGAGAGGTGCGGAACTAAGGGATTAGTCTTTTTATGGAGATGCAAGGTGAGGGGGTTGAGGAAACTTACATATTTTTAGGGGTTGCATGATTGTCCAAAACATGATATTATCTATCTTGTCGCCAATAATACGAATTACTAGCTGAACGTCAGCGATTTAGTAATATCTTCATGCCGGGGTGGCGGAATTGGCAGACGCACAGGACTTAAAATCCTGCGGTAGGTGACTACCGTACCGGTTCGATCCCGGTCCTCGGCACTAGTAAAACAAGGGTTTCAGCTCATTAGAGCTGGAACCCTTGTTTGTTTTTAAGGTGGTTTGCTAACCTTTTGCTAAAGCCGCTACTTTTTCGTGTGGATTCGAGGTTTTTGGGTATGTGCGGAATGATGCTTGTACCGGCTTTACGGCGAGCGGTTCTTTGCTCAGAATCTGCGTTCGAGAAATCTGCCGCACCCCCGGTATGAAAGAGACTTTAGCGCAGCCCAACGCCTTCCATACTGAATAATACGGCGATTGGACAGAAATACGTGACTCTTTTTGGTAGTTCGACCTATGTGGCCTAAATTCCCGAAATTACGTAGTTACAATATATTCTCAAAAATGGTTGAGTTTAACTCGTTATACATTGTACAATGTGTAACGAGGCTGGTGTTCATTATGACGATCATTTATGAAACTAACGAGACCCCTACCGATCACCCCCTTTTAGCGCAGTTTCTACGGCGCATCCTACCTGATAGAACCCAATCGGACAAGCCGCCGGCGTTGAAACTGATCTCAAGACTTGTTTCCCTGGCACCTATAAGAAGATTTTGTCTATCACTTACTATCTGATTCTGGAAGAAAACAACTTATTCAGCCGCTTTTCGCTGATAACGCATACATAGTCATCCCTTTGCAGCAGATATTGCTTTTCAGTGAAGCAGCAGGCTGTTCCAGTAGATTGAAGAGGCTAAGCGTATAGCCTTTATCGAATGACAGGGGAATCCATCGAAAAGGAACTGGGTTTTTGCTATATATATTGGCGGTGGTCGTTTTGCTTTCGTGGCTGCCCTCTTGCTATGGCGTTACGTCCATATCTGTGAGCTGAATGGAGCGATTTCCCGGAAATCGTAATATATATGTTAGTGGGGTTTGCTTATGGTGAAGAGAATAAAACTTCGCACGTTGTTTATAGGAGGGTGTATCACCCTTTTTTTTCTTGTATTGCTCGGCAGAGTATTCTGGATTCAGGTTCTGGAGCGGGATTTCTGGCAAGCCAGGGCCGCAGGGCAATGGGCCCATACCTCGGTGATTAAAGCGGTGCGTGGCACGATCGAGGACCGCAACGGCAAGGTGCTGGCCAGCGATGTGCCGGCCTACACGGTAGTGGTCAATCCGGATGCGATTTCCGCGCTCGGCATCGGGAAAGAAGTTATCACCGGTCTGCATGAACTGCTCGGCAAGCCTGAGGATGAGCTTAAGGCGCTCGTGGAAGCCAAAGACGAGAACGGGAAGTATCTGAAGAACCGGGAGATCCGTAATGAAGGCTGGAGGATAGACCGGGAGCTACGTGACAAGGTCGACGAGTTTATTGAGAAGCTGAAGGATGAACATGACACTCTGGAGACTGGCGTCGGTTTGATTAGGGAGCAGAAGCGCTATTATCCGCAACAAACACTGGCCGCACATATTTTGGGTTATACAGACCGCGACGGCAATGCGGTTATGGGGTTTGAAAAGTATTTTGACATGCGGCTTAAGGGTGAGGATGGCAAGCTATTCTACCAGAGCGACGGCAAAGGCATCAAGCTGCCTGACTCGGAGGATGCTTACCAGCCGGTGGTCAATGGAAGTGATTTCAAGCTGACGATTGATAGCACAATCCAGTATTATATCGAACAGGCAATGCAGAAGGCCTATGCAGAATATAAGCCCAAGAGTATTACGGTAATTGCCGCGGACCCGAGGACTATGGAAATATTGGGACTGGCGAATATGCCGACCTTTAACCCGAATGAGTTCTGGAATTATGCCTCTAATCCCGGGGCATTCTTCAACCATGCTATCAAAACGAGATTTGAACCAGGCTCCACGTTCAAGATTGTACCGCTTGCCGGAGCGGTGGAGGAGAATTTGTTCGATCCGAACGCAACCTTCATGTCCGGCTCTATCCGTATCAAGGGGTACGGCAAGCCGCTGTATGACCAGAAGAGAAGTGGTTATGGCGAAATCACCTTCCTGGAAGGCGTAAAGCGTTCAAGTAACGTGGCCTTCGTCAAGCTTGGCTATGAAATGCTCGGTCCGGAAAGGCTGCTGCAATACGTGGATGATTTCGGATTTAATGATCCTACCGGTATTGACCTGCCGGGGGAAATCAGCGGAATCGTTAATCCTACACCGAACAATGCTTCTGAGAACGCGACGATCGCATTCGGACACGGCAAAGTACAGGTGACTCCCATTCAGCAGCTTGCCGCTATGGCGGCCATCGCTAATGGTGGTAAGTTGATGGTACCGCACGTGGTCAAAGAGAGCACCGATCCTAATACCGGCAGGATTACCGTAACCCAGCCGCAGGTGGTGCGACAGGTTATTTCCGAGGAAAGCGCCAGTGAAACCGGCAGTTATCTGGAGCAGGTCGTTGCAGACCTGGTCCATGGAACCGGGCGTCATGCGTACATTGAAGGCTATAGGGTAGCAGGAAAGACCGGTACGGCGATTAAACCTGACGGTAAGGGCGGGTATGACCGCAACAAGGTGCACTCGTCTTTTCTTGGATACGTACCGGCTAATAATCCAAAGATTGTGGTCTATGTCGGTATTGACGAGCCTGCTAATGCGGCTGGCGGTGGTGCTGCGGCGGGACCGGTGTTTAAAGAGATCGTATCCGAGGTATTGTCATATATGGGTGTTCCAAAAGTTACAACGGGTGATAGAGGCAGTGTTTCCGTATCCGTTAAGAATGCACCTTCCGCACAGCGCTCCGCACCTGATCTGACCGGCAAAATGGTGCAGACGGCCAGGAAATTGCTGATGGATCAGGGCTTTGATTTTGAAACGGTCGGAGGCGGAAGCGAAGTGGTCAGCCAGTATCCGGAGGCGGGCACCCTGCTTGCTTCGGGACAAAAGATTTATCTGTTAAGTCAACAGGACGATCAGGCATCCATTCCTGACCTCAGGGGACAATCGCTGCGTGATGCGCTGGAGGTGCTCAATCTGCTGAAGGTCAAGATTTCCGTTGAAGGCGAAGGGTATATCACCGGGCAGACAGAATCAACCCAGAACGGCAAAAGGCTTGTACAGCTGAAGCTTAGTCCGATGGGTGCATACGGCGAGGATATTCCGGTATCTACGGCGGAAGAGGAGGCTTCGGAGGCCGGGGGTAGTGGAGGGTAGCTGGCGCTAAGCCGTTTAGCTTTTTAATTCGGCTTGTTGATTTTTGTCTTTGCGGTTAAGCGAGAGGAGCTGAAGGGCCTTTGTAAGAGTCGTTTTGCGTCTGGAATATAAAAAGCCCCCTGTAACTCGCATGGTTAAAGGATTTGAGCTCGATCAGGGTTTCAACTCATTTGAGTTGGGGCCCTTGTTTGTTTTTAGGCGGGCCTGCTAACACTGCTCAAAATACATTGTAATACCTTCTTGGTGTAATTGAAGAACCGAATGCTCTGCTTGGTTTTGAGCGGCGGGAACCTTTCCATTCTATTCATGCTGCCCTCCTGTCATATGTCCATTGAATGATCGATAATATTAATAGCTAGAGGTAAAGGTGAAGTTGGAAGCAAAGGTATATATTAGAATTAAACGTTGATAAACTTTGTATTTTAACTATAATATAGTTTGTGTATTTACAAAATTAGGAACAACGAGAAAATGGGGGAGTTTTGGTTGCTTTACAGAGGTTTTAAATGGATGGCATATTCACTTTCTTTGGTTAGTTTAGCCGCAGTAGTTGGATGTAGCAACAATTCAAATGTTGTGAAAGAAGCTGCTAAAAGTAATGTTGAAAGTAAAATTGTGGAGGATGATAGAACACCGCAAGAAATTCTAACAGTCATAAAGAGTAAAGTTGCAAAAAATGACATGGATGGTGCTGTGAAGGACTACAGAATCTTAGAACAAATAGATAAAGATTCAGTACTTCGTACAGCTCAAGCGCGTGGGTGGATTAAGACTAAGTATTTAGTATCTGGAGATATAGATGCTGCCCTCAGTATCTATGATGGAATTACGAACGAATTGATTTTGTCTGAGAAAGAAAAAATAGTAGAAGCGAAACAAATCTTAACACAAGCAACTCAACTTGAGACTGAGAAGAGATACGTAGACGCTGCCGATAGCTATAAAGAAGTATGGGCAAAATTATCTATTCCCGATGAATCATATTTCTACGGAAAATATATATCTAATACATTAGAAGGAATTAAGAGCTTGATAAGGGATGAGAAATACGAACAAGCTAACGAACTCACTAAGCAACTGTATGGTAATTCAGAAGCATCTGCACTTAGAAACTACATAAATGCAAAACAAGCTTTTATAAAAGGAGACAAGGAAAGAGCAGTTGAAATACTTGAAGTTTACTTAAGGGGATATACAGGAGATTTTCTGAAAGAAGTAGATGATTTGAAATTATCTTTAAAACCAAGAGACTACTGGTTTGAATCGGATGTTGAGTATTATCAGGTCCAAGAAGCGCTTAATAAAGTCGACCCTACAATTGGTATGTCAGTGAATGAACTAAAGAATTCAAGATGGGGGCAGCCCAAAGAAATAAATAAAACAACGACGGATTATGGTACAAGTGAACAATGGGTATATAGTGGTTTTAGATATGTTTATGTAAATGATGGGATCGTCACGGGGATTCAAGAGTAAGCGGAGTGGTGTTACTGACGTTTTGGCGGAATTGGCAGACGCCACAGGATTTTAAGTCCTGCGCTAGGGACTACTGTATTGGTTCGATCCCGGTCCTCGGCATCTACGAGAAAAAAACCTTGAAAAATCAAGGTTTTTTTGTTTTTATATACCATTATATAAACTATGAACCCTGTGGGCTGCGGAAAAGGTTGATCCAGGCGCACAGGACTCTTACTAAATGGTCCTCTTTTGAGCTGTCTGTTCTTCACAAACCAGGTAGGGGCGAAGGAGGATTTTTTATTTTTCTCGCCTTCTGAATACATAACTCAGAATATCCACAATAGCTCCTGTCAAAAAGAAGGAAGCAAAGTGTAACAAATAAGCAGTCGGACGAATGACATCATCAGCTCCGATGATCCAACTTCGAAAGGACTGTTCGTAAACGACAGTGTTCAGAAAGGGATTAAAGCCAATCAGTAAAATATTCTTGTCGTCGTTTCCCATGTAGTTAAGCAGACAAACTAGAATGCTTACTAATGAGAACCAGAAAGTAGCTTTTCTGAAAAGGGACATATGATTTCTCCTCATTCTATAGATAATAGGGTATGCTTTGTTACATTTTAATATGAATATTAGAAGTATATAAATCAAAATAGTAACCTTTCTTGTAGATCTCAGCCAATTTGATGTTTATGCATATGAAATGGTAGTATATGTATGGAGTAGAAATGTCTCATAATTCGCAAATGGATGCTGTTTTGTCACTCTGGAATAACTAATGGATCACATTGGAGTAGGATATAGGTGGTGGATTATGGATGGTGAAACCATGGAAGATCGCCTTATTTAGTTTCATCGGGATTATTGTTTTATTAGTGATAGTTGCGGCCGTATACATCCATAATATTGGGTACAACAACGTAAAACAGATGTATCGATTACAAACAACGGGTCTATCCATTGTGCAGATCGAGAGTGATGCAAGCGGGTATGTACGTTATCTTACAAAGGCAGAACAACCACAGGAGCTATTAAAGGCACGCATGAAAAAGGAAGGCTGGACTTATATCAGCCAGGAGGGTGCGGGTTACTTTTTTGAAAAGGATGGCCAGCAGGAAATTGTGACAATGAAAAAATGGAATCATTTTTATATGATTTACGATTTGAAGCTTAAAGCCGCCAACCTTGCAGATTAAATAGATAAAGGTTAAAGCCCTCCACAATCAAGTGGGGGGCTTTGTTGATCTCAAACACAAAACAAAATTTTAAATCCATACAATTTTCGACATAAAGTCTGTCATTATACGTGTATTATTATGGAAAAAAGGCTGTGGTGACTATGGGCAACTCTATCGAACTGTCTGTCGCTATATGCACCAGGAACCGGCATGACGATCTGTTGAAGTGTGTGGAGTCCATCTCAAGACAAACGAACATGGAGGAGGACAGCATTGAGGTCATTATTGTGGATGATGGTGATACCGATAGAGAGTGGCTCGACCACGCCGGTAGCCTCATTAACAAGGGGAATATGTATCTTCGATACTATAAGAAAGACCCTAGTGAAGCTGGTTTGATCAAGTCTAGAGTTAAGTCTATTGAGGTTAGCAGCTACGAGACGATTCTTTTCATAGATGATGATGTTGAGCTTTCAGCTAATTATTTGGATGTTCTTAAGCAAACGCTGATTTCGTACCCGGAAGCTGTTGGAATTAGCGGCGCTGACCAAGGCTTTTCATGCTCTCTCAAAGGTAGATTTATGATGATTCTTAGTGGCCGCAGTTTGTTTTCTCCGGGAAAATACTCGTTAAGTGGATTTGCTTCAGCTATGAACTTGTGGAATATTCAGAAGAATGTTTTTCGGACAGAGTTTTTGCATGGCTGCAATATGTGCTACCGGAAAAAGTACCTTTTGGAGATCGAAGCGGTAAGCTGGCTCCAAGGATATAGTCTAGGCGAGGATTTGTATATCTCTGCTTTGGCTGGTAAACATGGCCCGATGTATGTAAATCCAGATCTGAAATTAATACACCACGGATCACCGACCTCACGGGATAATGCCGAGCAGGTTGCTCACACGAAAATTATAAATCACTTCCATTTGCTTAAAACGAGAAATAAGGCGAATTACTTCAGGTACTTCATGCTCAGATGGACGGCCGGATTCCTCAGTATGGAGGCCAAGTTTAGTCGTAATCATGAGGCTTACCTTGGATATAAAAAAGGAAAAGAAGAACTCCGTTCACTTTTTAAAGGTGCGTAGCACAAATTTCTTTTTCCAAATAAATAATCCTAAACTGGTTTCTTATTTTAATCACATGGAAGTATTGAATATTTATACCACCTCCTAATCCACCCTCCTTAGCTCTTACATAATGAATTTCACTCCCATATCAGCACTGAATTAAATCCAATCCAGAATGAAGCATGCCGAAAATCACCACTTTATGATGCGAGTTTATTGGAAATAACCCCTGATATGAAATGGGAATTAAATATGTAAATGGAGGGAGCCCCGGTGATTAAGTCTTTTAAAACAGATTTAAAAGCGAACCGTAGAAATCCGCAAACGCTCATGGTCTTATTTACTTATCGTTTTGGTAACTGGGTGCACTATCAGGTTAAGGGTAAGATCTTAAAGAAACCGCTGTGGATACTTTATAAGGTGATGGATTTGATTTTCGTCAGGATTCTTTCTAACGGAGAATTACATGCACAGGCCAAGATCGGGGACTATCTTCATTTGCCGCATGGTTTAAATGGGATCGTTATTAGTCACAAAGCAGTGATCGGAAGCTATGCTACGATCTTTCATCAAGTGACGATCGGTGGAAGAAACGGTTTGGGTGAGCCAGTCATTGGAGATAGAGCCTTGATCGGAGTAGGGGCTAAAATACTGGGTCCTATCTGGATTGGGAATGATGCGAATATCGGAGCGATGTCGGTAGTAGTCAAGGATGTGCCTGACAATGCATCAGCGATAGGAATTCCGGCACGAAACTTGCTCCGAAATGAACCTAAAGAAGAACATGCTAGATAGGATGAGCAAAAGAAAGAAACAAAAGCGAGGAGGAACGAAGGGGGAAGTTTTGGAACTGTAGGAGCGAAGCGCTCGCCTGAAAGCTTTCCACAGGAAAGCTAGCATCGGAAGCATAAGCTTACCAGATGTCAACCGCTAGAAGCGGTTTTCAAATGAGAAATCTGGCGGCAACAGAGACCGGAAGTCCAAACATTCCACCGCAGTGACGACCGAGCCTTACGTTCGGATCTTAAGTTCATCTTTTTTAGATAGACAAACGGAGAGATTGTGTAAGAAAAGGTCTAAGAACAGGTGATGTTTCATTACACAAATTGAGTTCGAGCGAACAGCATTTTCCTGAATAAAGTGGTATGAAATTGAGCAATCCCCCCCTTGAATTGGGGCTAGAAATAAAGCCATTGAATGCAGTCTTTATCTTTGGTCAAAACTTCTAAAAGGCAAGCCAATCAAGGGGAAGTAGCCCTTTTCCGGTAAGCACTATAGTTCTAATTCCCTTCATTTTGTGATCCCCTTAAATTCCTCATCACTCCCTATGTGCTATAATGGGGGATACATACAGTCATAACTGAAATATCAAGAAGGATGGTAGTGCGGATTATGGTATCGATTAAAGATGTAGCAAAACATGCGGGCGTGAGTATTTCTGCGGTCTCGAAGACGCTTAACGGGTATAGCGATGTCAGCGAAGCTACGCGGAAGAAGATTCTGCAGGCTGCGCAGGAGCTGAATTATTCACCCAATATGTTAGCTAAAAATTTGAAGCATAAGGTGACAAAGACGATTGCGCTGATCATCTCGAACTTTGAGCAGGCCAACGGTAAGGACGGCGTCATGTTCCAGATCATGAGCGGTGTCTATGCGGCGGCTACGGAGTTCAGATATGAGGTCGTGATCTATACCCGCAGTCTGTCCGAACAGCAGGATAAGTCATATTGGCAATTCTGCAAGGATCATAAGATCGCGGGCGTAGTGATCTCCGGTCTGCGGACGACGGACCCTTATTTTGAGGATCTGGTCGGCAGTGATATTCCCTGCGTGGTTATTGATGCAGATACGGTTGGTCCGCACGCTGGCTCTGTAATCACAGATAATCTTACGGCTGCCCGGCAAGCGGTGAAGTACCTGATTGGCAAGGGACATCGGGAGATCGGAATGATCAACGGGCATAAATATGCTACGGTCAGTATTGTCCGGCAGCAGGGGTATCGTGAAGCGCTAGAGGAAGCGGGGATTGAATATATTCCTTCGCGTGTTGTAGAGGCCGATTATAGCGAAGAGCAGGCTTATGATCTGGCAGAATCCTACATTACGGAGAACCCGCACCTTACAGCCGTATTTGTGGCCAGTGATCTCATGGCGATTGGATTCATGAACCGGTGCCGGGAACTGGGACTACAGATTCCAGGCAATATCTCGATCCTGGGCTTTGATGATATTGTGCTGTCGAGCTATACAACACCGAAATTGTCCACGATCAGCCAGGACTTTGCCGGTATTGGATACTCCGCATTGGAGCAGGTTGTGAAGATGCTGGAAAATAATACCCCCGGATATCATAAGATTCTTCCTTTCAAAATAGTTGACAGAGAGACAATCATGCTTTTATAATAAGGTCGAAAACGTTTTCGAAATCCCTTACACAATTTGTTACACAAAGGGATCTTAATGAGTTCATCGAAATCGTTTTCGATGTTTTTTCTGAAGTTCGAAAACGATTTCGATATCGCTTACAAAGATTCCCTGAATTAGAGAGAGAATACTAGGAGAAAGAAAGGAAAATCTAACCCATGCTTAATTACAACAAGACACTACCTGATGGAGCCCCGGGGTGGGTTGTATCGGAAGACCAATTCTCAAGCTTGGCACTAGCCAAATGTGAAGCTGTAATGTCTCTTGGCAACGGCTACATGGGACTTCGTTCCGCAGCGGAGGAGTCTTATGTAGGAGAAAAACGCAATTTGTTCGTAAACGGTACATTCAACCGTTTCGATGAACTGGAAGTCAGCGAGCTGCCGAATGCGGCGGATCTAACGAAGCTGGACATTCGGATAGATGGCAAACGCTTTACTTTGGAGCAAGGTGAAGTGAAGGCGTATAGCCGCAGCTTGAATCTGCGAGACGCTGAATTGGTTCGTACCTTCATTTGGAACAACGGCGAAGGCAAGGAACTGGAATTCACATTCCGCCGTTTCGTTTCCCTGGATTCCCTGCATGTGATCGGACTGAAGATGGAAGTGAAAGTACTTCGTGGTTCGGTGAATCTGTCGGTGAGTTCCGGTATTGATGCTCAAGTCAGCAACAGCGGTAGCCAACATTTCCATGAAGGCGAAAAGCGCATCTATGACAAGACTTATCTGGAGCTGATCCAGACGACAACAGAGTCGAAGGTTGATTTTGCTATCGGAGCCTCACACCGCTTGAAGGTAGACGGTCAATTGGTTGACGTTGCGCCAGCAATGGAGATCGACCGCCGTATTGTAGCTGTTGGTTACAGCTTGAAGCTGGAAGAAGGACAGTCCCTTACATTCGAGAAGGTAGCTACCGTATACACTAGCCGCGACAAGGAATTTGGTGACAACTACAGTCTGCCAGCTATGCGGGAAGTAGCACTTGCAGCATTGAAAACAGCACAAGAGTCCGGGTACGACGCATTGTTCAGCAGCCATACTGCTGCTTGGGCTAAGGTGTGGGAGAATTACGGAATTACGATTGAGTCCAGCAATCCATTTGACCTGCTTGGTGTACGCTTCGCACACTACCACTTGGTAGTAATGACGCCAGCTCACGATAACAGAATGGGTATTGGAGCTAAAGGTTTGAGCGGCGAAGGCTATAAAGGTCACTCTTTCTGGGATACAGAAATTTTCATCCTGCCATTTTACATCTACAGCAACCCGGAAATTGCCCGTTCTTTGCTGGAATACCGCTACTTGGGACTGGAAGGCGCACGGAACAAGGCGAAGGAGAACGGTTTTGCCGGAGCGATGTATCCGTGGGAAGCAGCTTGGCCGTCTGATGGCGAAGTAACACCAGTATGGGGTGCAGTTGATATTGTGACAGGTGAGCAGACCAAGATCTGGTCCGGATTCATTGAACAGCATATTACATCCGATATAGCTTATGCGGTATGGCATTACTTCCGGTCTACTGGAGATACCGATTTCATGGAGAAATACGGCTATGAGATTATCTTCGATACAGCTGTTTTCTGGGCAAGCCGCCTGGAGTGGAATGAAGCGCTCGGACGCTACGAAATTAACGAAGTTGTCGGACCAGACGAATATAAAGAGCATGTCGACAACAATGCTTTTACCAATTACATGGCTCACTTCAACATCGAACTGGCAATGGATTACTATCAGGAGCTTGAAGCCCAGAATCCAGAACTGTTCGCCCGTTATGATGGATTGTTGAATCTGAAAGAAGCTCATAAAGTGTGGGAAAGCAAGCTGAATCTGATCTATCTCCCGCAACCGAACGAGGATCTGATTATTCCGCAGGACGATACGTATCTGCAAAAGGAAATTATTGACCTGACACCATACAAGGATCAGGAAAAAGTGGGCAGTATATTCAATGACTACAACCTGGATCAGGTTGGTAACTTGCAGGTTTCGAAGCAAGCAGACATTATGATGTTATTCTTCCTACTGGAGAATAAATTCTCACCAGAAGTAAAGCGTGCCAACTACCAATACTACGAGGAAAAAACATTACATGATTCCTCGCTGTCACTGTCCACACACTCGATTCTGGCCAGCGACTTTGGTGACAAGGAACTTGCTTACCGTCTCTTCCACAGAGCGACCGAGATTGACCTTGGACCGAAGGTTCATTCCTCCGATGCGGGTATCCACTCGGCTTCACTTGGCGGAATTTGGGAATGTGCTGTAATGGGCTTCGCCGGCGTGAGAATGCTGGACGGAAAACTTCATCTGGCACCAAAACTGCCCGAGCATTGGGACCGGTTGTCCTTCCCGCTCTACTGGCAGGGTAAACGCCTTGAAGTTAACATTACCCCGCAAGAGATTTCCATTACGAATGTTACAGGTGGGTCGATTCAACTGATCGTTCACGGTAAGCAGCAAGAAGTACATGAAAGTGCTACATTTGCTAATACATCGACATTATAAGGGGAGGTCTTTCTATATGAAAAAGACAGTATCCATGAAGATTGCCAGCGTACTCGCAGGCGTTATGCTTCTTTCGGCTTGTTCCGCAGGTAACACAAACACAGGTAACAACGAAAGCTCCGGCAATGCCGGAGGCAAAAAGGTACAGCTGACCTTTACAACTTGGGGTGACGTAACCAGCGGTTCCTCAGAGCAACAACTGGCGGATGAATTCAATGCAGCACACCCTGATATCGAAGTGAAATTCGAGCCAGTTCCAGGCGACGGCTATGCAACAAAGCTGACAACCTCTCTGGCAAGCGGTACCGCAGCGGATGTATTCCTGATTGGGGAAGGCGACTTCTACTCCTACGTGGATAAAGGTGTTGTCGAGCCACTTGACGATTATATCGCCAAGGATTCTACATTTGACCTTGCCATGTACCAAAAAGACCTGATCGATATGGAGCGCATCAACGATAAGCTGTACTACCTGCCGAAGGATTTCAATCCACTCGCGCTGTGGTACAACAAACGTATCTTTGACGAAGCAGGCGTTCCTTATCCAAGCGATGACTGGACTTGGGATGATATGTTCGCTACAGCGAAGAAGCTGACCAAGCAAGAGAACGGCAAATATACACAATTTGGTTTCAACGCAGGCACTTGGGAGTATCCGATTTACACTTACCTGTGGACTAATGGCACTGATATTGCTAATGAAGAAGGCACCAAAGCTGAAGGCTTCATGAACAGTGAGAAGACCGTTCAAGCCATGGAGAAATATGTAGCGCTGTCCAAGGGTGATGGAAGAGTATCCCCTACACCACAAGATACACAAACCATGGGTGGTGACTCCTCCATGTTCATGACCGATAAGTTGGCCATGATGGTTACTGGTCGCTGGATCAAGTCTGATCTGGACAAATCCAATGTAGAATACGGCTCCGCGCTGATTCCTAAGGGTGCTGACGACGAACGTGCCGGCATTATCGCAGCTGCAGGTTGGGCGATGAACTCTAAGACGAAGCATAAAGTGGAAGCTTTCGAACTGATGAAATGGTTGTCCGGTACAGACGCGCAGAAACTGCGCTCCAAGAACGGATTGGTACTGCCTGCTACTGTAGCTGAACTGGATCAAGTGAAAACTACAGAAGAGAAGGACAAACCAGTTATCGAAATGATGAACTTTGCACGTAAACCGGTTACTATGCGTTCTGCTAACGGCCCGATTTTCAAAGAGGCCTTCACCCAGGCACTTGAGAAAATTCTGCTAGGTAAGCTGGATGTGAAGAGTGCACTCGACGAAGCAGCTAAAACCGCTGATTCCAAAATCAAATAAATAAGTTTGCGGGTGGAGCACTGATCACGGTGCTTCACCTGCTTTCCATCAAGGAGGCCGTCATGAATAATACCAAATCGGAGCGCGCGGGCTATTGGTTTATCCTACCGTGGCTGCTGGGACTGGTTATTTTCACACTTGGGCCGATGATCTTTTCGCTGATCCTATCCTTCAGCAAATGGGATGTAATCACCGGCGTCGAGTCGATTCAATTTGTGGGATTGGACAATTTCAAAGCCATTTTTCACGATGAATTGTTCTACCAGTCTTTAAAAGTAACCTTTATCTTCGCACTCGTCTCAGTGCCTCTCTTTCAAGTGGCATCCATTCTGATTGCATTACTTCTAAATATGCGTTCGCGCGGAATGAAGTTTTTCCGTCTGATCTTCTTTATGCCTTCTGTAATTCCTGCTGTCGCCACTTCCATGATGTGGGTGATGATCTTCAATCCGGAATACGGGATTCTGAACAAGGCATTGGCTTGGTTCGGTATTCAAGGACCGGCTTGGCTGCAGGATCCTAGCTACGCGCTGGGCGCCCTGATCGTAATGGGTCTATGGGGCGTGGGTAATACAATTATCATCTATCTGTCAGGTCTGCAAGGGGTACCGGAGGACTTGTACGAGGCGGGTCAACTGGATGGTGCAGGTCCGCTCCGCAAATTCTTCAGTATTACGTTGCCAATGATTACGCCGACCGTATTTTTCAACTTGATTATGGGGATTATCGGCGGATTCCAATATTTTACCCAAGCTTTCGTTATGACGAACGGTGGACCGCTGAACTCGACCCTGTTCTATAATCTCTATTTGTACAACAAAGCATTTATGGAATTTGACATGGGTTATGCGTCCGCGCTCTCCTGGATTCTGTTCCTGATCATCATGATTTTCACGCTATTGGTCATCCGCAGTTCGTCCTTCTGGGTTCACTACCAGGGCGATGATCAAAATGACTAAGGAAGGAGAAGCCAAGATGCAAAAAATACAACCTAGATTCAATCTGTCCCAACTAATTGCGCTGTTACTGCTGCTCGGTGGTTCTGCCATCGTACTGGTTCCGTTATTGTGGACGATTTCGACATCCTTGAAGACGCCGGCCGAAGTGTTCGGTTCTGCCTTCTGGCCGACTAAATGGCAATGGTCCAACTATGCGGATGCCGTGACGGCGATTCCGTTTTTTAAATTCCTGGGCAATACGCTTATTATCCTTATTCCAGTCATGATCGGTACGGTGTTCACATCGGCGATCAGTGCTTACGGCTTCGCCCGCTTCAACTTCCGTGGCAAAAGAACGCTGTTCCTCGTACTGCTGGCGACAATGATGCTGCCAAGCCAAGTAACCTTGATTCCGACCTTCCTGTTGTTCAAACAAGTAGGACTCACGAACTCGTTCTTACCGCTGGTCCTTCCGGCATTCTTCGGACAAAATGCGTTTAATATCTTCCTTGTACGCCAGTTTATGCGTGGAATTCCGCGTGAGCTCGATGAATCGGCTTATGTGGATGGTGCTAACCGCTGGCAGATTTTCACCCGGATTATGATGCCGTTGTCCAAAGCACCGTTGGTTGCCGTATCCATCTTCACCTTTATGGGCGTATGGAATGACTTCCAAGGTCCATTGATCTATCTGAACTCCAATGAGAAATATACACTCGCACTGGGACTTTCCATGTTCAAGGGCTTGTACAACGTAGAGTGGAACATGCTCATGGCGGCGACGATTCTCATTATGCTGCCGGCTTTGATCTTGTTCTTTATCGCGCAGAAATATTTCATCGAGGGCATTTCCATCTCCTCAGCCGTGAAAGGCTAATGAGGCTAAAGTGTTATCGTATGACCTACAGATAAGGAGATGAGTTATCTTAATGGCTAGAACTACTAGCAAGCATCCATTCAATCTATACTATAACGGTGGAGAATACGTCAAAATCTGCGGTACGCAGGACGGCTATTTTCCTGATTTCGGCCACCATGTTGCCAATGAGATGGGCGGTGTCTGGCTGCACCCGATCAAGCTGCTGGATGGCTTTTGGCTGAAGCTTACTGATAAGAAGCGAAATATTTCCGTCTGGTCCCGTGCGGATGGCTTCATAAGCGAGCCTTGGGGCAGCCGGTTCCAATATGATCATGGCCTGAGCTACATCCCGGTATCCATGGAGCGTACTCAGTTTGCTCCTGAGCATGTAAAAGGGATGACGGCTGCTTATGAAATCAAGCACTACGGTGATGAGGAATTGCAGCTTCAGGTGGAACTTCTGTTCCGTACCGATCTGCGCCCGGTGTGGTACTCGGATGAGGTTGGTATTCATGATGGTGCTGCGGATGAAGCTACCGTGCTGAACCCGCGCGAAGTACTCGTGAAGGACTCCAGTCATGATTGGTACACACTGGTTGGTACCGATCTTCCTGGTGATCAAGTTGAGACTCGTCCGGATCTGTATGGACCTGAGTTTACAGCCGGAGCAGGCTGCGGTATCGCTTTCCGTACTGAACTGAGACTGGCTCCAGGCGAGAAGCACAGTTTTAATCTGTTTGTCGCTGGGTCCCACACTTCCCGTGAAGAGGTTGAGGAGACTTACCGTCATCTATCGGCTCATTATGCAAGTTTGCTGGCTGAGAAGCGTGAGGTATACAACGCCATTGCAGATCGGGCGAAGCTGACCATTGAAGGCGAAAACGAATGGAATGAAGCCTTTACCTGGGCAAAATGGAACAACCAATGGCTGATCCAAAAGGTGGATGGTATCGGACGCGCCCTGACTGCGGGTGGACCAACGTATCCATGGTGGTTCGGCTGTGACAATACGTATTCCTTGCAAGGGGTGCTGGCGATTGGTGATCCACAGCTGGCCAAGGATACACTGAACCTGTTGCTGCAAAAGTCGGAAGAAGTTAACGGCAACGGTCGTTTCATTCATGAAGTGACGACGCTTGGAGCAGTATCGAACAAGGGTAACACGCAGGAGACAGCTCATTATATTGCTTTCGTATGGGATCTGTTCCTCTGGACCGGGGATGAAGAACTGCTGCGTCGCCACTACGACTACTGTGTTAAAGGCATCGACTGGCTACTGGGTGAAATGGACCCGGATGGCGATCTGTTCCCTTCCGGATACGGCATTATCGAGATTGCCGGATTGAACATGGAACTGATCGACAGTGCAGTGTATACAGCACAGGCGCTGCGGGCTATGGCCGAAATGAGCGGTTATTTGCAAGATAGCGAAGCGCAGAACAAATATAGTGAACTGGCTCAACGCTGCGCAGATGCCGTGAACAAGTACTTCTGGCAAGAAGAAGAAGGCTTATACGCCGATGCGGTAGCTCCAGCTTCAGATGTTGCGCCAAAAGTAGACTACATGGTCTCCTTGGCAGAAGGACAAGGGATTAATGACTACCGTGAATATGTAGACGGACTCTTGGCTGCCTCCGGTGAGGATGTATCTGCTGACCGTGGCTGGTTGCTGAACAAGAACTGGGTTATTGTGACCCCGATGGAAGCTGGCATCGCTGAGCCTGATAAAGCTCGCCGGGCGCTGGACAACATGCGGAATGATACCTTCATCGGAGAATACGGAACGTACTTGTCCGGGATGTATCAGCAGGGAACAATGACGATTTCAACGGGTGTGCACGCTGTAGCGGAAGTTGCCAACGGCAACCCGGACGCAGCACTGGATCTGTTGAACCGGATGAAACGCAGTTTCTCACGCGTTATGCCGGGTTCTTTTTCCGAAATGTCACCAGATTACGGTTGTGTAGTGCAGGCTTGGACCATTTATGCTATTGCGGTACCGTTTATCCGTCACTTCTTCGGCGTAGAACCTTTTGCTGCTAATCAAGAATTGAAAATCAAACCACAATTGCCTGCTGCCTGGAACGGCAAAGCTTGCTCATTGGAACATTTGGTAGTTGCGGATGCACAATTCGATCTTACCCTGACCCAAAACGATGGAACGCTGAAGGCGGTCATCCATAATGAGGCGGGCTGGAAAGTAACAGTAGATTGGAACGGCGAGACAGTAACTAGCAGTGAGAAACATATTGAACTTGAACTATCCGCAGGGTAACCTATATAAAGAGAACAGAACATAGAGCTGGGAGATGGAGAATAATGAAACTGGAAGCTGTTATTTTTGACTTGGATGGTGTCATTACAGACACCGCAGAATACCATTACGTAGCGTGGAAAAAGCTTGGGGAATCCATCGGAATTCCATTCGAGCGTGAATTCAACGAGACTCTTAAGGGCATCAGCCGCGGCGAATCCCTGGAGCGGATTCTGCGTCTGGGCGGTAAGGAAAATTCCTTCACGCCTGAACAAAAGGCCGAGCTGGCCCATCAAAAGAACGAACATTACGTCTCCTTGCTGGTAGATCTTATACCGGCGGATACTTACCCTGGTATTGCTGAGCTGCTGAAAGAGCTGAAAGAACAAGGCATTCCGGCTGTTATCGCTTCGGCGAGCAAAAACGCGCCGCAAATCCTGCGTTCCCTTGAGCTGGACAGTTTCTTCCAGTATGTGGTACCACCGGATTCCGTACAGCATGGCAAGCCTGCACCAGATTTGTTCCTGGCTGGAGCAGAGAAGGTCGGTGCAAATCCTGAGTTTTGTATCGGCGTCGAAGATGCTACAGCAGGCGTTGAAGCCATTAAAGCTGCTGGCATGAAGGCCGTAGGTATCGGCGAGCGTGAAAGCCTTGAAGAGGCTGGAGCCGATGTAGTGCTTCCGGATACGACTGGCCTGAGCCTGGCGTTCCTGAACAAGGTGCTGGAAGGTTAAGACCTACATCCGCAAGCTACCTGCGTTCGTATGCGCCTGCGTGGCGGGAGAATTGATATAAGCCAGCAAGTCCATTGGGACTTGCTGGCTTTTTTGTTGTGTAAAAGTTAGTAGAAAACTCATGTGTTATTTTACAAATAATGCTTATTAAGCTGAGATAAATAAGAAAAATATGGTATTATACTGAAGGAGTTATTCTTCTAATGTTTACAAGACTTGGCTTGCTAGAACTATTATAGTGATTAGCTATATAAGTGAAATTAAATATTAAACAGAAATTAGGCGCTATTTTGTTAAATTGTGTTGAAGATAACTCTCTATAAGGTGAATTTTCTGTTCCCTATAATTTAATTTAATTTAATTTAATTTAAGTCCCGTCGTATAAACAGAAAAAAATGGTTCACCTCCCCAATTAAGAGCATTTTCGTACCTTAATTTTCTTGAATATGGGTAAATAGGTCAATTAAGAGCATTTTTGTATCTTATTTTCGAAAAATCGAGCTGAAAGGCCTATTATGGAAAATTTAAGGTACAATATTGTCGTTAATTCCCACTAAGCGGTAGCTGCAGAGTATTTAAGGTACAAAAATGCCTTTAATTACACTTTGGTATAGTTATTAATGCGTTCCATATATTATTTTTTTAAATTGGAGGTTTTATTTTGCAAGGAACTTTAATAGTAATGATCATTGCTGGATTAATATTGGGACTTCTCTTGTTCAAGTTTATTAGTCCCAACAAGCGCAAATCTAAACCATTTAACATAGAAAAAGTGACGGACTTAAAGTCAGTTACTATCGCCAATATTGATAAGATGGAGGATGGAACGGGATTTGAGATGTATCTCTACAGGCTTTTTTTAGAGTTAGGTTATACGGGCGTTTATAAAACTTTAGGGAGTCGTGATTTTGGAGCTGATGAAATTTTCACAGACCGTCATGGAATCAGAAATGTTATCCAGGCAAAACGCTATTCTGTTGATAATACAGTGGGTATCAGTGCTGTCCAAGAGGTCTATTCTAGTATGAGATATTATAAAGCTAAAAAGGCTATTGTAATTACTAGTTCTAGATTTACAGAGCCTTGTGAGACGCTGGCGGGGATTAATCATGTGAAGCTCCTGGATCGTTCAGATTTGGTAAAAATGATCGAAGCCTTCAAAAGAGATGATAGAAGAGAGGCTCGAAACATTATAGAAGCGGAGCCGCGAATGATACTAGAGTCTTGGAGTGAAGCTAGTAGCACTGAACTGGATGAAATCCGTAAGGATTATAAGGCTGAGAAGCATATCAGCAAGGTAATGGGAGACTAGAATTCAATATTTACCAGGGATGGGGAATATACTACGTACATAACAACAAGTGTTTCGAGAAATAAGAGTTTTAAAGCTCCTTATCACATTTGAAAAGAGGCGATTGTTCCATGGCAAATCATCGTTCATATCAGATTATCGCAAGCTCCGCACGCAAAGACTGGTCTGAGGTTCCGGCGCTCCCGGTAGACCAATATCTTTGGCTAGACAACGGTTATGCGCCTAAAGTAGAAGTCAGATCGTATTACACCGCTGAGCGGCTGTATGTTCAATTCAAGGTGGATGAGAGTCATCCGCTAGTTCGCTATCGTCAGCCCAATGAGCCGGTGTATACGGATAGCTGTGTCGAATTCTTCGTACAGCCGCTGCCCGGAAGTGACGCCCGGTATTTGAATTTTGAACTGAATGCGGCGGGGACGCTACTGCTTCAGCTTGGCGAGGGACGTGACCGGAAGTATCTGGAGGATGCGCCGCCTGCGCTTTTTGAGATTCAGACCTCTTATGCAGACAGGGAACAACATCCTGACGAAAGCGGCTGGGAGCTGGAATTCTCCATTCCTTTCGTTTGGCTGTCGGGATTGTTCCCAGATTTCACGGTCAGTTCGGGGCAAGTCTTGCGCGGGAATTTCTACAAGTGTGGGGATGAGACAGAGTTACCCCATTATGGCTCTTGGAACAGGGTGGATTCCGCCACACCAAACTTTCATCTAAGCGCGAGCTTTGGAGAATTGGTGCTGGAATAGAATAGGATTACAGGACAACGGGTACCTTCCTAAAGAGGATGGTACCCGTTTCTTTTTGTGTGGGGAGTCGTGTAGGTGGCTGTAAGTATCGTCTGTGCTGGGACTCTAAATGCTGGATTGTAATTTTAATACCCTTCGAGCCCGTAGCGCCTTAACGCATGAGCAGTGAAGCTCAGATTTTGGTTTTGAACAACTAGATAAGCACATAAGTTGCCCTCAAAGGACCATGAACCCCAACAACGAGCTGCATTTCAATATCGGCCGAGTTGGAAGGCCCAGAGATGAAATTGATGGCTGAGCCCATAGGCTCACCTGCTTCAATTCGCCGGTTGAGATATGCCGCTGCCTGGGTGGAACGAAGCACGAGTCTCTCTTTTTCAATAATCGCAATATAGTTAGTAGGCAGAAAGTGGAGGGAGCGGCCTTGGTCTGGGCGACTCTCTATGACTATCGTTCCTGACTCGGCCAGTGCATAATCAGCGAAGACAATAGCCGTATTGGCCGTTTCTGAGCGGAGGAGATTGTTCTCCCGTCCTGCGGCTTCTTCCCAAACGAACGAGTTGGGGAAGCTTAGCCCGTAATGTAGAAAACGGTCATCTCCAGATGTGATTACAGCGCCCCCGCCATTCGCATGGATTAGATCATTTAACGTTGTCTGCAAAATCTCTGGGTTCGACTCGATTAACTGGGTGTGGATGAAATAGCATTGCTCTTTAAGAATCTCAATCAGATCGTCGTTAGTTAGACTACCATAGCTGTCGGGGATCAACGGTCGCAGGTCGGGCCGCTGTACGTCATAGACACGTTCCCGTCCAAGCTTGGCGGCGATTGTATTTAAAAAGGACTCCTTGCCCGATATCGTCATTACTCAGCGCCTCCTTTGCGTCGATCAAGCCAGGTCCGGAAGCTGTCTTGCTGCTTGACTGGCTGACTAAGATCACGAGCGTTGATCCAGCCGCGGACTAGCCCCGGTCCTTTTATAATTCGTCCATGTCTGCTGAGCAGCCGGCTTGCCGGATTTGCAAACCGCAGGGCTTTGCCGAACAATGTCTGAGAAGACAGGAGACGGCCTGCCGTCTTCATCTGGATTCTTTCCGCGCTACCGGTTCTCTTTTCCTCCACAATTTTCTGGCGGTGCAAGATCAGCTGCTCATGAAGCGGGATTTTAACCGGACAGACATCGGTACAAGCAGCACACAAGCTGGAGGCAAAAGGAAGCTCTTTGTAGTCACCGTATCCGCCCAGTAGCGGGGTGATTACAGCGCCAATCGGACCTGGATAAATGGACCCGTAGGCATGACCGCCAATATGACGGTAGACCGGGCAGACATTAAGACAAGCGCCGCAGCGGATACACTGCAGGGCTTCGTTAAATTCGCTTCCCAGAATCTCGGAGCGGCCGTTGTCCACGACAACTAAATGGAACTCTTCGGGCCCATCCGTCTCCCCGGTAGCGGAAGGACCCATCACGGTAATATAGCTGGTCAATTTCTGCCCTACAGCACTTCGACAGAGCAGATTATCCAGTATCTCCATCTCCTCAAGCGTGGGCACGATTCGTTCCATCCCCATCACAGCGATATGCGTTTTTGGTATGGCGGCTGTAAGATCGCCGTTGCCTTCATTGGTAACCAGATTAATGGCTCCCAGGTTCGCGATGGCAAAGTTGCAGCCCGTGATCCCGACATCTGCTTCCAGAAACTTTTGCCGCAGCACCGTCCGGGCGAATCTGGCAAGATTCTCGGGACTTTCATCACCGGTATAGCCAAGCTTTTCCGTGAATACTCTTTGGATTTGGTTCCGGTCTTTATGCAGCGCAGGGGCCACAATATGGGAAGGCGGGTCCCAATCATCGATTTGCAGAATATATTCCCCAAGATCGGTCTCGATCAGCTCGCAGCCGGCATCCATCAGGACACGGTTCATCTCAATTTCCTCGGTAACCATCGATTTGGATTTGACGATTTTTTTAGCCTTTTTTTGCATGACGATGTCCCGGATATAGCTGCTGGCTTCCTCTTTTGTTTTGGCAAAATAGACATGTCCGCCCTTTTTCTCTACGTTATCTGCCAACTGCTCCAAGTAATAATCCAGATTCTTCAGCGTATGCTGACGGATTTGCTGACCAATGGAACGCCACTGTTCCCAGTCTCCAAGAGCGGTGGCGGCTGACAAACGCCTGGTCTTCAGGCTGTCTTGGGCTGAACTTACGGCGCTTCTCATGAAGTTGTCCCCGAGGCCTTCTGAAGTCCGTTCGCTGAAGTCGCGTTTATCTGTTTGCAGGCTCATGTCTCATGTCCTCCTTTGGCAATATCAGCAGCATGGTGATGATTCAGCACTTCTGCAATATGCATTATTTTTACGGGTTCGCCCTTACGTGACAGCCGGCCACCGATGTTAAGCAGGCATCCCATATCTGCACTGATCAGAATATCTGCTCCGGTGTCCACGACACAACCACATTTTTCATCGACCATTTGCTCGGAGATCTCAGGCATTTTCACAGAAAAGGTTCCACCGAATCCGCAGCAATTATCGCTGTTTTTGAGCGGCTCCAGTTGAAGTCCCCTAACCTTGCCAAGCAATTGATAGGGGGTTTCCTTCTCGCCCAGCAGTCTTGTCATATGGCAGGAACGATGGTAGGTGGCGGTCCCTTTAAGCTTTGCGCCAACATCGGTAACGCCGAGCACCTTTACGATGAATTGGGTAAACTCATAAGATTTTTCTTTTAAAGCAACCGCTTTCAATTCCCAGTTGGGGTCTCCTTTAAAAATCTTCGGGTACTCATGAAACATAGCGATACAGGAGCCGGAAGGACCCACGACATAATCGGAGCTTTCAAAGGCAAGCATCATGTTCTTCATGGCAAGCTTTGAATCTTCGAGATAGCCGCTGTTATAAGTAGGTTGACCGCAGCACACCTGCGCAGCCGGATAATCGATGTCACAGCCCAGCCTCTCGAGCACTTCAACCATAGCTATTCCGACATTCGGAGTCATAAGATCCACTAAACAAGTCGAAAAAATACTGACTTTCATTCCGATCCCTCCAATTGAAACCTTGATGAGAATAGCTTAACTCAGGAAGTCAATGAAAAACAACATAAAAACAAATAAAAAAAGTGAACTTTGTTGACAATAAATATTGATAGCGTTTACACTGAGAAAGGATAAAATGGATAATCTACCTTGAGGGGGAGAGTCAGTGGAAAAGCATTTGATGTATATCGACGGCCAGTTTGTGGAATCAGAAGGCAAAGAGTGGATGGATGTAACCAATCCAGCAACAGATGAAGTCATTTCACAGGTTCCCAAAGCTACAAGGAATGATGTGGTGCGTGCCATTAACGCAGCGGAAGAAGCCCAGTCAGCCTGGGAGGAGACACCTGCGGTTGAACGAGGAAAGTACCTTCATGCCATTGCCGACGGGATTCGGGCAGAGGTTGATATCCTGGCCAGACTGATCTCCGAAGAAGTAGGTAAGACCTTGGAATTGTCCACGGTAGAGGTTAATTTTACAGCAGATTATATGGATTATATGGCAGAATGGGCACGTCGCTATGAAGGGGAAATTGTTCAGAGTGACCGTGATAATGAAAATATTTTTGTTTTTAAAAGAGCGATTGGCGTAACAACAGGCATTCTGCCTTGGAATTTTCCTTTCTTTCTTATTGCTAGAAAAATGGCACCGGCGCTGATCACCGGAAATACGATTGTCGTCAAGCCTAGTGCCGAATCTCCCAATAACGCGGTGGCTTTTGCCAAAATTGTGGATAACATCGGTCTTCCTAAGGGTGTGTTCAACCTTGTGACCGGTAAAGGCGGAGAGGTCGGTAATGAATTGGCCAGCAACCCTAAAGTGGGCATGGTCAGCCTAACGGGCAGTGTGCCAGCAGGACAAAAGGTGATGCAAGCAGCTGCTGAAAATATCATCAAGGTGAGTCTTGAGCTTGGCGGCAAAGCCCCTGCCATTGTTATGGATGATGCCGATCTGGATTTGGCAGTTAAAGCGATTGTAGACTCCCGGGTGATCAATACAGGGCAGGTCTGTAACTGTGCGGAGAGGGTCTATGTTCATGAGAAGATCAAGGACGAATTCACTACCCGTCTGGTTGAGGCGATGAGCGCAGTGAAGTATGGTGATCCGCTGAAAGACGAAGGTATTCATATGGGGCCATTGATTAACAAGGCGGCGCAAGAATCTGTGCAGCAAAAAGTGGACCGTGCAGTAGAAGAAGGCGCTAAGATCGCCTTAGGTGGTAGTAAGGTAGAGGGAAGCGGCAGCTTTTTCGAACCTACCGTCATTACCGATGCTACCAATGATATGGAAATCGTGCAGGAGGAAATTTTCGGACCGGTCATCCCTATCATTTCTTTTGCTAACCTGGATGAAGCGATTGCGCTGGCCAATGACAGTGAGTTTGGACTGACCTCATCCTTATATACTCAAAATCTAAACGTAGCTATGAAAGTGATCAAGCGTCTCAAATACGGGGAAACCTATATTAACCGTGAGAATTTTGAAGCGATGCAAGGCTTCCATGCAGGCTGGCGGAAATCCGGCATCGGCGGTGCGGACGGCAAACATGGCTTGAACGAATATTTACAGACCCATGTAGTGTATCTGCAGTACGATAAATCGATTAACTGATCAGCTGAAAATGAAATACGCAAGTAACCGATACGGCCCGAAAGGGCCGTATTTGTGTTAATAGATCAGCCAGGAGTTCTGGCGGATCTACTTTACTTACTGTTCCTTTCTTGTATTCATCTTATAGTTAGCAGAAAATAAAGTCCTAACCTGCCGTTGTTTTATTCGCTTGTTGGCCATCTTGTGGTTGATCCCGATTGGAGTCAGAAAATATAGAAGATGACACCTTTGCCCTCGGCTACAGTTTGGCTGTAGAAACGCTGGATTTCGTTAAAATGCTGAAGCATGTAGGCAAAGAACGCGTCCTTATCCTCGTCTGAAACAGTGTCAGAGTCAAGAGGGTATACCTCGTCCTTGACCATGGCCGGGAAATCATACCGCAAGCAGAGCTGCGTTTCATCTAACTCAGACATAGCCTGAAGCGCTTCTGCAACCTGCCCGGCGCGTAAGGAAAACGCCCCGAATGAGCCAAAATCAATGCCTTTGTCTGACGTCAGCGGTACAACATAGCCAAGAGGGGGATCACCATCGGAAATATCTCCACAAAGCAAGTAGTGAATCGCCTCCCAGGATCTATCAATGTCCAGTCCGGGATAATCGTCTATTTTCAAATTCTTCAATGCAATGTCGCCTGCTGCGATTTGTTGCACCAGGTTGTCATCCATAGCAAAGTAATATCCACGCATTCCCATGTTCCAAGCCCTCTTTCCATTTTTAATAGTAGTGACTATACTGCTCTATCAAAATGTAACATTCGGGAATTGTGAATTTCAATTTTTATTTGAGTGTACTTATCCTCAGGTGCTTTGGGGAAGTGGGGGTGTATAGAAGTAGAAGTAACTTTGTATACAGCAAAAACAACGGGTACCTTCCTATACTGGAAAGTACCCGTTGTTGTATTCTGCGGCAAAGAGGGACAGAAACCACACCTTGCTGCTGACTGGTATTCTTTTAGAATAAGATAAAATATCAGGCCCCTGTTATCCCTTGTCCCGCTGGAACTTGGTCGTTTCCCGGTCATAATGTGAAATTGAGCCGTCGAACCCGACAAGGCGGACATAACCTTCTGAGAACTTGTCAATCCGTCCAAAGCCTACCCGGGCATACATTCCGTCAGGATCGAGCTGCAAAGCAGAGACGAAGGTCTGGGATAGGGCGGCTACGAAAAAATCAATATTTTTAACCAAAGTGTGTGGCATAACGTTCTTCCTCCGTTGAAATGGTAGTTCGGCTAAACCGTGTGGTGTTGCTCGTTCTAATATAATAGCATGAGTAGAGTCACTTTGTGATAAGGTAGGACATATTGGAAGACAAATGTCAGCAAGAGAAGGGGAATGTACATTGAACGATCAACTAGAGAGCGCGAAAGCATTGTTCATGGAATACTGTGGCAGTTTGCCAGATATGCACCGGGGTGGAAGGTATGCGGAGTACAAAACCTATGGCGTCGATATCGCGACAGAGAAGCTATGGTGCAAGGAAATGGTGGAGCAGCTGACGGTAGAACTGTCCATTCGGGATTGGGAAGCAGTGTCATCGCTGAGCTTAGTCTCCAAGCATTATCAAGAGAGCGGAATTGTCGAAAATGTGATTTCTTTTGCCGCCCGCAATATGATGAGTGCCGATAGCGTGGTCCGATTGATGTTTGCTGAACACTTACTGGATATTATCCGGTTGCATAAAAAAGAAATCTCCCAAGAGCTGCTGCTGCGGGCCTGCAAGACGGCTGCTGAACTGCTTGAGGCGATTATCGCCCAGCCGCTGATCGTCGACCCCGGCCATGAACTGGCACAGCTGAAGCTGAAGGATAAACGGGGGCTGAACCAGCGGGCCAAGCAGGACATGGATTCTATTGAAGAGATTATGAATTGAACGATCCTGACAGGAGGGGATGAATCATGCGGATTAGAACAGAGACGGTAGAGGATTACCGGCAGGTATACGATTTAAATGTTGTCGCCTTTGGGAACAGAGAGGACGAATCCAGGCTGGTGGAGCGGATCAGGAAGTCGGAGGGTTTTATCCCGGAGCTGTCTATTGTGGCAATTCAGGGCGAGGGGGAGAGTGAAGCTGTCATCGGTCATGTGCTGTTGAGCAAAGCGAGTGTAATTGATGGCGACACAGAGCACCCCGTCATCGTGCTGGCTCCGGTGGCGGTTCATCCTCATGCGCAGGGGCAGGGAGTAGGTAAGGCGCTGATTAAGGAAGCCTTGCGGAGATGCCGGGAGCTGGATTACGGATTGGTGCTGCTGATCGGACATCCGGGCTATTATCCTAAGCTAGGCTTCAAGTCGGCTAGACCTTATGGGTTGGAACTGAAGCAATTCGAAGTCCCTAACGATGTGTTCATGGTTCACGAGATCATAGAGGGTCGATTGGCTACTGTAAAGGGTGAGCTGAGATATCCGGCTGCTTTTCTAGAGTAGGTAAGTAACGTGGGACTATATATTCTCATAAATAGCCAAATTAAAAACCCGCCCTTAAACTGGCTAAAAGAGGCGGGTAACAAACAAAAGCTTTGCTTAATTATTAGAGTCTAACTTCTACGTCCCGGCTTGGATCGCTGTATTTATAGATACCAGGGTTCAGTTCAATTTTTCCGTCAAAAGGAACATCTTTGTAGCTATCGATATTAGTTCCTGTAGATACCATACCTTTGGGTGTAATTTCAGGCACCACTTCTTTGCCATTAATACGTAACGTAGTTTGGTTAACGCCCTTGAAGCCAGGAGACTTGGAAGTCGACTCAACAATCAAATTTCCGCCTTCAGTATAGTACGTGAATTGAATTTCACAACCATCCACAGTCAGTTTGGTGAACTGCTTTTCCTGCTCAGGTTTATTTAGAGTGATCCAATTGTTAGAGGTATCACGTTTCTCAATAACAGCATCTTTTAATATAAGTTTCATTGGAACATCAGACCAGCTCTTATACCACTCCGGAGATTCAAATTGAAATAAATGCTGATAGCTTTCGGGATTGTCTCCTTTCAAATTTAACCCCCCAGTGATTGTTTTATCACCTACAACTAACTGGGCAGTTTTATAGTGAACAATTCCTTTTTTAAGCGAACCTTCTTCATCTATAAGAATTTGAATATCCAAAGGAGTAACCACCAATTGCTCTAAAGTTACACCTGTCTTTTCTTGAAATTCAGGGCTGGTATTCAGCTTCTTAGCATAAATAGCTTCACTTGCTTTTTTTCCATCGGCTTTAAAATCGAACGCCCAAGTACCCGAAATACGCTGTGCTTCTTCAATGTAACTAAAACGAAGACTAGCATCCTTCCAATCTCCTTCGGTCACATTGAATACCTGTTCAATAAACAAATCCGAACCTTCGTTAGGCATAAGGGTTGAAATGGCCGCTTTCTCTTGACCACCGATACTAACTACCAAATGTGGGTTACCACGGCCTGAGTCAGATGGTGATGCAGCGACTCTATAACGGACAATGGTTTGATTTTCAGCCTGTCGAACGGAATCGATATGAACGCTTGGATACTGTGCAGCCCCGGTAAGGATCGTATCTCCAGCTTGATGATTAGATTTTAAGGGAATATCCTTATTACGATAAAAAATGAGATTCTGTGCTTCAAACCTGTAATCTTTTTTACTATCCTTCAATGTATCAGGTGTTTCATAAATACCAATGAGCTTCTGGGTTTCTGGATCGTATTCTAGATAACCTTGTACCTTTGATGTGGCACCGGATTCGTTAGTCATAGTATTTCGCTCTGTAGCAAATCCAATATAGTGGGTTAGGTCCATGTTTGTATCCAGTGAGATGAGCATTTTCATTGTTTCACCATCAGATACAACTCCATTCAAATTCATTGTAACTCCTGAACTGGAAGCTTTAAGATCATACTGCTGACCGATACCGTTATTTAATGCATTGGTCACACTACGACCGCCAATTTTATTCCAATTAATCGTCACACCTGCGAATACAGGGATGCCGACAAGCAAAAAGCACGAGAATAGGATACTGATGGGAACAACTTTCATGCGATTTCCAGGGGTCCGTGAGGGTTGCAGATTAGCTTGGCGTTTATAGGCTTCTTGTTCTATGGCTGTCCACATGGAATCATAGTTTGGCTGAGGAATATGCTTATCCTTTTGAATATACTGACTCATTACTATTCATCTCCTTTAGCTGAGGTTTAGCCATACGATTTAGCAGTTGAAGTCCCTTGTTTAGTCTGGATTTTGCAGTTCCTTCAGGGATGTTCATAACTTTAGAAATCTCAGGCACAGTCAACTCGTTGATAAAACGAAGGACAACTACCATTCTTATTTTGTCAGGAAGCTTGCTGTATAGTCCTTGAAGTTCTTTTTGAGTTTCACGACGATATAAACTTTCTTCTACAGGGTTGGAAGCTTGAGATCTGGATAATAAATAATTGCGTACTTCTTTCATGAATCCGGTTTTGCGCCTTTTAAGAATACTGTTACATTCATTTGAAGCAATTCGTAAAATCCACGATTTAAGATCCCTTACCTTTGATCGATCAGCCAAGATCACTTTGACAAATACCTCTTGGCAAACATCCTCAGCATCTGCCTGATTTTTCATCAAATAGTAACAAAAATAATAGACCTGTTCTTTATAGAGTTCGAAAATTTCCCGGTCAGTCATTCTGCTGCACCCCCTTTTTTTTGTTGTTCTCACCAATAAGACCGATAATAGAATGTAATCGTTCATTTTATTTATAGGATTGTCGAAACTATTTTATCGGATGGATTAACAGAACTTGTAAGAGGGATTGCGCGGAGGAACGGTTTCTTATGATCTAGAGATCCTCACGCAAAGTAGAAATGGTCCCGCCCGTTGTTGCAGTAGCTCGGGTGGTTAACCTGACATAAGGCTGTCCAGTTACGTATGCTACAATTTCTCCAATGGGCATAATGGATGGATCAAGCGTTCATGCCGGAGTGCAGACAAGTTATAAATTCTATGGGGGGCAAAAGAATGGCCGAGCCTTTGAAAGCCATGTACAATAAGGAGTTTTTGCACAGCCTCGCCGGGAAAGTACAGCGTGCCTATTCGTCGTTTGACTCGGAGGGCTTCATCGCTGCGGCGATGGCGGAGCCGTGGGAGGAGTTGGAGCTAAAGGGGCGCATGAGGCGTATTACGCAGTCGCTAGGAGAATGTCTACCCTCGCGTTATGAAGATGCACTGCGGGTTCTATATGAGATTGACAAGGATTGTGTGGGGTTCCCGTATCTGATCTTTCCCGACTTTGTCGAAGTGCATGGACAGGCCCCGGAACACTGGGAGTTGTCCATGGAGGCGCTGGAGCGGTTCACGTCAAAATCATCCGCAGAGTTCGCGGTAAGACCGTTTCTGCTGCGCGAGCCGGAGCGGATGATGGCGCAAATGCTGATCTGGTCCAGGCATGAGAACGAGCATGTCCGGCGGCTATCCAGCGAGGGTTGCCGGCCAAGACTGCCATGGGGGCAGGCACTTCCGATGTTCAAGCGCGATCCATCGCCGGTGCTTCCTGTGCTGGAGCAGCTAAAGGCCGATCCGTCTCTCTATGTTCGCAAAAGCGTCGCTAACAATCTTAACGACATCGCCAAGGATCACCCGGCGCTGGTGCTGGAGATTGCGAAGCGCTGGAAGGGTCAGCATCCTGACACGGACTGGATCGTGCGGCATGGTTGCCGCTCCCTGATCCGTAAAGCAGATCCTGGGGTGATGGCCTTGTTCGGTTACGCCGAAGCGGATGATTCGGCGCCACTTGTGGTTGGCGCTTCCTTGACGGCCGCACCAGAAGCGCTAGGGATTGGTGACAGCAGCGAGCTGACGTACGAGCTGCGGGTCCGCGAAGGAGAGCCTGTCCGTATTCGCATCGAATATGGGATCGACTTTGTGAAAGCGAGCGGGAAGACCTCCCGCAAGCTGTTCCTCCTGTCCGACAAGACTGTCCCCGGCGGGACTAGGCTGGCGGGTACTCGCACGCACCGGTGGGCTGATCTGACGACCCGCCGTCATTATCCGGGCGAGCATCTTATTACGCTCTTGGTTAATGGACGTGAAGCTGCCACCACCCTGATTAAGCTGGAATTACCCAAAGAAGCAGAAGGAGGAGTATAGATGATTACGAATAACATGATGATCCGGTTGAAAGACCGGAGTCCCGAGAATATCGTAAAGGCAAAAGAGGTTTTGCTCAGTATGAGGGGGCAGATCGAGACTCTACGTGACCTGAGAGTGGAAATAAATATCCGTCACGAGCGATCTTCCTATGATCTGATGTTTGTAACACAATACGATTCTATGTCTGATCTTGATGCGTATATGGTACATCCCCTTCATATGGAGGTAACACAATATATCGGAAGCGTAATCGATACGGGAGCCTCTGTATGTTATGAATCGTAAATTGTAAAACCTGGATTGTTAGTGCTAAGTGCTAAGTGCTAAGTGCTAAGAGCTGAGTGGTAAGTGCTAAGTGCCAAGTGCTAAGTGCCAAGTGCCAAGTGCCAAGTGCCAAGTGCCAAGTGCCAAGTGCCAAGTGCCAAGTGCCAAGTGCCAAGTGCCAAGTGCCAAGTGCCAAGTGCTAAGTACTGAACGCTAAACGCTAACGCTAAACGATCATTGCTCCCAACTATGGCTCTACGTCATAATCAGTGCCTGCCAAAATAACTTGGCCATAACAGTGTTATTATAACAACTTCGTTAATCTAACCTTTTGACCTGGTCAAAACAATCAAGATAGAAGAATGAGTCACGTCAGGGAACTAACGGACCGTATAGTCGTTATTTGCACATAAAGCAGCTTCTGTTAAATGGAACGGACTCAGGAGACGCTATTTCCTCCTAAACCGTGGATTTTAAGCAAGTATTTCTTTAATAAGGTCACTGGAGTCCTTTATCTTCCTGAACGGTGAAATCCGTAGGCAATAAAGGCTCTGGGGTCCGTTGTTTTGCTGCTTCGTTGTTTTGTTGCTTTGTTTCTTCGTTGCTTAACGAAGCAAGTACTGATCTTAAGGTAGACCTTTAATTTAATAGCTATGAAGTAGGAGGTTCCCCCGATTCCGGTTAACGGCTGGGGGAGCCTCTTTACTATGGTTATACTATGTCTGCACTATGTCTGCACTATGTTTGAGCTAAAATCGCGTCATATTTCGACAAAATATTTATTTTTGAGACTATTAATTTTAAAAGATTATGTTATAATCGTAAACATTACGATTAAAGCAAGGGGATGTGAGCAACACTGATACGCTATCTGTTTCAACGGCTTCTGCATATTCTTCTGGTGCTGCTCGGCATCTCCTGCATTACCTTTGCGCTGATGCACTTGACGCCAGGCGATCCCGCAGAGATTATGCTGCGGGCGGATGGCATCAAGCCTACAGCAGCGGCGATCGAGGTTACCCGCCATACACTAGGCCTCGACGGGCCGGTATACATACAGTATGGGCATTGGCTTAGCCGTGTGCTGCATCTGGATCTAGGGTCGTCTTATAGCAGTGGCCGGCCTGTTCTGACGGAGATACTGAGCCGTTTTCCCGCTACCGCGCTGTTGGCGATCTGCGGGATCATCGTCGCTTTACTGCTCGCAGTGCCGTTAGGTATCCTCTCAGCACTCTATCCGGACCGCTTCATTGACCGCTTGGGCCGGGTGTTCGCGCTGCTCAGTGTATCCATGCCGGGCTACTGGCTTAGCCTGCTGCTGATATACTATGGCGCGGTTAAGCTGAGACTCTTCCCGTTGATGGGAATGGAAGGGGGCTCCAGTCTGGTTTTGCCCTCGTTGGCGCTGGGCTTCGGCATGGCGGGTGTCTACATTAGGCTAATCCGCGCAAGTATGCTGGAAGCGTTGGGCCAATTGTACATTAAAGCGGCCAGAGGTAGGGGTGTGCGGGAATGGTCTGTGATTGGTAGGCATGCCTTCCGCAACGCTCTGTTGCCAAGTCTTACTCTGCTAGGTGTCCAGATTAGCGGGCTGCTAGGTGGCTCGGTGATTGTGGAGACTGTATTCGCCTGGCCGGGCATCGGCCGATATGCTGTTGAGGCGATTTTTGCCAAGGATTATATCGTCATTCAGGGCTATGTATTATTGATGGCGGTTGTCGTCGTTTTGGTAAATCTGGTTGTGGATATAGGCTGTCTGCTGCTGGACCCGAGGATCAGGCTGCGCTAGAGCCGGAGAGAGGAGAAACTGCAAATGATTACTCTGCACTTGCCCAAGGGAAGTCGTGCGACCTTGGCTGGAGGCAGCATCGTATTGATATTTATTGTAATTGGGATCTTCGCTCCCTATCTGGCCCCGTCCGATCCGCTGCAGATTCATATGGATCACAAACTGAGCTTGCCCTCTTGGGAGTATCCGCTCGGCACTGATCATTTGGGCCGCTGTGTCTTGTCCCGTCTGATCTATGGCACGCGTACTTCTCTATACTATGCCCTGATAGTATTGGGTGTCGTATTCGCCATCAGTATTCCTGTTGGCCTGATCGCCGGTTATGCCGGGGGAAAGTTGGATCAGCTGATTATGCGAATCATTGATGTATTGCTGGCTTTTCCCAGTCTTATTCTTGCGCTAGCGGTGACAGGGATGCTGGAGCCAGGCCCCGTGAACCTGCTGATTGCTTTTGCAGCCGTCTGGTGGACAGGTTATGCGCGGATTATCCGTGGCATGGTGCTGCAGATCAAGGAGCGCGATTTCATAATGGCGGCTAAAGCAGCAGGATCATCGCATCTACAGATTATGGTGCGGCATATTTTAACGAACGTTGCCCGTCCGATTCTTGTCTTGGCCTCCATGGAGGTAGGAACGATCATTCTGTCACTGGCCGGAATGTCCTTTCTCGGACTGGGCGCTCAGCCACCGGCACCGGAATGGGGCGTGATGCTGAATGACAGCCGAACCTATATTCAGACCGCACCACGCTTGATGCTCTTTCCCGGCCTCGTAATTTTGCTTGTCGTTGTGGGCTTTAATCTGCTGGGCGAGGGGCTGCGCAGAGCAGATGGCCGAATGCATTAATGAGCTCGGGGAGAGGAGGATGACATTTGACGATAAAGACGTCCGCTATACTGCGGGTTGCGCAGTTAACTACCCGGTTCCATACACCGGGCAAGGTCATTACTGCGGTTGATGGCGTTAGCCTGGAGGTGAAGCCAGGGCAGATTGTTGCCCTGGTTGGGGAAAGCGGCAGCGGCAAAAGCGTCACGGCCATGTCGGTTCTCGGTCTGGTCGACCCGCCCGGCGTGGTGGAGCAGGGCGAGATTTGGCTCGGCGGCGTCAATCTCCGGGAATGTACGCCGCGCAGGCTCCGGGCACTCCGGGGAAGTCAGATGGGGGTCATCTTCCAGGACCCCATGAACGCCTTGAACCCGGTGCTGACCATTGGTGCGCAGATGATCGAGACGATCAGGCTGCACCGCCGGATGTCCCGGGCCGAGGCGAAGGAGCTGGCCCGGGCTCAGCTGACCCGGGTCGGCCTGCAAGACCCGGATACGCTAATGACACAATATACGTTTCAGATCAGCGGTGGAATGTGCCAGCGGGTGATGATCGCGCTGGCGTTAGTCTCCCGGCCTCGCCTGCTTATTGCCGACGAGCCAACGACGGCGCTTGATGTAAGAGTGCAGGCCGGAATTCTGAAGGAGCTGGACCGGATCAGGGTGGAGGAGGATATTGGAATTCTCTTGATTACCCATGATTGGGGCGTTGTCGCCGAATTGGCAGATGAAGTCTATGTGATGAAATCGGGGCAGATTGTGGAGTTCGGGAATGTATTCGATATTTTCGAGAACCCCCGGCATCCCTATACCCGAGGACTTATAAACAGCAGATAACAACTAATATGAAATGGTTTAGAAAGCTCGCCGTATTTAATCATTATATGTCGTTCTGCGAATTGGAATTTGACTGCTAGATAGAGAGGAGGAGACTGCGCAATGAAACTGCTGGAGGCTGTAAGTCTTAGCAAAACCTACGGCAAAAAGCGGAGCTGGTTCACTACGCAGGCCGGGGCGATGCAGGCTGTACATAATGTGTCATTAAGTCTGGAACAAGGTGAGACCCTCGGGTTGGTTGGAGAGAGCGGCTCTGGCAAAAGCACGCTCGGCCGTTTGCTACTCGGTCTGGACAAGCCCACCTCTGGGAAGGTGATGTACCGGAGGCAGGATATCACGGGCCTCAGCCTAAAGCGGATGCGGAGTGTCCGGCACAGAATGCAGATGATTTTCCAGAATAGTCTGTCGGCCTTCAACCCGCTGTTTACCGTCGAACAGATTATCGGCGAACCGTTGAGAAATTATAGAGTGGGAACTGCTGAAGCGCAGAGGGAGAAGGTGCTGGAGAGTCTGGAGCGGGTAGGCCTATCTAGCCAGTATATGAGGAGATGTCCGCATGAACTGAGCGGCGGCCAGCAGCAGCGGGTTGGAATTGCCAGAGCCATCGTGCTTGGGCCGGAGCTGCTGATCTGTGATGAACCCTTTTCCAGTCTGGATGCGACCTTGCGGAGACAAATGCTGAATCTGTTGCTGGATCTGAAATCACAGCTGGGCCTATCCTATGTGTTCATTACACACGACTTGTCACTGGTCGACCGCTTCTGTGACCATGTGGCGGTAATGCACCAGGGACAGATTGTTGAATGGCAGCGTAGTGAATGCATCTTACAGAATGCTGTTCATCCTTATACGCGCTCTCTGCTGGAGTCGGTACCGATCCAGGACCCCAGGTTAAGACAAGCAGCTTTATTTTGAATAGAGAAAAGGAGAAAATCAATATGAGCAAGATGGAAAAGAGAAAAGATGTACGATGGAGCAAAGTATTTCTGGCTGCAGTGACGACAGCAGTCCTGGTCATTGCCGGATGCAGCAGCCACAGCGGTACTAACAAGGATAGTAGCAGCACTGCCAATGGAACCACGGCAAATGCAGTGACACAGCCTGCCAGCAACACTGCTGATGACAATAAATCGATTACTGTGGCAATAGCGGCAGATGCCGGTATTGATCAATTGGACGCCGGTGCCTATAAAGGCTCAATGAATGTACATGCCATGATCTATGACGGGCTGGTGGAATACGGAGAGAAGGGCGAGATTTTGCCGGCACTGGCGGAGTCGTGGGAGATCTCGGAGGATGGCAAGGTCTATACCTTCCATTTGCGTAAGGGCGTCAAGTTCTCCGACGGTACGGATCTGAATGCAGCGGCGGTCAAGTTCTCTTTTGAGCGCTGGATAAAGGACCCGGCTAATTCCCTTAATATCGCAACGGCGATGCAGTCACTTGAAGCTGTGGATGACCTGACAATCAAGATGACATTCAATAAAGCTTACTATCCGTTCCTGACGGAGTTGTCTTTCGCAAGACCGGTCCGGATCATCAGTCCTTCCGCTGTCGAGCCTGCTGGCGATCCGGGTGGAACTTTTGTTAAGGCGATTGGAACCGGGGCATGGATGGCGGAGAGTTATAAAACCGATCAGGAGGCGGTGCTCGTCAGAAACCCTTATTACTGGGGGGAGAAGCCGAAGCTGTCCAAGATTATTTTGAAGGTGATTCCAGATCCACAGTCCAGAGTGCTTGCGCTGCAGAACGGTAGCGTTGATCTTGCTGGAGGCCAGCTGGGCAAAATCCCGGTGGAGAGTTTGCCCGTCCTGCAAAAAGATTCTACGCTGAGCGTACAAGAAGCACCGGGGACGAATTCCCATTTCCTCGCTTTCAACGGTAACAACCCTGTCCTTCAGGATGTGAAAGTGCGTCAAGCGATCAATTTGGCGATCAACAAGAAGAGCATCGTTCAAGATCTTATGGGGGGAATAGGCAAGGAAGCCAAAGGATTATTCCCGCAGACTGTTCCTTATGTGACAGAAGATAATAGCACTTGGTACGGATTCGAGCCAGAGCAGGCCAAGGCGTTGTTAGCTAAAGCAGGGTATAGCGACACTGACGGTGATGGGATCGTGGATAAGGCAGGAGTTCCGCTGACACTGAATTTTGTGCTGCAGGAGTCCGAATTTCCGGAATGGAAATCCATCGGGGAGCTGATTCAGTCGGAACTTAAGGACATCGGCATTAACGTGAAGCTGCAGGTGCTGGAGCCGAATGCCTATTACGATGCGCTCTGGAAAACGAAAGATTATGACCTGATCATCTATCGTACCTATGACGATGCGTACAATCCGCATGCCTTCCTCTTGTCGCTATTCCATAAGACAGGGGATGCTCCTGCTGTCGTCTGGTCCGATGCCAAGCTAGAGGCGCTGATTGACAAAGCCGTAGGTACGACCGATCTAAAAGAGCGGCAGTCTGCTTACGATGACATTTTCAAAAAGCTGTACCAGGAAGCAATGTTCGCCGCCGTGTACTTCCCGGATGATATCTTTGTCGTCAATAACAGAGTGAAGAACTTCAAGCTGGGCTACACCACCTTTACTCCGGTTTTCTGGAATCAGCTGGACGTGGGTGAATAATCAATGCTTAAAGAGATTTCCAAGTATTGGACCGTCAGCTCCGAGGGCTATGACAAGGTCATCCGTGCCCAGTTCCGCAGTGCTAAAGCAGTGTCCATTTGGAAGGAGCTGCTGGAAGAAGGGTTACAAGGCAGGCAGGAACAGAGGGTGCTCGATGTGGGTACAGGCCCTGGTTTCTTCTCCCTGCTGCTGTCGCAGATGGGGCACCAGCCGACGGCAGTGGATGCTTCGCCAGGGATGATTGAACGGGCATCGGCTAATTTTGACCGCTTTGGCTACAAGGTGCCTTCATTTGTTGGGGATGCAGCTAATCTGGAGCGAATTGCCGACAACAGTTTTGACGCGGTGGTCTGCCGGGATGTGGTGTGGACTCTGCCGGAGCCGCAGAAGGCGTATGCGGAATGGCATCGGATTCTGAAGCCGGGCGGAGTGCTGATTGTTTTTGACGGGAATTATTTGTATCAGGAGAAGCGTTCCCTGTTCCATAAGCTGTGGTATGCCTTATCCTGGACGTTGATTTTACTCACGGAAAAAAGAGTCCGGCGTCGCAGCAGTCGTGATACAGCGTTGCTCGGAGGGCTGCCGTTCGTCAATGTCCTCCGGCCAGAAGCGGATGAAACGGCTCTCCAACTTGCTGGATTCAAGAGTATCCGCATTCGCCGCAACTTCATTCCGGCCCGTCGGCAACCACTGAATCATTTGAAATATGGAGTTCAGAACGTACAACGTTTCATGATAACGGTCACAAAGGAGTAGAAATCCATGAGTATACAGCAAGAAGTAAAGACCTATTGGGAGGGCGAGGCCGAGCTATACAGTGAAGGCATTCGTAAGGAATTAAATGGTTTTCAGAGACAGGCCTGGCTGGACCTTATTCTGGAGCATGCTCCTCAGAAAGAGACCCTGAAAGTGCTGGATATCGGCTGTGGTCCCGGATTCTTCTCCGTGATCCTGTCGAGCGCGGGTCATCTCGTTACCGGGATAGACTGTACGGATAATATGCTGGAGCAAGCACGCAGTCATTCCGAGCGGGAAGGTGTTACGGTTACATTCCGGAAGATGGATTCGCATGTACTGGATTTTGGTGACGATAGCTTCGATCTTCTGGTATGCCGGAACGTCACATGGAGTCTGGCTGATCCCGAGGCGGCGTATAAGGAATGGAAAAGAGTGCTGAAGCCGGGTGGGCGTCTCCTGGTCTTCGATGCCAACTGGAACCGTCATCTAGTAGATGACGAGATGAAGGAGAAGCGTGAAGGCGATTACCGCGACTATGAAGCGAAAGGCTGGGGCAGTCCGCCGCGTCACATAGACTGGGAGGAGTCCGATAGACTTAGCAGACTTCTGCCGCTGACCCGGGAATGGCGGCCGGCATGGGATGTCCGGACGCTGGAGAAGGAAGGCTTCGCCAAGGTGTACAGCAAGGAGAATCTGTCATCCAGCGTGATGGATGAGAGAGAGCAGGTTCTAACCCGTTCCACCCCGGTTTTCATGGTGTGCGCAGAGAAATAATTCGGCTGGCAATAGGCTTAATGAATTTATCAGCTAAAGGAGTATTCTTATATAATGAACAAAAGCAGTTCTGCCGGACGGCTTCCGAGGGCTAAAGGAATAGACATGGCTACCTGCTATATGCCCAAGGAATGTGCCAGAAAAGTCCGCCACCTCGTCTTGCCTACGGTGAACCAGAAGATCGTTGAAGAGTTTATTACGATTCTCGGCATGCGTGAGACCTTCGAGGAACATGGTGTTCCTATTCCGAACAAGATTGTGATGTACGGTCCCCCAGGTACCGGGAAGACGCTGACCGCCTTTCATCTCGCGAAAATGTTGGAGCTTCCGCTCATTCTGGTCCGGCTCGATGCGCTTATTCATAGCCACTTGGGCGAGACCGGAAGCAATATCCGCAAAATTTTCGAGTATGCCAAGCAGTCGCCTTGCGTCCTCTTCCTTGATGAATTTGATGCCATTGCCAGGACCCGGGAGAGCGGTGATGAAGTTAAGGAGATGGCGCGGGCAGTCAATACGCTGCTGCAATGTCTGGATGACTTTGGAGATAATAGTATCTTTGTAGCAGCCACCAATCTGGAAAAAGAGTTGGACCGCGCCATTTGGCGACGCTTTGACACCAAAATGACTTATTCTCTCCCCGATAACGAGAGCAGAGAGCAATATATCAAGCTGTTGATCGGTGAATTCGGACAAGAGGAAGGATTGGCTGAGCTCGCTTGTCAGCGGTTGACGGGTTGTAGTTTTGCCGATATCGAACAGATCATTCTGAAAGCCAAGCGCAAAGCGATTATTGCAGGCCTTCCGCTATGCTGGCAGCATGTCTCGGTCTCCTATGACGAGTATAATCCGGCTGTCCAGTAGCGTCTGAACATCATCGATAACGGTACGACAAGAAGCCTTTCCATAAAGGGGATTCCCATTTGGAGGGGTTTCTTTTAATTGGGTTACATTTTATTACTGAAAAAGAATACACTTTTGTGACCTTTTCCACACTCTTCCTATTATACAATGGTTAGATAGTAATTTAGTATAAAAGAACAAAGGTGGAATTGCAGTGAAGAAAACAACTCAATACAGTAAATGGGCCGCAGTGCTGCTGACCAGCGCACTCAGCCTGACCCTGACCGCGCAAGCCTTCGGCGCGCCGCTTCAAGCCGGACTGAAGCCAAGCTGGACTTCGGCGTCTCTATTCACATCGTCGGTTCTGGTCCCGAAGGATGCAGAATCCGTTATTTATGACGTCAAGGCCGTTCCTGCGAAGAAGCAGGTGTACGTACATATGGGACAGAATGTGCCGAATACCACCAGCAAGACGAAGCAACTGTGGTACGTCGATACGTTAAAAGCACTGGATGCCGATACCGGCAAGCAGAATTGGGAATATGTATTTCATGATTCCAAAGGACCTTACACAACTGCCGGCAGCTCGGTCTTTAACAGCAACGGCACTGCCTATGTCTATCAGGCTTTTTCGGACAAGACCTATCGTTTGTACTCGGTGAACAGCTCTGGGAAGCTGAACTGGGTTCAATCTCTGACCGGACCATCTTCTATCTCTCTGCTGAAGGACGGCTCTATTCTGGCAGCATCTCCTGGTGCGCCGGACAGCAAGGGGATCGTTAAGACCACGCTCACCCAATTCGACGGCAGTGGCAAAGTGTCCAAACGTCAACAGCTACCAGGGACTTTGCTTACCGCCCAGGAAGACCGGATTATCCTGTCCACCAGTCCACTAGTCAAGAATAGTGCCGGTATTTGGCTGGACAAGCTGAACCCGCGCCTGGAAGTCTATGATTTGTCTTTCAAGTCGCTGTACAGCTATCAGGTACCGGCTGGTTCCAACATATACGGAGACGGCAGTCCTGGACAGATGGTATTGAAGGACGGTACGGTGGTCCTCCGGACCAACGTCAATGGAACAGGGAATAAGCTTCAGGCATTTAACTCGCAAGGTAGCGTGCTGTGGGAGCGTAGTATTCCGGGCAGTGCGCTTACTCAATCGACAGGTAACGGTTATGTCGTATTTGCCAACGGGACGATGACCCTGTATGATTTGGAGAAAAATACAGAGACTCGTACTTTTGAAGAGGAAGAAAGCAAATATACCGTAATTGCCCAAACGGGTGACGGGAAGCTAAGCCTGAACCTGAAAGATAATACGTACCTGTTGAATCCTACGTCGTTGGATGTGATTCTCTCCTTCAACAGCGGCAGTCATAATCCGTTGATGACTACCTACGGAGACAATGCGGTATATGTCTCTTCAGCGGATGGCAAGCTGACTAAATTGGCTGTAAAGGCTGGGAAATAAGCTGTTCATCTAAAATAGTAAAGAGGGGTGATGCACCCCTCTTTTTGTTATGAAGACATTTTTCTATGGTAAGCCTCGTCCAGAACTTGTTTTAGCCCTTCGGATCTCTTCTGAATAAACGTTTTCCAGAATGTCTGACCCCGCTGGCTCAATTCCTCATCCGTATAGCTTCCTTCTTCATATTTGCCCCAACAGCCATCTTCCGTAAGTTTATCCCAACCCATGTAATCAGCATAAATACGATTGTTCTGAGGAACATCCGAGCCCATAGAACTTTTCTTAACAAGATCAGGACAGAGCCACATCGCCGTGCATACAGACAGTAGGCCACCATGCATCTCATTTAAATCTTGAAATCCGGCCGTATGTATAGCTTCTTCCCAAGCGTTATGAGTATTGTGATTTGGGGCAATTACAAGAATATGAGGGTATTTATAATTAATATGTTTAATAAAAGCCGCTTCCCAGTAGGCACCCCCATGCCCGGTACAAACTACAAACTTATTGAAATTTTGTCTTGTCAAATTGACTATTATTTCTTCTATCATTGCCGTTAAAATATTGGGGCTAACGGTCACGGTCCCTTTATAGTTGGCGTGTTCTTCTGATGTGTTGAAGGGCAGTGTAGGTAACACGTATGCATTCAATGCTTTACCGTAAGCCTCGGCGTATAGATCTGCTATAAGCGAGTCCAAATGCATCGGAAGAAAAGGACCGAACTGTTCGGTAGCTCCTATGGGTATAATTACGGTGTCAGTTCCGCTGCTGGCTATCTCAGCCGTTGTGTTTGTATAATTTAGCATGTACATCTCCTGATTTGAATGGTTTTTAATTTATAATGTACCATAATGTGGATGAAATGAGATAGTAGTTTATAACACAACATCCATCTACTGTGAGCACTTAGAAAGTGATGAATATTTACCGTTCGTTCTACAAATGCTAAAATAGTCTTAGAAAGGAGCATGATTATGGCTCGTAGCAAAGAATTTGAGATTGACGACGTTCTTGAAAAAGCGATGAATCTCTTTTGGCTGCAAGGTTATGAGAAGACCTCCATGCAGGACTTAGTGACTGGGATGGGGATTCATAAGAGAAGTATGTACGATACTTTTGGAGACAAACACTCCTTATATATGAAAGCTGTGGAACGGTATGGAAGGAGCGTTGCCGAGCGCATGAAGGAGCAGGCTGAGGCACAGCCTACAGTGAAGCAGGCGATCCGCAGCTTGTTTGAGATGGTGCTCCGGAACGACACCGGGATGCCCAAAGGCTGCTTGATGGTTAATACGGCGGTGGAACTGTCGCTGCATGATTCTGAGGCCGATTCCCTTGTACAGGATAGCTTTCTGTCCAGCGAACGGCTATTAGAAAAGCTGGTGTCAAGCGGGCAGGACAGCGGGGAAATCTCCCGACAGTTGGAGGCCCCAGCCCTGGCAGCTTATCTGCATAACGCGCTGGTAGGACTGCGAGTGATGGTCAAAACGGGGCAAGATCCCTCCAGACTGGAGCAAATCGTGGATATTACATTGACTGTTTTGGATTGAGAGAAATAGCTTCAACTAAGGAAGCGAATGAATTACAATAAGGCTTTGAGCAACTTCTTGGCGTTGAAAGGAGATTCATCAAAGTGGCTAAGCAGAAATTTTATGTAGTATGGGAAGGTAAGCAGCCTGGAGTCTATGGTACCTGGGCGGAATGTCAGGCCCAGACAGATCATTATACAGGAGCGAAATATAAATCCTATGAATCCAGAGCGGCTGCGGACGCCGCCTATAAGGCGGGCTGGAAAGGTAATTGGGGTACAGGCGCTACAGCAGGCGGAGCAAAGCCTAAAGCAGGTAATTCATTTCGACGCAGCACCGCTGTGGAGACTTCGGAGGAGATCGACTACGATAGTATTTCGGTGGATGTCGGTACCAGAGGCAATCCCGGTCCGGTAGAATATAAGGGCGTGGATACCCAGACTGGTGATGTTATCTTCTCCTGTGGTCCGATCCGAAAAGGAACGAACAATCTGGGTGAATTTTTGGCGATAGTGCATGCCCTTGCCTACTTAAAGAAGGAAGGTAGCAATCGAACGGTTTATAGTGATTCTGTTAATGCCATCAAATGGGTGAAGCAGAAGAAGGTAGCGACAACCTTGCCGCGCGATGCTTCCACGGAAGAAATCTGGCAACTGATTGATCGGGCGGTGCAATGGCTGCAGAGTAACACCTATGACAACAAGCTGCTGAAGTGGCAGACTCGTGAATGGGGCGAGATTAAGGCGGATTACGGCCGGAAGTAGCAAGGGACGTTTGCCGTAAATGACGATTCTTCTATCGTCAGTACGTTCGCGGACTTATAATAGGGTTAATACAGAGTAAACCATGTATCAAACAGGGTAGCAGGAGGAACAACTCATGTTCGGCAACGATTGGGATAAAGTATTACAAGAGGAAGTAGAAAAACCGTATTTCGATGAACTGCGCTACGCATTGGCGCGGGAGTATAAGACACAAACCGTTTATCCGCCTAAGGATCAGCTATTCTCAGCTTTGAAGCTGACACCTTATGAAGGAACACGAGTCGTCATTCTTGGACAGGATCCTTATCATGGAGAGGGACAAGCCCATGGACTTAGCTTCTCGGTGAAGCCAGGCGTACGGATTCCGCCATCGCTGCGTAATATCTATGCGGAGCTGCATGAGGATATTGGGATGCCAATTCCGACCCATGGCTACCTGAAGCACTGGGCGGAGGAAGGTGTTCTGATGCTGAATGCGGTGCTGACTGTCCGTGAGAGTCAACCTAATTCGCATAAAGGTCTGGGCTGGGAGCGTTTCACGGATGCTATTATGGAGAAACTGAATGAGAGAACCGTACCGATGGTCTTTATTCTGTGGGGGAGTCATGCTCAGAAGAAGGGGGCCTTTATCGATAAGAACAGGCATCTGGTTATCCAGTCACCGCATCCGAGTCCGCTGTCGGCGCATCGCGGGTTCTTGGGCAGCCGCCCGTTCACGCAGGCGAACCGATTCCTGGAATCCCACGGATTGCAGGGGATTGATTGGACCATACCGAATTTGTAGGGATTCGGACACAGTGAAGGGGGTGGAGCCATGCGCCATTGGGTAGGCAGACCGGTCATAATGTATTGCGGCGAGAAGCCGTACACGATCATGAAGGGCATTCTCCGCAAATGGGACCCTTCCCTGCGGATTGCGGTAATCGGCCATCAGGAGATTGCGGTGCCTTTTCAGGATATTGTATATATCAAAGCCTTGGCGCCCAAGGAGAGAGCACTGCCCCCTGTCCTTCATGCCGTAGGGTATGTCATGCGGGAACGACAGCAGTTCGATAATGCGGTCTATTTCAAGTCGGCGGTGACCGTTTGGAAGGGCGATAAGCTGATTGCCCTCAATACCACCATTGTGTCACATACGAAAGGCTCCGTGATGCTGGAGGATGGTCAAAATCTAATGAAGGGCAATCACATCTTTGTAGTGCGCTCCTTGCGGGGCTGAGGGGAAATTAACCTCAGGCTCAAAATGTAACGATAGAATCGCTCCTAGCGGATGAAGAGGACAGGTGTTCCTTCAATCCAGCCGGGAGCGATTTTTTAATGGACAGACTCTTACATCTGTTCTTCTTTGATCAGTGGTTCCTTGGCCGAGTTAGTGTCGCCGGTTCGTTCCGCAATAATAATTCCATATAGCCGCCGTACTATAATCTTGAGAATCATGTACACCGGGAGCGCAATCAGCACACCAATGATCCCGTAAAAATCCCCGCCGATCAGCACCAGCAGCACCGTGGTTAACGGATGTACATCCAATGACTTCCCATACACAATTGGCGAGAGCAGGTTATCCTGAATCTGTTGGGCGATTACGATCACAACCGTTGCCCAGATCGCCATCGTAGGCGATTCGATAAAACCGACGATGATGACCGGCACAGCCGAGAGCAGAGACCCGACATAAGGAATGAAATTGAGTGGAATCGCAATAACAGCCAGCAGCAGTGAGTAAGGCAGCCCGATAATCAGAAATCCTATGTACAGCATTACCCCCAAAATGACATTCAGCAGGACACGAGTCACGATAAAGTTGCTGAGGGCACCGTCGATCTCGCGTAGCATTTCTTGACCGGGCTTGCGAAATCTTCGGGGAACTAGACGTAATAGAATCGGCGCCAGCTTGTGTCCGTCTTTGAGCATATAGTAGAGAATGATGGGTAGCGTGGCGATGATAACGACAATATTGGAGATGACCCCGATGAGATTACTGACAGAATTCGATACCCAGTTGATCGCATCATTCAGATAAGAAGACAGACGTGTTGCCAAGTCCGAATCTCCTGTGAAAAAGCGGGACCATACTGGATTCTGCTGTAAATCATGGAACTGCTCTTGCAGACCATCCACAAGCTGTGGCGTGTTGTCGATGAAGGTCTGAATCTGCTCCTGCAACGTCGGCCACACGAGCACCGAGAACAGCACGAACAGGCCAATAAAGACAAGATAAATCAGCAGGATGGAGAGCATACGGTTCAGTTTTCTTTTCTCCAGGAAATTCACCAGCGGCCGGAGCAAATAAAACATGAAGCCAGACAGCATCATGGGCACGAGCAGCAGTTTAAGAATGGAGATCAGCGGTGAGAACAGGAAGAAGACTTTTGAGCCCAAATACAAGATTAACAAAAAAGCAATAATAGCCATGCTTGTGCGAAAATACTTGCTTTGCTGCATGGCAGCACCCCCCGATTACTTTCTATTCCTATACTTGACCCGATTCTATATTTATAAACAGAAATGGTAGGGGTAAAGCACTTGGTCGTACCAATTCATTTCAGAAGCGATTGCCGATCATAGAACGCCTATATTAAAAGCAAACTATATTAGTTGTAACGAATTGAGTGTGATTTATCTACGGGGTGTTTTGTTAATGAGGATACGTATGAAGGGCAGATTGATAATCCGCTTAGTTTGAACCTTTATGCGTATGTAGAAAATATAAATAATCCGGTGGTTTGTTTTTTAGGAGGTGGATTTGAAAATATGGGAGTTAGCAACAAATCGGCGTGAAAAGCCGCCTTCTAAATGAGAATGAAGGTGGCTTTTCGTATTACACCGTATTTACACGAGGAGAATTTGCTATGTCTCATGTCACCATCGTTGTCGCCAATCATGTCGCTGTCGCAGCTCTTCTGTCTTGTTCACATGATATGGTTAACAACGACCTGAATCCCTTGCTCTTGCAAGGAGGTGGAGTAGTGTTCGGTAGAATCGTTGTCGTTGGACACCATATCTTGTCCTCTAGTCTTAGGACAAATTGACTGATATTGTCTAAGGTTGTCTTGATTTAGAGTGGTAATATTTGTATGATGAAAGAGTGTCAACATTTGTGTGCTGTGTAGGTGAGTGACAAATAATTTATATGAAAAATGCAAGCAAAGCTATGCATTTTCGGAAAGGAAGAAAAAATGAACATTACCATCCATAACTGTAATAATATTGACTCGGGTAATATACATATTGAAAACGGAAGACTGAACATCAAATATGCTATTAATGGTACTGGAAAATCAACGATTGCCCAAGCCATATCTTTACATGTTTCAGGTCAGACACTCACAGACTTACGCCCGTTTAAATATCTGAATGATGGAGAAGATGATCATAATTCAAGTGTCATGATATCTGACACCCTTCGAAAGGTAGCTGTTTTTAATGAGAAGTATATTGAAACCTACGCTTATCAGAAGGATGAGTTAGTAGCAAATAGTTTTGAGATATTTGTGAAGACGCCCAAATATGAAGAGCATATGCGAGCAATCTCTGTATTGATCTCAGGCATACAAACAGCTTTTCGTGACGATCCGGAACTTGATGCCCTAATAAACGATTTAGCAACCTTTATTGACGGCTTTGGTAGAACACAAAGTGGATATTCAAAAACAAGCGAACTGGGCAAAACTATCGGAAAAGGTAATAAACTGGAAAATGTGCCTCCTGAACTTGCTCCGTATGCTCCATACTTAAGAACTGCTGGTGTAAATCTGAAATGGGTAAAGTGGCAAACCGAAGGGAAAGACTACTTGGAGATTACTGATAAATGTCCTTATTGCGTATCCACTATTTCAACACCTAAAGAAACAATTTTAAAAGTAAGCCAAGAGTATGATACCAAATATCTTTCTGCATTAAGCAAAGTACTTGATGTATTCACCTCTTTAGAAGCATATTTTTCCGAATCCACAAAAGAAGCCATTCAAATCATATCCAGAAACGCTACTGGTATAACACCAGAGCAAGTTGAATTCCTTAAACGCTTAAAAGAAGAAGTAATTACATTAAGAGATAAATTAATAGGTCTAAAGAACCTAGGTTTTGCTTCATTAAGCAATGTGGATCGTGTAGCTGATGCATTGCTCGAAAATAAAATAGAATTAGCCTTTTACCCTCAGTTAGAGAGTGACTACACAAAATCTAAAATAGAAAGAATTAATGCTTCACTAAACGAAGTAATTACTGTCGCAGGCCAGTTACAAGGACAGGTTGCTCAGCAGAAAAAGGAAATAAGAAAGACTATAGAAAAACACAGTAAAGAAATAAATGGGTTTCTTGAATCCGCAGGTTATCAATACAAAGTTTCAATTGTTCAATCAACAGGAGAAACTTATCGGTTAATTTTGACTTTTACAGATCAAAGTAGTGGTATTCAAAATGTTAAAGACCACTTAAGTTATGGAGAGCGGAATGCTTTTGCCTTGGTATTGTTTATGTATCAAACGCTTAAAGAAAATGTAGATTTCATTATATTGGATGATCCTATATCTTCTTTTGACAACAATAAAAAATTTGCAATTATGTCTATGCTTTTTAGAGGTGCAAATTCATTTCAGGGAAAAACCGTATTAATGTTAACTCATGATTTTGAGCCAATCATTGATATTGTTTGTACTCTGCGAGATATCTTCTCACCTGCAGCAAAAGCATACTTCATTTCAAATATTAACGGAACGCTAGATGAAAAAGGCATTACAAATGCAGATGTCAAATCGTTTGTGTCAGTATGTGAAAGCAATATTGCTGATTCCTCTGATATAGTCCATAAACTAATATATTTAAGGCGACTTCTTGAAATCAATAATCAGAAGGATGAAGCTTGGGAATTGCTTTCCAATATATTTCACAAAGGAAGGGAAGTTCCTAAAACCAAAAATGAAGATGGAAATCTCAGAGATATGACTGCTGACGAACTTATACAATCAACTGTAATTGTTAACGAGTACATCCCTGAATTTGATTATCCAACTGTATATGCACGTACCCAAAACATTACCGAAATGGTTGCATTATATCGTTCATCTGCTAGTGGTTATGAAAAGGTTCAAATCTATAGAATGTTGAAAGATGGTGAAATGGAGCGCGGGAGCGCAATGAAAAAATATGTTGATGAAACATTTCATGTTCAAAACGACTATTTATTTCAACTTAACCCAAGAGAATATAAAGTTGTACCACAATACATTCTTAACTACTGTGATAGTGAAATTATTGGAATTGAAGAAAGTCTGATTCAACCAGTTATGTGATTTTCAAAAGATATGCAAAGAGGGGCAGATTGAGTCTGCCCTTTATCTGTAGTTCCACCCACTGTCGTAAGTTGTTGAATAAGTATCGGAAACACGATCCCAGATCCTCACGTAATCTTTTACAAGGCCGCCCTGATTCATCAGTTGTTCATGCTTTCTCTGCCCTGCCGTTTATAATGACCTTTTTGTATTTGCCGGAACGCTGCAGCCAGCACCTTTGCCAATGTTGGACCCGTCAGCTTTATGGCATTAACTGATAGGTGAATTGTTTGCTGTTTGAACAGTTTGAAAATCCTACTGCAAGTAATCATATTCCTTTAAGACAAAAATTGACCCTCAGATAAAAGGTGGGACCATTTAAATCTCATATAATAAGAGGCTTTTGTTCTTCGTATGTTTCCCATAAGAAAAAAACGGTTGTGGTTGATGCCCCAACAGCGAGCCGGGCATGGCGAGGTGACAACCCTTTATATGTTGAACTTTTCCCGTGTCCGGTACCGTAGGAATTTCTTAATTCAGCCATACCAGCGGATATTGCAGATAAATTCCCTAAAATCTGTTTAATAGTATCACTTGCCTTTGCTGTGTCAGGAATATCATCGGGAGTCAGTTTCAACTCTTTGCATGTGTTTTTTACAAGTTGTTGAACACTCCAATCTTTATTTACTGAAATAGTTTTACCAGCTAGTATGGTATGACAACAAGATTCTAAAAGCTCTTTTGCTTTCCCAATAGCATCTGCTGGATGCTTCTCAATAGCTTCATTCATTTGCCTTATCTGTGCCGCGATGTAATCAGAGTTAAAAACATCAATTAACCTCTCTGACCGCTTTGCAATTTGGGAAAAGGCTTTTCCACCATAAAGCCTTCTGACAGCTTCCCAACATGCATCAACAGCCTTTTGATTTTCTTTTACTTTGTCTTCATACTTTACTGCGTAATAATTGAGCAGATCTTCAAGTAATTTTGCGACGGCAAGATTGTCCCCACCATCAATAAAAGAGTTTAGCGATTTACCTTTTGAAAATTTATAATGCTCACACAGTGGTATGCCAATGCTATCAAAAGTAAACCTATCAAATTCAGACGTAGAAAAGTGCAGGACATAACCACTCTGGTTAAATAGTCGATTTATACTATCTTTTTCTAAATAGCTTAACTGGGCCATACCGATCCTCCGCAACGATTCAATAATTTATATCATATCCTTTTTCACTTCGAGACAAGTTGATCCAGAGTATTTTACCATTTTCAAAGGTCAGTGCGGTACGACTTTTGGAGGCACTGGGCATAAGGCCAATCTTCTGGATGATACTGCTCTTGAGGGTCTCATGAATAGAGGCCTTTTCAGGCTGTATGTTGATATGAGCAAGGTTGCAATCTTTCAATCACAGCAAATTGACGAAGATACCGTTCGTAAGTCGATTGAACGGGGACTTTTGCGTTTAGCGAGATTTCTGCAATCCGACTTTTGAAGCATTAAATATTCGGGGTTCTAACAAATACTCGGTGAAGTATTACCACGAATTCAGTTTATTTCGTGATGGGATCTTCGCTGTTAGCAATAAAAAAGGAAAATATGCGCATAAATACATTAAACCCGGTGTTATATTTTATGAGGTGATTTTAAAAACATAAAAATCAGTAATAATTTTCTTGAAATGCCAACTTCAAAGATTTAAAGGAAGGTGGCATTTCTCACTCAGCGTTCAAATATAGCTTCAATTTCTGAAATAAACGATTGATTCATACTATTACCACGGTAACTTTCGTGATAAGGATCTCGAAAATAGGAGTCAAAAGCATTTTCAATGTCAGTTGTATTTACATTAAAATTCGTCGGTACTTGTAATAATTGATGAAACTTTTCTTCAAGCGAAGCAAGTTTTTCTTGTACTTCATCCTCTATGTCACTAATAATTTTCTTCTCTAAATCTGATACTACCGAAGATTTATCGACGTACTCTTCGTAATCTCGGCTATCCCAATATGATCTAGTATGTTCACTAATCAAATCTCCCATATTATAATTATCACAATATTCCGAAGTATCAGCGCATTCAAAATAGTACCTTATGCTTTCATATAATTTTTCTTTGCAGATTTGTTCAAACCATGGAGGACAAGTTTCTTGTGCTTTAAAGAATTCATTTAAAAGGTTTATAGTCATAACCAATTCATCTAAATCCACGTCTTCCAATAGATTAGAAATACTATCTTTTGAGTAAATAAATTGGTCTATTGAGTAAAATTTGTAAAAATCATTACTGAGTAAAGCAGATAAGACCTCAAAATGAGTCAGGCCATTTACGTGTGAATTGTTATAGTAATAGGAATTTAATAGATAGTCAAAGATTATGGGGGTATAATTTGTATTCTTTATGTGATGTTCAAAGATTTTTGATGTAATAAAATAATTTTTTTGATGTATATCGACAAAGTCAATCTCATGAACTGTTTCATCAATGATTAGCTGATAGTAGATATTAGAAAGTTCTTCTTTTGAATAACATCTTTCAAATTGAAGGGCATTACATATAGAATCCCGAATAGCATGTAGCTCTAAAAGATTATTTGTAAACACAAGCTTTAGGTAGTCGTTTACAGAAGGGTTAATTACTCCGATATGTTGTCTGCCTTTAAGATCGACAATATTAATGATGGATTGATTCAATCGAGATAAGACAAGGCTCCATTGGTCAACTGTAAAGTCAACATTGTTCATAGTTGATACTCGTTTCAAAAAGCATTTTTTTAATATGTCATGTTCAATATAAGTATCAGTTAAAGAATATATTGTTGTTAAAAAGGCTCTATCGATATTTTGAAGGCGCTGTTCAAATTCATTTTTCCAAATATCATGTGGATTTGTGAGATTGTGAACTATAAAATTGAAATACGATTTAGGCAACACCCTTAAGTAGTTATGTTCAAAAGTTACGTGTTCAATGATACGAGGTGTGTAGTTTTTATGTTGAACTACTTTTAGATAATTTTTATTTTCTATAATTGAAGAGTAGTAATCTGCCGGTATTTTTTTAAGTTTCAGATGATTGTATAAAATTTTCGCTTTCTCAAGAGAGGTTATTTCATCCATGTTGATAATATAATTCACTAATTTTTTTTGTTCAAAGAAATTATTAAATTCGTAGGATCTTTCTTTCGCTTCATTGAAAATAGTAATTCTAGAATTTAGAATCAGCTTTTTGTTTGTAAATAACTTTGTATATTTTATTAAACTAAGTAACTCATCCTCTTGACTTTGTTTCATCTTAAAATAGTGCTGACCTAAGCAATCGTCTAATAGAACGACTTCTTTTTGTTCTTTATCATGCGATAGGGAGTTCTTAATATTTGCGATATCCCCATTTGTGGTGTATCTAATTCTGTAACCTTGTGTAGCAAAGTATAGAACGAGCATCTTAGAAGTAATTGTTTTTCCTACTCCAGGACCGCCTGTAAGCATAAGCGTTCCATTATTAATTAGATGTTCAATACAAATTTCATAGATATGTGTAGGTACAAAAGACTTACATTCTTCGTTTACATCACTTAAGAGTGTTTCACAGTCGACAAAAACATTTTGGTTATAAATCTCACCTAATATATTGGATGAATAAAGCCATAGCTTGTAGTGTTTTCTTACTATATCAGCATTTTCTGTATTTTGAAGGAAGTCGTCAATTTCGTTTAAGGTTACTATGTTGTGGTCTGTCATCATAAATTCTGAAAACATTTCGTATATTTCTCTAATGTTTGCTGCAGTTAGTTCCATTCCACAACAAATATAGTATTGCTTAGGACTCCACTTGTTAACTTTCTCCATTTCAGTCTTTAAAGCTGCTCTAAGATTAGCGTAGCTACTTCGAATGTAATGCTTGACTTGTACAACAATGTTGTGACTATGAGTATTATCCGTTAAATCAATACCACCGTCTCTTCCTTTTGAAAATAATCGTAAGTTAGCAGATAGTTTTCTTTGCATTACATCTTTGCATAGTTCTTCAAATTCGACATCATTTAAGTTGTGATAATTATACATTCCATCACCTATTTGATAATCATATAGTTATTTATATTGATCTGATGCACTGACTTTACTTATTAAGTCAGTTAAGATTATTATATCCTATTTTTATCAGCTTCTATAGACTTGGTTTGTTTGTAATAGAGCAGATTTTATTAGATCTATTGATAATAATGTCAGTACTCAGCTTGTTACTACCTCTCCTCTTCAAAGAATTGAATACCACACTACATTTCTATAGTATGGAAGATTCGATTAGCTGAGAGAGCGCTTAAATGGCATTTAAGAGGTTAGTTGTTAGTTACCGCTTATTCTCACAAAAATTCAGGAAACCGCGAGGCTTTTAGCCTTACGGATTCCTTGTTCAAGAAAGGTCTACGGATGCTTTATTTATTTTTAAGTAGATGAATAACCGATATTGCACACTTGCCTCAATGGTAATGACGAAGACGTATCCACTCTGTGGTTATTTTTAATCCTCATTACTTTTTAATATACTATCATATGGATAGGTATTATTTACTGCTCTTATCACTAATCCATGTTTTTTAAGCTGACTCTCAAGTTTGTTCTTGTCAGCTACCCATCTGAACAGCATAGGCTGCCGATGATAATGTTGATGGATAGTATCTCGTTTAGGATAAAGAATTCTTTCAAACTTTAATACTCTTTCTGCTTTATCATCTACCCACACAAATGGGTTCGAAAATAACGGTGTCCACTTAAATTTCTCTCGTAAAAAAATAGAAGGATAAATTTGACAGTTTCCTAATATAAACTGCGCTGAGCCAACAATAGACCTTACGAGACAGATTCCGTCTTTAGATATGTCTTCCAAACCATATTCAAAAAGGTCGTCAGTATCTGCAAGCATTGAATAGTTAATAAACGTCTGATTAATTCTATTGCTGCATAGAATACTGCCGCTGTGAAGTGCTTTTAAAGTGTAAAACAAAATAATGCCATTATCATAATGGCCGACAGGATACCAAAGGCATGCACCTAATAATTGCTCATTTTGGTTCAGCCCAGTATGAAGAATAGCCTGTGCCATTGATTCAGCTTTCTTGTAGTCATCATCTTTCAGACACTCTTTAAGTTCGCTTTCAATATTCCATACCTCATCGTCTATAACTGTAGGCGAAGTGGTAGTAACCCACGCGTCATCCACATCAAGGAAATACTGCATTCGCCATTCAAACGGCAGATGATCCCAACGTCCCAATAGCTCCTCTCCGTACAGTATAGGGTCAATAACATACATGCCGGGATTCCTCACGAGTATGCAATCACCTGAACGGATATATTGTTCTTTTTTTCTTTCTGCGGCCCCGGAATTCTCACGAATAAACTTCACAATATCTAGACCTGTGTCGTATTCGTTTGTGGCACGTGAATTTAAGTCAAGAAATGCCCTGATTCCAATTGGTACGTTACTATCGTCGATTAAAGTGTAAGGCTTCGGCATAGTAAGTTTGTATTGCTCGGGGGAAGCGTGTAGTGTTAATGGCTCAGAAAGCATACCTTTTACATGCGAAAATTTTGCTAGAATCGAGTACAGTTTCATTTTTTCGGTTAGCCTGTTACTTTTCTTGTATTCTTCTTCGAGTGTATTTATCAGCTTTTCAATTCCGACAGGCGCTTGACGTCCCCAACGTTCACTTATGAGCACAACAGCATCTTTTTGTTCAGAAAGCAGAGCCTCCCAATTATGAACAATCCAGTTGTATAGAGAAGGGTGGCTGATGCATAGGGCATAAATTGCTGGCAATGCGATTTCGTTTCGATGAACGTTATTTAGCTCAAATTGCTCTAGCAAGATATTCAACGATAATTCATGTAAATTTCTCGGTTGCAGAAGATTCTGAATAACTGTGCTTTCTGATGTTGGAAAAGGAATGTGTCCATCCCCGGAAATCCAAAGCTCCTGACAATGCAATTCTGCATCAAGTAAAGACAACATATCATCGGCAAACATGTCTGAGTACAGTAAAAGAAGAAAAGAAGCATTTCTAGTTGAGGTTTGAAAATCGTATTCAAAAAGATTTGCGCCGATAATTTCGGTCAGTTTCCAAAAAGCATCATATTTCAAGTGTTCTTTAAGCTGACTGATTATATAGTCACACCCATAATTTTCCCATTGTCGATCTTCCAGTTTGGGTGCTATTACATTCAAAAAACGAGTGGCTTCTGTACTGCTCATTTCGCCGCGGCGTAATATTTCTTTCCAAGAAATGTCGATATTATTCCATTCATCAAGATGCGAGACTGTGTTTACATAGTTTGCAATGATTTCATTTGTCGGCAATCCGCTAATCTCTTGCTCGAATGCTCTATTTCGTTCCTTTTTCTTAATATAGTAGTCATCTACGCTTAAAGAATTGCTGTAATCTAATTTAACTGGTTTGTCATTTGCGATGGTAACCTGGGTAGGAGTGTATTTTGAAACAAAATCTATAAACGTATGACCACCGAGTATCCTTGAATACTCAATGCATAAATCATAAATATTCCCTAACGTAGCTCTGTCAGACTTGTTATACCAGGACAGCATACCGCATGCCTGAATCCATATTGCAATGATATCCTGTTCAGTATGGGCCATCACCAGTAAATCATCGAGTTGCTCATGTAGTATGTTTAAGTTACAGTGATAATTACTGTCTAAGTGGTGTAACTTCCAAAAAGATGAAATTCCACAGTGAACAGCACTTTTGCTTAACGCCTTAGCAACGTCATTTGAATATACATTGGAAAAGTTATCAGCAATAACGGAAATAGCATTTAATCGAATACCTTCTGTTTCCCACAAACCTGGCGTTTTTTGCGCACAAATTTTGTATACTTGGAGAGGCATATTGATAGCGGTTTCTTCGTGACCACTGTAGGATACAACATCCCATTTTAGCCTAGTGGAAAGCGAAGAGGATATTTCGGGAATAACAACGGAACTGTATTTCAGAAAGTGCTTGTGTGTACTCGCCCAATCCTCCTGCTGGCATAACAATTCTCCGGACATGCCATAGAGAGCAAGTAAATATTCCTGAACTACATCCAGTCGATCATGCTTCATTAAAAATTCTAAAATGATAGATTTGTAGTGCATTCCTATAGATTGGAAAGTAAGAAGAGTATGCTTTAGATCTGCACATATGACATCAAGATCTATAATTTTTTCAATTGATGAAGTATTCAAAATAGTGTGAAGCAGGAAACGAAAAGCTTTAGTAAATTCGAAGCTGCGCACTGCAGGCTTGTCAAAAAAGGTGTGTAGATACTGATATAGCAATCTGCTATCGATGTTTATATCAGGTGATTTTGCTAGCAGATAATTATACTTACCAAGCAATGCGGCTATGCGCATTAATAACTTCAAGTAAATAATTTCACTTTCATAAATCCCGCTATCATCCATTATATTCAGATGTGTATAAGCTTGATTTATTATAACAATGTCGTCACCTGAGGCGTTTTGCACACCAATAATATAAGCCATTGCAACTGCATTCAGAGAATTGCTGTCATAAATATGCTTTGTCGGCTCGTTTAATTTAATAGGTTTAATCTTATCTTTTCTTATTGGATCAACCATTAGCAGAATTGCTGAAGCAAAAACATGAGCCTCTTCCTTAAGTTTGTAAGTTTGAAGTGTTTCAATAATATCAACAAAAAGCTGTGCTTTTCCGTTAAGCAAAATACTTTCAAGCTTTTCAAAAACACAATCAATTGAAATTCTCACATTTTTTATTCCTGCTATCGCATCTTCATATTGTTCATATTCAATAAAATAGGAAAAATACGCATTGCCAAACAGTATCTCGGCATGAATTTCATAATCGTGGAGATCGTTTGCTTCGTTACGTAATGATTTTATATCTTTCAGATTAAACTGTGCGCTGGTTTGCCCCCATAATGTTAGTATTTTTTTAATGTTAGTTTCGGTAGCAAAATTATCTGGATAGTTCGCATGAGGGTACAACGCTCTAGCGAAAGAAACGGGTGTTCGTGATCCAAACCACAATTCGTATAGCGAAATTGCGCGTCTATGCATGTCAGGTGTGTCTGCAGCGTAGAGTCTTTTGCACCTTATAAGGGTATCATGATAATCTTCTATGTTCTCCTTTGATAAAGGCAGCGCTCGTATTTCTGAAATATCTATAGGAATGACCTCATGTAAATCTTCTGATTCGTAGATTCGACCATAATGCTCGTAGTATTTACGATGCTGATGAAGCGTGGTCAATGCAAGGTAAACGCTATGATATTTAAGTATATGTCGCGATTTTACAGCTTCTGAATAAGCAATGGCAGCGAAAGTATTCAGTTCGTAATAGGATATGCCCTCGGCCAGTGCATTTATTACAAAAGAAACATTAAAGTAGTCGGCGGTTAATTCAGTTTTTTCTGCACATATAAGTAGAGGGATTACGTTTTTATATTTAACACTTCCCCAGTCGCTTCTATGCAAATATTCAGCGATTTGGTACGACAGTTCCTTGTATATTTGAGGATATTTGGTTCCAACACTCATCAGATACACACGAAAATCATTATGAAAAAGATTATATTCGTGTTTAGTTTTATTCGGTACAACTAGTGGATACAACGAGTCCATTAGCTGATCCCATTCTGCTAATGACAAGGACATGTCTTTTAGTGCCTCATGTAAAAGGCAGGTATAGATACGACCACTTAACAGAAGTATAGCATCGGCTACTTTAGCTTCTGCGAAACTGGTTATTATATTATTCTTAATAATAACTTCGGTTACATGTCTCCAAATATTGTCATAATATTGATTAACATCAGAAGAAATTAGGCCAGATGCGGATAAATTAATGAGTTCCTCAAATGTTGTAAGTTTCTTCATTGATTCAATAGCATAAACAACAGACAAATTGTTGCCTTTTGTCAGTGAATAAATTAATTCGGAAACTCTTCCTGCATCTCCTGAATATTGAGGTGCCTTTTCAATTACTAATTGCGTTATATCTCCTTTTTCAAGCGGGGGGATCTCAATGTACTTAACCGATGAGGACTCAACTTTAAGCCATGAAGGGTATCTGTCGTATAAATTTGAAGGCTGGCCGACAATAACGAAACATACACCCTTAGGAATCTCTGATGGTGAATATAGAGAAGAGAGAAAGGTTACAGGTGAATTAGAACGCGCTGCATGATCAATGCCATCAATACATATGTACACAGTTTTTCGTGTTTCTTCGCTGATAACACTGAGAAGGCGAAGAACTTCAGAACGCAAGTTTGTATCAGAGATATGATCGCAAATGACCGGCACACTGTGCTTGTGAAGTATACCCTTTAGATTTGCACGTATTTGAACCATAAGTTCTATCCACAATTGACGTGGTTCACATAACCCCATATCTGCATTATAAAATCTTTGTTCGGGTGATATAGGACGGAAAGCATGGTAGCGAATTGTGAATAGATTATATGATGACTGTATGTGGCTGACGATGCTTGTTTTACCTGAGCCAGGTTCTCCTGAGATAAACACTATGGGAATTGTAGCTTGCCGTATTTCAGCCACAACATTTCTGCAAAATTCTTCTCTGCTTTTAAAGAAAGGACTTGGGGGAGCGAGTCGATGCTGTTCGTTTGAAAATTCAAGCTTTGTACTAAGTGCTTCGAAGACAGTTTCGATAGTGATTTCTTCGGAAAATCTTGTTGATGTCGTCCATACAGGTAGTTCAGCAACTAAACGGTTAAATAATTTTTCAGCAATTTCATGTGAGCATCCAAATAACTTGCTAATAGCTGCAACTTGAGATTCTCTGAGTTCGCTTAATGAGGATTGAGATGCTTCAACAGTCAGTTTGCTTAAAAATGAAATCATTAGATCATCAGGTAGGCATATTGCATCAGAGAACTCCTGCCATTGCATATTCAAGTTGTCCTCGGCCTCGGTAAAAATGAGTTTGCTAGTTCCATCTGCCTCGGTGATTTTTTTCTTTATTTTAATTATAAATTCGCCTAAGGGTATCGCTTGGTACTTTAAGCCTTTAAAAGTGCGCTGCGTTCTATTACTTCCAAGAGTTCTGTTTGTATAAAGAATGGGTGTTATGTCATTCCCAGTTGTGAGAGATGCTTCATTCCACCCTGTTGCAAGGGCATTTATTAAGCTTTTACTTGCAGATTTGTCATTCTGTTCTTTTGTTATAAGCTTATTAAAGGTCAATGCTTTATTATCTAACGTTTCAATCTCATGTTTGACTTGATAGCAATACTCCTGTGTGCCATTTTTATATTTCACCACTACATCGTCGATGGTATTATAGTTGCCTTTTTGAAAAATGACACATGAAATTTCGTTATCATAGTCTATTATTCTGATAACTTGGCTTAGACCTACATACCATTCATACCAGTAAGGATCAGCAATTCCCGGTGATATCATTTTCATATTCTCCCTATCTTTTTTGAATAAGCATTACCAAATTTTAGTTTATCATAAAACATCGAAATTAACAGAACAATAACGCTGCGCCAAAGCCTATTGTAGTTTTCATTACATTAGCTACGTGGATGTTTATGAGATTGTTTTGGCAGATATTCAGTGCCATGCCTGGATTGCCAAGGAGCAGGAAAGCGCCTTTGTGGAGATGGTTGCAACCATGAGTAAGAGCCAGCAGAAGAAGCAGTGGGGAACAGCAATCAAAGAGCGGGCTAAACTGTCTAAGCGGGAAAGTGACCTGCAAACGATTCAACGAAAGCTGTATGAGGATAATGTTTTGGGGGAAATTGCGGATGAGCAGTACGTGGCTTTATCACGAGATTTTACAGTAGAGCAAGCTCAATTGAAGGAGCGGCTCAAGCTGCTGGAAGAACAGCTTCAACAAGCAGAGAGCAAGCTAGAGATTACGACTCGATTTTTGGAATTGGTACGAGAGTATACAGATATGAAGGAATTAACGAAACCAATCTTGAATGAACTGATTGACAAGGCTGTGGTATATGATGCCGAGAAGGTGGACGGCAAGCGTGTACAGCGCATTGATATTTACTACCGATTCGACGGTCTAATTTCGTAAACAACAGAGGTTCTTACCTCGTTAAAAATAGATTACTCCATTGATTTATTGTATTCCTCTTCTGTAAGACCCTACTTTCTTTCTTATTAACTGGGTTGCAGCATTAGGTAATTTTATAATAAAAAAGTAGCTGCAGACATAGCATCCCAAGTTGTTCAGAATACAGCGAAGGGATCACTGAAACTCGACTTACAACATCTCGCAAAAAGAGATTTGAAAATGGTAAATATGCAGAAAAACTCAGGTGTAGACAGAGTCGCATTTGGTGAATATATTCATGAATTGAAATAAGCATTCGGCATGAGACCTAATCAAAATTTCACTTATCAAGATTTATTGAAATATGCACAAGAACTTAAAAAAAGCGATGGGTAAATAGAAGGGAGAGAAAGATGAAAGGTAGATTTTCTTTTATAGTGCGTGATGAGGCTTTAGACTTTGATGATATAAGTAGAAAGTTAAAAATTCGACCAACTTCTATAACTAAAAAGGGAGAATTTATCAGGAAGAAGATGGGAATACAAGCTCCATATGATATTTGGCTATTTGAAGTGATAATAACAGAAGAACTTGAACCAGAGGAGGCTCTTGATGAATTACTGAATAAGTTAACACCCAATTTTAAAGAAATTAATGAATTAATTTGGATCTATACAGAAGTTAACATTAATTGTTACTTGAGATCAGATTATGGTCAAATGGGCTTGGAGCTTTCAATTGAATTGATAAAAAAATTAGCATATTTAGGAGTTGGGCTTAACATTCACATTCTATCCTTTGGTGGAGTGAAAAGCTGATATGTTTTATATTGATTTAACCACATGTGAGACACATACTCCATGTAGTGCTGAATGGGGTACATGGGCGAGGATATCGCGAGTTTAATAACAGATGAAGCGGATGTCTGTAATATGATTGAAAACTACCAAAAATACATAGCGAAGTTTTGAAAAAAAGCCAAGGTGATAAGGAATGGTGGAAAATGAAAATCAAAAGTAATTCCCCGCAGATTAAATTACATCCATTAAGGATTCCTTCAAGCTGGGAAGTATCCTACAATTCTTTAGTAGAACTTGATCCTAAGGATTTGGAGAGTAACGAGAAAGAAAAATGGTTCAATTATAGTGAAGATCTATTGCAGCTTAAGCATGTTAAATACAATATTTTGCTAGATGTTGGCTGGTACCCTGAAGCTGATCCAAGCGGTTCATTTGGATTGGAGCTTGTTAAAAATACCGATTGGAGTAATCCACTTCTATCATTCAGCACAGCTAATAAGTATGAACTAATAGAGCAAATTGAATTAATATTATGGCAAGTGGGGGAGGGGGATTTTAACTAGAGGTTAGTATAACTGTTATTAGATTTAATTATATAATATTTGAGAGGGAGTGCGATGATCCCCATAGCAAAAGTTACTAGAAAAATGGAGCGAATTTAAGTGTTAAAAGAAAGTGTCGCTTGATCCCAACATACAACCAATAATACGTATAGCCAAAATAATATTTGTATTAATATTCCCTCACAGCTTGTACACACATAAATGTTTGAATTTTATTACCTAAATAAAGCCATTGCCTCACTCCCAACAGGTATAACAGTCAGACCACACTGGGCTGAAGCGGGCCGGGGATGACCCATGACGAACGTAATTGCGATTTATTTAAAAGGGGAATTTGAACTCCCCATATATAAAGCGGAGGCATATACTAAATATCCCCTAAGAAGGACATGTAATGTTGCTTGCTCTTGAACAAGGAGGTGGCTTAATCCGTTGTTACTCCATCACGGGTATAATGCACTCCAGCTAATAGGAGAACGAGTCATTTTATCTTCTTCTCCGCGGCCGGCCTTTTTGTTTAGCTACTGCCTTCTTATAAGATCTAATAATAGCCAGCGGGAGAACATCGCTTTGTCCTCCGGTCTCCTTAGTAATCTCCCTGGCTTTGACAAGCGACAAAAAGGCGAAGAAGTCGCCCAAGGCAGTAAGTCCGGCTCCAATGATGGCATAATCTTCAGCGCTCAGCTCGTTCGCCTCTACACCGTCACCCCCGGAATTTTTGGAGCTATTCCCGTTACTATTCGTGGGCATTCTCGTTCACCCGCTTTCTCTAATGTACTATAAAATATGTCGTGAGGTGCGGTAGGGAAATAGGCAATTTGGACGTAATTTAATGAGACGCAGACTTCCGGCGTAGCCAGGATAAATCGGATGAGCTCATAGACGCTTCGTCCATAAAAAAAGGTGGCGCACAGTGAATATCCTGTGCGCCACCTTTTATTTAACTTATGATTCTTGTGCCCGTTTTTGAATCTTGTAGAGACATTTGCGTCCGCCTTGTGCTAAGCAGTCCGGCCGGGAAATCTCTGCCTCAAGCAGGGACTCGAATAACTGAAGCTCGCACTGGCAGGCGTGGTTGTACTGATTGGCAATCTGGGAGATCGGACAATTGTATTCCACCAGTTCGTAATCGTCCTGACCAATCTGCTTCCATTCCACCATGTAGCCATTGTCATTCTGTAGCTCGGCCAGCAATGAGACTTTCTCGTGGAAGCTCTTGTTCTCCATGACAGAAGAATAACGCTTGAACAATTTTTCTTTCCGGCGTTCAAACAGCCGTTCTACCATTTCGTCACCAGTCTCCTGCACCAATTCATCGAGCAGATCCAGAGCTACCGTGTGATATTTATTGGGAAAAAGCACACTGGAGCGCTCTGTCAAATGATAGGTCGCTGTTGGCCTACCCATAGGCTGCCGGATGGTTCGCGCTTCAATAAATCCGTCGCGCTCCAGGGCATCAATATGGCGGCGCACCGCCATGGAAGTGATGCTGAGCCGATCTGTCAGCTCTTTGGCTGTCAGCTCATCATTGGTTTTAAATAGATGTAATATCGTCTCACGGGTGGACAAATCCTCTTTGGGTTGCACGGTCAGCTCACCGCCTTTGTCTATACCTTTATTTAGCGTGCTGCACTCGTAACTGCGGCGCATTCGTCCGAGCAGTGACCACTGTGCTCTGTTTCACAGTCCTCACAGCAAATATGCTGCAGGTGGCAAGCATCGTTGGCACAGTTGATGAATCGGTCAGCCGGCTTACCGCAGTGATGGCAACGTCCGACAACGATATCCTCATCGGTATGATTGATCTGCACGGAGATACGCTCATCGAACACATAGCATTTTCCGTCGAACAGTCGGCCCTGTACTTCGGCGTCTTTACCATAGGATACGATACCACCATCCAGTTGGTACACCTGCTGGAAGCCCTCATTCATCATAAACCCGCTTAATTTCTCGCAGCGGATACCACCTGTACAGTAGGTCAAGATTGGTTTATCTTTAAGATCGCTCATATTCTCGCGAATCCAGTCCGGGAATTCCTTGAAGCTGTCTACCTCCGGTCGGATCGCGCCACGGAAATGACCGAGGTCATATTCGTAACCGGTACGACCGTCCAGAACGATAACATCGTCGCGCTGTAACATTTCGTGGAAGTCCTTCGGCGCGAGGTGCTCTCCGGTGATCACATTAGGGTCCAGTTCTTCCTCAACACGGAAGGTCACGAGTTCTTTTTTATAACGTACAAAGATCTTCTTGAAGGCATGACCATCAGCCTCATCGATCTTGAAGACGATATCGCTAAACAGCGGGTTCGCGCGCAAATCCTTCATGTATTGCTCAGTTTGGGCGATCGTACCGGATAGTGTTCCGTTAATGCCCTCTTCGGAGATGAGAATCCGGCCTTTTACGTCCAGCTCTTTGCAATAAGCAAGATGCTCCTGGGCGAATTGTTCTGCATCCGGCACTTTTACAAATTTATAGTAAAGCAGAATTGCATATTCCGATTGTGGATTCATTCTTTTCACCTGTCTCATTAGAATTACACTTCACGTGCTGTTTACTTTGACTACTAAGTAAATGTTTAACTATAAAAAGTATTGTAACATATTATCTAGGCTTGACAAGAGATACTCTTGAAGCAGTATGGTTTAAACGCGGATCTTGGCGAGAAAAACAGCACAATAAATATGTCAGAATCATCGCAAACATGGGGATTTATTCACTGCTTCTTGAAGAAACCATTGCGTTACTGTAAAAAAGATTATACTTAGAAAATAGATGAAGGGGAATCATGGGAGGACTCTTGGCAGTGATTCCTTGGTTTACCTGGTTTAGAAGGAGCATGACACCATGAAATTAATTGCCAACCTCTCTCTTCAGAAAAAAATAATATTGTTAATGCTGATTTTGTACCTCCCGCTTCCGCTGCTAGGTCAATTCTGGTACGAAAAAAGCCATAAGGTCATTCGGCAAAACACCATTGAATCAAGCTATCAGCTGGTTGAACAGGTGAATAGATATGTGGACAGGTATTTTCAGGACATTGAGCATCAAATGTATCCCATCCTGGTTAATGATCTGACATTGCAATTTTTAAATGATTCTGTAAGCGGTTCCTATGATCGTTTTCTGCGCTCCAATCGCATCGAGCGAGAGCTTTTGAATCCGCTAACAAGTAATCGAGAAGGCATCCGGGGAATCTCTCTGGTCAATGGGGAGGGGAGGGCGGTATCGTCTTCCAGCTTCACATCTGCAGAGCGGAGATATAAGGAATATAACGCCAAGATTACGAAGACGGGCGTTTTTGAAGTTATGGGGCTGGAACAGGATGAATGGAGCCCGCCCTTTTTGTCCATTGCGCTTAAATTCAACAGCACGAGTTACAGTACCAACAGCGGGCTGTTAATTATTGATTTGAAGCTGGACGAGGTGATCCAGATTGCCCGGAATGTGCGGATTGGCAAAACCGGGTACGTCTGGATTGCAGACAGCAAGGGAAGCGCGATTTACCGGCCTGGCAGTCATCCTAATGAGGGACTGTCTATTGACTATGCCAAAGCTATGGGCGATAAGCGTCAGGGGACGCTGACGATGCCTGGTGAATCGGGGGACAAGCTTGTAATGTTCTTTCATTCTAATACCACAGGTATGTCACTGTTCGCGGAGGTACCGCTTGCTGAATTGAACGAGCCTCTACTACAGATTAGCAGAATTTCTACCATTGTATTGCTGCTGATCTTCCTGCTGATCATGATTATTGTCAGTGGGGTGATGTACATGCTGAGCAATTCACTGCTGACACTTTTGCGGCTGATGAAGCGAACTCAGCTTGGCGAACTGGGAGTCAGAGCGCCAGAAAACCGAACTGCAGAAATAGGCAGCTTATACAGGGGCTTCAATAAGATGGTTGATGAAATTCAAAGGCTCATCGATACGGTGCACCGGGCCAAGTTGAGGGAGAAGGAGCTCGAGGTGAAGCAGAAGGAAGCACTCCTTCTAGCTATGCAGGCGCAGATCCATCCTCATTTTCTCTACAATACGCTGGAATTTATTAATGCCAGTGCCATTGTTGAGGGCAACCGGAAGATTAGCCGGATGATCGTTTCCCTCGGTGATATGTTTCGATACAGCGTAAGGAACCCGAATGAAACGGTCACGCTTGCCTTGGAGCTGGGGCATGTGTCTGCCTATCTCTCGATTCAGGCCGAACGCTATGAGAGTCTCTCCTACTTTATTCAAGTCTCTGAAAAAGCTGCAGCACAGACCTCAGCGATCAACTCTATGCTGCAGCCGATTGTTGAGAATTGCTTCAAGCATGGATTTGATAAATATAAAATCGTTCCCAATTACATTCGCATATCGGAAATGCAGGTCGCAGCCGGCTCTTTAATTTCGATTGAAGATGGGGGCGGTGGCATGCCTCCGGCTATCATGGACAACTATAATCGACTCTTTGATCTATCCGGAGATGAATTACTGGAGCTTGAAGCAGAGAACAAGCAAAAAGGGATAGGTTTGCTGAATGTACATACCAGATTGCGGCTGTTATTTGGTGAACCGTATGGACTATTCATCTCCACTTCGGGTCCAGATGGGACATGTATCGATATATTGTTGCCTACACACATCGCGGAATTAGAGCAGGAACAACAAGGGGGCATACAGGATGTATAGAATTATCCTTGTGGATGATGAATCCATGAGCAGAAAAAGTTTGGATAAAATTCTTACTTCGGCGCATTCTCAATACCAGATTGTGGGCGAAGCCGCTAATGGGGCTGAAGCCCTGGAGCTGATACGGCTTCAACAGCCTCATCTGATCATTACAGACATCAGCATGCCCATAATGGATGGAATCGAGCTGATCCAGCGATTGCGCCAGGATGGCTACGATGGTGAGATTATCATTTTGTCAGGGTATGGGGAGTTTGAATATGCCCAGGCCGCCCTGCGCCATGGGGTAGTAGATTATCTGCTGAAGCCGCTGAAGGAGGAATTGGTTGTAGAGCTGGTTGGTCGACTGTTCGATCGCTTTGCCAACACCCGCCAGAAGGCGATGGTAAAAAATCAGCTGTTAGCACCGGTTATATCAGCTGCAGAACGAATTAGCACGGCACTCTGGGCTGCGAATGCACCGGTTCTTTCCCAGGAAACCGAAAATCTGCTTAAACTACTTGCGCATCAGGAACTTTCTTATGAGGAACGGCGCACACTTTTGGAGAACGCAGCCTCATTGATCCAGAATCAGCTGGAGGATCGGCTCTTGATCAGCCCATGGGAGATCCCATACGATGAACCAGGGTACACAACACTGGAGTCATCGTTCAGAGACTGGCTGGAACGCAAGCTGGCAGAGACACGGGACAAGCGGAATTGGGGAAGACGCAGTGCCACCCAGCAGGCGATGGACTATATTAAGCAGCATTTCTCAGATAGTGAGTTGAGCCTGGAGAAGGTGCTTGAGCCACTGGATATTTCCACGACTTATTTTTACCATCTGCTGATGGAAGAGACAGGGATGTCCTATATTGCCTACCTGACTAATGTCCGCATGGAGCACGCCAAAGCATTGCTGACAGACACTTCGCTGAAGACCTATGAGGTTGGACAACGCTGTGGCTATCCCGATTACTCCCATTTCACGAAGCGTTTCAAGCGGATGATCGGCCTTTCGCCCTCAGAATATAGAAAACGGATGCAACAATAATGTAACCGCTAACACTGAGTGATGAAAAGAACATAACGAAATGAAATCTCCATTTTTTTGCCCCAGACTATCTTCTACAATAACCATGTAGACAAGAAACACAACTAAGAGGGGGAACACTGATGAGCAGAAAAGGTAGTGTCTTGGGCACGGCTATGCTGGCATCCGTAATGCTATTATCTGCCTGCGGCGGCAATTCATCCGGCAACAATAGCGGCAATACTGCTAGCGAGGGTGATAGCACAACACCGGCGGTGGAGAAGGTTAATGAGTTCGGCTGGAAGCTGCCGCAGAAAACGACGCAGATTCACTTTTTCCAAGCAGAGAAAGGAAATCCGGATAAGATCAACAGGAAACAAGCAGCGTTCCATGATTATTTGTTGAAAGAATTTAATGTAGATATCCAAAGATCGTCTCTGGATGTTGATCCCAAAGAAAAATTGAATCTGATGCTGGTATCCGGTGATTACCCAGAGGTTATTGCAGCCATGGATGAATCCCAGATTTCCCAGTGGAAGGCACAGGGTAAAATCATCGATCTGGCCCCGCTGGTAGATAAATACGGACCGAATCTCAAGAAAGAGTTAGGCTCCCGTTATGAAACCTATCTTGACGCAGATGGCAAGCTGTGGGGACTTCCTCGTGGTTGGGGATATCTGCCTATTCCTGATTTTACCGCTCACATCCGTTGGGACTGGTATCAGGAGATTGGTGCTCCCGAGATCAAAACGCCTGATGATTATTACAATGTCCTGAAACAGATCGTAGCCAAGCATCCTACCAATGACAAAGGTGAGAAGAACTATGCACTGTCCTGGAATAGCGACGTCAGAATTGACAGCGCTCTCGGCTTCTGGGGCTTGAAGGATGGCTACAAAGAGGACGGGGATCACAACCTTACGCACTGGCTGAACACGGCAGAGGGCAAGGAAGGCCTGCTCTATTACAACCGTTTCTTCCGTGAGGGGCTTATGGATCCAGACGCGTTTATTAATAAATTCGACGATTGGAAAATCAAGTTCTCCAACGAGCGCATCGCTGGCCATATCGGCCCATGGTGGCAATCATGGAATGCTGGCCATGAAATCTGGCAAAAAACAGATCCGGATTACAAAGAAGACAAACGTTTCGTGCAGATGGCATTCAAAGCTCCTGACGCAGAGAAAGCTTATCTGTCCGCCAAGAATACACATGGCTGGAATTACACAGTAGTCACAGATAAAGCAAAAAATGCTGAAGAGATTATCAAGTTCCTCGATTTCACAGTTTCACCGATCGGTACACGTCTGATGGGCTGGGGCATTCCGAACCTGCCGGAATCCTATTGGAACTACGAAGGTGACGGCAAATGGTCGTTCAATGAGACACAGAAGCAAACACTTCTGGACGGCAAGCTGGATTTTGAGAAAACAGAGACAGCGAACGGCAGCAATTCCTTCTGGCTGGCTTATCCGCAAGGTCTGCTGAGTGATGATAACAAGAGCACTGCTTGGTTCGATCAGAACTTCATCGCTGATGAGAAGTGGAAGAAGCTGATGAATGATAATGTCAAGGATACGATCTATGACAATACGGAGCAGCGTGTCAGCTTCACCAATGAGAACCCGCTGACGATCAAGAATCAGCAGGTCGAAGATCTCGTTAAAACAGGATTTGTTAAAGTCATTATGTCCCAGTCTGAGGATGAAGCATCCCGTAACTTCGATGAGCTGCGTGACAAGGCTAACAAGCTGGGTCTGAAGGATCTCGAGCAGTACCGCACTGAGGAATATAAAAAGAACCTCGCGCTCGTGAAATAACAAGGAGAGATTTGGAGGGAAACCTACTATGAATTACCTCAAGCGATTTTCCCGCGAACGGCAGCTGTGGCTGTTAAGTTTGCCAATCATCCTATGGGTACTTTTGTTTGCCTATTATCCGATGTATGGCTTAGTAATCGCCTTTCAAAATTATATTCCAGGGCAATCCCTTTTCGGAAACTGGATCGGCTTTGACAATTTTGTCCGGTTCTTTAACGAACCTGACTTCTGGATGATTATTAGAAATACGCTTGTCATCAGTATGCTAAATCTGCTGATTGGCTTTCCAGCGCCGATTCTGCTGGCACTGCTGCTAAGTGAAGTGAAAAGCAAGGCTTTTAAGAAAACCATTCAATCTCTGTCTTATGTACCCTACTTTATCTCATGGGTCGTGGTGGCTAGCATCCTGTTCACCCTTCTGGGAAGTGACGGTATTATCAATGAACTGCTGGTCCGCTTCGGCTGGATCGACAAACCGATTCTGTTCCTTGGCGAAGGTAAATATTTCTGGGGAATTCTGACTTCCGCTAACCTGTGGAAGGACGTCGGCTTCAGCTCGATCATTTACCTGTCTGCTATTGCCGGGATCGACAAGGAGCAATATGAAGCTGGCAGAGTAGATGGTCTGGGACGGTTTGGGTTGGTATGGCATATTACACTACCAAACATTCGTGCCACAATTGTACTATTATTTATTCTTGCGCTAGGCGGTATTCTGAATGCGGGCTTTGAGCAGCAGCTGCTCTTGGGAAGCCCTAACACGAGGGATTATCATGAAGTCATCGATACGTATGTATACCGGTTCGGGGTTCAACTTGGTAATTACTCCTATGGTACTGCGGTCGGCTTGATGAAGAGTTTGATCGGATTAACTTTGGTCATAACAGCCAACCGCTTGTCCCGAAAATTTATGCAAACGTCTATTTTCTAGAAAGGAGAATGCATCGATGGCCTCACGATCGGTTCCTTGGTCACAACGCTTATTTGATATTGTAAATATTCTCGTCCTGTCATTATTCGGTATTGCTGTAGCCTATCCATTCTTCAATCTGCTGGCACTGTCGCTGAATGATGGTGCAGACGCGGCGCGCGGTGGTATTTACATTTTTCCACGGGTGTTCTCGTTAGATGCCTACAAGCTGTTGTTCGAGAACAGCAAGCTGCTGGAGGGCTTCGGATGGTCCGCTCTTCGTGTAGCGGTGGGTACGAGCACCAGTTTGTTCGTCACAGGTCTGCTGGCTTATATCGTCAGCGTCCGGCATTTCTCGGGACGTAAGTTCCTCCGTGTGTTGTTTCTGGTTACGATGTACTTCAACGGCGGACTGATTCCAACTTACCTGCTTATGGTGAAGCTGGGCTTAACGGATTCTTTCCATGTGTACTGGATTCCGTCTCTGATCAGCGCGTACTATATGCTGCTGATGTCTTCCTATATTTCCGAGCTTCCTGAAGCTCTGTTTGAATCTGCGAGAATTGATGGTGCTACCGAGCTGAAGATTTATATCCGGCTGGTGCTGCCAATGTCGCTTCCGGTGTTTGCAGCGATCTTTATCTATTCCGCAGTAGCACACTGGAATTCGTGGTTTGATGTGGTGCTGTATAATTCCAGCGGACATTATGACACGCTTCAGGTCTATCTGCGCCGCTTGCTTCTGGAAGTAGAAGCTTCACAGCAAATTATGGATCAGCAGCTTCTGCACCAGAAGTTCAACAGCCTGTCGCCACTAACGCTTCGTGCAGCTACAACAATCGTGGTAACAGCTCCGATCTTGCTAGTTTATCCTTTCTTGCAGAAGTACTTTATCGGCGGCTTGACGATCGGTTCGGTTAAGGGCTGATACAGCTATCACTAGGAGAGAACCCAACAGGAGGAACTATGACGAATTTGATTGACGCTCTTCTCCCCACCGTAAATGTGGTAAGCGAAGAAGATTTCTTTGAAATATCCAAGACTGTTGAGCGGACTGAGGAACATCTGTTGTTCATTGGCATTCGCTTAAAGGCGAAGCGAGACGGTATCCCGCCAGTATGTACGATTAGCTGGTCGATTCCAGCCCTCGATATCCATTCGATGTGGCATCCCGGCGTGGAGCGAAATCGGGCATTCCAGATTGATTGGGGCTCCGGTTTTAACAGCCGGAACTCTTCGCAGGCGCCTGTGACGGCCTTGTTAAATCTTGCCGGAAGAAACCGTATGACCTTTGCTTTCACCGATGTCTTGAACAAGATCGAGGTGAAGGCAGGTATTCATGAGGAGGATTCCTCCTTCCTGTGCTCACTGAAGCTCTTTGAAGAGCCTGTACCTAGCCTGGAGGTATACGAGGCGGTACTGCGGATTGATACCCGAGATATCCCGTATCATGAGGCATTAGCAGAGGTTAGCCGTTGGTGGGAGCAGCAGCCGGGTCTTGAGCCTGCTGGCGTTCCTGATGCTGCCCTGCTCCCGATGTATTCTACTTGGTATTCTTACCATCAGGAGCTGACTGATGCTGCACTTGAGGAAGAATGCCGTCTGGCCCGTGAAATCGGCTGCGATACGATTATCGTCGACGATGGCTGGCAGACAGATGATAACAACCGGGGATATGCGTTTACCGGGGACTGGGAGGTCTGTGAGACCAAGATCCCGGATATGAAAGCGCATGTGGATCGAGTTCATGATCTGGGCATGAAATATATGCTCTGGTATTCTGTACCGTTCGTCGGCCGGAAAAGCCGGGTCTGGGACATCTTTAAGGACAAGGTGCTCAAGGTAGAGGAAGGTCTGGACGCCGGCGTGCTGGATCCGCGCTTCCCTGAGGTGCGGGATTACCTCCTGCATATTTATCAGCAGGCAGTAACGGAGTGGGGTATCGACGGATTGAAGCTGGATTTTGTGGACAGCTTTCAGCCGAGAGACGGTGAACTTCCGGTAGAAGGGGGCGGCCGTGATTACCGTTCCATCCCGGAAGCTGTAGACCGGCTCTTCACCGACATCATGCAGTCGCTCAAAGCGATCAAGCCGGATATTCTGATTGAGTTCCGTCAGAGCTATATCGGACCGTTAATGCGCAAGTACGGCAACATTTTCAGAGCGGGGGATTGTCCGAACGATTCCATTCAGAACCGTGTGCGTACGCTTGATCTTCGGCTGCTGTCCGGCGATACAGCTGTACATTCCGATATGATTATGTTCAATCCGCATGAGGACACTGCTAGCTCAGCTATGCAGTTCATCAACAGTCTCTTCTCTGTGTTGCAAATTTCTGTGAGACTCGCAGAGATTGGGGAGGAGAAGCTGGCGATGCTACGGTTCTGGACCGACTTCAGCCGGGAATACAGTGATGTGCTTCTGCGTGGAAGCTTGTCTCCGCAGCACCCGGAACTGCTGTATCCGATCGTGACGGCGAAGAAAGACAACGTCCAGGTGATTGCTTGTTATGCTGAAATGGTCATCACGCCAGAGGGAACGCCTGAGCGATTGGCGATTGTCAACGGAACTTATACTGATAATGTAGTTGTCAGATGGACGTCTGATCCTGCCGTGTATGTGGCCGTGATTAAGGACTGCCGTGGGGAAGTGACGGAACAGCTGACACTGGAATTACGGAAAGGGCTGCTGGAGGTGCCGGTGCCACGCGCAGGCGCAGCTATTTTGACCCGACTACAATCATAAAGGTGAAGAGGGAGTGCAGATATCTGCATTCCCTCTTTTTTACATTGGCTTAACAAACCGTAGCGTAGTTCTCGAAATACGACCATTGTTACCGCATTTCGATGTATTTTTTAACGTTTTTTAAAATATAATGGGAGAAAAACAGAAAGGGCCAAATCATCATTTTTACACAAAGGTGTTTAGAGTCTCTTCTTCGCGTGGTATAATGTAAACAGAACTTATCAAATTAAAGAAAGGATCAGGATACCATGTGTCCCCGAAGGACGAATCCCCAAAGGACGATTTGGAAACGTTATGATCTGTCTTATACTTAGCTTCCCTGCCGAAGATGCGCGAACCGTTAATTGACGAAGCCGCCTCTACGAGGGAAGGGAGTAGCATTATGCGAAGGAGCAATACCTCCGGTTCAACCCGTCGTAGAGGTTGGTGGGACGTCTAGCCGCCATTTACGATAAGGGGAGACCAGTATGAGGAAACACAATCACGGAGCAGAGCTTCTGCTGCGGTTGACAGTCATTTTGTTAGGAACATTGCTGCTTGCATTTACGTATTATCACATTAATTATCAGAACCATTTGACCGAGGGCGGGTTCGTAGGTTTATCGCTGCTTGGTAAATATGTATTGGGCATTTCGCCTTCACTTTCTATTTTGATCCTAGACATACCAGTACTTCTGATTGCCTGGTTCTTCAAAGGAAAAGCGTTTGTCTTGAACACATGTGTCTCTGTAGGAGCGTTCACTCTCTTCTACGGACTGATGGAACATTACTCTGGATGGGTCATCAATCTGCATGATAATTTGCCGGTTGCGGCTCTGTTATCAGGAGTACTGACAGGTCTGGGAGCTGGAATGGTGCTTCGCGCAGGCGGGGCGAGCGGCGGTGACGATATTTTGTCGCTGCTGATCAGTGAATGGAAAGGAATTAAAGTTGGCACCGTATTTATTCTGATGGATGTTATCGTGCTGGCACTATCCCTCTTCTATATGCCATTGAAAGAGACGCTATACACGGTTATGGCTGTCGTTGTGGCAGGTTATGTAATTACTTTTACAACCTCTCTGGGCAAAGGAAAGCTGGCGAAAGCGCCAAAGCCGAAATTGCCAACACCGCTGGGCAACCCCCAGAATGTGCGATAATTGGAATGCAAGGCTGAATCATCAGCTAGCTATGGATATAGACTTATTAGTGAGAGACCGGTCAGAATTTCTGGCCGGTTTTTTGCTGCTGCTTCTTTTTTATGAATTTCCCTGCTTCATTGAAACCGGGTCTGCTTGCTGGCGTATATATTTTCATCAAACAGCCATGCGCTTATATTAGGTTTGATAATCTAAGGAGGAATAGCGGGATGAGTGCTCACGAGATTGATTATGCAATTATGGGCGAAGAAATACAGTGTGTGGAGGTACAGCTTGATCCCGGAGAGAGCGTCATTGCTGAAGCGGGCAGCTTCATGATGATGGACCCGGAGATTACGATGGAGACGATCTTCGGCGACGGCAGTGGCGGAGGCGGACCGAGCAGTGGTCTCATGGGCAAGCTGATGGGTGCAGGCAAACGTCTGTTGACCGGAGAAAGTCTGTTCATGACCATCTTCACACACAGCGGAGCGTATGGACGGAGATGCGTCACCTTTGCAGCGCCGTATCCCGGCAAAATCATCCCGCTGGACCTCCAGCAATACGGCGGGAAAGTAATCTGCCAGAAGGATGCCTTTCTCTGTGCGGCTAAGGGCGTCTCGATCGGAATTGAGTTCCAGCGCAAGCTGGGCGCAGGGTTCTTCGGCGGAGAAGGCTTTATCATGCAAAAGCTGGAGGGAGACGGGCTCTCGTTCGTGCACTCCGGCGGATATGTCATGGAACGGACGCTGCAGCCAGGCGAGGTGCTGCGGATCGATACCGGCTGTCTGGTCGCCATGACTTCTACTGTGGATTACGACATTGAGTTTGTAAAAGGAGTAAAGTCCGCGCTGTTCGGGGGAGAAGGTCTGTTCTTCGCTACGCTGCGCGGACCCGGCAAGGTCTGGGTTCAGTCACTGCCCTTCAACCGGATGGCGGACCGCATTCTGTCTGCAGCGAGACCGGGCGGGCGCAATAAGGAAGAAGGCAGCATCCTCGGTGGCCTCGGTAATCTGCTGGACGGCCGGTAAGAAAGTCTGTGAAGCTGTGTTTATGTTAAAAAAGCGGCCTTACCGGGGATTTCAGGTGAGGTCGCTCTTTTGTTTACTGACGTTATTAATGGAGGCAATCGTTTCAAATACCCATGAATACGCAGCCTTGATGTTCGTACTATTCACAATGTCAAGTGTAATCCCCCAATCCTGACGCGCCATCACTGGTGGATCTCCGCCGGGTTGATCTTCAGGGTGCAGCAGAAATCCTGAAATATACATATGAGGATCTATGTCTGCAAAAGTGCCGTATTCCACATCCTCGAGAGTAAAAAAGGCGGCGGGCTGCTTGGTTTCCACGAAAAAGATGGGCAGCCTCGTCTCCCCGTACATTTTCGCATATTGGCCTTCCGCGGCTTCGCGAAGATGCTCCTTCATAATAAAGACGGCGTCGTAATGGGACGCAAGCTCAGCCCCTCTTTTCAAATCCTCAAAAGTAATCTCAGTGAAGGTCACATGCTTTTCTCTCACGATCGGCGGATCGCCAATGACCGCCAGATTTAAGCTTTGTCCTCTGTATAGCGATGTATCATCCGATTGCTGAATCATCTCAAACGTACAGCCAGCCAGCAGCACAACCAGCGATGCCAAGAACAGTATAAGTTTACTTGCTTTCATTGCATTCATATCCCTAAAGCTCCAATCCAATTATCGTTGAAACGGTATTCCATTATTTTACTTATGGTTATAGGATACCATAGAATGTAATTGCACCGTATACTAAAGAGCTGAATTTGACGTACGTCCCTGGTGCTGTATATATTAGTTGGCAGACCCCCGGTCAAGAGATCTGGGTCATTGGAGGCGCAAATTAGAATGTTTAAAATATTCATTATTGAGGATGATCAGAGCCTGGTGTCGTTGCTCCAGGACTACTTGCATAAATTCGGTTATAAGACACAGGCCGTGCATAATTTCGAGACGGTGCGCGAGCAGTTTGAGGCGTTCGCTCCGCATCTGGTGCTGTTGGATGTCAACCTGCCTAAATTCGACGGGTATTACTGGTGCCGCCAGATTCGAGGCATCTCTACCTGTCCGATTTTGTTCATTTCGGCAAGAGAGGGCAAGATGGATCAGGTGATGGCACTGGAGAACGGTGCGGATGACTATATTACGAAACCCTTCGATTATGAGATTGCTATGGCCAAAATCAAAAGTCAGCTCCGGCGCGCCTACGGTACTTTCGCGGGTAACTTTAATGAACGGAGTCTTACCGTTTCCGGACTGACGCTGGATGTGGAACGGCTGGTGCTGTCCAGGGGCAATGACCGGACGGATCTCAGTCATACGGAGGTCAAGATTTTGGACGAGCTGATGCAAAAAGCCGGAGCTATCGTCACCCGTGACCGCTTGCTGGAGAAGATATGGGATGATCAGGTGTTTGTCGATGACAACACGCTTAACGTCTACGTTACCAGGGTCCGTAAAAAACTAGCGGCGCTGGAGATCCATGACGGTCTGCAGACCGTGCGGGGTCAAGGCTACCGGCTGACACCGAACTGGGGGAATGGGGAGTGAAACTATTTTTACGGGAGCAAAAGACGTTAATCCTCGTATATCTGACCCAACTAGCTGTCATTACACTGGTGTACAGACTGGATGGAGGTAGCGCGGTCAGTGTTAGTCTATATGCTGATATCCTCAGCACTTGTCTGCTGCTTGCCTACCTCGGTTTCCGTTACATCTCCAACCGTACCTTCTACGAACGGATGACGGCACGGCCTTCCACGCTGGACGAGACAGGTGGCCCGTCGCAGGATACGCCGCTGGCTGAGAGCTTGCGCGGGCTGTTAACCCATCAATTCCGCCTCTATAAAAATGATCTGCATAGTTACCGCCACAAGCTGGAGGAGCATATTCATTTCATCAATCAATGGGTTCATGGCATGAAGACCCCTTTGTCCGTCATTCATCTGATCATTCAAGACAAGGATGGCCCACCCTTCACGGCGATCGGGGACGAGCTTGACCGTCTGAAGAAAGGACTGGAGACCGTGCTATATACAGCACGACTGGATACATTCGAGCATGATTTCTATGTGGAGCGGTTGGAGCTTCAGACAGTCCTGCGGCGGATCACTTCAGAGCAGAAGCGACTGTTCATTCGTAGCCGTGTATATCCCTCTATTATGGTAGAGGACAATATTGTTGTGACTTCGGACGAGAAATGGCTGTCCTTTGTGCTGACCCAAATCATTACAAATGCTGTCCGGTATACGGTAAAAGAGGGCGCAGTCATTCATTTAACAGGCTATATACTGAATAATAGGGTAGTACTGGATATACGTGATGAAGGGGTAGGCATTCCGCAGGGCGATCTGCCGCGGGTGTTTGACCCTTATTTTACTGGCGTAAATGGCCGGGATTTTCAAGAATCCACCGGGATGGGGCTGTACCTGGTTAAGCAGATTTGTACCAAGCTCGGTCATGAGGTAAGCATCATTTCAGAGGTAGGGAAAGGCTCTACGGTACGGATCGTATTCTAACCACCTTACAATTGTGTAAGGTAACTGTAAGTTTCACAAATAGCTGGCGCCTGAGACGTGTTTGTATAATAGAAGCATTCCAGGCCACGGAAGGAGCGGCGGCACTTGCCCATACTTGAAGTCAATAATTTATCCAAAATTTATGAGGGCCAAGTGTCCACGCACGCGCTGAATCATATCCGGTTTGCTGTGGAAAAGGGTGAATTCGTCGGTATTATGGGCCCCTCAGGAAGCGGGAAAACGACCCTGCTGAACGTCATCGCCACTATCGATCAGCCGACCTCCGGTGAGATTTCGATTGGTGGACGAGACCCTAATCTGCTCAGCAGACAAGAGAAGGCCTTGTTCCGCCGTCATGAGCTGGGTTTTGTATTCCAACAGTTCAATCTGCTCGACACGCTCACCGTGGAAGAGAACATCATTTTGCCGTTGACACTGGCCGGTGCCTCTGTTCCAGAGATGGAAAGCAGGCTGCTACAGGTATCAGGAGCGCTTGGCATTGGGCACTTGCTCAAGAAGCGGACGTACGAAATTTCCGGCGGGCAAATGCAGCGGACGGCGATCGCCCGTGCTATGATCCACCGGCCTGCGCTGATTTTGGCCGACGAACCTACAGGCAATCTGGACTCCACAACATCGGGCGAAGTGATGGGTATGCTGGAGCAGATCAATGCTTCGGAGGGAGCGACGGTGCTGATGGCTACACATGATGCCGTGGCTGCGAGCTTTTGTCACAGGGTGATTTTTATCAAAGACGGGCGGTTCCATAGTGAGATGTACAGGGGCAGCAGCCGGGCCGCCTTCTTTCAGAATATCATTGACATGCTGTCGCTTCTGGGAGGCGCGGGCCATGACCTTTCGGCAGTTCGCTTATAGAAATGTAATTCGTAACAAGCGGAAGTATGCCGCCTATTTTGTCAGCAGCTCGTTCTCGGTGATGATCTTCTTTCTGTGTGCCCTGTTTATTTATCACCCGGCTCTGTCCAAGGATCTGATTTTCAGTACTGCAACGCAGACGATGATGGTCGCCGAAGGGTCCATTTTTGTGTTTTGCTCCCTTTTCGTACTGGTATCTGTGAGTTCGTTCCTGCAATCCCGCAAGAAGGAGTTCGGCATTCTACTGATGCATGGGATGACTAGGCGGCAGTTGCACCTGATGGTCTTTTTGGAAAATATGATGATCGGCAGCGCGGCAATTTTCACCGGTACCGGGCTGGGCTTGCTGCTTGGCAAGCTGTTCCTGATGATCGGCTCGGGCTTTCTTGGCATTCATTCGCTTTCCTTTCATCTGCCCTGGCAGGCCCCAGTGCTGACCATTTGCAGCTTTGTGCTGTTGTTTGGTCTGATCTCGCTCTGTACTTTTGCACTAACCGGCCCTGAAGATCCGATGCCGCTGTTCCAAGGGGAAAGCAAGCATGAGGAAGAACCTAAAATCTCTATAGTGCTTGTGCTGCTGTCAGCAGTTTTCCTGATCGCTGGCTACGTTATGGCCGCCACAGTACGCGCGGCTTTGGTAGATGTCATTATGTTCCCAGTCGTGGTCATTACGGTTGTTGGAACGTATCTGTTCTATACCCAACTGAGCATCTACATTGTGAAGCTGCTGAAGAGAACCCGGCGTTTCTACTGGCATCGGATTAACCTGATCGCACTCTCTGGCCTGTCATCCCGCTGGAGAGAGAACGGACGCATGTTCTTCATCATCACGATTATTTCGGCCGTATCATTCACTTCTGTTGGTGTATTTGCTTCCATTCAGACGTTGACCCGGGAACTGAAGCTTAATTACCCGGCAGCTGTTGGCTATGTGGCAAAGGGGACGGAGGACGCGGCAGAAACAGAGCGGCACCTGGACAGCATTCGCAGGGAGCTCGCAGGCCGTGGCCTGATCTTTGATACACTTAGCATCCCTATTAAATATGCAGAGGTGGAATCGCAGACTGGGCCGGATCGGACGCGGCTGCTGCCCCTGATCTCCTACAGTCTTTATAAGCAGGCGCTGATGAAGGCTGGATTCCGTTCGTCTGAAAGGCCGCTTGAAGGTCATGACGGGCTGGTCATGATCGGCTCTCAGCGGGACCGTAGCCTGACGGGTGAACGAGTCAAGGCTACATATACACTGCGGCAGGGAAACTCAATTCGCGAGACCGGCTACACCGAGGAATTACCGATTGCGAACCATCTGCTCCCGGCGCTGGACGGCGTTGACGGGGGTGACTTTAGCGGCATTGTGGTTAACGATGAGTTGTATGCCGCTATCCGCCCCGTGCAGACTGATAGGTACACGGGATTCTATGTTGCGGATTTGCTGCAAACGGTTGGAATCGCAGCCGATCTTTCGGTCAAGGGCAAGAGGGCATACACTGCTGATTATCCCTATGCCATTGCAGTCAGCGGCACATTGTTTGAGATCCACAAGACTCTGTACAGTACAATGCTGTTCGCTTCTCTGCTTGTGGGCACCGTCTTCTTCATTGCAGCTGGAAGCTTTCTTTACTTCCGTCTGTACATGGATCTGGATTATGATCGTCTGCAATATTCCACCCTGGACAAGATGGGATTAACGGATCGGGAACTGAACCGGATTGTGACATTCCAGCTAGCCCTGATGTTCTTTGTACCGATCGGACTGGCTATCCTGCATAGCCTATTTGCTTTTATCGCCCTGCAGCGCCTGTTCTACTTATCAATCGTGACCGAGACTGGTGCGGTGCTGGCGGTTTATTTTGTCGCGCAGGTATTGTATTTCTTCTTCATCCGGAGTCGTTACTTGCGCAATCTGAAGAAAAATTTAAGGAGGATTTAACATGGACCTGCTCATGATTATTAAAGCAATTATTCTTGGCATCGTCGAAGGTATAACCGAGTTTGCTCCCGTATCCTCTACTGGTCATATGATTATTGTGGATGATATGTGGCTGCGGTCACAGGCATTTCTGGGCCAACATACGGCAAATACATTTAAAGTAGTTATTCAGCTAGGCTCGATCCTGGCGGTTGTAGTGATTTTCTGGAAAAGATTTATTGATCTGCTCGGCTTGAAGCGGTTCAGCCGCAAAGAAATGCAGCCTGTGCCGGATGGACAACCACAGTTACCTGCCGGTGAAGGGCATCTAAAGCTTCGCATGGTGCTGATTGGTCTCATTCCTGCCGGAGTCCTTGGCGTACTGACAGAGAACTACATTGATGACCATCTGTTTTCGACGGCAACTGTATTGATTGGTCTCGTCATCGGTGCGGTATTTATGATTTGTGCCGATCGTTTCGCCCCAAAGAAGGTTCAGACCGAAACGGTCGATCAAGTGACATACAAGCAGGCGCTGGGCGTTGGCCTGATGCAGTGCTTCGCCCTGTGGCCGGGTTTTTCCCGCTCCGGTTCCACCATCTCCGGAGGTGTACTGCTGGGGATGAGCTACCGGGCAGCTGCTGACTTCACGTTCATTATGGCCGTGCCGGTCATGGCCGGAGCTACGCTAATCTCCCTAATCAAGAACTGGCAATACTTTACGATGGATTCCTTGCCGTTCTTCATCGCTGGCTTCATAAGTGCCTTTGTTTTCGCGCTGATATCGATGCGTTTCTTCCTGAAACTGATCAATCGGGTCAAGCTGATGCCCTTCGCGATCTACCGAATTGTGCTGGCAGCAGTGGTGTATATTATTTTCTTCTAACTGGCTATAAGGATTCCGTATAACTGCTACACTCATAATCTATTGCGGTTTACTTGGTATTCCAGTATGATGACGTTATATTCATTCCCGAAACTGAATAACGGATACAGGTGCCTGCCGGATGCCAAGGCATACCGGGTGGCTTAATAGGGAAGTTCGGTGCAAGACCGACGCGGTCCCGCCACTGTAACGGAAGAGTCTTCAGCAACCCTCGTCACTGACAGCATATGCTGTTCGGGAAGACGGCTGGAGATGTAGACGCCGCAGCCAGGAGACCTACCTGTTTCGACAGCACAGCTTTACCTACGGAAGATAGGACGGTGTTAGACCAGCTACCAGTATGTATAATACTAGGGCGTCTTTCCCTCTGACTTCTTACAGGGAGAGACGCCTTTTTTGGGTATAAAACATGACGCATATAGATTATTAGTGAGATAAGGGAGGAACCTAGGAATGACGCAAACAGTAAAAGTAAGTAACCTCGGGTACCCGAGAATCGGGAAAAACCGTGAATGGAAAAAGAACCTGGAGACCTTCTGGTCCGGCCAAAAAAATGAAGCTGAATTCCGTTCCGAAATGGAAAGAATCCAGCTTGAGCATTTGCAGACACAAAAAGAAGCCGGTATTGATCTGATTCCGGTCAATGATTTCACATTCTACGACCACGTGCTGGATGCAGCCGTAATGTTCGGAATTGTACCTCCACGGTATGAATACGATGGCGGAGACATCGGACTGGACCTTTACTTCGCAATGGCTCGCGGTAACGCTACAGCTACTGCATGCGAAATGACTAAATGGTTCAACACGAACTATCACTATATCGTTCCAGAGATCGGCAACCAAACGCCGCGTCTGACTGAGAACAAGCCACTTGCGGCTTATCGTTTTGCTAAAGCGCAAGCCGGTATCGAAGGCAAGCCGGTTGTCATCGGCCTTTACACCTTCCTGAAGCTGTCCAAAGGCTTCCAGCCATCTGAAACGGCTGAAATCGCGAAGCGTTTCTTGCCAGTATATGTGCAACTGCTTCAAGAGCTGAAGCAAGAAGGCGTGAAATGGGTACAAGTGGACGAGCCTGCGGTAGTAACCGGGCTTACCAATGAAGATATCAGCCTGCTTGAGACGATTTATGCAGAAATCGCTGCAGCTGTGCCTGGATTGAACATCATCCTGCAAACTTACTTCGAAGCTGCTGAACCGCTTGAAGCACTTCTTAAGCTACCTGTACAAGGTCTGGGTCTGGACTTCGTACACGATGGCGGTACAAACCTCGAATCCATCGAGCGTCTGGGCTGGCCGGAAGACAAGATTCTCGGCGTTGGTATCATCGACGGACGTAACATCTGGCGCTCCGATCTGGATGCTAAGCTGGCTCTGCTGGACAAACTGGCGACTCATGTTAGCTTGGACCGTGTGTTCCTGCAACCATCCTCCAGCTTGCTGCATGTACCGGTAACCGTAGAAGGCGAAGACAAGGTGAAATCCGTAATCAAGAACGCTCTGGCATTCGCGAACGAGAAGCTGGTTGAACTGAAGCTGATCAGCTCTGCACTGGAAAACCGTGATGCTGTTGCTGCCGAGCTGCAAGCTAGCCGCGATGCACTTGCTACCTTCCGTGCCCTGCCTGAGCGCGGCCGTGAAGATATCGCTGCAGAAGTGCGCAAGCTGGCTGAACTTCCTGCAAACCGTAACCTGCCATTCGCAGAGCGTGTGAAAGTACAACAGGAGAAATGGAATCTGCCGTTGCTGCCAACAACAACGATCGGAAGCTTCCCGCAAACACCAGAAGTTCGCCAAGCACGTCTCAAATGGCGCAAAGGGGTATGGAACCAAGAGCGTTATGATCAATATATCCGTGATCAAATCGACGAAGTCATCACTTTCCAAGAGAAGCTCGGACTGGATGTACTCGTACACGGTGAATTCGAACGTACAGACATGGTTGAATTCTTCGGTGAGAAGCTGGCTGGATACTTGTTCACTCGCAACGGCTGGGTGCAATCCTATGGTTCCCGCTGCGTGAAGCCGCCAGTAATCTATGCTGACGTTGCTTTCATCGAGCCAATGACAGTTAAAGAGAGCGTCTATGCACAATCCCGCACCAAGCTTCCGGTAAAAGGCATGCTGACTGGACCGGTAACGATCCTGAACTGGTCGTTCGTCCGCGATGACTTGAGCCGTGAAGAAGTAGCGAACCAAATCGCAATTGCACTGCGTCATGAAGTGAAGGCGTTGGAAGACGCTGGAGTTGAGATGATCCAAGTGGATGAGCCAGCGATCCGTGAAGGTCTGCCGCTGAAGCCAGAAGACCGTCAGCACTACCTGGATTGGTCGGTTAAAGCGTTCCGTATCTCCACTTACGATGTCAAAGACACGACTCAAATTCATACGCATATGTGCTATAGCGAGTTCAACAACATGATCGATTCCATTTCCGATATGGATGCTGACGTTATCTCCATTGAGACTTCCCGTAGCCATGGCGAACTGATCGTGAGCTTTGAGGAGCAAGACTACGATAAAGGCATCGGCCTTGGCGTATACGACATCCACAGCCCGCGTGTCCCAGCTGTAGAGGAAATGACAGTCAACATCGACCGCGCTCTGCGTGTACTGGAACCAGAATTGTTCTGGATCAACCCAGACTGCGGACTCAAGACCCGCGGATGGGCAGAAACCGAAAGCGCCCTGCGCAACATGGTTGAGGCCGCTGCGATCGCAAGAGCCAAGACTAGCCCAAGCAAAGTGTAAATACCGCGCTGTAAGCTATGATATAGCAACGGAAAAAGATAACCAGCAGATCTCCCTTCGTGGGGGGCCTGCTGGTTTTTTGTTATTGGGCACTAGAATTGGCCCGGTTCACTCAGGCCATTTTAGCTGACTTGAGTTAGGCTAAACAGGAAGTGAGCAAGGGCATACAAAAGGAAGACAAGAGCTTAGGAAAGAGGGTGAAGCGCATTTAGCAGGGGCAAGGGCGTGGGAAAGGTGAGTAAGAACATACAGCAGGTGGGCAAGGGCGTGAGAAAAGTGAGTAAGAACATACAGTAGGCGAGCAAGGGCGTAGGGGAAGGCGAGTATGGGCACAGCAGGAGAATAAGAGCATGGAGTGGGCGAGGAACAGATACAATCTAGTGGCGAACGAGAGAATGCGTCAGGTGAGCAGGAGCAAGCAGCAGATAAGCGAGAGAATGCGTCAGGTGAGCAGGGGCAAGCAGCAGATAAGCGAGAGATTGCGTCAGGTGAGCAGAAGCAAGCACTAGATAAGCAAGTGCCTACTGCATGCAAACAAGATCATGCTGTAGACAAGCAAGAGCATACAGCAGTAAGTAAGGTTGTGTGTAGACTGCAAAGGGCGTGTCCACGTCTTCTGGCGTTTAGGACTACTTCTTTATTGTATATTCTTTTTTTAGCGATACACTTGATAATAATTCTCATTCTTGATAGAATAAATGAGAAAAGAAGGAACCGTGGAGGGTTCCTTCCGGGTAGGCTTACTTGCTCTCGAATGTTTTACAATCTGTTTCTTCCGCACGTGTTGGCTCCTTGGAGCTGTGGAAAGCAACAAAGATGGAATCAGCCTGACATTTGTTCTCCTCTGCCCAGTGGGTGCAGGAGTTGACTTCACAGATTACGTCTTTTGCCATAAGGGTTCACCTCCCCTTTAGTAAAATGACTGCATCGTTAAATGGAATGCACTGCTCGGCAAGGTGGAGCTTGTCCGAACAGAACCATGCCCTCATCCTAATTGGATGTTAGGGTTTTTGGTGTTATTTGTCTGTTAAGACACCGTAATTGTACCAAACAAAGTGACTGTTCGCAAACAGTAGCATCCTGATCAGGATACTTCTGTTTTTTTGTTTTTTTACTAGGATTCTTTATCACTTTATGCAAAACTTTTAATAACATGCAACCTTCCAGCTTCTGGAATCGTCTGGGTAGAAAGAAGTATTCTACTAAATTATGGGGGTATGGCGATGCGAAAATGGGGGCTGTATGGGATTTGGTTTTTGATTTTGGTTATTGTCGTCACGGGTTGCGGATCGGCTGACAAGAACAGCAGTAATATGGCTGCGGATTCGGGAACGGCTAGCTCTGAAAGTAAATTTGACAGTGAGGCGCTGATACAAAAATCTGAGATGGCGGACAAGTCTATGTCTAATGTTTCTGCCGATTCGGACGCCAGCGCCGAGGGCGGATCAGGAGACGGTAGTACGGACACCGCAGGAGATTCTACAGCGTTAAATACCGGCAAGGCTGGTGCCGGATTTACAGGCAGTGACGTAGTAGCTGGATTGAACAAGAAGCTGATCTATCGCGCCAATCTGAACATGGAAGTGGATAACTACGCTAAGGCTCAGACTGAGGTTCGCAACATGGTGACGCTTGCCCAAGGCTATATTATCGAGTTCAACGAGAATATGTCTGAATATGAGCAGGGTGGCACTTTTATTATGAAGGTACCTGCATCTGGCTTCTCCTCTTTTTTGAGTAATCTTGAAAAAGTGAAGCATGCGAAACTCCAGCGTAGTATTCAGGGGCAGGATGTATCTGAAGAATATGTAGATCTTGAGTCCCGGCTGAAGGCTAAGCAAATGATGGAAGCCCAATATACCGAATTTATGAAAAAAGCGACCAAACCCGCTGACCTTGTCGCGTTTGCCAACGAACTGGGTTCCATCCAGGAGGAGATTGAACGGATCAAAGGGAGAATGCGTTACATTGACCAGAATGTTTCGTTTTCAACTGTAGAGCTACGTTTGTACCAAACGGACGAAAGTTTTGATGTGATGAAGAAAAAGGGTCAGGATCCACTCGGTACACGCGCATCTCAGGCCCTGAGCGGCAGCTTGAATGCGTTATCTGTTACCTTTCAGTGGATTGTGGTGATCCTGGCCGGTGCTTTGCCAATATTAATCGGTGCAGCGCTTGTTCTGATTATCGTTTTTGCTTATCGTAGAAGAAGACAGCGCCGGCAGAGTGAACAATCTCAATTGATTCGGGAAGCGAACCGGCAGACGGGGCGGACGCAAGAGAAAACGCCGGAAATCCGGCAGCCGTCACCGGAGATCAAACAGACGCAGGCGAAAGCAAACCAGACGCAGGCGAAAGCAGACCAGGCGCAGCTTAAGGTAGAGAAGTCACAATCGGAAGATGTGCAAGCGCCACAGGGCGGGGCTGATCCTGTGGATGAACGTGAGAATGGTAACCGTGATAAAAAGTAATGTATGCGGGTGAGAAATTTGTACTGGAACGCGAACCTGCCTCATTTGTTGCTGAAGCTAAGTGGAGGTAGAAGGTACTGCGTTTGTTGAAAGAAAAAAATCGGGTAGACCATTTAATATACAAACAAACAAGTGTATCGAGCAGAGGGATCAGTTCGTTTAGAACAATCTGATGAGTATAACCAGAGTCGTTGTAAGCGAACAAGGCAGTCCTGTTATTGTGTGAATATCTGGAGAAATGTTTGAATTAACAGGAGAATCTCCAGTTAGCCAACAGTGTGGGGGATGATCAGCTTGTACCTTTTGGGTATAAGCCAGAAGTGAGTAACGGAATTAGTAACAGGAGTTAATCACAGGAGTTAGTAACGAGCATTCTAGTTAGATTTCATTGTTGGCAATAGATATTCCGTATTTCTTTACTATTTCCACTAATGGTACACACAGCAAGATCAAAAAAGCCGTCAAGTCTCACGTATTCCGTGAAGCTTGGCGGCTCTGTCTTTGGCTTTGATATTACTGTGAGAAGCACAATAGCAGGTCAGCTATTCGTATTTAACGGTGTTGTATAAACAGCGTAGTGGCTCCTGTCTGTACTTATATGTCGAAGTTTTAGTTGCTGCTCATTATTCAAACGCACACACGTACTCAAACTCATTACTCAAGCTCGTACTCTAACGCGTGCTCGAACTCATACTCTTACCAATACCCATCCCCGCTAATTAAGCTTGCTGAAAAAGTACCCGGTATTCCCCGTATCCTTCTTCTTCAAGGTCTTCTTTGGGCACAAACCGCAGTGCAGCGGAGTTGATGCAGTAGCGCAGGCCGTTAGGGCCGGGGCCGTCGTTGAACACATGGCCGAGGTGAGAATCGGCTTCTTTACTGCGGACTTCCGTACGGACCATCAGGTGGCTGAGGTCGGTCTTTTCTTTGACGGAGTAATCGCGGATCGGACGGGTGAAGCTCGGCCAGCCGCAGCCGGAGTCGTATTTGTCCTCAGAGCTGAACAGCGGCTCGCCGGATACGATATCTACATAAATGCCATCCCCGTGATGATCCCAGAATTCGTTGCGGAAAGGCGACTCTGTCGCATTATTCTGTGTCACTTCATATTGGAGTGGGGTCAAACGTTCTCTCAGGCTTTCCTTGTCTTCCTTATGGGACCAGTGTTGTTCGATAAAAGCATCCCGGCCGGAGCCAGTGCGGTAGCGTTTGTAATGCCCCGGGTTCTTGTGGTGATAGCCTTGATGGTATTCTTCAGCCCTATAGAACTTGGACGCTGGAAGAATAGGAGTAACAATTGGCTTGGAGAAGCGGCCGCTCTCCTGAAGCTCGGCTTTGGAAGCTTCTGCCTCAGCCCGTTGTTCCTCGGAATGGGTGAAGATCGCTGTGCCGTACGAAGTTCCACGGTCGTAGAACTGTCCGCCTTCATCGGTAGGGTCGATTTGTTGCCAGAACAGCTCTAACAGCTTGCGATATGGGAAAATATCCGGATTGAACGTAATTTGCACCGCTTCTACGTGGCCCGTAGTTTCGGAGCATACTTCTTCATAGGTAGGGTTCTCTGTATGGCCGCCGGTATAACCTGAGACTACGTCGATAATGCCCGGTAGCTCCTCAAAAGGGGATACCATGCACCAGAAGCATCCGCCTGCGAAGGTGGCTTGTTCCGTTTTGGATTCTATATGATTCTTATGAACTTCACTCATTAATATCCCTCCATTCGGATAATGCAATTAAATAGATCACAATTTAATTATAAAACAAATATGGGCCGCCTGCCAGCAGTTGCCTCCATTAAGCCCCATTTGGACGCGAGCGTAATGATAGCCCTGCTAGGCCAATCACAGCCACGTACAGCAGGACAGCAATAATAGCATTACTTGGATTGCTCAACCCATTGCCGCCAAGATATGCGAACAGGGCGATCCCGGGGATTTTGCCTAAGCCTGATGCCAGTAAAAAGCTCCAGAAGGGCAGGCCTGCTGCTCCGGCGTAAGCGTTGACCGCAGTCTGCGGGATGATTGGCAGCAGCCGGGCCAATACGACAGAAGCGAAGGGACGGCGTTCCACAGTAGCTGTGAATTTTTCAAGCGCGGGAATAGAGGCCAGATAGGCTCGGGCTCTGCCCTGGAACCAGTACTTTACGCCAATGAACATCAAGGCTGCGGCCAGGTTAGTCGCTAACCAGCAGATCACCGCACCTGCAAGACTCCCATATACATAGCCGAATAATCCGATGACGGCCTTGTAGGGCACTACCGGAAATAAAGCGAGCACGGTGGCCATTCCCACCGACAAAATCGGGTTTTGAACATTTCGCATCCAGTCCAGGATGTCATTCCTGTACATAAAAGCTGCGCCTATACCCGCAATATACAACAGAATCGGCAACCATTTTCTCATTTTAATATGCCCTTTCCTCCATCTCTTCATCTCATCATACTGAAAAAAATGAAATTATTGAAGCAAAGGTCATTTGTCGGGTCACCAGTTCAAGGTATAATAGCTGGAAGAGTGTATACGTGATGAACATTCAGACTTCAAGAGGGGGAGAGCTCACGACATGATAGTTCCTGATCGAAAAAGAGTTGCACTGGTCGGCATCGGTGGTATTGCGCGTAAAGTATATCTGCCACTGCTGGCTAACCATCCACATGTGGAGGTCGCGGGAGTGTTGAGCCGTTCCGCGACAACTGTGCGAGATACGGTAGAGACCTATCGTTTTCCTCAGGGCACGACCGATTTGAATGAATTACTGTCCTGGGATGTGGATGCCGTATTTGTACATAGCCCAACACCCTCCCATTATGATATCGTTATGAAATGTCTAGAACGCAGAGTCTCAGTCTATGTGGACAAGCCGCTCTCATATGACTTGAAGGAGTCGCAGGAAATGGCCTCTTTTGCTCAGGAGCAAGGGGTTCTGCTGGCTGTAGGGTTTAACCGCCGGTACGCTCCTTTGTATATGCAAGCGAAGGCTTGGTTAGAGCAGGCGGGTGGCATCAGTCAATGTACTGCCGTTAAGCATCGAACAGAGCTTCAGTCTGGCAGTAGCCGGGAGACGGTGTATGATGATCTGATTCATATGCTGGATTTGCTGCTATGGCTGTGCGGCAATGACTATGAGCTGTTACGATCCATGCTGCAAAGTAACAAAGAGGGACAATTGCTGCAATCCTCAGGTCTATTGGGTTGGAGTAGTGGAGCGTCAGGGATGTTCAGTATGATCCGGGATGCCGGAACAGATCTGGAGAAGCTGGAGCTGCACGGAAACGGTAGATCAGCGGAGGTAGTGAACCTGGAGACAGCGGTACTCTATGAAAAAGGTGGCTTGCCGCGTAGCCAGGGCTTTGGTAGCTGGGATACGATACTCCAGAGAAGGGGCTTTAGCGGCGCTGTGGATGATTTTCTAAGCCATATTGACTCTCCGGAGCAATGCGGCATCGCGGCCGCAGCCGTATTGGCAAGCCACAAGCTGGCGGAAGAGCTTACGGATTGAGGAGAACAGAAAGGGGACATACATAAAATGGATGACCAGCGTAAACAAATGGAAGAACAGATTATTGAGAGTTATAAGCGTGATGAAGAAATGATGATTCTTGTTTTTGCCCAGTGGTGTGTGAACAATAAGCTGGACCCGCATGCCTTATATTTGCAGGCTTACCCGCATCAGGAGAACAATGCAGCTCTGCACCATGCGCTCTCCTTGACCGTATCTGAGGAAGAAGCCGGATTCATTTCCAATGATACGGTGCTCGGCGTGTTGTCGCTGTATGGCAATGATGATCTGGCCTTCGTAGTCACTGAAGCGATAGCGGAACGCGCTTCTTCACAGGGTGACGGAGAGTAGTAAGAAACGGCAATTATTATGTCAGTATTAACTTTTTTTTGGCAAACGATGTTCATCGGGGTTGAAGTGTGGTAAAATTTTATATACTAACTAATAGTAAGTTTTATTAGTGAGAGGTGAAAACAATGGAACAACATCAACTGACAATGTGTCCGAGATTTGAGACGGCTTTTTCTTTCCTTGGCAAGCGGTGGAATGGACTAATTATTCAGACGTTAATGAGCGGGCCGAAACGCTTCAAGGATATTTCCGGTCTGATCCCTTCGATGAGTGACAAGATGCTGTCGGAGCGGATGAAGGATCTGGAATGCGAAGGCATTCTGGTACGCCATGTCTATCCAGAAACTCCGGTACGGATTGAATATGAGTTGACGGACAAAGGACGGGCACTTGAGCCTGTCATGAAACAAATTTCTGTATGGGCCGAGAGCTGGGTTGAGTAGCTTGCATCCGGTCAATGACTTGTAGATAGCCTCTTTCTCCTGTATTGGAGAGGGGCTTTTTTCAACCTCTGATAGCTCAGCTATGGTATTCAGGTCTGTCCAACTATGAAATTACTTATTTACTTAAAATTGGATAGGGAATGGTTGCACAAAGTCGAGATTTGTGTAATATAATAGAAAAAACATTGCCCATACTTCGTGGGGATGATTTCCAATCGCATGTTTTGTCCTGTTGTCCGGCCTAAGTATTCTCTAGTCAGCCCGGGTACCACGTTGCTGCTTGAGATGCATGCTTTAGATTCAGCACAACTAACAGGAGGCGAGAAGATGAAGACTACCCTGTTTTCCCGGGAAATAACGTATGGAAAAAAGGATGTTGCCGAGCTGGAGGCTGCTTCGATTAAGGTGCAGCTTATTTATGACAAGACACTGTTTATGCTTCACAGCCATCTTCCTAAGTCCGTGTGGGATGCGTGGATCGGTGTGCCTTACAATATTATTTCTTCCCTTTATAAGGGAGATAACGATGGTGGAACTGTTTTTCAGAAGTGGATTCAAGGTCCGTCCGGCTTTAAATGTATCGGTTGTGAACGTCACTGCCTGGAATCTACGTCACCTCCCGCTGAGATTCGTCCATCCGGCGTACAGCGGAAGTACAAATTCCACAATGGCATCAGACAAAGCATGGTACTTCAGGCTGTAATCTGGTCCATGTATGAGAATACGATATTGTTCGAACCCTTTTTGGGCGGGGAGCCCTTTTTGACTGAAGAGGATCTGGATACGATCTCCTCTTACTTCGTGCCAACCTATCTGAGCAAATTCCCTTTGCTTGAGCGCTCGAAGCCCTGTAAAGAGTATAAGGATCAGCATATTCGCGTGTACCAGGAATGGATCTCAGCACCCGATGTGGTCCTGCAATGGGATGGCGGGCTGACGGAAGGTCGATGGATGACTGGTGTTTATATGGATCATGCCCGGTTTGCCGGACTCGGCCCTTATGTGAAGGATGCCAAAGGCAAGCGTACGTATATGCAGGCCTTTGTTCAATAAAACGTTTCAATTGCTGTGTGCTAAATCACAAGTCAAGGTTTCTGTCGGAGGTAAAGTGGAAGGGTAGACCAACCTGAACCGCCAACCGAAGGAGGAACCCACAATTATGAGACAACCTATGAATAGAGTTTCAGCCTCCCGGCCAACGCCGGAGAGCAGTTTTAGCAATGAAACTTGGGTAAGAGATGTAGTACTGCTATTTCCTAAATCTGCGGATTATTTTAAAGTTAATCGAATTGATTTCTGCTGCGGTGGAGATAGACCGCTTGGAGAAGCTGTCACTGAACGGGGATTGGACAAGGATGCTGTGCTTGCCGACCTGAACAAACTGCTGATGGAACATCCGGTTCTGGAAGAAGAAACAGTATGGAACTATGCTCCTTCCTCTGAACTGATTCAGCATATTGTGGATAAGCATCATCATTACCTGCGTCAGGAATTGCCTCTAATCGCACAGAATGTCAACAAAGTATTTCGCGTTCATGGAGGAAGCTCTCCACATTTGGCCCAGCTACACGAGCTGTTCCACAAGCTGATGGATGAACTGCTTGACCATACAGCTAAGGAAGAGGATACTCAGTTCCCTAGGATTTTGGCATATAGTGCTGATTCGGGAGCAGCCAGCTTGACAGAATTACGTGCTGCTCTGGCTGAGCTGGAGGATGAGCATGATGCTGCAGGCGATATTTTACGACAGATTCGCAAGATTACTGAGGATTTTACACCTCCGGAACACGCGTGCACTACGTATCGATTGACCTATGCGCGCCTAGAAGAGTTAGAAGGAATGACGTTTGAACATATTCATCTGGAGAACAACATCCTTTTTCCCAGATATCATATAGAAGCAGAGTTTGCATAGAGTCCCTTCGGGGACTCTTTTTTATTCTATCAATAGGAATAATCTCCTGATTTTGCATTGAGAACATGGCTGGCTTCGGTTATCCTAAAATGAGACGAAATACGAAGTGATTACAGCCTGAGACACTACTAGCGGATGTTGTCGGGAAGATAAGGCGGTGCTGGAAATGCCCATGGTAGGGTTGGGGCGTTTGTTGCTAGGAGTGATTATTATTATGACCTTGGGGGGATGCTCCTCCGCTCTAGGTACCAAAGCGGAAATGGTTACAGAGCCTGTGGGGCCGACATTCTCTTTAATGGTTGGCGGCAGAGAACTGGCTGACAGCACAGAAAGATTGTTGAGCGGCACTTATAGAAAAGGAATCACGATTCTTGAACTGTTGCAGGGCAGCGGTATTGCTGTATTTGCGGAAGACAGACAGAAGATTCTCGCTGTAAGCAATGTGTCCCTGGGGCCAGAAATGGAATGGGAAGTACAAATGGACGGCAAGGTAATCAGTAATACGAATTGGAAGAGCAGTCCCGTTAATTCAAGCGCACGTGTTGTGATTATGGCAAAGTCGGATGCCGGAGGCAAAGACCCGGATTCAGTCTTCCTATACGTGAACGGTGGGAGTGAGCAGGAGAACCTGACACATATATACGTAATGAGCTTTACAAGTGATCTCTCTGTGAGAAGCCTGCTGAAAAGCTGCGGAATGGTTCAACTGTCGGAAGACAACCAGAGAATACAGGCGGTGAAGGGACATACACCACTGTCCAGTGAAATATGGAAATTGCGAGTAAATGGAAAAAAGCTGCTGGACAACGGGATGGACATGAAACTTCGGCCGATGGATGAGTTGGAGATTTCCTTAGGGTTGCGATAATAACAATACATAACGGCCAGATCGCCTATTAGAAAAAGGGGGTCTGGCTATTTCATTTGCGTTCATCAGGGATTGTTATAGATAAGATGAACATAAGATTCCAACGTATGCTTGTCGTCACTACGGTGGAATGTTTGGACTTCCGGTCGCTGTTGTCACCAGATTTCTTCCTTGTAAACCGCTTGTAGCGGTTGAAATCTGGCTACAGCCCATGCTTCCGATGCTAGCATTCCTACGGAAAGCTTTCAGACGAGTGCTTCGCTCCTACAGTTCCAAACCTCCCCCTTCGTTCCTCCTCGCTATTTGTTACTTTCTGTTGTTCATCTTATATAGATGGTTAGTTGTTAAATATATTGTGAAAGTATTCACAAATACTGTGACTGCAATCACAATCACGGTTTAAATTTGAAATGTATACTTTCAGTATATGGAAGTAACAAGAGAGCATGCAGAAGCATTGAGGAGGTACCTAACCATGACAGCAAGCAGAGAAAAGTTGGTATTAGTCGGCAACGGGATGGCTGGAATTGGCACTGTGGAGCAGATTTTAAAGCTTGGCGGTGCGTATGAGATTACCGTGATCGGTAGTGAACCTCACCCTAATTACAACCGTATCATGCTTTCTTATGTTCTTGAAGGCAGCAAGACTACCGAGGATATTATTCTAAATAATTGGAACTGGTACGAAGACAATGGGATTACGCTGCATACGGGAACAACAGCTACGCGCATCGATACAGCATCACGCCAGATCTACACGGACAGCGGTTTGGTGATTCCGTACGACAAGGCAATCATTGCCACTGGATCGAATTCGTTCATTCTGCCGGTTCCGGGCAGCGACAAGGAGGGAGTAGTAGGCTTCCGCGATATTGCGGATTGTGAGGCTATGCTGGAGGCAGCGCAGCAGTATAACAAAGCAGCTGTAATTGGCGGGGGACTGCTCGGACTGGAAGCGGCCAAAGGGCTGGTCAATCTGGGCATGGATGTCACTGTCGTGCATCTGATGGAAGATTTGATGGAGCGCCAGCTGGATCGGAGCGCATCTTCAATGCTGCAAGCCGAACTGGAGCGCCAAGGCGTGAAGTTTGCGATGGGTATGCAGACGGTAGAGCTGACCGGCGGGCAGAGGGTAAGTGGGCTGCGCTACAGTGATGGCAGTGAGCTGGCGGCTGATTTTGTGGTCATGGCTGTCGGGATTAAGCCGAACGTGCAGTTGGCGAGAGACAGTGGGCTTGAAGTTAACCGCGGCATTGTTGTGAATGACTATCTTCAGACCTCCGCAGTGGGAGTATATTCTGTGGGCGAGTGTACGGAGCACCGGGGTGTATGCTATGGCCTCGTCGCGCCGTTGTTTGAGCAGGGGATGGTGCTTGCGAAGCATTTGTGCAATGTAGACACGAAGCCATATGAAGGTTCCGTGGTATCGACTAAGCTGAAGATTTCCGGTGTGGATGTATTTTCTGCTGGCGAATTCATAGATACCCCCGAACATACGGTGATCTCTGCCAAAGATGAATGGAAACGAACATATAAGAAGATTTTGCTGAAAAATAATATTATCGTCGGCGCTGTTCTGTTCGGAGATGTGACAGAATCGGCCAACTTACAGAAGCTTGTGAAGCAAGGCGCGGAGATGACGGATGATATCTATGCCGAGGTTATGGGAACCGGCTGCTGCGGAAATGGGGAGGCCAAAAAGGGCTTATCTGTGGAATCTATGGCCGATGAAGAAATCGTCTGCGGCTGCAACGGTGTGACGAAGAAAGCTATTGTAGATGCGGTAACCGAGAACGGCTTCACGACGGTGGACGAGATCAAGGCCTGCACAGGCGCAACCCGTTCTTGCGGCGGCTGCAAACCTGTGGTTGAGCAGATTTTGCAATTTGTACTTGGTGACAGTTTCCAGCAAAGTGCCAAACAGGGCATTTGCACCTGTACTTCCCTGAACCGCGATGAGATCGTGGCAGAGATTCACGCCAAAGGTCTAAAAACCAGTAAAGAGGTCATGCATGTGCTGGGCTGGGCCCAGGAGGAGGGCTGCTCCAAGTGCCGTCCTGCTATTAACTATTATTTGGGTATGACTTATCCCGACACCTATGAGGATGAGAAGGAATCACGCTTTGTCAATGAGAGAATGGGAGCCAATATCCAGAAGGACGGTACCTATACTGTAATTCCGCGGATGTACGGCGGGGTGACTACACCGGAGGATTTGAAAAAAATCGCCGACGTTTCCCTCAAGTACGACGTTAAAGTGGTCAAAGTTACCGGCGGACAGCGCCTCGATCTGATTGGTGTGAAGAAGGAGGATCTGCCCAAGGTGTGGGAAGAGCTGGATATGCCGTCCGGTTATGGTTATGCAAAGTCGCTGCGTACCGTCAAGACCTGTGTGGGATCACAGTTCTGCCGCTTTGGCACCCAGGATTCTATGGGGATGGGGGCTTTGATGGAACGCAAGTATGAACGCCTGGACTTCCCGGCTAAATTTAAAATGGCGGTCAACGGCTGCCCGCGCAACTGTGCGGAATCCTGCACGAAGGATATCGGCATCGTCGGCAATGATGGCGGCTGGGAGGTCTTCATCGGGGGCAACGGCGGGATCAAGCCGCGGATTGCAGATTCATTCTGCAAGGTCAAGACCGATGAGGAATTGATTGAAGTATGCTCAGCCGTGATGCAGTATTACCGGGAGACTGGCAACTACCTGGAGAGAACCTCCGAATGGGTAGAGAGAATGGGACTTGAGAACATTCAGAACGTTATTCTGAACAATGAGAGTAACCGCAAGGAACTGGCGGCACGAATTGATTTTGCCCTGGCCCAGGTTAGCGATCCTTGGAAAAAAATCCTGAACGATGACAGCACCCGTTCGGCTCTGTTCGAGACAGCAAAGGTCTAGCCATGCGCAAGCTGGCCGGAATGAGGAAGGAATAATCTTAAAGGAGCGAGAACGATGGAAATGACGAAGCAGGAATATGCGATCGGCGCAGTGCAGGATTTTCTACCACAGATCGGCCGGGTAGTTAGGGCGGGACAGACTGAGCTGGCTGTTTTCCGCACCTCTGACGGGACTTTTTATGCTGTGGAGAATCAGAGCCCTCACCCGAAGGGCGGACCGCTCGCGGAAGGAATCGTATCCGGCTATTATCTCTATGATCCCTTGTACGATTGGAAGATTGATCTGCGCTCTGGAGAGGTTCAGGCACCAGATCAGGGCAGAGTGGTGACCTATTCCGTTCAGATTGAAGAAAATCAGGTGAAGGTTAGCGTGTAGCCTGACCGGTTAAGATTCATAAGCATGGTGAACCAGAAACAGCGGGGTGAAAGTTAATGTTTGCACAAAATGTGGAGAACATCGTTGAAGCAGCTGTTTACAAAAGGGATAAAATGAATGAAAGTCTGCCCAAGTATTTTCTGGCAGCACTACTGGCAGGGGCCTATGTAGGGATCGGCATTATCCTTATCTTTTCACTGGGAGCGCCGCTGGCAGCACTCAAGTCGCCATTTCAATCACTAATTATGGGGGCTTCCTTCGGGATCGCATTGAGCCTTGTTGTCTTTGCGGGATCGGAGCTGTTTACCGGCAATAATATGTTTTTTACTGCAAGCACGCTTGCAGGCAAAACGAGCATCGGGGATACACTGAAAAACTGGGTGATCGTCTTTTTTGGCAATCTGGCGGGTGCAATAGTTCTTGCTCTTCTGATTCAAGGGACGGGGCTATTCAAGGCGGCTCCGGCGGAACATCTAATTTTCACGGCTGCTGCTAAAAAAATGAGTCTGCCGTTCTCAGAGTTGTTCTTCCGCGGCATTCTTTGTAACTGGCTGGTGTGCCTGGCGTTATGGATGTCCTCGCGGGCCAAGAGTGAGACAGCCAAGCTGGTGCTGATCTGGTGGTGTCTGTTCGCGTTCATCGCCAGCGGCTATGAGCACAGTGTAGCGAATATGACGCTGCTGAGCGTAGCGCTGCTGCTTCCAGGTCATCCCGAAACGATCTCGCTGGCAGGCTGGCTGCACAACATGATTCCTGTAACGCTCGGTAATATTATTGGCGGCGGCGTCTTTGTCGGTATGGCCTATTGGCTGATTTCACCTTTGCGCGGCGCGGGTAAGAAAATCTAGAGGCAAAGCTAAAGAGTATATTAGAGGTAAAAGCTAGAGCTAGAGATAAAACAAAAGCAAACGCAACATCAAACGTAGAGTTAAAGGGCGTCTTTTGCTGAGCACAATGCTACTCAACAAAGTTACACTTTTTAAACCAGGATGTCTCCAGCAGGTCGGGGACTTCCTGGTTTTTTACATTTGGAGGACTGTCCATGTCGTTTGGTCCTTCTAAAAGCCCCTTATTTGGCCTTTGTCATCATCGTAGATCGCCAGTACAGCCGTAAAAAAAGACGCCCCGCAAGGCGTCTTGACCACTCTATTAAGTTCCGTGAAATTTCTTGGGTCAGGTATGATTCAATGAGGTGAATAGAGGGTATTAGATTAGGGCGTTAAATTCGGCAAATTTCTCCCGGGCACATTTCGCAATGGCAAATTTCCTGAAGCATGCCCAGATCCTTGATGACGATCATGCCATTCTCATATTCCACAGCGTCTTTCTTCCGAAGATCGCTCAGCATCCGGTTCACGCTCTCACGGGTGGCACCGATCATATTAGACAGGTCTGTGTGCGTTATTTTTTTGTTAATCAGAATGTTCTCGCCGCTCTTCTCACCATAGGTGTTGCCCAGACGGATCAACGTAGAGCAGAGTGCACCCGGTTTACCATACATCATTAGATCCCGGAATTTAGTTTGTGTCAGACGATGATGAATACCCATCCATTTCATGAAGTCAATGGCAAAGTCGCAGTGCTGGCAGATGAGAATCTCCAGATCCTTGTGTTCTATGACGCCTACTTCGCTGTCTTCAATGACTTCGGCTGTAAAGCTGTGCTTCGTGCTGAAGAAAGGATCCGCTTGACCGACCATATCGCCAGCTTGGTACATATAGAGAATGAGTTCTTTACCTTCATCGGTAGATTTGGTTAATTTCACACGTCCACGTTTGATGTAAAATAGTTTATCCGAATAGTCGCCTTCCCAGAAAAGGTGTGATCCTTCAGGGACTGTACGTTCTTTCATTGTAACGAGAAGTCTGTTGAAGTTCTGCTCGGAGAAACATTTCGTATTGCCATGGGCTTCGATAGCATTGTGGTATTCCTTGATCATAATCGACATCCCCTTTATTCCCTCAGTTTTTCAGTAAATTTTAAATTAATTATACCTTGAAATTGGCCAGATATGGGTAAAAAAAAGCCCTTAAAAGTGTCGAATTTTTAACATTGTGATTATTTTCACTTCAAATGTGTGAGATTTAATATGATTTTCGCGACATTAGGAGTATAAAGGGTAACTAAGGTGCATAGCAAAACAGCCATTACCAGTATACACATATAGTGGGATTTGGTTGTTTTTTTGTTGTCTTTTTTGCAAAAGAGGTTGGTTTGTACACTGGTTTCTCATAATTTCGTATAAATGCACATAACTCTGTTACAGCCGGACATTGGCGACAATAAAGCCGGACGATATCCTAGAGTTGAGCGTCTGGAGCTCTGTGATTATAAGGGCGGGCGGACAAAACTCAGGAGAAGGAGAAATCATACATGGCTAAAGTAGCGGACAAATATCTAAAGGTGGATCCGTGGGCAATTATCGAAGAGGGCTTCGACACGGAGCGGAACCGGGTTTCCGAATCTATCTTTTCACTAGGTAACGAATACATGGGCGTACGTGGATACGCTGAAGAAGGATACAGCGGTGACAGTCTTATCGGGAGTTATTTCAACGGTTTAAATGAACAGCTGGACATCGGCAACCATTATAAAGGAATTATTCGCTCTCTGCGGTATATGGTCAATTCCGTGGACTGGCTGCATACACGTATCGCTGTAGACGGCGAACAGCTTGATTTGGCTAAGAGCAAGATTTCGGATTATGTACGTAAACTGGATTTCCGTACGGGCACCTACCGCCGGGAATTTGTATGGCATCTGGAGAATGGGAAAAGCCTGAAGCTTGTTTTCACCCGTCTTGTCAGCATGACTATGTCTCACCTTGGTTTGCAGCAAGTTGCATTTGAGCCGCTAAACTTCTCCGGAAGTGTGGATATCATTGCGGGTCTTGATTTCAATATCATTCATGAAGAGCGCGGCGTGAGCATGTGGAACCCTGTTCGCAGCGGAGAGCAAGATGGAATCTCGGCAATTTTGGCGAGCACCATAAATACCGGCAACAAGCTGTTCTCCAGCTTCACATTGAAAGCTTCCCAGCCGCTTGAAACGGCACGTGTTGAACGGGAGAAATTCATTGGACAGAGCTTCTCACTGGAATTGACCCAAGGTGAAACTGCACACTTTACGAAGTTTGCTATCAACTGCGCAGACAGCACATCCGCAAGAAGTGCCGAAGAGCTGTGGAGTGAAGGTCTGGGTCTGGCTGTGGCGTCATCGAGTCTTGAAGAGAAGGCTGTACTTGCGGAGCAAGAAGCTTACTGGAACGGAATCTGGGAGACCAGTGATATTAGTATCGAAGGCGATCCTGAGAACCAACAGGGTATCCGGTTCTGTATTTTCCAACTGTATCAGACCTACCATGGAGACCATCCCGGCTTCAACATCGGAGCCAAGGGTCTGACGGGGGAAGTATACCGCGGATTGGCCTTCTGGGATACAGAGTCCTACTGTCTTCCATTCTATATGTTCAACAATCCGAAAGCGGCCAAGAGCTTGCTGGAGTTCCGCTACAGAACGCTTCCTGAAGCTATGCAACGCGCCAAAGATGTGGATTGCGAAGGTGCTTGCTACCCGATCGCTACCATCGACGGAACGGAAAGCTGTGATCTGTGGCAGCACTCCAACCTGCAGTTGCATGTAGGTACGGCAGTATCCTTTGGTATTTGGCACTATGTCAAGAATACTGGAGACAAAGAGTTCCTATTCAGCAAAGGGGTAGAAATGCTGATCCAGATCAGCCGTTTCTATGCAACACGCGGTCAATGGGGACAACGTACTGGTGAATACGGTTATTTTGGAGTTATGGGACCAGACGAATTCCAACTGATGGTGAACAATAACTGCTATATCAACCTAATGGCTAAAAAATCCTTCGAATTTGCCCTGGAAGCGATTCAGGAAATGAAGGAAAAGGCGCCGTCCGAGTTCGCTGAATTGTCAGCTAAAGTGGAACTGCGTGAGGAAGAACTGGGCGACTGGAGCAACAAGGCAGAAAAAATGAAGATTCCTGTAGATAAGGAAACTGGAGTATATGAGGAGCATGACGGATTCTTTGATATGCCTCACATTGATATTCACTCCATTCCAGTCACTGAATTCCCGCTGTATTCGAACTGGTCGTACGATCGCCTGTACCGCTATGACATGATCAAACAGCCGGATGTGCTGATGTTCATGTTCCTGTATAGTGAGCAATTCACCAAGGAAGAGAAGCTAGCTAACTATGAATACTATGAGTCAAGATGTATCCATGAGTCTTCGTTGTCGCCATCGATTCACTCCATTCTTGCCAGCGAAATCGGCAAGCATGAGGAAGCGTACAACTTCTTCGAATTCGCAACACGTCTTGACCTGGATAACTATAACCGCAATACCCGTGAAGGACTTCACACGACTTCCATTGCTGCGGCATGGATGAACATTGTGTACGGATTTGGCGGCATGCGTTCTGACGGCGAGCGCCTGTCATTCCAGCCATCCCTGCCTGAGCGTTGGACATCCTACAGCTTCCAGGTAATGTACGAGGGAGTGCTGCTGAAGATTGTTGTGAGCAAGGATAACGTTAGTCTGAAAGCCATCAGCGGCGGTAGTACTGAGATTATTGTGTACGGGCAACGGATTAAAGTGGATGCCTCCGGTACGGTGCTTCCGCTGGGCGAAGGGATGATTGCAGGTTGAACTGGACAGTTAGAGAAGAGAGCTTCGACAAGAACCAGATAACGACGAACGGGAACAAATATATGACCGGCAACGGCTATATGGGTTATCGCGGCACACTTGAAGAATTCGGCAAGGAGCAGCTGTCCGCGGTGACACTGGCCGGCCTCTATGATAGAGCTGGTGAGAAATGGCGTGAGCCTGTGAACGCTCCGAATGGACTGTTCACGGTCATCTCCTGCAACGGCCAGCCGCTCAGTGTGCTTGATACCGAACCGGTATCCCACATACAAGAGCTGGATTTCCGCAGTGCAATCCACCGTCGTGAGACTGTGTACCGTACGCCTGAGGGCGGCACGGTGACCGTTACCGCCGAGCGTTTTGCAAGCATGGATAACCTGCATCTGCTTCTCAGCAAACTTACTGTCAGCAGCACAATCGATTGCCGGATTGATATTGAGACAGGAATCGACGGAGAGGTGTGGGATATCAACGGTCCTCACCTTTTCGAGAAAAAAGAATATGCCGAGGGCGATGTACTGATCTCTAGTGCGGTTTCTGGAGAATTGAACGTTCCGGTTGCCGTGGCAGAAATCGCTGATTTTGGCTTTGGAGAGCAGCAAATTGTGGATGGTCTGGCCATCCGCAAGCTCTTGCTGGATGCCAAGGCAGGCGAAACCTACGAATGGAACAAGTATGTGTCGGTATACACTGGCCTTGATGCCGGTAAAGCACCGGTAGACAATGCTGTAGAGGCTGTTCAGGCGGCGGCTAAATTAGGTTATGATGAGCTGCTTGCAGCACATCGTAAGCGTTGGGAAGATCGTTGGGTGGGCAGTGATGTGATCATTGAAGGTGACGATGAAGCACAGATGGCGCTCAGATACAGCATTTATCAGCTGCTGATCATTGCCCCAACGGAATCGGAGAAGGTCTCCATTCCGGCGCGCGGTTTGTCCGGGCAAGTCTATAAGGGAGCAGTGTTCTGGGATACAGAGATGTTCATGCTTCCGTTCTTCCTTCACAGTGATCCGAGTACCGCTCGCAATCTGATGATGTACCGTATCCACACACTGGATGGAGCCCGCCGCAAGGCAGCGGAATATGGCTTCCTTGGTGCGTTCTATGCCTGGGAGAGTCAGGATACGGGTGACGATGCCTGTACCCTGTTCAACGTGAACGATGTGTTCACTGGACGGCCTATGCGTACTTATTTCCGGGATAAACAGGTGCATATCAGTGCGGATGTTGTCCACGGTATTTGGCAGTATGTGCAGTTTACCGGTGATGACAGCTTGCTGGTGGATGGCGGAGCAGAGGTAATCTGGGAGTGCGCCAGATTCTTCTATTCCTACGCTTTCTACAATCCAGTCAAGAAGCGTTATGAAATTCTGGATGTGACCGGACCGGATGAATATCATGAACGTGTTAACAACAACGCCTTCACGAATGCGCTGGTCAAGGAAAGTCTGGAAATTTCGCTACGGACGGCGGAATTGCTCAAAGAGAAGTATCCTGCCGAGTTTGAAAAATTGACGGCTCAGTTCGCAGACGGTCCATTCCTGACCGAGATCGGTTCGATGCTGGAGAGCTTCTATGTTCCACAGCCTGATGAAGAGACGCTTGTCATTGAACAATTTGACCGTTATCATACCCTTGAAGAAGTCACGCTGGCGGATCTGAAATCACGTGTTCTGAATAAAAACGAATATTGGGGCGGCGGCAACGGTCTGGCTACTACAACCAAAATCCTGAAGCAAGCAGACGTTGTGCTCATGATGAACCTGTTCAAGCATTCCTTCTCTAAAGAAGTCAAGAAGGCGAACTGGGAATTCTACGAGCCACGCACCGAGCATGGCTCCAGTCTCAGTCCGTGCATTTATGCGCTGGTTGCTGCTGATATCGGCTCTCCCGATTGGGGATATCCGTACTTTATGCGGACCGCTACAGTGGATTTGACAGGTGAATCAAAGCAATACGTAGGCGATCTTTATATTGGCGGAACGCATCCGGCTGCGAACGGCGGCGCGTGGATGGCAGCGGTACTTGGTTTTGCCGGCGTGCATTTCGACGGTGATACCGTGCATATCAAACCTTCCTTGCCACAGAAATGGGAGGCAGTGGAGCTCCCGGTGGTCTTGCGCGGAGGAACCTATACGCTGAGAATCAGCCGCGGAGAAGTAACGATTACGGCTGCAGCTGGCAACAGTAGTGCATTAAACTTTGTTGTAGATGGCGCAGAGCCGCAGTTATGCCAGCCGGGCGTGGAGCTGAAACTTCAGACCGCAGGGGCTGCGGTATAACCCGATCAGCATTGTGATGTATTTTCAGCTACAAAATAGATATATGATCAACACATAGAGAGGACAGAATGTCATGCTGCAAAATATGAAAGGTGCCATCTTCGATTTGGACGGTGTCATCGTAGATACGGCGAAATACCATTTTCTGGCCTGGGCAGAGCTTGCCCGTGAGCTTGGCTTTGAATTTACAGAGGCGGATAACGAACGGCTCAAGGGCGTAAGCCGGATGAGATCACTCGATATCCTGCTGGAGGTAGGCGGTCTTGATTTCCCAGAGGAAGAGAAGCTGGCGATGGCGGATAAGAAAAACCGCCTGTATGTAGAGTTCATCAACAAGCTGGATCAGTCCGAGCTGCTGCCTGGCGTGAAGGAATATCTTACAGGTCTTAGAGAACGCGGTGTTGGTATCGCGCTTGGTTCAGCAAGCAAGAATGCCATGTTCATTCTTGACAAGCTGAACATTACGGAATTGTTCGATGCTGTAGTTGATGGCAACAAAGTGTCTAACGCTAAGCCTGACCCTGAAGTGTTCCTCACCGGGGCTGTAGAGCTTAAATTGCAGCCGGAGGAATGTATTGTGTTTGAAGACGCAGAAGCGGGTGTGGAAGCAGGAAAAGCGGCAGGAATGAAGGTAGTCGGAATCGGCAATCCAGAAATCCTTAAGGAAGCGGATCTTGTTGTTGCCGGATTGCATGAACTCCTCTAACTTGATAGACTGATGTCATTGTGAGGGAATTCCCTCATAATGACAAGTCTATGAAGGAAGATTGAGGGATGAGAAATGGAGACCATTCTTTTATGGCCTGACGGTGCTCCCGGAGCTGTGGGTACTAGTGACGAGGATTGTCCGGCTATTACACCTTATCTTGTCGAAGGGGACGGCAATGCCGCAGTTGTGATTTGCCCCGGTGGTGCTTACGGGATGCGTGCAGATCATGAGGGGGAACCGATAGCCATCTGGCTCAACAGCCTGGGCATTTCAGCCTTTGTGTTGCGCTACCGCGTAGCGCCCTACCAATATCCAAATGCACTTCTGGATGCCAAGCGGGCGATGCGTACAGTGCGCTTGCACGCTGAGAAATTCAGGATTGATCCCGCCCGAATCGGGATTCTTGGATTCTCCGCAGGGGGTCACTTGGCCTCTACGGCTGGCGTGTTGTTTGACAAGGGCAATGCAGAGGATATTGATCCGGTGGAACGGGTGTCTAGCCGTCCGGATCTTATGATTCTATGTTATCCGGTAATTTCTATGGATGATCAGGTGGTACATAAAGGGTCCAAGGACAATTTACTGGGTTCTTCCCCGCAAGGTGATTTGGTGGATCTAATGAGCAGCGATCTGCAAGTAGGAACGGACACACCGCCAACCTTTCTGTGGCATACGTCGGATGACGAAGGCGTGTCGGCTGAGAACAGCCTTCTTTTCGCCGCAGCTCTGAGACGTCATGGTATTCCGTTCGATCTGCATGTCTATGCACACGGAAGACATGGCCTAGGCTTGGCTACGGAGGAACAGCATACTAGTGGCTGGACGGAGACTTGCGCTTCATGGCTTGACTTAAATGGATATACGCAATAATAATGTACTAATACGTGTTCAGAGAAGACTGGAGCCGTTCTGACGGGCTGTTCCAGTCTTTTTTTGTGCTGTAGCTGTATAACTGAGATTTTCAAATATCCTCCAAAAGTTAACGGATAACTGAAAATTTAGCAGTCCACTTTCGCTGGCTGGATCATGGCGTAGCTTTTATTTTGTCTTTAGTAGAAAAATAGATACAAATACTCCTAAAAAACTTTAGAATAGACATATATGACGCATATAGCGTTTGTTATAGTATGAAGCTGGAGGTGTGCCTTATGTGGTCAAGACTTGTTAAGCCACTTGTGAAACTGAACGTCAAGCAGCAGTTAATCCTGCTCTTCCTGATTATGATCTCTCCCATTCTGATTCTGAACAGCTACGGCAATTTGAAGGCCGAGGGCATTCTCAAGCGTCATGTTACGAATGCATATGTGGAGCTGAATAAACAGAACTTTACGATTATTAACCGAGATATTGAGACCGTTAACAAGATCACCACCACCATCATTCAGAACCCGCTGATTCAACAGCTGAGTACAAAAACCAATGAAATTGTGATGGATTCGTTCAAGCGTTATGAGGCTATAGAAAAGCTGCTGCTCAGCTACTCTCAGGGTACCGGCAAGGATGATGTTGTTTATTACTCGCTCTATGTATACGATCCGGAGGATAAATATTTCTTTGCCCCGAACTTTCCGCAGGTCAAGAAGGCGGGAGTTTATTTTTTCTCCAAGGAAGAGGAGCCTAGTTGGTTCCAATCGGCGGTGCAGCAGAAAGGGCGGGGCTATCTGCAGTTTATGGACAGACTCAGCGCCCAAGCCGAGAATAACAAGACACTAACCTATGTCAGGGCGGTCAACAACATTTACCGGGGAGAAGGGACCATTGGCGTATTGGTCGTGACCAAAATGGAGTCCAAAATCAGTGAATCGCTGAAATCGATATCCCTGCCTGACGGTGAGATCTACCTCACAGATATGAATAATCTTGTACTTGCTTCTACGATTAACAATTTAGGTGACCATATTGAACTGCCGGAAGGGGCAGAGGAGGGAGATCCGGAAGGTATCGTGGATGTTATCACCAATGATTTTATTTATGTGGTCAATAACAACCATGCCCTGGGTCAGAAGCTTGTCTACAAGGTTCCTGTAAAAGCGCTTTTACAGCAGCAAAATGAGATGAAGAGGGTCATACAATATATCACCATCGCCTATGCGGTATTCGGGCTGATCATTATTACATATTTCTGGCGTTCCCTGATGACGCCTTTGCAAAAGCTAGCCTTTTTCGTGCGTAAATACGAACCTGGCAATCGTGTCCCAGAGACGCCAAGGTGGGGCAGCAATGACGAGGTCAGCGTGCTAATCACTTCCACGTATGACATGGCCCGAAGGCTTAATGGCCTGATTACTTACAAGTATAAAATGGAACTGAAGCAGAAAGAATCGCAGCTGCAGTTGCTTTACCAACAAATCAATCCCCATCTGCTATATAATACACTTGAGAGCATATATTGGAAAATATCACTTGAAGGTAATGCGGAATCTGCCGAGATGGTCAAGCAGCTGTCCAAGCTGATGAAGATTAGTCTCAGTCGTGGCAGAGAGTTGATTACACTGGAGGAAGAACTGGAACATGCCTCAGCTTATATCAAGCTCCAGCAGCACCGGTATGATTATGTTTTTCGGGTTGAGATGAATATTGATCCGGATATTAAGAGCAACTTGATTCCGAAGATCACTTTGCAGCCGTTGATCGAGAATGCCATCATTCATGGGGTGAAGAATATGGGAGAAGACGGCGAGATTATTATTACAGCCTGGATGGAGGAGGATTACATCCTTATCTCCATAGAAGATAACGGTTACAAAGAAGTTGATTTTGAGGCAATTATGTGGATTCTCGATGAAGAAAATCCAAATCCGACCAGCGGATATGGCATCCGCAATGTCAACCAGCGTATACATCTGCATTTTGGCCCTGAATATGGCATTAGTTACGCTGCCCGCGCAGGTGGTGGTACCCAGGTAGTAGTGAAGCTGCCGAAATCAGAGAATCACGAATAAAAGGAGATCAACGATATGTTTAATATTTTAGTAGTGGATGATGAGCCGTTGATTGTTAAAGGACTGAGCAGCCTGCTTGCTTCATCCGGCTTGGAAATCGATCATATTTATACAGCAAACAGCGGTTTTGAGGCGCTAGATTGCATTCGAATGGAAGATATCGACCTGCTGGTCACGGATATCCAGATGGGCGCCATGAGCGGCATTGATCTGATGCAGCATGCGAAACTGACCAAGCCTTGGGTACAAACCATTGTCATCTCAGCGCATGAGACGTTTCAGTATGCCCAAATGGCCGTACGGCTAGGAGCCAAGGATTATTTGATCAAGCCCTTGAACAGCGAGCAGTTCCTGGACTCTGTACGTAATGTGCTGCTGAAGCTGGATAAGCCTTCACCGGAGCTGGATACGTTCATGTCCGGTATCAGCGAGAGCTTTCGCTTAGAAGAGACGCAGCCGGAATACAGTCAACTGTTGACTGAATTGCTGGCGAATCCGGATAAGGTGCTGGCTGACCCGCGCAGTCTGCAAAAAATCGATGCCCTTAACCTTCAGGGACCTTTCTTTTCGGTTATCAAGATCAAGCTTCCGTTGTCTGAACCGGGATCAGAGAAGAAATATTGCGCCAATGATAAGCGCCTCTTATGTTATGCAGCCTTGAATATTGCCAAGGAACTTATGGATCAGGAGTGGAACTCTATTGCTTTTTACTCTCCAGAGGGAGAAATAACGATCATTATCCAGTGGGATGAGAAAAGCTATGAAGAATCTTCCTCGGGCCAGATTAACCGGTTAGATGTTCTGGGTCGCAGTTTGCATTTTAATATTCATAAATATCTGCATCTGCACGCGGTTATCGGGATTAGCCAGATTCTGAAGGGACTGCCGTTTATGAATGTGCTGAACCGGCAGGCTTCAAAGGCTATTCTCTGGAACAAGGAGCATAGCGACCACTATGTGTTCTACTATGGTGATTTTAACTGGAATAATTACGCAATAGATCCTTCTGCTGAAGAACTACATACGCGAAGCAACCTCATCGTCCAGAAAGCGAAGGAATACATCGACGAGAATTATGCGCAAAAAGGTCTGACCATTCACGAGGTGGCGAAGAAAAATCATGTAAGTCCCAACTATCTGAGCTACCTGTTCAAGAAGAATACAGGCTTTAATCTGTGGGAGTATGTGATTAAGCTGCGGATGGAGGAAAGCCGGGAAATGATCCTGAATACGGATCTGCGAAGATATGAAATTGCAGAGCGGGTAGGCTATGAATCACCGGAACATTTTAGCAAAATATTTAAAAAATACTATGGAATTAGCCCCAGCGAATTGAAGAAGTAAGAACAGTCATTACTTCGATAGATATACACATGTTCAGTACAAGCCTGATTTTCTACAATTTAAGGTAGGAAGCATTTTGCGAAAAAATGCCGAACGAACCAAAGGAATGAGGGAGCTTGATGAACCAAACTGCAGTAGTAAACGAAAACCCGGGGGCACAGATGGAGCGTAAATCGTCCACGCCACAACGGAATGGCCGCTGGAAGAAAAACTTCTGGGGCTACATGTTCCTTGTACCCGCATTTGTAATTTTCATCCTATTCATGTGGGTTCCCATTTTGAAGGGCTTAGTGTACAGCTTTTATCACGTCGATTTCGTTTCAGGCAATACTTTTGTGGGCTTTGACAACTATGCCAGAGCACTTACAGATCCCGATGTATTAACGGCTGTAAAGAATACCCTCTATTACATGGCATTGTGTTTTGTCCTCGGATTTTGGGTTCCAATCGCCTTCGCGATTGCGATCTCGGAGCTCCGCAGATTCGGAGGCTTTGTGCGGGTAGCTGCTTACTTGCCTTTTGTCGTACCAGGCGTCGTGTTGTACGGACTATGGAGATGGCTGTACGATCCGGTTGGACCAATCAATGCGTTACTTGGCACTTTTGGAATCGACCAAATTGCGTTTTTGACTGACACCAGGTGGTCTATGATTTCACTCGTCTTTATGGAGACCTGGCAGCAATTCGGTTCAGGGATGCTAATATATCTGGCAGCAGTGCTGAGCATTCCGCGTGACTGGTATGAAGCGGCAGAAATTGACGGTGCTGGTGTATGGGCACGTATTCGTCATATTACATTGCCTTCTATGCGTAATCTGATCATTCTGATGCTTATTTTGCAGGTTATCGGCACTTCGCAAGGGTACCAGTCACAGATGGCTTTGCTTGATGGTGGACCTAACAACACCACGTTGACCTATGCGCTCCTGATGGTTAAATACGCGTTTACAAAACTTGATTATGGAACGGCTACTGCACTAGGCATGCTTATGTTCATCGTCCTGGGCGGTTTGGGCGTCTTACAGTTCAAGCTCAACAAGGAGGACAACTAAGATGAAAAGTGGAGATAGAGGTATATTATCGGAACACGATCTTAAGCAGACCAGTAATAAAATCGTATATGGAATAATGGTTTTGGTTATATGTGCCATGGTGTTCAGCATGTTGTATCCTATACTCATGATGATGTTTAACGGACTCAAGTCCAATACAGAAGTGAACACGTTCCCGCCGCACTTTTTCCCGCAGGAATGGCATTTTGACAACCTGAAGCAAGCAATGAACTATATTGATCTGTTTTCATACCTAAGAAACACTATCTATATCTTTGTGGGTAACATGTTAATGACCCTGGTAGTGTTGGGGATGGCGTCGTTTAGTATCTCCCGGATGAATGTACCTTATAAGAAAGCTATTTATTTCTTCTTCCTGATGACCCTGTTCATTCCGGCGAGCAGTTATATGGTTCCAAACTTTGTCAACTTGAAGGAACTGGGCTTGCTGAACCAATACGCAGCTTTCTGGCTGCCAGCAGGTGCGAATACATTCTATTTCCTGTTGCTCAAGAACTTCTTTGACGGTATTCACCCTGAAATCTTCGAAGCTGCCCGGATCGACGGAGCCTCGGAGCCAAGAAGCTTCTTCTCCATCGCAGTACCGCTGTCGGTTCCGATTTTCGCAACACTTGCCATCTTTATCTTCTCCACAGCATGGAATGACTGGTTCTGGCCGTCACTCGTTATGCATAGTGATGACAAGTACACATTGGCAACAGCGATCTATAAGTATGTTATTAGCGTTAAGGCACTCAATACCAATATCAAGTTTGCGATTCTTTTCCTTGTCAGCTTGCCGCCAATTGTCGTATTCTTGATCTTCCAGAAGTTCATTATGCGCGGTGTGGCTTTATCCGCTGTCAAAGGTTAAATTTAATGTCTGATTCTACTACCAATCGTAAACTTACACATAAAAGGAATATAAATGCACCTCGTTTGTAAACGATTTCTCTTTTATGATCAATGTGTAAGATAATTATGAAATTGAAAAGGGGAGTTTCAATGCGCAAGTATTCCACTATGCTACTAAGCCTCCTAATGGCCGGTTCGTTGCTTTCCGCTTGTGGCGGTAACAACGGTAATACAGCCAGCGACAAGGGTGGGGATGCAACTACAGCCCCAACGAATGCTGCAACAGACAATTCGAGCGGCACCGATGCAGCAGCTAAGGATGACATTACCCAAAGAAAAGTTACAATCAAGATTCACTATCCGACACCTGACCTTACAGAAATCAGAGCTCAGGAAGATGACAAAATTAAGCGTTTCCAAGCTGAATATCCAAATGTTGAAATCCTTAAGGATGACTGGCAGTACAACGTAAATGAAATCGGCATCAAAATGGCTGCCAACGAGGCACCAACGTTCTTCAATACCTTTGCTACAGAAGCTAAGTTCCTGGTTGAAAAGGGCTGGGTAGCTGATATCACAGATCTTTGGAACAACTATGAACACAAAGATGAAATTAACCCTGTCTTGCAGAATCAGTTCATCATTGATGGCAAAGTGTACGGCGTAACACAAAAAGGTTATGTCACCACTACAATGATCAACAAAAAGCTGCTTGATGAAAAAGGTGTAGCTGTTCCTCCACTTGACTGGACTTGGGACGATATGCTGAACACTGCCAAGGGCGCAGCTGATACTAAAAAAGGTATCTCTGGTATTGCTCCAATGGGTAAAGGTAATGAAGCTGGCTGGAACTGGACCAACTTCCTGTTCGAAGCAGGCGGAGAAATTCAAAATATTGACGGCGGTAAAGTTGTAGCTACATTCAACTCCGACGCTGGTGTGAAAGCACTGGACTTCTATAAGCAGCTTAGATGGGAAGCTAATGCTATTCCTCAAGACTGGGCACTTGGCTGGGGCGATGCTGTAGGCGCGTTCCAACAAAGCCGTACTGCAATGGTTATGGCCGGTTCTGACGGCGTTATCGAGCAAGCCCTGAACCAAGGTGGTTTGAAACCTGAAGAGGTGTTGACGTACCCAATGCCTGCAGCTGAAAAAGGCGGCAAGCACACAGGCGTACTTGGTGGCGACTATCTCGTAATCAACCCGAATGCAACGAAAGACGAGCAAGAAATGGCTTTCCGTTACATCACATTCGACTACTTCTCTGAAAAGGGTCTGGATGCACTTGATGCGGTAATCAAGCAACGTGAAGCAGACGGTAAATTCTTCATTCCGCCGCTTCTTGACTACTTCTCCGCTGATTCTGAATTCGGTAAGAAGACTAAAGCTGTCTATGATAAGTATACAAACGTCTACCAATACAATCCGGAAATCATGAACCTGCTGGACGGTAAGCCAGAAGCTCAGTACAATACTCAGGACTACTATGCAACAATGTCCAATGTCATTCAAGAGCTGTTCTCCAAAAAAGGAACGGATTCCAAAGCTCAGCTTGATGCTGCTGCTAAAACAGTCCAAGAGAAATTCTTCGACGGAATCAAAGTTCAATAATCAGACTTCAGCATAATTGCTGTAACTGAATAGCACGAACAAAGGGATGTCCCAGAAACCATGTGAATGGTGAGGGGCATCCCTTCGTATTATAGGATCAACGAGAGAGTACTGGTTGATCTTTTTTAATAGCCGTTTTTTGTTAGGTAGGTTTGAGATTGAAAAAGCGAGCAGGATTGGCACTGAGCGGGGAAGAGGGATTGTGAACCTTCTGTGATTCATGGAGTGTTGAATGAAGAGCAAGAGGTTTCTTTTTAGTTATAAATAACAAGGAATAGGCTGGGTAAAAGCCTAAAATCAGGGGAATTAAACGATTTTTTAAATAAAATATGGTTAAAATACCTGAATATGATTGAATGTAAGCGCTTTGAAACACGTCAAAAAAACTTTATACTTTGTGAAAGATTTCACTATACAAGACGAAAAGTATGTGATAATATGAACATGTAGAGAAAAACAACTCAAAAATTGACAGGAGGACGAGGGACATGGCAGTTAAAAATGAAGTGCCCGCCCAAGTGAAGCAACCAACAGCTGAGGAATATATTCAGACTTTGGTAGATAAAGCCAAGAAGGCTCAAGAAGCGTACATGCAGCTGGATCAAGAGCAAGTCAACACAATCGTTCATGCAATGGCGCTGGCAGGACTCGACAAGCACATGTATCTGGCGAAACTGGCCGTAGAAGAAACAGGTCGCGGAGTCTATGAAGACAAAATTACGAAGAACATTTTCGCAACAGAATATATCTGGCACGGAATTAAATATGACAAAACCGTAGGGGTCATCGAAGACAACTCCTACGAAAGTTTCCAAAAGATCGCCGAACCGGTCGGCATCGTTATGGGTATCACACCGGTAACCAATCCAACATCCACCACGATGTTTAAAGCTTTGATCGCCGCAAAGACACGTAATCCTATTATATTCGGTTTTCATCCATCTGCGCAAGAGTGTAGTGCAGCATCCGCCAAAATTCTACATGACGCAGCAGTGAAAGCTGGCGCACCTGAGAACTGTATCCAATGGATCGAATTGCCTACGATGGACAAAACCAACGCTTTGATGAACAACCCTGACGTTGCACTGATTCTGGCAACAGGCGGATCGGCGATGGTTAAAGCAGCTTATAGCTGTGGTAAACCGGCTCTGGGTGTAGGCCCTGGTAACGTGCCTGCCTTTATCGAGAAGAGTGCCAATATCGACCAAGCGGTAACTGACATCATTCTTTCCAAGACATTCGATAACGGTATGATTTGTGCATCCGAGCAAGCTGTTATTATTGAAGAAGCTATCTTCGATCAAGTGAAGAAGAAAATGATTGCGAACGGCTGTTACTTTGTTAACAAAGAAGAAGCTGGCAAGCTGACTTCCGGCGCAATGAACGTTGAAAAATGTGCAGTGAATCCGACAATTGTTGGCCAATCTGCAACGAAGATCGCGGAAATGTGCGGAATTCAAGTTCCAGCAGGCACTAAAATTCTGGTAGCTGAACTTGAAGGTGTAGGTACAAAATTCCCGCTGTCTGCAGAGAAGCTTAGCCCGGTACTTGCTTGCTATAAAGTTAAAAATGCTGATCAAGGTATCGAACGTGCTGCCGAGATCGTTGAGTTCGGAGGCATGGGCCACAGCTCGGCTATCCACTCCAACAATGAAGAAGTGATCATGAAATTCTCGAACCGTCTGCAAACCGGACGTATTCTGGTAAACTCGCCATCAACACACGGTGCCATCGGCGATATTTACAACACTAATATCCCTTCGCTGACCCTGGGCTGCGGATCTTACGGACGCAACTCGGTATCGCAAAACGTGACTGCCATCAATCTGATCAACGTGAAAAGGGTGAATCGTCGTACCGTGAATATGCAATGGTTTAAAGTACCCGACAAGATCTATTTCGAAAAAGGTGCAACTCAATACCTTGCCAAAATGCCTGATATTACACGTGTTGCAATTATCACTGACCCTATGATGGTGAAGCTGGGTTATGTGGAAAGAGTTGAACACTACTTGCGTCAACGTCAAACACCAGTAGCCATCGAAGTGTTCTCGGAAGTAGAACCAGATCCATCGACAACTACAGTGGAAAAAGGTACAGCTATGATGAACAGATTCCAGCCGGACTGCATCATTGCACTTGGCGGCGGTTCCCCTATGGACGCAGCTAAAGGTATGTGGTTGTTCTATGAACACCCAGACGCTGACTTTAACGGTCTGAAACAAAAATTCATGGATATCCGTAAACGGGTCTACAAGTTCCCTAAACTGGGTAACAAAGCTAAATTCGTTGCCATTCCTACCACTTCGGGTACGGGTTCGGAAGTTACTTCTTTCGCGGTTATCACGGATAAAACAACTGAAAAACACACCAAATATCCTTTGGCTGACTATGAGCTCACACCTGATGTAGCTATCATTGATCCAGAGTTCGTATACAGCTTGCCAAAAACTGCTGTTGCTGATACAGGTATGGACGTTTTGACCCATGCGATTGAAGCCTATGTGTCGGTTATGGCTAGTGACTACTCCGATGGTCTGGCCATCAAAGCTATCCAGCTCGTATTCCAATACCTGGAGAAATCGGCACTGGAAGCTGATCCACTGGCCCGTGAGAAAATGCACAATGCTTCCACGCTTGCTGGTATGGCGTTTGCCAACGCGTTCCTGGGCATTAACCACAGCTTGGCGCACAAATGGGGCGGTCAATATCACACGGCTCATGGTCGCACCAATGCGATTCTTATGCCACACGTTATCCGCTACAATGCCAAGAAACCAACGAAGTTTGCTTCGTTCCCTAAATATTCGCACTTCGTTGCTGATGAGCGCTATGCAGAAATCGCCCGTATTTTGGGACTGCCAGCTCGTACCACTGAAGAAGGGGTTACCAGCTTGATCAATGCTATCCGCGACATGAACAAAAAGCTGGGTATTGAGGAGTCGTTCCAACAGCTGGGCTTTGATCCTAAGGATTTCGAATCGCGTGTTGACTATCTGGCTGACCGTGCATTCGAAGACCAATGTACAACTGCCAATCCAAAAATGCCGCTTGTCAGCGAGCTTGCAGACGTATACCGCAATGCTTTCTACGGAAAATTTGACAACTAATACCAAGGGTTTAAGCTAAGAATTCTGTTCCTTGAGAAACTGGATGCTAGTGACAAATATCACCGAAAAGGTGATATTTGTCACAGTCCTTTTTCAGAAAATAAACTAAAATATTTATATAAACAAACAACGATCCCAGTTGTAAAATCACTTTTGTGAATTTTATAACAACCATTAGATGGGGTCGCGAGACACGGGATTAACCTTCAAGCCCGCGATCTCTACAATACTATAAATATAGATGGAGGGATTTAGCATGTCGGTGATTGAAAAAGATGTACAAGAAGTGAAGTCGGGTTGGCGCGGTTTTACAAAAGGTAAATGGTCCAGAAAAGTTAACGTGAATGACTTTATTGAGAAGAATATTACCCCTTACCTGGGCAAGGAAGATTTCCTCGCCGGAGCTACTGAGAATACCAAAGAGCTGTGGAAAATTGTTTCTGAAATGACTAAACGGGAAATTGCCAACGGCGGTGTGCTTGATGTAGATGTGAACACTGTATCTACGATCGTCTCGCACAATCCTGGTTACATTGACAAAGACAAGGAGCAAATTGTCGGCGTTCAGACAGACGCGCCTTTCAAACGTTCCATCCAACCGTTCGGTGGTATTAAAATGATGATCGATGCCTGCAACGCATACGGATTTGAACTTCCGCAAGGCATTGTCGACATGTTCACGAACATTCGCAAAACGCATAACCAAGGCGTATTTGATGCATATACAGATGAAATGAGAGCAGCGCGCAGAGCGGGTATCATTACCGGTCTTCCTGATGCTTACGGCCGTGGCCGGATCATTGGTGACTATCGCCGCGTAGCGCTTTACGGAATTGATTTCTTGGTCAACGAAAAGAAACAAGATCTCAAGAATCTTGAAGTAGATGCCATGAGCGAATCCGTAATTCGTCTTCGGGAAGAGGTCTCCGAACAGATCCGCGCACTGGGTGAACTGAAGAAGATGGCAGCTATGCACGGCTTTGATATCTCCAAGCCAGCTAACACTGCCAAAGAAGCTTTCCAATGGGTGTACTTCGGATATCTTGCAGCAATCAAAGAACAAAACGGTGCGGCAATGTCCCTTGGACGCGTATCCTCTTTCCTTGATATCTATGTTGAGCGCGATATCGCAGAAGGTATTTTGACCGAAGAACAAGCACAAGAGTTAACAGACCATTTTGTAATGAAATTGCGTATCGTTAAATTCCTGCGCACACCTGACTATAATGAACTGTTCAGTGGTGACCCTACCTGGGTTACAGAATCCATTGGCGGTATGTCCGTAGATGGTACAACACGCGTTACTAAGAACAGCTTCCGTTTCCTGCACACCCTGTACAACCTGGGACCTGCACCGGAACCGAACTTGACTGTACTGTGGTCCGAGAAATTGCCTGAAGGCTTCAAGAAATATTGTGCCAAGGTATCCATCGAGACCAGTTCCATTCAATACGAGAATGATGATCTGATGCGTCCGATCTATGGCGATGACTACGGTATTGCATGTTGTGTATCTGCAATGCGCATTGGTAAACAAATGCAATTCTTCGGCGCACGTGCCAACCTGGCAAAAGCACTGTTGTATGCTATCAATGGTGGTGTTGATGAAAAATCCGGCGTGCAAGTTGGACCTGAGCTTCCGCGCATCACTTCCGATGTTCTTGATTATGAAGAAGTAATGAAACGTTTCAAACCAATGATGGAGTGGCTGGCTAAGCTGTACATGAACACGCTGAACGTCATTCACTACATGCACGATAAATATTCCTACGAGCGTATTGAAATGGCTTTGCATGACCGCGATATTCTGCGGACCATGGCTTGTGGTATCGCCGGTTTGTCTGTTGCAGCCGACTCCCTGAGCGCCATCAAATATGCCAAGGTTAGACCGGTACGTAACGAACAAGGTATTGCCATTGATTTTGAAATCGAAGGTGAATTCCCTTGCTACGGTAACAATGACGATGCCGTAGACAGCATCGCGGTAGATTTGGTTGAATCCTTCATGACAATGATTCGCAAAAACACAACTTACCGTGATTCCTTGCCGACACAATCGGTACTGACCATCACTTCTAACGTTGTGTATGGTAAGAAGACAGGTACTACACCTGACGGACGTAAAAAAGGCGAGCCATTCGCACCGGGTGCTAACCCAATGCACGGCCGTGATAAGAAGGGCGCCCTGGCATCCCTGAGCTCTGTTGCCAAACTGCCTTACGAGGATAGCCTGGACGGAATCTCCAACACCTTCTCCATCGTGCCTAAGGCATTGGGTAAGGAAGAAGAAGGCCGTAAATCCAACCTGGTATCCATGCTTGACGGATACTTCGGCAGCAAGGGTCACCACCTGAACGTCAACGTGTTCGCCCGCGAACAGTTGATGGATGCTATGGAACATCCAGAGAACTACCCACAATTGACCATTCGTGTATCCGGCTATGCAGTTAACTTCATCAAGCTGACCCGCGAACAACAATTGGATGTAATCAACCGTACGTTCCATGGTTCGATGTAAGACGATAACGAAATTGCTTTGGCTTTAGCTATATCATTATGATACTCGCAAGGAGATGCCGCCCTTGTCACAAGGGCGGTAAAATCTTGTTCTCAATTGGTTAAAATTTTAAATTTCGGGACCGCGATTTTAGGTGACAACAGTCTTTAAGGACAGGGACCTTCTTCGGAAGGAGAGGCTGTGGTCAGTCGTGGAGAAAGGATGACTCCTAATGATTAAAGGTCGCATACACTCCTTGGAAACCTTTGGAACCGTTGACGGGCCTGGCATTCGATTTGTTTTGTTCATGCAAGGCTGTCTGTTGAAATGCCAATATTGTCATAATCCAGATACATGGGCATTGGATGAGGGCAAGGAAATGAGCCTGGAAGAGGTTCTGGCTGAGATAGAGCCTTACTTGAACTATTACCGTACGTCCGGAGGTGGCTTGACCGTATCCGGCGGAGAGCCAACGCTGCAGGCCCATTTCGTAAAGCAACTGTTCACGGAAGTGAAGAAACGCTGGAATCTGCACACCACACTGGATAGCAATGGCTACAATGAAGGTGATAAGATTAATGATCTGCTGGATGTGACAGATCTGGTGATGCTGGATCTTAAGCATATCGATGACGAAGCCCACATCAAGCTAACGGGCAAATCCAATGAGCGGACACTGAAGCTCGCACGCTGGTTGTCAGATCATGATCGCAAAATGTGGATCCGGCACGTCTATGTTCCTGGCATTCATGACCGGGAAGAGGATCTGTTGAATCTTGGTCGCTTCATCGGCAGCCTGAATGGGGTAGAGAAGTTCGAGATCCTGCCATACCACCAGATGGGCGTATACAAGTGGGAAATGTTAGGCAAGGCTTACGAGCTTGAGGGTGTTCCCAGCCCAACTGAAGAGGAAGTACAGCGGGCTTACAGACTGGTTGAAGAAGGTCGCAAGCAAGTCGAACTGGTATAATATCTTGTCATAAGAACATAAGAAGCCGTCCCAAAATAGCTGCTGCTAAAGGGGCGGCTTCTGTTATGATATAAGAATAATCCGCTTACAAATTGATTAGAAAAGAATCGTTTGTTTTGATTTATGTTAAAATACATAACATAATAACGGTTCATCATACATAAATGCACTTATTCTTCATTGTTTTTAGATGGTTTTTGATTTTAAAATTAGCCTTTACAAAGTTATATGTTATAAATACTAACGTTAAAAGTTAAAAAATAACAATGATTTCGCTTACATTAGACAATTTTATCCCTACTGTAGATGAATCTTAACCTTACGTTAACAATCACCTTTTTTTATAATAGAAACTGTAAACGAAATCATTAAATAGGGAGGGTCACAAAAATGAAAAAAAGTATGACTTTGCTGTTGTCCCTGATTTTCGTAAGCTCTGCGCTGCTTGCCGGTTGTGGAGGAAATAACAACACTAGCACTACCAATGGTGAGGGCAACAAAACTGGAACGAACACGGTGGAAGCTACAAACGCACCTGCTACTGAGGAACCGGTAAGTGAGGAGCCGTTCGAAATGACGATCCGTCACACCCAAGTAGGGGCAGACAAACAAAAACGTTTGGCTATTTTGGAGGATGTAGTTAAGAAGGTAGAAGGGGATGTTCCTGGTTTAACCTTTAAGCTGGACGGCGTTGAATCAGACGTGAACCGCAAAGAAAAACTTCGTGGTGAAATGGCGGCAGGCAATCCACCGCAGGTATTCGATCTGTTCGGTAGCCCTGACTCCAAGATTTATGCAAAAGAAAACAAGCTTCTTGATCTGACGCCTATTCTGGAAGAATTGGGCATCAAAGATAAGTTCTCCAACCTTGATCCGTTTACTTATGAAGGAAAGATCTACGGATTGCCAATCGGCGGTTCCGGTGAAGGATTCTTCTATAACAAAGAGTACTACAACAGCAAGGGCTGGAAGGCCCCTACGACTTTTGCCGAGCTGGAACAACAACTGGCAGATATCAAAGCTGACGGCAAAGTGCCATTGGCTGCTGCCTCCAAAGCAGGTTGGGTACCGTTGATGTTGGCTAACCACTTGTGGTCCCGTTATGCTGGACCGGAAGTTACTGCTAAGTTCGCTACTGGCGAAGCTAAATGGACAGATCCGCAAGTCGTTGCCGGCTTTGCTAAGTACAAAGACTGGGTAGACAAAGGTTACTTCAAAAAAGGCGAACTGGGCTTCGAATATGCTGAATATACAACACAATTCACAAGTGGTGAAGCCATCCTGTTGTATGACGGAACATGGAAATCTTCCGTATTTAAACCAGGTCAATCTGGTGAAGGCCTGATCGGCAAAGTTGGATTCTTCAATATTCCTCCGGTTGAGGGCGGCGCGGGTGACCAAACAGCTCTGATGCGCGATGTGAACAATGGTTACGGCTTCTCTGCAGCAGTAGCTAATGATCCTCGTCAGTTGGCTGCAGTGAAGTCCTTTATCAAGAATCTGTTTAATGAAGAAATGCAGCTTCGCGGACTTGTAGAAGATGGTGTGCTGCCTGCAATGAAGATTGACCAAAACGTATTGAATGAGAATATTACAGATGATCTGATGAGCGAGATCGTAGCTGTACTGAACAACTCCCAATCCTCATTCCCAGCCTTTGACTCTCTTGTGCAAGCGGATGTAACGACCGAGATCAGTAACATTCAAATTCAAAAGCTGATCGGCGGACAAACCACACCTGAGAAGATGGGCGAAGCGCTGCAAAAGGTTCAGGAAGAAGCCAACGCAGCAGTGGAATAAGAAGCAGGAAACTGAATGTACCCTGGCGCTTGTTCCAGGGTACATTTTTTAAAATACTTCCTTAAATCGTTCTCTGATGTCTAAGCAATTGGAGGTAGCCATGAATAAAGCATTGAGAAACCCTGTGGTTTTTACGCTGTTTGTTGTTCCTGCTTTAATTCTGTTCCTGATGTTCTTCATTTATCCGATCTTCAGTTCCATCTATTACAGCTTTACCAGTTGGAATGGTGTATCAGCGACGGTGAAATACACTGGGTTTAGTAATTATACGAAGGCTTTTGGGGATGAAAGATTCTGGATTTCGGTGAAAAACAACGGATGGTTCATTCTGTTCTCCGTGTTTATCCAAGTTCCTTTGATCGTGATCTTCTCTCTTTTGATCGCAAATGTCAAAAAGCTGAAGGGTCTGTATAAGACAGCAGTATTTATGCCATCGATTATGTCAACGGCTGTTATCGGCATCCTGTGGGGCTTTATCTACGAGCCAAACATCGGACTCTTTAACAAACTGCTGAGTTTGGTCGGAATCAACCCGGTATACTGGTTGTCGGATGAGCGGTTCGCGATGCTATCCATCCTGATCACCAATGCGTGGCAGTGGACCGGATTTTATATTGTCATGGTGCTGGCGGCTATTCTGTCTATTCCAGGCGAACTGGATGAAGCTGCGGCAATTGATGGCGCGACCCGTTTCCAGCGGGCGACCCGGATTACTCTTCCTTTGATTGTCCCTATTATTTCAGTAGTCATCATGCTGTCCATCGCGGGTGCGATGAAGGCGGCGGATATCGTTATCGTCATGACGAAGGGCGGACCAGCAGGTTCCACCGAGGTTATGGCAACTTATATGATTAAATATGCGATTACCAACTTCAAGTATGGGTACGGCAATGCCATCGCTGTTCTGATCTTTGCGTTCACGCTGGTGGTTACAGTTCTTTATCAAGTGCTTATTGCCCGGCGTACAGAAAGGGTGGAATACTAATGCGCACCCTGAAAAAGAGTCTGCCCCATGTGATCCTGCTGGGTTATCTGCTGGTCATCCTGTTTCCTTTCCTGTTCGTGCTGTTCTCGTCTGTAAAGAAGGATAACAACGCGATTGCTCTCAATCCTTTTGGTATTCCGAAAGAATTTGTTTTCAATAACTATGTTGAGGCATGGGTTAACGCCAAAATAAGCACGTATTTCTTCAACAGCTTGTACATTTCTGTGTTATCATCCGTCGTATCCATCCTGCTAGCCTCGATGTTCGCGTTTGCAATCACGCGCATGCGTCAGGGCAAATGGAATACGATATTGTTCTCTTTGGTTCTGGTAGGGATGCTGATTCCGAACAACGCGCTGATGCTGCCGATCTACAACATTGTACGTAAGCTTGGCATCTTGAACACGCATTGGGCGCTGATCATCCCATATATTGCGAATGCGATTCCATTTACGATCATTATTTTGGCTGCTTTTATGCGATCTTTGCCCTCGGAGATTGAGGAAGCGGCCGTTATGGATGGCTTGAATGCCCCTGGTATCTTTGCTAGAATTATTGTACCTCTAACGGTTCCCGCTATGGTTACAGTATTCATTGTGAATTTCCTAGGAAATTGGAATGAATTCTTGCTAGCCAACTACTTCCTTTCCAATGATGAGCTGCGTACGCTACCAGTGGGCATGGTTCAATTCCGTGATCAATATCAGATGAACTATGCACAGATGTCGGCGGGGATTGTCTACAGCGTATTGCCAGTGGTTGTTATCTATGCGATTTTGCAGGAGAAAATCATTGAAGGCGTTACAGCGGGTAGTGTGAAAGGATAATCCCTTAGGGTCAGGAGCATGGCCGATGAATTTGCGCTATAAACTCTTTACGGCATTTGTGGGCCTGATTATCATTCCCCTATTTATACTTGGCATGATTATGTTCTTCGTGACTTATAATTCTATTGAGAAAAAATATAGCCAGCAGTCGGAATATTCCCTGAAGGCGATCAGCTACAGTATTTCTAATGTCTTCAAAGACATGGACAATGTAACAGACAACGGAATTGCCACTTCAGTATTCCATATGGCACTAAGTGCCGATGATCCTTCCAAACAGGATCTGACGGATGCCGAGCAACTGAGCCTGAATGCCAGCCAGCGCAATTTCCGGAGTCTGTTATACAATCATCCTTCTATTAGTTATGCGTTTCTATACAATTTTAATGGAAAAGGCAGTTCGGAGATTGTCTCGGTTTTCACCAAAGAGAATTTCCGCACGATGCCTTATGAAAAGTTCAAAGAGAGCGATCTGTACAAGCAAGTCATGACGCTCAATGGTGTGCCCAAATGGCTGGCTCCTCACGAATACCCGGAACTTACGGGGACTGAACCCGTGTTTACGCAAATTCGGCTCGTGAAGGAGCTAAGCTTTTTTCAGAATATCGGCATACTGGTTGTTCAAATTAAAAACTGGGAGTTCGAGTCGATCTTCCGCAATTTGAAGATAGGCGACAGCGATCAGAATGTTTCCTTCATGCTGGTCAATGATGACGGTATGATCCTGTTTGATCCGGATCGCAAGCTGGATGGGCAAAACTTTGAATCTTTTACCACTAAACAAGTAGCCTTCAAAAAAGGATTTCAGAGCTTTAAAACCGAGTTCGACGGCGAGAAGAGTATTCTCTCTGTCTATCACCTGAAGGATTATCCATGGAGTCTTGTATCCGTGACCTCTTGGGAGACATTATCCCGTGAAGTCACAGTGTTCGCACGCTGGTTCGTGATCGTCGTATTTATCTGTTTCTTGGCTGCCGTTTTCTTCAACCTGTTCTTCATGAACCGAATTACCGGGGCAATTGCGGTCATTGTCCGTTTCATGCGCCGTGTGGAAGACGGAGATTTGACTACCCGTGTTGAGGAAAAAGGGAACGATGAGCTGACTCTGCTAGCGAAGGGATTCAACGATCTGATGAATAAGATCAATGGTCTGTTCAACCGAATTCAGGTCGAGCAGCGTCGCAAGAATCAGGCGGAAATGAGAGTGCTGCAGGCGCAGATTAAGCCTCACTTCTTGTTTAATACCCTTGAGTCAATCAATGTGCTCGCGGTGCAGAATGAGGGGCGCAAAGTAAGCGAAATGGTCTACAGGCTGGCCAGCATTTTACGGATCAGCATTCAGGGCAGGGATGAAATTACCGTTGAGGAAGAGACGAAACATCTGCGCCATTATTTGGATATCCAAAAGTTCCGTTTTGAGGATCTATTCGACTATGAGATCGACATTCCAGATGAGCTGATGAGCTGCGGAATACTGAAGCTTACGTTACAGCCGCTTGTGGAGAACAGTATTCAACACGGCTTTGAAGGGATTGATTATACAGGCAAGCTGATCATCCAGGGATGGGAAGAACGGGGGAATCTGATCCTGAGAATCTCAGACAATGGTATCGGCATGACACCGGCTCAGCTATCGCTATTCCAGTACATGGTGAACGAAAATGCGGAGCAGGAAGTCATTGACAAGCCGGAGCAGCGAATGAATCATGAGCGACGGGGACTTGGCGTCCGCAGTGTGGCCGACCGTATCCGTATTGAATACGGTGACTTATACGGTGTCTTTATCTGCTCCAGTCCGGGACTTGGAACGATCATACAATGCGTCATACCTAAATACGAGCAGGGGGAAGATCATTATGCTAAAAGTATTATTGGTTGACGATGAGGCGCCGATTCTCAATAATTTGAACCGTGTGCTGCCCTGGGAGGAAATGGGCATGACTGTATCGGGCATGGCCCGCAGCGGGATGGATGCCTTGCGTATCGCCGAGGAGGAGCATCCCGATCTTGTGCTGTGTGACATCCGCATGCCCGTCATGGACGGTCTGACGTTCGTTGGTAAGCTGCGCGAGCTTGGCAATGAGTGCGAGGTACTGCTGCTCACCGGCTATCAGGAATTTGATTATGCTCGTGAAGCGATCCGGCTTGGGGTGAGGGAGTACATCTGCAAGCCGATACACTATGAGGAACTAGGCAACAAGGTACGTGAGATCGGGGCTCACATTCGCAGCAGAAAGTACAAAGATAAACTGTTCAATAGTCTACCTTTGTTCCAGGAAGTGCCGGAAAACGGAAGCGAGAACTCGAAAAAATCATCGGATCAGCTCATGAATATGGCGGTTCAGTACATTACAGAAAAGTTGAGTTCCGACATCGGCATTGAAGAAGTGGCTGGTAAGCTTGGCATAAGCAGTAGTTACTTCTGTTTGCTGTTCAAGAATCGCTTCTCCATGACATTTGTCGAATATGTGACGCAGCAGCGAGTGGATGCCGCCAAGTTCATGTTGGCCCACAGCGAGAAGAGCATTGCGGTGATTGGTTCGGGTGTCGGCTATCAGGAACGGCGTTATTTCACCAAAGTATTCCAGAAACAGACGGGAATGTCGCCCAAGGAATACCGGGAAGCTTGGAAGCGTAGCGCCGAGTAAGCATTTGGTATAGCTCCCAAGTAATTTAAGCCCTATAAAAAATGCGCAATGGCATACTATGGACACCTTCATGGATCATGGTTTTCGATTCAGGGAGGTGTTTTTCCCATGTTTATGGAAGCTGGCGTTAATCTTTTCTTTACATTTCTGAAACTTTTTAAGGCCTGATGCGTCTAATACTATGTTTTGTTAAAAAAGTACGTGGCAGATTTGACCGCCGTCCTTAAGGATGGCTGCATTTTTGCAGGGAATGTGGTTGCTGTACATCTAACAAGATCGTAGTGCGCTAATATTCCATCAAATAGGAGCAGAAGGAGTTATACAATGAATTTTAGAAAAATCGCATTAGTTGCTGTACTGGCCGTTTCCCAGGTCGCTGCAGCCGTTCCGGCATTTGCGTCCTCTGTGAGTGGTACGGTAGTCGGCACAGTTGGTGCCGCTGTCCCGGATGCTACGCCACAGAACACTGTGAATCCGACGCAAGCAACAGACGCATTGCCGCATCAGCCAGAGGCCACAGAACAGCCTCTTAACACCGGAGCGCCTGAAGCAGATCAAGCTTCACCCACGCCTCCGCCAAGTGACGTGCCTGTAACCACAGAAACACCCGTATCTACAACGTTGCCAACAGCAACACCAGTACCGAGTGCAACTCCGACGCCAACCGTTACCCCGGGCTCAGGCACACAGCCTATTCCCACTGGTGGTCCCAATCAGCTTATTCTGATGATGAATAGTAACAAAATGTATGTCAATGGCGTTCAATATCTGGCTAACCAGCCAATGGCGGTCAAGAATGGTGTATCCTATGTGTCAATCCGCGCCATGGTGGAGCGGGTAGGGGTCAAATTCATTTTTGACAACAAAACAAAGGAAACAGTCGTAACTAAAGGTACTGACGTTATGCGTTTCAAGACGAACAGCAATGTTTATACCGTTAACGGCAAGAAGGTAACGATGAAAGGTCCAGCTTACCTGTTCAATGGTACCTTTATGATTCCGCTAACTTCCATTACTGCGGCACTTGGTATTCCTTATACCGTAGATAATGTGCAAAAAAGTGTCACTCTGACACTGGATACAAAGCCTAAAGCTTCCTTCACGGTTCAGCCGACCGAGATCTATGCTGGCCAGCCGGTAGCCTTTACTACAAGCAGCTCTTCCCCGAATGGTACAGCCATCGTTGAAGAACGTTGGGAAGGCAAGCAGGATATATATGATCAACCAGGCTTCTATACCGTTAGCTACTCCGTTAGGGACGCGAATGGAGAATGGAGTAATCCTTACTCTGTAACCATTAATGTCCTGCAGCCTAACCAGCCGCCGGTAGCCAACTTCACGACAGATAAAGATGAATATAAAATGGGTGAGCCAGTGGTTATTACTGACCACAGCTACGATCCTGAAGGCGAAGAACTGACGGCCGAATGGTCGAATCGCGCACTTGCCTATTTCAACCCGGGTCCAATCTCCATTCAATTGAAGGTTACGGACAAACACGGACTCAGCGGAACATTTGAAAAGACGATTAATATTACTAATGATCAGATGTATACACAAGACGAAGTAGCCAAGTTGTTCACCCCGCCGGGTGATGTTCTGACTATCGATGGTGGTTCTATCCCAAGCTATCCTAATTTGGCGTACAACACCTCTTCCGAGCCATACACACTGATCCGCAGTAACAGCCCTGAGACAGTAAACACTGAAGGCGTATTGTACCGCGAGACGGCTCTTGGTGCGACACGTTTCCTGGTTCACCATAAGAACAACATGAGCACAAGACAGAAAGTGTATATCATTGCAACTAATAACAATCCGGAACCAGCGACGATTACGACTCAATTTGTCGGATTTGCCGGTCCGGCAGCATCACCGGAGTACACGGGCAAAATTTCTGTCATGAAGTACTATAATTCTATTGTGACTGGTGCGAACTACAGCACGATCACACTTCAACCGGGACAAAGCGTTCCGATCCTGACGGATACTAGCAAAGTCGCTATGAAGCCGGGTGACATCATCTCACTGAGTGCTGACCTGATGAGCGATTATGCCATCCAATATAACGTAATCATGATCGAGCAGACCAAGGATCCGTTGACTACATTGCCGCTGCTGCCTATTCTTGACCGCGACGGGGTGCACAACCGTGGTACGTATCCTGATTCTACCCGCATCATCGACGTACCTGATGTAGTAGGAACAGTACCATCCAGACTTGTTCTGGGTGACAACAAGAACGATTTGAACCTTATCGGTGTGGATCCAATGAATGGCACCGAAGCTTCCAACGCCGGGAACTTTGGCGTATTGTACAAAATCAAAATTGATCGGGTAGCTCCAAACACACTGATCACTTTCAACCCGCGCGGAGGAAACTACCTTGGTTCTGTTCTTGTAAATGGTGTGATTGTGAATCTGGCGAATAAAGGAAGCTTGTCGAATTCTGACATGAACGCAGTACTCTTCCGTACCGGTGAATATGAGGGCTCGGTTGAGATGCTCTTCACCGTTGCATCCGGAAGTAATCTTCCTGTAAACTTTGTCTTCACTCCGCTTCCAGCTAAAAAGTAAGGATATTTACAGTTTAAAGCACTTATAAATAGATTTTCTTATCCATCCCGAGGGCGTTCAGCTATTGAACGTGCCTCGGGTTTTTTAATGAATTGAATACATATGGACTGATATTTGATTAGGCTAGGGTGGAGCTTCATTGACGGAGCATATATTTTGGGGCATTATAAAGAGAGTGTTATTGAAATGAACAATTATTATGGGAGATGAGCGTATGCTGTCGACAGATCAAATATTGGAAGTCATGTCGGGGCAGGGACTGCGAATCACCGACCAGCGCAAAACGCTTGCCAAGTTATTCGGCGAGAATACAGGATATTTGTCAGCGAAGGATGTCTATGATCATATGGGCCGCAAGTATAGCGGTCTCAGCTTTGATACCGTCTACCGTAACCTCCGGGTCATGGAGGAGCTGGGTGTGCTTGAGCAGGTCGTCTTTGAAGATGGCGTGAAGTTCAAAGCAAGCTGCGTACACGATCATCATCACCATCATATGATTTGCCTTCAATGCATGAAGACTTATCCAATCCATTTCTGTCCGATGAATTTGACTGATACGCCGGACCAGTTCCGGGTCGTCAAGCATAAATTTGAGGTGTTCGGTTACTGCAAAGATTGTGAAGAGACCCGGGAAGAAGAGTCAGCGCCGGCAAGTCTTAGTAAAGCAGGACATTAAGATGGGAGTCGGACGCAGAACGATTCAGGCGCCAATCCGGGTATACCGCAAGTATATTTCTCCGATTAAGCCGGCTACTTGCCGATTTTACCCGACCTGTTCAGCCTATGCACTGGAAGCGATAGAAGTTCACGGCCCCTTAAAGGGTTCATGGCTGGCTGCGAAGCGGATAGCCCGCTGCCATCCGTTTCATCCGGGAGGTTTGGACCCTGTCCCTCCGCTAAAGGAAGAGAACCCAGAGGGAGGAACGTCCCAGGTTACTTGACATGACGGCGTCTTTTTGGGTATATTTTGGATAATAACTTGATTTCCGAGGAACGGATGAGTAGATCGGGATACCTGTACAGAGAACCGGGGAAGCTGAGAACCGGCAGGAGACGCCAGATTGAATATGGTCCGGGAGGAACTGTGTTCGAGCGAAGAACCGCATGACTGGGTTCACGTAAGATAACGGCGTGTTCCAGCGTTAATGGGCAGTTCCCGGCAAGGGAACTGGAGAAGCCTGTTCTCTGTGAGGAGACAGGGAATTTTGGGTGGTAACGCGTGAGTTTACTCTCGCCCCATATAGGGGGCGGGAGTTTTTTGTTTTTTATGGAGAAGAAAGGGTGACGACAATTGAGCGACAAGAAAACTTTTTATCTGACAACACCAATCTATTATCCGAGTGACAAGCTGCATATCGGGCATGCCTACTCAACGGTAGCTGGAGATGCTATGGCCCGCTATAAGCGCCTGCGTGGCTACGAGGTTCATTACTTGACTGGTACAGATGAGCATGGGCAGAAGATTGAGCAAAAGGCTGGAGAAGCTGGCAAGACCCCGCAGCAGTTCGTTGACGATATTGTTGTTGGCATCAAGGACCTGTGGCGCAAGCTGGACATTTCCAATGATGATTTCATTCGTACAACAGAAGAACGCCACAAAACTGTCGTTCAGGATATTTTTGACCGGTTGCTGAAGCAAGGCGACATTTACAAAGGGGAGTACGAAGGCTGGTACAGCATTCCTGACGAGACGTTCTACACCGAGACGCAACTCGTTGATGTGGAGCGCGATGGCAATGGTGTCATTGTTAGCGCGAAAAGCCCGGACAGTGGTCATGCGGTAGAGCTGGTCAAGGAAGAAAGCTACTTCTTCCGGATGAGCAAATATGCGGACCGTCTGCTGAAATATTATGAGGAGAACCCGGAGTTTATTTTGCCGGAATCCCGTAAGAATGAGATGATTAACAACTTTATCAAGCCGGGTCTGGAAGATTTGGCAGTGTCCCGTACGACCTTCGACTGGGGCGTTAAGGTTAAAGGTGATCCGAAGCATGTGGTGTATGTATGGATTGACGCGCTCACCAACTACATTACTGCACTGGGCTATGGCTCGGAAGACCGTAGTCTGTACGATAAATACTGGCCTGCAGATGTGCACATCGTGGGTAAAGAGATCGTCCGTTTCCACACCATTTACTGGCCGATTATTCTGATGGCACTGGGTGAGTCGCTGCCGAAGAAGGTTTTTGCGCATGGCTGGCTGTTGATGAAGGATGGAAAAATGTCCAAATCGAAGGGTAACGTCGTAGACCCGGTAACCCTGATTGACCGCTACGGTCTGGATGCCCTGCGCTACTATCTGTTGCGCGAAGTGCCATTCGGCTCTGACGGCACGTTCACACCGGAAAGCTTTGTAGACCGCGTTAACTACGATCTGGCGAACGACTTAGGCAACTTGTTGAACCGTACAGGTGCAATGGTTGAGAAGTATTTTGACGGCGTGCTTCCGGCTTATGAGGGTAACGTAACAGCATTCGACGGCGAATTGCAGGCTGCGGCGCAGAGCACGTATGCCAAAGTAGAAGAAGCGATGGAAAAAATGGAGTTCTCCGTAGCACTGACTGCCATTGGGGCGTTCATCAGCCGGACGAACAAGTATATCGATGAGACGCAGCCTTGGGTGCTTGCCAAGGATGAGAGCAGAACTGCGGAGCTGGCTTCCGTGATGAGACATCTTGTTGAAGGTTTGCGGACGGCGTCCATTCTGTTGCAGCCATTCCTTACTGGCGCACCAGCGAAGATTTGGGAGCAGCTGGGTATTGTGTCAGGGGAGCTGACTACATGGGATAGTGGTAAGACATTTGGCCTGATTCCGGCCGGCACGAAGCTGGTGAAGGGTAATCCGATCTTCCCGCGTCTCGATGTGGAACAAGAGGTGGCTTACATCGCTGAGGCGATGGGCGGAGGCAAGGCAGCAGCGGCTCAACAGGCTGAAGCGACTCCTGCAGTAGAAGCTTCCGAGGTGGAAGAAGAGCACAAGGAAGAAATCGGCATTGACGATTTCGCCAAGGCAGAGCTGCGGGTGGCACAAGTCATCGCCGCTGAGCCAGTGAAGAAAGCTGACAAGCTGCTGAAGCTCCAACTGGATCTTGGTTACGAGCAACGCCAGGTGGTATCGGGAATTGCTAAATTCTACACGCCTGAAGAGCTGGTAGGGCAAAAGGTGATCTGTATCGTGAACCTGAAGCCGGTTAAGCTGCGTGGTGAGTTGTCGCAGGGTATGATTTTAGCAGCTTCCAAAGGCGATCAGCTGACGCTTGCTACGGTACCGGACAGCATGCCTAACGGAGCGATTGTGAAGTAAGACGGGACATTTTTTAAAAAAGTGATTTAGAGTAGTGCAGAGCAGCAATTTGGAATAATGCCAGAGTACTGCCGAGCACAACAGAGTGCCCTAAAAAGGGAACATCCTTACAGCTAAGAGAGCTGAGGGGATGTTCCTTTTTGTATATACAATGAGAAAGAAAAAGAAAAAGAAAAAGAAAAAGAAAAGGAAAAGGAAAAGGAATAGTAAGACTATGCTTCGGCAACAGCGGTATTCTATTATCTGCTATAGAAGGGCAAGCTAAAGAAAGAGAAAACACAAGTCAAATACCAAATCAACATTAGGGGTAAAGAGGATAAAGAGTTGACTTATCGTAACCATTACTATTATAATTCGCATAGTAAATATTACGATCTGAGGAGTCGATAGTTATTATGGTTTCACGCATGTCACGCAAAGGGTGGTTCATGGCAGCCCTGATGCTGGTTCTGGTACTCGCCGGATGCGGCGCTAAGAGTGGTGGAAATATTGTGGAGGGCAAGGTAAACGTGGTCACCACATTTTATCCTATATATGAATTTGCCAAAGAAATTGGCGGGGATGACGTCCATGCCATTAATCTGCTGCCAGTCGGTGTAGAACCGCATGACTGGACGCCTCGCAGTCAGGATATTATTAATACTTCTAAAGCGCAGCTGTTTTTGTATAATGGTGCCGGGCTGGAAGGCTGGGTGCCGAACTTCCTGAAGGGGCTGGATCGTGGAAGCAAAGTGCAGGCGGTGGAAGTGAGCCAAGGCATTAATTTGATTAAAACTAATGAAGATGACGGTCATAACCATGGCGGCAGCGGTAATGCTGATCATGAGAGTGGAGCAGAGGACCATGGTGCGGAGAGTGGAAATACGGGCGGCGATAGCCTGCACACGGACCCGCATACTTGGGTAAGTCCGAAGTCGGCGCTCATTATGGCCGGAAATATTAAAAATAGTCTGCAAACCGCTGACCCTGAGCATAAAGATGCCTACGAGGAGCGTTACAATAAGCTCGCAGAGCGTCTCAAGGCACTTGACACCAAGTTCGAAACCGAGCTTGCCAAGGTACCGGGCAAAGAAATCGTGGTTTCCCATCAGGCCTTCGGCTATCTGGCTCGTGATTACGGTCTCGATCAGCATGCGATTATGGGCTTGTCACCGGATGCAGAGCCACGCGGGCAGGATATGGTTGCGCTGGCGAAACTGGTGAAGGATGAAGGGATTAAGTATATTTTCTTCGAGGAACTGGTCTCCGATCGACTTGCCAAAACACTGGCAAATGAAGCAGGTGTATCGACGCTTGTGCTTAACCCGGTAGAGGGACTGACCCAGGAACAGGAGAAAAATAACGATAATTATTTCACTCTGATGGAGAAAAATTTGCAAAATCTAATTCTAGCCTTACAATAATAAGGAAAGTATACGTGAAAGGTGGTACTATGCATGCAACCGGTATCCCTGGACTGTCATCAACATATGATTGAGATACAGGATCTTTCCTTTTCCTATGGAGAGCAAAAAGTTATATCCGGACTTAGCTATACTGTAAAAGAGCGTGATTTTCTCGGCATCATTGGCTCCAATGGCGCTGGTAAAACCACGTTGATGAAAATGATCGTCGGCCTGCTGCCTCCGAGTAGCGGCGATATCAAGTTGTTCGGCCAATCCGTGCGCAAGTTTAAGGACTGGGAGCGGATCGGCTATGTGCCGCAGAAAAACGCGTTTAACCCGTTGTTCCCGGCTACCGTGCGTGAAGTGGTGCTGTCTGGCCTCTATAACAACAAAAACCTGATTCGTAGAGTATCCAAAGCACAGCACCGGCAGTGTGATGATGCACTCGAAGTGATGCGTATACAGGATATTGCGGATAAAAGAGTGGGTCAGCTCTCCGGCGGTCAGCAGCAGCGGGTGTTCCTGGCGCGTGCGCTGATCAATCACCCGGATCTGCTGATTTTGGACGAGCCTACCGTTGGGATCGACGCCGAGACACAGGCCGGATTCTTCGACCTGATCACGCATATGCATGCTCATCATCATATGACCTTCCTGATGGTGTCGCATGATATTGATATGATCCGTAATTATTTGGGGCAGGAGCCTGTCCAGCGTAACGGTAAAATCAATTTCTACTCCCGCCACTCTCATGATGTGCAGGATTGTGTCGAGGATAATCTTCAGCACACACTTGGTTGATGGAGATCGAGTGCATGAGAATAACGGGGTTTTTTCCCGGTAATCTGATTCATTCTTTGGTCAGTGTTAGAATAACAGGATAAGTTCCTGTTATTTCTCGGCTATTGAGCTCTAATCCGTTTAAAATGCTAGATTAACAGGAACAATTCCAGCTAATTTGAGAAAAAGGGGCTATCCTTCTTAAATAACTGGAGTTTTTCCAGTTATGCTCCCAGGTTTTTTAGTATTGATGAGGCGTCGACAGTATAACATTAGATGCCTTAAAATGTTTGCTTTGTGGTTATCCATGGTCAAACATAGGATAACCAAGCGCATTGGATCTTACAGTTATCCATTGTATAACATAGGATAACATCAGGTCTTTGCCCTTGCCTTTGACCTTATATCTTGATCTTGTCAGTAGATCTTTCAAGTCCCTAAGTCCCGTCCACCGTAAAGCGTGTCCCGTCAGGGACGAAAGCGAGCATGCGCCAAACGGTCCTAGACACAGCCCCCCTCCCGCCTACGTCAGTTGCACTTAGCGGTGTCCAGAGGGTGCAGCCCTTTGGGGCCCTCCCTTCGGGAAGGGAGGGTTTGGGAGGGATCGAAAAAAAAGGAGAATTGATTTTGGAAATTCTATTCAGCGATTTTTTCCAGCGGGCGCTTGCGGGCGGTCTGCTGATTGGTATTACTGCGCCGCTTATAGGCGTTTTTCTTGTTCTTAGACGTCTGTCGATGATCGGGGACACGCTGGCGCATGTCACGATTGCCGGTGTGGCATTGGGCTTCTTGGCGGGATTTTATCCGCTGGGAGCAGGACTGATTTTTGCCGTTGCCGCCTCCTTTGCCATTGAGAAGCTCCGCAAGGCTTACAAAAGCTATGCCGAGTTGTCCATAGCCATCATCATGTCAGGCGGTGTAGCGCTGGCTTCGCTTTTCTTCACACTGGGGAAAGGGTACAATGCAGATGTTATGAGCTATCTGTTCGGTAGCATCTATACGCTCGATAATACGGACTTGCTCGTCGTTGGACTGGTTACGATAGCAGTTGTGGTTGTGGTTGCGCTATTCTTCAAAGAGTTCTTCTTACTCAGCTTTGAAGAGGATGCTGCGAGCGTCAGCGGACTGCCGGTAAAGCTGTTGAACATGTTAATAACGATCCTGACCGCACTGGTAATCAGCACAGCGATCAAAATCGTTGGTTCCCTGCTGGTATCCGCGCTGCTGACCATACCAGTAGCCATTAGCCTGCTGTTATCGCGTAGTTTTAAATCATCGGTTATTGTTTCGGTGGTTATCGCAGAAATTGCGGTAGTGGGTGGCCTTGTTGTAGCCGGAATTTGGAATCTTGCGCCAGGGGCTACGATTGTCCTGTTACTTATTGCGATGCTGGCTCTGACGCTGATCGGGAAGAAGGGCCTACCAACATAAACAGGGGATACGCAGGTAGTCCCGTGTAGGCAGAAGTTGGGCGTGTGGACGCAACAATGAATATGTGTGAATGCAACATTGAACGTCTTAACGCAACAATGAATGTGTGAACGTAACAAAGAACGTGTAAGCGGACGTTGAACGTGTGAATGCAACATTGAACGTCCTAACGTAACAATGAATGTGTGAAAGCAACAAAAAAGGTGTGAGCTGAGCATTTTAACATATACAACGGGAAATCATAAGTCGCGATACTGAAGAAGGTTTTGGGAAGAGACATTAATCGGGAAGGAGCACTGCTGCTTTGTCCAACATTAATGCAGGAATAGCTTTTGCTGCGGGTCTGGCCTCATTTATCTCTCCATGCTGCCTGCCTCTTTATCCTTCGTATTTGTCTTACATAACCGGATTATCTGTTCAGCAATTGAAGAGCGGCGGCAACACCAAAGAGGTCCGTTTCCGGACCTTGAGTCATACTTTGGCTTTTATCCTTGGGTTTTCTGCGGTTTTTTACACATTGGGTTTTGGTGCGGGGTTGTTCGGACAGTTCTTTAACGGCCAGCGGGATCTGATTCGCCAGTTATCGGCAATCCTTATTATTGTTATGGGGCTGTTTTTGCTCGGTATTTTTCAGCCACAATTTCTGATGCGTGAACGAAAGCTGAATCTCAAATGGAAGCCGGCAGGCTATGCCGGATCTTTTATCTTCGGCATTGGCTTTTCTGCCGGCTGGTCACCGTGTATTGGCCCGATTCTAACAGCCATCATTGCGCTATCGGCCAGTGATCCTGGCACGTGGTTTACGCTTATTACTGCATATAGTATCGGGTTCGCTTTACCTTTTTTTGCGCTGGCTTTCTTCCTAGGCGGAGCCAGACGCATCCTGAAGTACTCCAATGTGCTAATGAAGATCGGCGGCGTTCTGATGGTGCTTATGGGCCTGTTGCTCTTTACGGATCAGATGTTCCGCATCACGATTTGGTTGCAGAATATTACACCTGAATGGCTGAAGTTTTAGGCTGAGCTACTCTGGAATTAATATGGGACAATGGCTGTGATTCTTCCTATTTAGAAGATGCTGCTAACGCAGCTTGTCTCATCAGGTGAAATAATCAATCTTACCTTCTGGAAAATGCTCGAAAATCCGCTCTGTGATGAATTCCCGCAGGGCGGTTTGTTGTTCATCGGGGTAGACGTATTTGTTCTGGCCCCACCGTCCCCATTTCTTTTTCCGTTTCTCAATGTCCATCTCCAGCTTCGACTTCGGATAGCGCTTCTCAATGACCGTCTTGGCCGTCTTGGTAAAGCGATGTTGAATCATTTCAAAGGTCAAGCCTTTACCCGCTTCGGGAGGTAGCGCTTCTGCGAGCTTGGACAGCAGCTCTGCGTAGCCCTCCTGCCAGCCGTCATGCCAGATAATAGGGGCAATGATGAAGCCCAGAGGGTAGCCGGCCCTAGCGATCTTACCGGCAGCCTCTATACGTTCCTCGAACCGGGCGGTGGCCGGCTCGAAATTTTTGATGACATAATCGGCGTTGACACTGAAGCGGATACGCGTATGGCCGTTATGCTGAAGCTTTAGCAGGGAGTCCACATGCTGATACTTAGTCACAAAACGCAGCCGGCCCAGCGGCTCTTTTGCCATGAAATTAATTAGTTCCTCCAGGGAACCTGTAATATGCTCCAGACCCAGCGGATCAGAGGTACAGGCGGCTTCGAACGTTGTGATCTCTGGTGAGCGCTCTTCGATGTATTTTTTAGCAGCATCCATCACATCATCTGTATTGACGTATACCCGAATGTAAGGCTTGGCCCCAAGGGTAGTTTGAAGATAGCAATAATGGCAGTGCCCCATACAGCCGGTCGCGATGGGAATAGCATAATCGGCAGAAGGCTTGGACTGGTCGAAGGTCAGTGTTTTGCGCAAGCCGACGACAAGTGTTCTTTTGGCGATTTTATATTGCTCGGATTCCGTTTCGCCTGGAAGATTGGTGATACGATTATGCGATGTTGTCATACGGTAAGGGATGTTATTGCTCTTGACCCATTCCATAATCCGCTCCCCTTTGGGGTAATTCAGGGCATTCGGCTCGAAAAAAACAAGCTCGGGCATGAAGGGGGCTGTTGGTCTTTTTTGCCGCCTGACTGCAGGGCGTTTCGGTGTCACGGTTGACATGAATACACGCTCCTTCATATAGGGGATGTCCTTAGTGTGCGGGTTTAGCGGTCATTGAAACCGTGGTAATCCTGTGCAATTTGGTCCGCAAAATGTGGCGGGACTTGCCAAGGAGCGGGAGAAACATGTATCATTGTTAGAGCAAGGTTTGGCCTTATGCGCCACGCTCATTATAGAAAAGAGGTAAAGTTGAATGCCAACACCCAGCATGGAGGATTATTTGGAGCGCATATACAAGCTCATCGATGAGAAGGGATATGCGCGGGTCTCGGATATCGCCGAGGGATTGGAAGTCCACCCTTCATCTGTGACCAAGATGATCCAAAAACTGGATAAGGACGAATATCTCATCTATGAGAAATATCGTGGGCTTGTCCTGACCAATAAAGGAAAAAAAGTGGGAAAACGACTGGTTGACCGCCACCAGCTTCTGGAGCAATTTCTTGAACTGATTGGTGTGCAGCAGGAGAATATCTATAAGGATGTTGAAGGCATCGAGCATCACTTGAGCTGGGACTCCATCACGCGTATTGAGACACTGGTGGAATATTTCCGGCGGGATCAGGAACGGGTGCAGACGCTTTATAATATTCATGATGAACTGGTTAGCGATTCTTAGAAAAAGGGACCCGGATGTTTCTTTTCTACGAATTTACCGCAACCTTTCCCAGTTTTTTACGTCAAAACGGATACCGTCCTTTTTAGGATGACTCCGTTTTTTTGTTTTTTTACCACACTTTTTGAATTTGGGGAGGAATTATGAAATACCGTAAATGGATGCTAGGACTACTGGTAATCATCTTGAGTCTGCCGCTGTTTTCTGTAGGGGTACGTGCGGCGGGGGTTCAGATTACGATTGAACTGGACGGGCAGGCGCTGGTTAGTGATGTGCCACCTTATATTACACCGAAGAATGTGACTATGGTGCCCATCAGCGTTATCAGTAAAGGACTGAGCGCAGGTGTTGAATGGAACCAGAGCAGCAAGACCGCTACGATCACGCAAGGGGACACGGTAATCAAGCTGACCAGCGGCCAGAAGAACGCTCTGGTGAATGGAACGGCAGTAACTCTTGACACCACCGTAGAGGTGAAGCAGGGCCGGGTAATGGTACCGCTGCGTTTTGTCAGTGAACAGCTCGGGTTGCAGGTGATATGGGATCAAGCAACGAAGCATATCTCCTTGTATACAGGGGCAGAACCGCCGCAATCGGCAGGTCCGCAGCAGCCGACACCATCGACTGCACCTACCTCTACACCAGCACCTACGGCGACGCCAGCACCAACAGTAACACCAACAACGACGCCAACACCAACGTCGACGCCAGCGGTACCGACAGTGCCCCTTCCTGGGGCGGGAGTTAACAAAGCGATGAAAGGTGCATGGATTTCCTCTGTCTTCAATCTGGATTGGCCATCGGTGTCTTCCGCCGGGAAAATCGATAAGCAGAAGCAGGAATTCGATAATCTGCTGGACAAGCTGAAGGCAGTGGGCTTCAATGCGGTTTTTGTGCAGGTTAGACCGTCTGCAGACAGCTTATATCCGTCGTCCCTGGTGCCATGGTCGAAGGTGTTGACCGGAACGCAGGGCAAGGATCCGGGCTACGACCCGCTCGCATATATGGTCAGCGCAGCTCACGCACGCGGTATGCAATTTCATGCTTGGTTCAACCCGTTCCGGGCTACCACGGATGCGTCTACTACAGGCCTCGCCAGCAATCATGTCGCTAAAGCCCATCCTGAATGGATTGTGAATGCCGGAGGCAAGCTGTACATAAATCCAGGGGTACCTGAGGCGCGTCAGCATATTATTGACACGGTAATGGAGGTCGTCAATGGCTATAACATTGATGGCGTTCATCTGGATGATTATTTCTATCCGTCGAATACTACCTTTGCTGATGATGGAACCTTCAAGACCTATAACGCCAAGGGAATCGTATCTAAGGATGACTGGCGCCGGGACAACATCAATGAGTTCGTTCGTCAGCTTGGATCACAGATTCACAGCGCTAAGCCAGCAGTATCGTATGGCATCAGTCCATTCGGCGTCTGGCGCAACATCAAGATGGATAGCACAGGCTCAGACACCACAGCAGGCGTAACCGCCTATGACAGCATGTATGCCGATGTGCGGACATGGGTCAAGCAGGGCTGGATCGACTATGTCGCTCCACAGATTTACTGGAGCCTGTCCTTCAATGCTGCACGGTATGACAAGCTGGTCGATTGGTGGGTGAATGAAGTAGCGAACACTAAGGTGAAGCTCTACATCGGCCTGGCAGCCTATAAAGTCGGGGCCAGCGACCAAAGCGCGGAATGGCAGAGCGGTCAGCAGATCATCAATCAATTGAAATATAACGAGAAGTATAATGAAGTGGCGGGAAGCATTATGTTCCGCGCCAATGATATTGTGGTCAGAGATCCATTTGGGCTTTCAAGCCTACTCACATTTTATTTTAAGCCCTGATCCTTTAGTTATCCCTTATAGGTCATGAATTTACCCCCGTGCACATAGATAAGCAGTAGGATCTATGGGAACGGGGGTATTTCTATGGTTATGGCCATAAATGCTGTATTTGAAGGCGGGGGAGGTATTTTTCAAGGGCTGGCGGCCCCGCTGAAGTGCAGACTTATTGAAAAAGGCATCCCACACGTTAAACGTGGAGATGCCTTTTTACATTAATGATATTTGGGGAGGTGATCATCGTTCTTGCCTTTGCTGCCTTCGATGACCTGGAATGGATAGCTTTTACGTTTACCGGGCGAGGCCTGGCTCTTGCGGGTGCCAGCTACCTTGGCCATCGTTTTCTGGGAAGGCTTTACCTTGATCTTCGATCCACGTGGACTTCCGCTAAAGGCACGTTTTTTGAAGAAATAATAGATCACAGCGATCAAGAGAACCGGGATAATCAGTTCAGATAAAGCCCCCCAATCACTATCGATGATCGAGTACACCAGTCCGAATGCTGCCAGCAGTATTGCACTCCAAAAAATCAAAGCATGCCTGTTCATAGGCCACTCATCCTTTCGCCGGATCCAATATGCCTGACACACTTGCTCCTGCATAACCCTTTGCTTCGATCTCTGCGTCCAACTCCCGCATGCGGTTGAAGGAAGCGATAGATACCTCTACCTGTTCGTCTTTAGGCTCTTTCGTTGTGAGCAATTGAAGCCACAGACCCGGATAGCCCAGGTACTTCAGTCCCGGTACGTCGCGTACCGCGTTTGTTCCCTTCAATACTTCAAAGGAGACTCCGATAACGACTGGCAGCAATATAATCCGCTGAATTACACGTTCCCACAGACTATCCCATGGAACTACAGAGTAGATAATTACGCCAAGCACAATGGTCAGCATCATGAAGCTGCTTCCGCAGCGGTAATGCAGGCGGCTGTACTTCTGCACGTTGCGCACGGTCAATTCCTCACCGGCTTCAAAAGCGCTGATGACCTTATGCTCCGCGCCGTGATACTGGAAGAGCCGCTTGATAACCGGTGTCTGGGAGATCGCCCATAGATAGACCAGCAGCAGAATCAGCTTAATGGCACCTTCTATGATGTTGTGCAAAACATAGTTGTCGAATACATTTTTAAATAAAAAACTTTCAAGAAATACCGGTACGAGGGTAAAAATTACCTTACCAAAAATAAAAGAAAGAATACCCATGACAGCGACGCCAAAGATCATTCCAAGACTCCAGCCCTCTTCCTTATCCTTCTTCTTGGGTTTGGCGTCTTCTTCTGGATCTACCTCATCCTCGGCATAAGATTCTGCGGAATAGTTCAGGTGTTTGGAGCCCTTGGCACTGGCATCTATAATACTGACAAGGCCGCGAAGCAGCGGAATCTTGCGGAGTTTGACGACCCAGCTTTTGTCGCTTTTCGGCACCTCCAAAAATGTGATTTCCTGATTCTTGCGCCGTACGGCTGTTACGTTGACATGCTTTCCGCCGAACATGACGCCTTCAATGACGGCTTGGCCGCCGTAGCTTGGAGTTTCCTGGGACAACCCATTCACCTTCCCGTTTGTAATATATTTGTATATCCCTCATTGTAACTAATTTTTACGGACATTACTAGTTGGATCGGCTTTTGCTGTACATACTATCCATTAGAGAGAGGATAAGGATGTTTAGGCCGTATTAAACCAATGAGGAAAGGGTGTACAGCCAAGATGAGCAAGTCGCAACAACAGAGAACAGTGCATACAAATCCGTTTGTGTTTGCTTTGGAGCTCGGCTTTTTTGCCGGATTGTTCTGGGGAGGTGCCCGCTGGATCATGTATACACTACACTTTACCAAAGTCATTCCCGCATTTTTGGCGGAGCCTTTCTTTAAGCATGAGTTTTTGCTGAAGCCAGCCGGTCATCTGATCGGTTACTTGTCCTTTATTCTCCTGTCGGTGATCGCTACCCTGATTTATGTATTCGTGTTCCGCTGGTTAAAGGGACCGTGGCCGGGGATGATTTATGGAGTACTCTGGTGGGCAGGCCTCTTCCTGGCGGGCTCCTGGCTCTTCCTGTTGCAGCGTCCGTTCCGGCTGCCATGGAATTCGGTGATCAGTGAATTTTGCGTTTTTTTACTCTGGGGACTGTTTATCGGGTATACCGTTGCGATGGAGTACACGGATGAGCGCAAGCGGGAACGGAAAAGCATACTTACTTAAACGCCTCAAAAAAACTTCTCAAGGGCATAACCCTATGTTAAAATACAATGTGGCTATTTTGAGAGGAGAATGAAAATGGGCAACAAGCGTGTCTCCAAGCTGCGCAAGGCTTTGCTGGATCAAGGTTTGGATGCGATCTTAATTACCAGCGACATCAACCGCCGCTATTTGAGCGGATTTACCGGGTCGTCAGGATATGTGCTCGTCACAGGTGACGAGGCTTACTTGCTGACAGACTTCAGGTATATGACACAGGCAGCGGATCAATCAAACGGATTAAAAGTGGTAGAGCACGCTTCCAAGTTTCTAGATACGGTACGTGAATTGCTGCCAGCAGGCAACAATGTGCGTATTGGCTTTGAACAGGATCAAGTGGCTTACAGCGCTTATACAGCTTATGCGGAAGCCTTAAAGCCGGCTGAGCTGGTTCCGGTATCCAAGGCTGTTGAGAACCTGCGTACCTACAAGGATGAAGAAGAGTTGGCTGTCATGAGACGGGCCGGCGCGCTAGCGGATGATACTTTCCGCCATATTCTGAATGTGATCAAACCGGGCATGACCGAACGTGATGTGGATCTGGAGATGGAATTCTACATGCGTACCCATGGAGCAACGTCTTCGTCCTTTGATACGATCGTCGCTTCCGGTGAACGTTCGTCGATGCCGCATGGTGTGGCGAGCAGTCGTGTGATTAAGGGTAACGAGTTCATAACTTTGGACTTCGGTGCTCTGCTTGATGGCTACTGCTCCGACCTGACGCGGACCATTGCGCTAGGATCGCCTGATCCGAAGCTGAAAGAGATTTATGATATTGTGCTGGAGGCTCAGCTACATACGCTGGCAAATATCAAACCGGGTATGACCGGACGTGAATGCGACGCACTGGCGCGTGATATCATTACGCGTTATGGATACGGCGAGCAGTTCGGACACAGCACCGGCCATGGCCTTGGCATGGAAGTGCATGAATGGCCACGCCTCTCCAAGCTCAGTGATGAGATTATGGAGCCAGGCATGGTAGTTACCGTAGAGCCGGGAATTTATCTGCCGGGTCTCGGCGGCGTGCGCATTGAAGATGATGTAGTGATTACGGAAAGCGGCATTTCGCTGCTGACGCACTCGTCCAAAGAGTACACCATTTTGTAAGTTGGCTTTAAGCCCATGAGTAGCTTTCGAACGGGAAGACTATATTTTCTCATTAGGGTTCCATTATAATTATTGATTTCAGGAGGGGTATTTGTGATTTCAGTTAACGATTTCAAAACAGGTTTGACCGTAGAGGTGGACGGAGATATCTTCACCGTTCTTGATTTCCAGCATGTTAAGCCAGGTAAAGGTGCGGCATTCGTACGCTCCAAGCTTAAAAACCTGCGTAACGGTAACACCGTTGAGCGTACTTTCCGTGCAGGCGAAACTATCGGCCGCGCGATCATCGAAAACCGTGGTGTACAGTACCTGTATGCCAGCGGTTCGGAGCACGCATTCATGGACAACGAAACTTACGATCAATTCGAACTGTCCAGCAAGCAGCTTGAATGGGAACTTAACTTCCTGAAAGAAAACATGACTGTGAACATTGTAAGCTACCAAGGCGAGATCCTTGGAATCAACCTGCCTACCAGCGTAGAGCTGAAGGTTGCTGAAACTGAGCCAGGCGTGAAAGGTAACACCGCTCAAGGTGCTACTAAATCTGCTAAGCTTGAGACTGGCCACACTGTACAAGTGCCTCTGTTCATCAACGAAGGCGATGTTCTTCTGATCGATACCCGCGAAGGTAAATACATCTCCCGCGCGTAGTCGTAAGGCAGGAGTGTTCCATATCAGACTTTATTGCGTACAAGCCCCCCGCATTAGCGGCGGGGCTTGTACGTGTTTGGGTTTCCCGAACAATCATTTTCCTGTTAAAATTGCCCTGTGAAGGGCCTGATTCCGGACAATCCAAGAATTGCCCGGATATTTTTTTGTGAAACCATTAACGCATAACACTAATTTCGTATTATACTGATTTAAAGCGGGAAACTGAAAGCAAGATACTACATAGACCGAAATAGGGAGTGAATGGGACTTTGTCACTTTATGTTATGAAATTCGGGGGCAGCTCCGTCGGCGACATTGAACGTATGAAGCGGGTCGCAGGACGTATTGCACAGAAGCAGGATGAGGGCCACCGCTGTGTTGTAGTTGTATCCGCCATGGGTGATACGACAGATGATTTAATTGATCAGGCGAAGGAATTGAACGCTCAGCCACCAGCGCGTGAAATGGATATGCTGATGACTACAGGGGAGCAGATCTCTGTCGCTCTGTTGTCTATTGCGCTGAATGGAATTGGCCGGGACGCTGTGTCCTATACAGGCTGGCAGGCTGGATTCCGTACGGATGAGACGCACGGACGCGCTCGCATTAACGAAATTTTGCCTGGCCGCGTGCTGGAGTCTCTGGAGAAGAACCAGATTGTCATCGTTGCCGGATTCCAGGGGATGACTGTGGACGGTGAGATCACCACGCTGGGTCGTGGTGGTTCAGACACAACGGCCGTTGCACTTGCAGCTGCGATCAAAGCAGATGTGTGTGAAATCTACACCGATGTCGACGGGATCTACTCAACTGACCCGCGGATCGTGAAGACTGCGCGCAAACTGAAGGAAATCTCTTACGACGAGATGCTGGAGCTCGCCAATCTGGGCGCTGCTGTTCTGCATCCGCGTGCCGTGGAGTATGCCAAACGTCATCAAGTCAAGCTGGTCGTCAGATCAAGCTTTAACCATAATGAAGGTACTGTTGTGAAGGAGGAAACAAGCATGGAGCAGGGAGTAGTGGTAAGCGGTATTGCCTACGATAAGAACGTGGCACGGATCAGCATTTTGGGAGTGCCTGATGTGCCGGGCGTACTCGCACAAGTCTTCGGCAAGCTGGCCGGAGAAGGCATCGATGTGGATATTATTGTACAGAGCGGCGTGCAAGGGGAGCAAGCTGATTTCTCCTTTACCGTCTCGCTGGATGATTTGGACCGTGCCAAGGGAGTAATCAAGGAGCTGCACAGCGCACTGCCTTACCGTGAAGTGACCTCCGAGGATAATCTTATTAAAGTATCCATTGTCGGCGCTGGCATGGTCAGCCATCCTGGAGTGGCGGCTCAAATGTTCGAGGTAATCTCCAATCAGGGCGTTAGCATCAAGATGGTAAGCACGTCCGAGATCAAGGTATCCTGTGTCATTGAATCCGGCAATCTGCAAAATATCATTCAGGCGCTTCACACCGCCTATAATTTAGATACCACTGAGCAAGCTTTTGTTGGCGGACCACAAGACCGCCGTTAAGTTATACGTGAGCACACAAACAGGGATGTCAGCAGCCATTACGGCTGTCGGCATCCCTGTTTTTTTGCGAAAAAGAAAACGCATTATCTCCGTTGCCCGAATGCTCTTTGGGAAACCTGGAAAGTGTGCATAAATCTACCGGATAAGCATGTGTTTTAAAGGGTAGTCCAAGATAATCAACTCTCTCAGTCATATGATACAAGCAGGAGGTGAAAAACTTATGACTATTCAATTTATTGATTTGAGGGTCTCCAATCAAGCTGCGTCTGATTCGACACCGGTCACTATTCCTCTAGCTGCCACGCCCTTTGTATTCGGTGATATTGGGATTCAGACCGCCGGAGTGTTGCCGGAGAATCATGGCAATGTTCGTGTGCTCTTGTCAGGTTTTGTGAAAACGGAAAATAATCCACAGTTCAATACCAACACTATTAATGTCCGCAGAAACGGCACAGTTATTTTTACAACGACTTTTGGGGTGGCGCTCAGCAGAGAAAATGAAATGATTGGATTTAATGCGGTTGATGTACCCCCGGCTGTGGATGTTGCAACAGGACAGATTCAGTATACCTGCGAAATTTTCACTAATGCTGCTGTTACAGACAACTTGAACAACGTTCAGGCGAGAAATTTCAGTGGAACAGCGGCCGCTGGCAATTTCACAGGTTAGAAGACTTCCCGAAGTCTATAACAAATAAGGCCTGCGCGATAGTGACTTGTGAAAAAAGTCTCTTCCTGCAGGCCATTTATATTCATTTTGAGAGAAAAGATAGGGTGCTATTACTAGCTGAGTCTTCTGAACCGGCCAAGAATCTCTACCGTCTCCAGTACATTGACGAAAGCTTTTGGATCGGTCTCCAGAATCGTCTTCCTAAGCTCTGACAGCTCATAACGGGTTGTGACCGTCATCAGCATGGTATTTCCCTCGTGGCTGTAGCCACCTTCCGCATTCACCACGGTAACCCCATGTGGCAGGAGTGTGAGCCGATTCAGCATCTTCTCCCGTTCCTTGGTGACGATGAAGCAGGTCAGTTTGACGTGGCGGATATGTATCATATCCACGACCCGGCTCTTGACGAAGATGCATAGCATGGCATACAGGGCCGAATCCCAGCTTTTGAAGAAGCCAAGACTCAGAATCACGATTCCGTCCATTACGAACAGGATCGACCCCATCGGAATATCGTGCTTACGGGTAATAATAGAGCCAAGAATATCAAAGCCCCCGGATGAACCGCCCACTCGCAGCGCAAAGCCAACACCGCAGGCAATAATCACCCCGCCAAAAATACTGGCCAGAATCGGATCTTTGGTCAATCTTACCACCGGAATAATCGTCATAAACCAGGTTGTAGCCACCACCGAGAGCATGCTTAGACAGATATACTTCTTCCCCACAGCGACAAAGCCCCACACTAGAATCGGTAAATTCATTGCAAAATAAATTATAGAGATATATTTCGGATTGGTTAGATATCCCACTACGGACGCTGCCCCGGCTATTCCTCCGCTTAATAGCTGGTGCGGAATCAGAAACAGACGCAGCCCGCTGGCGACCAAAAAGGCCGAAATAATAATAATTGCTACTTCTCGCGCCTGCTTCACAGCAGCAGCTCCACTTAGTCCTGCCCATAAATTCCGAACGTACATACGATATCCCCTCTTTTTTTCTTATGTAAAAAAATAAATTTATCATACTGATGATATTTTCTTATCAAAATGATCACTATGATTTGTTTCACAGTCTTCCCCTTAATCTTCCCTTTCTTTCCTGTCTAATCCGGGCCCGTCCCGCATATCCATGAATAATGGCTGGAAGTAGAGAATTCAAAGGGAGCAAGAGTGTTTTTAATATTGTCAGAAGGAGATGAGCGGATTTGGACAAGTATGTAAGCTGGATGGCTGTGTTGAGAATGCTGTCCGGCAGTGCCGAGATTATAGCTGCGCTGCTTATGCTGAGGCTTAATCAGGTGGATAAGGCGTTGGCTGTCAATTCTACACTGGCTTTAGTTGGACCCACTATATTGATTCTGACCACGGCTATTGGACTTACCGGTATGGCACAGGAACTGTCTTGGGGCAAGCTGGGCTGGATTGGCTGCGGTGTTGCCTTTCTCTTAATTGGAATTCTAAAAAAATGATAGATGATAGTCATATTTGACCGGTACAAGCATAAATATGAACTAAAGCAGAAGAAGTAGAGGACAACTTGGGGGTAGCTTGTATGGCAAATGACTGGCTTCACTTATTCCCTGAAAAAGTAAGAATGCTGCTAAAAAGCCTTCCTTTGCAACTTTTATCAGCGGTAGAGGAAATCCGGGTCCGCGAAGGCCGGCCGCTCGAAATCAACTATTCCGGGAAGTACCACTTTCTAAGCGCTGATGGTAGGCTCACACAAAAGCCGGAGGAAGCTTATCGGCCGGATCGTGAGGATAGCCACCGGCTGTTGGATCTGATCAGCAACCACTCCTTGTATACGATGGAAGAAGAGCTGCGGAAGGGGTTCATTACGATTCCTGGAGGCCATCGGATTGGACTGGCCGGACGAACTGTATTGAGCGGGGGCGGTGTGGAACATCTGCGCGACATCACCGGATTCAATGTACGTATTGCACGTGAAGTGCCGGGTGTGGCTGACAGTGTGCTTCCTTATCTGCTGGACAAAGGTCGGCTGCGGGTGCTGCATACGCTGATCCTTTCGCCGCCCCAGCATGGCAAGACCACACTGCTGCGCGATCTCGCCAGACAGATCTCCGGGGGCAGCCAGAACAGGCAAGGCGGGAGCCGGCAAGGTCTCAAGGTGGGTATCGTCGATGAACGATCCGAGATTGCTGGAAGCAGACGCGGGATCCCCGCCTTCGATGTAGGCCCACGCACTGACATTTTGGATGGCTGCCCCAAAGCGGAAGGAATGATGATGATGATTCGTTCGCTCTCCCCAGACGTCATTATTGCCGACGAGATCGGTCGTCCCGAGGATGCCGATGCGGTAACTGAAGCACTGCATGCAGGCATTACAGTCGTGGCTTCCGCTCACGGTAAGGAAGTGGCCGAGCTGGCCCGCAGACCGGGGCTGGGCAGTCTGCTCGAACACAGGATGTTCGAGCGCTATGTGATTCTCCACCGCAGTGAGGCGGGATTATCCTTCCGCGTTCTGGACAGTCAGAAGCGCGCGCTGCTTCCCGGCTCACCGGGAGAGCGGACAGGCGGTGAACGCCATGCTTAAACTGTTCGGCGCCGTGCTGGTCGTGCTAGCCGGTACATTGGCCGGGTTCCAGCGGGCCAGGCAATATGCCGATCGTCCCCGGAACATCCGTAGCCTGATCGCCGCCCTGCAGCGGCTGGAGACCGAGATCATGTACGGCTTTACGCCGCTGCCGGAAGCGCTGCGGCGGATTGGACAGCAGTGCAAGGAGCCGCTGAGAGCCTTGTTTGTCCAAGCTGCGGAGGAAATGTCTCCGCCGCATGATCGCAGCGCCGAGGAGGCCTTCGGCCGGGCTATGGAGGCTCACTGGAAGGCCGCAGCGCTGAAGGGTGCGGAGAAAGAAATTATAAGGCAGCTAAGCTGTACGCTTGGCTCCAGCGACAGGTCGAACCAGAGCAACCATATCGCGCTGGCTTTGCAGCAATTAAAGCAGGAAGAGACGGCGGCCAGAGAAGATCAGGGCAAATACGAAACTATGAGCAAAAGCCTGGGTCTGCTGCTTGGAGCATTGATCGTCATTTTGATCTTTTAGCGAGGTGCCAGGAATGAATATTGAAGTGAATGCCATCTTCCAAATTGCCGGCATTGGCATCATCATCGCCATGATTCATACCGTGCTGAAGCAGATGGGCAAAGAGGATATCGCCCATTGGGTCACAGTCATCGGGTTCGTCGTCGTGCTGTTCATGGTCATCCGCATGCTGGACGGACTGCTCCAGGAAATCAAAACGATCTTTCTTTTTCAATAGGCGCGGCGTGTCATGGAGATCATTCAAGTTGTAGGGATCGGGCTCATGTCGACCATATTGATACTCGTCCTGAAGGAACAGAAGCCGATGTTCGCCTTCCTGCTCACAGCTGCCACAGGAGTTCTGATCTTTCTGCTCCTGATTGGCAAAATCGGGATGGTCCTCTCCACGCTGGAGCGGATCGCCGAATCCTCCGGGATGGAAATGATCTACCTGAAGACCATCTTCAAAATTATCGGGATTTCCTACATTGCCGAATTTGGCGCCCAGGTGGTGCGTGATGCAGGCCAGGAATCGATTGCCTCAAAGATTGAGCTGGCTGGAAAAATACTGATCATGGTGCTGGCCGTGCCCATTATCAGCATTATTATTGAAACGGTCATGAAGCTTTTGCCCGCATAGGGTCTTAAATAACTACGAACGCGAAAGAGGAACAGGGAGGAGAAGCCATGCCGGAGCGCCGCAAGTTTCGCCCTCCGCCGTTCAAAATCATACTGCTTCTGCTCCCCTGCCTCGTGATGCTGTGGTGTGCCGGGAGCGCCGCTGCTTCGCCAGCGCCTACTCCAGCAGGAAGCTCATCGCCGGTGGATCAATGGGTGAAAAGCCAGGTAGAGAGCCTTCCCAAAGATAAAGTGGACAAATACTGGGATCAGCTGATGAAGGATTACGGCGGATTTTTCCCGGACGGGGCCACCCCTTCCCTCATGGATATGCTGCTGCCAGGTGACAAGGGACTCAGCATGAAAGGGGTGCTGTCAGGTCTAGGGGCGTACATGTGGCACGAGGTACTGTATAACGGCAAGCTCCTCGTCACCATTGTCATGATCAGTGTGATGAGCATGATCCTGGAGACGCTGCAGACCGCTTTTGAACGTAAAACCGTCAGTAAAGTCGCGTATACCCTCTGTTATATGGTAGTGCTCGTCATTGCCGTTAACAGTTTCAATATTGCTATCGGTTATGCCAAGGACGCGATCGACAGGATGATTGATTTCATGATGGCGATGATTCCTCTGCTCTTCGCGCTTCTCGCTTCCATGGGGAATATCATCACGGTCTCGGTCACTCATCCACTAATTGTGTTCATGATCCATACGGTCGGCACCTTGATTCACACCATGGTTTTCCCGCTGCTATTCTTCTCGGCCGTGCTGCATCTGGTCAGTTCGTTGTCCGAGAAATACAAGCTTACCCAACTGGCCAATCTGCTGCGCAATATCGGTGCCGGGCTGCTGGGGGTACTGCTGACTGTGTTTCTGGGCGTCATATCCGTCAGGGGCATTACCAGCTCGGTCACTGACGGGGTTACGATCAGGGCTGCAAAGTATATAACGGGAAATTTTGTTCCGGTCATCGGTAAAATGTTCGCGGATGCCACGGACACCGTCATTTCTGCTTCACTGCTGGTGAAGAACGCCATTGGATTGTCGGGAGTTATCATTATTTTGTTCCTCTGTGCGTTTCCGGCAATCAAAATCCTGGTGCTTGCACTCATCTACAATGTTGCTGCCGCTGTTATGCAGCCGCTCGGCGAGACACCAATCGTAACCTGCCTGCAGACGATTGGAAAAAGTATGGTGTATGTGTTCGCCGCCTTGGCTGCAGTCTCGCTGATGTTCTTCCTGGCCGTCACGATTATGCTGACCGCAGGCAATGTCACGGTAATGATGAGGTGAGTGCAGGCGGTGCTTCTGAAGCCGGATTGCAGCAGAGGATTCCGGGATGCAGCATCAGCAGCACACTTTTGGGAGGGAGACGATGACTTGGTTAAGCGATTGGCTGCGTGAGATCATCCTTGTAGTACTGCTGGCGGCTTTCGTGGAGTTGCTGCTTCCTAGCAAGTCCATGGAGCGTTATGCCAGACTGGTGCTCAGCCTGTTGATACTGCTCACCCTGTTGAACCCCGTCGTCTCCTTGCTGAAGGGAGACGCTGCTAAGGAGCTTAGCTTGGCGATGAGTCAGCAAGAGAAGACAGGCGGAATGTTCACAAGCACTGGCAAGGGGACGGATTCGCTGGAAAAGATTTTGGCGGACGGACAGAAGTTAGCCCAGGGCCGTCAGGAGCAGAGTCTCAAGCTGGCGGCCGAGGAAGTAGCTGGACAGATGCGAGATCAGATCGCAAGTGAAATGGGCGTCCGGGGTGTCCGTGTAACTGTCTCGCTGGCGATGGGCAAGCCGCCTGGGGGCAACGGTGGAGACGTCCCGGTGATCTCAGGTGTAACGGTAGCGCTGCCTGCAGCCCAATCCCCTTCAGAGGGGGAGGGAGGTGCTTCCGGCGCAGCGGTCTCCCAGCCGATTGTCATCGCCCCTGTGGAAGCTGTAGAGGTGTCTATAGGGGGAATACCAAGTGCAGCGCCAGCCCAAACCGGGCACACGGGAGTAAAGGGCAGTGTCGACGAGAGCGGGGAGTCAAAGGAAGAAGCAAAGTTAATTACTCAGCTGCTGAAGCAAAAATGGGATCTCGATCCGGAGGTCATCCACATACAAGATCAAAGCGCAGGCGACACAAAGCTGTGAGGTCAAGCATCGACAATATGCCGAACAATGAAGGAGGGATACAGGGATGGGCAACTGGTTGAAAAAGCTGGAACAGTGGGCCGGGGGCGGACAGGGAAGCCCGAAGCGGAGCCATACATTCCGCTGGCTGATTATTCTGGGCTTATTGGGCGCTGCGATCATGCTGTTTAATTCTTTTGTAAATGTGAAGAAGATTGACAGCGAGAATACAGGGCGGGAGCCGCCCGGCTCCGGTAGTTCACAGGCTACTATCCAGCAAGCTGATCCGGCGGTCAGCAATTCTTTTTCCGGCATAGAACAGGCTATGGAAGACCGCACCAAGGAAATTCTGGAGAAAATCGTCGGTGTGGGGACAGTGGATATTATGGTCACAGTTGATTCTACCGAGGAAATCGTCGTGCAACGAGATGTCAAAGACTCTCAGCAGAGCAGTGAAGAGACGGATGCCAACGGGGGAAAGCGCCATACGACGCAGTACACAAGAGACGGCGAGATCGTAACCTACACCCAGTCCGGGGATCAGACCCCGATCATAACCAAGCGGGTTAAACCTCAGGTGCGCGGTGTGCTGGTAGTGGCCAAAGGAGCAGAGAACAAGGTTGTCCGCAGCTTGATTGAGCAGGCAGTCCAGAAGGGTCTGAATGTACCGAGCTACAGGATTTCCGTAGTGCCGCGCAAGCAGGAATAGAAGAAGGAAAGCATAAAAGGAGGAATAAGGAATGAACGGCAAAAGACAAACGATTTGGTTAGTATCGATGCTCAGCTTGATGGTGGTCTTATCCGCGTATTATTTATTCACAGAAGACTCTGGTGCTTCAGTTCCGAAGGAGACGGCGGGCAGCATGCAGGTGGATGGCGCAGCTAAGGGAACCTCCGCAAATACTGCTCTTGATAAAGGCTTCGAGGTCAATGAAGTTGTGACCCAAGGTGATGTTACCGGCGATGTAGATGCTACCGCTCAGACAACAGCACAAGACCCTGCAGCATTAGATGACAGCACAGCAGCAACTACTGATGACAGCAACAAAGCTGCCGATAACAGCAATAATGCAGCAGCTAGCACCGATGCTTCAGACAAGACAACCGATAAATCAGCTGCGGGGGATAAAAAATCTGACGGTAACAAAACAACTGCTGACAGCAAGAACAGCAGCGACAAGAGTACCGATAAGAAAACCGCAGTAGCAGATGAGAAAACACCAGCCAAGAAAGATGCCGATGTCCTGGACGAAGTCGCGTCTCAAAGTGTCTCTGCAAGCAGTTTATTCAACAATTACATGTACGAGCGTGAGCAAAATAATCAGAAGCAATACCGCGATCTGATGGCTCTGATCAACGATATGGATAAGACGCCAGCTGAGAATGCTGTAGCTCAAGAACAGTTGCATGCGCTGGAAGACAAAGAGTCCAAAATCACTAACATCGAAGAGCAGCTTCAACAAAAATATGGCGAGGCCATCGTCAAGGAAGACAGTAACAATTTCTACAAAGTGATCGTTCAGAGTGACAAGCTGGATGTGAAGCAGGCGGTGAGCATTGTAGACCTGGTCATGAAGGAACTTAGTGTCACTCAGGACAAGGTCAGCGTGCAATACGTCTCCCAGCAGTAAACGATGAGAAAAAACAAAGAAAATAGCGAAAGAGCTCGGGTTATCCCGGGCTCTTTCCATTTCTAGCGTTTATGATATAATACTTAAAGTTATCTTGTCCGCGAAGAAGAGCGGTTTCGAGAGAAAGCTGAAGGAGTGAACTGATTTTATGTTCAAATTAAGCGAAATTAAGGAATTGATCAAATTGCTGGACCAGACATCCTCCGTACATGAGCTGGAGATTGACAGCGAAGGAATGAAACTGGCTATCCGCAAACCGAAACGCCCTGAGGCCGACGGAACAGCGGTTCCTTATGCCTATCCTCTGACGCAGCCTGTTCTGCAACAGCCTGTTCCGCAGCAACCAGCGGTCCAGCCAACTGTAATTGAGACACCTGTTCAGGTACAGACTCCGTCTACTCCTGCAGAAAGCACATTACATACAATCGTGTCTCCGATGGTCGGTACCTTCTATAGTGCCGCATCTCCTGAAACGCCGTCGTTTGTATCTGTCGGCGACCGTGTCAATGCCAAGACAACAGTATGCATTATCGAAGCTATGAAGCTGATGAATGAACTGGAAGCGGAAGTGAAAGGCGAAATCGTATCCGTTCTGGTCGAGAACGGCCAGCTTGTGGAATACGGCCAGCCGCTGTTCTTGGTTAAACCGGAATAATATGCCGTAAATCATGCGGAGCTAAGGCTCCGCAATACTTTTGGGAGGAAACGCATGAACATTCAAAAAGTGCTGATTGCCAACCGTGGAGAAATAGCGGTCCGCATTATCCGGGCCTGTCGTGAACTCGGCATTTCCACCGTGGCGGTCTATTCCGAGCCCGACAGGGACTCACTGCATGTCCGTCTGGCAGATGAGGCCTACTGCATTGGACCGATGCCATCCAAGGACAGCTATCTGAACTTTACTAATATTATGAGTGTTGCCACGTTGACCGAATGCGATGCTATCCATCCGGGATACGGATTTCTCGCGGAGAACGCTGATTTTGCGGAGATTTGCGAGTCTTGCAATATTACCTTTATCGGGCCTTCCCCGGAAGCGATTACGCGTATGGGTGACAAGGCTGTGGCGAAAGACACCATGAAGCAGGCCGGAGTTCCGGTTATCCCGGGTTCTGATGGCCTTGTGGGTGATGTAGAGGAAGCTGTAACGCTGGGCCGTGAGATCGGGTATCCGATCATCGTTAAGGCAACAGCGGGCGGCGGAGGCAAGGGCATCCGGATTGCTGAGGATGAAGAATCCTTGGTGAAGCAGATTACTGCAGCCCAGCAGGAAGCACAGAAAGCCTTCGGTAACGCCGGAGTCTATCTGGAGAAATTCCTGACGGGAATGAAGCATGTCGAAATACAGATTATTGCTGATAAGCATGGCAATGTTGTCCATCTGGGCGAACGGGACTGCTCTGTGCAGCGTCGCCGTCAGAAATTGGTGGAGGAAGCGCCTTGCGCCGTACTGACACCGGAAATTCGTGAGGCCATGGGTGATGCGGCCGTACGTGCGGCGCTTGCCGTGAACTATTCCGGAGCAGGTACACTGGAATTTCTGCTAGGTCCGGATGGTAATTTCTACTTCATGGAAATGAATACCCGGATTCAAGTTGAACACCCGGTTACAGAAATGGTTACCGGTGTTGACCTTATCAAAGAAATGATCTCCGTAGCTGAAGGCAATCCGCTTTCCTTCAAGCAAGAGGATATTGTCATTAACGGCTGGTCCATTGAATGCCGGATCAATGCCGAAGATCCTGAGAAGAATTTCATGCCTTCACCGGGCAAAATCGGCTTTTATCTGCCACCGGGTGGTCTTGGCGTTCGCGTAGACAGTGGCGCTTATCCCGGGTATACCATATCGCCATTCTATGATTCCATGATTGCAAAGCTGATTGTCTGGGCACCGACCCGCCAGGAAGCTATTGCGAAGATGAAGCGCGCTCTGGGCGAGTTCGCGGTGGAAGGTATTCATACGACGATTCCGTTCCATCAAAAACTGCTTGAACATCCTGTGTTCTTGGACGGGAATTTTGACATTAAATTCCTGGAAGAGTATGAAGTTTAGGACGACTTTGCTTTGTTTGTCATAAAGTTCGCCAAATGATATAGTATGTTTAATAAGAGACGTGCTTTAAGCTTGAAATCATGAACAACATGTTGAAAGGTGTGAAGGCTAAGATGAGTACATTGCCGACGGAATTCGAACGGACGGAAATCGGTGAAATCCAAATTGCCCCGGAAGTAATCGAGGTAATCGCAGGTTTGGCTACAGTAGAAGTTAAAGGTGTAGCCGGTATGAGCGGTGGATTTGCTGGAGGAATTGTGGAGCTTCTCGGACGCAAGAACCTGTCCAAAGGTGTGAAGGTAGAGGTTGGTCAACGCGAGGCAGCGGTGGATGTATCCGTAATCATCGAGTACGGCAACCGTCTTCCTGAAGTGGCGGCGGAGATTCAGCGCAATGTTAAGCGTTCCATCGAGACCATGACTGGACTTACCGTTGTGGAAGTCAATGTTCATATTCATGATGTGCAGTTCAAGAGCACCACTGTAGAAAAGAACGAGGATGTCGAAGCCGTGCTTCGCGTGAAATAATAGCCACCCGTTCTTCTATAAACCCCCGACAGCAACGTCGAGGGTTTACTCTAATTTAAGGAGGTTATGAGACTCGTGGCAAAAATTTTGGACAGGCTTCTGCTGTTCATCTACAGCCTTAGCATCGGAATATTATCTGTAATTGCCATCCTCCTCTTGAGCGGAGCCATCCCCAGAACGGTGGAGATTAAGGATGGGCCGGCAGTTTACATTGTTGCGATCACGATCTCAGTGATCCTGTTCTTGCTCAGCATTCGTTTCTTCTATATCTCCATGCGACGCGACCGGGCAACTTTGCCTTCGGTGGATCAGCGCACAGAGTATGGGGATATCCAGATCTCCATGGAAACGATTGAGAACCTCAGTCTCAAGGCTGCCGGTAAGGTGAAAGGCATCCGCGATCTGAAGTCGCGTATCCGCGTCTCTCAGGCGGGTCTGGAAATCATGATCCGCGCGGTAGTGGACGGAGAGCATTCGCTCCCGCTGCTGACCACGGAAGTTCAGCGTCAGGTGCATGATTTCGTGCAGGAAACGACTGGCATACCGGTCGCGGATGTGTCCGTATATATTGCCAACCTGTCACAGTCTCCAAGCTTCAAAAGTCGAGTGGAATAGAGGTGGGTTTCCCCTATGTCCTGGAGAGAAGTATGGGAAAGTCACGGGGGTAGGATCGCCGGAGTCTCCTTCGGGGTCATTCTCGGTTTGATTTATTTGATTAGTGGTTTTTGGGATATGCTGTTCTTTGCACTGGTAGTGTTCATCGGATATACGCTTGGCAAAAGGAAGGACGATCACGCGCAGTCTCCTATGGTTAGATGGCAGGAGCTGGTAGAGTGGTTGTCTGGACGCTGGCGTCCTTTCAAATGAACCGCGATAGTCTTTCTCCCGAAGCAGGAATTGCAGGTCTGTTGATGTTCGTTGCCCCGGAAGAAAGATCACGCGGTTTTTTTGTGGAGAGAAGGCTCTTGTCGCAGTTGCGATAATATCTGTGTCCTATATAGGGATAGAATGTGCTGAATTTGGGCTTAAAATAAAGATATGCGAAACAAGATTTTAGGAGGAACACATGAAGAGACGTTTAGCTAGAGAAATTATTGTACAAAGCCTGTACCAAATGGAAATGAATGATGTGGACAGTGCTGAGGCGGTAGAAATGCTGCTGGAAGAAGCTTCGGAGGAGAATGAGACGGAACGTGTCATTACCGATGAGATTGAACTGAAGCACTATGTAGTAGACCATGTGAATGGCGTTTGGGAGCACAAGGTAGCGATCGATGACATGCTGGAATATTACTTGAAGGGCTGGCAAATGAGCCGTCTGTCGCGTGTGGACCGCCAAATTTTGCGTCTGGCGACTTTTGAAATGGTATTCGCAAGCGATGTTCCTGCCAAGGTCTCCGTCAACGAAGCCATTGATCTGGCCAAGCATTTCGGTACCGAGGATTCCGGCAAGTTCGTCAACGGGGTACTGGGTAAGATGATTCAGGAATTGGACACACTCAAAGCGGATCATCTTCAATAATTGATTTAACGTTGAGGATGCTAATTTAGCAAGAAACAGGTGAATGTATGATTTAGGAGCATTATCGTATGCTAAAATGTTCTACTTTAGTCTTAGAGAAGTAAAGCTTTTAGATTAATTACGGTTATTGCTCTTAATGTACATTACACACCGGAATTCCCAAGTTTTAAGGTGGAATATTGCCTTTGTTCCGAAACTCAGCATTGCAAGCTCAGGTTTTGAAAGCACGCCATGTTTTGCGTAGAGCTATTAACTTTTTTTAAATAAATTAAGCTGGAATTAGGAGTTATCTTTAGAATCAGGAAAGAACTTTAATGTTGACCTCTGATTTTGACTTGAGCCCCAAAACAGGTTCAATTTATAATATAAAATCAATCAAAGCCTACCAAAGAGGAGAGATTTTCATGACAGCAGCAATCATCAGTGGTAAACAAGTATCCGACGAAATTCGCATCGACATTGCCCGGGAGGTTGCTGGGCTCGTGGAACGCGGGGTTAAGCCAGGCCTTGCCGTTGTGCTTGTAGGGGAAGATCCAGCATCGCAAGTATATGTTCGCAATAAGGAGAAATCCTGCATTAGCTTAGGCTTCCATTCCGAAGTACATAGACTGGATGCCTCGACTTCGCAGGAAGATCTGCTGGCACTGGTAGAACAGTTGAATCAACGTGATGACATTGACGGAATTCTTGTGCAATTGCCATTGCCGGGACATATCGAAGAAAAAGCCGTTATTGATGCGATTGCTGTGGAAAAGGATGTTGACGGTTTCCATCCGGTGAATGTGGGTAATCTGGTTATTGGCGATGATAGCCTTCTTCCATGTACACCTGCTGGTGTCATAGAGTTGATCAAGCGTACGGGAACCGAGATTTCCGGTAAGCATGCCGTGGTTATCGGTCGCAGTAATATTGTTGGCAAGCCGGTATCCCTGCTGTTGCAACGTGAGAATGCTACGGTTACTATGTGTCATTCCCGTACAGCTAACATTGCGGAGCTCAGCCGTCAGGCTGATATCTTGGTAGTCGCGATTGGACGTGCTAATTTCATTGATGCATCCTTTGTGAAGCCGGGCGCTATCGTCATTGATGTCGGTATGAACCGTTTGGACTCTGGCAAACTTGCCGGTGACGTTGACTATGAAAGTGCGAAAGAAGTTGCTGGCCATATTACACCCGTACCGGGCGGCGTGGGCCCTATGACGATTACGATGCTGATGGGGAATACGCTGATTGCAGCGAAACGCCGTCACGGACTGGAATAGGTAGGAATCATGGCGGCAGAGCGGCAAGTCTATTCCATTAAGGAACTTAACCGTTACATCCGCATGAAGCTGGACTCGGATCATCTTCTGTCGGATGTATGGATACGTGGTGAAATCTCCAACTTTACACATCACGGCAGCGGACATATGTATTTCACACTGAAGGACGAGAGCAGCCGTATCAAGGCGATCATGTTCGCGTCCCACAATCAGCGTTTACCCTTTGTGCCAAAGGAAGGCTCCCGGGTTATTGCCAGAGGCAATGTGACTGTATATGAGCGGGATGGGCAATACCAGTTCTATGCAACGCACATGCAGCCGGATGGCATTGGCAGTCTGTATCTTGCTTATGAACAGCTGAAGGCAAAGCTGGAGCAAGAGGGGTTGTTCGCGGCGGAACGCAAGTCTCCACTACCAAGGCTGCCTCGCTGCATCGGGGTCGTAACTTCCCCGACCGGCGCAGCCGTGCGGGACATTATGATCACGCTTCAGCGGAGATACCCGCAAGCCGCAGTTGTGCTGTACCCGGTGACGGTGCAGGGCAAAGGCGCTGCGCCTTCCATCGTAAAGGCGATCAAGACACTGAACGCTATGGGTGAAGCAGACGTCTTGATCGTTGGCCGCGGTGGTGGCTCCCTGGAGGAGCTCTGGGCGTTCAACGAGGAGATCGTCGCCCGTGCGATTGCGGCATCGGATATTCCGGTCATCTCGGCCGTTGGCCACGAGACCGATTTCACGATTGCCGACTTCGCCGCCGATCTCCGGGCGGCGACGCCTACAGCGGCGGCGGAACTGGCGGTGCCGCATGCCGCCGAGCTGGCGGCGCAGCTTCGCCAGCAGCAGCGCAGGCTGCGCCAGGGGCTGCAGCGGCGCGCCCAGCGCGGGCGCGAGCGGCTGGCTTCGCTGCAGCGGTCGCCGGTGCTGGTCAACCCGCGCCGGTATCTGCTGCAGCATACGCAGCAGCTCGACATGCTGCGCCAGCGCCTTTCCAGCGCGGCGGATGCGCGCCTGCGGCGCGCGCGCGAGCGTGAAGCGGTGCTGCGGCACAGCCTGCAGCGCTTCCATCCGCGTGATGGCGTGGTCGCCGCCAGGCAGCGCGCCGAAGGCTTGCGCCGCGAACTGATCGGCGCCATAGGGGCACGGCTGCGGGACAAGCGCTCGAGCTTTGTGGCGGAGATGCGCCACCTCGACGCGCTAAGCCCGCTCAAAGTCATGTCGAGAGGCTACAGCCTCGTCTACGATGAAGGACAACAGCACTTGGTCAAGTCGCTTAACGATGTAGCGCTCGGTGACCTTGTGGTGGTCAAGCTGAATGATGGTGAACTGAATTGCCAGGTATGGGGAATGAAGGAGGATGGCAAAGACGATGACAAAGGAAGCGGAACTGGATTTTGAAGGAGCGATGGACCGTCTGGAGGAAATCGTGCGGGAGCTTGAGCACGGCGATGTCCCCCTGGAAAAGGCCATCGATTTATTTCAGCAGGGGATGAAGCTGTCCCAGCTGTGCGGTAACAAGCTTGAGCAGGTAGAACGCAAGATTGAGATGATAGTAGAAGAAGACGGCGAACTGCGCAAGAAGCCGTTTGGCGGTCTGGAAGGGGTCGGCGATGAGTCCTTTTGACAGCAGTCCTGAAGGGAACGCCGGGGAGCCCCTGCGGGAACCCATTGAGTCCTACATTGCGATAATTAATGATCTGGTCACTACAGAATTGGAGACCACCATCCCAGAAGCATGGTTTGTCCCCGATAACTTGCATAAGGCGATGCAGTATTCGCTGATGGCCGGGGGCAAACGCCTGCGGCCACTGCTTGTCGTCGCGGCTTGTGAAGCACTGGGTGGATCTCGAACTGCAGCGCTGCCTGTGGCCGCAGCCATCGAAATGGTACATACGTATTCACTGGTGCATGACGACCTGCCAGCCATGGACAATGATGATTACCGGCGCAGCAAGTTGACGAATCACAAGGTGTTCGGCGAAGCGACAGCCATTTTGGCCGGAGACGCACTACTGACCCACGCGTTCTACAGTATTGTACAAGCTACGCGGCGCCATGGTATTCCGGCGGAGAGCTCGCTTGCCATTGTAGAGGAATTGGCTGAAATGGCCGGTCCCCGCGGAATGGTCGGCGGTCAAGTGGCCGACATGGAGGGTGAGCAAGGCTTGACCAACTTAGAGCAGCTTCGCTACATCCATGAACACAAGACTGGCGATCTGTTTATTTTCTCGCTCTTGGCCGGAGGACGGATCGCGGGCGCAGATGAGCAGCAGTTGGCTGCCCTACGGGAGTTTGGAACAAATATTGGACTGGCCTTTCAGGTTCAGGACGATATTCTGGATCTGATCGGCGACGAAGGCAAGCTCGGCAAAAAAACAGGCAGTGACATCGAGCAGCAAAAAGTCACTTATCCTTTTTTTATCGGGATTGAGGCTTCGAAATCCGAGGTGGAGCGATTGACGCTGGCAGCCCGTAAAGCCGTGCTGGGCGGCGGTTTCACCGACGCCAGCAGGCTGCTGGAGATCGCCGATTATCTCATGAAGCGGGATCATTAGAATCAAATACGGAAACGGCTGTACTTCGACAGCCGTTTCGTTTGTGTTATAATGGGATTTATATATTTTACAACAACTAGGAAAGCGGGGAATACACGTGCTGCTTCCACAAATAAATGAGCCTGCGCAGTTGAAAATGCTATCAATCGAAGAACTCGGTGTTCTTGCGGAGGAAATTCGTCATTTCCTGATTGAAAAGCTGTCTGTAACCGGAGGGCATCTTGCATCTAACTTGGGAGTCGTGGAGCTCACGCTGGCCCTGCATTACTGCTATGATAGTCCCTGGGACAAAATGATATACGACGTTGGGCATCAGGCTTATGTCCACAAAATATTGACTGGTCGCAAGGATCGCTTCGATTCGCTGCGCAAGCACGAGGGGCTCTGCGGATTCGTCAAGCGATCTGAGAGTGAGCATGATGTCTGGGAAGCCGGACATAGCAGCACCTCGTTGTCAGCAGCCATGGGCATGGCGATGGCCCGGGATTTGAAAGGCGAAGACAACAAGGTGATCGCAGTGATCGGCGACGGAGCTTTGACAGGCGGTATGGCTTTTGAAGCACTGAATCATATTGGACACGAAAAGCGTAAACTAATGGTAATTCTGAACGACAATGAAATGTCCATTGCGCCGAATGTCGGAGCGATGCACAATTATTTGAGCAAGATCCGTTCAGACCGCCACTACTTGCGCGCTAAAGACGAAGTTGAAGGACTGCTCAAGAAAATCCCTGCCATCGGGGACCGCCTCGCCAAGACGGCGGAGTGGGTGAAGGACAGCCTTAAATATATGATGGTTCCTGGTGTTCTTTTTGAAGAGCTGGGCTTTACTTATCTTGGACCTGTAGATGGCCACGATCTGGAGAAAGTGATCGAAGCCTTCCACCAGGCCGATAATGTCAACGGCCCTGTGCTTGTGCATGTGCTTACTACGAAGGGTAAGGGCTACAAGCCAGCGGAAGCCGACTCTTATAAATGGCACGGGATTTCTCCTTATAAGATCGAATCCGGCCAGGTGCTTAAAGCGGTCGGCAATCCGATGTACACCGAAGTATTTGGCAAAACGCTGATCGAGCTGGGCCGTGAAGATAAGCGTCTGGTTGCCGTTACGCCTGCAATGCCAGGCGGATCTGGTCTGTTCCCGTTTGCCAAGGAATTCCCGGACCGGATGATTGATGTCGGCATTGCTGAACAGCATGCTGCTACTCTTTGTGCTGCATTGGCGATGGAGGGTATGAAGCCGGTATTCGCGGTCTATTCCACCTTTATGCAACGGGCCTATGACCAGATTGTGCATGATATTTGCCGTCATAATGCAAATGTCATGTTCGCGATCGACCGGGCCGGTTTTGTCGGCGCCGATGGGGAGACACATCAAGGGGTATATGATATTGCCTTTATGCGTCATATTCCGAACATCGTACTGATGATGCCTAAGGATGAGAATGAGCTGCGCCATATGATGAAGACGGCGATAGAGTATAATGACGGCCCGATTGCTTATCGTTATCCACGGATCAATGGCACGGGTGTTTCTCTTGATGAAGAGCTGCACACCATACCGATTGGTACCTGGGAACGGGTGCGTCCGGGAGATGAATACGCGGTTGTAGCCTGTGGACCAATGATCCAGCTTGCAGAGGAAGCAGCAGAGCTGCTGAAGCGTGAAGGTATTCAGGTTGGCGTGGTCAATGCACGTTTCCTGAAACCGATGGACAACTCGATGCTGCTGGACCTCGCTCATGCCGGAACAAGCATGGTCGTACTGGAAGAAGCAAGTCAAGCCGGCAGCTTGGGCAGCGCTGTGCTGGAATTCTACGCGGAGCATGAACTATACGATGTCAGAGTTCATCCAATGGGTGTGCCGGACATTTTCGTGGAGCATGGTTCGATCAAAGATCAGCGCCAGGTTGCGGGACTTACCGTTGAAGCACTGTGCAAACGTATCAAGTCGATGATCGCTCTGCGCGCCTTTTCTTACAAGAACACTTCGTCTTCCTGAGAAGACCGGAAGCTGCAATTGCATCCTTTGTACAATGGGAGATGACCATGGAACACCGTAAAGAACGGATAGATGTACTGCTCGTGGAGCAGGGGTATTTTGAAAGTCGTGAAAAAGCCAAGGCCGCCATTATGGCTGGCCTAATTCTCGCGGATGAAGAGCGGATCGAGAAGCCGGGCATGAAGGTGCCGCGCGAATCCGTGCTGAAGGTCAAAGGGGCTGTCCATCCTTATGTTAGCAGAGGTGGGTTGAAGCTGGAGAAAGCACTCCGTACCTTTGGGATTGATCTTACCGGACGGAATATGCTGGATATTGGTTCTTCCACCGGAGGGTTTACGGACTGTGCGTTGCAGAATGGTGCCAGTCATGTCTATGCCATTGATGTCGGCTACAACCAGTTGGACTGGTCGCTGCGCAACGATGAACGGGTGAGTGTTATGGAGCGGACCAACTTCCGTTATATGACGCCCCCGGACCTTAAGGGGCCAGTGCCCGATTTTGCCAGCATCGATGTATCATTCATTTCCCTCAAAATCATTCTCCCGCCGCTGATGGCGCTGTTGAATCGTCCGGCAGATATTGCCGCGTTGATCAAGCCGCAGTTTGAAGCAGGGCGGGAGAAGGTAGGGAAGTCGGGCGTAGTTCGTGAGCCTGCTGTACATAAGGAAGTGCTGGTCAATGTGCTTTCAATGGCAGCCGGACTGGGCTATAGTCTTCAGAACCTGACTTTCTCGCCGATTACTGGCGGTGAGGGCAATGTGGAGTTCCTGGCTCACTGGCGGCTTGAGCCGGTTAGCGAGACTGCGGCAGTGGAAGCCGGAGAACCATCTGCTAGTGTGGAAGCTTCGTCTGCTGACGTCAGCTTTGCTGTGCTGGCCGATAAGGTCATCAAGGAGGCTAACGCCACATTTAGTGTCAATACAACTCATGGAAACTCACGACGGTGAGTTTCTTTTGTCATTGGGGAGGATTTTGCAGGGGGACGCGCGAATAAATCTCCGAGGTGATGGATATGGCAGGTAGCTCTGACAAGATCGTCATGACGGTGATTGGGATCGCGGTTGCCATTGGCTTGTTATACAGATTGTATGTATGGCTGGAGGGCTCTCCGCGTTCATTAATAAAAGATAAGATTCCGATAAATAAGGATATTCTCCCGCACCCGGCCATCGATTATCTGGAAGAGGCTGGGTACGAGGTGATTGGCGGCAAATTGAAGATTCCTCTGTCATTCCGGGTCAATGGAGCGGCGATGTACAGCAGGATATTTATCGATTATGTTGCTGCTAAAGAGGACGGGTCCTTCTATATGGTGATTCTTGCCCGCCCCCGCAAGCCGCTGGATTTCACCGGCAGCGGGCTGCGTGATTATTTGCTGCCTTATCTGCTGATCTACCCCGAATGCAGCGGTGTGCTGTATGTCAATATGGCGGCTGCGGCAATCCATGTGATTGAGCTCGGTAAAGACGATGGTGAATCCAATTAAGCTTAATTTTTTAAATACGGGAGGCAACAATGAAGGGACAACGACATATCAAGATTCGTGAGATTATTACGCAAAAGGAAATAGAAACACAGGACGAGCTAGTTGAAGCACTGCGCGACGCCGGTTTTCAGGTAACCCAGGCTACGGTGTCTCGTGATATCAAGGAGCTCCTGCTGATCAAGGTGCCGATGGATGACGGCAGATATAAATATTCACTTCCAACGGACCAGCGTTATAATCCGGTTCAGAAGCTCAAGCGCGTGCTGGTGGACAACTTCGTACAGATTGATTTTTCCGGTAATTTGGTTGTAATGAAGTGTTTGCCCGGTACGGCAAATTCCGTCGCCGCTTTGATCGACAATATTGATTGGCCGCAGATTATGGGAACCATTTCCGGGGATGACACCATCCTCATTATTTGCCGCCAGCCCGAAGACAGCAAAACGGTGATTTCGCAGATTATGGGTTATATTTCGTAATCGTAAAGCATTAATCAACAGCCAATGGCATGACTTTTCGGAGGTGTTTCTTTTCGTGTTAGAAACGTTATCAATCCGCAATTTGGCCGTCGTGGAGGCGGTGGATGTTCATTTTTTCCCTGGATTTCATGTGCTTACCGGTGAGACCGGTGCAGGTAAATCCATTATTATTGATGCGCTGGGTCTGATTGCCGGCGGACGCGGGTCCGGTGATTCCATTCGTTACGGCTGTGAGAAGGCAGAGATGGAAGCCTTGTTCAGTCTGCCCAGCAGTCATCCGGTGTGGGAAACGCTGGACAGACTGGGCATCGGGGCACAGAAGGAGGAGCACCTCATCATCCGGCGTGAGATCACCTTGCAGGGCAAGAGTACATCACGTGTGAACGGACAGATGGTCAACCTCAGCATGCTGCGGGAAATAGGGGAACAATTGGTCAACATCCACGGCCAGCACGAGCATCAGAATCTGCTGAAGGCGGAACGCCATCTCGGATTGCTGGATACTTACGGCGATGCGATTATTGGGCCGCTTAAAGCGGTGTATCAGGAGCGGTATACCGCTTTTGCTAAGGTGGAAAGAGAACTACGGGAACTACAGGAATCCAGTCAAAAGGCATACCAGATGCTGGACTTGTATCGTTTTCAACTGGAGGAGATTTCTTCGGCGGCCTTAAAACCGGGAGAAGATGAATTACTTTCCGAAGAAAGGGTCAAACTATCCCACAGTGAGAAAATGATGGATTCCGTATCAGGTGCATACGAACTGCTGTATGATCGTCAGGGACTGGAATCGATTGGAAAAGTCATTTCAAGGCTGGAAGATGCCGTTCGTTATGATGAAAAAGGCTTGAAGAGCATTCTGGAGCAGCTGCAGTCTTCCTATTATCAATTGGAGGATGCGGCCTTTCAGCTTCGCGACTACCGTGAAGATATCGAATTCAACCCACAGCGGCTGGAGGATATCGAGAACCGGTTGGACCTGATTACCGGCTTGCGCCGCAAGTATGGGGACAGTGTAGAGCAGATTCTGGCTTATTATGAACAAATTCATCGGGAAACCGATTTATTGGAGAATAAGGACGAGTATCTTGAGAAATTGACTGCGAAGCGAGATGAGCTGCTTGCAGTTTTAATGGATGCAGCTGTTGAGCTAACCGAGGCAAGACGGATCTGTGCGGACGATCTGGCAACCCAGGTGGAAGGCGAATTGAAGGATCTGCAGATGGAGCGGACCTCACTCAAAGTCAGATTGGAGACGCTCGAGGACCCACGGGGTATTGAATATCAAGGCCAGCGTATTCGCTTAACGAGACAAGGGATCGACAGTGCGGAGTTCATGATCTCCCCAAACCCCGGGGAGCCACTGCGCCCACTCGGCAAAATCGCCTCTGGCGGTGAGCTGTCGCGGATTATGCTGGCGATGAAGAGTATTTTTGCCCGGACCGACGCCATTCCTGTACTGATCTTTGACGAGGTGGATACCGGTGTAAGCGGCCGTGCAGCACAGTCCATAGCAGATAAGCTGTTTAAGCTGTCTTCTTCCTGCCAGGTGTTCTCCATTACTCACTTACCACAGGTTGCTTGCATGGCCGATCATCAGTACCTGATCCGTAAAAAGGTGGAGGATGAGCGGACCATGACCGAGGTAGAAGCCCTGACCGAGGATGGACGGGTAAAGGAGCTAGCCCGGATGTTGGGTGGCGTGGAAATTACCGAAAAGACACTGCATCATGCGCAGGAAATGCTTAATCTGGCGGGGGCCAGCAAGGCTGCGCAGGGTAAGCGGGACAATGATTGACAGTAATAAAAGCCTGGGGGCAAGGTTATCTTATAGGTACGCAATTGGCGACCACCTTTTTCGTCAAGCGAAAGAAGCAAAAGGGAGCGTGACAGCCATTGAAGCCGAACCTCAGGAAGTTAATGCCCGGCCTTTTACTTGCCTTCTTTCTCAGTTTATCAGGCATAACGGGACCCGTCACAAGCTTTGCCTCTTCACCAGAGCGTGAGCCTAACCAGGCCAAAATGGTGCAGAAGGGAATTGATCCGGAGCTAAAGGTTATTCCGGGGGGACAGACGATTGGTGTGAAGGTCAAATCTGCAGGCGTGCTGGTTGTCGGGCATCACATGGTCCAGACTGCACAGGCCTCCAAGATTTCACCTGGTGAGAACAGCGGGCTGCTGCCCGGAGATCTGATGACCTCGATTGACGGTGTGAAGCTGGATGAAGTGTCCAAGGTAGCCAAGCTTGTGGAGCGTGCCGGTAAAGCAGGCGAATTCCTCAATATTGTGTTTAAACGAGGCGGCAAAGAGCATACCGCCAAGCTCAAACCCGCCTACGACCGTAATGACAAGGTGTGGCGCCTTGGACTTTACATCCGGGATTCAGCAGCAGGGGTAGGTACCCTGACCTTTTATGCTCCCAAGCAAGGAGTGTATGGTGCACTCGGGCATGTCATCACCGACATGAACACAGGGACACCCATTGTTGTCGGCAGCGGCCATATTGTGCAGTCCAGTGTAACCTCGATTTCCAAGAGCCAGGACGGCGATCCCGGTGAGAAAAGAGCTCATTTTCTCAAGGAAAGCCAGGTTCTCGGAAACGTGGAGAGCAATACGGATTTTGGCATCTTCGGCAAAATGGATCGTAACCCGGAACACAGCCTCTACAAAGAGCCGATTCCGATTGCACTGAGCAATGATGTGAAAGAAGGACCGGCGCAGATCCTGACCGTTGTAGACGGCCAGCAGGTGGAGCGTTTCGATGTGGAGATCATTCATGTAGCTAAACAGCAGGTTCCAGCCACGAAAGGTTTGATTCTGCGGATCACCGATCCTCGTCTGCTCGACAAGACCGGCGGGATTGTACAAGGAATGAGTGGTAGCCCTATTGTGCAGGATGGCCGTCTGATCGGTGCAGTCACCCATGTATTCGTGAACGACCCTAAATCCGGCTACGGCTGCTTTATCGAATGGATGCTTAGGGACTCCGGAGTAGCCAGTCAACAAAATAGCTTCCCACAATATCTTAAGGCCATCTAGCCTTAAGATTTTTTGTCGAAGCTGACCGAACTACATCGAACCTTGCAATAAAATATTTAATTATAATCTAACCCCGAAAAAAAATAAAGAAAAATAATTTTCGACAGAAGGAAATTCAATCCAGATGTCGAAAACGTAAGGGAGAGAAGACAAAATTGTTATTTTCGAATAGCAGGTATAAATAAGGAGGAAGCAGCCAGTGCAGAATATTGAAATATTGTTGGCCGATGATAACCGGGAATTTACGAACTTGCTAGCCGAATACATTACAGAACAGGAAGACATGACTGTAACGGGCATCGCGTACAATGGGGAAGAAGTGCTGCATATGCTTAGCGAAACACGTAAAGTTCCCGATGTCCTTATTCTTGATATTATTATGCCTCATTTGGACGGACTGGGTGTGCTTGAGCGTCTACGCGAAATGGACCTGAATCCGCAGCCCAAGATCATTATGCTGACAGCTTTCGGGCAGGAGAACATTACTCAAAGAGCTGTGCAACTGGGGGCATCTTATTATATTTTGAAACCGTTCGATATGGAAGTTCTTGCGAACCGGGTGCGTCAGTTGGTGGGAGTCCAATCTAATATTACCTCTTCCTCTTCTTCCGGTATGTCGGGCTTCACGGCTTCAAGATCTAATGTGGTGCCATTATCCAAAGGTAAGAACCTGGATGCCAACATCACCTCCATCATCCATGAGATCGGCGTACCAGCCCATATCAAGGGATATCAGTACCTGCGTGAGGCGATCACCATGGTGTACAACAACATCGAAATCCTGGGTGCCATCACCAAAACGCTCTATCCGGCCATCGCTGAAAAGTTCAAAACCACACCTTCCCGCGTTGAACGCGCCATCCGCCACGCCATCGAAGTGGCCTGGACCCGTGGTAACATTGACAGCATCAGCCACCTGTTTGGCTATACCATTAATATCTCCAAATCCAAGCCTACTAACTCGGAGTTCATTGCGATGGTGGCTGATAAGCTGCGGATTGAGCATAAGGTTTCTTGAGAGGGTTAGAATCTTTGCGTAGCAAGGGATTGTGGAGAATATGTCGGTGTTTTTGGTAATGCAAAGATACCGATAAATATCCGAGATGTTGTGTTCTAAACCGATAAATGTTTTTATAAAAGGCTATAAATCACCGCTGTTTATTGGGTTCGTAAAAAATCCAATGAAGGGCGGTTTTTTGTTATGCCGGTCTTCGATTTTCAAGTGGACAATTTCATGTTATTTTGTTTCTCAAGAAATTGTTTAACTTCTTTTGGGGATTTTAAGATAATGACTACCTTTTCTTTAGCCAAATCTTCTAAACTTATTAAAATTTCCTGGTTTTTTAGTCTTCGGGTATTCCCATATCCATTTTAAAAACTCAATAGAAAATCGTTCTTCGCAACCTGCTCCCATATCTGGTCTTCTTTTATTTCGATATTTAATGATTCTTTTAAAAATACGAAAGACGCATATTGTTCTTGGAAGATCAAGAAAGATAATTGTATCAGCTGCATTAAGTTTTATCTACATTGTTCCGCTATAATTCCCGTCAATAATCCATGTTTGCCTCTTAACCAAATTATTTTGCACTATTCTTTGTTAATCTTTTGGTACACCCACCCAATTAGGTTTCCAAAAAAGCGAATCGAGATGATAAACATCTATCATTAACTGGGTAATGATAATAATCTATGATAGAGCACGTTATTTGTGCTCTGTCATAATTTTTTTTTGTTTAATATATAATTTAGTAGGGGGTGAGTATGTGAAAATACTAAAATCTCTTATATTACTATTCTTAACTTTAATTTTCGTAGTTGGTTGTTCAAATTCAATGAATTCAAAAGATGCAATAAAAAAGGGATACGTAGTTTATGTAAATTCAGAAATTTTTAATAGTGAATACCTTGATGACTTTGTAAAAGATTTCAATAATAAGGTAGAAACAGAAGTTAAATTGGCGAAGTATACAGATGAAGGAGACCCAATCTTTCATAGCCTTGTGTATAGAGACAATCAAATTGTATATACGTATGACAGTAGATCAGACAATAATGGTAAAAAAGAAAAACTGAATACGACTTGCTCAAGCCTAATAAATAAGGACAATATTTATTATTTGAGTGGTTGCGCTAACGGAGAAATTGGTCAAAGATTTAGAGCTAGACAAGAATAAGATATTAATTTTTAGAAATCTGAGTTTTGGCAACTTTTTATATGGTGTTTTATGCCTTCTTTGTTGTCTGAATCTTGTTGACATTAATAATACAGGAGATTACCTCAGCAGCTTGTGCTATAGCAAGTAAACTGAATAATGAAACAGCGTATGAGGTGATAGGCGACCTTTATATGACGGAAGCGACATAAGGGGATGAGTGCAGTTATTTGTCACTTGTCCTTTTTATATTGTCCAAATACATATAAGAGGATGATTTATTATTGAGTAAGGTTAAACAATTGGTGAGCCGAGCACCATACAATCAGGAGTGAATTTTGCAACGTACTGCAGACTGCTATTGGTTATTTGGCTTCATGCATGATCCCATAGAATTCATGATTTGGAGAATGCAAGCATGAGCAAGCAGAATATTCAAGCCTTTCAGGAAACGCACGAAAGGTTGTTCCAAGCAATTCAAAGTTTTGCGAGGGGAATTGAAATGAAAGCGCGAAGCTACGAACAATCATCATGCTTCGCACCAGATCGCGCTTGGAATTAATAGCTTACTTCTCCCAATCCTCATCTGTCAGCCGGTGAAGCAGTAGCGTGTTATACTGCAGCAGAGCGAGGAAAATCAATCCCCCAAAGGCAAATAAATCTCAATAACACTCTCTTCTTGTTCCGGAGAACTCATATCCGCCCAGTATTCAAAATCAAACATTCGGTCACCAGCGATATCCGCTTCACGGATGGCATCATACGTTTCGCCGATTTGCGATTCGGGGCCTGTATGGGTGATCTTCGCGTAGGTTCCAGCCGGTAAGGTATGGCTAATGAATCCATCGTTCAACGTACTGAATTCACTAACTGCTACCGCAACAATACTTTCAAAAGGGACATCCGGTGTCCATTCGACATCTGGATACACTTGGACCAGATAGATGCCAGTATCGTCTAATTGGTTGGCGATTTCATGACGTCTGGCTATCAGTGCTTCGCGTAACTTTACGACAACTTCATTTTCCAGGTCTTGATTCAACGACGCTGTTGCGGCATATCCCACAAGTTTGGTTTCATTACGCTGTATTTGTACTGATTTTATCGACACGAATAACACAGCTCCTTTTACTTTTTCGTGCAGCTCCAAAGACTGCCTCTACCAAATTATACCGGGTTAGTGGGGAGAGTTCAAAAACAGAACTACTTATGCTGTATTTCTATCCTTATCATTGGGCTCGCTTTCTTTAGGTGAACCTTTCTTCCGTTTCCCTGGGACAAGTAGAATCACAAAGAATAACAGCGGTAAACCGAGGCAGAAGATGAGATCGAACCAGGGATAGTAAAAGAGCAGAATCTGGTTGTAGACGGTGATGTTGGGCGTGCTGGAGATCGTGCACACAATGATAATCATACTAAGCGGGATGGTGAGCATCCGGCTCTCCTTCAGGCGCAGCAATTGGGCCAGTCCGTTCGTTAGGGCAAAGAAGATCATAGTGGACTTGAAGAACACGGTAATAATCCATAAAAAGGTCAGGATCACTTCAAGGCGTTCAAGGAATTTCCCAATGGTGATTTTTTGTGCCAGTACAAAGGCCGGATAATATTTGGTCTCCATGAGCATGGGACCGAGCACCAATACACATAAACTGACCACGATGAGCAAAATGAGTCCGCCAATGGCGTAGCCCGTCAGGATGGGCTTTGTCAGCTTGGTATTGCTGTGTACATGCTGGGTCAGCATCAGAATAAATACGATTTCCGTAAAAGCCTGAGTGAACGCAGGGAACATCCCTTTCAATACAGGTCCCATTCCATGGGGTAGAATCGGTTTTGCATTGGTGGTCTCAATCTGTGGCATCAGAAAAAATACCAGACATAGAAACAATATCAGAAACACCGGAAAAAGCAGCTCGCCCATCCGGGCAAAAGCCTCTATTCCGTATCGGTAAGCAATAATAATAACCGCGCTAAACAATAGCAGTATCGCACTGACAGGTGTTTCGGGCATCATCTGTGTCGTCATGAATTGACTCATTTCACTCATGAGCGTAAGGGAACACATGAAGAATTGGAATAAAATCAGCAGCGTAATGATGCTACCTGTAACAATGCCGAATTTATTCTGAACAGCAGTAATAAGACTCTTTCCTTTTAGCCGGTTAGCAATTCCTGCGAACAGAACCCCGACTCCCAGCCCGATTATGCAGGAGAGCAGCATGGAAATCCAGGAATCTTGTTTGGCATAATAGGCAATCATAGTCGGCAGAACTAGAATAGAGTCACCGATAATTCCGAGTATGATCAGAATGGTGAACTGACGCGCTGATATTTTTTCCATGGCGTTTGTCTGCATGTGTTTCCTTTCTCCCGTACAGCGCTGGAATAGCTACGAGAAGTTGATTTTCACAAGCTGAAGTAGATTGGGGAGCGGGGCGTCCAATACCAGAGCTATATATATTGCCGTTCCTGTAAACAGCAGTACAAGAAATACGACAAGCTCCCACTTCCGTTTTCTATGCAGTAGTCCCGGTATTTCCAGTCCAAGGGCCACCACAGCCAATGCTAGCACCCCAATGACTGAAGCCATAGTCTCCCTCCCTTACTCATGATTCCAGGGTCGTATTGCCGGTTGTTCCGGTTTTGCGTATTAACATTTCGATTTTGTAACGGACTTTGGTCTTAGATAAGAAATCTTCAATCCAGCTTTCTTTGATGGTATCCCAGTAGTGGGGATGGCTCTTGGCAATGACTTCTCCGAAGCCCAGAAAATCGGATTTCATTTTCTTGGAACGATGGACTGCCGCTTCGGCATTGCTGCGGATGATTTCAACAGCCTGATTCTGCAATTGGGTAATAGTATCAGGGTCCATCAAATTAATATCACGACATGATTTTTGATTGATACTTCCTTCGGATCGTATAGATATCGTCATCTCCGGTATTCCGTCGATAATTTTGGACTCTACTTTCGATTTGGAGGAGGTGACTTCAATTCCTGTGTAGAAAGTTGGGCCACATGGAATTTCAATAGAGGTGCTCTCCAATTTATTGGTAATGTCGGTATAGCCCTTGCTCTCCTGCTGGTTCAACCATCCGATCAACTTATCCCCTTTGAATGCTGCGATACCGTTGTACCGAAAACGACTGTGTGGGAGAAATGTTTCAAGGTTGCTTTTTGCTTCGGCCTGTTGCAGATTGCCGATCAGCTTGATTCCGGTCAAAGTCAAATCAACACCGTTACTGGATAATTTCTTCATCACGTCATCCATCGTAACAGATACTGTAGGTGCCCAATTTTTCTCCGATGTCTCTAGAGAATGAAGCATGCTGTAGGTAGGAAGTTTCTCAAGCGGGGTATATAGCTTCAGAATATTCTCCGCCTTTGTTTCACGGGCAACTACCACATTGAAATCCATGCGATGTTCATTGTCACGAAGCGCATTATCTACGAAATCGCTGATCCCTCTTTTCGCAAGTTCCTCACCGATGACATAGAATTGCAGATGTCCCATATACACTTTACGTGGCGCCTCTGCCGTCAAGAAACGGGCGGCTTCTAGCAATGTTTTACCCCTGCCTTGAAACAAGGTGGTTGGCGGACGATCTCCACCTCTTTTTTGCGCAGATATTTCACTTGGGTTGACCACCTGGAAGGAGACAAGAAATTCATCATCTACCCAGTCAAACCCGATTCCCAGCACAATCAGAAGTTCGTTCAACTCGCGTCTGCTCCAGCAGCCGGTCAACGAGAGGAAACAGAGCATAACGATCATTAATTTTATAATGGTGACTTTACATTTATCCATGTTTACGTAACCTTTCCTTGCCTCTTCCCACCGTAGTTTCAGAACGTCTGAACATTAGCCACCTTGGCATCCGCAGCAGGGAGTCCTGCATTTCTACTTCCCGGTAGGGGGAAATGGGCGACAGGTAGGGCTCTCCAAAGGAACGAAGCGCACAAAGATGGAGCAATAATACGAAGATGGCCATAAATATACCAAGAAGACCAAAGCTGGCGGCTACAATCATGAAAAGAAATCGCAAAATTCGGATAGGAATCGACATGCTGTATGCAGGAATTGTGAATGTGGAGATCGCTGTGACAGCAACGACAATTACCATTGCGGCGGACACAATCCCGGCTTCTACTGCAGCTTGACCAATGACAAGTGTACCGACCACGGATACCGCTTGTCCGGTGGCCTTGGGCATACGCAGGCCGGCTTCACGCAATATCTCGAAGGTCACTTCCATAATAGTTGCTTCGACAAACGCGGGAAAAGGTACGCCCTCACGCTGCGCAGCCAGACTGATTAGTAGGGGAGCCGGAAGCATGTCACGGTGAAACGTCGTAATGGCAATATAAAGGGACGGGAATAGCAGGGAAATGAAGAATCCAATGAAGCGTAAAAGGCGCAGCAAGCTCGCATAGACGGATCGCTGGTAATAATCCTCCGGGGATTGGAAGAAAGTGATCATCTGAGTAGGGACAAGCAGCGCATTGGGGGTTCCGTCCACCAGAATCGCGACTTTCCCTTCCAGTAATTGGGCGGCGACGTTATCAGGAAGCTCGGTATTATAAACGGTGGGAAAAAGTGAGTATTTGCCATCCTCTATCAATTCCTCAATATAGCCGCTGTCAAGGATGCTGTCGATCTCAATGGATTGTAAACGTGATCTGGTCATTTCAATGACAGAAGGCTTGGCAACGCCGTTGATGTACATCATCGTAACATCGGTTTGTGTCGCAGATCCGATAGCGTACGTCTCCAACCAAAGTCGGGGATCTTTTATTTTTCTTCTTACCAATGCGGTATTGGTGCGCAGCGTCTCGTTGAAGCTTTCTCTCGGTCCGCGTATCGATGTCTGATTGCTGGACTCCCCGATTTCACGACCCTTCCATTGCCGGATATCGGCACAATAGGCAAAATCAGAGCCATCCAGCACAATAATGGCCTCACCAGACAGCAAACTTGTATACAAGGAGCCGAATTCTGTCACGGTTTGAATCGAACCTATGCCGATCAGAAGCTCTCTGGCTAACAAGGCCGGGCCATCGTAGTGGTCCTTAGTGGTCTCATTATTACGTAAGCTAATGCCTCTCATATTTCCGATTAGTACATCTGTTAGATATTGATTAATGATAGCTGAATCTGACATTCCATCAACATAGATGATTGCCGCCGCTGCTTTTTCCGTATGTTCATAACAAACCATGCGAATAACAACGTCATCGCTTTCTCCCAAATCAAGCCGAATCCGTTTTGTATTGGAATCAATCTCTGTATAGATCGGAATTTTCGCATATTCAGGCATGCTTTGAGACTCATTTTTGTGGTGCATAAAGGCGGACGATTTTCTCTGCATGAACAGAACCTTCTCTCTCCGGTGCACATTTCTTTCCTATTATGACCAGTGCCAAAAAAGTCTATGCACAGCGGAAAAGAGGCTCCGTAGAACCGTAATGACATCGTTAGAAATGTATCACCTAGCCTCCGTATTTTGAAATTTGATTTACATAAAGTCCCAAGTTCAATATACTTTAATCAGGTGGGAGTTCTAATGGTATGGAGGGAGGACGAAGTTTGAAGTACCTTTTAAGAATTCTCGGTATTCTGTTTTCATTAGCCACCATTGCACTGGCTCTGTATTTATCAATTAATGATTATAATCCCGCTGATCAAGCCATGCGTACATGGTCGATGGTAACGATGTGTGGTGCAGTGATCTTTAATGGGGCACACTTTTATACAAGAAGAAAAGATAACCGGGGATTAATATCGTTGATTGTTGGAATAATAATCTTATTAGTGGTCGTTTTCAAATTTCCTTTCTAAATGGCAAGCAAGCCGAAGAATTTGGACGGGGCAGAGCTCATGTAATATTTGGATAAAATCTTCTCTGAGCGAACCCTTTACCATCCCTTGTCCTGATGTGTTATGATTAGAGATAGGATCGTACTGAAAGAAATGAATCTGTTGCCCTTTCTTACAGCCATCTATTTTAAGTTGAATCAGAGCATACATTACCAATGGGGAAGAGAAAAGGGGATACGCTATTGAAGATTACCATGAAATTCACCAGCAAAGGAAAGGCAGCCATTGAATACTTTAACAACGAGGAACTGCTGGAGATCTTTACGAGATATATCAGAACTCTAACTAAAAAGTATGATATTGAAGTAGACATACCTGCGGAGAGCAACACAAACATCGTTGGAGATGGTGTGCTGACTGCGTTGGCTAAGAACGTTAACTGTGATGCAGATACCTTCTTTAAAGAGCTGGGCCGTGATGTTAAAGTCCCTTTGAAGAAAAGAATTGGCGTCAAATTAGACAATGTCTTTAAGACAGAGATTGTTGAATAATATTGCAATGAGCAATATGAATTGAAAAAGAAACCAGGCATCGCCCGAGTGGAGGTGCCTGGTTTTTTATGTTCAGGGCTGCTGAACAACGAATTGTTGTTCTTAAATAGCTGTCGGTGGCAGCAGTGACGACGCTTGAACCGAGATCATACGTGTGCTACTTAAGTATCAAAGTGTAATTAACGGCATTTTCGTATCTTAAATCTTCTGAAGCTAAGGGTTAAGTGGAGATTAAGTGCAATATTGTACCTTAAATCTTCCAAAATACCCCGTTCAGCGCGCTTTTCCTGAAAATAAGATACAAAAATGACCTTATTTCCCTCATTTGACTATATTGGAGGAAAATAAGGTACAAAAATGTTGTTAGTTGGGAGTATTCCCTCTTTTTCACTGTTAAAACGACTGGTGAAGGACTGGTGAAGGGAATATTCTGCTTCTAGACTTCAGGTACCTTATAATTTGTGTTTACACGCATAGAGAAGGTTTCTGCGGCTCAGGACATTTTCAATAATATCGATAAATTCTGGAGAGGCCTTGGCTTCGATGGCCAATTCATAAATATCTATCAATTGTTCGTCGGATAGCATATCGAGTGATGAAGGGCGCGGAATGGGATGAAAATGATAATCCATAGGATTCCTCCAAAGAGTAGTAAGAATAGGATCAGGACCCTAATATAAATGGTACCATTTGCCATTGAATCCGTCTCCTGCCATTCGCGCTGCGAATTTATCTTTACTTATTATAGACTTTAAGCGATAATTAACTTTTTGTGTAAAATATGTATTATGAGAAATGAAAAACGGCGACCTATCCTCCATGAGGACAGTATCGCCGTTCTTGTTTTTTAATCCCGAGTTTTGTTGCGGTCATACAGATACTTTTTGATTCGGGCTTCGTTTGATTCCGAGACGTTAGTGAAATACTCCCCTTGATTGAAAAAAACGATCTTCCGTTCGGAATCATAACCGTCAATATTGTTGATGTTCACGACGTTGCTGCGGTCCAGACGTTCAAAGCCCTTGCTACCATAAGCGGCGAAAAGATCGGAAAGTGTGGTGGGGAGAACAAATTCGCCTTCTTTCGTATGGACGAATATCGTATTTTTGTAATTGGAGAAATACAATATTTCTTCCTCCAGAATCTCCTGGGAGGAACCGTCATTTAGCAAGACACGCATGTTTTCCCCGTCCTTGTTCGACTACTTCCGCAGTTCTTTTGGAGCTTCTGGACTGTGTAGTCCAATCTTCAAGACGGATGCAAAAAAACGGGCAGATCCGGAAAGCGTTGAAGAGGCGAGTTTAGCTGCAGTTTTCTTCATGATTTTATCCTCCTTTTCCAAGGTATTATTGTTAAGGACTGGGCTAAGAAAGCAAGTCCGATAACAGCAGAGCCAATGAAGAAGTTCAGAGAAACCAGAATTATTGAGAATTTTTTTAGCATGGGATACCACTGAGGCTGTATTTGGGCATTTTTGTCCGGGTTTGGTGCGAACAAAAACATGATTAGCAAGCTTACGCTGTTGATGATCCAAACTAGGTTGCTTTCAAGGGTGATCAAATACGGAGTTAGGGTACATAGTAAAATCGTGACAATATTGCAGGCTGTTGCTGTTTTAAGATGAAACCCGCCAGAGAGAAATCGTAATGAAGAAAAGCATAGTATAAAGATTATGGATTCATTTAAGTTACCCAGTAGCCAGCCCAGCATCAAAGTACCGAGAAAAATCACCATAGTATTCAAAATAATATTTAAAGCATATTGCATGACTTCAATAGAGGATGTTTCTTCTGGATTGGTATGTTTTATCAAGCTGGCAATTTTGTACGCTAACTTATTCATATCGTATCTCCAAAATTCTTTTTTCTTGAGAGATATAAATAACCGTATAGAATGATTGCATAGAACAGCGGCATCAAACGAAAGTATGGAGATGAACTATTGAAAAGGTAAAGCATTAGTACGACTACAGTAATAGAGGGGAACGACAAAGCAAACAGTATCTTTTCACTGTGACTTATATTTATTTTTCCATCGGGTTTATCAGGAACAAAATCAAAACCTTTTCTTCTCTTACCTATATAAAAAGCTATAGAAAAAACTAAAAGAGCGGATAAACATTGTAGGAAATATATTCCTAAGGAATTGGTAGGAATAAGAAGTGTAGAAATGAATGTTCTATTCAGGACTAAATAAACAAGGGATTGAATAAGCATATAGGTTTGATAGGCCATACCCGTCATGATTGCGGCATAGAAGATATGAATACGAAATAATTGCCACAAAAAGCAAAAAACTAATAAGTATTGTACTAAAATATCAATTTCAGCCAAACCATATACAATTCGAATAGTATAAGAGAAAAAGGCCATGATAAAGCCTGCGAATATAATTTCTTTTACATACAAATCAATTTTAAAAACCTTAAATGCGAAATAGAATAATGTAGAACTCTCTATAACAGAAAAAATCATGAATAGCACAAAATCCAACATGCTGACACTCCCGGTAATCAGACTAATAAATCCTTAATCTACCAAACAGTATACAGAATATGCTAAAATACAACAACGATAAATGACACTTTCCGGCAAAAAATTCTTAAAATGTATTTGATAGAGACGAGGAGGGTTAACATTGAGTTTGTTGCGTAGCATACTGGATTTCTTTATTCCAAGGGAACGCTTTTTGCTGTATTCCACATTCGATCAAATGCAATATCTCAAGGTTAAGAATCATCTGCTTGCTGAAGGTATACCGCATCGTTCCAAAATTGATGGGGGAAGCGCAGGCTTGAACCAGCGCACTAGGGCCGGAGGACGACCCAATCCTAAATATGAGCTGTATGTCCGGAAGGAAGATGAGCACAGGGCACTGCAGGGCATACGCTGACTTTGATAAAAAAAAGCATTCCAACCGATGAACCGGTTCGGAATGCTTTTATCGTTACAAAGGGGGATTCTTGTGGCATCTGCGGCACACGGGATAGTATGCTTCATTGCCGCCGATCAGAATCTGCTTGCCGCTGTAGACGGGTTTACCGTTCTCTACGCGGAGGGCCATGGTTGCTTTGCGTTCACAGAACCAGCAGATCGTCTTCATCTCCTCGATTTTGTCCGCATAGATCAGCATATATTTACTACCTTCGAAGAGGTTGTTCTGAAAATCATTTTTGAGCCCGAACGCCATCACCGGAATATCCAGCTCATCGACAATCCGCACAAGCTGCAAAATGCTGTCCTTATTCAAAAACTGGCATTCGTCAATCAATACACAGTGGGGCTTGGGCAGATTTCTGCTGACAATCCCGAAGATATCGGTGTTATCATCAATCGGAATGGCTTGTTTACGAAGTCCGATGCGTGAGGTGATATAGCCCACTTCGTCCCGGTCATCAATGGAGGGCGTAAACATCAGCACCGATTTTCCCTGCTCCTCGTAGTTATGTGCGACTTTCAATATCTCTATGGATTTTCCACTGTTCATTGCCCCGTATCTAAAAAACAACTGTGCCACGTCCATCTATCCTTTCGTTGGTACCCGCTTGATTATGATCCCGAAAATTGCGACCTTAACAGAGTATCATATTCAGCCCCGGAGAAGCCAGTGTCAATAATGCGTTCTACAGTCTTCTTGCGCTCAGGTTGTCGTAAAGATCATTCTGACAGGATATGCTATAATTAATTCTATTGCAGTGAAACATGAGTTCGTATATCAGGCACGGTTCCTAGCGTGTGTAGAAGGGAGGGAATGGCATGGCTGAGCAATACGATGACTACAAGGAACGGATAGCGGCACTCGAAGCGAGCGGGGATTTATCCGAGGCGGCTAAGCGTCTTTTGGAAGAGATGCTAGGTGATCTGGCCGAGAGTAATCGCAGTAACAAGGCATTGAGACGGGTGATTTTGAAAACAGGCCAGTCATCCACGATGTCTACCCGCTTGCGGGAAGCATTGTATGAATAAGCAGAATAACGGGTAATGGAATATTACGGAGGAAATGCTTATGGACATAATTTTTTCTTTTCTCAAAAAATACAGAGTTGCCTCCATTGCTGCACTGGTCATGATGGTCATTGAGCTAGCTGTGGAATTGTCCCAGCCCCTCCTGATTTCCAAGATTATTGATGACGGAATCAGGGAGCAGAAGGCATCGGTGGTGTGGCTATGGGGTGGAGTGCTCATTGGTAGCGCAGTCCTGGCATTTATAGCTGGTGTACTTAGTTCTTTTCTCGCTTCACATGCCAGTCAGAGCTTTGCCTTCGATCTGCGGGATCGGTTGTATGAGAAGGTACAAGGCTTCACGTATGAAGTGTTTAACCGCTTTGCCACCTCGTCGCTGATTACCCGTCTGACCGTTGATGTGTCCCAGCTACAGGATACGGTGTTCATGAGCCTGCGTTTTATGACCCGGGTTCCGCTCGTAGTATTGGGCAGTGTGATTATGGCGCTGGTCGTGCATTTTAAGCTGGGCCTGCTGTTGGCAGTAACGTTGCCCATTCTGATCGTTTTTTTATATTGGGTGATGAAAAAAGCCTCGGCGCTGTTCCGTAAGGTTCAGAACCGGCTTGACGGCGTAAACAGTGTCATTCAGGAAAATCTGACAGGTATTCGCCTGATTCGGGTCTTTGTACGGATGGGCCATGAGATTGGCCGTTTTGCTAACTTTAGCGGCAATTTGATGAAAACAACGATATCTGCACTTCGTCTCACAGAGACTACGATGCCCTTCATTCTATTGATTGTAAATGCTGCAATTGTGGCTGTTCTATGGTTCGGGCGTGTGGATATTTCTACAGGAAGTGCCACCTTGGGAGAGACAGTTGCAGTTATCAATTATTCACTGCGGACGATCGGAGCATTATCCGCACTGTCTTGGATTGTGGTGACCTTCTCCCGCGCCCGCGCGTCCTCACAGCGGATTGGGGAGGTCATGGCCGCCGGCAACCCGGCTTCGGACGGGACGGCAGGAGCGTTGGGCTTTTTATCACATGCGACACCAAACTCAGGGAATGCTAATCATTCTGCTGCAGCGATCAAGGGCAGTGTTGTTTTCGACGGAGTGAGCTTCCGCTATCCGGGCAGCGAGATCGCTGTGCTGGAGGATGTGTCGTTTGCGGTGCAGCCAGGGCAACGAGTGGCTATTATGGGCGCTACCGGTTCCGGAAAATCCTCGCTCGTTGGACTGATCCCCCGTCTCTATGAAGAGAGTGGCGGGATGATCACAGTGGATGGAGTGAACTCCGCCAAACTGGATCTCAATAAGCTTCGCGGCGCGATCGGTTATGTTCCACAGGAAGTGCTGCTCTTCAGCGGCACGGTGCGGGAGAACATCGCCTGGGGCAATGAGCATGCCACCCAGGAGGAGATTGAGCAGGCGGCAGCAGCGGCCCAGATTCATGAGACGATCGCTAATCTGCCGAAAGGCTACGATACACTGCTGGGACAACGGGGCGTTAATCTGTCCGGTGGTCAGAAGCAGCGGCTGACGATTGCTCGGGCACTTGTCCGCAAGCCGGCGATACTGATTCTTGATGATAGTACAAGTGCGCTGGACGCGGTGACCGAAGGCTTGCTGCTTCAGGCTTTGAAGGAAATGTCCTGTACAACATTCCTGATTACTCAGAAGATCAGCTCTACAGTATCTGCAGATTTGATTCTGCTATTGGATGAAGGTCGTTTGATTGGGCGCGGTTCACATGCTGAGCTGATGGCCAGTTCGAAGCTGTACCGGACCATTCTTGAATCACAGACAGGGGAGGCGGAGCAACATGTTGAAAGCCTTACTTGAAGCGTTCCGCCATCCGAAGCCGGACATCGAACTGGGGGCGGGTAGCGGATTCGGGACACCTTCCGGACGCAAGCCCAAGGGTAAAGCCAAGGACTGGTCCGGTACTCTGAAACGGCTCTGGAGCTACCTTGCTGTGCGCAAAGCCAAGCTGGGACTGGTGTTATTTATGGTAATCCTCAGCTCGGGCTTGTCGCTGCTAGGTCCTTACATGATCGGAATGGCGGTGGACGATTATCTGGAAGGCGCAGGGGGCCGGTCCTGGGGAATCTTCCTCGGCGGACTGTCGCTAGTATATATCCTCTATTCACTAACCTCTTGGCTGCAAAATATCTGGATGATCGAGGTGGCTCAGGAGACGATCTACCGGATGCGAACCGAACTGTTCGCTTATCTCCACAGGCTGCCAATCTCGTTTTTTAACCGCAGACAGCAGGGCGAGATTATGAGCCGTCTGACCAATGATATCGAGAATGTCAGCTCTACGCTAAACAGCTCGGCGATCCAGATTTTTTCCAGTGTACTTACACTGGTGGGAACAGTGGTCGTTATGCTGTGGCTTAGCCCGCTGCTTACCCTGTTAACGTTTATTGTGGTGCCATTAATGCTGTTTGGCATGCGCTGGATTACGCGGCGCACAGGTCCGCTTTTCAAGGAACGGCAGCGCAATATGGGTGAACTGAACGGCTACATTGAAGAAACCTTGTCCGGCCAACGGATTATTAAGGCCTTCTCCCAGGAAACCAGAGTGATCCAGGGCTTCCGTGAACGGAATAACCGGATCATGCTCTCCGGGTACTGGGCACAGTCGATCTCCGGCTTCATTCCGAAGCTGATGAACGGGCTCAACAACCTGAGCTTTGCCATTGTCGCCGGAGTCGGCGGATTGCTGGCAATCCATGGCTCCATCTCGGTTGGTGTTATTCTCGTATTTGTGGAATACACCCGCCAATTCACCCGGCCGCTTAACGATTTGGCGAACCAGTGGAATACGCTGCTATCCGCTGTGGCTGGGGCTGAACGGGTATTTGAGGTGCTGGACGAGGAGACTGAGGCCAGCGATGAAGGAGCGGCTATCGCACTGGAGCATGTAGCAGGGGCCGTCCAATTCAGCGAGGTGGCTTTTTCCTATGACGGAGAAGGTGATACGCTGCAGAATATCAGCTTCGAGGCGAAGCCCGGCGAGATGATTGCCTTGGTGGGGCCGACAGGTGCTGGAAAAACAACGCTAATCGGCCTGTTATCCCGCTTCTACGATCCGAGCGAAGGCCGGATTATGATAGACGGCAGGGATATCACCTCGATCAAGCGCGAGAGTCTGCGCGGGCATATGGCTTTTGTTTTGCAGGATTCCTTTCTCTTCAAGGGCAGCATCCGGGACAATATCCGCTACGGTAAGCTGGATGCTACCGATGAGGAAGTCGAGCAGGCAGCGAAGCTGGCCAATGCGCATTCCTTCATCATGCGGATGCCTGGCGGTTATGATCGAATGCTGTCTGCAGATGGCAGTGGAATCAGTCAAGGGCAGAAGCAACTGCTGGCGATTGCGAGAGCCATTCTGGCCGACCCGGCCATGCTTATCCTGGATGAAGCGACGAGCAGCATCGATACGGTGACAGAGGTCAAAATTCAGGAAGGCTTGCAGGCGCTGATGAAGGGCAGAACCAGCTTTGTCATCGCCCACCGCTTGAACACGATTCGTGCAGCGGACCGTATTCTTGTCTTGCGGGGCGGCAGGTTGATCCAGCAAGGCGCCCATGAGAAGCTGCTACAGGAAGAGGGACTGTACCAGGAACTGGTACAGGGTCAGCGTAAAGCAGCTGTTAACTGACCTGAGGACATCATCGGCCAAAAGTCCAAACATCCACCGTAGGGCCGACCGAGTCTTATGTTGTGACTTAAGTCCGGATCTTAAGTTCGTATCTTAAGTACGTCATATAGAGCAACAAAAGAGGCTCTCCGAAGGCGCATTTGCGCAGTCACGGGGAGCCTCTTATTTGATGTGTTAACGTTTGGGAGTTTTTTGAGAAAACAAATATGTGGAACGTATTGAAATAATGATTTACGAAGAGAGACTAACGAAGTTTGGCTAACGAACTGCAATTAACGGCATTTTTGTACCTTAAATACTCTGTAGCTAAGGCTTAGTGGGAATTAAGTGCAATATTGTACCTTAAATCTTCCAGAATACCCCGTTTAGCGTGCTTTTTTGAAAATTAAGATACAATAATGCCCTTATGTTCTTCTTTTCCCTAAATTGAAGAAAAATAAGATACAAAAATGCACTTAATTGCGAGGCGGACCATTTTCCACTGTTAAGACAACTTGTACAGGCGATGGGAGATTTGCATATTAAAGCCTTACCTTCACTAGAAACGCCTGATCTTTTGTATGTATCCTAATTTCGCTTGAAAATTTCAAGAAATATAGGATGAAAAAATGCTGCTAGATGGGTAAGTGAGCCATGTTTCACGGTGTTGTTTCTTCAGCCTTCTGCTTCTCCCGAAAACGGGGGCCGACGTAATTGCGTTTGCGGTCACGGGTGAGAATCCAGCCGCCGAGGAAAGTCATGCCTGCTGCGAACAGCACCAGTCCCCCGCCAAAATGAAGCCAGGCGAATACCGGAGTAACACTATCATCTCCATGCATGGAGTAATAGTCGAAGATATCATCCTTCATCATGAGAAAGCCCTTCATGGCGACAAGGCCGGGAATTACAAGGATAAGGATGGCAATAAAGCGTGAAATGAGCAGTCTCATAAGTGTCTCCTACCCTTCTAGGCGCTGTAAGTTCAACATTATGATAACGCTTCAATCTATAAAAGTCCATTGACATATGACGAATATACATTTTGTAATAGGCTAAAAAGGGAGTACAATGTAGTAGATTAACATTCAAAGCTAAGTGTAATGACTGGAGGATACATATCATGACAATTTCATGCGACGTGGCAGTGCTAGGTGGGGGAACCGGGGGTTATGTGGCCGCAATCCGTGCTGCACAATTGGGGAAATCTGTTGTCGTCATCGAAATGGACAAACTGGGCGGAACCTGCCTGCATCGTGGCTGTATTCCAAGCAAGTCGCTCTTGCGCAGCGCCGAGGTGTACGCGGAAATACAGGAGAGCGAAAGCTACGGCATTGAGACTAATGGCGTAAAGCTTGTATTCCCAAAAGTACAGCAGCGTAAGGAATCCGTAGTCGATCAACTTCATCAAGGCGTACAGTATCTGATGCGCAAAAATAAAATACAAGTCATCAAAGGGAAAGGGCGCGTCACTGGCCCTTCTATTTTTTCTCCACGCAGTGGTGCCGTGGCGGTGGAGCTGGAAGATGGCGAGATGGAGACCGTTGTCTCAGAGCATCTCATTATCGCTACCGGTTCCCGTCCGCGTGTTCTGCCAGGACTTCAGCCTGACGGCAAGATGATCCTCAGCAGTGAAGAAGCCTTGACGCTGGAAGAGCTCCCTGCTTCGATGATCATCGTCGGCGGCGGAGTTATTGGTGTAGAATGGGCTTCCATGCTGGCTGATTTCGGTGTGGACGTGACAGTGGTGGAGGCCGCAAACCAGCTTCTGCCGCAGGAAGATGAGGAAGTGGCACGTGAACTGCAGCGCCTTCTGAAGAAAAGAGGCGTTAAGATTCTGACAGGTACGACTGTGGATGCAGAGAGCTTTAGCAGCAGCGGGGATACGCTGTCCATCGAAGCAACTAAAGGTGAGCAGCGGCAGGTTCTGACAGCGGAGAAGCTGCTCGTATCCGTAGGACGGGTAGCCAATGTGGAGAATATTGGTCTAGAGAACACAGACATCCGCGTAGAGAAGGGTGTTATCTCCGTCAACGCCAACATGCAGACCAGCGAACCGCATATCTATGCGATCGGTGACTGCATTGGCGGATTGCAGCTGGCCCATGCGGCCAGCCATGAAGGCATCCGGGCCGTGAATCATCTAGCCGGGGAGCTGCTTCATCCGTATCATCCCCACCTTGTTCCCCGCTGTGTGTACACACGGCCTGAGGTTGCAAGTGTCGGTTATACGGAAAAGGAAGCTAAGGCTTTAGGGCATGATGTTGTCACTGGCAAGTTTCCTTTCTCGGCCATTGGCAAAGCTATTGTATATGGCCTGCAAGACGGGTTCGTAAAGGTTGTGGCTGATCGCAGCAGCCGTGACATTCTGGGTGTGCAGATGATCGGGCCGCATGTGACCGATCTGATCGGGGAAGCGGCGCTGGCCCAGCTGCTGGACGCGACGCCATGGGAAGTCGGCGAGGCGATCCATGCGCATCCGACGTTGTCGGAGATCGTGGGCGAAGCCATGTTGGCAGTGGATGGTAAAGCAATTGGCTTGTAAAATGGGCTGCGAGGGACTTGAGGGACAGCAGAGAATGGGTTCTGCTGCCCAAACGGCTTCAAAAGGGCTGTCAAACGTTTATTTCCGGCTTTTCTTTTTGAGTAAGTTGGGATTATAATAGACTCAAGCCAAGTCTTAGTACCTGGTTTTAAGATCAGGGTATAGGTGGTCCTAAAACAGTCTAAGATTTGAGGATACATGAACAAGCGTATGCTTCCAAAGCCGTTTCGGATGAAGGAGCTGAAAGAAGTTGCGCTTACCAAACTTTAGGAGGTACCTCACTTATGGAATTGCAAGGTACTGTAGAAACGGTTAACCGACATAAGCAGCTTGGACTCAGCGACGGCCAGGTCATTGATATGTACAGATATATGCAGCTCTCTCGCAAATACGATGAGCGCAGCCTGCTGTTGCAGCGCGCCGGGAAGATCAACTTCCATGTCTCTGGTATCGGCCAGGAGGCGGCTCAGGTTGCAGCCGCTTTTGCACTGGACCGGCAGAACGATTATTTTTTGCCATATTACCGTGATTATGCTTTTGTGCTCTCAGTAGGAATGACGGTGCGTGAATTGATGTTGTCTGTCTTCGCTAAAGCGGAAGACCCCAATAGCGGTGGCCGGCAGATGCCGGGTCATTTCGGCAGCAAACGCCTGCGGATCGTGACCGGCTCAAGTCCGGTAACGACTCAGGTACCACATGCGGTTGGCTTTGCGCTGGCTGCCAAGATGCAGAAGAAGCCGTTTGTTTCTTTTGTTACCTTTGGTGAAGGCTCCAGTAACCAGGGGGATTTTCATGAAGCGTGCAACTTTGCTGGGGTCAACAAGCTTCCGGTTATTATTATGTGCGAGAACAACCAGTACGCCATCTCCATTCCAGCCCACCGCCAGCTTGGCGGGAAGGTCAGCGACCGCGCGCTAGGTTACGGATTCCCGGGTATTCGTGTTGACGGTAACGATCCGCTGGAAGTATATCGAGTGGTGAAGGAAGCCCGCGAACGTGCGCTGGCGGGTGAAGGTCCTACCTTGATTGAAGCGATGATGTATCGTCTCGGACCACACTCGACTTCTGACAACGATCTGGCTTACCGGACGAAGGAAGAGGTTGACGAGAACTGGAAAAAGGACGGCGTAGCCCGTTTCCGCGATTATTTGACAGCTCTGGGACTGTGGAGTGAGGAGCAGGAACGCGATCTCGTTGCAGAGTACAATCTGGAGCTGAAAGAAGCTATTGAATACGCCGACAATGCACCGTTCCCGAAACCGGAAGAAACGCTGCTGCATGTGTACAGCGATTCCCAGTCACAAGGAGGGGTATAAGCGATGGCTATGATGGAATATATTGACGCTATTCGGCTGGCGATGAAGGAAGAGATGGAGCGTGATGACTCCGTGTTCGTACTGGGTGAGGATGTAGGCGTGAAGGGCGGCGTGTTCACGACGACCAAGGGCCTTCAGGAACAGTTCGGTGAAGAGCGTGTGCTGGATACACCACTTGCGGAATCCGCGATTGCCGGGGTTGCCATCGGTGCAGCCATGTATGGTATGAAGCCGATTGCTGAGATGCAGTATTCGGATTTCATGCTGCCAGCCACCAACCAAATTATTAGTGAAGCGGCTAAAATCCGTTACCGTTCCAATAATGATTGGGACTGTCCATTGGTGATCCGTGCGCCTATCGGCGGCGGTATCTTCGGGGGGTTGTACCATTCACAGTGTGCTGAATCCATTTTCTTCGGTACACCAGGCCTGAAGATTGTAGCTCCTTATTCGGCCTATGATGCCAAAGGCCTGCTGAAGGCCGCTGTACGTGACCCTGATCCGGTATTGTTCTTCGAACATAAGAAATGCTACAAGCTGATCAAAGGGGACGTTCCTGAGGGTGACTACACAGTGCCGATCGGCGAAGCGAACCTGCTGCGCGAAGGTAGCGATATTACGGTTATCGGCTATAGCCTCCCAATGCATTTTGCCATGCAGGCAGCGGAAGAGCTGGAACGTGAGGAGGGTATCACAGCGCATATCCTTGATCTGCGCACGTTGCAGCCACTCGATACCGCTGCGATTATCGCAGCAGTTCGTCAAACGGGCAAAGTGCTGATCGTCCATGAAGACAACAAATTTGGCGGTGTAGGCGGCGAGGTTGCAGCCATTATTGCCGAGCATTGCCTGTTCGACCTGGATGCGCCAATCTTCAGACTCTGCGGTCCCGATGTACCTGCTATGCCAATCAGCCCGCCAATGGAGAAATTCTTTATGCTTAGCAAGGACAAAGTGAAGGCGGAAATGCTTCGACTGGCGCAATACTAACATTTATTAGTCTTTGCGGAGCGGATGCTTTCGAAGCGAGTTTTTACTGCGGAGTAGCCCCAGGGAGTATACCTCCGTAAAACTAAGAGTATGCTTCCGAAGCAAGTTTTACTGCGGAGTAACTCTAGGAAGCACGGCTCCGTAAAACTAAGAGTATGCTTTCGAAGCGAGTTTTACTGCGGAGTAGCCCCAGGAAGCACGGCTCCGTAAAACTTTTAAGGAGTGAAATTATGTCTGACAATCAAAAGTTGACCGACGTGGTTATGCCCCAGCTCGCGGAATCGCTTGTGTCGGCAACCATCGGCAAATGGCTGAAGAAACCGGGTGATCCGGTTGAGCAGTATGAGCCGTTGTGTGAACTTATTACGGATAAAGTAAACGCTGAGCTTCCATCCACTGTTGATGGAATTATGGGTGAGCTTCTGGCTGAGGAAGGCCAGACGATTAGTGTAGGAGAAGTGATTTGTCGTATCGCTGTACCTGTATCGCCTTCTGAAGCGGCTTCAGCCGCGGCTAGCGCTGCTTCGCAACCTATAGCTCCTGCGGGAGTACCGGCATCACCAGTGGCTCCGACTGCTGGCAGACCTGCGCTTTCTGCTTCATCTGCGGATGCTCCGATGCGTGCCCGCTATTCCCCAGCTGTTCAGACGCTGGCAGCGGAGCATAACATTGATTTAACTGCGGTTACTGGTACAGGAATGGGCGGACGCATCACCCGAAAGGATGTGCTGTCGTATTTGGAAGCTGGAGGGGCCGCTACTGCTGGGCAAAATGCACCACAAGCATCAGCTCCTACTCCTTCACAGGCACCAACATATGCACAGTCGCCAACACCTACAGTTCCATTTGCACCGCCGATGGCAGAAGGTGCATCCGCATCGCATGAGCCAGTCCGCCATTCTGGACTGCATCTGAGTGAATCTCCGCGTATTCCGTCGGTTGAAATTGAAGGGGCACAAAATGGCGCTTCCGAATACTTGATCGATGTCACACCGATCCGCAATACCATTGCGACCAGAATGCGCCAGAGTGTGTCAGAAATTCCACATGCCTGGACCATGATTGAAGTGGATGTTACAAATCTCGTGGCTTTGCGCAACAAGCTGAAGGATGATTTCAAGCGCAAGGAAGGTATCAATCTGACTTACCTGGCGTTTATGATGAAAGCAGTGGTTAGTGCAATTAAGGATTATCCGATCATGAACTCGGTCTGGGCCGTTAACAAAATCATCGTGAAGCGCGATATTAACATCTCGCTGGCCGTCGGCACGGAAGACTCCGTAATGACTCCGGTGATTAAGAAGGCTGATCAGAAGAATATCGCTGGTCTGGCTCGCGAAATTGACGAACTGGCTCAGAAGACACGGGAGGGCAAGCTGCGTCTCGACGACATGCAAGGCGGAACCTTTACCGTCAACAATACCGGCTCATTTGGTTCGATTTTGTCTTATCCAATAATTAACTATCCACAGGCGGCAATCCTGACCTTTGAATCCATCGTGAAAAAGCCCGTTGTCATCAACGACATGATTGCCGTGCGTTCTATGGCGAACATCTGTCTGTCGCTGGATCACCGGATTCTTGACGGTGTGATTTGTGGACGCTTCTTGCAGCGTGTAAAAGATAATATTGAAGGCTATACGCCGGAGACGAAGCTTTACTGATCCATACCCGGCCCATCACAGGATACAGAGACTCACTAAAGGGGACCTGACGCATGGAGAACTTGAATGACCACAGGCTGCGTATTTCCTATGCACCATTGATGGAATATGGTGCAGCCTGGGAGCTGCAGAAGGAGCTTGTGCAAGGGATTGATCGCGGAGTGCAGCCGGAGCAGTTGATCCTTTTGCAGCACCCTCCTACCTACACCATCGGATCGCAGAATCATCCTGAGCACCTTCTTCTGGACAGCGTACAGCTGCAGGAACAAGGCATTGCTTTGTTTGAAATCGACCGTGGCGGGGATATTACATATCATGGTCCTGGACAACTGGTCGGTTATCCGCTGTTGAAGCTGGGGGAACAGGGCAGAGTAGATCTTCATGGTTATTTGCGCACTTTGGAGGCGGTAATTATTGATTATCTTGCCTCCCATGGCATTGTGGGCAGCCGCAAGCCGGAATATACAGGGGTATGGGTAGGCGATGAGAAGATTTGCGCGATCGGTGTGAAGTTTAATAAAAGCAAGCACCGCAGGGGCTTTATTACCAGCCACGGCTTTGCTTTTAACATTTCTGCCGGAATTGCCCGTCAAGGCTTTCAGGGCATTGTTCCATGCGGCATTACGGAGTACGGGGTAACCTCCCTGGAGGAATGCGTTGGCCGCGTAATGGAAGTTGAGGAAGTTGCACAGTCGCTAATTCCTTATTTTCTGCAGCATTTTCCTTTTGATAGTGAAGCCATATCGTCCTGGAATGAACATTAAGTGTGATGGGTCCGGGAAAATGGCAAGTCCAAATAGCGGCCGGGAGAACCCTGGCCGCTATTATTATCGTTGCCTGTGCAGGAAACTAGCCGGCAAGGAAGGGCTCGATGACAACCAGCAAGGTGGATGCGATCATAGCGATCAGCATAACGTAGATAATGATGCGGAACCATTTTTGACGTTGCATGAGTGACTCCTTTTGAATTAGTTTAAGTTATGAACATATCACAATTACAAACTATTGTAACGTATCCGTGAAAGAGAGGGAAGTCCAGTGATTGTACAGGACCGATTGATACAGGAATTTATGGAGCTTGTCCGTGTGGACAGCGAGACGGGAAATGAACGGGAAATCGCCGATGTGTTGACGAGCAAGTTCAAAGCACTGGGTCTGGAGGTTGTCGAAGATGACTCCCAGGAGCGGACAGGACATGGAGCAGGCAATTTGTTTGTAACGTGGCCTGCAGTTCAAGGGGTTACGGCGCCTAAGCTGCTGTTTACCTGCCACATGGACACAGTGGTGCCCGGCAAAGGAATTAAGCCAACCCTGCATGAAGACGGCTGGATTACAAGTGACGGAAGCACGATTCTGGGTGCTGATGATAAAGCCGGATTAGCAGCACTTTTTGAAGCGATCCGGGTAATCCAAGAGCAAGGTCTGCCGCATGGTCAGATTCAATTTGTTATCACAGCGGGTGAGGAGTCCGGTTTGCTGGGCGCTCGAGCTATGGACCCTAAGCATCTGGACGCTGAGATTGGCTTTGCGCTTGACTCCAATGGTGAAGTAGGCGCGATTGCGGTGTCTGCACCGACTCAGGCGAGAATTACAATGCAAATCTACGGAAAGTCGGCGCATGCCGGGGTCAATCCGGAGGATGGCATCAGTGCCATTCAGGTGGCGAGCAAAGCAATCTCGGCGATGAAGCTCGGTCGAATTGACAACGAAACTACTGCCAACATCGGCAAATTCGCCGGCGGTGGCCCGACGAATGTTGTCTGTGACCATGTGCAGCTCGATGCGGAAGCCCGCAGTATTGTGCAGGAGAAGGTGGACCGGCAGATCGAATCCATGCGCGAAGCGCTGGAGACAACCGTTCGTGAACACGGCGCGGAATGTGAATTCCGCAGCGAAGTGATCTATCCGGCGTTCAGCTTCAACCAGCATGATCCCGTTGTGCAGCTTGCGGACCGTGCGATCACCTCGCTTGGCCTGACGACCCGCCTATTCGCTTCCGGCGGTGGCAGCGATGCCAATGTGTTCAATGGTCTGAAGGTACCGACAGTCAATCTAGCCATTGGTTACGAGCATATTCACACAACCCAAGAGCGGATCAAGGCTGCGGATATCGCTAAAGCCGCCGAACTGGTGGTTGCGATCATTCAGGAAAACATTAAGGGATAGGCTGACCGCAGCTTCCCCTCTGCGCTTAACTAAAAGAGCTGTTATCTGACCGGCATTGTGCCAGTCCAGGTAGCAGCTCTTTTTGCAAGGGAGTAGGGATAGACAGCTAGATGCAAGCGTAAGGTGATGAGGTAATTGTGAATTACGAGAAAGATGTGAGTGGTGGAGCTGAATTATAAATCATTCAAATTGATTGTTCCTCAGGACGTTTATGCTATATTAAATTTCAAACAAAAAAACGGAGGTGATTTTTGTGGAATCCTTAAACGGAAGAAAAATGAAATCCGACAATATATCGAGCGACATTTATACGATTTATGAACAGTTGACAGAAAAACTTCTGCGCCTTTTGCCAGAACCGCAGAAGGCAGACACAGCCTTGGATGGATTGGTACTACTCCGGCGAGACGTTCCGACTCAGGATGAAAGCAATATATATAGACCAGTAATTGGCCTGATTGTTCAAGGCCGCAAAAGGACGATCTTCGGAAATGGGAAAATGGAGTACGGTGAAGGAGAGTTTATGGTCTCCGGCGTAGACATGCCCTGTATTAACAGCGAAATAGAAGCCTCCCCGCAAGCTCCTTTTTTGTCTTTGAGCCTGCCTTTGGATATTTCTCAAATTGCCCAATTAGCTACCGAGGTTCCGCTTGATGGCAAAGTGGATACGAATGACCATTGGGGAATCTGCTCCGCCACATCAACGCTGGAAATCGCAGGCTGTTTTCTACGCCTAATCAGTTTGTTGGAGAACCCGGAACGAATACCGATTCTCGCGCCTCTGATTATAAGGGAGATTCATTATCACTTGATAATCGGTCCCCTTGGCGGGTGTCTACGAGCGATTGGTACTCAGGGCACTCCTATTAATCGGGTAGCTCAGGCTATCACTTGGCTGCGCAATCATTTTCATGAACCTCTGTTAATCGAGAATCTGGCGGAGCAGGTTCACATGTCTGAATCCACCTTCAATCGCCACTTCCGGAAAGTGACTTCATACAGCCCGTTGCGGTTCCAAAAGCGCCTGCGTCTATACGAAGCACAACGACTGATGCTGTTCGATAATCTGGATGCGACTACCGCTTCCTTCAAAGTTGGCTATGAAAGCCCGACTCAATTTAGCCGGGAATACAAACGCGAGTTCGGTGAGCCTCCGCATCGGGATATCAGCCGGATGAGGGCCGCTGGCATGCTTCTTGATTAGTAGTATATAACTCGCCGCTTGGCGGCGATTTCACTTCCAAATCCCTCTAAAACAAAGTGTGAAATCGGAATCAGAATGGGCGAATTAGGCAATAATCTGCCCGGATCGTGTAGTGTATTTCTACGTTCAAAGTTCTATTCTTAACTAAGAGTTCAGAACGCTCCGTACAAACCCCTGAAGAGAAAATAGGGAGACGGAAGTGTTGTGAGCTTTGATTTTACACAATCCAATTAGAGAGGGAATGAATGTATGAAACCAATGATTATTTGTCATATGGAATCGACAGTCGATGGCAGGCTTGATGTTACACGTTACAGCAAACCGTTCGATGGAAAGAGCAGTGATGAAGTTCTGGATATCTATTTTCAGATCGCTGAGCAAGTGGGGGGTGAAGCCACAATTCTTGGGCGCGTAACACTACAGGAGTTTCTTTCACTAAAGACTTTTGAGCATGGCGACGAAGCGCCCACGAAGGACCGTAACCCTTTTGTTGGTACAAGAAATGGAAAACGCACGTTCATCGTAACAGACCCTGGCGGCAAAGTGATGTACGATGAACACTCAGACTATTGCTTCATAGCCTTACTTAGCGAACAAGTTTCGGATCGTTATCTAGAGCATCTGCGTGACCGAAATGTCTCTTACTTGTTTAGTGGAGCTGACGGTAAAGATATGACGAAGGCCATGGAGATACTTGGGAATGATTTTGGCTTCAAGAAGTTAAGGCTTGAAGGAGGCGGAATTATTAATGGTAATTTCCTGAAAGCTGGTCTTCTCGATGAGCTGAGCCTTCTAATATATCCGGGAATCGATGGCCTGTCCGGTATGCCTTCTATTTTCGAATACAAAGGAAAAGGGGAAGAGCTGCCGGCAGCCGGACAAGCGTTAGAACTGACCTCGGTAAAACAATTGAACGATGGTATGGTTTGGTTATATTACAAATTCCATAAAATTGATAATTAAATTGTTGTATAAAACAAATTGAGCTACCGGTCTATCGTTGAGTCAAGCCCGGTGGTGCTGTCTCGTTCCATAACAAACGTAAAGCTCGTACAGGCAGGATATTATGACTTTCCTACGTATTACGAGCTCTATGCAAATCGCACTTATGCGGTTGAACGCCGTATACCGAACGGTACATACGGTCGTGTGAGAAGTTGGCTACTCAGTTAATGGGTAGCCTCCTACTCCATTATTCCATCCCGATATACATAGGAGTAAGAAAAAAAGACGATTGATCAGGGAGCCACCGTATATATGGCAGGCCAAGAGACTTAGTGAAAATGCGCTGTGCGAGTTTGCCGTAAATCAACCTCATTTTGAAACCGTGATGTCCGAAAAAGCAAATGCGAGCAAAACTAAATACCTGAATACATACATAAAAGAGTAGGAGGGGCAGATAATCCCCATCCCTACACCACCGTACATGAAGGTACGCATACGGCGGTTCCAAGAGGTTAAGCACGCTCCATAATAACGTGAAAGCACACGTTTCAGCCCTCTCGCTTCCCAGTAGGAAGTCGGAGGGCATTATTTTTGTTCCGAGGTAATTGCGGATTACGAGAAGAGATGAAATAGTTACGATTACCCAGAAGAGGTGTAGTCACTGGGTTAGCATTCGGGGGTGGGGGAGCTGCATTTTAAATGGAATAACTGGAAAAAGTCCCGCTAATTTCTGCAGAATCGTTACATTACAAAAAATAACAGGATTTGCTCCTGTTATTTCAGATCCAAGCCTAGTTTGTTAGTTGAAACCTCTGGAATAGCGGGAAATTTTCCCGTTAATCAGTTCCGAATGCGCAAAAGAGTTGAATTAACGGGAAGAAATCCAGTTACGTACCTCAGTAACTATCGATGTCCAGTCCATGTGCTATCTATGTGTTATCCATGAGCCGTAAATGTCGCCATCGGTGTTGATGTCTTTGAAGTTATTTATAAGAAGTTTATTTAGCATTTTGATAAATTAAGAGGCTATTTACCCAGCCTTAGAAGAGCGGACCCGCGCTTCATCATGCAGAGAGAGGACGTAAGCCAGCGGCATATCCCTTCCGTACCGATCGATCCATTCGGCCAGCATGGCCTTAATTTGCGCTGGTGATCCTGCCATCATGACGGCGGCTGAGCTTGTACGGCTGAAGAACTTGTTCATTGTCCGTTACCTTCTTTCCTGATAAGTTTGCTATAATACACCGTATGCAGAACAGAGACAAAGGAGACCAGAATGTGATGGAAAATCAAAAAAGACACAGCAATCCGGCCCTGGATGAAGTAACCTTGTCCACTCAGCCGATTTTTGATGGGAAGATTATTACCCTGCAGGTGGATACGGTCCAACTGCCGGATGGAAATACTGCGACCCGTGAGGTCGTGAAGCATCCTGGCGCTGTTGCAGTGCTGGCACTGAACAATAACAAGCTGCTGGTGGTGGAACAGTACCGGCAGCCGATGCTTCGGACCGAGGTCGAGATTCCGGCAGGCAAGCTGGACCCGGGTGAAGATCCGCTGACGGCAGCGCACCGGGAGTTACAAGAAGAGACAGGCTTTCATAGCGGCGATCTGAAGCATCTGAAGTCGTTCTACACTTCACCTGGCTTTGCTGACGAAATCATTCATCTGTATGTCACAGAGAATGCTCAGGTTGGAGAGATGGCTTTGGATGAGGATGAGTTTCTGGAGGTATCGGAGCTGACACTGGAGGAAGCGTATCAATATATTGCGGACGGACGTATTGCCGACGCCAAAACGATGATGGCCGTGTACGCCTGGCATCTGTATACGCTGACCGGACAATGGCACTAACACCGGAACTAAAGACCTATTATGGTGACCTGCATGTCCATATCGGGAGGACTTCGGAAGGTCAGCCTGTCAAAATAAGCGGTAGCCGCAATCTCACTTTTGCGAATATTGCCAAGGAGGCCGCTGAACGCAAGGGCATCGAACTGATCGGAATCATCGACTGCCACTCTCCGGGTGTGCAGCGTGACATCCGGAGTGCACTGGACTCGGGCGAGATGACGGAGGCCGAAGGCGGGGGGATCGCTTACCGCGGAACGACCATCCTGCTTGGTTCGGAGATCGAAATTCGTGAGCCGGGGCGAAAAGAGTGCCATGTCTTGGCTTTTATGCCAGACATAGAGACCATGGCGGATTTTAGCCACTGGATGAGCCATCACATGACCAATGTGAATCTCAGCTCCCAGCGTTTGTATGCACCGGCTCAGGTGCTGCAGGACGAGATTTACGAACGGGGCGGAATCTTGATTCCGGCCCATATTTTCACACCGCACAAAGGATTATATGGATGTTCTGCCGAGCGGATGGCCGACATTTTTGATTTGGAGCGTATTGCGGCCGTGGAACTGGGGCTGAGCGCGGACTCGGAGATGGCTGGTTATCTATCGGAGCTAGACCCGTACACTTTTCTGACCAACTCTGACGCTCACTCTCTGGGCAAAATCGGCCGGGAGTATAACGCACTGGAGCTGGCCAATCCCTCGTTTGCAGAGCTGCGTCTGGCCTTGGAACGGAAGGATGGGCGAAGCGTGAGCGCCAATTATGGGCTTAACCCTCGGCTTGGTAAGTACCACCGGACGTACTGCGGCGGCTGCGGCAGCATCATTGATGAAGCCTATGCTACCTCAGAGCGCTGTCCTTACTGCGGGAGTCTCAAACTGGTGAAAGGTGTGCTGGATCGAGTTATGGACATTGCCGACCGCCAGACACCGCAGGTGCCAGAATATCGGCCGCCGTACCATTATCAGGTGCCGCTTGAATTTATTCCGGGGCTTGGCAAAGCCAAGATGAAGCTTCTGCTGGACGCGTTTGGGACGGAGATGAATATTTTGCATGCCGCCCGGGAGGACGAGATCGCCGCAGTGGCGGGGACTGATTTGGCGTCAAACATTGTCGCCGCCCGCTCGGGTACACTTGCATTGTCAGCAGGTGGCGGAGGAACCTACGGCAAGGTCGTCCGGGAAGGCAAGTAGCTTAGGTACGCTGGAACCCCCGGATCCATCACAGCCTAAGGACAAGTCATAGAAGTGGATGTTGTCTCATATGGTGTAACATACACCAGAAAGGAGCACATCCCGATGCGTAATTTAAGGCTGATGATGAAGGAGCAGACGCCTCTTTATATTTTTGTCGCCGTACTGTTTCTAGTGGGGGTGGTCTTCGGCGCTCTGATTGTGAGTGCGTTGACGATGGACCAGCAGCAGGAACTGGGTGACTATCTGGGGAACTTCTTTGTCACCGTAGACCAGCAAGGGCTGCCGGGCGCACAGGAGTCGTTCTGGAATATCGCTGCCCTACATCTCAAATGGGTGGGTCTGATCTGGATTCTGGGCTTGTCCGTCATCGGCCTGCCGGGCATTCTCATTCTTGATTTTCTCAAAGGGGTGCTGATTGGTTTCACTGTAGGCTGCCTGGTGAGTCAATACTCCTGGCATGGTCTATTGTTCGCACTGGTCTCGGTGGCACCGCACAACTTGGTGCTGATCCCGGTCCTGTTGGTAACCAGTGCCGCCGCGATTGCCTTCTCCCTTTTAATGATCCGGAGCAGAGTGCTAGGCCGGACCCGGACGCCGATTACCCGTCCTTTTGCCATGTACACCTTGCTATCCTTTGTTATGGCCCTGCTGATTCTAGGCGTTGCTTCCTTTGAGAGCTGGGTCACCCCTGTGATGATGCGCTGGGTCACTCCATCGCTCGTACAAGCCCTGTCGTTATTAACTGTTCATTAAAACCGTTTGACTTCTCAAAGCGACTCCCCCTATAATAAAAGAAGTGGTTTGAAGCCCGGTGTGGTTAATTTTCCAAGGGGGAGGGAGACAGGTGGAAGCCCGGATAGATAAAATCAAGCAACAGCTACAATCCCAAGGATACAAGCTTACACCCCAACGGGAAGCGACCTTAAGAGTGCTGCTGGAGAATGAAGAGGATCATCTAAGCGCTGAGGACGTGTTCATGCTCGTCAAGGAGAAGGCTCCCGAGATCGGTCTGGCGACTGTATATCGTACCCTGGAACTGCTCAGCGAGCTTCATGTCGTAGAGAAGATTAACTTCGGTGACGGCGTAGCAAGATACGACCTGCGCACAGATACGGCGAAGCATCATCATCACCATCTAATCTGCGTGCAATGCGGCAGTATGGACGAGATCCGTGAGGATTGGTTGGGTCCGTTAGAAGAGCGCCTGGAGAAAGAGTACAATTTCTCAGTGCTTGATCACAGACTTGACTTTCATGGGATATGTCATCGCTGCAAGGACAAGAACAATACGGACGGCGAGCCGTCCTAAGCAAGATTATAGATGAAGAGTTACCGCACAAAGCTCTCCCACGGCTAGATGGCCGGGGAGAGCTTTTTGAATGAATGTGCCGGTTTTCTCGAATCAGGTGTAAGATACATAACGTTCCATTCCATCGCATAAGTTGAAGGACGGGCCTTTTTTGTTGGGTCAGAGAAGGCCTGATTCTTGTCAATAGCGTGGAGGGGGAATTTTTGTGATCGTTTCTTTGCCCAAAACGGTGCGGCGGATGTATTTTCTGCTTATGTTTGTGCTGCTGAGTTATTTGCTTTATCATGTCATGAGCTTCATTGGCGAGTGGATCAACCCGATGGAGCAACAAGATATCCCGGAGGGCACCGCGGTCCGGGCCTTTCATGATGCCTACTATGGCAGTGAAGGAATGAAAGCGGGGGAGCGCCTGCGTTATTATTACTGGTACGGCGAGTAAGAGCGACCGAATGAAAGCAGGAAATAGGTTGAACCATGTCGAATGAAGCTAAGGTGAGCTTGGGCATAATCTGGCTGAGTCCTTCCTGATAGCATCATTTGAAAGTCATGCCAAGGATAGGCAGACTGCCACAAGCGTAGCTGCGTTAGACAGGAGCGTGAATGAGATGAGGTCACACTTGCAGCCCTTTATGCTTTATTTGTCCAGGGATAAAGGTTTGTCAGCGAATACGCTGGAATCCTACGGGCGGGATGTGTCGCAATTTCTGGATTTTGCGGAAGGGCGGGGCGCAGCATCACTGGATGAGATCAGAAAGCCGCTGGTTATGCTATATCTCGGCTCACTGGGCGCGGCAGGCAAGGCTGCCTCGACAGTGAACCGGAATACAGTGTCGCTCCGCGCTTTTTTTCATTACTTAATGAAGGAACAATTGATGTTTCAGGACCCGACGCTGGAGATGGAATCCATCAAGCCGGATAAGAAGCCGCCGATGATCCTGACAGTGGCGGAGATTGAGAAGCTGCTGGCAGCGCCTGATCAGAGTACCCCTCAGGGAATGCGTGATAAAGCTATGCTGGAGTTACTCTACGCAACAGGGATCCGTGTGTCCGAGCTGATCTCTCTGGATGTCGGCGATGTGCATACCGGCATGAAATTTGCCCGCTGCACAGGAACCTCCGGTAAGGAGCGAGTGGTCCCTATTGGCGTGATCGCTGCGGAGGCAGTAGCGGTGTATACTGCCGATATGCGGGACAAGCTTCTCCGCCATCATCGGGAGGAGCCGGCATTATTCTTGAACAGTTTGGGTGGACGCTTGACCCGGCAGGGTTTCTGGAAGGTCATCAAGAAATATGCGCGTGAAGCCCATATTGAGCAAGACATTACGCCACACACCCTGCGTCATTCCTTCGCAGCCCATCTGCTGGAGGGTGGTGCGGATCTGCGCTCCGTGCAGCAGATGCTTGGACATGCAGATATTTCGACGACTCAAATCTATAGCGGCATAGCCCGCAAGAATATGAAGGAAGTCTATGAGCAGCATCATCCAAGAGCATTGGGGCAAGAGGCCAAAGATGCTTTTTATGAGTAATATGGGTATGATGGAATCATACTGAAAAGATAGGCCTTCCGGGAAGAGCCGGCGGCCCTCTTTTCACGAAGAACGGATACAGTCCTTATAGTGGCGGTACAACCGTTTCTTCCTGTTGGATAGAGCAATCAAATCAGTCAGATAACGAAGGAGTGAGACGGTCATGTCCTCATTTAAACGGATTGGCTTTATAGTTCTTGACAGTGTAGGGATCGGCGAAGCGCCGGATGCAGCAGGCTTTGGAGATGCTGGTTCCCATACGCTTGGACATATTTTGGAACGGGTGCCTGGCTTGAAGCTGCCTAATCTGCAGAAGCTTGGGTTAGCTAACATCGCTCCGCTTCCACCGCTTGCACCAGTAGAGGCACCGACCGGATATTACGGTAAAATGCAAGAGGTATCTGTGGGCAAGGACACCATGACTGGCCACTGGGAGCTGATGGGACTCAAGATTGAGGTGCCGTTCAATGTGTATCCGGATGGCTTCCCGGCAGAGCTGATCGAGAAATTCGAGCAGGCAACTGGGCGTAAGGTGATCGGGAACAAGCCAGCCTCTGGTACTGATATTCTGGTGGAGTACGGGGAAGAGCAGATGAAGACAGGGGCCTGGATTGTTTACACCTCGGCAGACAGCGTGTTCCAGCTTGCCGCACATGAGGATATCATTCCGCTTGAGGAGCTGTACGCAGCTTGCAAAATCGCCCGTGAGTTGACCATGGCTCCCGAGTTCTCCGTAGGTCGTGTAATTGCCCGCCCATATGTGGGTGAGCCAGGGAATTTCGTCCGTACGCCGAATCGCCATGACTATGCGGTAAAACCGCCAGAGCCGACCGTGATGAATGCGCTCGAGGATATTGGCAAGGATGTCATCGCCGTAGGCAAGATCAACGATATTTTCACAGGAGAAGGGGTTACCGCTTCTTATCCGACGAAGAGCAACGAGCATGGGATTGAGGTTACTATCGAAGAGCTGCGTAAACCATTCAATGGATTGCTGTTCACCAATCTCGTAGATTTCGACTCCCTGTACGGACATCGCCGCGACCCGGAAGGTTACGGACGGGCGCTTGAGGTGTTCGACAAAGCATTGCCAGAGATTATTGCTACACTGGGCGAGGATGACCTGCTGATTATTTCGGCCGACCACGGTAATGATCCGATTCATGCCGGAACGGACCATACCCGTGAGTATGTACCGCTGCTTATTTACAGTCCAGCGCTGACAGCTCCGGGCAGTCTGGGGATTCGCCATACCTTCTCTGATGTTGCGGCGACCATTGCCGATAATTTCGGGGCCAAGGCACCGAAGTATGGGACAAGCTTCCTGGCAGAATTGCAATAGAAACAAAAGATTACAACTGCTTTACCAACTTCAAGGGGGAAATGACAATGACCGTAGTTAGCCAAAATCAGATTCAAGAAGCCGCAATTTACATTAAGGAAAAAAGCACGGTAGCACCAGAAATCGGTTTGATTCTCGGTTCGGGTCTTGGCGTACTGGCTGACCTGATCAAAGACGGGATCTCGATTCCGTATCATGAAATTCCACACTTCCCGGTGTCCACAGTAGAAGGACATGAGGGAGAGCTGCTGATCGGTACGATCGAAGGCCGCCGTGTAGTAATGATGAAGGGTCGCTTCCACATGTATGAAGGGTATGGACCGGAAACAACAGCATTCCCGGTACGTGTGATGAAGGAGCTTGGTGTAACCAGCTTGCTGGTGACTAATGCTGCGGGCGGAGTGAATACAGAATACGCGCCAGGCGATCTGATGCTGCTCACCGACCACCTGAACCTCACTGGACGCAACCCGCTGATCGGGCCGAACGACTCAGCACTTGGCGTACGCTTCCCGGATATGTCAACCGCATATAGCCCACGCCTCATCAAGGTAGCCAAAGAAGCGGCTGCAGCACAGAACTTCGAGTTCAAGGAAGGCGTGTATGCCGGAGTTCTAGGACCTTGCTATGAGACGCCAGCAGAGATCAGAATGCTGCGCACGCTTGGTGCTGATGCCGTGGGTATGTCCACTGTATCTGAGACGATTGTTGCCCGTCATGCAGGTATTGAAGTGCTGGGCATTTCCTGTATCACCAATATGGCGGCCGGAATTCTCGATCAGCCACTTGATCATGGTGAAGTTATGGAGACAGCTGAGCGCGTACGCGAGAGCTTCTTGAAGCTGGTACTGGGCTTTATTCCAAACATGTAGTCACAAGCTACATCTGTGGACTTTATTATCTATCCCGCATTCCAAGTGGAGGTTACAGGATGAGAGCAGTAGACATTATTCAGAAGAAAAGAGACGGCGGCGAGCTTAGCAGCGAAGAGATTGCATATCTGATTCAGGGCTATAGCCGGGGTGATATCCCGGATTATCAGATTTCGGCTTGGGCGATGGCGGTATACTTCCAAGGGATGAATGCCCGGGAGACCGGAGATTTGACGCTGGAGATGGCCAAGTCTGGTGATCAGGTAGATCTTAGTCCCATCGCAGGCATCAAGGTGGACAAGCACTCCACCGGCGGTGTTGGCGACAAGACGACGGTAGTCCTGGCACCTCTTGTTGCAGCTGCAGGTGTACCCGTTGCGAAAATGTCGGGGCGCGGCCTCGGTCATACCGGCGGGACCATCGACAAGCTGGAGTCCATCTCCGGCTTCTCTGTGGAGATGGATCGCGAGCGCTTTTTCGCCCAGGTTGGCGAAATCGGCGCCGCTGTCATCGGCCAGTCGGGTAATATTACGCCTGCCGACAAGAAGCTGTACGCGCTCCGTGACGTCACTGCTACGGTAGAGTCCATTCCGCTCATCGCGAGCTCCGTCATGAGCAAGAAGATCGCCGCTGGAGCCGATGCCATCGTGCTCGATGTCAAGACCGGCAGCGGAGCCTTCATGAAGACGCTGGATGATTCCATTGCGCTGGCACAGGCTATGGTTGATATCGGTACACATCTCGGTCGCAACACGGTTGCGGTCATCAGCGACATGGACCAGCCACTGGGCTATGGCATCGGCAACGCGCTGGAGATCAAGGAGGGCATCGAGACCCTCAAGGGCCAAGGTCCGAAGGATCTGGAAGAAGTCAGCCTGATCCTGGGCAGTCATATGCTGGTGCTGGGCGGCAAGGCGCGCGACGAGGCTGAAGCACGGACCATTTTGAAGTCTCACATCTCGGACGGTACGGCGCTGGAGAAATTCAAGCAGATGGTAGTGGCGCAAAGCGGAGATGTGACGCAGATTGAATCCCCGGACAAGCTCCCGGCAGCGAAACGCCTGATCGAAGTTAAGGCTGCTGCTGCAGGGTATGTGGACGGCATTCAGGCTGAGGAAATCGGCATTGCTGCCATGCTGCTCGGCGCTGGACGTGAGACGAAGGAATCGGTGATCGATCTTGCAGTCGGCATTTACCTGACCAAGAAGGTTGGCGATGCTGTGGCGGCTGGCGAGACGCTTGCGGTTCTGCATGTCAACGATGCTGCAGAAGACAAAGTAGCTGAAGCTGAGAGCAAGGTTATCGAAGCTTACCGGATCTCTTCCAGCCCGGTGGTACCACCGCCGCTTGTCTATGCTCTGGTCACTAAAGACGGCGTCACACGGTATTAAGAGGTACTGTTGTACCTATGCCTATAGGGAAAATGAACGATAGCAGCTTTTGGGTTAATACTCTGGGTCATCCGGTCAACGGATGGCCCATTTTTTTATGGAATGGGGACGTTCGCTCTAGGTCCTCAGCATGAAAGTTTCAGGAAATAATCATTTAAAATTGAAATGATCACTTCTCTCCCCTATACTATTTTCTCAAAAGAGACTATATCTGTGAGGAGCTGGAGCGCGTATGGAGAAAAGGCGGGAGCTGTGGATTGACGCGGCCAAAGGCCTAAGTATTATTTTTGTCGTGATGGGACATTCGGGTGATGCCTTCGCCAATCATTATTTGTCCTGGTTTCGGATGCCGTTGTTCTTCTTACTCAGCGGTATGGTGTTTAAGCCAGTGGACCCGGCACGCTACATTGGGTGGGCAGTGAAACGGACCAAGGGGCTGATGACGCCTTATCTTGCCTACGGACTACTCATTACGACTGTACTGCTCTTGTTTACACTTAATTTAAAGGGGTTTGCCGAAAATATCGCCAGACTGCTCTACGGAGGTCTGTCACTTACCGGTCCCTACGGTGTGTTTTGGTTCATTACCTGCCTGTTGTTTACACAACTGATCTTCGGGTACATTACCCGTTTCCGCGGCATGACCCAATTCCTCCTGATCGCCTCGTGTTATCTGCTTGCCCATGTGATTTCTATGACTTCCCTGAAGAACTTCAATCTCCCTTGGAACATCGATGTGTCCTTGCTGGCGATTACTTATTATGCCCTCGGGTACTATGGGAAAAAGGCGATTCCGGCCATCATTGGACGTTTGGTCATTGTTCCGTTCATCATACTGGCTAGCGCAGCTGCGTTCTATTTGGACCATGCCGGGGTAATCAGCTACAGTCTGAATATGAAATACAAGCAATATGATGCGCTGCTGCTGGATCTGGTCATTCCGCTAGTCATTTCGTTGACGATTTGTGCCTTGGTGTTCTGGCTCTCGAAACTGCTGCCGCTGAAATGGCTGGGAGATCTGGGACGTAATACGATTGCGATTATGTATCTGCATTTGCCGATCAATTATGGTCTGAAGTATTTGCTGGGGACGGAATATGGACTGGTGCCGTTCACGCTGGTGGGAGTGGTCATTCCGCTAATTCTGGCTATGGTGATTGTCCGGTTCCCAGTGCTGTCGAGACTCTATCTCGGCCACAGTGGCAAAAGCCGCCCTGCTGTAAGCTACAGTGAACGCGGAGCGGCCCAGAATGCCGTTAGCACCGAATCCATTTCATAAATCCATAAGTGAGCGTCTAATCATTGATATCTAGTTGTATTTACATCTACTAAAACATTTTCAATTCCCGGTGCGGACAGCTATTGTTGACAATTCAATTATATTGTGTTGAATAGGACTGACACTAAGACATGGAGAATTTTATCATTATTTGGGGAGGAAAACGTATTGAAACCAACGGAGTCCAACGTAACAGCTTTAGATTCAGCATTTGACCGAACATACAATAGTAAAAGCGACATACCTGAAGAATTAGACGCTTCTGTGGAAACAGATTCAGAACAAAATGGGGCTAGTTTAACTTCCTTAGTATCAGCTTTTGGTAGGGCGTATCATAGCAGGTATGATTCACCGAAAGTGGTAGATGATTTTATTGTAAATAAGTTGATTTCCAAAGAGGAATTTTCAGCTATGAGTAAAAATTTGATTGACGGTATACAATTTTTTAATAAAGATATCGGAGAAAAGTTTAAAGATGAACCAGATAAAATTTAAAAATGGATTACACAAGTTCAGGTATCTTCAATACCTCTAGCGCGCTCTGCCTATTGTGAAAAAGTATTACTTAATGAAGTGAAGTCTGGCCTAAAGCAGTATGTCATCTTAGGCGCTGGCCTGGATACTTTCGCACTCCGGTTTCCGGAATTACAAAGCAGTTTAAAGATCTTTGAAATTGATCATCCGGATACACAAGTGTTAAAGAAAAAAAGGCTGGCAGCTGCTGAATTCGACATCCCTGATCATCTTTATTTTGTACCAATGGACTTTACTACTGAATTTTCTCATCAGAGCTTAGTAAAGGAAGGATTTGAAAACGAGAAAACGTTCTTTAGCCTGTTGGGTGTCACATACTATTTATCAAAAGAAGAGAACGCTTCCTTGATACAACATTTTTTTGCAAATGTCCCATCAGGTAGTTCTATTGTGTTTGATTATGCAACTGAAAAACTTTTTGAAGAAAAGGGAATGTCTAATCGGGTGGAAAACCTGGTGAAATTTGCTGAAGCAAGCGGGGAACCGATGAAATCAGGATTTACATATGATGAAATTACAAGCATATTGGAAAAGTCAGGATTACAAATTAAAGAGCATCTATCACCTGAAATGATGAACAAACTCCTATTTAAGAATAGGACGGATTATTTGTCTGCATTCGAGACAGTATATTATATTCATGCTGTAAAAAAATAGTTTTCTGCCGGAAAATAATTCGGATTTTTTCCCTGCAAAATGGAATATTAATGTCCCTTTCTGACGAAACTGGAACACAGTACCTGTGAAATGAAGGTTAACGTTCAGGAGGGGACTTTTGTGAGAAAACAACGTTGGACAGCTCTGCTGCTAGCATTCTGTATCAGTACCGCGGCCCTGGGTCCGGCCTCAGGTGTTTTTGCGGAGGAAAAAAGTAAGGCGAAGGGCGGCACGGCTGCCGCTGTTGACCTGGCGCCAGGGGCGCGTTCCGCCATTCTGATGGATGCGGGTACCGGTACAGTGATCTATGAGAAGAATAGCCATGACAAGCTGCCGCCGGCCAGCATCACCAAGATTATGACGATGCTGCTGACGGTAGAGGCACTGGATGATGGCCGGCTGAAGCTGGATGACAAGGTTCGGACCAGTGAATACGCGGCGTCGATGGGTGGCTCGCAGATTTTTCTGGAGCCAGGTGAAGAAATGACGGTGGATGAGATGCTGAAAGGTATCGCAATGGCCTCCGGCAATGATGCTTCTGTGGCGATGGCGGAGAAGCTGGCTGGCTCGGAGAGTGCCTTTGTCGATATGATGAACAAGCGGGCGGAGGAACTGGGACTGAAGGATACCCATTTCGCCAACTGTAACGGACTTCCGGCGACTAATCATTATTCCTCAGCCCATGATATCGCCGTGATGAGCCGGGAACTGCTGAAGCATGAGCGGATTATTAAATATACCGGCTCCTATCAGGATTATCTGCGCAAGGATTCGTCTAAGCCGTTCTGGCTCGTGAACACGAACAAACTGGTCCGCTTCTACACCGGAGCAGACGGTCTTAAGACCGGCTACACCTCGGAGGCTAAATTCTGCCTGTCCGCTACAGCTGCTAGAGATGGGCTGCGTGCTGTGGCCGTTGTGCTAGGCGAGCCGAACACGAAGACCCGTAACAGCGAGGTGTCTGGCATGTTCGACTACTTGTTCTCGCAGTATAAACTGCATACGATCCACAAGGCTGGTGACACCATCGCTACGCTTAACATTGAGAAGGGCGAGAAGAAGACGTTGCCGATTACAGCTAAGGATGCCTACAGTGTTTTGCTGAAAAAAGGTGTCACTCAGGAGGGGATCCGTCACGAGTTGGTGCTGCCGGAGAGTATTAAAGCGCCTGTTGCTGAAGGACAGACTGTCGGTAAGCTGGTCGTATACCAAGGTACTAGTGTGATCAAGGAATATGAACTGAAGGCTGACGAGGCCGTGCCGAAGGCCGGCTGGTGGAAGCTGTTCAAGCGGACGGCAGGGTCGCTATTCACCGCGGATTAATTCCGTACATTTTGTAGATGCCCCCTATGTATTCTGTAGATTCATAGGGGTTTTCTTCTAGTTTTGTCGGGAGGCAGGATTCCTGATTTGCCGCGTAGAAAACCTTGTCCTGTGAAGAGTGAGTAAGTGAATCTGTTCATGGGCAGTTTTTCAAAGCAACGAAGAGGAGAGTGGCAAGCATGAATTCTAATGTGGAAATGGAGCATCACCGGGGTGTGCTGATTGTCCGTTTGTCAGGGGAGCTGGACCATCACGCCGCCGATTATGTACGGATGGATATGGATGAAGCGATTATGCGGGGCCAGGTCGAGCATCTGGTGCTGAGTCTCAAACATTTGCAGTTCATGGACAGCTCGGGCCTTGGCGTTATTCTGGGAAGGTACAAGCTGATTCGCGCTAAAGGTGGCAAAATGGCGGTATGCGATGCGACCGCACCCGTACAGCGGTTGCTTGAAATGTCGGGCCTGTTCAAGATTATGCCCTTATATGACGACGAGAGCGCTGCACTCTCGGATTTGGAGGTTGCGTTATGACTAATAGCCAAGCCGGTAACTTCATGCATGTGCAGTTCGCTGCGCTCTCGGAGAATGAGTCGTTCGCACGTGTGGTGGTGGCGGCTTTTGTCTCCCGGCTGGATCCAACGATGGATGAGCTGAATGACCTGAAGACCGTTGTGTCGGAGGCCGTCACCAATTGCATTATCCACGGGTATGACAGTGACCCCAGTGGTGTTGTCAGCATCTCGGCATCCATTGATAATGAGACCGTACGCTTGACCATTGAGGACAAGGGACGGGGGATCGAGGATCTGGAGCTGGCACAGCAGCCGCTATATACTTCCAAGCCGGAGCTGGAGCGGTCGGGAATGGGCTTTACCATTATGGAAAATTTCATGGATGAGTTTGAAGTAACTAGTGAACCGGGGCGCGGTACCTCCATCACAATGAAGAAAACCATCGTCTCGAAAAAAGCTTTATACAATTAGGGGTTGGAGCCATGGATGCTGAAGCTAAAAAAGCTCCGCCGACCTATTTGGACGATGCGGAGGTCAAACGTCTTATCGCGCTTAGTCAGGCCGGGGATAACCTGGCCCGCGACACGCTCGTAAGCTGCAATATCCGTCTGGTCTGGTCGGTGGTGCAGCGGTTCATGAACCGCGGATATGAGCCTGACGATTTGTTCCAGATCGGCTGTATCGGACTCCTGAAGTCCGTTGATAAATTCGATCTCAGCTATGAGGTCAAATTCTCTACCTATGCCGTGCCGATGATTATCGGTGAGATTCAGCGCTTCTTACGCGACGACGGCACGCTGAAGGTCAGTCGTTCTCTCAAGGAGATGGCGAACAAGGTGCGCAAGATGAAGGATGAAATGTCCAAGACGCTGGACCGCTTGCCGACAATCGGCGAGGTGGCCGAAGCACTGGGTGTAACACCGGAAGAAATCGTGTTTGCCCAAGAGGCGAACAAGCCGCCGACTTCGATTCACGAAACTGTATTCGAGAACGATGGTGATCCTATCACCCTGATTGACCAGATTGCCGACGAGACCCAGGAGCGGTGGTTCGATAAGCTGGCGCTCAGCGAGGCCATTGGAGCCTTGAGCGAGCGGGAGCGGCTGATCGTCTACCTGCGCTACTACCGGGATCAGACGCAATCAGAGGTCGCCAGTCGCCTTGGTATCTCTCAGGTTCAGGTTTCGAGGCTGGAGAAGAAGATCCTGGCGAATATCAGGGAGCAGATTGCCCAGTGAGCTATAAATGGGTAAAGTAGGAGTATGACGATAAAATGATTCAGATAACAAGGTGACTTCTGCATTTTTTTCAGAGGTCATCTTTTTTCATGAGCGATTTGTACTTTTTTTCACATTTCAACGGAATTATTTATAGCATCTTAAACTAATGTAGACTGAATACCGTTTTTCCATACTGATCCTTTCAACTATTGAGCAAGAAAAGTTCACACTGACCTAAGAATAAGGGCTCCTTATTCATGCGAATTATTTACTCATGTCCCTGTAAAAACATTGGCTTATGCCCAAAAGCCGCACAGCGGAGGAACGAAGAGATGTTGTAGAATCGAGACGTTCGCCTTCATGTTTAAACGTTGATATGCGCCCAAAAGCCGGGCGAAGGGATGCTGTAGAAACGGGCATTCGCCTTCATGTTTAAACGTTGGTTTACGCACAAAAGCTGCACAGCGGAGGGGCGAAGGGATGCTGAAGAAGCGAAAGCGTTCGCCTTTAAAGTCCGATTTCAACATTAACAAAATTCAATCACTGAAATCGGACTTTAACAGCGATCGTAAGCACCCTTCGCCCCGCAGCCTCTCCGCTGACGTATGACCAAGCACTTTTTTTATGTAGAGAACTAAATATCAACCCATTCCAAGGAGGTAACACATGTCTAATTCGCAAATTACGAAAAATGCCCTGGCTCGTTCGTTGAAAAAGCTGATGCTGACGAGACCTCTCCATAAGATTACAATCGGTCAGATAACCGATGATTGCGGTCTGACCCGGCATACCTTTTATAATCATTTTCACGATATATATGAGCTGCTCGGCTGGGTCTATCAGACCGAAATTATTGAGGGATTGGAGCAATATCGCAATTACGCCGGCTGGCAGCAGGGCTTCCGTAGCGTACTGCACTATACAGAGAAGAACAAAACCATCTGCCTTAATACCTTTCATTCACTCGGCCGCGAGCATCTGGAGAAGTTTCTGTACGATGTCATCTACGGTGTAGCTAGTGAAGTCGTTGAAGAGCTGGCGAGGGATCATACGACAAGTTCGCAGGCCAAGGAGGAGATCGCTGACTTCTATACACTTGCTGTTTTGGAGCAAATAATCCAATGGTTGAAGGCTGGAGCTAACACTGACCCGGATGTAATTGTGCATAAAGTCAGCAGAATAATGGGAGGTTGTATAGAGCGAAGCCTAGCTCAGTATCAGAATCTATAGCTTACATATGGAGTGAATGATCAATCCAATGTAAAATGAAAGATCGGTCTTTTTCACGAAATTAAGACAATTTTTCTGCATTATTCCACTATTTGAAGCGAGAATCCGCATTCATATGAAAATATGGACAATTTTAATAGTAAAAAATGTGGATATATTTAATGTTTTTTTAAATTACGAGAATAAATATTCTCTACTCTATAGAGGTGGGCCATAACATTGGCAGTTTTGAAGTAGAGAAGACACTCGTATACGTAGTCCTTTGCATTGGATCAACAATAAAATGAAAAAGGAAGTTGGTTATGGAGCAGCTAAAAATATGGGCACACCGGGGAGCGAGCGCTTATGCTCCGGAGAATACAATGGAAGCCTTCAAGCTTGCCGTTAAGCAGCAGGCCGACGGACTGGATATCACTATTCATCGTACCAAGGATGGGGAGATTGTTGTTATCCATGATGATACCATCGACAGAACCTCCAATGGTACTGGCAAGGTTGCCAATTATACACTTGCAGAGCTGAAGGAATTCAACTTCAATGCTAGATTTGAGCAGGAGTATACACGAGCTGAGATCCCCACTTTTTTAGAGGTTCTGCAATTTGTTAAAGAGAATAACCTTGCGCTGAACATTGAGGAGAATTTTATTTTTTCAGATGATGACCTTTCAGACATCAGTTTGGAAGCCGCAAGACTGGTGGCAGAACATGGTTTGACGAAGCAAGTTAGTTTCTCTTCCTTTGACCATGGCTCGATGGCCCAGTTAAAAGAAGCCTATCCGGACATCAGAACCGGGCTGTTGTTTCTTGAGGAATTGCATCGCGGTGAAGCTTATGCCAAAACAGTAAATGCTGATGCCCTCCATGTATTTTTTATAAATATCGGTCATGAAAACATTAATCAGATGCATGAGGCAGGCGTGAAGGTGCATGCTTGGACCGTTAACGATGTTCCCTACATCAAGTCCATGCTCGATGCCGGGGTTGATGTTGCCATTACGGATTGTCCTGATGTTTGTTCTGATCTTAGAAGCCTGGATAAGGCCGCCCGTGATGGGCTAGACGAAGAGAAGTTCAAAGCTGGCTATGGCAAAGTAAAATCCTATTCTTTTTTAGAGAGTTTATATGACAAGATGGCGAAGAACGAAGGACAGGAGGGCCAGGAATTATGAGCAGCCTCAAAGTATTGGCACACCGGGGAGCAAGTGCATATGCTCCGGAAAACACGATGGAGGCCTTCAAGCTGGCCATTGAACAGAGAGCGGACGGTTTTGAAATAGATATCCACATTACGAAGGACGGGGAAATCGTGGTCATCCATGATGATACCATCGACAGAACCTCGAACGGCAAGGGAAATGTTACCGATTTTACGCTGGCCGAACTGAAGCAATACAATTACAACGCCCGTTTTGAAGATAAATATCCCACTGCAGAGATTCCAACATTGCGGCAGGTGCTGGAGCTAGTTAAGGAACATCGTTTGTACCTGAACATCGAGGTCAAGGATATTATGGTCCAATCGCAAAAATATGATGGCCTTAACGTAGCAGCAGCTGAATTGGTAAAAGCCTATGATCTGGTAGATCAGGTGATCTTCTCCTCATTCAATCATAAATCGATGTTTGAGCTGAAGCAGGCTTGCCCGGAAATCAAAACAGCCCTGCTGCATTTTTCCAAATTTTATAGAGGCGAGCAATACGCCAAGACCGTCCAAGCCGATGCGTTGCATCCATTGTTTATCTGTGTGGACGCTAATGTGGTGGATCAGGCACATCAGGCCGGTGTTCAAGTCAATGCTTGGACTGTAAATCAGGTCTCGGTCATGAGACAAATGATCGATGCAGGTGTGGACGCGATTATCACAGACTATCCTGATATCTGCGCCAATCTGGTTAAACCATCTGGGCTAGCTTAATTATTATATCGGCCCGCACAACTATCGACAGCTAGGCGGAGGTATGGGAAATGAGCAGTATTGTAATGGAACGTGTGGAGAAGAAATACGGAGACAAATCTATTATTGATAACCTCAACTTAAGTATCGAAAGCGGCAGCTTTACTGTCCTGGTAGGTCCTTCCGGCTGTGGGAAATCCACAACCCTGCGCATGATTGCCGGCCTGGAGAATAACACCGGAGGCTCAATCATCATTGGCGGCAAGAACATGAACGGTGTGGAGCCGGGCAAACGGAATCTGGCGATGGTGTTCCAGAATTATGCCCTTTACCCGACAATGACCGTTGAACAGAACATCGAGTATGGATTAAAGAATAACAAGGTGCCTAAGGATGAGCGGATACAGCTGATAAAAGATATTGCCAATACGGTTGGCTTAACCAAGCATCTGCATAAGCGGCCGGAATTTCTCTCCGGCGGGGAGAGACAACGCCTGGCACTGGCCAGAGCGATGGTTAAAAAACCGGCGATTTTCCTTATGGACGAGCCGCTCTCCAATTTGGATGCCAAGCTTAGAGGGCAAATGCGTTCCGAACTGATCGAGCTGCATCAAAGACTAGGCGCAACGTTCGTGTATGTTACTCATGATCAGGTTGAAGCCATGAGCATGGGCACCAAAATTGTGTTAATGGATGGCGGGAAAATAATGCAGGAGGATACACCTCGTGGCATTTATCATGATCCGCAAAATATTTTCACCAGTAAATTTATCGGTACACCTGCTATGAACGTTCTTGAGCTGGAGCAATGTGATGATGTCAAACTGCAGGCTCTTGCACCTGCGGAAGCTAAATATGTAGGGTTTAGACCGGAGAAGGTTAAGTTCACTATTGAGGATGAAAAAGCAGGGGGCAGATCGCAATGTATTTCTTTTGACGGCATGCTGACTACACGGGAAATCTTGGGCTCCGAAATCATATACAAGGCTGAGCTCGGTAGTAACTCTAGTATTGCTATCAAATGCTTTGACAGTCAGGAACGTCCGCTTGAACATGTAACGGTATATGTGGAAGAGTCCAGTCTAGTCTTCTTTGACGGGAACGAACAGAGAATCTACGGGGCGAAGAGAGTATGAAGCAAGACAATAACACGCTGCGAATCCTCCCTTATGTGATGGTCGCTCCAGCAGTGCTGATTCTGGTGGCATTCTACATTTATCCGATCGGCTACAATATATATTTGAGCTTCTTTTCCTGGAATATGCGCGGGCCTATGAAATTTATCGGCTTGAAGAACTACAAAGAGCTTTTCTCCAGCAGTGATTTTGCCCATACGTTAATGAACACTATAGGGTACATGGTGATGGAAGTAAGCATGGTTCTCATTCTAGGTTTATTGATGGCGCTATTTTTGCAGAAAAACACGTTCATTAACCGTTTTATCCAGACGATCAGCTTTACACCTAATATTATTTCACTAGTATCGGTATCGTTGATCTGGATGTGGCTCATGAATACGGACAAGGGATTGTTCAACTATATCCTTTCTCTCTTTGGAGCGGATCCGGTTGGCTGGTTGACAGACAAGAACGTGGCTCTATTCTCTGTCGTACTGGTCTCGGTATGGAAATCACTCGGCTTCAATGTCCTGATCATACTCTCGGCACTGGGGGCAATTCCTCCCTATTTATACGAAGCTGCGGCTTTGGATAATGCCAGCCGGCGTTCTGTATTTTTTCAAATTACGCTGAAAATGATCTCGCCTACGTTGTTCTTCTTAATTCTGATGAACATTATTGGCTCGTTTCAAGCCTTTGAGACGATCAGTGTCATGACGAATGGCGGGCCGTCCAATTCAACCAATACTCTGATCTACAGTATTTACAAGCAAGGCTTTGAGTATTACCGGGTAGGGTATGCGTCTGCGATGGCTGTCGTACTGATGCTGATCGTCGGGCTCATCACGATCCTCTACTTTAAAGTATTGAATAAACGTGTGCACTACAGATAAGGGGGAGAAGGAAACAGATGTGGCTGAGACTCCCTAAAGTAACTATTAGACTGCTGCTGTCTGTGTTATTGATTATCATCTTTTTGGCCCCGTTCTATTGGATGCTGCTGACCGCATTCAAGACACTTGATGAGGTAGTCGCAGTCCCTCCGAAGTTCTGGGTGGATAAGCTGCAATGGGTCAATTTCAAAGATGCGTTTACCCGGATTAATTTTCTTCATTATACGAAGAACTCTATCATTATCACTCTGGGTACCCTTGTTGGCCAAATGTTAGTCGTTGTGCCAGCCGCGTATGCTTTTGCCAGATATCAATTCAAGGGCAAGTCGTTACTGTTCGGTCTCGTGCTTGCGACGATGATGGTTCCCGGACAGCTCATTTTCCTGCCTGTGTTCGTGATGTTTGCCAACGTGGGGCTATTGAACACCTATGTGTCCCTAATTGTACCTTTTATCGCGAGCGGGATGGCTATATTCATGCTCCGGCAGACCTTTATGCAGGTTCCCGATTCTATTCTGGAGGCTGCAAGGCTGGATAATTCCAGTGAATGGAAAATCATCCGCACGATTATGCTGCCGATGGCGGTTCCAACGCTATCTACACTCGCTCTGCTTACGTTTATCGGGACGTGGAACAGTTACTTCTTCCCGCTGGTATGGACAACTACCGACGCAGTACGTACTTTGCCGCTAGGAGTTAAAAAGCTTCAGGATTCAGAGGGGTTAAATCCGCATATCGTTATGGCCGGCAACATGATGCTAATTCTACCAATTCTGATCGTCTTTATGTTTGCGAGAAAACACATTATCAAAGCATTCACTTACAGTGGTGTGAAGTAAATCTAACAACATGACCTGGAGGAAGCTATGACTAATCAATGGAATCACATGAAGAAGAAGTTTGCAGTAGTCTTAACGGCAGTCGTAGGAACAACTGTAATTCTTAGTGGGTGTGGGCAAGCCGGTGCAAACGAGAGTGCGGTAAAGTACACTAAAGGCGACAAGGTGGTCGAACTTAAGTTTTGGACGTCGGCTATGGAACAAGTCAACAAAGACCTGGTGGATCAGTTCAATAAGACCAAGGGTGCTGAGCTGAATATTCATGTGAGCGCGGAGTATCAAGGCGATTATTCGGAGATTCAGCAAAAAGTTAACGCAGCGGCGATTGCCAACACGCTTCCGAATGCTTTCATTGGTGAAGTATCCCAGACCAAAGGTTTTGCGGACAGCAATACGATTGTGGATCTGGAGCCTTTTATGAAGGTGAACGATTTCAATAGGGACGATTTCAAGATTGGAGATCTCGATAACCTTTATGTAGACAAGGATATGTATGCCTTCCCGCATATGCGTAGTCTGCCAGTGATGTATGTGAACAAGACTTTGGCTAAAAAAGTAGGCTTGAATGAAAATGGTCCAGCCACATTTGACGAGTTGGAGTCTTATATGGAGACTGCCTATAAAGCAACAGGCAAAACTCCGATGTACCTGCTAAATAATGACCTCTGGATTCTGGAGGCGCTACTGTCTTCTTACTCTAATACGAACATGCTGAATGATGAGGAAACGGCTACGAACATTAATAGTAAGGGTGCAGTAGAACTGATTTCATTTCTGCGTGATGGCGTGTCCAAGGGCCTGATCAAAGTATTTAATCCAACACAGTTGAACGATTTTGTCGGGGCTGTGTCCGATCCTGATACCCTGCTCACATTCTCCAGTATTGGCGGCTATAAAATCTTCTTGGGTCTCGCTGCCAAAAGTAAATATGAGCTTGGGGTAGCTATGATTCCTGAAGGCAAGGGAGGAACCCGTGGCGTACCAGTAGGTGGTTCAAACGTCTACATGTCCAACACAGGTACGGAAGAGGAGAAAGCGGCCACCTTTGAATTCATGGAATGGCTGTCCGACACAGAACAGGCAGCTTATGCTTCAGCTAACACTGGATATTTGCCAACAAGACTCTCTTCATTGGACACAGATCTTATGAAAAAGACAATGGCTGAATTCCCTGGCTATAAGGTTGCGATAGATGAACTGAAGTTCAGTAAAAAGAGACCGACGACCGGGGTTTATCACGAGGTTGAGACACTGGTAGTGTCCCGCTTAGGTGATATTCTTACAGACAATAAAGATGTTCAGCAAGGCTTAGATGCTTTGGCGAAGGATGTAAATGCCATTCTGACCAGATAAGCAGCAGAGGCACCTCATTTCCGGAACGTTGCCTGGGATGAGGTGCTTTTGTATGTCATAGACTCTTCATAATGAACACAAAAGAGAGTGATTGTGTAATCTCTGTACAGATGGCGGAAGCTGTCCATAGGCTTCTTTTCGCGGTGGAGGTATAGTGAGGGCAGCTCAAGAGTAACCTTACTACTTCAACCTCGAAAGGAAGATGAACATGGGAACTTATCAACGGATTCACCCTGTAATGCCAGAAGGTATTGCTTCACGAAAAGCTTACTTGGTCGGTGGAGGGATTGGCTCGCTATCGGCAGCGGCTTTCCTGATCCGCGACGGGCATATGCCCGGCAAGAACATTCACATTCTGGAGGAATCGCCAGTGTACGGCGGCTCTATGGACGGAGCAGGCAACGCTAAAGATGGTTACAGCGCGCGCGGCGGACGGGAGATTGAGGAGCATTTTGAATGCTTTATGGAGCTGTATGGCTTCATTCCATCCCTGAAAAATCCCGACCGCAGTGTGCTGGACGAATTCCGTGAATTCAATCTGGCCGAGCCGGTAGAGTCGCATTGCCGTCTGGTGGAGAATGCCGGACAGAAGGCCGATTTCTCCACACTGGGTCTCTCAACTGCCGATTCGTTGCAGCTTGGCAAGCTGACCATGTTGACCGAGGAGCGGCTAGGGGCGACCACGATTGAAGAATTCTTTGACCCGGGCTTCCTGGAGACAAATTTCTGGTACTTCTGGCGTTCGATGTTTGCTTTTGAGAACTGGCATAGCGTAGTTGAAGTGAAACGGTACATGGAGCGTTTCATGCACCTTATTAGCGGGATGAACCAACTCAAAGGCATCCTGCATACGGAATACAACCAATACGATTCGCTGATTCTGCCGTTGATCAAATGGCTGGAAGGGAAAGGCGTCAACTTCGATAAAGGTCATCAGGTGGTGGATCTCGACCTGGACCTTTCCAGTGGGGAGAAGACCGTAACGGGGATTCATGTACTTGTGGGCGGCGCATCGAAGCTGATCAAAGTCTCGCGCAGCGATCTGGTGCTGGTCACCAACGGCTCCATGACTGAAAATTCAACGTTAGGCGATTTCAATCATCCGGCGATCCTCAACCGTTCCGTGTCCGAACGGGGCTGTTGGAGTCTATGGGAGAAAATGGCCGCGAAGTCCCCAGACTTCGGCCGTCCTGAAGTCTTCTGCGGCGACATCGACAAAACGAAATGGCTGTCCTTCACCATCACCCTTACCGATGACGACATTTTGTTCCCGCACTTGCTGGAATGGACTGGCGACAAACCGGGCATGGGTGGCGTAGTCACAATCAAGGATTCCAGCTGGCTCATGTCCTGGACCGCACCAACCCAGCCGCATTTCATTAACCAACCGGACAACGTGAAGGTGCTATGGGCATATGGCCTGTTCCCGGATGCAGAGGGCGACTATATTAAGAAGAAAATGTCCGACTGTACTGGTCGCGAGCTGTTCGAGGAACTGCTGCACCATATGGGACTGGGAAATCGCATTCCAGAAATTCTGTCCCACACGACCAACGTCATTCCGTGCATGATGCCATACATTACTTCACAGTTCATGCCGCGTGTCATGGGCGACCGTCCGCAGGTTATCCCGCAAGGCAGCACCAATCTGGCCTTCCTCGGCCAATTCGCCGAAGTGCCGGATGACTGCGTCTTCACCGTCGAATACTCCGTCCGCACTGCGATGATGGCTGTGTACGGGCTGTTGAATCTTGAAAAAGAAGTGATTCCTGTGCACCCAAGTAAGTACGACGTACGTGTGCTGCTGACCGCAGTCCGCACCTGTCTCGGCAACAAGCCGTTGCCGCTGGATAAGACGCTCGGGCAGATCTTGAGTGGGACTGTGATTGGGAAGTTGTTGTAAGATCTGAAAGGCGTGTAGAAAGTGTAAAAGACAGTTCTTCTTTATAGAAGGACTGTCTTTTTTCTTATCAGAATCAACAGTTGATCTGAATTATCCGATGATTATACTTAAAGGGTATTTTTTCATTAATGAGATATTTTTCCAATTCTATATTTTCAGATTAATTACAAGGGGGAGGAGTTTTGAAAGGAAGAGTAAAGATTATATCTATAATACAAGTTCTCGTTGTGGTTGTTATACACGTTCTGGCGATCTCCTTGCTATATACCGAGTCAGAAGAATGGGGCAGCGGGAAAGTACAGCCATATATTCTAGTCTATTCGATTCTAATAATTCTCACATACATAAGCTGTAAGATGTCATTAAAAGCGGGGGAATTCGTACCTAATATTCTTTGGTTTGTTTTTAGTGCTGCCCCTAGTCTAAAGTATTTAAATTATTTAAAAGGACTCTCCAATTGGCATTTTTAATGAAGAGATGTAATTGAGCATGGAGGAAAGAAAATGATTTATTTAACTGATTGTTATGCTAAACAAACATGGTACTTTGAAGTAGATGCAGAGGGAAACGCATTCAGACAGGTTTTAATCGAAGAGGGGAAAGAAAGTAAGATTTCTAATCTGAAGAAGTTTAATTTTTTCTTATCAGATCAGGAATTGTCTTTAGATGATCCAGATTTGAAAAGAATCCCTAAGGAAGAGTTCGAAAAAGTATGGAATGACATTAATATCAATCAATTGGAGACATGGCTTGAGCTGAAAGAGCTGCTCCCCCTTGGAACCAAAGTAGAAGGCTATATTGAAGTTTTTTATCCGCAAGGGGTGATGGTGAGCATCCCAAGTCATGAGGCATTGGGAGTAGCTGATTATGATGAATGTGCCAAAAACTCACAAAAAGCTAATATGCATACGGACTTAATAGTTAGGGCAGAGATCATAGGATATGATGAAGTAAACTATTGGTTTATTTTGGGGAATCCAGAAGTTTTAGATCGTCGTTACTCCGCGAATTTAACAATGGAAGGTATCAAAAGTTGATGCGATAGAGTAGGTTTCTATTTTAAACGTAGTGCATGAAGCTTAGAAATTACAAATAGAATAGAATCGTACCTGCGCCCGGAGGCCGGATGGCTTTTGTTTGCGCATCACTTGCTCAAACAGATGCGCGTAGAAGGAAAAAAGGAAATGGCGGGTTCAGAAATCTTCCTGAGCACTGCCATTTCCTATTTTTGTATTATTTTTCCAACAGGTAGGCTTTGCACCAAGGAGTATACCTAGTTTGGAACTGCCCATTCGCACTGGACGCGGTTGCTCCAACTTTCTGTAATAAACCTCTATATAGATCGTATGAAAATAACCAGAAAGCCAAGAGAAAAGAGGGCTTATCATAAGAGTCTTGAGTGTGATTAACGGCATTTTTGTACCTTAAATCTTCTAAACCTAGGGGCGATCGTAAAAATAAGTGCAATATTGTACCTTAAATCTTCCAGAATCCTTGGTTAGCATACTTTTTCGAAAAATAAGATACAAAAATGCCCTTATATCACTCATTTTTCTCCATTAAAGAAAAATAAGGTACAAAAATGCTCTTAGTTAGGGGGGCGGACCCTATTCTTCATTGTTATGGCAACTGGTAAAGGGAATGTACCGCTTCTAGCGGATGAAATCTGTCGACAGCCTATGCGCCCGGGTACGAGTGGAAGCTTTCCTATGGAAGACATCCAGGCAAGCACATCGCGCGACAGTTCCAAACCCCGTTCCCTTTCATAAGCACCTTTTCCACCAAGTTACTTCTTATTCTCCTCTTTCCGTGCAACGATCATATCCACGAACAGATCGATTTGCGCAGTGATGGCGATAGGGTCATAACGGTAGTAGGTATCGAAATCATTGTAGAACAAGTGATTGTTCTTAGCAGCCGGAAGTCCCTTCCACACTGGAGAATCTTTTAGCTCTTTAAGCTTGTCGCCTTTTTTCTCAGGATCATAGGTGGTCAGGAACATATAATCTGCAGCGTACTCCGGCAGTAATTCCATGGAGAGCTGAAGTGTCTGGTTATCATTTTTGTTCTTCTCCGGCATTTTCAGCTTAAGGGCATTGTAGAGGACTTGTCCGCCACGGCCAGCATTGTCTCCGAAGATCCACAGCTCGCCTTTGTCAGTCAACTCATAGATTCCGAAGGTGTCGTCTTCTTTGACGATGCCTTTTAGTTTCTCGCGGCCTTCGGCTGCTTTTTTGTCAAAGTCGGCTAGGAAAGCGTCCGCTTTGTCAGGTGCGCCAACGATGTCGCCGAACAGTTTGACGGTCTCATAGATGTTAGTGGCGGTTCCGTAAGGTACATATATTGTGGGAGCGATTTTGGACAATGCGTCGTAGTTGCCGTCGTACATAACAACGATAAGGTCAGGAGCAAGCTCCAGGGTTTTCTCCACGTTGATAGGATAACCGACATCCGTGGTTTTTTTAAGCAGATCGGTCAGGAATGGATTCTCAAAAGCACTAGGTTCAACGCCAACAACATTGGCTCCTACCGATAGCAGTTCACCCCCGTAGAAGTCGGTCACGATACGCTGGGGCTTCGCAGGGATTTTAACAGTTCCCTTAGGAGTCTCGTAATCACGGAATTCAGCTGCCGGAGCATCGGTAGCGGCCGGTTGTTCTGATGCTGCTGGTGCTGAAGCTTCCGCAGTGGCCGCCGGGGCTGAGCTTGAAGCAGTATTGCTGGTTCCTCCGCAAGCCGTCAAAATGATCGTGAACAGCATCATCAGTACGGCGGTTGACAGTAGGGACTTTCTCTTTAACATGATGGACCTCCCAGTATAAGTAGTGGATACAAATTAGATAATGATAATCATTATCATTTAAATATCAATTTAGAATCTACCAAATTACTTGTGAACCTGTCAACGAAATTGACTTGATTTCAGAAAAAGGGATGGAGAAATGTACGCTCATGCAGAAAAGATAAATAATAAGATCACAATTATCCATTGCCAAAAGGAAGAGATTTCATTTACAATACAAAGATGATAATGAGAATCAATTTCATACGAAAACGGGTGACATGCATGAGTTTACAGGCAACAGGTAGAATAGAGGCCACTAACGAGGCGGAAAAGCAAAAAATCCGTTCGCGTCCATGGGCAGCAACGCTGATATTGATTGGCGGATTGATTGCGCTGGCGCTGGGGATCGCGATATCGGTCTCATTTGGCGCGGCAGACATCAAGCTTTCCGTGGTATGGCAAGCTATCTTCCATTTTAATCCGAACCTGACGGATCATCAGATTATTCAGGATTTACGTCTGCCACGGGTGCTTGGCGGTGCCATGGTTGGTGCGAGCTTTGCAGTGGCAGGGGCTGTTATGCAGGGGATGACCCGAAATCCGCTCGCGGATTCAGGGTTGATGGGGATAAATGCTGGAGCCGGTTTTGCGTTGGCACTATGTTTTGCCTTTTTCCCGGGTCTTTCGTTTATGTATTTGATTATGTATGCCTTTATCGGAGCCGGAATGGGCGCCGCTGCCGTATATGGGGTCGGATCACTGGGTAAAGGTGGATTAACACCTTCACGTCTCGTTCTTGCCGGTGCCGCATTCAGCTTGCTGCTGCAGGCACTCAGCGAAGGTATAGCTCTATATTTTCGTATTGGACAAGACTTGGCCTTCTGGTATGCAGGCGGTGTAGCGGGAACAAAGTGGCTGCAACTCAAAATCATGTTCCCTTGGGTTGGCGCTGCCATTCTTGGGGCGATTATTTTGTCCCGCTCAATTACGATGCTCAGCTTGGGTGAGGATATCGCCAGAGGTCTTGGGCAGCGAACGGGTCTTGTTAAATTGGCTGGTGTCATCATTGTGCTGATCTTGGCCGGTTCCTCGGTTGCAGTGGTCGGTACGGTGGGTTTCATCGGACTGATTATTCCGCATTTAACCCGGTATTTGGTTGGCGTGGATTATCGCTGGATTATTCCATGCTCGGCAATTCTAGGCAGTTTGCTAACGGTTTTTGCCGATCTTACCGCACGAATGATCAATCCGCCGCATGAGACGCCGATTGGCGCGATCATTGCTCTGATTGGTGTGCCGTTCTTCCTCTATCTGGCGCGTAAAGAAAGGAGGGAGCTGTAGTGATGGAGAAATCCGTATTCTCATCTTTTGATCAAATCAGACATCGACGTGGACTCTTTGTCATGACTATTTTGTCTATTCTCATTGTGGTTGTCTTTATAATCAGTGTTAACACTGGATACATACGCTTGAGTCCTATGGATCTGCTGCGGACGATGTTCGGACAAGGTACAGACAAGCAAAGCCTGATCTTATTTGATTTCCGGCTGCCGCGTATTGTCATCTCCCTGTTGATTGGAGCTTCACTGGCTGTATGTGGTGCAGTTATGCAGGGGATTTCACGTAATGCACTGGCGGACTCCGGTATTCTCGGTATAAATGCGGGAGCAGGACTGATGGTTATGCTGCTGATTTCCTTTTATCCGACTACCGCAGCTGCCCCGGTATTTCTGTTGCCTGTTGTGGCTTTTGTCGGCGCAAGTTTAACTGCGGCCTTGATTTATGCCCTTGCTTACAAACGCCATCAAGGTTTGTCACCTACGCGTTTGCTGTTAACAGGGGTTGCAGTTGCCGCAGGAATGAGCGCAGCGATGATTGTACTTACGCTTCGTCTTAACCCGGACAAATATCAGTTTGTCGCAACCTGGCTTGCCGGCAGTATTTGGGGAACAAGCTGGAAGTTTGTACTTTCCCTGCTGCCATGGGTACTGATCTTGCTTCCTTATGTATTCTACAAGTCGCGGGTCATGAATGTTCTTAATCTGGGGGAACAGACAGCAACTGGACTTGGGGCGCCTGTCAATAAGGAACAGTTCCGTCTTTTGGCTGCTGCAGTCGGCCTTGCTGGAGCCAGTGTGGCTGTGAGCGGGGGGATCGGTTTTGTCGGTCTAGTGGCTCCCCATCTGGCTAGACGTCTAGTTGGTCCGAAGCACCAGTATATGCTGCCAACCTCGGCCCTACTGGGGGCGTTGCTCGTCATTACAGCCGATACGATTGGCCGCTGGATTTTGCAGCCATCGGAAATTCCAACGGGTATTGTGGTTGCCGTTATTGGCGCTCCGTACTTCCTGTATTTGCTGGGACGCAAGAATTCCTAGAGGGGCTAAAGCCTCACAGTTGCTGTAATTATTCTGTCCGGATGAAGCAGACAGGAGCCTACAGCTCCCTGTTCTTCGGACCATCGGTAAGGAGTGTAGCCGGAAATGCTGCGTCGTTTTTTTGCCTACTATCGCCCGTATAAGGGGCTGTTTATTTTAGATTTCTCTTGTGCCATCGCCGCTGCTCTGCTGGAGCTTGTATTCCCGCTTGCGGTCAACCGGGTGGTAGATGATCTTCTCCCAAGCGGCAACTGGAAAGTGATCTTATATTCCTGCCTAGGCTTGTTGGGTATCTATATAATTAGTTCATTCATGCACTTTGTAGTTACTTACTGGGGACATAAGCTGGGTATTAATATCGAATCGGATATGCGAAAAAAACTGTTCGATCGGGTGCAGAAGCTGTCCTTTAACTTTTTTGATAATACGAAGACCGGGCACCTGGTCTCCCGGATGACTAATGATCTTATGGATATCGGGGAGATTGCCCACCATGGACCTGAGGACTTCTTCATTGCCATCATGACGCTGATCGGCGTGTTCGCCATCATGCTGAATATTAACTGGCAGCTTGCGGTGCTGACCTTTGTGATTGTGCCGCTGATGATCTACCTGTCCATGTACTTCAGCCGTAAAATGTCAGCAGCTTTTAAGACAATGTTCTCCGATATTGCTGATTACAACGCAAGAGTTGAGAATAATGTGAGCGGGATTCGTGTAGTGCAGGCTTTTGCCAATGAAAAACATGAAATCTCCCGTTTTGCCGAAAACAATGAACGTTTCCGCATTACGAAGCTGCTGACATACCGAATTATGGCCTGGAACTCTTCGTTCAGTTTTATCCTTATGAAGTTTGTATCGTTGTTTGTACTCCTATGTGGCACTTGGTTTGTCATTCAGGACAAGATGACCTATGGCGAGTTTATCGCCTTTGTGATGCTGTCTAATGTATTCTTTGGTCCGTTGCAACAGATCAACTCTGTGATTGAGACTTATCCTAAGGGCATCGCCGGATTCAAGCGTTATTTGGAACTGCTGGAGACAGAGCCAGACATCGATGATGCCAAAGATGCCAAGTCTGTCCAGAAGCTTACCGGAAATATTGAGTTCAAGGGAGTTACCTTCGGATATGACAACAAGGAGAAGATCCTCCGGAATGTCGACCTGTCGATCAATGCGGGGGACACAGTAGCGCTTGTAGGCCCATCAGGCGCCGGTAAGACAACGCTGTGCAGCTTGCTGCCTCGTTTCTATGATGTGAATGAAGGCAGTATTGCCATTGACGGTATGGATATCCGTTCGATGACACTGGAATCGCTCCGTTCCCACATTGGGATCGTGCAGCAGGATGTCTTCCTGTTCGATGGAACCATTCGGGAAAATATTGCTTACGGCAAACTGGGCTCATCGGATGATGAGATCTGGGAAGCTGCCCGGCGGGCCCAGCTGGTGGAACTGATCCAATCACAGCCTGGCGGTCTGGACACGATGATCGGTGAACGCGGCGTGAAGCTCTCCGGTGGTCAGAAGCAGCGTCTCTCCATCGCCCGGATGTTCCTGAAGAACCCGAGTATATTGATTCTGGATGAAGCAACATCTGCGCTCGATACGGAGACAGAACAGGCCATTCAGGAGGCTCTTGCTGAATTGTCGCAGGGTCGGACGACTCTCGTGATCGCCCATCGTCTGGCAACGATCAAACATGCGGACCGCATACTGGTTGTGGCAGAAGGCGGGATTGCCGAGCAGGGCAAGCATGAGGAACTGCTAAGAAATCCGGGGATTTATAGTCGTCTGCACGAGGCGCAGTTCGGGGCGTAAAGCCATGGTAGTACCGAAAGTTCAAACATTCACCGTAGTGACGATCGAGCTTTAGTAGTGACGATTGAGCTTTAAGTGAAGATCCTAAGTTTGTCTTATATAAATACAATTTGCGGAGGTTAGCATGAGCGACCAACTGGAATTATATGATGTTACGATTATTGGCGGTGGACCCGCTGGGATGTATACAGCGTTTTACAGCGGTATGAGAGATCTGAAGACCAAGTTGATCGAAGCCAAGGAAGAACTCGGCGGAAGAATGCTGATTTATCCGGAGAAAATGATCTGGGATGTTGGCGGTGTCACTCCGACTCTTTGCCATCAGTTGATTAAACAGCTGAAGGAGCAGGCGATGACCTTTGAGCCAACCATTGTACTGGGACAACAGATCACGGGTCAGGAGCTGCAGGAGGACGGAACTTATATTCTGACTTCTGCCAGTGGTGAGAAGCATTGGACACGGACAGTCATCCTGGCGATCGGGTATGGTATCCTGCAAATGGCGAAGCTGGAGATTGAAGGTGCGAACCGTTATGAAGTGACGAATCTTCATTACACGGTTCAGGAGCTGGAGCCTTTCCGCGGCAAGCATGTGTTAATTTCCGGTGGCGGGGATTCTGCTGTGGATTGGGCCAACGAGTTGGAGCCGATTGCAGCAAGTGTGACAGTGGTGCACCGCCGCGAACGGTTCGGGGGCCATGAGAAGAATATTGCTCGTATGAAATCTTCTTCTGTAGAGGTTCGTGTTCCTTATGCTTTGACACAGCTGCACAGCAGCAATGGCGAGACGATTGATCAAGTGACGATCAGCCATGTGGAGACTGGTGAGACTGAGGTTTTTGCGGTAGATGCTATTATTGTCAATCATGGTCTAAAACACGACTTCGGCCCGTTGCGTGAATGGGGGCTGGATATGGGCGAGTGGTGTGCCAATGTCTCCGATAAGCTGGAGACGAACCTGCCCGGTGTCTTCGCTGCAGGAGACTTTGTGGATTATTCCAGCAAGGTCCGCCTGATCGCGGGTACCTTCACCGATGCGGTTCTGGCCCTGAACAGTGCCAAGCTGTACATCGATCCGACTGCGGATAAGGTGGCTTATGTCTCCTCCCACAACGACAGGTTCAAGGAAAAGAACAAAGCCCTTGGGGTCGTAGACGATCATTAAGAGCGTCTAGATGTCTAGATAGTCTAAATCATCTAAATCATCTAAATCATCTAAATCATCTAAATCATCTAAATCATCTAAATCATCTAAATCATCTAAATCATCTAAATCATCTAAATCCAGCTTATCAGCATAGTCATTTCAAACAAAAGCGTACAGGGAAGTATCCGGTTGGATATTTCCTTGTACGCTTACTTTTTTACTACACGAATGCACACGTTGGAGCTGCTTGCAGCCTGAAATCATGCTGCATTTAATGAAAGAACTATATTAACCGAACAAAAGAAGTTAGCAAAAAGCGATGATGAGCGGACGGGGAAGTTTGGAACTGTAGGCGCAAAGCGCTTGTTTGAAAGCTTTTCATAGGAACTGTCGCAAACTCCGGTTGAACAATGCCAGCACAATAGGGCGCAAGGCGTTCCTGCCTGAAAGCTTTCCATAGGAAATCTATCACTAGGACATAGACTGTCGACAGATTCAACCACTAGAAGGGGTATATTCCCCTTCATCAGTCGTCTTAACAGTGAAAAAAGGGGGCATCTCCCCAACTAACAGCATTTTGGTACCTTATTTTTCTTCAATATAGGCAAAAGAGGGAAATAAGGGCATTATTGTATCTTATTTTTCGGAAAAACACGCTGGACGGGGTATTCTGGAAGATTTAAGGTACAATATTGCACTTAATCTCCGATAACCCATAGCTGCAGAGGATTTAAGGTACGAAAATGCCGTTAATTGCACTTCGATCCTTCTTATAAAGTGAGATTTCTGTGCATAATCAAAAGCCAAGCAGCGACCCGATTTTAACCGGCAATCGTTGCTTGGCTTTCGTTCTACTATTTGCTTTTTGTAAGCCAGTCTGCCAGTTCCTCCGTCTGGGAGAGAACGGCAAGAGGATCGTAGTACCAGGACCGTTCCTCTTTCCAGACATAGAGACGATCATTCTTCACGGCAGGCAAGCTGCCCCAGAGGGGATCACTTTTGAAACTCTCGACTGTGCGTGTATTGGAGGTTAGGATGATGTAATCTCCAGCGTATTTGCTGATGACCTCTGCGGATAATTCAGCCCACTGCTTTTCCATAATTTCGTCAGCGACTTCTGCCGGAGGTTTGCGGCCCAGTGCCTGATAGATGGGTTGGCCGCCTCGTCCAAAATTGTCACCATAGACATAGGTGGTTTTATCGGCATTCTCCATAATGCTGAAGGTAGCCTCTGCAGGAATGGCCTTGTCCACCTTGGCTTTGGCGGCGGCAATCCGCTTGTCGTATTCAGCGAGCCAGTCTGCCGCTTCTTTTTCTTTGCCCAGCAGCTGTCCAAAATAGGTAAGCTCTTCATGGGCGTTCTTTAGTTCCCCGTAAGGTACGACGATCGTAGGAGCTATTTTGCTTAACGTCGGATAGCTGTCGTTGTTGCCTGTTATGATCAGATCCGGGTCTAGCGCGAAGATCTTCTCTGCGTTCATTTTCCCGTAAGTACCTGTGTCAGTGACATCTTGTAATGCTTCTTGAAAATACATATTCTGCAGAGTCAGGCCCGGCGCGCCGACAGGGATGGTGCCTAAGGGAATCAGGCTGCCGATATATTCTTCTGCGACAATTCGCTTGGGCAGGACAGGGATCTCAATGTCACCGTTCATAGTTTTTACGATTTTGGTGGCCGGAGCTTCCGGCGTGCTGCTCTCGGCGGCAGTTGGCGCCTCTGAAGTCCCTGGCGTATTGGCAGCATTGCCACTAGTGCCTTCAGCAGCTGGAGCGGCATTGCTACAAGCCGATAAAATAAGGGTTAGTGTCAGCAGCAGAGATATAGGAAACGATAGTTTTCGGCTTCTGCGGCTTTTGTGTAGGTCGAGCAAGATGTATATCCTCCTTATGAATAACGATTATCATTCTCAATATAACTGTACAGACTTCACCTGTTAATTTCCATGACCTGAAATGATCTTGTCCTATGTATATTTATGATGTTAATACCCGGAGCAAGACATGAAGCTGTGCCTGTGAGGAGAGGGGATCGAATCCGTAGAACATATCCGGCTGGTCCAAAATGTGGACCCGGCTTGTGCGGACAGCTTCGAGTTGCCGCCACTGTTCGGAATGAAAGAGACGGTCAATCCGCTGAAGCCCTTGGGGATCGTCTGGCAGGCCGGTAATAATGATATGGTCAGCAGGATAGTCTGGAATGTCTTCAATAGCTGCCTTGATAAATCCTCTGTTAGAAATATCTTGATCTATAATTGCTTGTGGTAACTTAAAGCCCAGATCGTTGTATAGCACCTGACAACCTCGTCCGTAACTACTGCTGAAGCAGTAAGCGCAGCCGTGGCCGATCTCCCAGACGATCGCCGTGCCTCTTGCTCCCATATTCCTGTCTAACTGCAAATTGGCCTCATGGCAGCGCTGATCATAGCGATGAAGCCATTCTTCAGCTTGTAGCCTTCGGCCAGCAACCTCAGCGATGAGGGTAAACTGCTCGCGCCAGCTCATTTGCATGAAGGGCAGCTCAATGACCGGAGCAAGGGCAAGCAGTTGTTTATTCTCACCGTACAACGAGTAGCTGATAATAACATCTGGGCGGGCAGAGGCTACAGAATGGAAGACCGCAGAAGCACGCCGTGCCTCCAGCGACAGCTTCCGGGCTGTAGGTACAGTGTCCAGGCTTTCCAACCACGCGGAGTAGGGTCCCAATTGCGGTGTGATCTCCAGTGCCCTCAGGCTGGCGGTATGGTTATAGTTCAGTGTGACGATCCGCTTATTTTTACTGTGGTAGGCAGTGGGAGAGAGCCCCACGAATTGTTTGAACTTCCGGCTGAGATATGTGCCCTCGCCATAACCGACCTCGAGTGCCAGATGACTCAGATTTGGCGTTCCAGTCAGGAGACGCTCCTGGGCTTTACGTATCCGAAGCAGCGAAAGATAAGCACTAAAGGTCTGCCCAGTTGTATTGCGGAAGGAGCGGGAGAAGTGTTCCGGGCTTACTCCTGCCAATCCGGCCATCTGTGAGCGCGTCAAATCCTCGGAATAATGCTCGTCTATGTATTGCAGAACAAGGGGGAGCCACCCGCTGGAACTTTCTACAACGTTGGTCACTATGGGAGTGCTGTTTACTTTCATAATTAGATCGGTGAACAAGGCCTGCACTGCAAACGGCTTGTCTGCTTGGGGCTTGGTCCAGGCGCTGTGCAGCTCTCCTCCCAATCCTGTTATTTGAGAAGGGCATTTCCGCAGTTGGGGGATAAGGTCATTGTCCAGTGGGGACTTCATTAACCCGTCTGGCATGACGCCTGTGTACTCAATCCAAACCCCGTGCAGGCCGGACTGGGGAGGAAGTTTGAAGGTTGTAGACCCAGGGAAGGAGAGGACACAGCCGGGGGTAAGATGCAGACGTTCATTATTGATCTCAATATAGCCGTCTCCGCCCTGCACCATAATGAGGATGGAATAGGAGGATTGTGTTATTGAATTTTCGTCAGCACTAAGATGACTAAGGACAGTCACCCGGATGGGCATATAAAAACAATGGCCGTGCTGGTTGAGACCGTTGGAATAGCGGGTAGTCATGATGAAAGCTCACTTTCTTATATTGATAATAATTCTCAATTATATTATAACGAAAGAAAACAGGGAATCATAGTCCTTCATCTTGACGCAAAGTATCCGGTTTAGTAGAGTGTAGAATATTCGATTTCCCCTAGGGCGGGAATTACTATATATACAGGGAGGAGGAACGCTGAAGTGACGACTTGGAATTTGCAAGGAACCCAGTGCCATTTGCTAATCTGCAACGGAAGCAGCTGCAAGAAGCATAGAGGGAAAGAGGTAGCGGAAGCTATTGAGAAAGAGATTGAGAAGCAGGATGCAGGCAGCTTTTTTCATACAACGATGACCGCTTGCAACGGAAGATGCTCGGACGCCTGTGTGGTCATTGCCTATCCTGAAGGCGTGTGGTACAGAGGCATTACTCCGAAATTAGGCAAAGTGTTGGTCCGCAAAGCCTTAAAGGGAAAACGGCTAAAGGAGAACATGGTCTACAAGTTCGACAAGGAGCTTAAGGCTAGCTCTGAACGAGGGATGCGCGGTAAAAAGAAGAGATAGCTCTATTGCGAATTGCAACCACAATTGTCAACAAGCAGAGCTAGCAAGAAGTGGGGACACAATACCGTCAAGAGCTGACGGTATTTTTTATTTTACTGGTCTCAGGAGGCAAGTGTTCAGGTGATGTTTCTGTCGACTCCTTGATTTGGGAAACCTTGGCTAGCTGGCAGGATATGCATGATCCGATATTGAATGCTTATATAAGTGCCTCCTTCCTAATTTAAGGGATTTTCACACCAGGATGCACAATCAATTTCTAAACTACAGAATGGCGGTGCTAGTGATGACTACAGAGACAAAGCTGGACTGGGTAGAGGAAGCATGGAGTAAAGCGCTAGAGAAGACACAGTATAACAGCTTGCGTATTGGAGCGGAATTCCCGCATGCCAGTCAGGGCGGTAAATACATATTGGAAGAGCCTGGTTGGTGGACAGCCGGATTCTGGCCGGGGCAATTATGGCTGCTGCATAATGTTAGCGGGGATGAATCGCTAAGGGCTATTGCCGAACAGTGCGAGCAGCGGCTGGATGAGGTCCTGAACGAATATGTGCGACTGGACCATGATCTTGGCTTCATGTGGACGCTGACGAGCGTAGCTTCCTACAAATTGCTGGCCAACGAACACTCAAAGATCCGGGCGCTAAAAGCGGCAAATTTCCTCTCTGCCCGCTTCAATCTGAAGGGCAACTTCATCCGAGCTTGGAATCCCTGGTCAAACGGAGACGACAATAGTGGGATTGCTATTATAGACTGTGCGATGAATATGCCATTGCTCTTCTGGGCGACAGAGGTCACTGGTGATCCACGCTATCGTCATGTCGCTGAGGCGCATATGGACACGGTTGTGAAGCATTTTGTCCGTCCTGACGGATCGGTGTATCATATCGTTCGTTTTGACTCGGAGACCGGTGAATTCGTTGAAGGCATCGGCGGGCAAGGTTACGATGCCGGTTCGGCTTGGTCGCGGGGGACTGCCTGGGCGATCTATGGTCTGACCTTGGCATATCATCATACGGGTAAGATCGAGTATCTGCACACCGCGCAAAAAGTGGCCCATTTCTTCCTGGCCCGCTTGCCTGAGGATTATGTGCCACATTGGGATTTCCGTGCGCCAGAGGAGGCGCGCAGCTTCCGGGACTCCTCTGCTGGAGCCTGTGCGGCTAGTGGACTGCTGCTTTTGGCTGAGAAGATAGGTGGCGCTGAGGCCGCCGTGTACCGTGAGCCTGCGATCAAGATCTTGGAATCGCTTTACCGCAATTACGGGACATGGGGCAATAATGAAGAGGAAGGTCTTATTCTGCATGGAACCAGTCATTATCCAGCTGGTCAAAATATTGATGTGCCGCTGATTTATGGCGATTTCTTCTATGTTGAAGGACTTGCAAGGCTGAAAAATAATGGACCGTTTTACTGGGAATAGGCCCTGGCAATAGGGGATGGCTACATTTCAGCAAGGGATTTCATCCGGTCAACAGAACGGTTAGCTAAATTCCCTGAAGGGGCTTATAATCAGCGCCTGAATTAAAAAAGGCCAACTGCTGGCAATTCCGTCGTGCATCCGAATAACGGGGCGCGGCGGTTTATTTTTACAAGGAAGAGGATTATGATGGAAGAAAAAGGATATTCGGGAGGGGAACAAGATGGTTGAACATTTTTCAGCTGGTGATGGCGTTCTGCTTGGGGAAGCATTTGTAAAAGATGAGGTAAAATTCAACCTGATTCATATGATCACAGGATTTGAAGGCAATGTGAGGTTGAAGACACCGGAGGATACACTGGTGCTTGCCTACTCCCAGGGTTTTCGTCCCTGGCTGTGGATTTCGTCTGAGGTCAGTCACAGTGAGAAGGAAACTTTGATACAAGAATTAGCGGAGCATCTGAAAGATGAAGAACTTCCAGGCATCATATCGGAGCCAGATATAGCGAGGCGATTTGCGGAAGTCTTTTGTCAAGGTAAGGGGACATCATTTCATACCCATTTGATGCTGGAAGTCTATCATTGCCCGGCTGTACATAAACCTATTAACGTCAAAGGACATGTAGTACAGGCAAGCATCGAAGATGCGCCGCTGATTGCCAAGTTCCTGGCGGGCTTCTCGGAGGACGCTTTTGGTAAACCGGTAGATCCTAAAGATATGCTGTCTACAGCCGAGGGCGATGCTGCTTCCGCTCAGATGTACCTGTGGGTGGTGGACGGCACTTCGGTATCCATGGCTAAAATCGCACACCGTTCACCTCGGCATGCCCGGATCAATGATGTCTATACCCCACGCGATCAACGCAAAAAGGGATATGCCAGCGCCATTGTTGCCGCAATATGCGAGCGGGTGCTGGAGGAGAGACTCATCCCGATGCTGTATGCAGACGGCCATAATCCTGCTGCCAACAAAGTGTACCAGAGCATTGGTTTTGTAAATGCAGGTAGGATGAATGATCTGAAATTCGATTGATTAAGATGGCCTGCTATGATCTGAAAGAGAACGACAAGGAGGTCAGGGATGCAGCGTATTCTGATTGTGGGCTCTGCCGGGGCTGGAAAATCGACATTGAGCCGGAAGCTGAGTGAAGTTCTAGGCATTCCGGTGGTTCATCTCGATAAGCATTATTGGAAGCCAGGTTGGGTGGCCACGGAGAAGCAGGAATGGTACCAAATTGTAGTTGAGGAGACGCGCAAGGAACAGTGGATTATGGATGGCAACTATTCAGGGACACTGGACCTGCGGATCGAAAGAGCAGACACGGTTATTTTTCTGGATATGCCGCGCTGGCTGTGTCTATACCGTATTTTTAAGCGGCGTATTCAGTATCACGGCAGAACTCGTCCAGATCTGGATGAGGGCTGTCCGGAGCAATTGGACTTGGATTTTGTCCTTTGGGTCTGGAATTTTCCTAAACGTAGCCGGGATAAGATCGTCAGTACCTTGAAGAAGAGCAATGAAGAGAAAAACGTGATTGTTCTCAGTAATCGGCGGAAAGTCAGCGGCTTTCTGGAGAGCATTTCTTCCGAAATTTGACTTGTTACCCGTACGTTGACTATGCTATTTGATAAGTATCATTCAAATGGAATTCAGTCAGAATGTTCATCGTAAAGGGGAAGGTGTTATGGAGAGGCTGCAAGTATGGCCAGAGAGGTTTAAAAAGTTTTTTTTGAATAATAAATTTGTTGTGTTTTTGCTGGTGCTGCTGTTGATCGGGGTTAATATTCTGATCTTTGCGAAGATACCGTTTATTTTCAAGCCGCTTAAGGTCTTGTTCCACACGGTGGCACTGCCGCTGCTACTGTCAGGTGTGGCATATTATTTGCTCAATCCGCTGGTTGACCTATTAGAAAAGCGGAGCAATATCAAACGCGCCTACGGAATTGTTATTCTATATCTGCTGATCGTGGGGATCATTACGCTCATCCTCTTAACGGTCATCCCGATTCTCCGCAGTCAGCTGCTGGGATTGATTGATAATTTCCCGAGGTACAGCCAACAAATTCAGGATGAATTCATGAACCTGACCGGCAGTGAGTTCTTTGGGCAGATGCAGCAAAGCATTGGACTCGATTTTACCGATATTACGAGAAAAGCCACGAGCTGGGCTACTTCTTTTCTGAATAATGCCTTGACTGGCGTAGGCAGTTTTGTGGGAGCGCTCACGGAGGTGGTGCTAGCCGTCGTAACCACACCGTTTATCTTGTTCTATCTGCTGCGTGACGGTAAAAAGCTTCCGGATTATATCCTGAAGTTCATACCGTTCCGGCTCCGTCCGCAGACTAAAGAAGTAATGTCCGAGATGAACGGCAAGGTGGCTTCTTACATACGCGGGCAGATTATTGTCAGCTGTTGCATTGGAGCGCTGCTGTACATTGGTTATCTGATCATCGGTTTGGACTACTCCCTTGTGCTGGCTATTGCGGCTGCGTGTACTGCTGTGGTTCCGTATCTTGGACCAGCCATTGCTATTACGCCGGCTCTGATTGTAGCGCTGGTGACTTCGCCGTTCATGCTGCTGAAAATGGTCATCGTCTGGACAGCGGTCCAACTGATCGAAGGTAAATTCATCTCGCCGCAAATTATGGGCAAGACGCTTAAGATTCATCCAATCACCATTATATTTGTGATCTTGTTCGCAGGGAAAATGTTCGGTATCGTCGGTATTATCCTTGCGGTTCCTGGTTATGCAGTACTAAAAGTGGTATTCACCCACTTATTCGAATGGTTCCAGATAGAGTCAGGTTTATACAAAAGCTTGGTAGAGAAAACAGAAGAGTAGATGAAAGAGAGATGAATGCAATGGAGGGGCCAGTAGCAGTAACCAACTATGGCAGAATACGGGGGCAGCAGTCCGGTGATGTGAATGTCTGGCGGGGAGTTCCATATGGCGCTCCTCCTGTTGGCAAGCTCAGATTCAGGGCACCGGAGCCGCCGGAATCATGGACTGGTATCCGGGAAGGGGCGACCTTTGGTCCGGTCAGCCATCAGCCGCCGGATACGCGGGGCACCCGGTTTGGCGGAGAGCATCCGCTGCATTCAGAGGATTGTTTATACTTGAATATTTGGTCACCCGCGGACGGTGGAGAAGGGCTGCCCGTGATGTTTTGGATTCACGGCGGAACCTTTATTACTGGAGCGGGCAGCCAGCCGCTGTTCGACGGCAGCAGTCTGGCTGCCCGGGGCGGGGTTGTAGTCGTGACGATCAACTACCGTCTAGGGCCCTTCGGCTTTTTGCATTTGTCGCCGCTTGGCGACGGGCTGGCCTCCAACCAGGGCCTGCTTGACCAGATTGCCGCGCTGGAATGGGTGCGCGGCAACATCGCCGCCTTCGGCGGCGACCCGAACCGGGTAACCGTGTTCGGGGAATCGGCGGGCAGCATGAGCATCGCTGCCCTGCTGGCCATGCCTGCCGCGAAGGGACTCTTCGCGGGGGCGATCATGCAGAGCGGGGCGGCGCAGACTCTGCCGCTCCGGCAAGGCAGCGAGATTGCAGCAGCCCTGCTCGCTGAGCTCGGGATCGCGCCTGGCGGCGATCCCGGCGCGCTGCAATCCATCCCGGCGGAGGAGATTATGGCCGCCGCCGGGCGAATGAGCCTGAAGCTGCCTGGCGGCTCGCTGAGCATGCCATTCCAGCCGGTCATTGACGGAGCAACGCTGCCAGAAGACCCGGCGGTTGCGATCTCGAAGGGAGCGGCGGAAGGAGTTCCGCTGCTGATCGGGACCAATCTGGATGAAGGAAATCTGTTCTTCCGCGAGAACATGCCGGTGCCAGACTTTGCCGATTCCTTAAAGGCTCTGGAAATGCTGATGGGTGTCAGCGGCCTGGGAGAGCATGTCGGCGGCTATACTCCCTCCTGGGAGGGGCAGGCAGAAATATTGACCGATTTCTACTTCTGGAGCAGTTCCATTTCTTTGGCGGAACACCAAGAGATTCATGCCCCAGTTTGGATGTATAGGTTCGATCTCAAAGTTCCCGGGCATCCGCTATTTGGCAAAGCGGTACACGGCGCAGAGATTCCGTATGTGTTCCACAATCTGAAGCACTTGCAGCGGCTGGGAGCGGAGGTTAGCCCAGACATGACTGCTCTGGCGGATGCTATGCAGGAAGCCTGGCTGGCTTTCGCTCACCGGGGAGATCCAAGCACACCTAAGCTATCATGGCCGCGGTATCATCCGGGTGACCGTGCTACGCTTCTTTTTGCCGAAACTCCGCAGGTGGAGCTAGATCCCGAGTCACTGAAGCGTAAGCAACTGGCGGCTGCTAGGGGTGAACACTGATGACCGTACAACCGCAAGGCAGACGGGATGATCTGCTGCGTCTATTCAGTCATGCCCATTGGGCGAATGAAGAGATACTCAAGGCGCTGCAAGATTCCGAGGTCGTATCCGGGAAGCTCATGGCATTGTTCAGCCATCTGCTGACGGCGGAGAAAGTGTGGCTGGAGCGCCTAAACAAGCGAGATAGCACAGTTCCGAGCATATGGCCTATGTACTCGCTGGAGGACTGCGAATTGCTTCTGCAAGAGAATGCCGCAGGATATCGTCTATTCATCACAGACCTTAAGGATGGAGAGCTGGACAATCTGCTGACTTACCGTTCCAGTAAGGGAGTCGTGTTCACGTCTGCCGTTTCGGACATTTTACACCATGTGTCCTTGCACGGAAGCTATCATCGGGGTCAAATCTCAACCTATTTGCGGCTGGATGGGTTTGAACCGGTGAATACAGACTTTATCCTGTTCGCTAGGTTGGATGCGGAATGAAGGTCACAGGCTTTAATCATCTGACACTCAAGGTGAAGGATTTGGCGGACTCTTTGAACTTTTATACATCCATTCTCGGTTTGGCACTGATTCATCGAGGCAAAAGTGATGCTTACCTGGAATGGGGCAGTGCCTGGATTTGCTTGATCGAGGTAAGTGCTGTTACTGAGAAGTCGGGAGAAGATGGGGACGTTTCTGAAACTAATGAACAGACAGATCCTTCAAATATTGTCCGGGAAATAAATGGTGTTGATCATATTGCTTTTTCAATTGCAGAGGAAGACTTTGCTGAAGCGGTACAGATTCTGAAGAGTCATAAGGTGCCTATCGTCCGAGGCCCAGTCCTGCGCGGCAAGGGCTGGTCGGTGAACTTTCTTGACCCGGATGGAGTTCAGCTGGAGCTGCACACCTCCAACTTGCAGGAACGTATGACTGTGTGGAAATAACATCCAGTTAAAATATCACGCTTCAACGTAATAGTCAGCACTTTCTATAACAATCCGATTATAAGGATTATGCCAGATAATCTGCTCATAAGATTTCTGAAGTCCTCTATTCTTCTGGCTATGTTGAGTTCTAATGTTGGACCCATCTCGAAATCAGTACTTGCTTCTTTTGCATCTGGTAACGGACTCCAGTGAGGTTATTTCCTAACCACCGACCGTTTCAGAAAATTAACGGACTCCAGAGACGTTATGAGCAGAAATACTGTGTGAAATCCACGGTTTGGGAGGGAATAGCGGCACCTGAGTCCGTTACATGTTCTAGAAGCTGCTTGATGTACAAATAACGACGATAGGGTCCGTTAGCCCCCAGGTATAAGTTTCAACCTTTGAAGTAATTGGTTTGGCAATCACTGATGATGAAGCTGAGCCTGATTTATAGGGCTATTCCTCCTCAACAATCGTAGAGAATGTGTTTCTCGTCACTCTGACCGCCTTTGAGGCGGTTTTTTACTGTAATCGACGTTTTCGTACCCATAGCCAAGTGACACAACCAACGACGACAAAGCCAATGAGGAATAGCATGATCGGCTTGGCATAGTCTGGTTTACCGTCATATTTGCCGTGATAGAGTAAGGTTGCGTACCGACCATCGCTTTCTTGTACCGCGATGCCTGCGGAATCACTGACATCGAGGATACGGTAGTAGGGTGTTCCTTTTGGATAGGTATTCGAAAAATTGCCGGAATACGTCCCTTCACGAGCGGAATAGAACGTCACTTCGCCTATTTTCTTTCCTATTTTCTCAACAGGTGTATATGTACCTTGATGGGCATAGACAGTCCCATTATACACAACGAACCGGAATGCCCAATCGGCAGATGCTGTTGTGCTGGACATAACGCACGATAGGATTAAGAGCATAGATAATGCAACTCTGCGAAGATTCAATAAATCCCCTCCAAACTTTGATCGTATATAAGCAAAAGTCACTAACATTTTTTATTCGCTGTGGTATTTTCGTATTCCTTTTCCTATAAGAGTTGAAACCAAACTAGAGAGTGTTCCAAATATTTCGTCGCTACTCTGTTAAAGCGATCCAGCCAACGTTGTAACCGGCTGTGGTATCTATGTACGTTTTGTATATGGTACGCACCTTTAACGCGTATATCACATTCCCGAATCCCCGACTTCCGAACACAAATCACCAGGCTTAAACTGGCGGATATTTGTTTCGATTTCCCCCACTACCTTGCATTACCCATTCCTAAAATATGACAAACTAAACATTGAGTTTAGGTTCAGGTATGTGATGCAATTTGCTGTCAAAGTGCTACTTCAATGTCCCTTTATTCAAAAGTTCATTTAAATATGTTTCCGGAAACATATTTGTGTTGACATCCGAATGTCCTCCTGTTAAATTTATGTTGCCGGCAACATTTATTTGAATTGAGAGGAGTTTTTTTAATGAGTACAATTTGGAAACCAGTAGTAGTTGGGGATATAAATTTGCAGCATCGTTTGGCACTTGCGCCAATGACAAGATCACGCGCTCAATTCGACGGAACTCCAGGAACATATAGTGCGGAGTATTATGCACAACGAGCATCAATGGGCCTTCTAATTAGTGAAGGAGCACAGCCTTCGGAGGATGGACAAGGTTATTTATTTTCACCCGGAATTTATACAGAAGAACATATTGCAGGTTGGAAACAGGTAGCTGATCGTGTTCACGAAGCTGGTGGGCACTTGTTCATTCAGCTTATGCATGCAGGCCGCATGTCACATCCAGACAATACACCTCATCACCGTCAGCCAGTGGCACCGTCAGCCATTGCTCCAAAGACACAAATGTACACGGCAACAGGCTTGCAAGATGTTCCTGTTCCGCGTGAGTTAAGTTTGGAAGAAATCCAAGAAACTATTAGTGATTTCCGCAGAGCAGCTGCAGCGGCCATACAAGCAGGTGCTGATGGAGTGGAAATCCATGGGGCAAACGGTTATCTTGTACATCAATTTATTTCCGAGAATGCAAATGTACGCACAGATTCGTACGGAGGTTCGATTGAAAATCGCGCTAGATTTGCTCTCGAAGTAGCGGCAGCAGTAGCTGAGGAAATTGGAGCTAGTCGTACAGGAATCAGACTTTCTCCAGGGGTTCCTATTGGAGATCTTATTGAAGGCACAGAAGGTCCTAAAGTATATGAATACCTGATATCTAAACTGGCTGAACTTAACTTAGCCTATCTTCACATTCTACATGGTGGTGATGAAGAAAGGCTTAAGGCTATACGTTCGGCTTGGCCAACGGTACTGATCGTTAATCGTCCTGGACGTCCTTTAGAAGAACTGGACAGAGACTTGAAAGATAATTTGGCTGATATTGTCTCGGTAGGAACCTGGGCGCTGGCCAATCCTGATTTGGTAGATCGTTTGAAATCAGGAGCACCCTTAAATGAAGCTGATCCTACCACCTTTTATGGCGGTGACAGCCACGGCTATATCGATTATCCGACTTTGAAATAAGTTTTGATCTATAATTTTCATTTGTGCGGCGCCATAGTACAGCAGAATTGAAGCTGTGTTATGGCGCAATTTTTATGTATCCATCCGCTTCTTTACAAGTGTAGAATAATTCTCTACGCTTAATAATAAGTAAAAGCGGAAAGGTGATAAGAAAGATGAATAACTTTGAAGAGAGCGAGCAGAGCGGCTGTACACCTAAGGCTGAGCAGGATACGCAGGTCATCCAGCGATTTCCCATTAATTTCGCCATTTTTTCTATGGCTAGATCGCACCGTGGTTTGGCCGCGAATTTGTTACGTGAGGCTGGTTTGTTTGCAGGTCAAGAGATTATGCTGATGCAGTTAGGAGAGCAGGATGGACAATCACAACAATGTCTTGGACGTACTATGCGACTTGATCATTCTACGGTTGCCAAGTCAGTTCGACGATTGGAGGAAGCAGGGCTAGTCACTCGCTCCCGTTCACCCAAGGATGGGCGTGTCACACTTGTTAAACTAACGGAGGTTGGCCGAGAACTCGTGGATAAGGCTACTGCCGTTTGGACGGAAATGGAGAAAGCGGCGTCCCAAGATCTTTCAGAAGAAGAGCGGAAGCTATTAATATCGTTATCTCAAAAAATTTCCGCTAACCTGGACGGCTTCATGGTATAAAGAAAATTTATCATGAATCCAAATCGCCCAATTACTTATTTTGAACAATCGACAGGCCTAATAGAATATAAATAAAAAATCCAGCCCGTTGTAGGGACTGGATTTTTTGACTTTAGGCAGCTGGTTAGTTTCACAAGGGAACCTCTCCATCTGACTACATGTTCAAATATTCCTTGATGCCGGCGACAACCGCCTCAGCAACTTTTTGCTGGAAATCATCTGAGTACATCAAAGCTTCATCCTTCGCATTGGTGAGGAACCCAACTTCCAACAGGATAGCTGGCATTTTGGTTTCTCTCGTCACATGCAGGCTGGTCTGTTTGATGCCACGGTCCGGCAGGCCAGTGGCCTGAATCAGATATTTGTGGACGATCTGAGCAAATTGAAGGCTTTCTTTACGAGAATAATGGGTCTCCGTTCCGCTTGGGCTGGTTTTGGTCCCAACTGGAGGACTGTTGCCATGTACGGAAACAAACAAAGAAGCATTAAGATTATTAGCTAGCTTGGCTCTTTCCTGCAGCGTAGGATATGTATCTCCACTGCGGGTAAGCACGACTTGAGTATTCGGCTCGTTCTTCAGTAGTGCCTCGATTTTGAGGACAACTGCAAGTGTGAAGTCCTTCTCTTTGAGTTTGTTCAGGCTGCCGGCTCCAGGGTCGCTGCCGCCGTGTCCGGCATCTAGTACGATCACCTTCTTGCCAGAATCGCCAGGCAGTGGAGTAACAGATGTATCGGGCGTTGGTGTCGGGATAGGAGTTGCACCCGGGTCAGGGATATAGCCACCAGTCCCGTTCAAATCAATAATCAGCAGACCGTCATTAGCATTGGTCACACCGTACGTTTTAGCGCTATTCAAGTCGAGAACAACACGTATCGTTGACGGTGTGCTGCTGAACAAGGAATACCGGACTCCGGTGACATCAGGATAACCTGTTATTGGCACTTGTCCACTTTGTCCAGCAGTCAGCGGCAGCCGCTGGCTGAAGGCTTGTCCAAAGATAGTATTAGGCAGGTCGATAACGATCCGGTCAGTACCGGTCATCGCAAAGATGCTCGGATTTACATTTCCGTTCAAAGAGATGATCAGCTTGTTGTCATTAAAGCTCATATCCGTCAAGGATGCTGCTGTCGTATTTACCGGAGGAGTGGCGCTTCCTCCCGGCGTGGTGACCTCGCTTCCATTGTCCGGTGCCTGAGAGGGTGTACCTCCAGGTGCAGGCGTGGGAGAAGGCGATCCTCCATTACCAACGCCAATCTCCTGAGCCGGAGAGGTTAAATATACGGTCTTGGTAATATTGTCCCATCCGACTGTGGCACCCGTCTGTTCTCCGATAAATCTTAACGGAACAAACGTGGTTCCTTTACTGAGGAAGGATGGATTATCCAGCTGGATCTTCACACCATCCGCGTCTGCTTCTTTCTGGTTCACAACCAGCGTCAGCATACGTCCTCCCTGCTCAATCGTCGCTGTCTTCGAGATATTATCCCATTTAACCCCATAGCCTAGCTGCTCCGTTACGAGACGAAGCGGTACCATAACACTTCCGTTCACAATCTGGACCTGCACATCCCCAGGCATCGCCAAGTCGCTGCCATCCAGATTAATGTGTGTGCTGGGCGTGGCGGCATGTCCCGTAACGGGAAATACCAGTACGAGCGTAAGAATCAGCAGCACTGCCCACAAACCGTACTTCTTCATTTCACCATCTCACCATCCTTGTGTATTGATCCTATGTATGGACACAGTTTATCTATCTGCGATGCCTATGACGGCATATATATATGTTAGACGACAAAAGTTTCCAAAAGTTGCAGTGAATCCGGTATAAAATATTTCACTTTCATATGGCAACGTGAAGTGCTTTTTAAGTAAGAGAAAGATATCGATTGCAATAAAGTGAAAAGTGTTTCATTCATTTAATTTTTTTAGTATGTGTAAAGTTTATGTGAAAACGGAGCCCGAAATCGTTGTTAAATCAACGTTATGGGTAAACATAATGATATTTATATCGAAAAATATAATGAAGAAGTGTACAGAGTGTATGATTAATTTCTTGACAAATCAGCGATAAGGAATTAATTTTGGTTATAGAAACAATTGTTTCCCTAGGGAAAAACATTTTCGTGAGGTCATTTATTTATTTTTCAAAAAATTACCTGATCATCAGGTTGCAAGAGGAGGAAACAAAATGAGAGAGAGACTGAAGGGCAGGAAGGCAAGGTGTGGCATTGCTCTGTCCTTGGTGTTGTCATTGGTATTATCGGCATGTTCAGCAGAAGGTCAGGAACGCAAGGGAGCAGCGGCGGATGGGAAAATCGCTATTGTTACCACTATCGCACAGATTGCTGAGCCGCTATCTATTATTGGCGGGGATAAGGTTAGCGTCAGCAGTTTGATGGGCCCTGGTGTGGACCCTCACCTGTATAACGCGACGCAGGGGGATATTAAGAAGATGGCTTCGGCGGACATCGTATTCTACAGCGGGCTCCATTTGGAGGGCAATATGACGGAGGTCTTTGAGCAGATAGGCAAAACTAAGCCGGTGAAGGCGATTGCTGAAGCCATTCCTGAGGATTTGCGGCTGAAGGATGAGAAGGGGGATATCGATCCCCATGTCTGGTTTGACATTGATCTTTGGGGAACGGCGCTTGGTTCCGCTACAGACGGGCTGAAGGAGCATTTTCCAGAACATGCCGAGCTGTTTGAAGCCAATAAGAATGACTATCTGAAAAAGCTGGATGAGTTGAAGACAGAGTCAGCAGACATGATGAGCACCATTCCTGAAAAGCAGAGAGTGCTGGTAACCGCCCATGATGCTTTTGGCTATTTTGGACGGATGCATGGTTTGAAGGTGGTTGGCCTGCAAGGACTTAGCACTGAAGATGAGATTGGCATCACGGATGTTGATGATACCATAGGATTGCTTCTGGAGTATAAGGTTCCTGCTGTGTTTGTAGAGAGCAGTGTCAACCAGAACTCCATCAATGCGGTGATCCAGGGCGCAGGCAGCAGAGGGCTTAAGGTGAAGCTCGGCGGCGAATTGTTCTCGGATGCGATGGGGGATGGCGGGACCCCGGAAGGAACTTATATCGGGATGTATCGACATAACGTCAAGACCATCGCTACGGCGCTTGGTGGGGGAGGTAACTAATATGCAAGGACTAAGTGTCACAGGTTTGTCGGCCGCTTATCGGAAAAGTAAAGTCCTGGACGAAGTTAATTTCAAGCTGCCTAAAGGATCGCTAACCGGGATTGTCGGCCCCAACGGCGCGGGCAAGTCGACCCTGCTGAAGGTGATGCTGGAGCTGCATCCGAAGCTCGGGGGGACGGTTCACTTTGCTGGAAAGCCGCTAAAGACGATGCGCAAAAAAATCGGCTATGTCCCGCAGCGTGGCTCTGTGGACTGGGATTTCCCTACAGATGCGCTGGATGTCGTAATGATGGGGCTGTATGGAAATGTGGGGTGGATGAAGTCACCTAAAGCACGGCATCGCGAACAGGCGATGGCGGCACTGGAGCAGATGGGCATGGCGGATTATGCCCGCCGCCAGATCAGCCAGCTGTCTGGTGGACAGCAGCAGCGGGTCTTTCTGGCCCGTGCACTGGTCCAGGATGCCGAACTTTATTTTATGGATGAACCGCTCGCAGGCGTGGATGCAGCCACGGAGCAGGCGATCATGACTACGCTAAGAGAGTTGAAAGGGCGTAGTAAGACAGTTATGGTCGTGCATCATGATCTCCAGACCGTGGAGGATTACTTTGATCATGTGCTGCTGCTTAACCGCACGGTGATGAATTACGGGGAGACAGCGGATGTGTTCACGAAAGACAATGTGTACCGGACCTACGGGGCGGGCCTGCGCTGGAGACAAGAGGTGCCGTCATGACGCTCCTACTGTCACCGAATGCTTGGTGGGTATTGCTTAGCATGCTCGTGCTCGGTGTCGCCTCAGGAATGATTGGCTGTCTTGCCTATTGGAAGCGGCAAAGTCTGATGAGCGACGCGCTGTCCCACGCGGCATTGCCGGGCGTAGTTATTGCTTTTGCCATCACCGGTGTGAAAATACTGCCTGTTCTGATCTTGGGAGCGGCCATCAGCGCACTGATCGGTGCGTTCCTGGTGCAATGGGTTGTTTCCTCCAGCCGGATCAAGGAAGATACAGCGATGGGTATCGTGCTGTCCGTGTTCTTCGGTCTTGGGATTATGCTGCTCACAATTGTGAACCGGACTGGGGGCGGTAATGTGAGCGGTCTCGACGGATTCATCTTCGGGCAGGCAGCTTCCATGGTCCGCACCGATGTCTACACTATGAGTGCGCTGGGCCTGGTGGTCATCTCCATCGTCTGGCTGGGGTTTAAAGAATGGAAGCTGTTTCTATTTGACCCTGCCTTTGCCAAAGGTCTTGGTCTGTCGGTCCGGCTGATGAACAGTCTCTATTCAGGTGTGTTGGTACTGGTGATTGTTATAGGTATTCAAGCCGTTGGGGTTATTCTCATGTCCGCCTTGTTGATTATTCCAGCGGTGAGCGCAAGGTACTGGACGCATTCCTTTAAATGGATGCTGATCGGTGCAGCACTTATCGGGGGCGGATCAGGCGTTATTGGAACGGTGATAAGTACGATGGGTAAAGGATGGCCTACGGGTCCTTTCATTGTTGTTTCATCTGCGGCCTTCTTCGTGGTTTCTCTGCTGTTCGGTGCCCAGAAAGGTCTAGTGATTGTTCACCTGCAGCAGCGCAGCAGAATAAAGAGTGAAGTGTCGGTTCCGGCCGAGAGAGAGAAAATAGTCGTGAAGGAGGGGGGATACTGATGAGCTATACAGGCTGGATTTTGCTTACCGCATCACTGGTAGGTCTGTCATGCGGCACTATCGGCGTCTTGTTGATTTTACGCAGAATGGCGATGATGGCAGATGCCATCAGTCATACCGTGCTCCTGGGTATTGTTGTTGCTTTTTTGGTCACCCGTGAATTGAGCGGCTATCACATGCTGATCGGCGCTGTCGTGGCGGGGTTATTGACTTCGATATTGATCCAGTGGCTGCAGTCGCGCGGAGTACAGGGTGAGGCGTCGATTGGGGTGGTATTCACGACCTTGTTTGCAGTGGGAGTGATCCTGATCGCTACGAAAGTGGGCAACGCCCATTTGGACGTGAAGCATGCTTTGATGGGCGAAATCACCTTTGTGCCTTGGACGACGGTGCATTTGCCATGGATTGGCGACATTCCCGAGGCCACCTTCATCCTATCCATTGTATTGTTGGTGGTTCTAGCGGCCGTAATTGGATTCTATAAAGAATGGAAAATAACATCCTTTGATCCTGCATTGGCTGCCAGCATCGGGATTCCGGTTGTCGTTATGCACTATGCGTTCATGTCGTTGCTGTCGATTACTACAGTGGCAGCGTTTGATGCAGTAGGGGCCATTATGGTCGTCGCCATGCTGATCACTCCAGCAGCTTCAGCCTATCTTTGGACAGACCGCTTGTCCCTGATGTTTGTGCTCAGTGGGGGCTTTGGCGTCCTGGCTGCAGTCGCAGGATACTATACCGCAGCTTGGCTCGATACGTCGATATCGGGTTCGATGGCTTTTGCTACCGGGGTACTGTTCATGATCAGTTTCCTGGCCTCCCCGAAGCATGGATTGCTTTCAAAGCTACTGTCACCTACAGTTGCAGCTGAATAAATCAATGGATGTTCCAAGCGGATGGAACATCCAGCGAGTCTTATTTCAAAGAAGTATAACCTGTCTTCTCCACCAGTTCCTGTCCCTGTGGTGAGGTGATCCAGTCGAGAAACGGCTCAATGTTAGGATTGCTGCTGCCGGCAGTGACGGCATAAAACTCGGTGGCAAAAGAATATTCACCATTACGAATTGTGGTTCTCTCCGGGCGTATCCCATCGATCTCCAGTAGTGCAATCTCTCCATCACGGTTTAGCTCGGAGGCGTAGAACAGGAAGCTGTAGCCTAGCGCATTTCGGAAATTGCGGTAGTTTGCAGTCCGGCTTATTATACCGCTCATAAGGTCGGCGACATCCTCCTGCGGAGGGGTCATAAGCGGCGTGTTCCCCATGACCTTCTGCAGCATGGTCTGGCTGCCGCTGTCCTCAGGGCGCTGGAAGGCCCGAATCCCGTTGTTGCTGCCGCCTACCTCTTTCCAATTTGTGATTTTTCCCGAGTAGATATGCTTTATTTGTTCAATGGTAAGCCCCTTGACCGGATTGCGCCGGTTCACAAAGAATACGAAGGCCTCCCGGCCAATCGGCGTCAGCTTGAGCTGTACGCCTTTTTGCTGTGCTTCCTTCAGCTGAGACTGGGATGGGGCCGCGGCAAAGATCATATCGACTTCGCCTTCAAGCAAGCGTTTATAGGCCACCGGAGTTGTTGAACAGGTGATTAAGCTGTCTGCGCCATAAGGCTGGTACTCGCCTGAAGGATACACAGCCTGGGCAAAGGACGCATATAGCGGATAAAGAGCAGTGGCCCCGTCAAGACGCGGAAGATCTTCACGAATAGTAAAGGTCGTAGGTTTGGTGAGTGCAGCGGCTTTGGAATCCGGGACGAAAGGGGCATACTGTGCCAGGTTGACCTCCTGCTCGTTGATCTCGCCAAAGCTGTTCACATACACTTTGCTAAGCTCAAAGCCAGCAGTAGATAGTAGGCAGAGCCCGGCGAATGAGAGCAGTACGATGTGCCTGGTCCGCCGCTTCAATATTTGGAATATCGTGATGACAGAGTAGGCGGCCAAGAAAGCAGTGGCAGTGATCAGAAGCGGCACATAGAATTTGAGGCCGAGATTCAGAGCGGTTATGAGGGTAGTGATAAATCCGATCAGGGTGATACCGCCTACGGCAACGACGGAGAATAGCAACTTTGTCCAGAATGATTCCTTCACAGTGAGGGATGCTCCTTTATCTTGAAAATAAGAATAATGTAATTAATTGGATTATACCTTAAATATCCCATTTATGTAGTGGGAAATCTCTCGTTTTCAGAGACGAAATTGCTTTTGTTGTATGAAAGAAATATGAATATTTTCATAAAAGGCTGGACGAATGGCTACAGAAGGTTTATTGTTGGTTGTGAAAATAATAACGGAATACAAGATTCTCGGGGTAGGTGAAATTCCTAACCGGCGGTAATGTTCAGAGTGAACAAAGCCCGCGACTCGTCTCCACCTGTTAGCAGGAGAGGCGACTGATCTGGTGCAATTCCAGAGCCGACGGTAAAGTCCGGATGGGAGAGGATCATAAGATAAAGGCGCAGGGCCTGTTTCCTGTACGCTTTTATTGATAATACCCCCGAGTATTGCCTGTTCTAAGGCATATCGGGGGTTTTTGGTCTCTTAATCGAGGGTTTGTATCGACAAGGAGAATGTAAGATGAGTAATGTATCTGCTTCATCATCCGTAGTGCGTCCGGCGCGTCTGCGGGGCGGTTTTTGGCTGGTTGTCATGGGGGCGGCGCTGTGGGGTGTAGACCCGCTCTTTCGCATCATCCTGCTCAAGTCGTTGACCTCTTCGCAAATTGTATTGCTGGAGCATGTTGTGTTGTTTTTGGCCGCTTTTCCGGTTCTTTGGCGCCACCGCGCTGAACTGAAAGCTATCCGCTTCCGTCAAGCGGGAGCACTGTTGATTGTCTCCTGGGGCGGCTCAGCAGTTGCTACGATTCTGTTCACCATGGCATTGTCCAGTGGCGATCTTAATGCCGTACTGCTGCTGCAGAAGCTGCAGCCGTTGTTCGCTATCGGGCTTGCGGCCCTCCTGCTCAAGGAGAGATTGCCGAAACATTTTGCACCTCTGATGATCGTAGCCTTGGCGGGAACGTATCTGCTTACCTTCGGTTGGAGCATTCCTTTCGGTCATGTGAACAATTTTATTAGCATCAGCAGTGTTATGGCGCTGGGAGCGGCTGCGCTATGGGGAGGGTCCACTGTAATGGGCCGCTATCTGCTGGGCTCTATGAAATATGAGACGGTAACATCACTGCGTTTCATCTTGGCCCTGCCTTTATTGTTCGTCGTTACGGCGTTGGAACGGGCGCCTTGGCAATTCCAGGGTGGGATTGGAGCAACCTCTGCTGTGGCCATCAATCTGCTGCTGCAGGCGCTACTCCCGGGACTACTAAGTATGTTATTGTATTACAAGGGACTTAGCACAACCAAGGCTTCTTTTGCGACACTAGCCGAACTTAGTTTTCCAATGACCGGTGTCGTCATTAACTGGGTGGTGTTCAACCAACTGGTCACCCTACCGCAAATTATCGGGTTTGCACTAATCTGGACCGCGCTATTCTTCATCTCAAACCAACAGTCCAGGCAGCAAAGCCTCGGATAACATATTTTGTTTCAGTAGCATGTTTGTTGTACGCCTGAGGGGACATACCCCAGGGCTAAGCTTCGTCTAAAAAGCACCTGTTTCCCTGGACTATCCAGTGGAACAGGTGCTTTTTTATGTGACTGAAAGCAGAACGGCGCTACGTGAAATCCTCCAATTCCCATTACAAGAGTAAAATTCAGCCTTTTCTCCCATACTACTCTTATTCTTTTCTTCAACCCCTATGGAGTCTTGCCCACCTTAGGCAGCTCCAGATCCCCTTTAGGAGGAATATGGATGACACACCATTCGGCGGCCACCATTTTCATACAGCTCAAAAACCGGGTGTCAGTTCCCAAAGGTCAGGGGGTGATGCTCCGGGATATTGCCAATCTCATTACGGCCCCGGAGTGGGAGGACGCGCTGTACTCTCTAATGTTGATTCAACCCAAGCTAAGTGATGGCAACTTGATTCTGATTGATCTGCTAATGGTGATTCCGCGAATTCACGAGATTCTGCCAGGCGTAGAAATCCAGCTTATCGGCGAAGGCAGGACGATTGTACAGATTATAGGACCGGTGGAGTCACGGCCTCCGTCAACGGCGATGTTCGTGCTTGTGTGGCTGTTGTTGTTCTTTGGTTCAGCACTGACGATTATGAACTTTCATGCGGATGTAAGTATGCAGGAGGTCCAGATCCGCATTGTAGAGATGTTAACAGGGCATAAGGATGAACATCCTTATCTGTTCCAGATTGCCTATTCCGTAGGCATTGGGCTGGGGATGGTGATTTTCTTCAACCATTTATTCAAGAAAAAATGGAATGAGGAGCCAACCCCGCTGGAAGTCGAGATGTTCCTGTACCAGAAAAATATTGACCAATATGTGGTTAACGAGGAATACGCCAAATTGAGGCGGCGTGAAGCCATTATACCGGAGAACACGGAGGGTGGGGGGCAATGACAGCACCGATATCACTGGGAATTAATCTGTTGCTGGGCATTGCGGGAGGAATCGCCGTCGGTGGTGGAGTGATTGCTCTCTTCGTTGTGCTGGACATCATCCCCCGGCTGGCGCAACTGACCTCTTCTTACGATAAAGTGCACTGGTATGAAGGAGCGATGGTTGCAGGGTCGCTGCTGGGTACCATCAGTGATTTCTGGAACTGGAAAATAACCTCGGGTCCATTGGTAGAAATAGCCGTGGGCTTGTTTGACGGTATCTTTATCGGTATGTTAGCCGCCGCATTAACTGAAGTATTGAATGTGCTCCCGATTCTGGCGAAACGCCTGCAAATGGTTCATCGCCTGTTCGGGCTGTTGATGGCAATGACTGCCGGTAAGGTCATGGGCTCATTATTTGACTGGTTTGTGTATTTAAAGTAAAGGAGGGTATGGAATGAACAAATTTATTCACAGCGGGGATTCGGTAGAGAAAAGCGTGCCGGTAAAGGATTCGGGATCGATAGAAGAAACGAAGACATCGTCCGCAGATGATGTGAAAAGTAAGAATCAGGAGCTTGAGGCCTCCGGGGAGTTGGGTGCTGAGGAGAGGAACTCTGAAGAAACAACAGAGGCAGGAGAAGCAAGCAATGCAACAAGTGGCCTCCCAGGGGAAGGTGCAACTGGTGACGGATCAATCAGCGATAGCGCTAGGGGCGAAAGTCCAGCTGGTGAAGGATCAATTAGTGGCAGCACTAGAGTTGAAGGTGTTACTGGTGACGGATCGACCAGTGGTGGCAGCAACAGCGGCGAAGGAGCTATTGGTAAAGGATCAACAAGCGACAGTGCTAGGGGTGAAAGTGCGACAGGCAGTGAATTAACAAGTGGTAGCACCGAGAGCGAAGACTCAACTGGTGCTGACTTCAGCAGCAATAATTCAGCAAATGAGCATTCTACGCTTAATAGTTCCACGGCTGAGCATCAGGCTACGGAAGGGTTCAGCAGTGGCCCTTCCAGTCATGATGATCATGCAGCCGCTGATAATGTTACTGCAGGGGATGCTGCCGGTGCTACCTCTGGTACCACTAGTAGTGCTGCTAGCGGTGGAACTGGAAACAGGCATACAGAAGTGGAGTTTGCCATGGAATCAGGCTTAGCCTCCAGCAAGACAAGCGCCGAGGCGGAGGCTTCCCGAGTGAATCCGGCATGGATTAACGGGAACAACGGCGGCGGTGAGCAAGGCCAGACTACAGGTAGTGACTTAGGTGACTCTGGCTCCCAAAATTCTTCGGAGGCTAAGCAGCAGACGGATTCCCAGACATCCAGGAAGGATTCAAAGACGGCAGAGCCTGGGTCCTCCTCTGAACAAAATGAGGAACAAGAGGTAGACGCTAATCCAAATAGCAGTAGTGGCAGTAATAGCAATAATGAGAGTAATAGCAGTAATGACAGTAATGACAGTAATGACAGTGATGACAGTAGTGGCAGTAACAGCGCAGGAAGCTCACAGGATGTAGAGGTCTCCGGTGAGCTAGGAGATCAGGAGCAGGACCAGGAGAACGGGGGCAAAGGGCTGTTCGCAAGACTTTTCGGATTCTTCGCAGATGATGAAGAGGATTCCGATCAAGACGACCAAGGCGGAGATGACGGAAGCGGCGGACAGTCGCAAGATTCGCAAGGACAACAACAAGCCGCCGCTTCGAGTGGTCAGGTACAGAAGGGTCAAGGCAAGCAAAGTAAAGCGCAACAAGGGCAGCAAGAGCAAGGCCAAGAGCAGCAAGTGCAAGGCCAAGGCCAAGAGCAGCAAGTGGAAGACCAACAACAAGCAGCTAACAATTCGCACCAAAAATCAGCCCGGAACGATCAACAGCAGAAAGTAGATACGGTTGGAAACGAGCAGGGTAGGCAGGGTCCACAGACCCAAGAAGGGGCTTCTGGCAAGAAAGGGAAAAGTACGGATCAAGCTCAGGCTAAGGGTCAGGATCAAGCTCAGACTAAAGGTCAGGATCGAGGTAAAGAGCAGGATCCGCTGCAATTAAAACGCCAGAACGAACGGTCTGATTCCCTGGAGGAGTCTGTGGTTTACTGGCAGGGGAAGGATGATATCCCGGATTCGCTAGAAAGTATTAAGGATACACTGACAGAGGTTATAGGACTGGGGTCTTCCTTTGATATTGTTTTCAGGGAGATGAAGTTTGGGGGCGCTAATGCTGCCCTGTTCTGTATCAGTGGATTTGCCAAAGATAACATATTGGATGAAATCCTGAAGCGGTTGACCTATCTCACGCCTGAACATTTGTCGACGGATGTGCTGGTGAGTTTCATGGACCTCTATATTCCTCACATACAAGTGGAGAAGGGAGAACTGCTTAGCGAAACTATCAATAAGGTATTGTCAGGCATGAGCGCACTGTTCATTGAGGGAGAGACCCAGGTCATCGTGATGGATACCCGGAGCTACCCCAGCCGAAATCCGGAAGAGCCTTCCATTGAGCGGGTGGTGCGTGGTGCGCGAGACGGATTTACAGAGACTCTGCTTAGCAATATTGCACTAGTCAGACGGAGGCTGCGTGATCCCGGTCTGAAATTCGAGATGCATCAGGTCGGCCGCCGGACGCGAACCGATGTCTGTGTGGCTTACATTGACGACATCGTAGACAAGGCGTTAGTGAAGTCAGTTACGGATAAAATCACAAGTGTGGATATTGATGGTATCCCTCTTGCCGATAAGCAGCTGGAAGAGGCGATCGTAGACGGAGGCTGGAACCCCTATCCGTTGGTCCGCTATTCGGAGAGGCCGGATAATGTATCCTCCCATTTACTGGAGGGGCGGGTGGTCGTTTTTGTGGATACCTCTCCCAGTGTAATGGTGCTCCCAACGACCTTCTTCGATCTTTGCCAGCATGCCGAGGAGAACCGTCAAACCCCTTTTATGGGCAGTTACTTGCGGTGGGTCCGCTTCCTTGGAATTTTCGCTTCGATGTTTCTGTTGCCGTTGTGGTTGCTGCTGGTTATCCATCCCGAGCTGAAACCGCCTATGTTGGACTTTATTGGGCCACAAAAAGTGGCCAAGATTCCCTTGCTGGCCCAGTTTCTGATTGTGGAGCTTGGGGTAGATTTGCTGCGGATGGCAGCGGTACACACACCGACACCTTTAGGCTCGGCGATGGGCTTGATCGCTGCTATTCTGGTTGGCGACATTGCGGTGAAGACAGGGCTATTCGTTAACGAGGTAGTGCTATATATGGCGGTTGCTTCCATCGGGATGTTCGCTACACCGAGCTACGAGCTTGGACTTGCGAACCGGATTATCAGGCTTGTACTCCTGCTCGCGGTGGCTGCATTTCAGGTGCCCGGCTTTATGATTGGGACTACACTTCTAATTGTGTTGTTGACAATACACCGGTCGTACAACTCTCCATATTTGTGGCCTTTTATACCTTTTAATGCAAAGGCTATGGGGGAAATTCTGCTTCGTCAACCTGTTCTGAATTCGAAAACGAGGCCTTCTTTCAATAAAACCAGGGATAATACAAGAATGCCGCCTGTACAGGACAACGAACAACAAACATAAGGATAATACAAATCAACTGCAAATTAGTCCATTCTATGTAGTTCCTTCTGTCTGGTATACTGAATATACTAACCAGCCCCCACAATGTGGATTTTTGTCCGAAGCTTAAGAGCAGGGACGTTGCGGGGACCCTGAGCATACAATAGACAGATGGAATGCGTATTCCATAGAAACTGGAGGACTGAGAATGTTTTTACACGGGACGAGCCGGATTAACGATGCGGGTCATTTGGAGATTGGTGGATGTGATGTAACGGATTTGAAAGCGGAGTATGGAACACCGCTATATATAATGGACGAGCAGCTAGTCCGTCGCCGCTGCCGCGAATATATGGAGGCTTACAAGGCATCTGGACTTGGTTTTCAGGTAGCTTATGCGAGCAAGGCTTTGTCCATCATGGCTATGGTACGCTTGGCTGACGAAGAAGGCATGTCTCTTGACGTGGTATCGGATGGTGAGCTTTACACAGCGTTGCAAGCAGGATTCCCTGCAGAGCGTATCCACTTCCATGGCAACAACAAGACGTCTGAAGAAATCGAAATGGCAATTGATGCCAAGATCGGCTGCTTCGTGGCTGACAATCTCGTTGAATTGAATCTCCTGCAAGCTATTGCAGCACGCAAGGAAGTTACCGTTAACGTTCTGCTGCGCGTGACTCCAGGTGTTGAAGCGCATACCCATGAATACACCGCTACCGGTCAGACCGACTCCAAGTTCGGTTTTGACATCGGCAATGGTGCAGCTTATGAAGCTGTTAAAGTTACAAACGACAAGGCCAACCTGAATCTGCTGGGTGTGCATTCACATATCGGCTCACAAATTTTCGAGACCGAAGGCTTCCAGCTTGCTGTTGAGCGTGTAGCGGACTTTGCCCGCACCGTCAAAGAAGGACTGGATGTCGAATTCAAGGTTGTGAATCTGGGTGGCGGTTTTGGTATTCGCTATGTCGAAGGGGACACACCACTGCAAGTATCCGAATATGTAAAAGCCATCACCGATGCGGTGAAAACTTACTTTACCGGAATCTACAGCTCTCTGCCAGAGATCTGGGCAGAACCAGGCCGCAGCATCGTGGCTGAAGCGGGTACTACTTTGTACACCGTGGGTACGGAGAAGGATATTCCAGGCGTTCGCAAGTACCTTGCAGTTGACGGTGGTATGACTGATAACCCTCGTCCTGCTCTGTATCAATCCAAGTATGAGGCAATGCTCGCTAACCGCGCTAATGATCCGGCGACAGAGAAGGTCTCCATTGCTGGTAAATGCTGCGAGAGTGGCGATATGCTCATCTGGGATGTTGAACTGCCTAAAGCTGAGAGCGGTGATCTGCTGGCTGTAGCTTCCACTGGTGCATACAACTATTCCATGGCCAGCAACTACAACCGGATTCGTCGTCCCGCTATGGTCTTCGTGCAAAATGGTCAGAGTGATCTGGTCGTACGCCGTGAGAGCTACCAGGACATTATTGTTAATGATGTTGTGCCTGAACGTATTGCCAAACAGGCGGTTGCGAAGTAACAGAAGAGTTCGCAGCAAGAGGAATAACATGCATTGCAGAACAGGCGGGCTAGTCTCCGCTTGTTTTGCTTTGTGCGTGATTTCATAGTAAACTAAGAAAAGTGTTTACCATTTGGAATTTTGAAAGGGGTCATTTACATATGGCAAAGCAAGCGAAAATTACTCTTGAAAACGGCGGTGTAGTCCTGATCGATCTGTTCGATCAAGATGCTCCGAACACTGTAGCCAACTTTGAAAAGCTGGCAAACGACGGTTTCTACAACGGTCTGGTATTCCACCGTGTTATCCCTGGTTTCGTAGCACAAGGCGGCTGTCCGAACGGTACAGGTACAGGCGGCCCTGGCTACACTATCAACTGTGAGATCAACCCTAACAAGCACGAACGCGGTACACTTGCTATGGCGCATGCTGGCAAGAACACCGGCGGAAGCCAGTTCTACATCTGCTACGCTCCACAACCACACCTGGACGGCGTACACACCGTATTTGGTAAAGTTGTTGAAGGTATGGATCTTGTAGATACTTTCAAAGGTCGCGACAAAATGACTTCCGTAGAAATTATCGAAGCGTAATATATTTGTGAATTTAGGCCTGCGTTCAGCAGCCGCCTGAAGCGTTAAAGCCTGATCCGCCGTGGATCAGGCTTTTTTGCGCATAAATGTATCTTTTCTCTAGAGATAGTATTGAACAGTGCGACTTTTCATTGTAAACTTATGGAAAAATGACGGAGGAATGTGTGGCATGTCTACAGAACCGACGACAAGTAAAAGACAAGCCCGGACGCTTAATGTTGGGCCCAGAATTGGCAGGGAAAAAACTACAGTAAGGATCATGATTGTAAAATACTGCAAAGGACATGGACATTTGGGAGCCGGTCATACCAAGGCAAAGGTGGAGGAACAAGGTGTATGCGTGGAATGCGGAGAGCTTCTGGCCTACGCTTGGAAGCGGCTTGAACACTGCCGTTTCGGTGAAAATAAGACCACCTGCGGGCGCTGCCCGGTGCACTGCTATAAGCCGGACCGGCGCAGCGAGATCAAGACTGTCATGCGCTACGCCGGTCCGCGTATGATCTGGAGCCATCCGCTAACCACCTTGCGGCATATGCTCGATGGACTGACTTCCCGGCCTTCCTGACACGACTCAGTAGGGAAGACGATTCATACGTTGGTTGCGGGACCTTACTCGCTCCGGCAGCCAAAAGAACGCTAAGTACATACACAGAAACACAACGAACGCGAAGAGTTCTTCCACCAGCAGATAATAAGGATACGGCCCAAAGTAATCCAGAACGGAATACGTGCTTGGCTTTCGCATAAGGAACATGTAGTTGGAACCCAGCATAGAATTAGCAACCCAAACGCAGGCAGCAGTAAGATTCAGGCTGAGCATCGTGAAGGCAAGGGATTTCCAGCTTGGCTTGAACCCCTCAACCCAGGTCATATACAAAGAGGCGAGAATGATAGCCCCATGTGAGATGAAGAATAATAGGAAACGGAAGTGCGGGAAAGGATATACCAGGTTAGGTGTCAGCAGAGCAATTGACGCGCCGCCGATTCCGGCAAAATAAAGAAAGGCGTATAGTATCCGGCTGCGGGTAAGCAGCATGATGGCTGACAACAGCACAGTAAGCCCACATAGCTCCAGAGGCAGCGAGGAGTCCGTTTTCCAGATTCCCTGCGAGATATACCACCACTGAAGTCCAGCCTCCGAGGAGAGCAGAATAACGGCAAGCAGCAGACGAACGGACAGGCGCAGCCGTCTCCGGGTGCGCAGAGCAAATCTGCATCCGAACAGCAGCAGGCAAACAACGAGCACCGATGCCAGAGCGATCCAATGTGAGGCTGAAAACATGGAGAAGTCGGCATCGCGGCTGCGTCCAAAGAAAGAAGAATAGCTCATAGGCAGCTCCTTAAGACGAAGTTTTTTTCTAGAAAGAAAATCTATTATGGTTTCATCATAGCTGATTTCCGGGAGGTGTTGGAAGAGGATTATGCAATTATTCTCATTTTCAGTCAGATATAGAAGTTTGTTCTGCCACAAGATTTACAGCAGTAAGCCGACAGTTTCTGAAAATTCTTTGGAGTGTCGGTAAAAGTGATGCTATAATGTTTTAAAATTCCAAGCTTTGGGGAGGGTTTAGAAATGTGGAAAGAATTTAAAAGCTTTGCCCTGAAAGGAAATGTGCTCGATCTTGCCGTCGCTGTCATTATCGGTGCAGCGTTCGGGAAGATTGTCTCCTCCTTGGTGGAAGACATCATTATGCCTATTATCGGTTTGATAATTGGTGGTATCAACTTAAGCGACCTGACCTTTACCTATGGGAATGCTGTTTTGAAATACGGAGTGTTTCTGCAGACCGTGGTGGATTTCTTCATTATTGCATTCTCGATCTTTATGGCAATCAAGCTGGCCAGCAAGTTCAAGAAGAAGGAAGCGGTTAAGGCGGAGGTTGCCGAGACCCCGGAACCGGCTCCCGAGGTGGCACTGCTCACGGAAATTCGCGATTTGCTGAAGCGGCAGGAACGTGGTGTGTAAGTTGCACTTACATAGGACAAGCGCCGAGGGTAAACTCCTCGGTGCTTGTTTTTTTAAATACGAGTTTTCTGGAAAGGAATTCAAGCATGGATGTCATGAGGAAAGCAGAAATCTGGGAGTGGGAGTCTGAGCGGGCATGGATGGAAATTAGGACGAAGTTACCTCTGCTGCTGGTTAGTGAGTGTGAAGCCGTCATTTCTTTTGAGGCACAGAGCTTTGAGCTTCACAAGGGCAGCGTACTGCTATTGCGAGAGAATATTTCTGCGGTGATTCGCAGAGAGAACAAGGAATCCAAGGTGCTGAAAGTGATTTCCTTTGAGTGTTATCGTCTGGTAGAACATACGGAAGAAACCTTGGTGTACATGCGCAGCCATGACAAGCTTCCGGAAGTGGGTTATGTGGCTGATCAGTTGTCTCCAAAGGGCTGGCAGTTATTTCAGAAACTGATGAATCCAGCGAACCGCATGGAGCAAGCGGAAAAAGACTGGGTGCTTGGAGAATTACTCCGGCAAGTGCTGCAACGGATTGAGATACGGCGTGATTTTTCCACTGGAGAGACGATGCAGGAAGCTGTGCGGTACATCAATGAGCATTTTCATACTCCGCTTACTCGTGCGTCTATGGCGCAGATGGCCGGATTTCACGAAGGCACCTTTTCCCGGCTGTTTCAGAAATATATCGGTAGAAGCTTCACTGAGCATGTAACCAAGGTTCGGATTAATAAAGCTAAGGAATATCTATGCACTGAAGCCTTGACCTTGAACGATATCTCTCAGCGGATTGGCTATTCTGACGGTCTCTACCTCAGCCGCAAGTTCAAGCAGACCGTAGGCCTCTCTCCAAATGCGTTCCGTGCTGCACCGAAGCCGCAGCGGATCGCTGCGATCCAGTTCACCGGACATCTGCTCGCACTGGGAGTAAAGCCTGTGGCAGCCAGTCAAGTGCCATGGGAGACGTCGCAGCTGCTTCGGGATGAACTCGTCGGCACATTGAACCTGGAAAATGGCGAGGAGTGGGGACGGTTGCATGAGCTGAATATTGATCTGGTTCTTGCACCGCAGTATATCTTTCACTCCCGTGGCAGGCTGGAGAGGTACGAGCAGATTGGGCCTGTGATGACTTTGCCTTGGGATAAGCTCGATCGGCTGGAAGAGCTACGTCTTGTAGGGCGTATCATTGGCAGAGAAGAGGAGGCGGAGCAGTGGATCGGGCGTTACCATGAACAGGTTGAAGCAGGTAAAGGGCGTTTATCAGGTTTGATTGAGAGTGGTGAGACTGTTGGTCTGTATGAACTGCGTGGTGAAGATAGGGTGTGGATCTGGAATGTTACGAGCAGAGGTACCTATAATCTGTACAGTGCTCTGCAATTAACACCGCCGGAGCGGATCAGGCAGGAGGTTCTGAAGCCTGGGGAACATCTGGAGATTATCCTCGAAGATTTGCCCGATTATACGGCCGATCACATGTTTGTCGTTGTGGATGGTTTAAGCGGAGGCTATACTGCCGAGAATTTGCTTGAGGAGTACCCTACTTGGGAGATAGCAACTAGAGGGAGCAGGCGCAGAATTTATCCGTTGGCGCTGGAAGAGTTCTGGTGCAGTGACGGCTTGGCATTGGAGAGACAATTACAAATCCAAGTGGACTGGCTCACCGGAGAGTGACAATTGTCCATGGACAATTGGTCACATTGCGAAATGGACGAAATAGCGGAGAATGAATAAGATGATTAAGAAGTTATTGAGAAAGATAATCATTATCGAAAAAAAGGAGAGGTCATATGCGCCAACGCTTAATAAGCTTTCGCCTGATTGTGGGCGTCGTGATTCTGGCTCTGTTGCTCGCAGGGTGCGGAGGGAACACCGTCCAGACCCAGGAGACGGCGGCGAACACGCCACCATCTGACAGTACCAAGGCAGTGGAGGAGTCCACACCCGCAGTTGCTGAAGGACAGGGGGACACTCAGATTATCAACACCATAAACGGTGATGTTGAAATTCCTGCCCACCCCCAGAGGATCGTGACACAAGGTTATCTTGCTAACTTCCTGGTGTTCGGGGTGAAACCTGTCGGTGCGCCTTACTGGGAGTTAGAAAGTCCCCATTTGAAGCCGGATATGGTATCAGGCATTGACGATATCGGACAGATTACCGGCGAGTCGGTTGAGAAAATATTAGCCTTGCAGCCCGATCTGATCGTCACCGTAGGCGGGGATCAGAAGCTCAATGAGCAGTACAGTAAAATTGCACCGACAGTTGTTTTTCCATACGGTACCTTTGACAATGTACATACTGAAATGACTGCCTTCGGCAAGATCCTGGGCAAGGAAAAAGAAGCAGAGGAGTGGCTAACCCAGTTTGACGGGAAGGTGGGGAAGGCTCGTGAAGCCATCAAAGATATTGTGAAGCCTGACCAAACGTATTCCATTCTGGGGGCGTTCGGGAAGGAGTATTATGTCTATGGCGATGGAGTCAACAGAGGTGGACAAGCCATTTATCAGCAGCTCGGTCTGACGCCCCCAGCATCCGTGAAGAAGGATATGATCGACAAGGACAGGGATGCCATGGACATTTCACTGGAAAAAATGCCGGAGTACGCTGGTGACTATATTTTCTTTGATGTCTCTGGGGACGCAAAGTTTGATCCTGACAATCCAGTGTGGAAATCACTGGATGCCGTGAAGAATAACCGTGTTTTCTTTCTCGATCCGGACTTCTTCTGGCCTTATGACCCTATTGCCGTTGAGGCTCAGGTAGATAAGGTGGTCGAAATGCTTCAGAAGGGTCCTGACAATCGTTAAGTAAAGGGGACAAGTTTTGTGTCTGACATCCGGCATTTGCCGGGTGTTTTTTCTATATGAGGATCAAAAGTTGTAAAGTTACGAAAAATAAGCTAATGTACAATTTATACTTGCATTTTGGAGGGGTAAGTGTTAATTTTGTTGTAAGCAACAGCTTGATACTTCAAAATGAATAAGGTATCAATCCTTCAGGGCAGGGTGAAATTCCCTACCGGCGGTGATGTTGCTGCAAGTTAGTCTTGCAGTGCTTAGTCCGCTACCCGGACCGCGCAACAACGCGGACGGTGGACCCGGTGCAATTCCGGGACCGACAGTATAGTCTGGATGGAAGAAGGAGAGATTGGCGTTTGTCCGTTAACGGGCAGGCGTACTGAAGTGTACATTAATATCATGTGCGTTATTTCACAATTCCGTTGTTTATATAACGGTTATTTGCGCACAGTTTTATTGAAGCTCTCAGTAAACTAACTCTCAACAACCCATCTAGTCTCCTCCTGGAGTCTGAGGTGGGTTTTTTAGTTATGAAGCAGCAGATGCTGCATACAAAAAGTGCAACTTACAGATCGGAGGACAGAGAAATGGATATTATGAACGACGAGTTTTACATGTCGCTTGCCCTGGACATGGCAGAACGCGCTCAAGGACAGACTGGAATCAACCCTGTTGTAGGCTGTGTTGTGGTGAAGGACGGGGCCATGATCGGACTGGGCACGCATCTGCAACGCGGGACAGGCCACGCTGAGGTGCATGCACTGAATATGGCGGCCGGAAAAGCGGCGGGAAGCACTGCTTACGTTACCCTGGAGCCTTGCAGTCACTATGGCATTACGCCACCTTGCAGTCAGCGTCTTATTGACGAAGGCGTGGCACGGGTGGTAGTGGCTTGTGAAGACCCTAACCCGCAGGTGGCAGGACGAGGTGTTCAAATGCTGCGTGATCATGGCATTGAAGTAGAAGTGGGATTGCTGCGCGAGCGGGCACTTCGGTTGAATGAGAAGTTTATCAAGTATATTTTGACCAAACAACCCTTCGTCACGCTGAAGAGTGCCAGCACGCTGGACGGCAACCTGGCTACAAAAACAGGCGACAGCAAATGGATCTCCGGCGAGGCTGCACGGGAAATCGTACACACCATGCGTCATCGGCACCAGGGTATTATGGTCGGGGTCAATACGGTGATCGCTGATAATCCATCGCTCACGACGCGTATGGCGGTTCCTGGCTTCAATCCAGTGCGGATCATTATTGACTCGGCTTTGCGAATTCCACTGGATGCTGCAGTAGTGAGCGACGGGCTGGCCCCAACAATTATCGTGACTACAGGCTCGGCTGACGCGGCGAAGAAGGCTGTGCTGCAAGCAGCGGGTGTGCAGATTGTGGTTTGTGGCACAGGGCCGCGAGTGGATCTATCAGCAGCTATGGTGGCTCTTGGCGAGATGGAGATTGGTTCCATTCTGCTGGAGGGTGGCGGAACCCTGAACGGTGCGATGCTGGAGAGTGGTTTGGTAGATCGGGTAGTGCTGTTCTTCGCTCCTAAGATTGTGGGCGGTGGTGCAGAAGCCAAAGGCACCTTCGTTTTCCCGGGTGTGGAGAAGATGGCTGAAGCCATTACGCTAGAGGGATTGGAAGTAGAAGTGCTCGGGGATAATGTCTGTATCAGCGGTACTCCGGTACGCTAACGCCTGAGGAGGGATAGTGATGTTCACAGGTTTAATCGAGGAAGTCGGTGTTCTGCGCGGCATCTCCACTGGTGGTGAAATGATGGTGCTGAACATCGGGGCCTCCGTGATTATGGATGACCTGAAGATTGGCGACAGTATCGCGGTTAACGGGGTCTGCCTTACAGCAACCACGCTGGGGGATCATTATTTTACAGCTGATGTGATGCCACAGACTTTCCGGAACAGCAATTTGAAGGAGCTGCGAATCGGCAGCAAGGTCAACCTGGAACGGGCGATGGCAGCCGGTGGTCGATTTGGCGGTCATATCGTACAGGGGCATGTAGATGGTACGGGCACCTTTAAAAGCATCAAGCGGGACCAGAATGCAGTAGTGTTTGAGATCGCAGCAGACCGCAAGTCGCTGTACAAATACATCATTCCAAAGGGCTCTATCACGATTGATGGCATCAGTCTGACAGTAGTCACGGCAGGAACATCATCATTCACTGTGTCGGTTATCCCGCACACCTTGGGCGAGACGGTGCTTGGGCATAAACGGGCGGGAGATAGCGTGAACATCGAATGTGATGTGCTCGGCAAGTATGTGGACCATCTGTTGCGTTACGGATCTGCGGGACGAGAAGAGGAAGCAGAGGAAGCAGAGGATATCAGCTCCGGCATAAGTCACGATTTCCTGGCAGCTAACGGATTTATTTGAGACAAAATGAAGTGACTGCGGAACGAAGACGTGATTACTACACAATGACGTGATGCAGAGCAATGAAGCTTCTGTAAACGATGAGGAGGATAGAATCATGAGCGAACAATCGAAGCAGGATGTAGTCCTGGATTCCATAGAATCTGCGATTTATGATTTGATGCGCGGCAAGGTGGTCATTGTTGTGGATGATGAGGACCGTGAAAATGAAGGGGACTTCATCGCCCTGGCGGAACGCGCAACCCCCGAAGTGATCAATTTCATGATTACCGAGGGACGCGGACTGGTCTGCCTGCCGATAACGGCGGAACGGGCGGAAGAGCTGGATTTGAAGCCGATGGTCAGTCAAAATACGGATTTCCACGGTACGGCCTTTACGGTCTCGATCGACCATAAAGATACGACTACTGGCATTTCCGCAGCGGAGCGCTCCATGACAGTTAAAGCAATTATGGACCCGGAGGCGAAGCCATCCGATTTCCGCAGACCGGGTCATATGTTCCCGCTGATAGCCAAAAAAGGTGGTGTGCTGCGTCGCTCTGGACACACGGAGGCCGCTGTAGATCTGGCCCAGATGAGCGGTGCGTATCCGGCTGGAGTGATCTGCGAGATTATTAAGGAAGACGGGACTATGGCTCGTCTGCCGGATCTCATTGAGATTGCCCGCAAGCATGATCTGAGACTGATCAGCATCAAGGATCTTATTCACTACCGGAATGAGAAGGAGAAGCTCGTTACCCGCGAGGTAGCGGTGCGCATGCCAACCGATTTCGGTGAATTCCAGACGATTGCCTACTCCAATGTAGTCGATGATAAGGAGCATATTGCACTGGTCAAGGGTGATATCTCCGGTGACGAGCCGGTGTTGGTGCGTGTCCATTCCGAATGTTTGACGGGGGATGTCTTCCATTCCCACCGCTGCGATTGCGGTCCGCAATTCGAAGCTGCATTGCGTCAGATTGATGCTGCCGGCAGAGGAGTCCTGCTCTACATGCGCCAGGAAGGCCGGGGCATTGGGCTGATCAATAAGCTGAAGGCCTACAAGCTGCAGGAAGAAGGACTCGACACCGTTGACGCCAACCTGAAGCTCGGCTTTCCGGCAGACCTGCGGGATTATGGCATCGGCGCCCAGATTCTGAAGGATCTCGGTTTACAACGCATCAAGCTGCTCACCAACAACCCGCGCAAGATTAAGGGGCTGGAGGGGTATGGCCTGGAGATTGTGGAGCGTGTGCCGATTCAGATGCCGGAGAATGAGGATAATACAAACTACCTGCACACGAAGCAGGCTAAACTTGGACATCTGCTTTCTTTTGACGACATTGAACAGAACGAGACCACTAAAGCTTAAACCGTTGATAAATAGACGAACGAAGCAAGACTTAATGAAAAAGCAAGACTTAATGAAGAAGCACGACTGAAACAAAGAAACAAGAATCAATGAAATAAACACTATTGAACGAAAGAAACTCGGCTAGTCCGAAAGAAGCAAGAATGAATGGAAAAACAAAGGCGAAGAGGAATGATGGGCACCACCTCCCAAGTTGAAATAAGAGCATTTATGTACCTTAAATGGCACGTAAAACCATCTTAATTGAGAATAACGGCAATTTTGTATGTTAATTCCTCCGAACTTTCCCTATTTTGGTGCATTTACCGAAAATAACATACAAAAATACCCTTAAATTCCTGGAATGGCATAGAACGAGGAAAATAAGGTGCAAAAATGCCGTTAATTGGGGAGTAGCATCTTCATTAATAAAATTGCCAAAATGATTACCAAATTTCAAATAACTAAATTTAAAATAACTATATAAATGAAGGGTTGATGAACAATATGCCGAATTATTTTGAGGGACATTTAGTATCCGAAGGGTTAAGATATGGAGTCGTTGTAGGACGTTTTAATGAATTCATTACCAGCAAGCTGCTGTCCGGTGCGCTGGATGCTTTCAAGCGCCATGGCGTGGCTGATGACGAAGTGGATGTTGCCTGGGTTCCTGGGGTATTCGAAATTCCACTGATTGCCCAAAAAATGGCCGAAAGCGGAAAATATGATGCAGTGATCACGTTGGGTACAGTAATTCGCGGCTCCACAACGCATTACGATTATGTGTGCAATGAAGTGGCCAAGGGTGTGGCGGCGATCAACCTCAAGACAGGCGTACCAACCATCTTCGGTGTAGTAACGACCGAAAATATCGAGCAGGCCATTGAACGCTCCGGAACGAAAGCGGGCAACAAGGGCTGGGATGCTGCAACGGCGGCTATTGAAATGGCGAATCTGAACAAACTGCTTAAATAAACACCTATTGACGAATCTACTAAAATCGTGCTTATTTATATGTATAAGAAGAAAGCATGAATGATATGAATCTTTCTACTTGTGTAGCGTCCCTGCGGCGCTGCACTTTACTTTTTTTTGGCGGGAGGAAGCCTCGTGACTGTATTGTACAAGCTGGAAACGTTTGAAGGTCCGCTGGATCTGCTCTTGCATTTGATTGATAAGGCGGAAATCGACATCCAGGACATTCCGGTCAGCGAGATCACCGAACAGTACATGGAATACCTGCAGACCATGCAGGAGCTTGAACTGGACATTACCAGCGAATTTCTCGTTATGGCAGCGACCTTGTTGTCTATTAAAAGCAAGCTGCTGCTGCCGAAGCCTCCAGTCATCGAGATCGATGACTTTGAGTACTACGAGGACGATGATCTTGATCCACGTGCCGAACTCGTACAGCGGCTGGTGGAATACCGCAAGTTCAAGAGTATTGCGGTCCAATTGATGGATATGGAAAGCGAGCGGAGCCTGATTTTCACCAAGGAGCCGGAAGATCTGGGGCCTTTCGTTCCGACCCAGCAGGATCATCCGCTTAAGGGATTACATACCGCTGACCTGATCGCGGCGTTCCGCAAGGCGCTCAGTAAAGCTGCCAGACGATCTTCCTATCAACGGATCACAAGGGATGAGATTTCAGTGAAGGATCGGATACGGGATGTGTCTGATGCGCTGCGGCGGGGTGGCCGGGGCCATAAGCTGCGCTTCTCGGCTCTACTGGACGACGAGATGGCACGACATGAGATCGTGGTGACATTTCTGGCGATTCTGGAGTTAATGAAGATGAAGGCGATCTATTGCTACCAAGAAAAATTGTTCGAAGACATCGTGATGGAGTGGAGAGGAGGGGAACAATTAGATGAACTACAAGGAACTGAAATCAGTTATTGAGGGCCTGCTCTTTCTGTCCGGGGATGAAGGTTTGTCTGTGCGGCAAATTGCCGAGATTACGGAGCAGCGTCCGGATCTGACATCACGAGCGCTAGATGAGCTGAAGGATGATTACAGCACACAGGAACGCGGCCTTCAGGTCGTGCAGATCGCCGGGAATTACCGTCTGGCCACACTGCCTGCTCATGCGCCATATTTTGAGCGGCTGGCTTACTCGCCGTCCCGTGCATCCTTGTCCCAGGCAGCGCTGGAGACGCTGGCGATTGTGGCTTATCGTCAGCCGATTACTCGTGTGGAGATTGAAGAGATCCGCGGCGTGAAATCGGAACGGGCGATTCATACACTGAATAACAAGGATCTCATTCATGAGGTCGGACGGGCTGAGGCCGTGGGCCGGCCCATTCTGTATGGCACGACAAAGTCCTTCTTGGACAGCTTTGGGCTGGCCAGTCTGAAGGAATTGCCGGAACCATCCAGCTTCGAGAGTCCGGATACTCTGGAAGAGGAGACACAGCTGTTGTTCAGTAAGCTGGACACTCAAATGACCTTCGAGGAAATGTAATAGCCAGCTGCACAGTTTCTGTGCTCCGACCATGATTGCAAATATACCGTTGCCCACTAGGGCGGCGGTTATTTTTTTGCGCGGAAGCAGCAGTTGTCAGGCTCTGAACCAGTCCACCATGCCGTGCGATATGAGTAGTATTGAGCTTGAACCGATCATCTTTTTAAATTCCTTCGATTATGAGAGGTATCGTCTGAAGCACCTTTATCACCTGAAAGCATACTATTTCTATATGATTATTAACCGTGAAGGATGGATGAAGGATGCAGAACATACCGACTGCCATTGACCTGATCGGCAATACCCCGTTAATTGAAGTGCACTGTTTTGATGTGGGGCCCTCGAGATTATTCCTCAAGCTGGAGAATCAAAACCCGGGGGGATCGATTAAGGACCGGATTGGCCTGGCAATGATCAATCATGCGGAGGAGCAGGGGCTGATTAAGCCTGGAGATACTCTGGTGGAAGCCACGGCAGGCAATACAGGGCTGGGTCTGGCGCTCGCAGCGATAACGAAGGGTTACCAATTGATTCTGGTGATCCCCGACAAGATGAGTACAGAGAAAGTAAACCATCTGCGGGCACTAGGAGCGGAGATCATTCTCACCCGGTCTGATGTGGAGAAGGGACATCCTGAATACTATCAGGATTATGCGCAGCGGATCGCGCAGGAGACGCCGGGGAGTTATTTTGTGAATCAATTCAATAATCCGGCCAATCCCCTAGCCCATGAACTCACGACCGGGCCGGAGATTTGGCAACAGACGGGGCAGGCGGTGGATGCTATCGTTGTGGGTGTCGGTTCAGCAGGTACGCTGAAGGGGCTGACTAACTATTTTCGCAAGGTGAAGCCGGAACTAGAAATTGTGCTTGCCGATCCGGCGGGATCGATCCTCGTCGACGTTGTAGAGGGCAATCCGCTGTCTTCTCCCGGAAGTTGGCTCGTGGAGGGCATTGGTGAGGATTTCATCCCCCCACAGTTCGATCAGTCGCTAATCAGCAAGGCTTACAGTGTCACTGATCAGGAAAGTTTTACGGCTGCCCGCACTCTGCTGCGCCATGAAGGTATACTGGGCGGTTCCTCAACAGGGACGCTGATCAGCGCTGCTGTAAAATATGCCAGGGAACAGCGTGAGCCTAAGAATATCGTTACATTCGTGTGTGACAGCGGAAACAAGTATCTTACCAAGATGTTCAATGATTTCTGGATGATTGACCGGGGGCTGATACCGAAGAAGCGGAATGGTAGCATTGCAGATCTCGTCACCCGCCAACATTCGGAACGCAGTGTGATTACAGTGGGGCCGGAGGATACGCTTTTGAATGCCCATGCCAAGATGAGTCTGTATGAGATTTCGCAGATACCGGTGCTACAGGAAGGGGAAGTTGTGGGCATTATTGATGAATGGGATATTCTAACCGCTACCGAAAGTCGTCAAGAACACGCCCTCAAAGATAAGGTCCGGCAGTATATGTCTACTGATGTTGCCTCCGTCTCGGTTAAAGACAGTCTGGCTCAAGTGATTTCTCTTTTGAAGAGAGGGCTGCTTGTGATTGTTTTGAAAGAAGGGGAGTTTTATGGCGTCATCACCAAAAGTGATTACATTCATTATATGCGCCGCAAATTATCTTGAGGGACAAAGGAGAGGTATCCAAGATGAGCGATTACGGATTTTCCACGAGAGCGATCCATGCGGGGCAGGCGCCTGATCCTACGACCGGAGCGGTAATTACCCCAATCTATGCGACGTCCACTTTCGCTCAAGAAGCACCCGGACAACATAAAGGCTATGACTACTCTAGAAGCGGCAATCCCACAAGAACCGCATTGGAAAAATGTGTGGCTGCACTGGAGGAAGGAGAGATTGGTTTCGCCTTCGCTTCGGGACTCGCCGCTGAAGCAGCGATCCTCGATACCCTTCCGCGCGGCTCCCATCTGATTGTGACCGATGACCTGTATGGAGGTACCTTCCGCCTGCTGGACAAGGTGAAAAAGGATGCACTAGAGCTGGACATTTCCTACATTGATTTATCAGAGCCGGAGACCGTGGAGGCTCACATTCGCAGCAATACCAGATTAATCTGGGTGGAGACACCAACGAACCCCTTGCTGAAAATAGTGGATTTGCGCAAAATTGCGGCCATTGCCGCCAAGCATAAACTGATCAGCGTATGCGACAATACGTTTGCCTCCCCCTATCTTCAGCAGCCGCTGAAGCTGGGCTTTGACATTGTTGTACATTCCGCAACCAAATATTTGAACGGGCATTCCGATGTGATCGCAGGGATCGTTGTGACGAAACAGAATGATGAAGTAGCGAAGCGGATTGGTTTTTTGCAAAATGCTACAGGTTCCCCGCTCCCGCCATTTGATGCTTTTCTGCTGCTTAGAGGCATTAAGACCCTATCCGTGCGGATGGAGGCTCATTGCCGCAATGCCCTTGCCATTGCCGAATTTCTGGAGCGTCATCCCAAAGTCGAGAAGGTGATCTATCCCGGACTGAAGGCAAGTCCGTATCATGAAACGGCTAAAGGACAAATGCGGGGCTTCGGCGGAATGGTGACCTTTTTTGTCAAAGGAGGAGCGAAGGAAACAGCCACAGTCGTTAAACAGACTCAACTGTTCACCTTGGCGGAAAGCCTGGGCGGTGTCGAAAGCCTGATCGAAGTCCCGGCCGTTATGACTCATGCTTCAATTCCCCAAGAGACTAGGGAGCAAATCGGGATTTACGACAACCTGATTCGCCTGTCCGTTGGCATTGAAGATACGGATGATCTGATTGCTGACCTGCGGACGGCTCTTGAGCATGTGTGACAAATAGAATGAACTTTTAAAATTCACATGCAGGAAGGGTATCATTGAAGAAGCTTGCTTGGGTTTTCGGCGGCTGTTGAGTTGGTGTGTAAAGTTCCGAGACTGGGTAAGCTTCCGGTTTGGACGTTTTGTTTTCCCGTGACGCACGGTTTATTCATCCTTCGGGACCGGAATGAACCGTGCTTTTTGCTGTGCTTAGCCGGAACGGATGACATTTTTGGGCTGCACCGAATTTTTTCCAACCTTCCTTCCCATACTAAACCAATAGTTCCCATGATTAAGGATGCCTGGAGGTTAATTCGTGACATTATGGATCGTAGTTCCCCTTGTTTTGTTGCTTCTTGTGATTGTACTGATCCTGTCCTCCTCCCTCCATTTTCATTTCCGGCTGTGCAGGGTGGGCAAGGACGACAGAGTGGAGCTCGACGTGACGGCTCTATTTGGACTTTTAAAGTATCATTATGAGCTTCCCAAGGTGATCTATGCGGGGATTGAGCGGGGGGTACGGGTAAAGCTGGAACAGAGCGGTATTGCGCCCGTCAGAAGTGAGCAGGACAAAGAAGGGGATATTGATAAGGAGACTGTGGATAACTGGCTGGACTCGATCAAGAAGGTGCTGAAAGCGACCCGCTACTTTAAAAAATGGTTCAAGAAAACAGCCTCCCATGTTCATATAACCAAATTAGACTGGTCCACGGATTTCTCGCTGGAAGATGCGGCATTGACAGCTACCACTGCGGGCGCGTTATGGGGCTTGAAATGGAGCTTAGCCGGCTGGCTGTCGCAGTGGATGAGGATGGAGCAAGGACCGCGGCTTTTTGTAAAACCCGTCTTCGAGGATAACTTTAGCTTTTCTTCAGAACTGGTCTGTACAGGAAAAGTGTCTATCGCTTATATGCTTTATGCCGGGGTAGGACTACTGCGCCGAATCTCCAAGGAAACAGGCGGTCTGCGGCAGTGGAAAGCATTGCTTAGCAAATCACGTGCAGCTAAAGGGCATCATTCTTCCTGAACGATACCGGCTTACATACAAACGGGCGATGATGGGGATGATATCGCTGTAGAATAATGACTTTTCCCAGAAGCCAAAGGAGGACAAGAATATGAGTGATCATCCCATTCAAGGTCTAATGCAGACTGCTATGGAAAATATCAAAGGCATGGTTGATGTCAATACGATTGTAGGTGATGCAGTAGAAACGCCGGACGGTAGCGTGATTTTGCCCATCAGTAAGGTTGCGTTTGGCTTTGCTGCAGGTGGTAGTGATTACCGTGTCGAGGACGACGGCTCATCAGGCAGTGTCACTGGATCGCAAGCGGGAGTTAAGCTGTTGCCTTTTGGTGGCGGTAGCGGTGGCGGGGTATCCATCCGGCCGATTGCTTTTCTCGTTGTAGGTAAGGGCGGTGTGCATATTGTTCCGCTGGATAATCAAACCCATCTGTTCGAGAAGCTCATCGATGCGACCCCGGGGCTGATCGACAAAATCCAGTCCATGTTCCAGTACAACGCCTCCGTCGCTACGACGACAACTGAAAAAACCGTAACCAAGAGCGACACTACGCCATCGACCCATTAAATATCACATCTACTGTAAGATTGCACATCAAGCTTGGCTGAATCAGGGAGATCGCCTTATCGGCGGTGTCCCTTTTTTGGAATAAGGATAGATGTAAGCAGGATGAGAGGGCTTCAATGAGGATTTTCAAAGAAGGATAAGCCGGGTTGAAGGACATACCTTCCCGCCTGTCCGCATACACTTGTACTATATAAGCGCTAAGAAGCCGGAGGATAAACATGAAGACAATAAACCGTATATGCTCAGTTGCTTTAATAGTATGCCTTGTGGCGCTTCTGGCGCCCCTGCCGTCACTTCAGGCGGAGAACAGCTCCATTTCCACACATGCCAGGGCAGCGGCCCTGATAGATGTAGAGTCCGGACGTATTCTGTATAGCAGCCGCGGTGACGAGCCGATGCTGATTGCCAGCCTGACGAAGATCATGACGGCGATCGTGGCCATAGAGAACGGGAAATTAAGCGATAAGGTGAAGGTAGGCAAGAACGCTTTTGCCAAGGAAGGGTCTTCATTGTTCCTGAAGAACGGAGAAGAGATGACGCTGGAAAATATGCTATACGGCTTGATGCTGCGCTCCGGCAACGATGCGGCGACTGCTATTGCTGAGCATGTGGGAGGTTCAGAGGAAGGCTTTGTGTACCTGATGAACACCAAGGCGGAGGAGCTGGGGCTTACGCACTCCCATTTTGCAAATCCGCATGGACTGGATGCCGAAGGGCATTACTCCAGTGCCAATGATCTGGCGAGGCTGACCGCATACGCGATGCATAATCCTGTTTTCAAGCAGATCGTTAAGACTGAAGTGAAGACTGCAGATAATCCTTATGAGAAGTGGGACTACAAGTGGCTCAACAAAAATAAAATGCTGCGCCTGTACGAAGGGGCGGATGGGGTAAAGACCGGGTATACGAAAAAAGCGCTGCGTTGCTTAGTCAGCTCCGCTACTCGGGGGGGACAGCAGCTCGTCGCTGTGACACTTAACGATGGGAATGACTGGAATGATCATGCGGCGCTGCTTGATTTTGGCTTCAAACGTTATCCGCTTAAAACTGTCGTTGAGCGCGGAGAAAAGATCAAGGGGTACGAATATGTAACTGGGCAGGATTTTGCGTATCCATTCAGCTCGGGGGAAGAGGCAAGACTGGTCACTAAGCTGATACTGAACGAGCCTTCAACAGCAACATCGTTCCCAAAAACGGCTCGAAGTATAGATTTTGGACTGCGCGGTGTATTGGTTCTCCAATTGGGCAGCCAAGAGATTGGCCGGATTCCGGTCTATCAACCGGGCACGATCCCTCCCGAACAGACACCATATACGAAGAAATTCAACTCGGTTATGGCAGCGGAGTACCCGGCACATACTTGGTTCCAAGCCCTTGGCAGTGCGCTGCGAGCGTTGTTTGGCCGGGTCCATCACGAATAGGGGAAGCTGAAAGTGGGAGAGGGAGGGGCTTATCCATGATTAACGGAATCTGGCTGGGGATGATCGTCATTGGCTTTTTGTTTGCGGCGGTCAATGGCCGCATGGATGAATTTACGGCAGCGGTATTCGATGGGGCGAAGAACGGGGTTACCGTAAGCTTCGGATTAATCAGTGTACTGGTGTTCTGGCTGGGCATTATGCGGATTGCAGAAGACGCCGGATTATTGAAAAAAATCGCCAGGGTGCTCGGCCCTGTCGTAGCCTTTCTGTTTCCCGATGTGCCCAAAGGTCATCCGGCCATCGGCTATATTCTCTCCAACATGAGCGCGAATCTGCTCGGTCTTGGTAATGCTGCGACCCCGATGGGCATCAAGGCGATGCAGGAGTTGCAAAGTCTCAACCTGGATAAGGACACGGCCACGCCGGCCATGTGTACCTTACTGGCCCTGAATACGGCCAGTATCACACTGATCCCGGCGACACTGATCGCAATCCGGCTTAACTATGGATCGACCGATCCGGCAGGGATCGTCGGCACGACGCTTGCTGCTACGGCGGTAGCTACTCTGGCCGCCATCGTGGCTGACCGGATGTTCAGGCGGCTGACCTTAATGCGTAAGCCCCCCAAACCGCCTGCACAGGGGACGAATAAGTCCATTCGCGGGAGTAGAATACTTCCTCATTCCTCATTGAAAGGGTGAACGTGTCGTGCTGCATTTTATCAGCCTTATCTCGGCCTGGGCGATTCCGGTTCTGATCACGTTCATACCGCTGTACGCCTTCTCGCGCAAAGTTCCCGTCTATGAGTCTTTCGTAGAAGGTGCCAAAGACGGATTCAGCACCGCCATCAGCATCATCCCGCATCTGGTCGGGATGATGGTTGCCATCAGTGTATTCCGCGCTTCTGGAGCGCTCGATTACCTGATGGGCTTCGTGGCCCCCCTGATGCAGGGGCTTGGGGTACCGTCGGAGGTGCTGCCGCTAGGTCTCCTGCGGCCGCTGACCGGGACCGGGTCGCTGGCTTACACCACCGACCTGATCCGTGTACACGGCCCGGATTCGCTGATCGGCATGATTGCCTCCACCATTCAGGGGAGTACGGACACCACACTGTACGTGCTGACCGTCTACTTCGGGGCCGTCGGGGTCCGGAACGGCCGCTACGCGCTCAAGGTAGGTCTTTTCTCTGATGTCGTCGGCTTCGTGGCTGCCATTGCCATTTGCCTGCTCTTATTCGGATAATGGGGTATTCAAGCAGCATTGGTCTAAAGGGTGAGGCGAGCGAGGTACGAGCAGCATGGTGATGGGCAGGAGAGGTGGAGTCTCCAGTAAGACTCTTTGAACAACATGGCAGGGACTCTCTCGCTCAGCGTCGGGTTGCTTCCAGCCTCGGGAATATGTAAGTAAGAGCATTTTTGTACCTTAGTTAGATGGCAAGAAAGGGGGGGGAATCAATTAAGGGCATTTTTGAATGTTAATTATTCGGGTATACCACCTTTTTAGTGATATGTAGAAAAATAAGGTACAATAATGCACTTAATTCCCTTTTTCACTCTAAAATCATGAATTTAAGGTACAAAAATGACGTTATTTTGACGCTGAGTAGACTTTAGAAAAAGAAACGTTACATGAACGAAAACGGCGGGGATGGCAACTGTAGTGGCACAGGCGACCAAGTGAAAGTTGGGTTTTTCTGATTCACTGAACTTGTATGTCAGCTCCACATTGTGCAAGGTACATCAGTTCCCAGGTCAGTTCTCGGTCAGTCCTCGATAAGTCCCTGGAAGTCCCATGAAATGAATACATCTTCACTTTTGTTCTCTGTCCGCATCTCTCCGTATCTCTCTACCCGTAATCTTCCCGCACTAATCCCCCTTTTGCAAAGTACAAGATATTCACCGCTAGATCGTCACGCAGCTCTTCTCCTGGGCATATGCTATTGCAGCAATGTGTGGAGGGAGAGATTCTGCTGATGACGTACAAAGGTTTTATTTTACACCATTCCCGCTGCTCGTCAATTAACGGTAAAGGCTTCGATTTCTGGGTCGGGCAAGACGGGTCCATTTATGCCGCCCCGCTGCTCACCGATCCAAATTATATTCATCTCTGTCTGGAGGGAGATTACAGTACAGTCGAAAGTGCGCCGGAGCCACAGCGCAGAAAGGACCAGCTGTTTGCCACAGGCAAACTGATTCTGGAGCTGACCTCGCGCTACCGAATGGCCCCACTTCTTATCGAACCCCATAGCAATTCTTGCCCTGGTGCATTTTTTCCGTGGAATGAACTTGTGATTTATCCCTCGGGTGGTTATCATTAGTCTGAGGTGACTAGTCGAAAATGGAAAGATTACAGAAAGTTTTGGCACAAGCTGGCGTTGCATCCAGACGCAAATGCGAGGAATTGATTTTGGCCGGCAAAGTAGAGGTTAACGGGGAACTCGTAACCACACTGGGTACGAAGGTGGACCCCGCCCAAGATATTATCAAGGTCTCCGGCAAGGAAATCCGGGGCGAGAATAAAATCTATATTATGTTCAACAAGCCCAAGGGCGTAATCACAAGTGCTTCCGATCCTAAAGGCCGCAAGGTCGTTACGGATTATTTGAAGGGCATCAACGAGCGGGTATATCCTGTTGGCCGCCTGGACTATGATACGGAAGGATTGCTGCTGCTGACCAATGATGGCGAATTCGCCAATCTGCTGACGCATCCCAAGCATCATGTTCCCAAGACGTACCTGGCCACGGTCAAGGGTGTACCACATGGCAGCGCGCTGGACAAGCTCAAGGCGGGCATCAAACTTGAGGATGGCATGACAGCTCCGGCAGAAGTGGAGTACAAGGACATCGATGAAGCCAACAAGGAAGCGGTAATCAGCATCACGATCCACGAAGGCCGTAACCGTCAGGTTCGCCGGATGTTCGAGGCCGTGTCTCATCCCGTTATTCGTTTGAAACGGATTTCGTTCGGAGATATTTTGCTGCAGAATCTCAAACGTGGCTCTTATCGCCATTTGACTAAGGATGAAATCAACCATCTGCAGCAAATTGCCAAAAATGGATTGCTCAAGTCAAAAACACCACGCAAGGACACATAAAGTTCACAATTTGGCGCCCTAAAGTTGTGACAATATTCGTTATAATGTTCATAGGATGTTCACACCTAACAACTAAAGTAACGAGTTGCGTCACAGAAGGGGGCTTCATGTGTGGGCAAAGCTAGAAAACCGGTTCAGATTGTAATTTTATTACTGGTAGTCCTGCTTGGCGGCTATGCCATCGCTACCTCCGTATTTGGAGGGGACGGGAAACCCAAGGAAGGCAGCAAGGCGCCAGCCTTTGAACTGTTGGGCTTGGACGGCAAAGCTCATACGCTGGATGAGTACAAAGGTAAGGCTGTCGTGTTGAATTTCTGGGGTTCCTGGTGTGCGCCATGCGTGAAGGAAATGCCAGCTCTCCAGGCGCAGTGGGAGAAATGGAAGGATCAAGGCGTTGTTGTCGTAGGCGTAAATGTAGGCGAAGACCAAATGACTGTGGAAAACTTTGTGAAGATGGTAAACATCAATTTTCCGATTGTTATGGACCCGGGGCGGGATGCAGTACGCAGCTACGGGATTTCGCCGATGCCTACGACTTTTTTCATTAATAAAAAGGGCAAGGTGGACAGTATTCATATCGGTCAGCTTGATCTGGATACGCTGGATTCACAAATCGGGAAGTTGGTGGGCCCATGAGCGGACGGACGCCGTTAATTACCAACACCAAATGCGAATGCGGCCATCAGAATCCGGTAGGCACAGTCCTCTGCGAAGCCTGCGGCAAGCCGCTGGACGAAACGGGGAATTCCAGTGAAAATCTTGAAATGCGGTATGACGGTGTAGCCCGCCGTTCACAACGTTCTAACCCGAATGTGATCGACCTCGTCTGGAACTTTTTTTCATCCGTCAAAATTGCCATTTATCTGATCGTTTTAACACTGCTTGGCTCCATGCTGGGAACCATCTTTCCGCAGGAGAGTACCTTTCTCAACATCGATGCTTCAACGTATTACAAGGAGCAATACGGAACAGCAGGGCACATCTACTATAAGCTCGGACTATCCCATACATATGAATCCTGGTGGTTCGTCCTGCTGCTGGTAATGATCGGGGCCTCGCTCGTGATTTGTAGCCTTGACCGCGTGCTTCCACTTTATAAAGCGCTAACAAGACAGAAAATCCGCAAACACCGACAGTTCCTGACCCGGCAAAAGGTCGTGCTGGTCACGGAAATGGGGGAAGAGCCGGAGGAATGGGTCGGCCGGATATCTCAGCCGCTGAAGAAGCGTGGTTACCGTGTCATCACGGAGGGCGGGGCGCTACTCGCCGAGAAACACCGCTTCAGCCGCTGGGGGCCATACGTCATACATATCGGCCTGATTATTTTTTTACTTGCCGTACTTGCGAGAGGGTTGCCGGGTCTAAATATGGATCAGCACCTTGCCTTTCCGCAAGGGGAGGTTACGCCAATTCCGGATACGACCTTTTATCTTAAAAATGAGAAATTCACCGTAGAATTCTACACCGAAGCTGAAATGCCGGAAGAATTCCGGGGCAAAAAAGTGCTGCCCAAGCTGTACGAAACCAAGGCGGTCCTGTATGAATGTATAGCAGACTGTGGGGATCCGACGCGTACACCGCAGCTAAAAGAAGTGGCCGCACATGATATTCAGGTCAACTCTCCTTTGAGCTACAATGGTTTGAAAGCGTATCAGTTTGATTATGATCTCACCCCTGTCCTGCGTTCAGTACAGCCGGAACTTAAGAATAAGGTGACCGGGGAAGCGTACGGCAAATTCAAGCTGGAGATGAAGAATCCGCAGCGTAGCTTTGAGGCAGGACCTTATACGCTTACCCTGAAAGAGAAGTACATGGACTTTGGTCTGAACGAGAGCGGGCAGCCAGTGTCCAAAACGCCATATCCCAATGCACCGGCCTTTCTCTTCCTGATTAAGGGACCGGGCCTGCCGGCAGATGGTCAACAGTATTTCTATTTCCCTAAGCAGGTTGACAAGGTGCAATTCCAGCAGGAAGGCATCAATGACAAGCTGGGCGGGGCAGATCGCTTCCTGGAGCTTGAAGTCAGCAGCATGCAGGATGTCGATTTTTCCGAATCTACGGCATACCTGAATGTGCGTGTGGACCGGGCCATGCCTTTTGTATGGATAGGTGCGGGTATAGTGATGTTAGGCCTTGTACTGGGCTTCTACTGGCAACACAGACGCATCTGGCTCACCGTCCAGAACGGAGAGCTAATCCTAGGAGGACATACGAACAAGAACTGGTTCGGATTTCGCCGTGAGATCGTATCTATTCTGGAGAAGGTAGACATGGTAGTGGATGAAAAATCATTGGACAACGGGGGAGGTCAAGCATGAGCTTACTCGATTTCAGCAGTGATGTTTTTATAGCCGCCTTTTTCTTATACAGCGGTTCGTTCATGCTATTCACGATTGCTATTATGGGCCGGAAGTGGTCTGGTCGCAAACCGGAGGAACACACTGCCCGCTGGGGCCGTATTGCTTTTATCGCCTCTTCACTGGGGCTCTTGTGCCACATGGCTTACTTCTTTACCCGCTGGGCAGGGGCAGGTCATATTCCGGTTAGCAATATGTATGAATTCATGACCTTCCTGTCGATGATGGTGATGGTCGCGTTTACCGTGATGTTCGCTATTTATCGTAAAATTTTGCTGGGACTGTTCGCAGTTCCTATCTCGATTATTATTATGGCTTATGCTGCTGTGTTCCCGCAGGAGGTTCAGCCGCTGATCCCCTCGCTGAAATCTATCTATCTGAACATCCACGTTACGCTGGCAGCGCTGGGCGAGTCGTTCTTTGCTGTTGGTTTTGCCGCGGGACTCATGTATCTTCTGCGTACTGTGAACTTCACTAGCAAGGAGAAAAACGACCGGAAGCAGCAACGGCTTGTTGAATTTACTTTGTTCTCTATTATTGTCATCATAGCCTTTCTGGGGTCGGTTTTTGCTTTCCGGGGAGCCGGATACGAATCGATTTTTGTCCGCGAGAACGTTACGATTGACAGCCCTGGGCAGGAAGATAGTACAATAGAGAGAGTGAGTTATAAAATGCCGCCGATTGTGGCACCTTACCATAGCGAAATTGAGAGCTTCCAGCCCTTCCTGGGCATGAAAAAACCGTTGTTCGAAGCGCCTTCCTGGATGAATGGCGTGAATGCGGGCCGGAAGTTTAATACCGTAATCTGGTCGCTCCTTTCCGGGCTAATTCTCTACGGGTTGATTCGGCTAATTGTCCGCAAACCGCTGGGAGCAGCCCTGCATCCCGCAATGGAGGGTATCGACGCTGATGATCTTGATGAGATCACCTACCGGGCGATAGCGATAGGCTTCCCGATTTTTACACTGGGGGCTTTGATTTTTGCAATGATATGGGCTCAAGTGGCTTGGGGAAGATTCTGGGGTTGGGACCCCAAAGAGGTCTGGGCTCTTGTCACCTGGCTGTTTTATAGCGCTTATCTCCATTTACGGCTTGCTCGCGGATGGCAGGGACGCAAGTCCGCATGGCTCGCCGTACTCGGCTTTTTGGTCGTAATGTTTACCCTGATTGGCGTTAATCTGGTCATTGCCGGACTTCATTCCTATGCAGGAACGGATTAAGCGGTAAGTAAATCTGCCAAAACAGCCGATAGTAAGGGTAACGTTCTACTGTATTTGATGAAGGGGTTGTAGTGAAATGGCAGATCATTTGAACAGAATTCTGGTCGTGGATGACGAAGAACGTATCCGCCGCCTGCTTAAGATGTATCTCGAAAAAGAAGGTTATGAAATCGATGAGGCGGAGGACGGCGAAATCGCCCTTCGCAAAGCAACAGCCAATGATTACGGGCTGATTCTGCTGGATGTAATGCTGCCTGGCATTGACGGGATTGAAGTATTGACTAGACTTCGCGGCGTTAAATCGACACCGGTGTTAATGCTTACCGCCAAAGGCGAGGAGATCAACCGGGTGCAGGGCTTCGAGATGGGTGCAGACGATTATGTCGTCAAGCCGTTCAGTCCGCGTGAGGTCATCTATCGGGTGAAGGCGATTATGCGCCGCTCCTCGGCTACAGCTTTTCTATCTAAGGAGAGCAATTCCAGCAACAATATTGTATTCCCGCACCTTATTATCGAACATGATGCACACCGTGTAACTGCCGGCGGCCAGGAAGTCAGCCTGACCCCTAAGGAATACGAACTGCTGCATTACCTGGCGATTTCGCCGGACAAGGTGTTCTCACGTGAAGAACTGCTCAAGGACGTCTGGAATTATGAATTTTTCGGAGATTTGCGTACTGTAGACACGCATGTGAAGCGTCTTCGTGAGAAGCTGAATAAAGTATCGCCGGAATCTGCAAGCATGATCACGACCGTCTGGGGCGTAGGCTACAAACTTGAGGTGCCTAAATAGGTGAACTTCTGGAGAAGCCTTGTCGGCAAGCTGTGGGTCACGATCATCTGTCTGGTTGCTGTCGTACTGATGACACTGGGATTATTCCTGTTGCCTTACATCGACAGTAATTTTGCCAATTCCGGGGCGATCAAGCGCTTATTTTTGTACACATGCATGATTGGGTTTTCTCTGACGACGTTCTTTGCCTTATTTCTGTTCACTAAGATCACACAGCCGATGCAGCAGGTGATCGAGGCCGCTAACAACATTCGCAAAGGCGAATACGGAACCCGGCTGACCCTAGTCACCAGTGACGAAATCGGACAGCTCGCGACCTCCTTCAACCACATGGCAGCGGAGCTGGAAGAGAATATTCGCAGTCTGAATCATGAGAAGGGTCATCTGTCCAGTGTTCTGCGCAGTATGAGTGATGCAGTGGTCACCTTTGACATTGATGGTCACATTATTCTGACTAATCCGCATGGACAATCTCTGCTGGAGACCTGGCGTAACCTGGAGTGGGAGCAGGAAAGCGACCCCGAACCCGGTGAGGAGATCATCAGCAAGGGAGAGGTTCCCCTACCGCTTCGTCCGCTCTTTCTGAGCACACTGCAAGAAGGGGGCGATCAGCGCTCTAATGTGCATGTCCGGCAGGGTGTCTGGTCTGTACATATGGCTCCGCTGTATTCCGAGAACCATATTCGGGGTGCTGTAGCGGTACTGCGTGATGTGACTGAGGAGGTCAAGCTGGAGAAAATGCGGCGTGACTTCGTAGCGAATGTATCGCATGAGATTCGCACTCCGTTGTCTATGATGCAAGGGTACAGCGAAGCACTGCTTGATGGGATGGCCTCTTCGCCCGAGGAGAGCAGTGAATTGATTCAGGTCATTCATGATGAATCACTGCGTATGGGCCGGCTGGTGAAGGATCTGCTGGATTTGGCACGCATGGAAGCCGGGCATACGGATATGCTAAAGGCCCAGGTTGATATGAGTGAATTGCTGGAGAGGGTCTACCGCAAGTTCTCTGTGAGGGCCAAGGAACGTGGCATTGATCTGCAGTACAGGAAGCTAAGTGAGGAACTGTTGCTGAAGGCGGCCGATGAGGACAAGCTGGAGCAAGTGCTTACGAACCTGCTGGACAATGCTTTCCGCCATACCCCTGCCGGGAAGAAGATTCTGATTGTCGCGGGTCAATCCGTACAGGAGAGCCGCCGTTATGTTGAGATCGAGATTCGGGATGAAGGTGTAGGCATTCCGCCGGATGATCTCCCGTACATCTTCGAACGGTTCTACAAGGCTGACAAAGCTCGTGTCCGCGGGGAATCCGGGGGGACGGGACTGGGTCTGGCCATTGTTAAGAATATAGTCGAATCTCACCATGGTCACATCTCGGCTGCGAGCAAATTGAGTGAAGGAACGACCTTTACACTGCGCTTACCTGTCGAAAAACAGTAATTCTGAACAAAGCCTGACAGCACCTCTGATCTTCGGAGGTGCTTTTTTGTTGAATGGAACCGATTAATCTTGTTCATCGTGGAACAAAACACAGCTGTACAGCCCCTTATCGTCTTCAGCAACACCTTTAACAGACAAATGAGTATAATCGTATAATCCCTAAGACAATCCCTAAGATCCGGAGAGAAGTCTCCTAGAATCGGTTTTGCGTAGGCCTGCCGAATATAGAAAAAGAAGCACTCCTCAGCACTAAACTGCTGTTGGAATGCTTCTTTTGTAGACTTATATAAGTAAGCTTAGTATTCGATCACGACTGCAATATTCTGCATGCCTCCACCGACAGTCCAGAATAATACTTTATCGCCGCGTTCGATTTGTCCGGTAGATACAGCCTTATGAAGAGCAATAAATGGACTGCTGGTCGAAGTATAACCAAATTCATCCCCGACATACACGGCTACGCTGCTATCAATTCCGACTTTCTCCGCAACACTGAGTATATTAGGAAGAGACAGCTGCGAGAAGCAGGCTGCTTTGATGGACTCCGGAGCGATGTCTGAATCGGCAAGTAATGTTTTGATCGATTCGACAGCCGCTTCTACACAAATGGAATCATCAAAGGGAGTGAATTCTACATTAAATTCGCCAGGAGCGATGCCCTTCGTTCCCAATTTGGCTAAACCTTCAGCAGGGAAGACAGAATTGTACAACACACAAGTATCCGTCTGGTAGATAGAATCGATTAATCCAACTGCGTTCTCATCACGCTCCAGGATGACCGCTGCGGCAGCATCGCCGAATCCGGCATAGTATACCGGGTTATTGCGGTCGGCATGTGGAAGGATATGGTCGGACCCAATTACCAGCGCACGGCGGATACGGGGGTTCGCCATCATCTGCCGGCTGACCTGTTCAAAGGCTGCTGTCATCCCTGTGCAGTTTGCATTGCTGTCGATGCAGATGGTATGCGAAGCCGCATTAATCAAACGGTGCATGATCACCGAATTAGTCGGGATTATGTATTCCGGCGTTTGACTGGAGAAGGCGATAAGGTCGATATCTTCACCAGCAAGTCCCGCTTGCTCCAGCACATTGCTGGCCGCCTCAAATCCCATAGTCAGTGCATTCTCGTCCTCATTATCAATACTGTAGCGGGTTTCACGACCCAATGCCGCCAGAAGTCCACGAATCTCTATTCCTCTATCGTCAAAATGTTTGATGTAGAAATCATTACCGATTTTGTTACTCGGATGATAAATAGCGATGTCTCTGATGCGTATGCCGGCCATTGAATTGCCCCCTTATTAGTGATGAGCTGATGGATCGTTGCATGAGCAGGTAAGATACAGGCTGTAATATGAAGTTATTTGTCTTATGCAGTAACTGTAGAGATGATTTCCAGGTTATCCAGACCAGATTTTCGGCCCAGACGAGCCAATTGCATTTTAAGAATTGGGTTGTTCTCAAGGGTTAGGAGTACTTTGGCAAAGCCGTCCTTCTTGATCATGATGAAGCATCCTTCCAGCAGAGGTACGACATTAGGAGCGGTAACGTTAAGCTTTCTGCAATCAAAGTGTAGCTCATAGTCTGCTGGAGTGATCGGGTTAATGGTTTGCTGATAAGCTTGAATGGATTTGATGCCATCCTCTTCAGAGAACGTGCCATCCAATTCGACATTGATAATCTTTTTAACCGAATCTGTCTTCAAAATAAATTTACCCATTCCTTCATCGCTCCTATAAATTAGTTTTATCCAAAAACTTTGATTCCCTATTTTCGGCAATCGATAATATACTTATTTTTGGGATAATTTAACTATATTAATAGCATATGATTGATAGAATTACAATGAGAAAGTCGAAAAATGTAAATTTTTGAATTATACAGATGTTACTTCACTTCTTCTAAAACTTCGAGCAACACGTTAAAGGCACTGATTACTCGCGGAGCTCCTAGAGCAGGCACCAAATGAAGCAGAACACCTTTAAGCTGTTCCTCAGTGACACCTACACTTAGCGCCATAACATAATGGACGCCTAGTTGTTCGTATTGTCCCATCGCAATCAAGGCGGAGATCACGGCAACTTCTTTCCAGTCATCACCGATCGTGTTGCGCTGGAAAATGTCACCGTAGGCGGCGCCCATAATGTATTCAGCCAGATCTGGAAAATGGTCTTTAATAGGTGCCAAAGCTTTGGCACCATACTCCCCAGATAAGTTAGCAAAGTGGTTGAGACCACTATTGATATTTTTGTTCAAATTGTCGCTCATAAATTGGCCTCCTGATTAAAGATTCACTACACGGTGTGCAGTAGGTGGTACTTCGTCACGGTCAGTCAACAGTTCGATTACCGCGACCTTGTTCAAAGCTACCGCATCTGCGATCGCAGCGGAGAATTGATCCAAAGTTTCACAGCGATATCCGGTTGCTCCAAGCGATTCGCCGAACTTCACAGCGTCCATTGGGACTTCGAAAAGGGTTCCGTCAATACGGCCTGTGGTCTTCTCCATGCCCTTAAGCGCCATATCCAGTTGCATGTTGTTTACAACGATAAAAATAACCGGGATATCCTTACATACTGCTGTATTAATCTCTGCACCCAGCATCATAAAGCATCCATCGCCAGTCACACAGAAGATCGTTTCATCCGGTGATGCAACCTTGGCGCCGATAGCCATGCCAATTGCATTACCCATGCAGGCAAAATAGGCATCGAACACAAAACTGCCCGGTTTTTTAACGTTATACCATTTAACGGCATTAAAGCCATGGCTTCCATCATCCACGAATAGAGTGTTGTTGTATGGAATAAAGTCACTCATCACGCTCATAACTGAAGCCAGGGACAGGCCTGGAAGCTCAGGCAGTTCTTCCCGATAGTTAAAGCTTGGAGTATTATGTTTGGTCACAGAATCTCTATCCAGGTGTTCAAGATAATACACAAGATTATCACGCAGATCCCCGGTGACCGGTATAGTTTTGGAGGTCAGAATCTTGCCTACAAACGTTGGGTCACTATCGAACTGAATTAATGTCTCTGGATGATTCTCGCGTTTTAGATTACAGATAGTCATATCGCTCAGACGGGAGCCCAGCACGATATACAAATCACTACGATTCAGCATGTCATCGCCATGTGTACATCCGCCGACACCGACAGGACCGTGATACAGCGGGTGATCCCAAGGAATAGCACCTTTGCCGCCAGGAGAAGTCACGACAGGGATGTTGAATGTTTCAGCCAGTTCAATCAGCTCTTTGTGAGCCCCGGAACGGTTAACACCTTTACCGGCAATAATCAGTGGGTTCTCAGCATTGTTAATAGCGTTGATTACACGGTCATAATTGGAGATGCTAACGAGCGATTCACGCTCTGGATAAACTACCGGGAATTCTTCCAGAAGTTCAGTCTGAACGTCGAATGGCAAGCAAAGATGAACGGGACCACGGTTACCGCTCAGAGCAATTGAGATAGCATGATTGAAAATGGTGCTTAAGTTATCGCCACGTTCTACAAGCTTACTGAACAGGGTAGCGGGTTTAAACATATCGGCAAGATCAGCCAGATATGAGGAAGAATCCTGACATTGCGGAATACCTAGTTCTTTTATAGATTGATGCCCTGTAATAAATAACACCGGAATGTTATTCGCCTTGGCATGGGCCGCTGCAGTAAGCAGATTCGTTCCTCCGGGACCGGATGTCCCGAAAGCAACGCCTAGTCCGCCAGTCTTAAGGGCATAGCCTGCGGCTTCAAAGCCGGAACTGGATTCATGTCTTCCAGGAATAAACTCAATACCGTAATCCACCATCTTTAGAACTAAGGGACAAATGGATTTACCAATAATACCAAATGAATGGGTTACTCCGAGGTTACGTAGTGCCTCCGCCATATAATCTGCGACTGTCTTCAAAAAAAACACCTCTCAAGTAAATGAATTGGGTTAAGTAAAAGATAAATATATTATCGTTCTGGTAACGCCAAATGTTTAGAACGATACTAACAGGTACAAAGAAACAACAAAACCTGTGCTCGAATAATGGAGCACAGGTTGGAAGCAAAAAACCGCCAATCAGACCGCGAAATTAAGTCGATCCTCCTGGTTTTCTCTGCAACCTGGCAGTCATGGCCCCCAAAAAAATGAGGCTGTAGATCCATGGCTTTGCGTCATTCCTTTTCAGGAATTTTGCCCATATAAATGTTATAACTAATTATAAGAATAATTTTCCTTTACATTATATTCCTAGCTCGTCTTTGTCAATATATTTTACACAAACGAACTCGGAATTTGACGAAAAATATGAAATAAAGTAGGAATTTAGTTTTAATTTAAAATGTATCCAAGGGTGCATTGCAAAATGGAATGCGGTTACAAAATAGGCCTGAAATATGCATATCATTCAGAGAAAAAGCAAGATTGTATTAAAGGGATTGGTGTAAAAATGCAAATTAGATGAAAACAGCTGAATGGACAAGATTAGATATTAATTGAAGAAATTAGTTGGAGTTATATTTACGATGATGTTTTTCATGAAAGGCAATGAATCCAAGTGCTCAATTTCTTTTGGACTGCACAGGAGGGAACTGGGTTAAAAGTAGGGTGTTTGAAAGGGGAGAGGATAAACTTTATTTGTGGGTACGAACTTCTAGAAAGGTCTGAAAGTGATATAATGCAAACGTTTCATAAGTTACAAAACAGCCGTGAAAGTTTGAACTTATACGGCTGTTTTGTGTTAAAAGGAACAAAAATAAAAATTTTATGACAAGTTCTAAAATTTAAAAATATGAATCGTTTTTTGTAGCTGAAAGACGGCTGACGTCATTTTTTCAGACTCATCCGCAACGGATTGGAGGGCATTGATCTGCTCACTCATCGATGCAGAGACTTCCTCGGTGCTGGCTGCTGTCTGCTCTGTAATTGCTGAAATATTCTCAATCGCAGAGGAGATCTTCAGAGCACTGTCCAGCATCAGGTCGCTTTCCGAAGAGAAGGCGGCGATTTGCTCGGTAATGTACTGTACACTTTGGACAATTTGCCCGAAAATCTGTGCAGTTTGAATGATCATTTCATTCTGTACCTGAACGACTTCTTCATTGATGGTGATGTTCGCAATGGCTTCCTTAATGTCACTTTCAATGCTACGTACGAGGCCGAAGACCTCTTTGGTCGAGGCAGTTGATTCCTCTGCCAGTTTGCGTACTTCCTGAGCTACCACAGCAAATCCACGGCCATGCTCTCCGGCACGGGCAGCTTCGATGGAAGCGTTCAGAGATAACAGGTTGGTCTGTTCCGCAATTTCGGTGATGGTTTTCGTAATCATGGTGATACCGCGAGCATTATGGGAAAGGGCATCAATGGTATCGGCCACTTTTTGTGTAGCTTCGATATTCTTACGCATGCCTTCTGCCTGGGTATCCACCGATTGGCGACCTTGCTCCACCAATTCTAGCGTATGTATAGATTTCTTGTTCATTTCTTTGGTTGAATGTGCGTAATTGGAGACCTTAGTCTCAATATCTTTAATAGAATCAATCATACCGGCAATATCACTCGAAATTTCGTTGGCACCTTGAGCCAGCTCATTAGAAGAGGTCGCCACCTGGGACATGACGATCTTCAGATTCTGATTCTTGTCTTCGATGCCGCGGCTTGCATCCATAACCTGACGGGTGATCTGTGAGGCGTCGGTCAAAATGGTCTTCAATTTGTCGATCATCGTATTAAAGGAGCGGCTGATATCACCCATGGAGCCATTCTCGTCGGCTCTATGCGTAAAGTCTCCCTTAGAGATCGTATGCGTTACGTTGGAGATGTCATCGAACGACGATGTAAGCGTTCTCTCAACAAAGCGGGAAAGAGGGTAAGTCAGGGTTGCAAGCAGGACCACCAGAATGATGCCGATAACAATTTTGCCGAGAATAATAAAAGTAACCAAAACAGGGATGGAGAATAAAGCGGCAACGAGGTAGCATCCGGCGACAATTCTTTGCTTCAAAGGCAGCTTGTACATCCAGTCCATAGGAAATATGTCCCCCTTTAATGTTGTGTATTGTAATATTATAGGCGATTAAAGGGGGATAGGTCTATTGTAAGAACTGACATAAATGCTATTCGGGACAAATTTTGACTAAATTCTGTCCGATAGACTCATATAATGCGGTGGTATCTATCAGTGCTTGTCGTACTTGCTCCTGCAGTACTTGCGGTGAAAGGACCAGGACACTGGACCCATAAGACAAAAGTACCCGGCAGGCCCACTCCAGGGCGTTGAAATCGGCCTCAACCTCCAACCATCCGGCGAGGGAGGACGGGGTAGTGTTTTTTACAGTAAGATATCGCTCCCGCGCGAAGTCCTTCATTATTTCTTCCCTTATCAACACGGTAGCTGGATAACTTGGCAAGGCAGATTTGAAAGCCTGGGTGGATTGCCGCCAATACTGGCCAAGATCGAAGTCTTCCGGACGCTTGAAAAAGTCATTCGTGAGCTCTGCATGTTGCAGTCTGGACACCCGGTAGGTCCGTAGCTCACCTCTGCTTTCTGCAACGACATACCAAACTCCGCGTTTGGTTACGAGCCCGAGGGGATGAATTAGTCGTTCGCTAGCTTCGTTATTGCGCAGGTATGTTATTTTGACAACACGATCATGCCAAAGGGCCTCCTGCAGTAGCGCCAAAAAAGGATATGACTCATCTGAGGGATGCCAGCTTGCCCCGTCCACATGAATCCGTTGAACCGAATCAAGCGTGGAACTGCTGGAATGCGGTGCTACTACGGCCTCCAACTTGCGGGCGGCAGAAGAGAAATCCCCTTCGATGCCAAGGTCGCTAAGAATCGTAGAGTCAGCAGATAGCAGGAGAGAGGCAATCTCTTTAGGCTTCATGCCTGTCAGGGAGGTGCGATAGCCCTCGGTAAGCATCCAGCCGCCTTCTCGTCCCCGCTCTGCCAGTACGGGAATGCCAGCTGTGCTGAGCGCCTCCATATCCCGGAATATGGTCCGCTCAGAGACTTCAAGTGTTTGCGCCAGGTCACGGGAGGTCATTTTGCCGCGATTCTGCAGCATCAGTAATATAGAAACGAGCCGGTCAGCTCTCATATCCGTTGTCCTCCTTGAGCGTTATAGTTCAAGTTTATCATATTAATATGTCAGTTGATGTCATATATAAAATGGAATTTAAGCAAAATGAGATTCTGTGTTCCTGAGTAAAATACAATAAGCCACCCCCGCTAAAGAGCGGAGATGGCTTATTGTTGTATCTATGGATATCATTTAAGGCAGTAGCATGAAGCCTACAGCAGAACGATTTCCTCAGCAGTATTGATCTCTGGAAGTCCAGCCAGCTTCACGAGCACGTCTTGTGGAACGGCCTTGTCAACAGTGAGCAGCATGATTGCTGCACCGCCAACGATTTTGCGTCCAACCTGCATGGAGGCGATATTGACATTGTTCTCACCCAGCAGCGTTCCTACCAGACCGATAATACCCGGTTTGTCATTGTGCGAGATGACGAGTTGATGACCTTCCGGCGCAATATCAACCGGGAATTTATTCACTCGTACGATCCGCTCGCCATAGCCTTGAAGCAGGGTGCCGGCTACGAGACGCTCTTCATCATGCTCAGCTTTCAAAGTCACGGTGATGAGGTTGGTGAAGCCTTTTGTTTTGGAGGCTTTGGTCACAACAACATTCACATCGCGAGTTTTGGCCAGATGCATGGAGTTGACAATATTAACATCCCCAGCAAAGTGACGGGAAAGCACACCTTTCACGATGTAGCGGGTCAGCGGCTGTGTATCCACATCCGAGAGGTCTCCGGCATATTCGACGTGAATTTCACGGATCGCTGCATCGGTGATTTGGGTCGCAAAGCTACCAAGTTTCTCACCAAGGTTAAAGTAAGGCTGCAGCTTGTTCATTACGCTTGGTGCTACCGGCGGAATGTTAACAGCATTAATGAACGGTTCGTTACGCAGGATATTGAGTACCTGCTCAGAAACGTCGATTGCAACGTTCTCTTGGGCTTCAACGGTGGAAGCACCCAGATGCGGCGTTACAATAATTTTCGGATGGGAGAGGAACGGGTGGTCAGCTTCAGGCGGTTCCTTCTCAAATACGTCAAAGGCGGCTCCGGCAACAATCCCGCTGTCAATTGCTTCTACCAGTGCAAGCTCGTCAATAACGCCGCCGCGGGCACAGTTAACAATGCGCATGCCTTTTTTCATTACTTCGAACTGCGGACGGGCAATCATATGACGTGTTTCTGGTGTCAGTGGAGTATGAACCGTCATGAAATCTGCATTTCGAACGATATCATCTACAGAAGCCAGCTTAACTTCGAGCTTCTCAGCACGATCAGCTGTCAGGAACGGGTCATATGCCAGAATGCTCATACCGAAGGCTTTGGCACGTTTGGCTACTTCGCTACCGATCCGGCCCATACCGAGTACGCCGAGTGTCTTACCACGCAGCTCAACGCCGAGGAAAGACTTTCTATCCCAAGTGCCGCCAATAGTCTTGGCATACGCTTGTGGAATGTGACGGGCAAGAGCCATCATCATTGCAAAAGCATGCTCACAAGTAGTAATTGTGTTACCATCCGGAGCGTTAATAACAACTACCCCGCGCTGGGTAGCAGCATCCAGCTTAATGTTGTCAACGCCCACGCCAGCGCGGCCAATGACCTTTAGCTTACTTCCGGCTTCAATAATTTTTTCAGTAACCGTTGTTTGGCTGCGCACGAGCAGGCCGTCGTAATCCCCAATAATCGCAATGAGTTCGTCTTCGCTAAGTCCTGTTTTCTTGTCAACCGTTACATCATTTGCATCCATCAACTGCTGAATCCCCAAATCACTGATCGGATCCGATACTAATACTTTAAACATGGTTTCTCTTCCTCCTTATGATTAGAAAGCTTTTTATGTTGAGGATGCCCCCGAAAGGGCGGTCCACAGTACCCGTAGTATCTTGTTTTGTTACAGTCATGAAGAAGAACGCTACAAAAATAACGAAGCAACGCGGTGTCGCATCAAAGAAATTGGATACAACTATCCCGCGAAAATAAGACAATAGCCCATATAAGAGAAGGATATTGGGATGCTGGAGATACAAAAAAACTCTCAACCCCATACTACTGCCGTAGTAAGGGACGAGAGTTGTCGTGGTACCACCCTAATTCACTGCCTCTTGTCAGAAGCAGCCTCAATGGCCTGCATAGGCCACACTGGTAACGGAGTGATCCGATTGCATCTACTTAAAGTTCGATACAATATCTCAGGAGCGCTAAAGAGTTCTGTTCGTCACCGGTTTGCACCAACCACCGGCTCTCTGTAGACTAGCATCGTCTTTGTTCCATCATCGCTTTTGCTTGATTAATTTTTCATAATGTAACATGGCTATGCCAAATGTGTCAATAGGCTTTTGCAGGATGAGTCTTACGTCTGCTTGAAGTGAGCCTCATTTTTCGTTATGATGCAGTAACTGGTCTTATTCATAAAAGAACGGGAGCTGGGGAATCGTTTCCTTAGGATAATATTGTTCCCGCCATTTGATGAAATCCTGTTCCTGAACAGCACCTGTGGAAATCAGCAGCGTCAGAGACGACTGAACGTCTGCGAGCTTGAGTGAGCTTGCGGTGCCGGAGTAAATCATATCGTCCACTTTTGCTGTGATGTCCTGGGGATCATACCCCGCAAATATCCCCCGGTTCAGCAGCATATCTGCGATTGTCGCATTCTTGAGTAGTAACGGCATCTTCTTCCATTGGACAAAGCTCAGCGTTTTGATCTCCTTGGTAGTAGCGGGTATCTTATTGTTGGCTCTGGCTCCCCACTTCAGCATGGAATCGTAGAATTGTTTTTGTGACTGCAGGCCAAATTTAACTGCGCTGACTGTAAAAGGATCACTTTTTAGCAGCTTGGCAGTTTCCGTTCCCACTGCACTAGCGGATACCTTGCCGGAGGCCTGTGAGAAGAGAGTCAGACTTTTCAGGATATTCAGTTGGGACTGCTGAAGCAGCGGTGAGTTGGTGAAAATAGAGTCCTGGGTAACCTTTTTGTACTGTTTGTCGGCGAGGATACCCAGGTTCTTGAGTGTGGCGGCGTTTTCACGGGCATCCGTACTTCGAGCGAGCTTGTCGACTTCGCTATTCCAGCTTCGCTTGAATTCCCGATAAGGCAAAAATACGTTATGATAGAAGGTAACAAGATCCTGCTGCTGGTATGATCCAGAAGATTCCTCTGGGCTCTTGGCCTCCTGGAGGTGTTCGTATTTTGCTTCAGTTTTATCTGCGCCAACCTTCACTCCCGTAAAAAAAGCGGCGAATGCGGAAATCAGAAAGAAAAGAAATCCAAGAGTGTACAGCATTTGGGTTCGGGAGGTTAGATTTTTCATAATTAAGTGCTCCTTTTTCTGGGAAAATAATCGTTATGTATTTTGCAGTAATCGCTAAGGACGGACTCTACTTTGGGAGCTGCCCGGAAAAATCATTATAGAACAGGCAGGTTAAGATGAGAAAAAAATTTAAGATTGGTGATATCAAAGTAAAAAGGGTAGAACCGCAGCAGCTTACAGACCGTCTTCTTTTGCTTAATCTCTACATTACACAAGGGCTTACGTTATTTATCGGTTTGATCTGGATTTTATTACAGAAAAGAAATCCGCTTCAAGTCATAAATCTGCCCGAAAGCACACAATTTCTGTACTGGGGCCTTGGTTTGGCTGGGTTAATGCTAATTGTTGACTTTTTAATGACATATATTGTGCCCGAGGAAACGATGGATGACGGGGGCATCAATGATATGCTATTCCGCGCCCGGCCCATCTGGCATATCGTGCTGATCGCGGCCATGGTGGCAGTATGCGAGGAAGTGCTGTTCCGGGGAGCGATTCAACATGCATTTGGTCCATATTGGACTAGCATTCTGTTCGCTCTGATTCATGTACGTTATCTGCGACACTGGATACCTACGGGCTGGGTGTTCTTGAGCAGCTATGGACTAGGTTATATTTATATCCATACAGGAAGTCTCTGGGCGCCTATTTTATGTCATTTCGTGATCGACCTCTTCTCCGGTTTGGTCATCCGCTACAGGAGGGAGTCATGAGCGAGCAATTAAGCCGGGTTCAATCCCGGCAGAAGAAAAGTCGGAAGCAGACTTCTGTCAAAGCCAAACCGTCGACTGGGACAAATAGCCATCCTGCTGTAGATGAGCCGGTTCGTCCTAGCACGCTAAAGCCACCAGCTACGCTTTCTCGTAAGGGTCGTCGCCAGTCTGGCGCGGCTACGCCTCCCGATAAAGGGAACACTGGTGAAGAGTCAACCCCGTCCCGCACCGAAACTTATTCCTCTGATCGTGTCCGCCTCAGTAAAATGTTCGTCAATTCCTTGATTTTTCTATTCGTTTTGCTGCTAGCGTTTCTTTTGACATGGGGAATTAAGGGTGCTCCGCCATTGGGTGATCTATGGTAATTTTGCCCATCTTCATTATTATTGGATCCCTTTTGCTCTTAGCAGGGGGCACATTTGTGCTGCTGATGGTGAGGAATGCATTTAAGAATCGAATTATTGCCGAGGAAATATTATTGGAGACGCTGCCCGCATCTTTTGACGGCTATCGGATTCTGTTCATAACCGATATTCACAGGCGGAGGCTCCCTTCGGATATGCTGAAGGCACTAAAAGGCAAAGTGGATGCTGTTTTTGCGGGCGGCGACCTGACCGAAAAGAATAGTCCGCTAGATCGTCTGGCTGAAAATATGGAACTGTTGGTATCCATCGCACCTACTTATGCAGTTCATGGCAATCATGACTATAAGGCGGACATAGAACGTGTAGATGAGATTATCCGAAACAGCGGTGTAAGGCTCCTGCTCGATGAGAATGTTCTTATTGAACGTAAGGGAGGAGCATTCTGGCTGACTGGAGTGGATTTCCCCAAGCGAGGCGGGAAGACAGCGTATGCCCCACTGCCAGCATTGTCCGGTTTAGATCCTGACGTCTGCAGAATCTTTCTGGTGCATGATCCGATGTGGCTGTCACAAAGGCGTACAGTTCCAGGTGAATTGGTGCTGTCGGGGCATACCCATGGCGGTCAGGTGATTCTGCCACTTATCGGCAGCAAGCGTGTGGAAAGCTTTTACGATCACTACAAGGCTGGGATGTATCCGTGGCCCCGCAACGATGGTTCAGGAGCAACTGCACAGGTGCTGATCAGCCGTGGCTTCGGTACGGCGCATTTGCCGATTCGTTGGGGCAGTCCTGCCGAAATGCATGTACTCACGTTACGTTGTAAGGAACCTGTATAACATATGAAAAAGGACTGTCCCAAAACAAGTGAATTCCTTGATGAGAAGTCCATCTACTTAAAAATAAAGCGGAAAAACATGGCGGTGCTCAGGAAGATTCCTGAACCCGCCATGTTCTATTTGTGGCCGACGACCACATTCTGGAGCAAGGATGGGAAAGCGCAAGTCAAAGCGCAAACCCAAACCCAAACCCAAACCCAAACCCAAACCCAAACCCAAACCCAAACCCAAACCCAAACCCAAACCCAAACCCAAACCCAAACCCAAACCCGAACCCAAACCCAAACCCATTTGGCCTTGAGGGGTGCCGATCTTGTACAGTAAAAGTGGATGTCGTGAGGTGCTTGAACAACTGGAAATACTCCCGTTATTGATTCGAAAAAGGGAGTGATTCCAAAAATAACGGGAAAAACTCCCGTTAATCTTTAGGGTTTCCCTCTATTTTCTTATAACAGAGGGGGATTAACTGGATAATTTCCCGTTAATTCGAATAGAACCTTAGAAAAGGGGAGAAATAACGGTGCTTTTTCCTGTTAAGCGAAGCCCAAGCTTAGAACAAGCTCAGAGCCAATCTCAAAGCAACTATCAGAGCAATGCCTAGAGCCCAAAGCCCAACTCAGAGCAAAACTCAGAGTAAACCCTAAACCCCAAAACCAAATCCCAGTGCCCAACTCAGCGCCTAGCTCCTAAGGTAGGGTGTAAGGACTTACACCGATCTCTGACCAGTCCACCATTCTGCACAACATGCGCACGACGGCGGTTCAAGGTCCCGATTTACTTATAGTTCCTGACCTTCAGGTCCTGCGTTCGAGCTGGGGCCTGCTCTACCGTGATCTACTATTTGAATTAACATGAAAAAGCTCCCCTATTCGCAGCAGAGTTTATGATTATCTCTGTCTACCAAGAGGGGAGCTTCTTCGTTTAGAATCAACGCTGCTCAATGGGGCGTTGATTTTGAACTGTCTATTTTTGAACTTTCTACCTCTGTCCTGCCTACTTGAAGGGGCTTATTTACTTTTGAAACAACCCCTTAATTTTCACGATATCAGTAAGCGGTCAAATCGTCTTCCATTCTCAGCGCATCTTCAGTTCAATGCTGCGGGGATCCACGAAGCTATAGCCTTTCTCCTCTAGAGTCGTTAGGAGCTTATCCAGCGCTTCAGTTGTCCATGGCAGCTCATGCATCAGAATGTTGCTTCCGGAGTGAAGCTGGTCCGTTACGTTTCCTATCAGTTTCTCGGTCTTGTTGCTGTCTTTCTCCTTCATTTCCCAGTCCAGAGAGCCTACGGACCAGGTCATGTAGAGCATGCCATTCTCCGCAGCAACCTTCTTGCCAACATCGCCACCCGCCCCATAGGGAGGTCGGAAGAAATGCGGTGTCTCACCTGTAATGTCTTTAACAGCTGTTTGAACATCTTCAATCTGCTTCTTCACGGTGTCATAAGGCTTATTCTTTAATTCGATATGATCCCAGCTGTGATTGCCGAGAATACCGCCACGTTCGTGAATAAGCTTCAATAGCTCGGGGTGCTCCTTAATCCGGTATCCGTTCATGAAGAAAATGGCCTTGGCATGGTGCTTGTCCAAGGTATCTATAATCGAATTGATCATTTTAGCTTCCTTGGGTCCGTCATCGAAGGTGAGGAGGACTACTTTCTTGGGCGTGCCTTCCTCATTCGGGACGATATCATAATTTTTGTTCATATGGTACAGAAGCGGAACTTCAGCCGCCTGTTCATTGCCGCCAGTACTGCTCTCCGCGTCATGATTTATCTGTGGGGAAGGACTTGCCAGATTCCCTTCAGAGTTCCCGGTGTTAGTTGCAGAATTATTTGTTCCCGCCGGTACTGTGGATGCTTCCTGCGACGGAGCTGCTGTAGGTGAATTCCCTGTGTTGTTCACTGCTTCAGAAGAGCCCTCATTATTGCTGCATGATGCCAGCAGAAAGGCGGAGAGCAGCAGCGCTATTGTTGCTTTACCCACTTTTTTCAACTCGCTTTCCTGTTATTAGACTGTATGAGCCGGATTCTTTCCGCGAACACTAGACATGATTTTACCATACAAGGAGGTTGAGGATATGAATACTTCGTCATTTTTATGCGGAGTTTTGCTGGGTGCCGCGGCCAGTATGATCATCTCGAAAAAACGCAGCGTGCTCATGTCTTCGCTAGGACAATCAGGGGCGAACGGGCACGGCGCCGGTGATCGGGCCAAAGAAAAATTATTCGGCATGGCTATGACTGGATTTGGAAATACCTCGGCATCTGGAGAACAAGACCAAGGCCATGAGCCGGATAGCAAATCGGGCAAGGGTGAGCATAAAAAGTCCGAATCCCCGGTCCAGTCGAAGGAATCCAATCTGAAAATGCTGAAGGAATTTATCAGCAGCAACCCTGATGTGAAGCATGAAGTCGAGAAGATTCTGAAAGATACGCACTCTGCCATACCGGGTTTGTAACCGCAAAAGGCTCTTGCAGAATCATTTTGAGGATGCACATATCCGCAAAATGATTCTTTTTTATTCGTCATGGAATACAGCTTGGAAATGGGGTGCGGATTTTATATTTATTTACGTGCATTTATGGCGCCAAAATGATAACATACATACATAGTAACCATTTTTGGCTCATTACTCGGGACTCATCATACATTATAATAAATTGAGCTTGCAAAGGAGGATCCTGTCATGAGAATAGAGAGATTAGGTCAAGATAAGATACGGATTTTCCTCACTTTTGACGACCTGAGCGAGCGGGGCATCCAGAAGGAAGATATGTGGCAGGAAGTTCCCAAGGTGCACGACCTGTTTACGGAAATGATGGATCAGGCGTACAGCGAACTTGGCTTTGACGCTACAGGTCCGCTGGCCGTGGAAGTGTTCGCTTTGCCCGCACAAGGCATGGTCGTTATTGTGACCCGGGGAAAATATGATCACCATCAGTACGGTGCGTCCGGGGAGGATGAATTGCCCGAAGAGATTTACGAAATGGAAGTTACTCTTGAACAAAGCGACTCCATTGTATATGCATTCCGCGATTTTGAGGTTCTGATTGAAGCGGCCCATGTACTCATCGGCAACATTACTTCCGGGGGAAAACTGTATTCTTATAATGATAAATGGTATCTCTACTTCGATCCGAAGGAATACGAAGAATCTGTTTTATCTGGTCTAGTGGCCGTGCTGTCTGAATTTGGTGATTCGTCATCGATTACAGACGCTGTACTGGCTGAATACGGTAAGACTGTTATGGCTGAGAATGCAGTGGAAGTGCTCTGCACGCACTTTAAACGGCAGGAATAATCAGAGAGAGACAGGGCTGAAGCTTGCTTGTCAGCCCTGTTTTGCTTTATGGAACAGGTAGCTTTTTAGTTGGAAATTGGATTAACAGAGCTGGGCATGTGCCCGGTTCTTAACATGCAGGGAGGTTGTTCGGTGCTTATCTTATCGATTATTTCGTCGGCAGTGGCGCCAGGACTAGCTCTGCTAACTTTTTTCTATCTGAAAGACAAGTATGATCAGGAACCATTGCACATGGTTATCAAAGTGTTTCTTCTTGGTTTTCTGATCGTTTTTCCGGTAATGATTATTCAAAGAGGACTTATGCTGGGCTGGGGCGACGGTCCGTATGTGGAATCTTTCCTCATATCGGCCGGCGTGGAAGAATGTCTGAAGTGGTTTGTGCTGTACCATATGATTTACAACCATACCGAATTTGACGAGCCATATGATGGAATACTATATGCCGTAGCGATCTCGCTCGGCTTTGCAACAATAGAAAATGTAATGTACGCCTGGTACAGCCATGCCTCCATTGGCTCCATGTTTCTGCGTGCCCTGCTTCCTGTCTCCGGACACGCCATGTTCGGTGTAATTATGGGATATCACATGGGCAGGGCCAAGTTCTCAAAAGGGGCCAGAACGCGGTGGATTCTGGCCATTTCACTGGTTCTCCCATGGATCTGGCATGGGATTTACGATTTTATTTTGAACACAACAGCAAACTATTGGATTTGGTTTATCGTTCCCTTAATGGCCTTCCTGTGGTATGGGGGAATGGGCAAGGTTGCCCGGGCTAACAATCGATCCCCATTCCGGGTTCTGAAGCGAGAAGAAGAGATTAACATGTAGCAAATTTGGGCACACTTACTCTAAAAGCAATTCCTCAGCAAGGAATTCCACAGAGTAGCGAGGTGTCTTTTTTTGCGTGTAAAGGTTCGAATCATTTGCAAAAACTGCGGCGAGACCTATATTTTAAGAGGGGTCAAGGAGCAGGGTGTCATTCAAACCGGCTTCAGGCAATGCCTGTGCAGCAACAGCAGTGGCTTTCATATTGAAGAGAGAATTTAAACGGCAGGAGACTGTTATGATGGAACTATCCTTTGCTGCGCCGGGTCCCCACATTATGCGGGGATTTTTTTGTGTGAACGGTAAAGCTGGTTCTTTTTATGCATAAGACTTCTCGGTTATTGTCAAACTAACGGCAATTAGCTATCGAAAGGAGTCTTGCAGCCATATGTACAAAAGATTAAGTGCTGTAATGTTTCCCTTGACCGCGCTGCTGTTGCTTGGAGCGCTTGTGTGGGGATACCAGGAGAATCAGGAGAAGAACTCAATTTTGCTTAAGGCAGAGAACCAGTATCAGCGGGCCTTTCACGACCTTTCTTATCATGTGGAACGTTTGCACGGTGAGCTGGGAAATACGCTTGCGGTCAACTCTGCATCCAGCGGGACGCACCGCAAAGGTCTTGTCAACGTATGGCGTCTGACCAGCGAGGCGCAGAATGAAATCAACCAACTGCCGCTGACCTTACTGCCTTTCAGCAAAACGGAGGAGTTCCTCTCCAAAATCTCTAACTTCTCTTATAAAGCCGCCGTGCGGGATTTTACCAAAAAACCTCTTACTGATGGTGAACTTCAAAACTTGAAGACACTCTACACCAACTCGGGTGAAATCTCGAAGAACTTGCAGGACGTACAGAATAAGGTTATCAGCAACCGCTTGCGCTGGATGGATGTGGAGACAGCCCTGGCGACAGAGAACAAATCGGAGGACAACACGATTATCGACGGGTTCAAGACCGTGGACAAGCGGGTTGGCGAATACCCGGAGCTGGATTGGGGCCCTTCCGTCGCAAGTATTTATGAGAAACGCTCTGTCAAGAAACTGGGTGGTGCTCCCGTAACCCCTGAACAGATTCGAAGTAAGGCGATCAAATTCGCCGATGCCGGGTCTAATGCCAAAGTGGATGTTCGAGAGAATGGGAAGGGTACGGAGTGGGAGTCTTATACTGCCACGGTTACCGGCTCAAATCAAAAACAGCTCATCAGTATGGATTTCACCAAAAATGGCGGTCTGCTGATCTCTTACCACAATAACCGCGAGGTAGGGCCTGCTAAGGTCTCCATGAAAGAAGCGGTGATCAAAGCAGAACAGTTTCTGAATAAGAAGGGCTTTCCTCATATGACAGCAGTAAGTGCCGATCAGTACGATAACATGGGGAACCTGACATATGTTACGAAGCAGGGTGACGTCCTGATTTATCCGGAGAAAATAACCGTTCGTGTCGGACTCGACACAGGGGAAGCGACCGGGTTTGAAGCCAGTGACTATGTGAATCAACATAAAGAAAAACGGGAGATTCCGAAGCCGAAGCTTTCTTTGGCAGAAGCAAGGAAATTGCTGAATAAAGATTTTAAGGAAAGCTATAACCGCTTAGCCTGGATTAAGAACGATGATTCCACAGAAGTGCTGACTTATGAGTTCGGCGGGGCGATTAATGGCTCAAAATACCGTATCTATTTGAATGCAGAGGATGGTACCGAAGAATCGGTTGAACAGATCAGAACCTCCTCTGGGGCTCAGAAAAAATAACGGATGACCTTCCGGAAAAGAGAGCCAATCAAGCAGGGCGCACCCTTAAAGGGCTGCCGCCCTTTTTTCTTGCCATCACGAATATATTTCTCACCCGGGCTGCAAAAGGCCATGCTATAATCAGAATTAGAATATCTTACTAATTCATGTGGCGGTGACACCTTTGTATCCCAAAATCAACGACAATCTATACATTCAAGTCGCTTCCAGTGATGCTGTCGAAGCAGAAGTTGAATATAGATCGAGAATCGCAGAGACGGAAGATGAAGCTTTTTTGATTGAAATCCCGATGCAAGAGGGCAGCGGGAGGCTGAAGAAATTGACGGTTGGGGACGAGCTTTCGGTCTACTTTATGACTGAGGGCGGCATTAAAAATTACTTTTACACCCACGTTGTAGGTTTCAAGGAGGATGTAATCCGGATGGTTCGGGTGCGCAAGCCTGCACCAGAATCCATTTTCAAGATCCAGCGGCGGAGCTTTTTACGGGTAAGCGCAGAATTGGAGCTAGCTGTAAAGAGCAGCAATGGCAACCGTTTTCTCGTACGGACGGAGGATGTCGGCGGAGGAGGAACTTCCTTTCTGACCGATGCCAAGGTAAAGCTCGATGTAGAGGACAAACTTTCTTGTTGGTTATTAGTTCCTTACCGTAACGGTACATCAGAACATGTGAATTTTGAGGGCGAAGTGGTGCGGATCAAAACGCTGGAGAACGGGCGTAGTCTGGCGATGCTGAAGTTTGCTGCGATTTCCGATACCGAACGCCAGAAAATAATCCGCTACTGCTTTGAGCGTCAGTTCGATTTCCGCAACAGATAGGGCTTTTTTCTGGTGTGATACGACCTGTGCGGTTTTGCACTGACGTACAAACTGTGGTATAATTTCATAAGTCGCAGGCAATGCCTGCTTTTTTCTTGATAATATCGGCGGGAGCACCCTGCCGGTATGAAGTCAATGCTGATTTGAAATGTCATCGCCAGATGCTTTTCTTATGAAAGCGTGTTTGAGGAGGAATGCCCCGTTGGATAGGCAGGGTACACATATTAACGACAGAATTAACGTCGCTATCGACGGACCTGCCGGGGCAGGCAAGAGTACTGTTGCCCGATTGGTTGCCCAGAATCTTTCTTACATTTATGTTGACACAGGGGCAATGTACCGGGCGATAACCTGGTATATGATCCGTGAAGGCATTGTGCCGGAAGATGAGAGCGAAGTCAACCGAGCCGTTAACGGCATGGAGATGGAACTGATTCCGGAGAAGGACAGGCAGAAGGTGTCGATCAATGGGGAAGACGTGACCCCATATATCCGCAGTCTTCAGGTCAGCGGCCTAGTGTCGCAGTATTCCAAGATCGAGGGTGTAAGATCCAGGCTCAGTCACCTGCAGCGCCAGATGGCATTGCGCAAGGGGGTTGTGATGGACGGCCGCGATATCGGTACGACCGTGCTGCCGGATGCCGAAGTGAAGATTTTCATGACGGCCAGTGTGGAGGAGCGCGCGCTTCGCCGTTACAAGGAGCTCAGGGATACGGAAGAGGTTACTCTGCAGCAGCTTGAACATGATATTGCCCAGCGTGACCGTCTGGATGAAGGACGGGAAATATCGCCGCTGCGTCGTGCGGAAGATGCGATTCTTCTGGATACGACGTTAATGGATATCACTCAGGTTGTAGAGGCCATCGTGTCACACTGCAGATCTTATGTTGACGGGGAGAGAAATCATTTATGATTTATAACATTTGCGTTGGAATACTCCGTGTGATCTACGCTATTGTCTTTCCATTAAGAATCATAGGGAGAGACAATGTGCCAAAGGAAGGCGGGGTACTACTCTGCGCGAACCACATCAGCCTGCTTGATCCCATGACGATTGGCATTAAATTGAAGCGCAAGGTGAAGTATATGGCAAAGGCGGAGCTTTTCGAGGTTCCTGTTCTGGGCTGGCTCATCAGACAGTTGGGCGCTTTTCCTGTCAAGCGTGGCGGTGTAAGCAAAGAATCCATTAAGACAGCCCTTACTACACTTCGTAGTGGTAATGTAATGGGCATTTTCCCCGAAGGTACCCGCAACTCCGATGCTGGAGCTGCGAAGAAAGGTGCAGCAAGCTTTGCGCTTCGCAGCGGAGCGGCTGTTATTCCGGCAGCGATTATCGGCGAGTACAAGCCTTTTCGCCGGATGACTGTAGTTTATGGAGCTCCCATTGACCTCAGTTCCTTCGAGGGAGCAGGAAGCGATTCTCTGGATGCCGTTACTGATGTCATTATGTCTCGGATTCATGAGATGATGGAGACTGGAAAGCCAAGCGCAAGCTAGGTTTCAAATCCGGTATCCTAGTGGTAAGATTTTAAGGTAATGATTGTTTTGAACTCTGCTCTACGCGGGTTTAAATAAATGGGGTTTTGAATCGAGGAGGGTAATCACATGTCTGAGGAAATTAGAAATCAGGAAGCTGCGGAGAATGTTGAGAACAACGAAACCGTAGAAACAACAGAAGCTGTGGAAGCTGCTGGAAACAACGAAGAAGTGACTAACCAGGAAGATTTGGAAATCATTTCTTTGAAAAAAGGCGATACCGTGAAAGGAACAATCGTCAAAATCGAAGATAACCAAGCTTATGTAAGCATTGGATATAAATACGACGGTGTGATTCCAATTCGCGAACTTTCTTCTGTACAACTTGACAACGCTGCTGCAGCTGTCGAAGTTGGACAGGAAGTAGAGTGCAAAGTTGTCAGCATCAACGACAACAAGGAAAGCCTTGTGCTCTCCAAACGTGCAATCGACAGCGAAAAATCATGGGAAGATCTTGAGAAGTATTTTGCTTCCCAAGAAGCTTTCGAAGTTACTGTGGCCGACGTAGTTAAGGGCGGTCTGGTAGCAGATGTTGGCGCGCGCGGATTTATTCCAGCTTCCATGGTTGAGCGTCACTTCGTTGAAGATTTCAGCGACTACAAAGGACGTACCCTGCGTGTGAAAGTCAAAGAACTTGACCGTGAGAACAGCAAGGTAATCCTGTCGGCTAAAGAAGTTCTTGAAGAAGAATTCGAAGCCAACAAGCAAAAAATCATGGCTGAGCTTACTGAAGGCCAAGTACTTGAAGGTACTGTACAACGTCTGACTCAATTCGGCGCATTTGTTGATGTGGGCGGAGTAGACGGTCTTGTACACGTATCCGAAATTGCTTGGAACCATGTTGATAAACCATCTGACGTGGTATCAGAAGGCGATAAAGTAACTGTTAAAGTACTTAAGGTTGATCCTGAAAAAGGAAAAATCAGCCTGAGCATCAAAGCAGCTGCTCCAGGTCCTTGGGATTCTGCAGCAGGCAAAATCAATATCGGCGATGTTGTTACAGGCGAAGTTAAACGTCTGGTGAACTTCGGCGCATTCGTGGAATTGCTTCCAGGTGTTGAAGGTCTTGTTCACATCTCGCAAATTTCCCACAAACATATCGGCACTCCGCATGAAGTGCTGAAAGAAGGACAAGAAGTTCAAGTGAAAGTACTTGACTTCAACCCGTCCGAAAAACGCGTTAGCCTGAGCATCAAAGAAACTGAGGAAGCTCCTGCTCCTTCCGCTAAACCGGAAAGACCAAGCAGAGACAGAGCACCTAAAGAAGTGCTTAACAATCCAAATGTTTCTCTGAGCAACGAAGGCCTCAGCTTCACACTTGCTGAGCGTTTCGGCGACAAGTTGGACAAATTCAAGGGCAACTAATCCCTTAACCCAGAAAGAAACGGATACCCCGTCTTTTCAGGGATGGGGAATCTAACCGGGTAAAGTAATCGGCGAACCCTCAATACGGGGGTTCGCCGATTGTGTTTTTACTGGTGCTTTTGGCTGAACGGTAGAAGTGGATACTACCCGAAGATACGGTTAGCCAATTTTATAGTTTTTTGCTATGATGAGTAACGTAAGGAAGACAGGAGGAATGAATATGGCAAGACCCGTAGTGGCGATCGTTGGGAGGCCTAACGTCGGGAAATCGACGATTTTTAACAGGTTGATCGGCGACAGATTAGCCATTGTAGAAGATAAACCGGGGATTACACGTGACCGGATCTATGGTATTTCGGACTGGAACGGTACTTCGTTCAGTGTAATTGATACTGGTGGGATTGAAATTGACGGTGAAGATGCAATTCTGAAATCGATCCGCGTTCAGGCGGAACTGGCGATTGAGGAAGCTGATGTCATCGTCTTTATGTGCGAGGCCAAAAGCGGATTAACGAATTCCGATGAGGAAGTTGCTCAAATTCTGTTCCGTTCCGGCAAGCCGGTGGTGCTAGCCATCAATAAAGTGGATAACATGAAGCGTACGGAAGATATTTATGAATTCTACAGCCTCGGATTTGGCGATCCAATCGGTATTTCGGGAAGCCATGGTACCGGTCTGGGAGACTTGCTGGATGCGGTTACGGAGCGCCTCCCAGAGCCAACGGAAGAGGAATATGATGACGATGTGATCCGTGTTGCTTTGATCGGCCGTCCGAATGTTGGTAAGTCCTCGCTGGTCAATGCGATCCTGGGAGAAGAGCGCGTTATTGTCAGCAATATTGCTGGTACAACGCGGGACGCGATCGATACGCCATTTGAACGGGACGGACAGCGTTACGTGCTGATTGATACTGCGGGTATGCGTAAGCGCGGTAAGGTATATGAAAATACCGAGAAATACAGCGTGATGCGTGCAATGCGTGCGATTGAGCGCGCGGATGTCGTGCTCGTTGTTATTAATGGCGAAGAGGGCATTATTGATCAGGACAAGCATATTGCCGGTTATGCTCATGATGCGGGTAAAGCATCTATATTTGTAGTGAACAAATGGGATGCGGTAGAGAAAGATGACAAGACGATGCAGAACTTTGAGAACAAGATTCGCGATCATTTCCTGTTCATGAGTTATGCTCCTGTAGTTTTCTTGTCCGCACTGACCAAACAGCGTCTGCAAAAGCTGCTGCCTGTAGTTCAACACGCGGCACAGCAGCATGCGCTTCGGATTACGACGCATCTGATTAATGATGTTATTTCTGATGCTGTTGCCATTAATCCGCCGCCAACGGACAAAGGACGTCGTCTGCGCATCAACTATGCAACTCAGGTTGCCGTGAAGCCTCCAACGATTGTCGTGTTTGTCAATGATCCGTCGCTGATGCATTTCTCCTATGAACGTTATCTGGAGAATAAAATCCGGGCGGCGTTTAATTTCGAAGGAACGCCGATCAGACTCTTTACACGGCGCAAATCAGACGAAGGTTAGGGGAGAAGAAGCGTGGCGCTTGAAATTCTGGTTATCGTTGTCAGCTATTTGCTTGGCTCCGTCAGCTTTAGTGTACTGCTTGCGAAGCTGCTGAAAGGCATTGATATCCGTCAGTATGGGAGCGGCAATGCAGGTGCAACCAATACCTTACGGGTTCTTGGTAAAGGTCCTGCGATATTGGTGCTGGTTCTGGATGTACTGAAAGGGATTGCCGCAGTATGGCTGGGCACCTGGCTTTTCGGCTGGGGAACCTGGGCAGCGGCACTCTGCGGAATTGCTGCCATTGTGGGGCATAATTGGCCGGTGTATTTTCATTTTCGCGGGGGCAAAGGCATTGCTACTACGATCGGTGTGATGGCTACGTTTGCGTTCTGGCCTGCGCTGTCCGCCGGGATCATCGCCATTTTAGCTATTGTCATTACCCGATATGTATCTCTGGGTTCGCTTATTTTTGTAGCGTTGACACCACTCTTTCTGTTGTTGACTGATTATACGCCGCCGATTCTGTGGACAAGCATTGTTATTGCTATCTTTGCTTATTGGCGTCATCGGACCAACATTGTGAAGATCGCCGGGGGCCGTGAGAACAAGATCGGCTCCAAGGTTAAAGGAGGAAACCGCGTTGTCTGATAAAGTTTCTGTGCTGGTCGCGGGAAGCTGGGGGACGGCGCTGGCAAGTGTGCTGGCAGCCAACCACCGGGAGGTTTATCTGTGGACGCGCAACCCTGATCAGGCTGCTGAAATTAATACATCCCATACCAATCATCATTATTTGCCGGGAATTAATCTGCCGGCTAACATTATTGCGACAACGGATTTGGAGAGCGCCGTAACTGGCTCCAGCGCTGTGGTTATTGTGGCACCCTCTTCGGGCATGCGGCAGGTTGCGCGCAGTCTGAAGCCCTTCTGGAAGGAAGATATGCTCTGCGTTCATGCGACCAAAGGCTTCGAATCGGAGACGATGAAGCGCATGTCTACCGTGATATCCGAAGAGCTAGGCTGTCCTGAAGGACAGGTAGTGGTGCTCTCCGGGCCAAGTCATGCTGAAGAAGTTGTGCGCCTTTGTCCGACAACGGTTGTCGTGGCTTCCAATGACGACAAACGTGCAGCCGCTGCGCAAGAACTGTTCATCAATAATGATTTCCGGGTATATACGAACCGTGATCTGGTAGGGGTAGAACTGGCCGGAGCGCTTAAGAACATCATTGCACTTGGCGCAGGTCTTTCTGATGGTCTGGGGTTTGGCGACAATGCTAAAGCTGCGCTATTGACCCGTGGTTTGGCCGAGATCTCCCGGGTCGGGGTAGAGCTCGGAGCGAATCCGCTTACGTTTGCTGGTCTGGCTGGAATCGGGGACCTTGTGGTTACAGCCACCAGTCAGCACAGCCGCAACTGGCGTGCAGGGTCACTGCTGGGTCAGGGCAAGCCTCTGGCTGAGGTGCTGGATTCCATGGGCATGGTAGTGGAAGGTATTCGCACGACGGAAGCAGCCTATGCCATTTCACTGAAGCTCGGTGTGCAAATGCCGATTACCGATCAGATCTATCATGTTCTGTTCAAGGAAAGAAGTCCGCGTAAGGCTGTGGAAGCACTGATGGGCCGCGACCGCAAGACGGAAATGGAAGCTATCTCGCAGGAAACTTGGGAACAATGGCACTCCTGATTAGGTTCACCTTTTGCCGGATATCCTCATATGTTGTTATTGGGGATTGACGGAGGAGGGATGAGAAGTGAGCAAAAATTTTTCCAAGGACGCTTTGAACGCCATTAACAAGAAGACGGGGAAAAACATCACCGAAGGCGCCATCAAAAAACTTGCCGGTACTGTCAAGCCGGGAACCACGCAGAATGAAGCCCAGCTCCGCCAGTTGATCAAGCAGGTGTCATCAATGGCCAAAGTACCGGTCAGTGAAGAGACGGTAAAGAGTATTGTTAATGCTGTCCAAAAAGGCGGGGCTACTTCAGGCTCGATGGAGTCTTTAATGAAACTGATCCTGAAAAAATAGCGTTATGGCCTGGCAAAAGAGCAAAAGATTCTGGAATCAGCAGTATTCCGGTACTTTTGCTCTTTTTTTTGCAGAATTGGATATCTTTCATGATATAATAGTCCCTATACATTGCAGCCGAATGGGAGGAGTTCAGCCATGGATCCAATGACAAAAATGTGGTTGTCCCTGATTGCGATCCTAGTGATGGGATTGTCTGTATTCCTGATTACCTTCGCCCGCAGTAAGACTAAGGGCGTAGTTCGGGCTATTCTGTCGGTCATTGCTTTTCTGACAATGGTGATCGGTATTTTAGGCGGGGCAGCTTCAATTATGTAAGCAGTTACATAACAACATGGACTAACTTCATAGACAAGTTCTGAAGGAATCGTATCACGATTTTGTAGGGATGGATGTGATGATATGGCCGAAACAGAGATATCTCTGGAACTGCTGGCGGCCTTACGTAGCGTAGCCGATTTACTGGATTTCACATGGGAGGACAACCCTCCGATCTGGATGCTGGGCGGGAGCTGCGGGCTGCTGCTGCATGGAGTGGCGCTGGGGAGAAAGCCGCAGGACATTGACCTGTATGCCGACATGGGGGCCGCTGAGCGGCTTCATGAGGCCATGAGCGCTTATGCTGTAGATAATCCTGTGGAAGACCGTAGCAACGGCTGCTATTCCTTACTCAGTCATTACCGGATCGGCGGGATGAGTGTGGAGCTTGTGTGCGGTTTTCAGATTTACAGAGGACTTTCCCGTTATTCTGTAGAGACAGTCCGCTTATTGCGCCATGCCTCATTGCAAGTAATTCCAGAGATCGGAATGCTGAGGCTGATGCCATTGGCGCACGAGTTGGTTTTCAATATCCTTAGAAGTCGTGCAGATCGTTATAAAGCCATCTCTTCCGTGATGAGAATGGATATGCCGCGCCATTTGCCTCCCTTACAGGAACTCATCCAACATCATCAATGGGGACCGTCCCACATGTCTGTACTGGAAGGGCAACTGGATATTACGAGGGCAAATGCGTAAGGAAAGGAAGGACAGCATGATATCGCAAAAAGGAAGTACAGTAGTGTTTCAACCTGACGGGCGTCATGCGGTTGTGAACCGGGGTGTAACTCTACTGGAAGCTGCCCGCAAGGCTGGTGTAACGATCGCAACACGTTGCGGCGGCAAGGCCGGCTGCCTGATGTGCAAGGTTACAATAGATCCCGAGCAGGCAGAAGGCGTAAGACCGCCTTCAGAGGCGGAACGGAGAAAGCTTGGAAGCGCCATCGGGCAGGGGCAGCGCCTGGCCTGTCAGGCCGCTGTATGGGGTGACGTCACGGTCATTGTGCCGGAGGACCCGTTCAAAGCTGCGGTCCGGCGGAAACTGGAAGCCGCCCGGCGCGGGGAAGAAGACGAGCTATGGTAATAATGAGCAGATACATTCATAGAGAAAGGGGAACATCTGTTGAAATACATCTTGCAAAGGAAGGGGCTCAGAGCGGCTGGAAGCCTCATGGGACTGTTGCTGCTGCTGTCTTTTCCTCTTTCCGGCTGTATGTATCCAGGGGAAACGGAACGGCAGTCAGGGGTGAATTACCGTGAGAGTGTCAAGCGGATACAAGCTGCGGTTGACGATTACCAGCAGGAGGAGGAACTGCTCCCGATCCTGAATGCTGACGAGACAACACCAAGATATGAGAAGTTCAGAATTGATCTGGACAAGCTGAACAAAAAGGGTTATCTGGACGACATCCCGGCCACCGCCTTTGAGAAGGGCGGCAGTGCTTATTTTCTACTCCTGGATGAAGAAACTGATCCTAAGGTGAAAGTCATGGACCTAGTGACCGTACAGAAGGTTAATGATGTCCAGCGCCAAGTGAACCGCTACAAGTCTTCTCATGGGGGCAAGCTGCCGGTAGCAGAGGAGTTATACCCTGGTCTGCATACCATTGATGCCAAGAAGGCGGGCTCGGCCTCCATTACCCTGAACAGCGTATACTCCGGCCAGCCTCTTGAATTTATTATGGATCGTGAAGGCACGGTGTACGTTGATTATGTATTCGATATTATGAACGCTATTGACAAGAATGGTGGAGAACATAAAGATGGGCAGGATTTGCGACTTGAACTGGAGCAGGCCTCCTATTATGTCCCTGTGAAGTCTCTTCCCTACCAGTGGATCAATGGTCAACCTGTTCCACAGCCTCCGGGTTGAGTTTAATTACAAATCAAATTGCCCTCTGAATACGGCTGCCCTTGTTGGGTGGCTGTTTCTTTTTGTGACCTTAGTTATACGGTTCTATCAGAGTTGCCCTCCTCATATGATTGATGAGAAAGCTTCCGGGCGTTTGGCCGGCCCGCACCCTAAGCGCAGAGTCCTCTTTTTATGATTTTATACGAAATTGCGCGAAAGCAGGTCATAAATCCGTACCGGATACATATGATGATACTAGTCCAAATGCATGTCCGAGCATTCGGAGTTTAGCGCGGGACCGTACGTTCCGTATCGCCAAGCGGCTAAGCTACGAGCGGGCATACGAAGGTCCGGTTAGTGTCCTGCTTAGGGACATGATTACCGGCGGAACGCGAAGTCGATGCTCTGCAGGCATTTTTTCTTCGGAAGTATATGAGGAGGGGATCTCTTTTGGAAAAAGTCGATATTTTCAAGGACATTGCCGAGCGAACCGGCGGAGATATTTATCTTGGCGTCGTCGGCGCGGTCCGCACGGGTAAATCAACATTTATTAAGCGCTTCATGGAAACCATTGTTTTGCCCAACATCACGAGTGAAGCAGATCGGGTAAGAGCAGTTGATGAGCTTCCGCAAAGTGCAGCCGGAAAAACGATTATGACAACAGAACCGAAATTCGTCCCTAACAATGCGGTGCAAATCAAGGTCGCGGAAGGGCTGGAGGTAAACGTCCGGCTGGTCGACTGTGTTGGTTATGCAGTTGATGGGGCCAAAGGCTATGAAGACGAGAACGGTCCGCGGATGATCTCGACGCCGTGGTTCGAAGAACCGATTCCGTTCCAGGAAGCGGCGGAGATTGGTACCCGCAAAGTCATTCAAGAGCATTCCACACTGGGCGTAGTAGTTACTACCGACGGCACCATCGCCGAAATCCCCCGCATTTCATATGTGGATTCTGAAGAACGCGTCATTGCCGAATTGAAGGAAGTAGGCAAGCCGTTTGTGCTTGTCATCAACTCTACCCGTCCTCGCAGTGAGGAAGCGCAGCAGCTTCGCAGCGAACTTGCCCTCAAATACGATATTCCGGTCATGACCCTTAGTGCAGCCAGCATGTCGGAGGATGATGTGACCGGCGTCCTGCGCGAAGTACTTTACGAGTTCCCTGTGCATGAAGTGAATGTGAATTTGCCGAGCTGGGTGATGGTCCTTGGCGAGAACCACTGGCTGCGCAGCAGCTATGAGAATTCAGTTCGTGATACGGTCAAAGACATTCGCCGCCTGCGCGATGTCGATCGGCTGGTGTCCCAGTTCACGGAATATGATTTTATCGAAAGAGCCGGCCTCAGTGGGATGAACATGGGGCAAGGGGTAGCCGAGATTGACCTGTTTGCTCCAGAAGAGCTGTACGATCAGGTTCTGGTGGAAGTGGTCGGGGTCGAAATTCGCGGTAAGGATCATCTGCTGCAGCTTATGCAGGAGTTCTCACACGCCAAGCGCGAGTATGATCGCTTCTCCGAGGCGCTGGAGATGGTCAAGACCACAGGCTATGGTATAGCCGCACCTTCACTAGCTGAAATGGCGCTGGATGAGCCGGAACTGATTCGGCAGGGCTCACGCTTCGGGGTCCGGCTGAAAGCAACAGCACCATCCATTCATATGATCCGCGTCGATGTCGAGTCGGAATTCTCGCCGATTATCGGGACGGAGAAGCAGAGTGAAGAGCTGGTCCGCTATTTGATGCAGGATTTCGAGAACGATCCGATCAAGATCTGGGAGTCTGATATCTTTGGACGGTCACTGCACTCCATCGTCCGTGAGGGTATTCAGGGCAAGATTGCGATGATGCCGGACAATGCCCGCTATAAACTTCAGGAAACGCTGGGCCGGATCATCAACGAGGGTTCGGGCGGACTGATTGCTATCATTCTTTAACGGAATAGACACACTGAAAGAGCAGGGATCATCCTGCTCTTTTTTGTTTGTTACAGTTGCTTTTATGTCAGCATAGGGCTAGGAAATCATGCAACATCCCGATCCCGGCTGATACTTTCTGCTCCTTTTTTAAGTAACGCCTTGAAATTATGGATGGGCTGTATTACTATAAGTTTGTTGCGCTTTTAGGGTCTAAGGGCGCCATTGTACTTTAATAAACGGGATTATCACGTATATTTTGCGTTGAAACGGAAAGAGTGAATGATACCGGAAATTTGCCCAGGGAGGTGAAAAGATATGAATAAATCTGATTTGATCAATGTTGTTACTGAAGCAACTGAACTTCCCAAGAAAGATGCTACTAAAGCGGTAGATGCTGTTTTTGAAGCCATCGCGGAAGCTCTGCAAAACGGTGACAAAGTTCAACTGGTTGGATTCGGAAACTTTGAAGTGCGCGAGCGTTCTGCACGTAAAGGCCGTAACCCTCAAACTGGTGAAGAAATCGAAATTCCTTCTAGCAAGGTCCCAGCGTTCAAACCGGGTAAGGCGCTTAAAGACGGAATCAAATAAAGATTTCTACATATCGACCCGATTTTTCGACAAACACGATGCCGCCCTCCCAGGCGGCATTTGTTTTTGGAAGCAGTATTAGGGCAGACCAATAGGCTCAGAGGAGGATCAGAGATGACGGAGAACAAGAATGGCGGGAACCCGCTTCCCTCAGGAAGCGACTACATCGTGATCAAGGCTAAGGAAAACGGAGTACAGGTGATTGGATTGACACGTGGTCTGGACACACGGTTTCACCATACAGAAAAGCTGGATAAAGGCGAGGTGCTGATCGCCCAGTTTACCGATCATACCTCAGCGATGAAAATCCGCGGAAAAGCCGAAATATGGAGTAAACACGGACAACTGGAGAGCGAGAGCTGAAAAGCAGGCATAGCCTGCTTTTTTTCGAAATATAAGTAAGTATGAATCGAGTTCATAAATCCATAAGTGGAATCCGCATTATGAAATTGATTCAGTATGTCTTTTCGTATAAACAGACAATGAGGCGGAAACGATGGATAGGAGGGGGGCGTGACTATGAATAAAACTTGGTGGATCGGTGCCTTGCTGCTGTTGACTGCTGGCTCGGCTATACTGCTGCCGCGGCTGGCAGATCTGGAATCATCCCTCCGGCAGGATCGCGGAGCGGTTGAGACCTTCAGTGAAGACAGCGATATGGTGTTGGATGACACTAACCTTGTGGATGCTATAGGTACGCTCCCCCTGACGCTAACCATTGGCAGTGTTGGCTGGGAGAACGGGGTGTTATCCCTGGATCTGATGGTAACAGGCAATGATCACGATCCAGAGGAGCTGTATCGTAATATGGCTCAGGCAGTAGCTTTTGCTATTCAGGATACCACCAACGTGAATCAGCTACTGCTGCGTGTAGTTGCCGAAGACAAGTGGACCCAGACACGCAGATTACTGCTGGCTGGAGACATTCGCCGGCGTGAATGGTTGGGAGAACTGCAAAAGGAACTTCTGAACACGGGGAATCGTCCCCTCTCGGAACATCTTAAAAGCAGTTTCAGGATTAGCGAAAGCGACCTGTGGAAAAACCAGTTCATTTCTCCCTGATCTGGGTAAAAGAAACTAGGACGCGTTATCGTGCGTCACAAAAAAACATGTGATATAATAGACAAGATTGTGAGCAAAGATATAGTAATAACGTCAATGGCTTCGGAGGCTGAAATGAAACCGTACCGCATACCGCAACTGGCTAAACCCTACACTGACTACGACATGATTCAGCGGCACACGGAATTGCCGCCGTTTTCCGATGGCCGGAGTCATTTGTTATATATTTTTCTGAACCGGGGCTCCTCTGCTGAAGGACAGAACAGTGAGCTGTACACGCTGGTAACTGCGCTGGCGCAGCTTGGTCTTGATACCCATGAGGGAATTGATCGGTCGGAGAATGATCCTGGCGGCGATCTTATGCGCTCTCGTCAATTGAAAGTGCTGGCTGGTGATTATTTCAGCAGCTGGTTCTACCATTTGCTGTCAAAGCGCGGTGAAGTGGAGCTTGTCGGTACACTAAGTAACGCAATTGCCGACTTTAATATCACTAAAGCCCAGCTCTACAGAAAGATGAAGGGCATGCTGCTTTCTGCTGATGAATATTTGCGGTACAAGGCACAGCTCAACATGGTGCTGTTTCTTTCTTTTACACCTAAGATCGAGCCCGTACTTGCCGGATTGTGGGAGAAGCTACTCGCCGAAATCAGCCTGTGTGAGGCGCTGGCTACGGAACTGCGACGCAGCAATGATCTCTCTCAAGCACTGGACAGTTACAGCTACTGGAAGATGCTGGAGACGGCGTCTGAAGAGGAGCAGCGGTTGTTGCGGGGAAGAGAATTCGATCTGAAGGATTGGAAGAAGCTTATGATGAAGTATAAATGTGATTCCCTGCTGACGGACAAGCTGCATCAATGTATCCAGTCCATACAGGGACTGCTGCAGGGAGTAAAGGATGAGGGGCTTCTTACTGAACTAAATGCCTTGCTTGATGTCTTCCTGCTGCAGATAGAAATTCCGGGACAAGCAGCCGTGGAGGGGTAATGATGACGATGGAGAAGACAACGGCTTCCGTCCAGGGGGACGGAGTCAAACCTAAGGAGCAATTTGTACATTCTGTATTCGAGAGTATTGCCGGCAAATATGATGTCATGAATGATATTATAAGCTTCCGGCGCCACAAGTCGTGGCGGAAATTTGCAATGAAGAAAATGGCTATGCGTCACGGAGATACCGCTGTAGATCTGTGCTGCGGCACCTGTGACTGGAGCATCGCCCTGGCCGAGAAGAGTGAAACGGGCTCTGTGATGGGTCTCGACTTCAGTGCGGGCATGCTGGCGGTTGGTCAACGTAAGATAGAGGAGCGCGGCCTGCAGGACCGTATTTCGCTGGTCGAAGGCAATGCGATGGAGCTGCCGTTCGGCGATAATTCCTTCGACTATGCAACAATCGGCTTTGGCCTCCGCAATGTTCCTGATCCTGTGCAAGTCTTGAAAGAGATGCAGCGCGTGGTGAAGCCGGGCGGGATGGTTGTGTGTCTTGAGCTGTCCAAGCCGATGACACAGCCCTTCAAGGGTGTGTATTATTTTTATTTCCAAAGAATCCTTCCTTTAATGGGCAAGCTGTTTGCGAAGCGCTATGAGCAGTACAGATGGCTGCCCGAATCATTGGCTCTGTTCCCTGACCGGGAGCAGTTGGCTGCTATTTTCCGTGAAACCGGACTGAACAAAGTGGAATCCTTCCCCTTGACCGGAGGCATCGCGGCACTACACATTGGGCTCAAGGAGAAGTGAGATGTTTAAGAAAATCGGCATCTTTTTGCAAATGATCAAGTTTGAACATACAGTATTTGCTTTGCCCTTCGCATTTATGGGCGCATTACTCGGTTCGGTGGTTATGTTTGGTACGCTGCCGTCCTGGGCGCAGATTGGCTGGGTTGTTGTGGCAATGTTTGGCGCACGAAGCGCGGCTATGGGCTTAAACCGGTTAATTGACCGGGTCAGTGACGCCAAAAATCCGCGTACAGCGGGACGAGCCATCCCGGCAGGCCTGCTCAAGGTCGGGGAAGTCGTCATCTTTATCGCTGTTTCGTTCTTTTTGCTCTTCTGGGCTGCTTATAAGCTGAATCCGCTGTCGATGAAGTTATTACCGATAGCCGTCTTTTTACTTGTTTTTTATTCTTTTACCAAACGTTTTACCTGGGCATGTCATCTTATTCTTGGATTGACTGTGGCGCTAGCTCCACTCGGCGGCTGGGTGGCAGTAACCGGAACTGTTGATATTACCTCCATGGTATTCTATTTTACGATTGTTTTCTGGCTTGCAGGCTTTGATGTTATCTATGCTTGTCAGGATGTGGAGTTCGACAAGAAGGAAGGACTGCATTCCATTCCTGTGCGGTTTGGCGTGGCTAAGGCGCTGGTTATCGCCCGCGTATTTCATATTTTGACCAGTGTTGGCTTCATTTCTTTGCTCTTCATGACCAATTTGAGCTGGTGGTATGCAGCTGGAATGATTATTGCGTACATTATACTGTTCTATGAGCACTATATTGTTACCCCAAATGACTTAAGTCGTTTGCAGACTGCTTTCTTCACCATGAACGGCGTGCTCAGCATCGTCGTCTTCTCATTCACATTGATTGACCTGGTGGTGCAATACTATAAATGATTACTTCTACACCTAAAAGTTTTGTTGTGGGCATTACGGGGGCGAGCGGCGCGGTATACGGCGTTCGCCTGACGGAGACCCTGCTGTCCATGGGGCATACCGTGCATCTTGTGGTAAGTACTGCCGGCTGGCGTGTATTCAAGGAGGAGCTGGGCTTCGCCGTCACAGACCGGGAAGGCTTTTTGAACGATACGTTCAAAGGCCATCCCGGTTCTCTGCATTATCACCCTGTTGCCGATATCGGAGCTTCGATCGCCAGCGGATCTTTTCGTGTGGAAGGCATGATTATAATGCCGTGCTCCATGGGCACACTCTCCGCAGTAGCCAATGGCGCTTCTGATAACTTGATGAGTCGTGCGGCGGATGTCATGCTGAAGGAAGGACGGCCGCTGGTGCTGGTACCACGCGAGACGCCACTGCATGCGATACATCTGGAAAATATGCTGAAACTGGCCCGTTTGGGTGTTCGCATCATTCCGGCCATGCCGGCATTTTATCATGGACCGCAGAGCATGGACGATCTGATTAACTTTATGGTCGGCAAGGTACTGGATAACTTAAATATTGAACATCATCTATTCCGTAGATGGGGGGAGTAAAGAGATGAGCAACAGTGCTACTGTAATTGGAAAAATAAGTTATACCAACTCATGGCCGGTCTTTCACAACTTTCATCCTTCTTCCCTGAAACATCCGGCGACAATGGTCAGTGAGGTGCCAGCCGTCCTGAACCGGGGCATGAGTGAGGGGAGCATTCATGTGGGTGCACTTTCCTCCTTCGCTTATGCTGAGGCCAGTGACCGTCTGTTGTTGCTTCCCTCTCTGTCGGTCAGTTCAGACGGACCTGTAAGGTCCATCCTGCTGTTCTCCAAGAAGCCGCTGGAAGAAATTGCGGATGGAATCATAGCGGTTACCAACACATCGGCAACTTCGACCAATCTGTTGAAGATAATTATGCAGAAGGCTATCGGAGGACGCCCGCAGTACATAAGTGCAGAACCTGATTTGGACGCAATGATGGAGGTCGCCGACGCCTGTCTCTTGATCGGTGATAATGCCATCAAGGCTTCCTGGCAGAATAAGGGGTATTTGGTGACAGATCTCGGTGAGTTCTGGAAAAAGTGGACCGGACTTGGCATGACCTTTGCAGTCTGGGCTGTGAACCGGGATGCGGCGCGTAACAAATTCGCTGCGGTCGCGGAGATCGCAGAAGCCTTTGCTGAGAGCAAACGGCGTGGGGTGCGTGATCTTGCTCCGATTGTGTCCGAAGCCATGCGTACGGTTGGCGGTACGGAGGTTTACTGGTACGGATACTTCCGCAATTTGTGTTATGACTTTGAAGAAAGGCAGCAGGAAGGTTTAAACCTCTATTTCCGCTATGCCTATGAAATGGGCCTGCTGCCGCAGGAAGTGAAGATGGAGCTTTGGAGCCACAATCTGCTGACACGGGTGAAGGAATGAAACGACTGCAAATATTTGGCATGCTAAATAAGGATATGGACCAGATTGAAAAAGAACTGTACCGCAGTGTTCAGGGTGACAACGAACTGCTGACCGAGACCTCGCTGCATCTGCTGAAGGCTGGGGGCAAACGCCTGCGCCCTGTCTTTGTACTCATGGGCGGCAAATTCGGAACCTATGACCTGGAGAAGCTGAAGCGGGTGGCTGTTCCTTTGGAGCTGATTCACAGCGCTTCACTAGTACATGATGATGTCATAGATGATGCCGAGCTGCGCCGCGGTGAGCAAACGGTCAAAGCCAAGTGGGATGATAAAATTGCCATGTACACAGGGGATTATATCTACGCCAAGGCGCTTGTGATGACTACTGAGCTGAAGAATCCGCGCATTCATGAGATTTTATCCAGAGCGATGGTGGAAATGTCTATCGGAGAGATGGAGCAGATCCGGGATTTTTTTAACAGCGGGCAGAGTGTACGCCATTATCTGCGGCGTATCCGCCGTAAGACAGCACTGCTGATTGCGATCAGCTGCCAGCTTGGCGCGCTTGCTGCAGATGCCGAGCCAGGGGTGGCGCGGCTGCTCTATAATTACGGATACAACGTCGGTATGGCGTTTCAGATCCGTGATGATCTGCTCGATCTTTCCGGGACGGAGAAACAAATCGGAAAGCCGCCGGGTAGTGATATGCGACAGGGCAACATCACCCTTCCTGTCATTTATAGTCTGGAGGATGAGCGCTTACGGCTTCCTCTGCTGGAGGAGCTGGATGCTATTCGCAAAGGTCAAAGAGGGGTAGGCCGTGCCATCGACCTGATTCTGTCGGGAGAGGGGATTACCAGGGCCGAGGATCTGGCTTCCCGTTATATTGAGAAGGCTCTGACTGCGCTTGAAGCACTGCCGAATAACAAGACGAAGCGAAGCCTTCGTGATATTGCTTTTTTCGTAACAGGTCGGGCTTATTAAATGATTTAAGCGTTCACATATTGCCCGGTTTCTGCTAATATCAGAAAGTATATACTTCCTTAAATTCTCATAAACACCCATCCTATGTATAGGAAAATGGAGAGTGACCTATGGAAAAAACATATCTGATGATTAAGCCGGACGGTGTTCAGCGCGGATTGATCGGGCGGATTGTAGCCCGTCTGGAAGATAAGGGCTTTAAGCTGGCTGCTGCCAAGCTGATTCAAGTTACGGAAGAGCAGGCCAAGAGACATTATGCAGAGCATGAAGGCAAGGATTTTTTCCATGAGCTGGTGGGCTTCATTACGTCTGGTCCTGTATTTGCAATGGTCTGGGAAGGCGATGATGTGATTGCCCTGAGTCGTCTGCTCATCGGCAAGACCAAGGTTGGGGAGGCACTGCCGGGAACAATCCGCGGTGATTTTGCCAGTCACACCCCGCTTAACTTGATTCATGGTTCCGATTCGCCGGAAAGTGCGGAACGGGAAATCGCCAATTTCTTTGCTCCCGAAGAATTGGTGCAGTATAACAAAGACATCGCAGTCTGGATGTAAGTTTCGGGCGGGAGGCAGGAGATAGAATGTCTGATCTTGATAATCAAACAGTAACAACAGACCCGGATTATCTCGGGTTTATTCATAACGTCAAGCAGAGCACAGGTATCGACCTGGCTCAGTACAAAGAAGCGCAGATGAAGCGTCGTCTGACCACGTTGCGGATGAAAAATAATTATAGAAGCTTCACCGATTTCTACGCGGCGATGCTTAAGGACAAGGCCTTATTCTACGAATTTTTGGATCGGATGACTATCAATGTCTCCGAATTTTGGCGTAATCCTAATCGCTGGGAAGTGCTGCGGGATGTCATCCTTCCAGAACTGGAACGTTCCAGCCGCAAGCTGAAGCTGTGGAGCGCTGCCTGTTCGACCGGGGAAGAGCCGTATACGCTGGCGATGATCTTGTCTGATAAGGGCATTCTGGGGCAGACGGGTATTCTTGCTACAGACATTGATGATGGTGCCTTAGCAAAGGCGAAGCAGGGGCTGTATCTGGAGCGTTCCATTAAGGATGTGCCACAGGATGTGGCGGCCCGCTATTTTGCACCGGAAGGTCCGGTTCTCAAGGTCAGCGATTCTGTGAAGAAGCATGTCGATTTCCGCAAGCAGAATCTGCTGCTGGACAAGTTCGATGACGGGTTCGACCTCATTATTTGCCGCAACGTGATGATCTATTTCACGGAGGAAGCGAAGCATAAGCTGTATCACAAATTCGCGCAAAGCCTTCGTCCCGGCGGGTATCTTTTTGTCGGCAGCACGGAGCAGATTTTCACCCCGGGCCAGTATGGCTTTGAAACGACGGAAACGTTCTTCTACCGGAAAAAATAAAATCTTCTTTTCCATCTTTTAAGCAGCCTGTACGTATACTTTGCACTGGTTCCAGCGATACTGGATCTTAGATAGCATTCTCAGTACGAAGCGAAAGGTCGTTTAACTGATGGACAAAAGTAAGGTTATTGCCGCCTATCGGCGCGGTTTCATTACCGTTCGTGAGTGCGGGCAAATTCTCGGCATGGATGATGTGCAGCTTAAGACCCTGTTACAGCTAGAGGCGGACAATAAAGTCTTGCCCGAGGGCAGACGGCGTGTCGGAAGCTGATCTGCATCATCCGGGCCCAGAGCGGCGTCGTTTATACCCAAAAGGGTATAGGCGGCGCTTTTTAACTTCCTGGAAGGATCTCTACAAGGAACTGACTTCCTTGTCAAAGCGGATTCCCTATACTATAATGAGCAAAGATCATCAACATTTTAGCGGTTTACAGTTTAAAAGTGTGAAGGGGGAACGCAGCATGAGTTTACGCTATTTAACAGCGGGGGAAACGCACGGCCCCCAGCTTACTGCCATTATCGAGGGATTGCCAAGCAATCTTACACTGAATTTTGAAGAGTTGAATTTCCAATTGCAGCGCCGTCAAAAAGGATATGGCCGTGGCCGGCGGATGCAAATTGAGAAAGATACCGCCCAGATTGTTGGGGGGGTACGTCATGGTTACACCACAGGTGCGCCAGTAGCGCTAGTTGTAGAGAATAAGGACTGGACGCACTGGAGAAATATCATGAACATCGAGCCGATTCCTGGCAGCGACGAAGAGAAACGCCGGGTTAATCGCCCACGTCCAGGTCATGCGGATCTTAACGGTGGTTTGAAGTACAACCATACCGACCTTCGTAATGTACTGGAGCGCTCCAGCGCACGTGAGACGGCAGCAAGAGTGGCCTGCGGCGCGGTAGCCAGACAGTTTCTGGCGGCGTTTGGCGTGAAAATTGCTGGACAGGTTATTCGAATCGGCGAGATTGAAGCGCCTGCGAATGATCTGCCTATCGATGAATTGATCGCCCGTACAGAGGAATCCTCTGTAAGAGTTGTGGATAAAGAGACAGAACAAAAAATGGAGTCCTACATAGACAAGATCAAAGAAGAAGGCGACTCCATCGGAGGTATCGTCGAGTGTATTGTTGAAGGTCTTCCTATCGGACTAGGCAGCCATGTTCAGTCTGATCGCAAGCTGGATGGTGCCATTGCCGGAGCGGTAATGTCCATCAATGCGTTCAAGGGCGTGGAAATCGGTATCGGCTTTGAAACAGGCAAGCTGCGCGGTTCGCAGGTGCATGACGAGATTGCCTACGAGGCCTCCAAAGGGTACTACCGGGCGAGCAATCGTCTGGGCGGTTTTGAAGGTGGCATGACCAACGGCATGCCGGTAGTGGTTCGCGGCGTTATGAAGCCAATCCCTACGCTCTACAAGCCACTGCAAAGCGTGGATATTGACACGAAGGAGCCGTTCACGGCCCAAGTTGAACGTTCGGATGCCTGTGCAGTGCCAGCAGCATGTGTAGTTCTGGAGAATGTTGTGGCATGGGAGATTGCGAAAGGCTTCCTTGACAAATTCGGTGGAGATTCCATGGAAGAAATCAAGGCCAACTATGACAACTACCTCGCCCAACTGGAGCGTTACTAGTCATGCGCAGCATCAGGGTGGAATTGGGTGAACGTTCTTATCCGATTCATATCGGCAGCGGCCTGCTGGCAGAGATTGGCGAGCGATGTGCGGAGGCCGGATTCCCGGTTCGCAGCCCGCTGCTGATCGTCAGCGATTCAGAAGTAGCCCCGCGCTACCTTCCAGCATTGGAAGCTGCCTTGAGGGACTATGGATATACTGTTGTTCATCACATTATTGCAGCTGGTGAAGCTTCCAAGTCGCTGGCCGTCTATGAAGAGGTAATGACTACAGCTATCCAGGCTGGACTGGACCGCCGTTCGGCGGTGCTGGCCCTGGGCGGTGGTGTTGTTGGTGATTTGGCAGGCTTCGTGGCCGCAACTTACATGCGGGGAATCGGATTCCTCCAAATTCCTACAACGATTCTGGCACATGACAGTAGTGTAGGCGGCAAGGTGGCAGTGAATCATCCGCTGGCGAAGAATATGATCGGTGCTTTTTATCAGCCGTCAATGGTGCTCTATGATTTGGATACGCTGGCTTCATTACCGGCACGTCAAGTCTCTTCCGGCCTTGCGGAAGTAGTGAAGCATGGCCTCATCCTGGATAAGGATTTTGCTTACTGGTGTCGGGAGCATGCGGCTGAACTGCTGGCACTGCAGCCTGAAGCTCTAGGTTATGCGTTAGAACGCGGCTGTGCCATTAAGGCTCAGGTTGTGTCAACCGATGAACGTGAGCAGGGTCTGCGTGCCATTCTGAACCTTGGACACACAATTGGCCATGCGATTGAAGCGGTTGGCGGCTATGGAGTATTCCTGCATGGGGAAGCCATTGCTATTGGAATGGCAGGTTCGGCACTTCTGGCTGTGAAGCTGGGTCGTGACAAATCTATCTATGATGAGACGGTCTCCATGCTGACGTCACTTGGACTTCCAGTCACTCTTCCTGCCGAGTACAGTGAGGACGAGCTGATGGAAGCGATGATGCATGACAAGAAATTCAAAGAAGGTCGAATGACCTTTATCGTACCGGATGATATCGGGGCGGTAAGTATTGTGGATGATGTGCAGGCATCGCTGGTACGCGAGGTTATTGCACAGCTCAAGAAGGAGGGGAGCCCGTGGTAAACCGGGGGATTCGCGGAGCAACAACCGTGACGGGCAATGAAGAGGCAGAGATTCTGCGGGAGACCGTTGTGCTATTGCGGGAGATCGTAGAACGCAATGATGTTATTGCCGAGGATATTTGCAGTGTCTGGATTACGATGACTGAGGACTTGGATGCTACATTCCCGGCCCGAGCCATTCGGGAGATGGAAGGCTGGGAAATGGTGCCGCTGATGTGTGCCGTTGAGATTCCGGTCAAGGGCAGCCTGCCCCAATGTATCCGTCTGATGGTACAGGTTAATACGGAGAAGGCACAGCGTGAGATCCATCATGTTTATTTGAATGAAGCGCGCAAGCTTCGTCCAGACTTATCACAGACCAAGTCATAAATTAATGATTCGGGGTTGTCAGTGACCTCTGTCATCATGTATAGTGTAGTTAGCCGAGTATAGCAGAGTTTAGTTTAGTTGAGATGAGTATAGCTGAGTTGAGTACAGGATTTAGATGAGATTAGCTGAGAGCATAGAGTGAGAAAGATTCTTTTTTTGAGTTGACTGATTACGGGATAAGTGTATTCAGTGCAGCCATTTAGGGATATTTCTGCAAATGCGCTGCTGATTGTCCTATGCTCTATTTCATATACTTACTTACACAAACCTCTACTTCGGTAGAGGTTTTTTTGATTTTTATAAACCAACCATTCCCTCAGGAGGTAACCCAATGACGAATCCGAGTGTTGAACAAGTAGTGGCACTGTCGCGGGACTATAATCTGATCCCTGTCGTAAAACGGCTGCTTGCCGATATGGAGACGCCGATCCGGCTCTTCCAGCGTTTTGCTTCACGTGACCACGCATTTTTGCTTGAAAGTGTGGAGGGCGGCATCCAGTGGGCCCGGTATTCCTTCATTGGCAGCGACCCGTTCCTGTTGATCTCCGGCAAAAAGGGAGTGATCGAGGTAGAGGTTGGCGGTGAGAAAAAGCACCTGAAAGGCAAGCCGATAGAGGAGCTTAAGGCGCTACTTCGTTCCTACCGTAGTCCCAAGCTGCCTGAGATGCCTCCGTTTACAGGTGGAGCTATCGGATTCTTCGGATATGATCTGCTGCAGTATTACGAGAAGCTCTCCCCGCATGCTAATGATGATCTGAAGATGGATGATATTCGTTTTATGTTTTGCGACCGGATTATTGTGTTCGATCATGTGAAACAGCAGCTTCTGCTGATTGGCAATCTGCATATTAAGGACGGCGACACTGATGCAGACATTCGCGTAAGTTATGAGGCTCTTAGTGCGGGTCTGGAGGAAATGGCCGAAGAATTGCAGAAAGAAGGGCCCAAGGAGAACGTTAACAAGCGCAGTCTTCCTGAAGATATTGAGCTGGGAGATATCCACTCAAATCTGACGAAGGAACAGTATATGAACAATGTGGAGCAGGCCAAGGAGTATATCCGGGCCGGAGATATTTTTCAAGTGGTGCTGTCACAACGGCTGCATATTGAAACTGAGGTCTCACCGCTTCATGTCTACCGTCTGCTGAGAACACTTAATCCTTCACCATATATGTATTATCTGAAAATGGATGAGGAGATCATCGTCGGCACCTCGCCAGAGGCATTGGTTAAAGTGGATGGCAGCAGGGTGGAGACACGGCCGATCGCCGGAACCCGTCCCAGAGGTGCAAATGAAGCTGCGGACCGTGCGCTGGCTGCCGAATTGCTGGAGGATGAAAAAGAGCGCGCCGAGCATCTGATGCTCGTCGATCTTGGACGTAATGATCTTGGGCGGGTCTCGAAATTCGGCACCGTAAAATGCGATTCATTCATGGAGATTGAGAAATACTCGCATGTTATGCATATGGTCTCCGGAGTGTCGGGCACACTGGCCGAGGACAAAGATTTCTTCGATGCCTTCCTTTCCTGCTTGCCAGCGGGAACAGTCTCTGGCGCACCGAAGCTACGGGCGATGGAAATCATCGCGGAGCTGGAACAGGAAGCACGGGGCGCTTATGCAGGCGCTATAGGTTATCTCGGGTTTTCCGGTAACATGGACTCCTGCATCACGATCCGCACCATTATTTTCCGTGAAGGCAGAGCCTATGTGCAGGCTGGGGCGGGAATTGTGTGGGATTCCGTTCCCGAGAAAGAGTACGAAGAAACAATGAACAAGGCGAAAGGCATGCTGAAGGCGATCCGGATGGCAGAAGCGATGTTTCCGGCACAAGTCAAAGAGAAACAGGTAATCAATCAGGATTACATGTATGAATATACCCCTTGATAGAATCATTCAACTGAACAGGAGGAAGAGAGCATGGAGGCAACGAAATTGATACAATCGGGACTCGCCGGTTTGATAGAAGGCAAGGATCTTTCCCGTAACGAGGCGCGGGACATTATGGGCGCGATTATGGACGGAAAGGCATCTTCTGCACAGATTGGTGGCCTACTAACCGCACTGCGGATTAAAGGGGAAACCGTAGATGAAATTACCGGGTTTGCGGAAGCGATGCGCGGCTTCGGTACGCATGTATCTACAGAGAGTGCCCGTCTACTGGACACTTGCGGCACAGGCGGCTCGGGTATTCATAAGTTCAACATTTCCACAGTCTCGGCGATTATTTCGGCTGCAGCGTCTGTAAGGGTCGCCAAGCACGGCAATCGTTCGGCCTCAGGACGCGCTGGCAGTGCTGATGTGCTGGAAGCTCTGGGCGTTAATATCCATCTCAATGCCGAGCAGGCACGTCAATGTCTGGACAGTATCGGCATTTGCTTCCTGTTCGCACAGATCTATCATCCCTCCATGCGGCATGCGGCGGCACCACGCCGTGAGCTGGGTGTTCGTACAGTATTTAACATGCTTGGTCCACTAACTAACCCCGCTGGTGCAGACCGCCAGCTTCTTGGCATCTATGACCGCAGCAAGACAGCAACCATAGCGACTGTACTGAAGGAGCTTGGCTCCAAGCGGGCTATGGTCGTCAGCAGCCTGGATGGTCTGGATGAGATCAGTATCTCGGCACCGACACTGGTGTCGGAGCTAAAGAATGGTGTGGTTAGCACCTATGAGGTGACGCCACAGGAGCTGGGTCTCACCATGCATCCGCTGGAAGACGTATTGGGTGGAGATGCAGCTGAGAATGCAGCAATTATTACATCGGTACTGCAAGGCCAAGTCAGCCCATACCGGGATATTGTTCTGGCAAATGCGGGAGCCTGCATCTATGTAGCAGGTCTTGCCGATACGCTGGCCGGAGGCGTGGAGAAGGCTAAGGCAGTAGTAGATTCAGGGCAGGCATTATCCAAGCTGGAACAGCTTGTAGCGATGACGGAGGAACTTAACTATGTATCTTGATAAAATTGTTGCCACCAAAATTAAAGAAGTAGAGACGCTGGCGGCCAGCTTTTCGCTAGCCCAGGCTGAACGCGATATTGCAGCACTGCCGGGAACCAGAGGCTTCCGTGAAGCCCTGGTGAGCCGCAGGAACCGGGAAATGGGACTGATCGCCGAAGTGAAAAAGGCATCACCCTCCAAAGGCTTGATCCGTGCCGATTTCGACCCTGTTGCCATTGCCAGGGGTTATGAAGCAGGAGGCGCGGATTGCTTGTCCGTGCTGACGGACAAGGAATATTTTCAAGGCAGCGGCGCTTATCTGCAGCAGGTTCGCGAGGCAGTTGGACTACCGCTGCTGCGTAAGGATTTTATCATCGATGAAAAGCAAATCTATGAAGCCCGCCTGCTTGGCGCGGACGCGGTGCTGCTGATCGCGGCTATCCTGACACCGGCAGCATTGGCTTCGTTCACAGATACAGCTGCCAGTATTGGTCTCGATGTGCTGATTGAGGTACATGATCGCAGCGAGCTTGCGACTGTATTGGATACCGGAAAAGGAACGGCCCCACATGTGCTGCTGGGGATCAATAACCGTAATCTGCGGACGTTCGAGACTTCGCTTGCCACCACAGCAGAGCTGGCCGGAGAAATTCCGGCGGGTGTGCCGGTGATCAGCGAGAGCGGGATTGCCGGACCTGCGGATATCGCCTATTTAGCCACAACAGGGGCGCAGGGTGTGCTGGTCGGAGAGTACTTGATGCGCCAGCCAGATGTAGAGACTGCAGTGAATGTTCTGCTGGGTCCTCTACCCGAAGGAAAGGGCCGTGTCCGTCATGGCTGAGACAAAGGTAAAAATCTGTGGACTTCAGGACGTTGAAGTGCTAAAATCTATGGAGCGCTTGCCTTTGGATTATATCGGGTTCGTCTTTGCTCCCAGCCGTCGAAACGTGACGACGGAAAGAGCCGCAGCGCTGATTGCGGAGCTGCGGAATTGGAAGACCGGCAGCATTCCCAAGGCTGCCGGTGTCTTTGTCAATCCTGAGCTGGCAGAGCTCAGAGAGTTGCTTGATGTCGTGCAGCTGGATGTCATTCAGCTGCACGGGAATGAGAGCCCGGCATTTTGCCGGGCGGTGAAGCTTGCTTTTCCTGAAGCTCAGGTATGGAAGGCCCTATCGGTGCAGGAGACGGACGGTGCTGCTGCCGGTAAAGGTCTGGCTTCTCTTGAATTGTACGCAGGGAGTGTAGATGCGCTCCTGCTGGATACCTACGATCCTTTGCAGAGTGGGGGTTCCGGCCGAACCTTTGCCTGGGAACTGATACCGGCTTACCGAGAAGCGGCTGCTGCACATGGACTGCCGCTGTTTGTCGCCGGCGGGCTTCATCCCGGCAATGTTGGGGAGCTACTGGAGCAATACGCGCCGGACGGCGTAGATGTCTCCAGTGGTGTAGAGAGCGACGGCATCAAGGATATTATCAAAATGACCGCTTTTGTGGAAAGGGTGAAGCAATCATGACACAGGTACCGGATCAGCATGGACGTTTCGGTTCTTTCGGGGGCCGCTTCGTACCCGAGACTTTGATGAATGCACTGATTGAGCTGGAGGAAGCCTACCGCAAGCATTCGGCAGACCCTGCTTTTCAGGAAGAAATAGATTATCTGCTCAAGCAATACTCCGGACGGGAGACGCCGTTGTATTACGCGGAACGCCTTAGCAAGCATCTGGGCGAAGCCAAAATCTATCTGAAGCGGGAAGACCTTAACCATACCGGTGCGCATAAGATCAACAACGCTATTGCGCAAGGGATTCTGGCTAAAAAGATGGGGAAAACGAAGGTGATCGCCGAGACCGGTGCAGGCCAGCATGGTGTTGCTACCGCTACTGTGGCAGCACTGCTCGGGATGGAGTGTAAGGTATTCATGGGTGAGGAGGATACTCGCCGTCAGGCCTTGAACGTTTTCCGCATGAAGCTGCTTGGCGCAGAGGTTATTCCTGTAACCTCCGGTACGCGAACGCTCAAAGATGCCGGTAACGAAGCACTCCGCTATTGGGTCAGTCATGTAGATGATACATTCTACGTACTGGGTTCAGCGGTAGGACCGCACCCGTATCCGATGATGGTCCGCAACTTCCAGCGGGTGATCGGGGATGAGACCCGCCGTCAGATTCTGGAGGCCGAAGGCCGTCTGCCAGATCTGCTGGTCGCGGCAATCGGAGGAGGCAGCAATGCCATCGGGATGTTCTATCCTTTTGTGGAAGATGAGAATGTTGGACTGATCGGTGTTGAAGCAGCGGGTAAAGGGGTGGACACGCCTTATCATGCAGCTACCATGAGCAAGGGAACCCATGGGGTCTTCCAGGGCTCGATGAGCTATCTGTTGCAGGATGAATATGGCCAGGTGCAGGAAGCTCACTCCATATCGGCAGGTCTGGATTATCCGGGTGTTGGACCAGAGCATTCCTATCTGAAGGATATCAAGCGTGCGCAGTATGTACCGATCACCGATGCTGAAGCGCTGGATGCTCTCAAGCTGCTGTGTGTCACAGAAGGTATCATTCCTGCCTTGGAGTCGGCTCACGCCATTGCTCAGGTAGTGAAGATTGCGCCAACCTTGACGAAGGATGATATCGTAGTCATCTGTTTGTCCGGCCGTGGCGATAAGGATGTAGAATCGATTATGGCGTACACGGAAGGGGCGGAAAAAGCATGACAACCGAAACGACGAACCGGATGGATCTGGTGTTCCGGAAGCTGAAGGCTGAAGGACGTACGGCGTTGATTCCTTTTCTTACCGTGGGTGATCCGGATCTGGAGACGACATTGGCCATTATCGCCGAACTGGAAGCCGCCGGAGCGGACATCCTGGAGCTGGGAGTACCTTATTCCGATCCGCTTGCTGACGGTCCGGTCATTCAGCGGGCTTCCACACGGGCGCTGCGCGGACAGGTTAATATCCGCACTTGTATGGAGACCGCGCTCAAAGCGCGTCAAGCCGGCAGCCAGCTGCCGTTCATTTTGTTCACCTACTACAATCCCGTGCTGCAAATGGGCCTGGACAACTTCTTTGCCGAACTCGACGCTCATGAAATCAGTGGCCTGATTATTCCTGATCTACCCATCGAGGAAGCGGAGGATATGCGCCGCCGCAGCCGCGCCGCCGGAATTAATCTAGTACCGCTGGTGGCTCCAACCTCTAGCGAACGTATCGCCCGAATTGTGAACGGGGCCAGCGGTTTCGTGTATTGCGTATCTTCGCTGGGTGTTACGGGGGAACGGTCATCTTTTCATGAAGGCGTCGATGCCTTTATCCAATCCGTACGCGAAGCGACAGATCTTCCGGTTGCTGTGGGATTTGGAATCTCGACGGGTGAACAGGTAGCCCGCTTCGCCAAGATATGTGACGGGGTTGTGGTGGGCAGTGCGATCGTCCGCAAAGTGGAGGATGTGATTCCTCTGCTGGATAACCCTTCCACTCGCCAGGCGGGGCTGTTGCAAATTCGTGAATTTGTGGCACAATTAAAACCATAACTACAATATGGAGAGCGAGGACGGTTCATGAATCCTAAACCGAATATCGTAGACTTGCCAGTCTACAAACCAGGGAAACCTATTGAAGATGTTAAAAGAGAGCTTGGCTTAAAGGAAGTTATTAAGCTGGCTTCGAATGAGAATCCTTACGGGGCTTCGCCCAGCGCGAAAGCCGCGATTATCAAGGAACTGGACAATCTGTATCTTTACCCGGACGGGTCGGCTGTTGAATTGACAACTGCGCTGGCTGCCCATCTTGGCGTGAAGAATGACAATATTATTTTTGGCTGTGGCTCCGACGAAATCATCGCGTTGATCACTCGTGCATTCCTCTTGCCTGGCGATGAGACGATCATGGCTGATCAGACCTTCTCTGTCTATAAGAGCAATGCGGACATCGAAAGCGCGATTACAATTGAAGTGCCGCTGATCGACGGGACACATGACCTAGATGGCATCCTGGCCCGTGTTACGGACCGCACCAAGATCATCTGGATCTGCAACCCTAATAACCCTACAGGAACCATTGTAGCGCATGATGCTCTGCTTGCCTTCCTGGATGCAGTGCCTGCACATGTCATGGTTGTGCTTGATGAGGCATACTGCGAGTACGTTACCGATCTGTCCTACACAGATGGTATCAAGCTGCTAGGCACCTATTCTAATCTTGTAGTGCTGCGTACCTTCTCCAAAATCTACGGATTGGCTGCTCTGCGGATTGGCTACGGTGTTGCCAGCCCAGCTATCATTTCGTTGATCAACAAGGTGCGCGAGCCATTCAATACAACCAGAGTTTCTCAGGCAGCAGCGCTGGCTGCTCTGCAGGATCAGGACTATGTACAAGAATGTCGTCGTCTTAACAGTGCCGGCATTGTGCAGCTTCAAGGGGAGTTTGAACGCCTTGGTCTGAAATCTTTCCCGGCGCACGGTAATTTCATTATGGTGGATGTGCGTAAACCTGGACTGGAGATCTTTGATGCGTTACTTCGCAAAGGGGTCATCGTCAGAGCAGGTCATCAAGTGTATCCGACTTACATTCGTGCTACGGTGGGTTCCACTGAGCAGAATAAAGCCCTAATCGCTGCGCTCGAAGCTGTGTTGTCCGAGCAAGGTGTACTGGCATAACGTGATACAAGTGAACTGAAAACACAGAAGGCAGGTAGTTCAAAGAACATGACGACAAAAATAGCAATATTCGGTGTCGGTCTGATCGGAGGCTCTCTGGCCCTTTGCTTTAAAGGCAAGGAGGGCCTGACCGTTGTAGGCCATGCCCACCGTCCTGAACTCGTTCAGAAATACCTTAGCAGAGGCGTGGTTGATCATGCCACGCTTTCTGTCGAGGAAGCGGCACTTGATGCCGATTTTATTTTTTTATGTGTACCTGTAGGACTGCTGGAGGAATACCTTATTCAGCTCAGTAAGCTCCCACTGAAACCAGGCTGCATCATTACAGATGTCGGCAGCACCAAAGCCAGCATCTCCGCATGTGCGCTCACGCTTGATTTGCCGGATGTGCACTTTATTGGTGGGCATCCGATGGCAGGCTCCGAGCGTTCCGGGGTGGAAGCAGCCTCTTCACTCTTGTTCGAGAACGCATACTATGTACTAACACCTCCACCTGATGTACCGGAGGAGGCTTATCATTCATTGTCATCTCTGCTTTTACATACGAAAGCACAGATTGTAAGGCTGGACCCGGAGCACCATGACGAGATCGTTGGTGCCATTAGCCACCTGCCGCACATCATAGCTGTGGCGCTGGTGAACCAAATTCATGCTTATGACAATAAGGATTCGCTATATAGCACATTAGCTGCGGGTGGTTTCCGTGATATTACACGGATTGCTTCCAGTGATCCTGTGATTTGGCGTGATATTCTGCTCAACAACCGTTCTGTAATGCTGCGCCTATTGAAGGACTGGAACCAGGAGGTCGATGCTTTTATCGGCTTGCTGGAGGCCGGAGATGGAACGGGGATTGAACAGGCTTTTCACGAAGCGAACAGCTTCCGCAGTCAGCTTCCGGAGCGGCGTAAGGGCATCATCACGCCGTTGTTCGACCTTCATATTGATGTGCCGGACCATCCGGGTATTATCGGACGGATTGCGACCGAACTGGGCGATCAGGGTATCAACCTTAGCAACGTGCAGATTATTGAGAGCCGGGAAGATGTTCCCGGGATCATGCGCCTGTCCTTCCGTCAGGAGACGGACATGGAGCGAGCCAAGATCCTGCTGCAGCAAAGAGACTATACGGTATATGTGTGAAAGCCGGGGCGTGATGCCCCGGTTTTTTTGTGCGTTCAGAGACGAGTGTGTGGACTTTGGTTGTCCGAACTTAGGTGTACGAACTAGGTGTACGAACTAGGTGTACGAACTCAGGTGTGAGGACCAGGTGTGAGGACAGAAGTGTGCCGAACTCTGATGTGTGCAGCTCTAAGCTCTGAAATTCTCCAACGCAGATTGCAATACAGCCATATGCCATATTGTGCAGATAAATAACAGGAAAAGTTCCAGCTAATTTTGTCTTCTGGGCACTTTTGAAAGTATTAACAGGAAAAACTCCTGCTAATAAGCTGCGATATTGGCTTTTTTGCCAAACAGGGGATGAATAACTGGAGAAATTCCTGTTAATTGAGGCGAAAAGCAAATATTAGCTAAAATAACAGGAGAAAATCCCGTTACTGGATCACAACCCAAACCCAAACCCAAACCCAAACCCAAACCCAAACCCAAACCCAAACCCAAACCCAAACCCAAACCCAAACCCAAACCCAAACCCAAACCC